>CAZFKE010000011.1:99720-130220 GCA_964519475.1 uncultured Sediminibacterium sp.
ATTAAAAGGGGTATATACCAAAACACTTTTATTAAAACAGGGTTATTACAGTTACAGCTATGTAACCAAAGACAACCGCAATCCTGCAGCCAAATCAAATCCTGCATTAACAGAGGGCAATTATTGGGAAACGGAGAATCAGTACACGGTTCTGTTTTATTACCGTCCCTTTACCAGTCGGTATGATGAATTGATCGGGATTGCAACAGTGAACTCAAAAATATTGGGAAGCGGATTTTGAGAACAGGGATCATCAGCTATCATTCTTGAGTGGCATAAGCGCTTAACCGCAATTCCTGCCTCCCGGTTCACGATATTTTTTTTGCACAACCTAAAATCAGAATAAATTCAAAAATTTCACAAAAATACCTGCTCAACCCTTACTTTTGCGGCGGCAGGTCTTACACGACCAGCTCCTGCTGAACCTCCCCAGGGCAGGAATGCAGCAAGGATAAGCGGTTGTAGCGGTGCGATGTGAGTAGCCTGCCATTTTTTTTCTTCTATTCGCGGATTACGGATTCGCGAATTCATAATGCGTTAATCCAACAATTCTGTATGAAATTTTTTATCGACACGGGTAATCTCGCCCAGATCAAAGAAGCCCATGATTTAGGAATCCTGGATGGTGTTACAACCAATCCCTCTTTAATGGCCAAAGAAGGCATTAAAGGTGAGGAAGCCATTGCCCAGCATTATAAAGCAATATGCGAGTTGGTAGATGGCGATATCAGCGCAGAGGTATTGTCTACCGATTTTGCCACAATGGTGGAAGAAGGTAAAAAACTGGCTGCTATCCATCCGAATATTGTGGTGAAAGTGCCGATGATCAAAGATGGTGTGAAAGCGATCAAATGGTTTACCGATAATGGTATCCGTACCAATTGTACCCTGATTTTCTCTGCCGGACAAGCTATCCTCGCTGCCAAAGCAGGTGCGAGTTATGTTTCTCCCTTCATCGGCCGTATTGATGATAGTGGATGGGATGGTATGGAACTGATTGGCCAGATCAGGCATATTTTTGATATCCAGGGATACAAAACAGAGATCCTTGCGGCGTCTATCCGTAATGCCCTGCATATTATCAAAGCGGCTGAACTGGGAGCTGATGTTTGTACCTGCCCGCTGGATTCGATCCTAGGTTTATTGAAACATCCTTTAACCGATATCGGTTTAGCAAAGTTTCTGGAAGATGCTAAGAAAATGTAATCGCTGATTTTACGGATTTTGATATGATTTCATGAGAGATGCCCTGTTTTTTACAGGGCATTTTTTTTGTAAGGGTTTGACTGATCAGTAAGGGAAATACATTTGCCACAGATTTCACTGATTTCATTTGTGGATCTGTGGTTAAAGAAAACATACTACAGTTTACAGATCAATCACCTTTCTCTCCTGGCTGCTTTTAAAAGCTGCATCAATGATCTGCATCACATGAATACCGTCTGAAGCACTTACTGGTATGGGTTGATGATTCCGGATAGCTTGGTAGATACCATCATAATAATCATAATAATTACCTTTTAACGTAGGAATCTTTTCGCGAATCACTTTGCCGTCTTTCTCGGTATGCAAAAGTCCCTGCTCTGATTCTGGCTCGGTACACCAGTCTGTAAGATTCGGTTTTTCTCCTGACAGTAATTTTACCTCCTGTAAGTCGCCACGGCTTTTTAGGAAAGATCCTTTTCTTCCATGTATCACATAAGATGGGAAGGGTTCTCTTACCTGGTAACCCGCTTTTAACCGTACACGCATCACCGGATAATATAACAGTATTTCAAAATAATCATCCACTTGAGAGCCTGGCCGGGTAATCCGAATATCGGCAAAAACGGAATCAGGTTTTCCAAACAATGTTAATGCCTGGTCTATCAAATGCGGACTCAGGTCATTCAAAATTCCGGCACCCGGTGCAGGGGTTTCTTTGTGTGTTTTTGGACTCAATTCATCTTTAAACCTGTCGAAATGAATTTCGGTTTCCATGATCTCGCCCAGCCATCCTTCTTCGATTACTTTTCTCACGGTTTTAAAATCGCTGTCCCAGCGTCTGTTCTGGAAAACAGCAATCTTTAATCCCTTTTGATCTGCGAGTTCTTTTAATTCAATCGCTTCTGCTACCGTTGTTGTAAAAGCTTTTTCAACAACAACATGTTTACCTGCCTGCAGTGCTTTTTTTGCATACGCAAAATGAGAGGCAGTGGGGGTGTTTACCACTACCAGTTCTATTGTGTTATCTGCCAATAATTCTTCCAGTGAACGGAAAATCCTGATATCCGGATAAACAGCTGCTGATTCTGATTTTGTACGTTCCCATATACCATATAATTCAAAGCCATCATGCAGATGAATAAACGGTGCATGAAATACTTTGCCTGACATGCCGAAGGAGAGGATGGCGGTTCTGATCTGGTTCATTTGATTTGCGGGTTACTGATTTTCGGATGGGTTAAAAGTAAAAAACCTGCTTCATACCGAAGCGGGTTTTTTACATAGAGTTACAACCGTAACTTTTATTTGGGTTCATTCTGTTTTTCTCTTTCTTTCATTTTATCTAAATACGTAATGCCTTCCGTGATCCATTTCCCGGCTGGTTTACCAAGCAGGTAATGATCAAACCATTCTTTTTGCCTTTTCTGGTAATCGATCTGGTTCTCTTTTTTGGCAAGGCCATGGTTTTCGTCGGCATACACCAGCATTACATGGGGCTTTTCCATTCTGCGCATCGTACCGTACATTTCGATGCCCTGGTGCCAGTCTACCGCACCATCTTTATCGCCAAATGCAACCAGTAAAGGCGCTTTTATTTTGGTAGCATGAAACATTGGTGAGTTTCTGATATGTGCATCAGTCCTTTCATACCATGGTCCATCAAACCTGCCCTGGCTGGTTTCAAATATTTTCTGATCAGGTGTACCGCTGTTCCAATAGATGGATAAGGACATACTGATCATATCTGTTAAAGGTGCACCGGCAGAAGCGGCTTTGAAAATATCCGTTTGTGTAACGATAAAAGAAGTTTGATAAGCGCCCCAGCTATGCCCCATCAAGCCTACTTTGTCTTTATCGATCATACCTGTTTTCAATACTTCTTTTACCGCAGGTACTACGCAGTTAACGGCGCTCATACCCGGTTCATTGGTTTCATATACGATATCCGGTCTAAAAACAAAGTAGCCATTGGTAGTGAAATGGGTAGTATTATAAGCGCTTCTAACAGAAGGTGGAATATAACTATGAACCGTATTGGATAGGAGCTCATAAATATAAACGATCATGGGATATTGTTTACCTGCCTCATAATTGGCGGGATAGAAGAGTGCGCCCTGCATCTTCTTTCCATTCTTATTGGTAAAACTAATGAGTTGGCTGCGGCCCCAATAATAATTCTGCTGTTGCGGATTGGTGGAAACTATTTTTTTATCAGTATGGAAATTATCGCCGGCGTACAATTCAGGAGAAACATGATAATCCTGTTTTACATAACTGAATACATTCGCATCTTTTGCTTTAGCCAAGCGGCTGATGGACATATCTTCAAAGATCAATGGATCAACTTTTCCATTTTCCAGTTTATAATAACCGAACTTCTTGCTTTTATCGCCATAAGCGGATAAATAGACAGGCTTACTGTCATCAATAAAAGGATCTTCAAAATCTAAACGGTTGATGCGGAACATGATCTCTTCTTTTTCTCCCGCAGTTAATTTTTTGCTGCTGCTTCCGTCTGGCGCAACCGCCCATACATTGTATTCATCGTAAAGCAATATTTCTTTATCTCCTTTGATCCAGCCCCCTGTGCCTACGGGTGGTTTGGAAGAAGGATGGTCATCTCTTGTATCCCAGAAATCTGCCTTTATATCCCGGGTGATATTGGTTGTCTTGCCGGTAGCTATTGTATATGTCCACCAATGTTTGTCTTTAAAATAATACAGGTATTTGCCATCCGGGGAAGGTCTTGGACCGGTATAAAAACCAGCCAAAGATTTTTCTGCCAATAATTTTTCTTCACCGGTTTGGGTATTCACCAGCATAAAGTCTGCGAAGTCTTCTTTAAAAGCAGGCTTATATTTTTTATTGGTTGAAGTAATAGCATATTTCTGATCGCCTGTTAACAGTGCATCCGGTGTATGCTCTTTGGCTAACTGGTAAAACCGGTTATTGGGGATATTCCAGACAGAGATATAACTGGCATCTTTATCCTGTGTAAACGTTAGTTTCTGTCGGGGTTGAATTTCAGGGTCTTTCCAATGCCAGATATCTACGGCCGGTAATTTCTCATCAGGGTTTGGTTTTTCTGCCATTAGCTCTTTAGTAGTTGAATCTGTTTGAGCTTTGGAAGAATCCGTTGTTTTTTTATCTTCTTTTTTCGGTTTAACGGTCCATGATTTTATACCGAAAAACAGGGCCTGCATATCATCGCTCAGTCTGGTAACCGATCCGTTAAATACCCGCATATTTTTCGGGAAGCCTGCTGCGGTTAGTGGATCAAACACATTGAGCGATGGTGTTTTATCTAAGTTGGTATAACAATACACCATTGCATTTTCTTCTTCAAAATCTTCCTTTTTGAATGTTTTGAAGAAAGAAAGGCCATCCCCTTCTTTTTGCCATGCCAGTTTGGAGAACTTCAAGGTATCGCTGGCAATGACTTTTACCGCGTAAGTAGTGAGATTAAATAATTCAGCAGAATTGCCTGCCGTATTTGCAGATTCAACAAGGTATGCCAGCAGGTTGCTTTTTTTATTGAATGCATATTCGGTTACATTACCAATTGTATGCGTGGTATTATCGCTCATATTTTTTAAGAGCAATACAGATCCTTTATCTTTATTTTCTTTGGGTGGTGCTAGATACGCTGCCAGGAATTTTCCATCGCGTGAAAAACCAAAACGGGAAACATTTTGAACGCTTTCTTTTTTACCCGTTTCCAAGTTTAGCATACCCATTTTGTATTCAATAGGCTTACCCTGATCCCTCAGTTTTTCGGCTTCTTTAAAAGGAAGCCCGATACGGTAGGCCATCCATTGATTATCTTTTGAAAATTCAGGCGCAGCAGCAAATTCCAGTTTATAGGTTTTTCCGCTGCTACGGTTTATTACATATAAAGTATCATTGTCTTCCTGAACCTGAATCTGGTAACTGATCCATTGACCGTCAGGTGAGAGTTCGCTGGCACCGATGTTTTGCCATTTGCCATACTCATCCGGTGTAAGGTTTTTCTTTTGCTGTGCGAGGAGTGAAGTGCCGCATAAGATCAACAGCAGCAACACAGGTATAATCCTTTGTTTCATGTCAGTTAGTTTGAAACAAGTTAGGTAAAAAAGCAGCAGTTTTTGTTACCGGTCAGATTAAAACGGTTGTTTTTTGTTGATAATCAGTTCATTGATAGAAAATCGAATACTTGTTCACATTTGTTACTGGCTGTAGCGCAGCTATTGTATTTGCCAAATCCTATTTCTATTTTGTTCAGTCATATATTTTTTACCCCAAAATCGATTGCTATGAACACACAAAAATTTCTTGTGTCGGGTATTGTTGCCGGTGTCGTTTCCTTTTTTGCCGGTTACCTGATCTACGGTTTATTGCTCATGGATTTTTTTACTAAGAATGCAGGCTCAGCCACCGGCGTAAATCGCGCCATGGGCGATATGGTCTGGTGGGCCATGATCGGCGGAAGTATTTTTATGGGATTGTTATTGTCTTACATTTTCAACAAATGGGCCAGTATCAACACATTGTCAGCGGGCCTTACCGCGGGTGCCGTGATCTCATTTTTCATGACAACCGGTACTGATCTGTTGATTTATGGACAAACCAATCTATCAACCCTTACGGCAGTATGTGTAGACATTGTTGCTGGTACCATTATGGGAGCCATAACCGGTGCAGTAGTTGGGATGATGAATGGAATGGGTAAGAAAGCTTCCTGATAGCGTGTATAATGGTATTTACAAAAAAAGAGCGGCCCCGGCCGCTCTTTTTACTGACAGTATATAGATCACTCAATACATCTGGCAGTGCATGAGAAACTATCCTTAGGTCTCTTTATCTTTTGTGTTCTTGATCAGGCTGATCCCGGCTACAAAGAAGATAGCTCCTAATAAGCCAAATATGATCATGGATTTAATGTTTCGGGTGCCTTCGCCATTATTTAAAAAGCTAAAGCCTGCATAAACTAGTCCCAGAATCCCTAAAATAGAAAGCAGGATTCCTAGTATTCTTTTTTCCATATATGCGATTTTGTTGATGAACCCTTTCGGGAAGATTTGTATATGCATAGGTAGGACTATCATTCAAGCAAACTGTTGCAGGATGACAGGAATGAGTTACATCATTCACAGGTAGGTTTGTAAAAATTGTGTTACCTGTTTGCTTCACTGATCCAGTGAAACTGTTTTTCGGCCAGTTGAAAATGGCGGTTACTTCGTTTGAGGATTACATACAACGAGTCTGTTTTTTGTTTACCCCGTAAACAAATCGTATTGCTGTCTGGAAGATCATAATGAAAGCTGTAAATAAAATCACTGTCTTTTTGAAATTTCTTGAAGTTGATGATTTGTTTGGCACTGTCTGTAACAAAATTGAAATAACCTCTCCGGTAACGTTGCCGGAAAGTTGTGTCTGCACTTCCCACACTGCCCAATCCTGCTTTTTCAAAGATCATATCTCTCCTGCGAAGGGTATCAGTAATCAGTGCGGGTATTGTGTCTTTGTTCAGCACAAATAGCGTTACATCATATACACTTTCTTTGAAGGGTTTGGTTTCTTTTTTCTGTTGCTCGGCCCGATAATAATCTCGCATCGTAAAAAATGGCAGTATTACAAAGCAAAGGATAAAAGCAAGTTTTAAGATAATCCTTGATATGCGCATCCATTTTTTTGAAGGTGAGGCTGGTTGTTTGTATTGGCTTCCACAGCCTGATTAAGTATAAAAAAACCAGAACAGTCTTTTTGCATCACTTGTTGAAAGAAAAACACAATAAAAGAAAAGATGGATGGAATAGATCTTTACCGGTATATCGTAACAGAGATTGAGCACAATTACATTGGCAAAGACAACCATCCCTACAAAAAGGCCCAGTGTAATGGTTCTTCTGTTTGATAATAAAAATTCTGCCAGCATTTCCATGCATCCCGAAAATATTTGATAGGGAGAGGAATAACCGATAAAAAGCCAGGAAAAACGCATGGGAAGAAAATCGCCCAGCGGGGTAGCTAACTGGCTTTGTAGCGGGAAGGACATTTGTAGTACGAATAGTTTGTCTATCCCATATGTAAAACAGGCCTTGATAATAAAATACCTCAATATGGTTCTCAGTCAATAGGAGGCCTGGTGATAAGATTTTCTTCTCCTGTCAAGAAAACTCCAGATAATACTGGCGAAAGCGGCTAATAACCAAAATGTAAAAAACTCCTCCCAGCTTTGTGAAGTATCGCCACTGCCATTATTGACAATTGTAGTTGCGGGAATATGATATACATACTTATTAAAAATAGCTACCAGCTCATAAACGGCTTCATAGTAATAGCGGGGTATAATGCTGGCTATAGGAATACGGTAGAACCAACCCAGGGGCGCTGTTTGTAAAAGGATATACACAAAAAAGAAGCGGAAACTGATTTTCTGCAAAAGCGACCAGCTAGCCTGAACGGGTTGGGTAGTATCGGTCATAAGAGTGGTTTGGTATATTTAATATAATAGATATCTAAAAACTTGTAAGATTTACAGATTTCGCTTCTTACATTCTAAATAACCTTATCTTCCGCGATATGCAAGTGAAAAAAGACTTTATTCATACCACCTGTTCAGAACCGCACCGTATCCGTACGAAAGAGATATTAAAAGAATTTCCGGATATGCGTAAGTTGATTGGTAAAAACCCGGTAACCATTTTCGCGATCTTAGGGCTGGTAAGTTTTCAACTGCTGTTATGCTGGTTACTGGCCGATCAATCCTGGTGGCTGGTGCTGGGAGCTGCCTATATCCTGGGTGCGTTTGCAGACCATGCTTTGTTTGTGATGATCCATGAATGTGCCCATCGTTTGATCTTTAAAAGTCCGGCGGCTAATAAATTAGCAGGAATCCTGGCCAATGTGCCCCTTATTTTCCCCAGTTCGGTTTCTTTTGAAAAATACCATATCAAACACCATTCTTTTCAAGGAGTACATGAACTGGATGGTGATTTGCCCAATTACTGGGAAGCAAAACTGATCAATAATTTTTTTATCGGGAAAGTGATCTGGTTATTGTTCTATCCATTTTTCCAGTTATTCCGGTTTTCAAGAATGAAAGAGATCAGGCCTTTTAATAAATGGGTCGGATTGAACTGGCTGGTACAGATAATAGCTATTACGGGGATTTATTTATTATTCGGAGCCAAAGGACTTTCTTTTTTGGTATTGAGTTTCTTTTTTTCCGTAGGGTTACATCCACTGGGCGCCAGGTGGATACAGGAGCATTATTTAACCCATGGCGAGCAGGAGACCTATAGTTATTACGGGGCGTTAAATAAAGTGGCGTTTAATGTGGGATACCATAATGAGCACCACGATTTTCCATCTGTACCCTGGAACAAACTGCCGCAAATACGGAAGGATGCGCCACAATTTTATGATACGCTCTCTTACCATACTTCCTGGACCAAGCTTTTTTTTCGGTTTCTGTTCGACAAGGAAATATCCCTTTTCTCGAGAGTGGTAAGATCCAACAGGGGCAAGGTTTTGCTGGCCGATGAAAGTCGCCCCGACATTGATTTGGCAACTGGTAAATAGTGGCAGAGAATAACATAGATTAACATTGTTTTTGCAGTTTTATTTGTTCAGCCCGCTGAATCGCTGTACATTTGCACCTCGAAACTGAGCGACGATTATTTAACAGTCTCATGGGTGATGTAAGTTATAAGCATTCTACTAACGATTGAATTGGTTTTTTACTCCCTGTTTCCGCTCAGTAATTATTTAGTATTAACAAAAATGAAAATATTATGAAGAGTAATGTAATGCCTTCTATTGTTCAAATAGAAGCAAATGAATTGAAACAATTGGTAACGGAAGTACGCGAAACAGTTGCAACGGGTATCGTTAATGTAAAACGCAAAAAAGCGAAGCAAAGCTTTGGTGTGGTTGACCTGTGGAAGATACAGCGTGGCATGAAATCAGCTACTGCCTCAAGACGTGCGTTTTAAGATATCAATAACTTGTTGAGTTAATTTTAACTGTCCCCCGCCTGAAACGGGGGACTTTTTATTATGGAGATAAGCTGCCTGATTCGCGTACAAAATGGCGCATATAAAATATAGGGCTACTGATCATTCAATGCCTTTTGTATTTTCTCCTTGGATTCTACTGAAAGGGTAGCTTCTATATGTGCCTGTCGGGCATGCTTACCTATCCAGCCCGTTTGTATCTCAAACCTCCGGCATAAACTGCAGATAGTGAGGTGACCGCGCAGTTGTACCTTCTCCAGCCAGGAAAGTTTACCCTCTTCTTTCTTAGAAACCAGGTAGGTAGCTTTTTTACAACTGATATTCAAAAAATGCATCTGGCTTATTTATAAGTTGATCCAATTTTTTTCCAGGCAGGTTCGTAACTGAATCTTGGCCCGATGGATCAACACCCAGTAATTAGACGAAGTTATGCCCAATGCCTTACAGATCTCAGCAGCATCAAGGTCTTCCATGTATTTCATCACAAAAACGGATTGCTGAATTTCCTGTAGCTTTTTTTTACAGGCATTGAGCACCCGGTAAAAATCCTTGTTTTCCAGTGCTGCGCTGTAATCGATGCTCCATTCTGCGGGTTTGTCTGACTGTGTCCAGTGTTCGGTTTCATCAAAAAAGCCATCGCTGGGATCTTTGGCTGCTAAAGGCTGTACAATATCCTTTGCTTTTTTTCGGTAATGATCAATAATCTTGTTCTTGCAGATAGTGAATAACCAGCTTTTTTCGGATGCATCGCCTTTAAAACCATCCCTTGCTTTCCAGGCATTCAGAAAGGTTTCCTGCACCAGGTCTTCCGCCAAAGCGGCATCGTTCACACGGGGCAGGGTATAGCTGTAAAGGGCATCTGCATAAAGGTCCACCCATTTATCGGGATTGAGTAAAGCTTGCGTCATGGCGTGTTTTGATATTTAAACATACTAAAAATATACTCACAGAATATACGAAGCCCTGTTACCAATGGGTTTTATAACATTTAAATAGCAAAATGATTTCCTTCATCTCCAACATGTGATTTATATAAGCTTTCTACAGATTTTTGTAAGGTAAATACACAGGTGAATGTGCAACTTTACAGTCATAAAGGAATCGCATAAGAAAAAGGAATAAGTGCCGGAAGAAGTTAGCCTACTTTTTTTCTTCATATAGCAGTTAGTTTTGGTATAACCCCTGTTTTTACAGGGGTTATTGTTTTATACAATCCTTTGATTCATTCTAAACTGAAAAGGTTTTTCGTGTCTTAGCGTCTTAGTGTGAAATAAAGCAATTGGCTTAAGTTTGCATACATGCAAATATTCACAACTCCCAGCCGCATCATCATCACCTGTCATAAATGGCTTTCACCGGTATTGCAGAAAGAAGTGGCCGAACTGGGATTTCCCATTGTACGCGCTTTTCAAACCGGTGTGGAACTGAGTGGTACGATTAACGACTGCATTCGCCTAAACCTGAACCTGCGCTGTGCCAGCCAGGTAATGTACTCGTTGAAAGCTTTTACCTGTAATGACCCGGATGAACTGTATCAAAACCTTGTAACCATTGCATGGGAGCAATGGATAGAACCTGCCGGCTATTTTTCTGTAACCAGTAATGTGTTTCATCCTACTATTCAAACCAATCTCTTTGCTAACCTTCGGGTAAAGGATGCAGTGGTTGACCGTATGCGTGACCAAACCGGTAAAAGACCTTCTACCGGTTCTGAATTATCCGGTGCAGTTGTGTATTTGTTCTGGAAATATGAAGAAGCAGAAATTTTTTTAGATACTTCCGGTGAAACGCTTGCCAAGCATGGTTATCGCAAACTGCCCGGTAAAGCACCGATGCTGGAGGCGTTGGCGGCAGCTACGATATTATCTACCCGATGGAACCGTCATTCACCCTTTATTAATCCGATGTGTGGCTCGGGAACATTGGCTATTGAAGCGGCATTGATTGCCACTAACCGAAAGCCGGGTTTGCTACGCAGCCATTATGCGTTTATGCATTTAAGAGGATATGATCATGCTGTATACAAAGCAGAAAGACAAACCTTGGAAGAACAAATACTGCAAACCGACCATATCAAAATCATCGCTACCGATATCAGCGCGCCGGCTATCGCCACTTCAAGAATGAATGCAGCAGCAGCAGGCGTGGAGAACCTGATCGAGTTTGCGGTTTGTGATTTTGAAAAAACGACTGTACCCGAAGAACCCGATGCGGTTATTATGTTCAACCCCGAATACGGCGAACGACTTGGCGATGAAATAGAGCTGAATGCCGTATATACCCGCATAGGAGATTTTCTTAAGAATAAATGCAAAGGCTATACCGGATATGTATTCACCGGCAACCTCGACCTCGCCAAAAAGATCCGGCTTAAACCCAGCAGGCGGATTGAGTTTTTTAATGCAACGATTGATTGCCGTTTACTGGAGTATGAATTGTATGCGGGAACGAAAAGAGAGGATAAACAGCAGCCGGCCTAGGTAAACCCTGTGCGAAAGTACGAAACGAGAAATCTTATTTATTTTTTACCCGGTACTGAAGAATGGGCAATGCAAATCATTAATTCTTAGACAAATTACTTTGTGAGGTTACTGTTATCAAATTTGTATGGGCCTGGTTTTCCGGGTAATAACGTTCATGTTAAAAATAGGTTATTCAAAAAATAATACGCGTAGGTTTTTATTTTTCCTCGTATCGTAGGTAGCTGCGTTTTCCTTTCAGTGTAATTATTTTCAAATACGGAAACCAAATTCCACAATATAGAATTACTCCCCAATCCTTATACAATCTGCAATTTATCTGAAAATTAATCATTGTTATCAGTATAAAACCATCACATTTAGTTTTATCATTGTGAATCATTACATAAAGTGTTCCACCGTATAAAACGATTGCATATGAAAAAAGGGATACTCCTCTCAGGCATCTTATTTTTTACCACCATTGTTTCTGCACAAACGTATACACCTACACCCGAGAACATGGCCGCTCGCCAGAATTTTCAGGATATGAAATTCGGGATGTTTATTCATTGGGGTGCTTCCAGTGTATTGGGGGCGGGTGAGTGGGTCATGAATCAGCGCAATATCCGTGTGGATGAATATATCCATCTTATGCGCGTATTTAACCCGATCGATTTCGATGCAAAGAAATGGGTAGGCATAGCCAAGGCGGCGGGTATGCAATACATCACTTTTATTACCCGTCACCATGATGGGTTCAGTAATTTTGACACCAAAGAATCCGACTGGAAAATCACGAACACCCCATACGGAAAAGATGCACTAAAACAACTGGCGGATGAATGCCATAAACAAGGTATCAAATTATTCTGCTATTATTCATTGCTGGATTGGTATCGTTCCGATTATCAATACGAAACCGGTAAAACCGGAAAGGGTACGGGACGCACACAAAAAAGTAACTGGTTGAGTTATATCCATTTTATGAAAGCCCAGTTAACAGAACTGTTAACTAATTATGGAGAGATCTCTGGTATCTGGTTTGATGGCCATTGGGATCAACTGGATAATGACCACGACAAATCGCTTCCCTCAAAAGTTGACTGGCATTATAATGAGATCTACTCACTCATACATACACTGCAGCCCCAATGCCTGATCAGCAATAACCATCATTTAGCCCCCATACCCGGAGAAGATTTCCAGGCTTTCGAAAAAGACCTGCCGGGTAATAATACCACCGGTTTTGGTGGTGCCAGTGTTTCTCAATTACCGCTGGAAACCTGTGAGACGATGAATGACGCATGGGGGTATAATATGACGGATCGAAAATTCAAATCATTTCCATCACTCATCAAATACATTGTTAACGCAGCCGGAAGAAATGCTAACTTCTTATTAAATGTGGGCCCTCAGCCCAATGGGGTGATTCAGCATGAATTTGTGGATACCCTTGGCAAAATAGGAGGATGGATGCAGCAATACGGAAGCAGCATTTATGGTACCAGGGGTAACTTAGTTCCTGAGCAGGACTGGGGTGTTGTTACCGGAAAAGCAAAAAACCTGTATGTGCATATTCTGCATAAAAACAAAGTAGGCAATTTTATATTTGTGCCTGGCGTAAAAGAAAAAATCGTTTCAGCATCTTTGATGAAAGATACATCCCATCTCAATTTCAAACAGCAGCCGGAAGGTGTATTTATTTACCTTGATGGAAAGGAGTTAGATGATGTAGATGCGATCATACAATTAAATTCGAACTAAAGGCTGCGGTTCATTCTGCCACTCCCTGTATCAGCAGTGAATGCGCTTTTTTCACCGCCGAGTGGGAGCGAAGCAGAGGGACTGGCAGAGAGAAAAACTGAAATATGAAACTGATCAGATTCGGCCAGCCCGGCCAGGAAAAACCCGGAGTGCATATAGATGGTATAAACTACGATGTATCCGGCTTTATCAAAGATTACGATGCATTATTTTTTGCAGAAGGGGGTGTTCCGCATTTGGGATGGATGATTGCACAGCATGAAAGCATGATGCCCAAAGTAAAGGAAGGGGAAAGACTGGGTTGCCCCGTAGCCAATCCATCCAAGATCCTTTGTGTGGGACTGAATTTTGCAAAGCATGCAAAAGAAACCAAAGCACCTATTCCCAAAGAGCCGATCCTGTTTATGAAAGCCACTACGGCGATTACCGGTCCTAATGATCCTATCATGATCCCGAAAGACTCAGTAAAAACAGACTGGGAAGTAGAGCTTGCATTTGTGATGGGTAAAAAAGCCAGTTATGTTTCTGAAGAATCAGCGATGGATTATATAGCCGGTTATTGCTTGCACAATGATGTAAGTGAGCGCGAGTTTCAATTGGAACGAGGTGGTACCTGGGATAAAGGTAAGGGCTGCGACACATTTGCCCCCCTTGGTCCATGGATGGTAACCAAAGATGAAATCAAAGACCCACATAATCTACACATGTGGTTAAGTGTGAATGGAAAGAGGATGCAGGATGGTAATACAGACGACCTGATCTTTACTATCCCACAATTGGTTTCTTATATCAGCAGGTTTATGACTTTATTGCCCGGCGATATTGTTTCAACCGGAACACCTGCAGGAGTAGGCTTAGGCTTTCAGCCACCCATATATCTGCAACCCGGCGATGTTTGCGAATTAGGCATTGATGGCCTGGGTACATCCAAACAAAACGTTATTGCATATGCACGTCATTGACGCACATCAACATTTCTGGAATTACGATCCGCTGGCTCATAGCTGGATCAATGAAGAGATGTCTGTGATCAGGAAAGATTTTTTACCTGTTGATCTCAAACCTGTATTCGAACAGCATGGTATTGAGGGTTGTGTGGCCGTACAGGCAGATCAGACAGAAGCAGAAACCGATTTTCTAGTTCAGCTTTCGAAAGAAAATGCATTTATCAAGGGCGTTGTGGGTTGGGTAGATCTTCGTGCGGAAAATATCCATGAGCGATTAGGGCATTATAAACAATATCCGGTTGTAAAAGGCTTTCGCCATATTTTGCAGGGAGAAGAACCGGCATATATGTTACAACCCGATTTTTTCAGAGGCATTGCCGCGCTGAAAGAATTTGGGTACACATATGATATACTGATCTTTCCCAAACACCTTCCCACAGCCATCGAATTTGTAAAACAGTTTCCCGATCAACTTTTTGTAATCGATCATATTGCCAAACCGCTTATTAAAAATGGCTTACGGGATGACTGGAAGACCGGCATACTGGCAATGGCAACATTTCCTAATGTTTACTGCAAGGTAAGCGGAATGGTTACAGAAGCCGATTGGAAAAATGGGAAGCCTGAAGATTTTAAACCTTATCTTGATACGGTTAGCGAAGCATTTGGCACTAACCGTTTAATATACGGCTCCGACTGGCCGGTTTGTCTTGTAGCAGCTTCCTACACGGATATGATGGGAATAGTCAAGAATTATTTTTTATCTTTTAGTCAGGCCGAACAGCAAGCGGTGTTTGGCGGGAACGCTGCAACATTTTATCAACTCTAATTAATCAACCCTATGGATCTGCAATTGCAAAATAAAGTGATCATTGTAACCGGCGGCGCCAAAGGGATTGGCGAAGGCATTGTTCGTTTATTAGCCAATGAAGGTGCCATCCCTGTGATCGTGGGAAGAAGTGAAGAAGACAATCTCAAAATTGTAAACGAAATAGAAGCCCGTGCTGGTAAAGCCTGGCAGGTAGTAGCAGAATTAACCGATCCTAAAGCATCTGAAAATGCAGTGAAAGCGGTGATTACCAAGTTCGGAAAGATTGAAGGACTGGTTAATAATGCCGGAGTAAATGATGGGGTAGGTTTGGAGAACGGCGATTACCAGCGTTTTATTGACAGCCTGCATAAAAATGTGGTGCATTATTATCTGATGGCACATTTTGCTTTGCCTGAGCTGATCAAATCAAAAGGTCCGATCGTAAATATTACATCCAAAACTGCAGAAACAGGCCAGGGAAATACTTCTGCCTATGCTGCCGCCAATGGCGGCAGAAATGCGTTAACAAGAGAATGGGCCGTTGAGTTATTAAAATACGGGATTCGTGTAAATGCAGTAGTAGTAGCAGAATGCTGGACACCTTTGTATGAATCATGGATCAAAACATTACCAAACCCCAAAGAGAAATTAGCGCAGATCCATTCATTGATACCGCTGGGCAACCGCATGACCACTAGCGAGGAAATTGCCAATGCAGTGGTATTCCTGTTATCAGAAAGATCCAGTCATACAACCGGACAGATCATGCATGTAGATGGCGGGTATGTGCATTTGGATCGAGCCTTAGCTAATGCGTAACCACGCTGTCGTTGGTAAGGGATAGCAATAGAGGTGAGTCAGATTTTCCAAGCTTTTGCCAACTATAGAAAAAAATCATTTTATGAAACATATATTCATACTCTTACTTTTCCCCCTTATCTCTTTCTCACAGAAAAGAGAATGGATTGAGCCTGCAGAACTCTGGCCCGATCAGAACGGAGATCATATACAGGCGCATGGGGGTGGGATTACCCATATAGGCAAAACCTACTATTGGTATGGTGAAGAAAGAAGACAGGGATTGGATTCTAACAAACGCTTTGTTAGCTGTTACGCCTCCACAGATCTTACTAACTGGATATACAAAGGGGATGTACTGCAACTGGATGATCCCGAAAACCTTGGCCGCCACTGGGTTTGCGAAAGGCCCAAGGTTTTTTATAATACCCGCACAAAGAAGTATGTAATGTACCTGCATCTGGATAACAGCAGCTATAAACTCGCAAGGGTAGCTGTTTGTATTGCTGATAAACCCGATGGAAATTATACCTATGTAAAAAGTTTTCGTCCACTGGGACAAGAGAGCCGCGATATTGGCCAGTTTATAGATGATGATGGCGCTGCGTATTTGATTTTTGAAGACCGTCCGAATGGTTTTCATATTGCGAAGCTGTCTGATGATTATATGGATGTAGAAAAAGAGATGTGTTTGGTGAAAATGAAATTAGAAGGGGGTGCCTTAGTGCATTACAATGGATTATATTATGCGATTGGTTCTGCATTAACGGGATGGAACCCCAATCCTAATAAATATGCAACGGCCACTTCTTTGGAAGGGCCCTGGTCTGAGTTTAAGGATATTGCCCCGCCAGAAAAGAAAACATACGGCTCTCAGTCTACTTTAATGTTAAAAGTAGTGGGAACGAAAACAACCTCAGTGATTTTTATGGCAGATATCTGGAAGCCAAAGACCCAGTGGGATTCGCGTTATCTCTGGATGCCATTGGAAATAGGGGATGGAAAATTATGGTTACCCGAACCCAGGCCCTGGCGGATCAATCTAAAGAGTGGTGAAGTAAAGTTTCAGGAAGTTTCGCAATAGCCGCTGTATAGATATCTGTGTTTTATAGCGGTGTGTTAAACATTATCAAGAACTATTACAAGGCAATTTATTTCAGCATAGTATTGGGTGGAGAAGAAATTGGGAAATTTTCTAAATCGATTAAATCTTTGGTATGTATAAAAAATGGTTACTGGTAATCGCGATAACGTTTTCTGCCCATTATACTTTATGGTCGCAGACCATTGATCGCAACCTGCTCGGAAAATTCTCGTTAAATGAGATCCATTCCTCACTTATTTCCAAAGAGCAATGGAAGCCTTTCCCTGCCACTCCTGCAGAATGGAAAGCAACCGTTGCAGATACCGTCATCAAACAATTAATAAGTTTTGGTGAAGCGGCATTGCAGAAACCTTTTCTGTCAGTAAGTGCATCTGTTGCCTTGGAATACCTGAGAACAGGTGATCGGGAAGAGTATCAGAAACAGTCTTTCAGCAAAAGAAACCAATTAATGGATATGGTACTCGCAGAATCTATCGAGAGTAAAGGACGTTTCAGTGAAGCGATCATGAATGGTGTCTGGAGTATTTGCGAAGAAAGTTTTTGGGGTGTAGCTGCACACCTGGGTGCACAAAAGGCAGGCAACGGCTTACCTGACGTGGAAGACATAACAGTTGATCTTTTCTCTGCAGAAACTGCAACGGTATTGGCTTTGGCAGATTATTTTGTGGGGCCATCTTTGGATAAGCTGTCAAAACTCGTTCGCCCCAGAATTTATTATGAGGTGAACAGGCGCCTTTTTCTTCCGCTGGAAACCAATAGCGATCGTTATGGATACCTGGGTGGCGGCAAACGAAATGTAAACGTGAACAACTGGAACCCATGGATAATCAGTAATTGGATGGCCTGTAATTTATTGCTGGAGAAAGACGCCACCAGAAGAAGTAAAACTGTGCAACATCAATTATCATTGGTAGATCTTTACATTAACGGACTGGGTGAAGACGGGGCTACTGATGAGGGGCCGGGCTATTGGTTTGCAGCCGGCGCCTGTATGTTTGATGTACTTACTTTATTGGACAAAGCCACAGAAGGAAAAATCAGTATTTATGAGGAACCGATTATTAAAAAGATGGGAGCTTATATTTATCAATCACATATTCAGGGGCCATACTTTATTAATGTAGCCGATGCCGCGCCCAGAATTATACCGGATGGAATACTGTTATATCGATTTGGTAAAGCCGTGAAGGATAGCCTGATGCAACAGTTTGGTAGTTGGGCTTACCATACCTATACTGTAGCAAAACCTTCTCATGAGTCATTTTACAGAACAAGGGCACTATATAATATACTTGCACTGCAGGAATGTAGCCAGTACCCTCCGAAGGAAGTGATGGTAAGGGATGTTTGGTTACCGGATGTTCAATTAATGGCAGCGCGCCTGAATAATGGATTATACCTTGCTTCCCATGCGGGCCACAATGGAGAAAGCCATAACCATAATGATGTGGGAGATATATTGGTGTATGATGAAGGTTACCCCGTGATCATTGATGTAGGATCCGGGACGTATACTTCCAAAACTTTCAGCAATGCACGCTATAGCTTATGGTTCAATACATCCCCATATCATAACCTGCCAACCATAAATGGTAAGGAACAAAAAGCAGGTAAGCAATTTACAGCTACTGATGTGCAGTATGCAGCCAATGATAATGCTGCGCAGTTCTCTATGAATATTGCCAAAGCATGGGGAGAGGAAGCACAGGTACGTAAATGGTTGCGCAGCATTCATGCGGATCGAAAAAAAGGAATAACCGTTACCGATGAATATGAAATGAAAGAAAAACCGCAAGCGTTAACACAATCTTTTATGACTACCTGCCATGTGAACATTGATCAACCCGGAAGAATTGTGTTTGAAGAACCCAATCGCCGGAAAGTATGGCTGGATTATGATGCAAAAAAATGGACCGCCGCTAAAATAAAAATACCTTTAACACAACCGGAGGATGCCAAGTTTGCCGCTACATGGGAAGGAAGAGATATTTTTAACGTGGTACTTACTAACCATTCGTTAGAACAAAAAGGAAAGATTCTTTATTTCATCTACAAATAATTCTCGAAAGAAAGTTTAGTAAATAATTTTTATGAAAAAGATACCGGTAGTTATCCTGCTCATTGTTGCCTTTTCTGTAAAAGCCCAAAGGTATACCGTAAGCAATGCTCATTCTCATAACGATTATGAACAGAAAGACCCCTTCTGGGCCGCATACAACGCGGGCTTTGGTTCTATTGAAGCCGATATTTTTTTATGGGGCGGCACTTTAATGGTTGCGCACGATCCCCGTGAATTGATGGCTAATAAACGCAGTCTTATCAATTTGTATATTGAACCGCTGATATCCTGCCTCATCAAAAATAACGGGTATCCTTATGCAGATACCACGCGTGAATTGCAAATGCTGATCGATATCAAATCCGATTCCATTCATACGCTCGAAACCCTGATCCAGAACCTGCGCAGTTATGATGTGATCATGAATAGTAAACACCTGCATTGGGTGATTACCGGTAACCGGCCTGACCCTTCTTTATTTGCAGGATATCCTTCTTTTATTTCGTTTGATGGTGTGCTGTCAAAAGAATACACAGCAGAAGAACTTTCGAAGATCGCTATGCTCAGCGATGACTGGAGAAAATATACAAACTGGTATGGCTCCGGCGAATTACCTAAAACAGATCTGAAAAAGATACAGGCAGCCGTAAAAAAATCACAAAAACTTCAAAAACCGGTAAGATTTTGGGGAGCGCCGGATACAAAAAATTTCTGGGGGCTATTAATGAAATGGAAAGCAGGATTTATCAATACCGATCATATTCCTGATCTGAGCGATTATCTTTCGCATTATACAAAATAATCCTTCACTACAGATTTTCACAGGATATATCCGTCAAAATCTGTGTGGTTACTGTTTTATTCACTCAGCGCTTTCACCATAATATTCTTAAAATGCACAATGCTTTTGGGGTCATGCCCCTGTAAAGCAAATGTACCGGAAGAGATCATCCGCTGTTCATTCCCTTTGCTTCTTTTTACATCATCTGGTTCAGTATACTCCACCACCGTTTTATCATTGATTTTAATGGTTACCTTTTTGCCTTCTACTTTAATATACTCAGTGTACCATTCATAATCCTTCACATATACTTCCTTTACATCATCAATCCCATACAAGCTGCCGGTTCTTCTCCAGTCGGTGTGAGAGTTGTTAACCTGTACCTCATAACCTTTGGCCGGCCAGCCTTTTTCCTGGAAAGCCGTATGAAAATAAATGCCTGAATTTGCGCCGGGATAAGTCATAACATCTGCTTTGAATTCAAAATTTTTAAAAGTATGATCCTTTACATTCCCGTTATAAAACAAATGAGCGGTGTTGCCATGCACGATGATCATGCCGCTGTCTACCGAAAAGGTTTCTGCATTGGCACCCACTTTCCAATTGGCCAGTGATTTGCCATCAAACAAAGCAACCCATTTTCCGGAGGTTGATTTATTAATAGCCGCACAGGAAAAAAGTACGATGATACCTAAGAAAGGAATGAGTTTTGGGTTCATATCAACAGGGTTAAGTACCGTGAATTTACCATTTTAAGCCGAGTAATCAAATACAGGATTTGAGGAGGAAGATTTGGCTATTCCTCAGTATTGGTTATTATTGTAATGCCAATTTACGAACTGATGGGAGAAATCAATATTGTTGTTGTCGATTCAGGATCTGTTTATATCGAAAAATTGAACCACCGGCTCCACCATGAATTGCCCAGCGCTTATCATTATCATGAAGTATTCCAGATAGGTAATGGCTACCAACGTTCACTGCATTTGTTCCGCGAAATTGAAAATCCTTCAATGCTGCCTATTCTGTTACGCAGCTATGAAAGCCTGGAAGGAACCAAAATGTATTCGGGTAAAGTCATCTCCATCCGCAAATACTATATGCATGGACCTGCCGGACCGGAAGGCAGATTAAAGATTGAAGCGGATAATAAACATTTATATGATATACCTATCGACGCTCTTGTGGCGTTGGGGATGTAATCATTCTCTGTTTATTTAAAATAAGATTCAGGGATCGTTTTCCATAAGTCGTGAGACAAATGGCCGGTTAATAATTCATACACCAGGTAAACGGGCCAGAAAATATAATGGATGGCCAGGAGGATCACATTATGGTTATAATGCCAACTGATCAGTAAAGAATAAATGCCCAAAAGAAAATAAATGATGCCGGATCCGTTCTTGTTCATAGGAGGAGATTGTTCTTAAAGTTAGTGCTATTCCCGTTATCATATCAGAATAAGAACGTGTAAGCCCTGGTTGGCGGCCTTTTTGCTATGATGGCGCCTGACCGGCAGCCGCAAATCAATATCTGAATAGGAACTTGGATGGCAATACTTCAACCAGTAATTCCTTTGCATATCGTAATTCCCCATCTATCTGTATGGCCATTTCCTTTTCGCATTGAATCATGAACTTTTCCTGCATCCTGTGTACAATAAATGGTAAGTGCATATGCTTACCGCTTTTGATGACGGGTAAATATTTCAGGCGTTTCCAGACCGGTAATTTTTTACAAAGTACCATGTTCAGCTTACCATCATGGATAGCAGCATCGGGTGCAATAAAAAAACCGCCTCCGGCACGCGAGGAATTAACGATCATCGCAAGGAGAAAAGGTTCGTTCCATGTTTCGTCAATAGTGGTAATGTGCAGGGTATATTCCCGGAAGGAAAATATTTTCAAAACCACTGCCAGTAAATAGCCTAAATGACCGCCCAGGAAACGGATTGTTTTCATCGAGTGGATAATCTCACCGTCAAATCCCACACCCAAACAATTGATAAATAAAGTGTCATTAAATTTGGCGGCATCGATATATGTTGGAACTGCATTCCAGACCTGTTCCAATTGTGCTGCATCAGATTTGTCGCCATATAATTTCCAGGCAAAATCATTACCGGTGCCGCCTTTAAAAATGGCAATCGGTTTATCGCAGTTCGGGTAATGGTTGATAAAATAATTGACCGTTCCGTCACCGCCAATCAGCCATATATCTGAGAAGTCTTTAAAATGTTGCGGCCAGTGTTCTTTAAAAAGATTATAAGGAATAGATCTTGCTGCCAGCTCATCGCAGAGCCAGCCCGAAAGCTTTGCCGACCCGCCTTTACCTGCCTTCGGATTTTCTAATATGGCAACGGATCTTATCTGTGTCATAAGGAACAGAAAGCTAAAACAAAAGGATATGAATTCAAAATCCAGTAACTTGAAATCGTATTTACCTAACTGCCTATATGAGAAAGATCAGACTTACCAGCTTTTTTTGCCTGGCTATTTTATTCAGTGCCCATGATGGGCAATCCCAAACCAAGCCTGCTTTCTGGGATGATATTCAAACCATCAAACAATATGATAAGATCTATCGGCCACCGCAATCACCCATATTGTTTACGGGCAGTTCCTCTATCCGTATCTGGGATAATATGGCAGAGATGTTCAAAGGCTACCAGGTCTTGAACCGTGGGGTAGGCGGCGCGGTGCTGAGTGATCTTAATCGGTATGTGGAAGATATTATCCTTCCTTATAAACCTAAACAGCTTATCCTGTATATCGGCGAAAATGATATTCCCGTAGCGCCCAATGGCGATTCCGTGTTTGCCGGTTTTCTAAGATTGTACCAGCATATCCGCAGTTTCCTTCCTCAGGTTCCTTTGGCATATATATCCATCAAGCCAAGTCCTTCACGGGAAAAGTTTATGCCCATTGCAGTAAGGGCCAATCAATTGATCAGCGAATTTCTGGGTAAAGAGGCCCATACATCGTTTATTGATATCTATCCCCTGATGCTGGATAAAGACGGGCATCCACGGCCCGAATTATTTAGAGAAGATATGTTGCATATGAAACCGGAAGGATATGCGATCTGGTATCAAAAGATCAGGCCCTATCTCCTGAAATAAGGCTATTCAAGAAAATAAAATCATGAAAAAACTATTATTCGTTTTATGGGTGTTCACTTGTCTTTATACGAAAGCACAGAAAGCCCCCGGCGGGTATCAACTGGTTTGGGCCGATGAATTCAATACGGATGGCCCACCCAACCCTGCTAACTGGACATATGAAAAAGGTTTTGTAAGAAACCATGAACTTCAATATTACCAACCCGAAAATGCGCGTTGCAAAAATGGGCTATTAATCATTGAAGCAAAAAAGGAAACCAAACCCAATCCGGGTTATATAGCGGATAGCAAAGACTGGGCAAAAAACCGGGCAGAGATCCGGTATACATCCGCCTGTATTTTATCGAAAGGACTGCAATCCTGGCAATACGGCCGTTTTGAGATGCGGGCAAGGATTGATATCAGTGCCGGCCTCTGGCCCGCCTGGTGGACACTTGGTATCCAGAAAAGCTGGCCGGGTAACGGCGAGATCGATATAATGGAATATTACCGAGGCAAACTCCTGGCCAATGTGGCCTGCCAGGGAGAGGACAGAAAAGCAGCATGGTTTAGCAATACCTTTTCTGCAGATTCATTGGGTGGAAACAAATGGGCCAATCAATTTCATATATGGCGGATGGACTGGGATGAAAATGCAATTGCCTTATATGCAGATGATGTATTGCTTACCAAAGTAGCCCAGGATAAACTGGTTAATAAAGATGGCAGTGGTTTCCAGCCGTTTAAACAGCCGCATTATATGTTGCTTAACCTTGCCATTGGCGGAGATAACGGAGGTGACCCGGCGAGAACATCTTTTCCCAAGACGTTCGAAGTAGATTGGGTGAGGGTATATCAAAAACAATAGCCGGAATGCATATAAATCCGGTTTATTTTTAAAAGCCTATTTTCGCCGCCATTATGCGACGAATTTTACAGTACAGAAAGCTGCTGGGTGTGCAGGAAAACACCGAACTCAAAGAACTCAAATCGGTTTACAGGAACCTGATGAAAGACTGGCACCCGGATAAATTCCAGGACGACCACGATCGGAAACAGGAAGCTGAAGAAAAAAGCAAAAAGATCATAGAAGCCTATCATTTTCTGGTAAGTATTGCTCCGGAAACCCGGGAGTATACCCTTACTGAATACACAGAAACTACTAATAACACGGGTATTGTAGATTTTGAATACAAATCTGAGATCCTTTCGATCAGCTTTTCTGATGGCAATGTGTATGAATATTATGGTGTACCCAAAGCTATTTATGTAAAACTAATCAATGCCGAAACACCTGCGCGTTTTGCGAGAAGACATATTTATAACACCTATATCTACCGCAGTACCAGTAAACAGGTAGCTACGGTATAAACAATAGGCGGTATGGGTTGATAAAAAATACTGTTTTCTACCGGGTCACCGATAGGGTTAAGGCGTATATCAATTCTGTGATATATAACTAAACAAATACCCCATATAAACAGATACTATACCAACATTAACGATTAAAAAACCGTGAATAAAGGAACTATCCGTTAATTTTGCTGTATAAGTGAATAGAACATGATCAATGATGAATGGAAGGAACTCGAGAAGAATAAAGAAGTTGTTGCCTCTTTATCATCCATAGTTGATGAAGCAGTAGATAAGGACCTGTTAAATCCTGATGAGTGCTGGCAGCCCACCGATTTTCTACCCGACCTCACAAAAGAAGACGCTTACGAACAGGTAAGAGACCTTCGCGAAAGATGTGAAGGAATACCGGATTCCGTGATTACCTCATTGGTAGGTAATATGATTACGGAAGAAGCTTTACCGAGTTATCAGACCTATTTTAACCTGATGATGAACGAAGATCGCGATCTTACCAGTACCAATGGATGGGTACGATGGTCAAGAGCCTGGACATCAGAAGAGAACCGCCATGGCGACCTGTTGAACAAATACCTATATCTCAGTGGCCGTTGCGATATGAAAGCAGTAGAACAAACCATTCACCGGTTAATTTATAATGGCTTTAATCCGCAAACCAATCAGGATCCTTACCAGGCAATTGTATATACTTCGTTCCAGGAAAGAGCCACCAAAATTTCACACGTGAATACAGGTAAACTGGCGGATAAAGCAGGGGATGAAAATCTCTCCCGTATCTGTAAGACGATTGCTGGTGATGAGGCCAGGCATGAGAAAGCCTACAAGTCTTTTATGACAAAAATATTTGAAGTGGATCCATCAGGGGCACTGCTGGCTTTTGAAAAAATGATGCGCAAACAGATCGTTATGCCGGCGGTATTGATGGATAAAGGCGCAAAGAATAACCTGTTTGCAGATTTTTCTGCCATCACACAAAAGATAGGTGTTTACACAACCTGGGATTATGCAAGTATTATAGAACATCTGGTTAGCCTTTGGAAAATAGAAAACCTTACCGGCTTAAAAGATGGTGCAGCCAAGGCGCAGGATTATCTAAGCACATTGGCTAACCGCTATAAAAAAATTGCAGAAAGAATGAAAGTGCCTGAAGATATCAGCTTGCATTGGTTGGGTGCCAAACGCTTTTCTTTCTAAAAATAATAGGGTATACATTGCAGAAAAGCCTCTCAACGGGGCTTTTCTTTTTTTTAACCTATAGCATCAGTTATTTTTTCTTCAACTCTTTTTTCTCGGAAGAAACGTATATCGGCTAATACCAGTAAGCCCAATATTCTTTAATTCTATGAGCTTTATGTAATGAGAAGAGGTTGGAAAGACTATTTTTTTGCTGCGTATGCCTGTTTGATGCATATAAGCTCCGTATATTTAGAAGAACGATTTGTTAGCCAATCAACCTACTATTTATGCAAAGCCCTAAAAAAATCCTGATCATTACTGGTGATGCGGGGGAAAGTTTTGAAATTCTATATGCCAGCCACCGCCTGCTCGAAGCAGGGTATGAACCCGTGATTGCAGCGCCTGCTGTAAAACGGTTGAACCTCGTGATCCACGATTTTGAACCCGGCTGGGATACCTATGTAGAACGCAAAGGGTATCTGGTTGAATCACAGATCTCTCTTGATAAAGTAAACCCAGATGATTATCATGCACTGTTGTTTCCCGGTGGACGTGCGCCTGAATACCTGCGTAATGATATACGGGTGATCCATATTGTAAAAACTTTCTACAACAGCGGTAAATATGTATTTGCCATTTGTCATGGTGTGCAGATACTGGTTACTGCAGGATTGGTTGATAAAAGAAAGATCGCCTGTTATGAACATGTAAAATTTGAAGTGGAAAGTTGTGGTGGTATTTATATAGGAGAAGAACAGGCGGTAAAAGACGGGAGAATCGTAACCGGCCAAACCTGGCAATCGCATCCTGAATTCTATCGGTTGGTATTTAGTTGTCTTGAAGAGAAATAAGCAAGCCTTTTGCTAAGCAGTAAAATGAATCCCCTTAATGCCTGTTTACAAACAATATAACCAGGAAGCATTAGACCTTCAATATAATAACCGGCTGAATGCATCCGACCATGAATACCATTTGCAACAATGGGAAAGGGTAAGCCACGATGCAGGTGAGAAATATAAGGTTTATAAAAATATTCCCTATGGTGAATTGCAAAGAGAAACATTGGACATTTTTCCATCCGGTAAATCCGGTGCCAAAACATTGATGTTTATTCATGGAGGCTATTGGTATAAAAATAATCCATCAGATTTTTATCTGCTTGCGGAAGCATTTAAACCTTATGATATAACGATTGTATTAATCGGTTATCCTTTAATGCCTGCTTATCCAATGGATCAATTGGTATGCTCATGCCGTAGGGCGATAAGTTGGGCATACAAAAATATGGCTGAATACAATGGCGATCCTGATCAGCTATATATTGCCGGACATAGTGCAGGCGGGCATTTAGCTTCGATGATGTTGGCAACTAACTGGCCGCAATTTGATGCGAAACTCAACAGCAACCCGATCAAAGGTATTTGTGCGATCAGTGGTTTATATAACCTTGTGCCTGTGCAACTTTCCAATGTGAATATAAACCTGAAGATGGATACAGCAATGGCTATCAGAAACAGCCCAGTGCAATTATCTCCTGAAACCGTTTGCCCGATGGTATTGGCAGTAGGTGCAGAGGAGAGCGATGAGTATACAGCACAGGCAATGGAATTATTTAACAAGTGGTCTGGGAACGCAGCTATACAATTATTGGAGATACCCGGCACGAATCATTTTTCTGTATTAACAAGTATGCTTGAAAATTCATCGCTATTACACACAACGATGTGCGGGTTGATGGGGATATAGGTTTATATAATCAACAGGGAGATTTTGCCGTTGATTCACAGCGTAAATCACAAAATCTTTTTCATCTGAGAGCCAGTTGAGTTTTTTTTTAATTACTGTCCATCTGAAAGGTCTATGTATTTCCATATTGCGTATAAATAATCTATCTGAAAACTTTCTGTGCATCTGTATGCGATCAGCTTATCTTCCAGTTGTTATGATTGATCTCTTTTTGAACCGTTGGTGCAACAGGTGCTTTGTTGCCAAGCCAGGGCTTTGCCTTGCCGGCCGGTAAGATAATAGGACCATGGTTCCAGCTCACTTTTGTACAATACATCTGCCAATAGCCTAACCTGGAAAATAACAGCGTTAAAATGATGGTCTTTTAAAAAATCGAGCAGGGTAATGGCTTCTTTTTGCTGTTCCTCGCTGCTCAACCCCGGTTTACTTGGCCAATTAATATTAGCTACTGTTGCCACCCATGCGGCACGGAATTCTTTGTCTGCCGGCGCTGGATTACTGGCCGATTGGGCCTTAACGAGCATAAAAAGAGAAATAAAAACATAAAAGCATGCAATTTTTATTGCATATATCTTTAACATGGTACTGATTTACAATAGCCTGAATACCCGAATCTAATAAAAATGCTCACTGTAATCGCATCGTTGATACTGGTTTATAGCGGAATACCTCCTGAAAATGGGCGGAAATTCTTGAGCATCCGGTCGTTTGTATAGGCTCCAACCGGATAAAACCATGTTTTGGAGTATGATTTTAATTTTAGGCAAGAACCCAGAACTCCTTTTTGCCCTATTTATTTTATCTGGATTGATTTTTTTCTATGTTTTTTTAACGGTTTTTATTACGGTGAAAAAGTCGAAATCGTGTAGTGTATTTTATTCTTTTTTGTAGTGGTGTATTATTAATTTTTATCAATTGAAATGCGGTTTCGCCATATCTTTTTGAAAGAATTGGGTGCTATTTATTTGGATTCGTCTATGGCAAATTTATTTTTATTATTTTATTTATTTTTTGTGTTAACTAAGGCCAGACTGATTTTACAAATAGGTCACACAGATTTTTTTATCATCATTTTATGATTAGTAGTGCATCATCATCATCTGTATTGAGAAAACTCTACGAATGCACAGGTATGAAAAAGTGGGAAATCATATTAACGATAACGAAGGGTGCATTAAGAAAATATTAACGGCTTCTGATAAAATTTTTTTAGTGAATTCTTTGACTATACTTGTATTGTTAAAATCCAATATCACAAACAACCCGTAGATATTTTAGCACGGATCGTTTGTAGATATATAGATCCGTATTTACAAACATATCCGAAAAGCCATGCTAAAAAATTTCCCCCTGGGTTTTAGCAGGTGCGTTATGCCCCTGCTCATAGCCCTCACGCTTTGCATTAGCTGCACCAAAAGCTATGATCCGCAAAATTTAGTTACCGACAGGGTTGCATTGTTAACCGGGCAACCCAATTCCATTAACTGGGTACTCAGTACCATCCAGGTAAACAGCGTAGCAGACAACTCTGCAAAAGGCGCAGTGAAAGTGTACCATACCGATGGTACGTTTACCGATAATCTGGGTTTTATTGGCTTCTGGACACTGTATTCCAGGGATTCACTGATTGAGAGTACCCGCTCCAGTGTAAATCCGAATGCCCCATTCTTTACCAATCATTTTCATGTTGACCGTTTAGATAAAGGTGGGTTACAGCTGACCTATACAGAAGCTGACAAAAAAATCAAACTCTTATATGAGGCAAACAAGTAAACGCTTATTTGCGCTGCTTGTTACCTGTTTCATATTGATTTCATCTATTACTGCTCAGATCAAAACCAATTATCATTTTGGTTTTATAGGGGCAACAGGGGACACGTCGGCCAAATCCGGAGAATCGGTAATCATTGAATACAACAAGTGTTTTGATGTTACCAATGGATTGTCAAAATTCAGCGCACCTAAATCAGGCCTATTTGCTATTTCCTGTTTGGAAATACCACCTAAGATTAACCTGATGGTGAATGTATATCCTAATCCGGTTATTAATCAATTAACAATCCGATCACTGGAAAGCTATCCTGAGAAAGGGAGTGTTAAGTATACGGTTATGCTGACAGATTTTGCAGGTAGGCCCCTTAAAGAAATTAAAACGGATATCGTAAATATTAATCAAGGATTTACCATACGGGTGAGTGATCTTGCTATCGGTTTTTTTATCGTTACGCTGTATGCGGATAAGGAAAAAGTTCAGTCATTCAAGATTTTTAAAGCTGCTTAATATGATCAGAAGTTTACGCTGTATTACTGTATGTTTATTGGTTTTGATTTTAACGGGTACCGATTCCTTTGGGCAGATTATACAAACGCCCAAAGGAATTTTGTTTCAGGCATCTATCACGGACAGTAAAGGGATTTCTGCTTCAAACAGAATGGTGTATATCCAGGATGCCATTATTCAGAAAACAGCGAATGGTACAGTGGTGTATAACGAAACTTTTCAGGTTACCGCTTCAGAGCAGGGACTGATCACGATTGTTATCGGCCAGGGAAGCCGGGTTGCAGGAGTAGCGTCAATTGCTGATATTGATTGGTCCGCAGGCCCGTATTTTTTTAATGTCAAAGCGGCTGTGGCGCCTCCTACCAATATTATTGGATGGATAGCTTCGCAGAATTATGTTGACCTGGGTACTTCTCCTTTATGGTCGGTTCCGTATGCATTGTTTGCAGGTAAAGTAGAGGGGATGGATAAGAAGCTGAATATTGCAGACACTGCGGCTATGTTAAAACCGTATGCCGATAACAAGAATACTATTTTCGCATCCGGTATTAATGGACTGGTACCGGCGCCGGGCAAAGCACAGGGACGATACCTGAGTGATAATGGAACTTGGCTTCCATTTATTGATACAGTGTTACTAAACAGCAAAATCAATGCAAAACTGAATATTGCAGATACCATTGCCATGTTCAAAGGTTATGCAAAATTCGGCCGTTCTGTTCAATATGCAGACACCTCTTCGTTGTTGACAGGTTATGCAAGAAGCGGTCAGTTTACTAAATATTCCGACACTGCATCGATGTTATCTAATCGATTAAAGATTTCTGATACTTCAAACATGTTAAGCGGTTATTCCAAAACGGGCCGTTCTGTTCAATATGCAGATACGTCTT
>CAZFKE010000012.1:0-26034 GCA_964519475.1 uncultured Sediminibacterium sp.
CCTTGCGATAACCAGATTTTGAGTCTAGCGCGTCTACCAATTCCGCCATCTGGGCCTTTTCTAATTAATAATTAGATGCCAAGTGTAATTATTAATTGCTAATTGCTAATTATTAATTAACCAACAGGGTTGCAATATTACTGCATCACCTCAAACCCGCCAAAATCCTGTCGAGGTATTTTTTACGGTAATAGTACTCTTTTACTTGCAACAGCTCTTTTTCGGTAGTAATACCATCCTGATAATGCGTAATAATGGTTTCCACAGGTTCATAAATTTCTTTTTCAAAGTTGTGAATAGATGCCGTTAACCGGTCAACATCCGCCTGTTCCGATACGTCCAGTGCCTGCTCATTCAGGTCAAGTACTTCCATGAGGAAATCGGGCGAAAGGGAGTATTTTTCTTCTTCCTCCAGTAAGCCTTTTAATTGTAGTACATATTTGATCGTTTCATCGGGGTGTAAAAAGGTTTTATAGGCCATATTCACCAATGATGATTTCTCCAATGCCTCTGCCTGTTCTTCATCTGTGCCCTGACTATAAAAATCAGGATGATATTTACGGCTCAGTTCATAAAAACGTTCTTTGACCAGAGTCTGCTCGGGTTGCAGAGAAACGGGGATCTTGTATAATTCGAAGTAATTCATATTAGAAAAGTCTGGAGTTAGAAGTCTGGAGTTTGGAGTTAAAGTCTACTCCAGACTTATAACCCCAAACTTCAGACTATAAGAAAGTCCGTAACTTGCCGTAAAAGTAGAACAATGCTTGTCATCGGACTTATTAGAGAGGGAAAAGTTCCGGCAGATAACAGGGTGGCTTTAACACCGGCACAGTGTAAATGGCTGGTAAAACATTTTACAGACATACAGATATTGGTGCAAAGCTCCACCCACCGCTGTTTTCATGATGAAGAATATATCCAGGCAGGAATAGAAATAACCGAGGATCTTAGCCCTTGCCATCTGCTGCTTGGCATTAAAGAAGTACCGGTTCCGGCGCTTCTGGCCCACAAACAGTATATATTCTTCTCCCATACCAAGAAAAAACAACCCTATAACCAATTGCTGATGCATGCCCTTATGGATAAAAGCATCACGCTGATAGATTATGAATGCCTGGAACATACCGATGGGCAACGTATCATCGGGTTTGGATTTTTTGCAGGGATCGTAGGGGCGCATAATGGTATTATGACTTATGGAAACCGCACCGGTGCATTCCATTTGGACAGGGTAGCGGGTGTGAAGGATTACCGGGAATTGATCCATACTTATTTTGGTTTAAAGCTACCGCCACTTAAAATTGCTGTAACCGGCAGCGGCCGTGTAGCACATGGTATTCTGGAAGTAATGAATTTGATGGATGTACAGGAAGTAGAACCGGATGAATATCTATCGCGAAATTTTGATTACCCGGTATATGTACATTTAAAAGGAAATGATCTCTATCGCCACAAGGAAACCGGTAAATATCACCGCGAAGATTTTCATGAACGGGCAGAACAATATAAATGCGTATTCGAAGAATACTGCGCAGAGACAGACATACTGATGAATGGGATTTACTGGGAAGAGTCGATTCCCAGGTTGTTTACTATGGAGGCTTTGCAGCGCCCCGGTTTCCGTATACAAGTGATTGCAGATATTACCGATGATAAAAATGGAAGTATTCCCTGTAATCTGGGTGATGGAACCATTGATAACCCTGTATATGGTATCGATAAAATAACAGGAAAGAAGACCCAACCCCATTTAAAGGGCAGCATCGACCTGATGGCTGTTGGAAACCTGCCCAACGAACTTCCCCGCGACGCCAGCCGCTTCTTTGGCGAACAGCTGATCAAATATGTATTGGATGATATCCGTAAAGGCGGCAGCCCAACTATTGAAAGGGCCACGATCTTAAAAGATGGAAAATTAACGGAGGCCTTTCGCTATCTTGAAGAGTATGCAAAACATTGATTTTTTCAACACACATTCACAAGTTACCCCGGATTTTCTCTGTGCAAATCTGTGGCGAAAACTTTTATAATTTCAAGTAATAATCTTTCAACAATCCAGTAAATACATTCGTGTATTCATCGCCTTTACGAATAACCATTTCTCTCTCAACTAAAGAAATATTCACTCCGTAAAACAAAAGCATCACCCTGAAAAAACTATGTTTAGGCGTTTGTTTTACGGAAATAATTTCTTCCGTAAAAAAGCCTGCTTGATTGGCAATCTGTACAAATTCATTTTTGCGATGATAGGGCAGGAGTACAGCAAATTTTCCATGATCAGCTAAATGAGATTGGATCACAACCATCAACTCCTCCAGGTTTAACTGCTCACTATGCAAAGCCATATTTCTCTGTGCATCCGGGCTTTTCAGGTCATTGTCAAAAAAGGGTGGATTGGAAATGATCAGATCATATTTTTTTCCCAGGTGAACATTCCTTGCATCCCCCGTAATCACCTGCAATCTTTCTTTCCATTGAGAATCTTCAAAATTATCCAATGCCTGTTCCGCCGCCGCCTCATCTATCTCTATCGCATCAATCTGTGCTAATATTTGCTGCGCCAGCATCAGGCTTAGTAATCCTGTTCCGGTTCCGATATCTAAAACATTTCGTACCTCGTACTTTGTACTTCTTACCTGCTCTGCTATCCATGCCCCAAACAAACACGCATCCGTACATACTTTCATCGCACACTTTTCCTGGTGTATGGTGAATTGTTTGAATTGGAAATACGAATTAGACACGGTTAATTAGTAATTAATAACGAGTAATTAGTAATTGAATACAAAACTACTCCTAAAAACAAAAACGAGTGTTTGATTTCTGAAACACTCGTTTTAATAATATTACAATACTAACTCCCCTTCAGGGGGTTGGGGGGTATTATTTTTCAGTTAACCCCGCCATCAAATATTCCTGGTTCAATCTCGCAATATTGCTCAGTGAAATTTCTTTGGGGCAGGTTGCTTCGCAAGCACCTGTATTGGTACAGGCGCCAAATCCTTCTTTATCCATTTGGGCTACCATATTCATCACACGGCTTTTACGCTCAGGATTACCCTGTGGTAATAAAGCAAGGTGAGAAACTTTGGCGCTGAGAAATAACATGGCACTGCTGTTCTTACAAGCTGCAACGCAAGCACCGCAACCAATACACATCGCCGCTGCAAAAGAAGCATCTGCATCATCTTTTGGAATGGGCAATGCATTGCCATCAACAGCATTACCGGTATTTACACTAATATAACCACCAGCCTGAATGATACGGTCAAACGCACTACGGTCTACCATCAGATCCTTGATCACCGGGAATGCATCTGCCCTCCAGGGTTCTACCACAATGGTATCGCCATCATGAAAAGCACGCATATGGAGTTGACAGGTAGTATTCGCCTGCCAGGGGCCGTGAGGCTTACCATTGATATACATAGAGCAGGAGCCGCAAATACCCTCTCGACAATCATGATCAAACGTGATCGGGTCTTCACCATCGCGGATCAATTGCTCATTCAGCACATCAAACATTTCCAGGAAACTCATCTCCGAAGAAATGTTCTCAACCCGGTAGAGTTTGAACTCGCCCTTGGATTTGTTATTTTTCTGTCTCCAGACCTTTAGATTCAGGTTCATGTGGTAATGTTCCATATCGAAATTTGAAAATTTGAAAATTTGAAAATGTAAAAATGTAAAACAGTTTACCCTTTTGATGTGGCAATAATCCTCGATAGGATTCGGATGATCTCTGCGAGATCTTCCGGTAGTGCCGGATTGAAAGGATAGGCCTCACTTCGTTCACATAGGAGCAACCAATAAAGCGTTTCGCTGGCTTCTTTAGCGGCTATTTTCATTTTATGAATGAAGTCTGCCCGGCTTTCTGCATTCTGAGCCTCGAAGATGTTTGCACCAATCGAGGTTCCTGAACGCAATAGCTGTTTGCAATCACATATTTTCTTTCCTGTTCAAGAACTTCAGTAAATTTTATGACTGCTAAAGAAAATTCAACAGATTTTTCAACAATCACATTTTGCTTATCATTTCGCATAATTTGAATTTGCCACTAATTTAATTTTCAAATTAGCACACTTTCAAATTTTCAAATTGATCTGCGGTTAATACTTGTTCCAACTACTTATAATTCCGTTGTGTAGGCTTAATCACCTCATAATTCAAAGGCTCCTTATGCAAATTCCAATTACTATCGCCCGCATATTCCCAGGCCGCTACATACATATAATTGGCATCATCACGTAAAGCTTCTCCATCCGGTGTTTGGTATTCTTCGCGGAAGTGCCCGCCACAACTTTCATTCCTGTTTAAGGCATCTACGCACATCAGTTCGCCTAATTCAATAAAATCAGCAACACGGTTGGCTTTATCCAATTCAGGGTTCATTTCTTCAATACCACCGGGAATCCGTACATCGCTCCAGAATTCTTTTTTCAATGCCTGTACTTCTGCGATGGCTTGTTTCAATCCCTGTTCATTACGCGCCATACCGCATTTATCCCAGATGATCTTTCCCAAACGTTTATGGAAACTCTCAACGGTCTGTGTGCCTTTAATGCTCATCAGTTTATTGATCCGGTCGCTTACTTCTTTTTCCGCTTCTTCAAATGCAGGGTGAGTGGTCTCAATCGCTTTTGCATAGATCTCATCCGCCAGGCTATTACCTAAAGTATAAGGAATCACAAAATACCCATCGGCCAATCCCTGCATCAGAGCAGAAGCCCCTAAACGGTTGGCGCCATGATCAGAGAAATTGGCTTCTCCCAGGGCATATAAACCGGGAACATTGGTCTGCAATTCATAATCCACCCATAATCCACCCATGGTATAGTGAACAGCAGGGTATATGCGCATCGGCACTTCGTATGGGTTTTCGCCGGTAATCTTTTCATACATATCAAACAGGTTACCGTATTTCTCTTTCACTACCTCCTTACCCATAGCAATGATCTCTGATTCAGCTACATCATCTCTTCCTTCTTTACCCGCTTCAATTTTTCCGTAGCGGATAATGGCTGCACCAAAATCAAGGTAAACAGCCTGCTTACTCGTTCCTACGCCATAACCCTCATCACATCTTTCTTTGGCCGCCCTGGATGCCACATCGCGTGGTACCAGGTTACCAAAGGCCGGGTATCTTCTTTCCAGATAATAATCCCTTTCTTCTTCAGGGATCTCACTTGCTTTTCGGTTATCCCCTTTTGCTTTAGGCACCCAGATGCGTCCATCATTACGCAGCGACTCCGACATCAATGTCAGCTTACTCTGGTGATCACCACTAACCGGAATACAGGTTGGGTGGATCTGTGTAAAACAAGGATTCGCAAAAGCGGCACCTTTCTTATGTGCTTTCCATGCCGCTGTAACATTGCTACCCATGGCATTGGTTGATAAATAGAATACGTTTCCATAACCACCGGTACATAATAATACTGCATGCCCAAAATGTCTTTCTAATTTGCCACTCACCAGGTCGCGGGCAATTATACCACGTGCCTTGCCATCGATCTTCACCACTTCCAGCATCTCGTGGCGGCTGTACATTTTTACATTACCCAATGCCACCTGGCGTTCTAGAGCCTGGTACGCGCCTATCAACAATTGCTGGCCGGTTTGTCCGGCAGCATAGAAAGTTCTTTGTACCTGTGTGCCGCCAAAAGAACGGTTACTCAGTAATCCACCATATTCACGTGCAAAAGGAACCCCCTGTGCCACGCACTGGTCAATAATATTTACACTCACTTCGGCCAAACGGTGAACGTTGGCTTCACGTGCGCGGTAGTCGCCACCTTTAATAGTATCATAAAACAAACGGAACACACTGTCTCCATCATTCTGGTAATTCTTGGCTGCATTAATGCCACCCTGCGCCGCAATAGAGTGTGCACGGCGGGGTGAATCCTGGAAACAAAATGCTTTTACTTTATAACCCAGTTCACCCAATGAAGCCGCTGCAGAAGCGCCGGCCAATCCGGTACCTACAATGATCACTTCCAGCTTGCGTTTATTGGCCGGGTTCACCAGTTTACAATGCCCTTTATAATCCACCCATTTATCGTCTAAAGAACCGGCGGGAATTTTTGCATCTAACATATGCTGCAGTTTGAAGTTTGTATTTTTTGTTTGTCAACAGCGCCATTTTGCTCGGCTTTTGTTGTGTCACTCACTTGTACGCCTTGTTCGCTTTTCAGCTTTTTTGTGAAGGGTTAATTGTCAATAGTGAATGTCTTTATTCACCATTCACTAATTCACCCATCCCATATAAAAACTCACCGGCATCATTGCAAACATCAATGGAACGATAATTGCAAATCCGAACCCGATAGCGCTCAACATCAAATTGTAACGTTTGTTATGTATGCCCAGCGTACGAAAAGCACTCTGGAAGCCATGTGCCAGGTGATACCCTAATGAAAGGCAGCCTAAAACATAGGCCAGCACAACCCATAATTCACTAAACACAAGTTTCATTTTTTCATATAGGTTAATCTCTTCACCAAGCAGAAAGCCCTGATGGGAACGGTTAGGTAACCAGAAATGATACAGGTGTAAGATCAGGAACAAGAGGATCAGGGTACCCAGCAGGCCCATGCTTCTGCTGTACCATTTACTGCCCTCGCTATAACTTACGGCATAACCCACAGAACGTTTGCTGCGGTTATAAAAAGTAAGCAGAAAACCCTGGATAATGTGAAGTAACAGCCCGGCAAACAAACCGATCTCCAGAATACGGGGAACCCAGTTGTTTCCCATAAAATGGGCGCCTTTGTTAAACATCTCACCACCGTCATTGGCCCAGATGCAGGCATTCAGGCCAACATGTACGATCAGGAAAAGAATCAGAAAAATACCGGTAAATGCCATCACCAGTTTCCTGCCTACCGATGAAGTGAAGACTTGTTTCCAGGTCATATTGCAAGTTTATAGTTGAGGAAATCGCTGCAAAAGTAGTACAGGAATGAATGCTAAACGTTGATAGCGAATAACTTTTTTGCGCCCTGCTGTCAATTATCGGATAATCGGATTATTTGTGCTCCCGATCCAATCGCTAATCCCTGATCCCCCAATCCGATAAGTAACACATATTCTTTTCAAAACCGAGAATTATACTGTTTTGTTGAAATATGATTTGTAACAACTCGCTATCCCCTAAACGCACCGCTTACATAAATTTCCCTCAGATAAATACAATACAATCTTACATTTGGTTCATGCTTAAACTCCTCAGCATTTTATGGAACAGTTTCCGCATGGCTATGCAGGAACTGAGGGTAAATAAACTCCGTACATTCCTGTCGCTTTTCGGTATCACCATCGGTATCTTTTGTATCATTGGGGTTTTGGCTACGGTAGACAGCCTGGAACGGAAAGTACAGAACGATATCAAATCTTTCGGAAACAATACTATCTACATAGATAAATGGCAATATGGCGGTGGTAACGATTATCCCTGGTGGAAATACCTCAAAAGGCCTGCTATGCGTTACGAGGAAATGAAATTTATCAAAACCAAAAGCCAGCTGGCAGCCAATGCCGCGATGATGGTTCAGACCAGTTCTAGTTTTTCTTATGAGGATAATATATTAAGTAATGTAAGTATCTACGGAATCTCTGAAGAGTTCAATAATATCCAGACCATCGATATCAATAATGGCCGTTACCTGAACGAGACTGAATTTACCCGCGGAACCCCCACAGGAGTAGTAGGGTATAAAGTGGCTGAAGAACTCTTTGGGAATGTAGAAAAATCTGTAGGAAATAAGATCAGCTATGGCGGAAAGCGTGTCATTATTGTGGGCGTGATCAAGAAGCAGGGACAAAGTTTTATAGGTGGGTTTGATTTTGACCAATGTATCATTGTTCCCTACCGATATTTTGCTAGTGTGTACCAGCCGGATAATAACCAACCAAAAATATTGGTACAGGCAAAAGAAACCGTACCTACTTCTGCTTTACAGGATGAGTTGGTAGGTATCATGCGCCAGTCGAGGCGCCTGAGCCCAACAACAGAAGACAATTTTACGTGCAATGATGTGGCGCTCTTCAGCGAGCAGGTAAAAAGTTTTTTTGGCCAGGTAAGTGCCGGCGGATGGGCGATTGCCGGTTTGAGCCTGATTGTGGGTGCATTCGGTGTAGCCAATATCATGTTCGTAACCGTTCGTGAAAGAACCAGCCAGATCGGCTTGAAAAAAGCCCTCGGCGCCAAAAGAAGAACCATTCTTACCGAATTTCTCCTGGAAAGCGCTTTCCTTTGCATTATCGGAGGATTGATCGGCCTTGGTTTGGTGGGTATCCTTTCTATTGTATTAAGCAGTGTACTTCCTTTCCCGATATTTATTGCACCCAATATTATTATCCTGGCATTGAGTATTTGCATTATTCTGGGTATTATTTCCGGTATTATTCCGGCTTCTATTGCAGCCAAGATGGATCCGGTGGTGGCGATCAGAACGAAGTAATACCCCCCAGCCCCCTGAAGGGGGAGTTAATATTGGAATACATTATTCAATTAGTTTTGCTTCATGTTGGGTAATACTGAAGTAAGTTTTGAAAACAATAATAAGCACCCCTTTAGGGGCGGGGGGGGAGCTGGTGTTACGATCTTAGCCATAGAGTCTTCCTGCGATGAAACCTCAGCCTCTGTTTGTGTGGATGGCAGGATCTTATCCAATTTCATCGCCAACCAAACCGTTCACGAAAAATACGGTGGCGTAGTACCCGAACTGGCCAGTCGTGCCCATATGCAGAATATTGTTCCGGTAGTAGATGCCGCATTAAAAGCCGCTTTCCCCCAACCACAAACCACAGACAACAGACTACAAACCATAGATGCCATCGCCTTCACCCAAGCCCCCGGCCTGATCGGAAGTTTACTAGTTGGTGCCCAGTTTGCCAAATCATTATCTCTTTCCCTGGATAAGCCATTGATTGCCGTTCACCACATGCAGGCACATGTGCTGGCAAATTTGATTGCTGAGGAAAAACCGGATTTTCCTTTTTTATGTTTAACCGTTAGCGGTGGTCATACACAGATTGTATTAGCCAAATCACCGCTGGAACTGGAAGTGATTGGTGAAACGATTGATGATGCAGCAGGTGAGGCTTTTGATAAAAGTGCCAAACTGCTGGGGCTGCCTTATCCCGGCGGACCATTGATTGATAAATATGCCAAAGAAGGGGATCCCCGCAAATTCAAATTTGCAGAGCCACAAATCCCTGAACTGAATTTTTCATTTAGTGGGCTGAAGACTTCCGTATTATACTTCTTACAAAAACAAGCACCGGGTTTTATCGGGGAAAACCTGAATGATCTTTGCGCATCTATTCAATACACCATCATTCATATTCTGCTTACGAAATTAAAAAAAGCCGTACAGCAAACCGGCGTAAAAAATGTTTGTATAGCAGGCGGTGTTAGCGCAAACAGTGGGTTGCGTAAAGGCTTGCAGGAAATGGGAGAGAAGCAAGGATGGAAAACGTATATTCCTAAATTTGAATATTGTACGGATAACGCTGCGATGATCGCTATTACTGCCTATTATAAATACCTGGCCGGAGAATTTAGTTCATTGGAAGTAGGGCCGAGTGCGAGGGCGGAGTGGTAGGGTTAATTAATAATTAGAAATTAATAATTAATAATTAAAAATTAGAACCATTTCAATACTGACGATTAACGACTGACGATTCACGATGCGTATCTCACGAAATCAATAAGTAAGTTCTCCCATTTTTTCCTCAGGATTCATCATATAGGTAAGCATCGTGCCATCCTCCATTAATTCCACAACGCGAAAACCTTTGTACGCAGTTCCCCAGTTGCCGCCGATATGTGAGTCAAAAAAGAAAGGAATTTGTTTATCCATTTTTACACCATCCTGATCATGTTCATGTCCATGAAAAACGGCTTTGATATTAGGGTATTGATGAATCAACTCAAAAAAAGCGGGTGTGTTAATACCATTGGCGGTCCATTTTGCCTGGGGGATATGAAGGAAAAGAAAAACGTGTTTTCTTTTTTTATGTTCTTCCAGTTTTGCTTTTAACCAAACAAGATCCGGTGAGAGATACGTGCCTTTTTCATTGGAGGTATCGCCAAGGATCAGTGCATTTTTTTTCACAACCGCATCATAATTCAATGGTTTATTGAATACCGCTTTCCATTCATCTTCTGTTACCATATCGTGATTGCCACGGGTTATATGCCAGGGCATGGTTAATGCATCCAGTTTTATTTTTACTTTGGGCAGCAATGTTTTTTCATTATGAATCAGGTCTCCATTCATCACACAAAAATCAAGCGGGTTTTCTTTGTGAAAAAGATTGATCTGTCCCGTCACTTTCTCTATCATCTCATCAAACGCCGTATTGGGCTGGCCATAATGTGCATCGGAAGCCACCGCAAAACGCATAGACACTTTGCCACGCATCCGATACACTTCTGCTGCAGATAGCTTACGGAAATGGCCCGTTAGCAAAAAAGCCGTGGCAAAAGATACATTTCTGATGAATGACCTGCGCGAAACAGGGTTTGTTTTTTGATCAGTCATAGTAATCACAAATAATTGTAAATCTAATCAAGTTCTGAAACAACGAAAAAGACCTTATAAAACTTGACAATAACTTAATTCTCACGATTCACGCCTCACGGTAATGCTATTTCTTCGCCGCAAACATCGTCCAAGGATACGCTTTCATATTCTTCAAATACTTCGATTGCCATTCAAATTCAGGATGCGCTTTGTAAAAAGTTTCGCCAATAAAATCCTGTCCGCAGGGGTGCCCCATATGCGCCCATAACTGCATATGTTTTGCCAGATCGGCTGTGGTTACTTTTCCCTGAACGGCGCCCATTGGGTAATACGCAGGCAGATCCCATTCAGCACAGCCTTTGGCATCTTCGTCAATATGGCCGCAGATCACACATTTGTTATTGGCATTTTTATTCTGCGTGGCATCTACATGGTCGCCTTCAATTTGCTTACCGGTTTCGAGGTTGATCTTTCCTTTCAGGTCAACCAGCACCAATTGTTCCATACGCAGTTTTCTGGCGTTGGGAGAAGTGGTTTTATCATTCACGTCAAACGTGGTTTCTTCAGTAATCAGTTTCTCGTCGCTCGGAAAATTAGAACCGATCATGGCGGTATCTTTTGAACGCCATACACGGTAATTCTTTAATCCGAGTTCCAGCTTGGCTACTTCATTGGTTTTGGTATCGCCAATCAGCCAGTCGTTGGCATAACCGCCGTTATTACCCTCTGTAAAATATTTGATCACATCATCAATGCTTTTGCTGTACTGCGCTGCTTTTCTGGCGCGCATAAATTCAGGAATGGCAGTTGTATCAAAACCTTTGAATTGTGTGATCGTTGTTTCTGTAATGAGTAATCCATTATCTGTAATGAGAAAATCATCACCGCTATGAATAAACCCCGGCATACAATCCATTAAAATATGGTTCCCTTTTTCCGGAACAATATCTGCGATCACATTCCAGTGCTGGCCGGTAATGTAAGAGGTCCAGTTATTATGACCGATCACAATTTTACCATCACTTGTATAAGCCCCTGTAGCAATAAATGCACTGCAATTACCTGGTGCTTTGTTATCGCCGCTGCCTGCCTTTATTTTATCATCCTCTAGTGGCACATAATAATAAGCAAGTTCCTCCATCGCATTTAGGGCCGTTATATCCAGTGTATCATAATTTTTATGTTTTGCCTGTAGCCCTTCTGCAATGCCTTTGATCTCTTCTTTGTATTCTGCATCTAGTTTATTCCAAAGAAAATTTTTGGCAGCAGCCCGATAAAATGCCCAGTCGCGTTTGGTTTCATGCGTAAGTAAATGTGCTACGGCCTGGATGGTTGTATCTATGTCTTCTGCCAATAAATAGCCGTGCTGGTAACCCATGGTAGCCGGATTTCCTTCGAGATGCACATAGATCCACCCGTTTTTGTTTTCGCGGCTGGCTTTATCGAGGCGTGTATCTATTGTTTCCGATTGGCAGGCAAACAGAAAACATATCACACTAATCATACAAATCGACTGAGTAAGATATTTCATGGTATATTTTATTTATGTTGATCTGAAAAGTTATTAATCATTTACATCTTTAACTGAAAATTTAAGCGGGGTTAGGGATGGGGATTACACCATCTATTTGGGCTTCTTTTATCTACGGTTTAATGGCCATGAGTAACATTTTACCATCCGTAGGCTATGCCTTCTGGCAAGGGCTGCGGAATCTTTAGGGCATTGGGAAAAAGCGGTCATCCTGTTTGCAAACAAGATGCTGAAAAGGGAGATCTTTCTCATTAGTCGGTTTTAGCAGATAAGATAAATAAACTATCTGGAAAAGTGTTGGATCCCGGTACGAAATGCAGCACAGGGTAATGCTTATCCACAGCCCCGAGGCCAGTTTGTTGAAATATCACCCAAAATCCACGCTATGCCTTACTTTTGCCGCCGAAAAACAGCGCAAATACATGATCAGTGCAAGAAATATAACCCTGGCATACGGCAAGCGGGTATTGTTTGATGAAGTAAATATCAACTTTATCAAAGGCAATTGTTATGGGGTGATAGGGGCCAATGGTGCCGGTAAATCCACATTTTTAAAGATCCTCAGCGGTGAGATCGAGCCCAATAAAGGAACCGTAGAAATCACGCCCGGCGAACGTATGGCTGTGTTGAAACAGAACCAGTTTGAGTTTGATGAATCTACTGTATTGAATACGGTACTTATGGGCCACAAACGTTTATGGGATGTGATGCACGAACGCGATGCCATTTATGCCAAAGCAGATTTTACCGAAGAAGACGGAATGAAAGCCGGCGAATTGGAAGGCGAGTTTGGCGAAATGGGCGGATATGAAGCAGAAAGCAATGCCGGTATGCTTTTGAGCAGCCTGGGTGTAAAAGAAGAAATGCACCAGGTATTGATGAAAAATATCCCCAGCACCTTTAAAGTGCGGGTATTATTGGCGCAGGCATTGTTTGGCAATCCGGATATCCTGTTGTTGGATGAGCCTACCAACGGCCTCGATATTGAAACGATTGGCTGGCTGGAAAACTTCCTGGCAGATTATGAGAATATTGTATTGGTGGTAAGTCACGACCGCCACTTCCTCGATACCATTTGTACACATGTGGCAGATGTGGACCGTTCCAAGATCAAAACTTTTACGGGTAACTATACATTCTGGTATGAATCATCTCAATTGATCGCCCGACAGATCAATGATAAGAATAAGAAGAATGAGGATAAGCGTAAAGACCTACTAGACTTTATTGCCCGGTTCTCTGCCAATGCCTCCAAGAGCAAGCAGGCAACCTCCCGTAAAAAAGCATTGGAAAAACTGACGATTGAAGAGATCGAACCGTCTAACCGTAAATATCCCGGTATTATCTTCCAGCCTTTGCGCGAAGTGGGTAACCAGATACTGAATGTAGAAAACCTGAGCAAAAGCGTTAACGGAAGAAAACTGTTTGATAAAGTAAGTTTCAGTATCAATAAAGGGGAGAAGATTGCTTTTCTGAGCCGCGATCCTTTGGCGATCACCAATTTCTTCGAAATCATCTGCGAGCAGATGCAGCCAGATACCGGTAAGTTTGAATGGGGTACCACTATTACCAAAGCTTATCTGCCACAGGAGAACCAGGAATTCTTTACCGAAGGCCTTACCCTGATGGATTGGCTACGCCAATATGTACCTGCTCATGTAACTGATGCTGATGAACCATTTATCCGTGGGTTTTTGGGTAAGATGTTGTTCAGCGGAGATGATATCCAAAAGAAGACAAATGTTTTAAGCGGGGGAGAGAAAGTACGTTGTATGGTCAGCCGTATGATGCTGCAGAACCCCAATGTGGTGATATTGGATCAACCCACCAACCACCTCGATCTGGAAAGCATCCAGAGCTTCAATGAAGGCTGTCAAACCTTCCCGGGTGTGGTGTTGATCACTTCACATGACCATACCTTTATGCAAACTGTGGCTAACCGGATCATCGAGTTAACCCCCAAAGGTATTATCGACCGTTTAATGACGTTTGATGAGTATCTGGAAGATGCTAGGGTGAAGGAATTGAAGGAAGAGATGTATAAGTAATTGTGAGTAGTGAGAAGGATGGTTTTTTACTCACAACTCACAACTGACTACTCACGTATTTTCTATCCGTATTTAGCGCAGGCCGGTCTATGACTGGCTTTTGTGTTGTAAATTGGGTTAAAATTCAAACGCATGTCAGTAATCAAAGTTCCACTTCTGTATGTGGGCACAAAAGGTGAAAAACGGTTATATACTTTATTTGATAGTGGGGCTAATCTATCCTGTATTAGTCCGGAATTTGTTGAGGAATTGGGTGTAGCCGTTAATCTTGGCAGGGAAAGAAAAATTGCAACTGCCAGCGAAGCACATTTTATTATAATAAAAGAAAGAATAACACTTGATTTTTATATAGAAGATGTTTTGTTAAGTGATGAATTCCTTGTTGTTCCCGGATTAAGTGAAGAAGCCATCATTGGCGTAGCCACCATGCAGAAATGGCGGATCAAATTAGATTTTGAACACGATACAGTTCATGTAGATCCCAAAGTTGCCAAAATGCAATTGATTTGATTTTTTACCCAAAACAGCCGCTATTCCAGGTTTATTTTAACCAAATTTTAGATTTGTTCAGAAAATTTATTATGACTTTATTAACTTGAAAGTTTATGATAATGGAATAAATTCATACAAAAATGATGAAATATTTTATACTTATCGTATTGATATTTGCATTTTATTCCTGCACATCTTACCGTTACCTGAAGCTTGATTCTCCCGATCTTCCCAGGAATAAAGAAAATGGATTTACAGAATCCAACGACAGTTTGCAGGTCAATTATCATTTTTACGGCAACAGGGGGCCTTTGCATCTTACTATTTATAACCGTATGGATCAAGGGTTACAGGTAGACCTAAGCCGTTCTGCATTGGTTGTGAAAGATAAGGCCGTCAGTTTATATTCTGGTGATCTACAAATGACTGGGATATCACAGGCAAATGCTATTGAATGGACAAAAGGATTCAGCAGTTCGCGGGGAAGTATAATGGCCCGGGCCAGTTTGCCGCAGCCTATGCTATTTATTCCTGCACATACTTATATTGAGGTTACACCTATCAGCCTTACCAATGATTTCTTTGATACCATTCCCGATGCAAAATTTATAAAGAGTGATTTTCTAAATAAAGATAGAGATGGTGAAACATCAAGAGTGATTAAAACGGCTAGTTTCAGTCAGGCGGAGTCTCCATTATTGTTTAAAACTTATATCACATTTATATTGCCGGAAGCCCGGCAGAAAGAATTTGTGAAAGCACATACATTTTATATTGCGGAAATTATAAAAGCACCGTTCCGGCCAGGCGATTTTGAGTATATGCAATCGCCCAATGGAGATAAGTTTTATGTATCGCTCACAAAAGGGAGTGGCATAGGCACAGGATTACTTGTTGCTACTGTATTAGCAGCTTCCGCAGCAACAAATCCAAACGTCAGCAACAAATAATTTTTTAATTCAATCTCGGAACATTCGTAATACTTCCAAAAAATAAAGCATTCAAAAAGAGTTTATTGGTTCCAAACCAGGCCCCTCTGAAATTCGGGTTGTCTGAAAACATGATCACACGCCCATCCCCTTCCTGTGCTACAATAATCGCAGCGGAACTCTTTACCTTTTTTGCCGACAAAGGATGTAGGTATCCACCCACTAACGGATTTTCTGCATACTGTGCAACCGTACTGTAGGGATTGGTGCTGGGTGCGAGATAAGTTTGTGCATTTCTGTAAACCGAAACTTTTCTGCTTGTATAACCAAAACCAATGGGGTGTGTAGTATCGAGGTCTACGGTGAAGATGGAGCCGCCTAAACTTTTGGCCCCTTCATTTTCAGTGGCCATATCATAATTCAGACGGGCTGTTACAGGACCTTTCGCGGTATCCGTTGCAGGAATCAGCTTTTCTTTGCTCATACCTTGTTTGATCGCCCATTCAGTGCCTGATTTTATAGTGATGAGTGTGCCGCCATTCTGCACCCATGCTTTGATCCGGTCGCTGGTGGGTTTATCAATCAATGAATAATTACCGGATACCATGATTAGGGTGTTGTACCTGTCGAGTTTTGTCCTGCCTAAGGTCAGCAGGTCAATTTTAGTAATGGGCATTTGTAAACGTTCATCTAATAAATGCCATATTTCGCCTGCTTCAGAAGCGGCTACGCCGGTACCTATCAGCATGGCAGCTTTGACAGGCGCCACTGTTTGGATCAGGCTGCTACCCAGGTCAATCCCTTCACTGCTATACGAAGTAAATACGGGATGGATCGTAACCGAGGATGACTTTGATACTTTGCCAACCAATTGAAACAAAGAATCAGCCGAAATCATTTGTCTTTGCACAGGTACGGAAATGCTGCCATACCCAAATCTTTTCGGTTTGCCATCAACAGAAATGGTATAGGGTTTTAAAGCGGTTTGAACAATGGCACCGCCTTTTTGCAATGCATAGATGGCCCTGTGCGCATTATAATCGGTAAGTTCAAATACATAGGCATAATTGCTTTTCTGTACAACAGGTATTGTTCTTTCCGGCAAAGAAAGGATGCGGCTGCCCCTGGCTACCGGGGTTTTTATCTCTGCATAAGGCAAACCATATGAATGGATCAGACTCCAGGTAGAAGCATCATAGAAAATACTGTCGGTATACGGGATGGCTTTTTCAAAAACGGTTTTGACCATCATATAATTTGGTTGCTCAACCGGTACGATATATGTTTTGCCTACTTCAAATTTTTTTCCGTCTGCCTGTGTGGTTTGCTCATTTTCATACACTTCAATTTCATGCATCAATAACATATTGACAAAGGCCCTTGTCCGGGTCTCGTCTTTCGGATCGCCAAATAAATAAGCTTTGATAGGGCTTTTCTTCGACTGGTCAGCTGCTGCCTTATAAAACGCAGCCCGCATGGTAAGCAAAGATGATTTTTCTGCAAGTGATCCTCTGATGGTGGCTAATGACATCGTGAAATGATTCCGTATTGTAAAGGCAAACGTAAGTGGGATAGTAGTGGTTTCCTGTACATGCCCGCGGCTGCTGGCCTGTTCAAACAGGAAACCGGCACCGCCATAAAAATTAATGTAGCTGCTGCCATAGCCGGGATATAATTTATCGTAGGCTTCTTTGGTAAAATACATGGAACCGATTTTATTCATGGCATCGGCAAAATATTCGGCGTATTTCGGATAGATCGTGTTGTACAGGTAATCAGGCACCACAGGATTGTTACTGCTGTATTTACCGGGATCAAAATAATGTGTGGCATTGGTGCCCTGTTCATGGTGATCGGTTTGTACATAAGGCCTCCATTCATGAAAGAAACGGATCCGGTTCCTTGATTCGGGAAAAGTGCCGAGAAACCAATCGCGGTTCAGATCAAACCAATAATGGTTAAACCTGCCGCCGGGCCAGATTTCATTGTGTTCCCGGTCTGCAGGGTCGGCTACCGGGGGTTCCCCCTTGTGTTCATTGGCCCATTCGGTATGCCTGTCGCGGCCATCGGGGTTAATATTGGGGTCCATGAGAATGACCATATCATTCAACCATTTTTTGGTTTCTTCGCTTTCGCTGGCCGTTAAATAATAGGCTGTTAGCAAGGCGGCCTCACTGCTGGAAGGCTCATTGCCATGCACATTATAGGCTAAATGGATAACCAGGGGAATATTAGCCGTATTACCGGTTGCTTCGCCCGCGAGCTGTACTTTGCGGATCTCTTCCAGCCGTGAATGGTTATTTGCAGAAGTAAAAAAAGCAATAACCTGCTGCCTGTGTTCGTAGGTTTCTCCAATAATCCGGAAACTTACCCGGTTGGAAACCTTACTCAACTCCTTGATATATTCTACAATTTTATCGTGCCGGGTATGCTGTGAACCTATCGGGTAACCCAGAAAATGCTCCGGCGTTGGGATGGCCGGGTTCATATTACCGGAGGCATCCGGGTAAAAATAACCGGATTGTCCGATAGAATCGGTTATTAAAAGCAGGATACATGCCAGGAAGGGCATCAGTTTTTTCATCATATTGCGTTGATTTTGGCTAAAGAGGAAGATAATTGTTTTTTTTATAGGATCCCTGTTTTGAAAACCCGACTTTTCGTTGCATTTTGCATATCCACACTTTAAAATGGAAGAGCTGGTGTGCCAAAATGTGGATAACCCTCGTTTTCGCAATTTTCCAAACCTGTTTTTTACCGGATTGTGAAGAAAATATTCAAAAAAACAGGTTTTCGTATTGGTATTTTAACGCATTTCCCTACCTTTGCCTCCCGAAAAAAATCGGAGAAAAATTAAGAGTCATGGCAAGAGTATGTCAGGTTACCGGTAAGAAACCCATTGTTGGAAACAGCGTTTCTCACTCTAACATTAAAACAAAACGTCGCTTTTTACCCAATTTGCAGAAAAAACGTTTCTTTTTTGCAGAAGAAGACCGTTGGGTAACCCTGAAGGTTTCCACAGATGCTTTGCGTACCATCAACAAGAATGGTTTGTCTGTTGTTATCAAAGGGATGAGAGCCGAGGGAGTAAAAATCTAACTAATTCATAAAGTAAATCACGCAATACAATGGCAAGGAAAGGTAACAGGGTGCAGGTGATTTTGGAATGTACAGAGCATAAGACCAGTGGTCAGCCCGGTACAAGCCGTTATATCACTACCAAAAACAAGAAAAACACACCTGAGCGTGTGGAGTTAAAAAAGTATAACCCGATTCTGAAAAAAGTAACTGTTCATAAAGAAATCAAATAATCATGGCAAAAGCAGCTAAAACAGCGATCAAGACCAAAGACCAGAAAGCCGCAGCAGAAGCAAAGAACTGGACAAAAGTGATCAAGGCTGTACGCAGCCCAAAAACCGGTGCCTATACATTCAAAGAAGCGATTGTGCACAAGGATAAGATCAAAGATTTCTTATCAGAGAAATAATTGGCATTGCGTAAAAGAATTTCAAAAAGCTTTCCTGTTTGTATGGAAGGCTTTTTGTATTTAATTGCTTATACAGGAAGGGTAACCCGTCATTATGGATAATGCTGTTTTTTTGCATCTCAGGGTTTATAAAAATAAAAACGATGCATACCCAATTCCTTACCCTTATTTGCCTGCTTGTTTTTTTCGGATGTAAGGTATCAGAATCAAAACTTACGGGTAAATATATTGATAGGGAAAGAGATGATACGCTTACGCTTATGCCTGATAAGAAATACGAGTTCGAAGAAAGATTAAGGAATGGCGAACATGGATGGAATACGGGGAATTGGACTATTGATAATAATCGGATTTCATTTTTCAATACAAACCCTTCGCCCGTTGTGGGATATAAATTGCGTATTCATAAAATGGGTGAAAGTGAATATCCTTTGCAATTGATTTTTAATCTTGATCAATCAAAAAAGAAGGTCACATTTACAGAAGTAATATTTTTGGAAAAAGGCAGGCGCTTACATAGTGCTGTAATCAGTATTGTATCAAACCGGATAACTGCAAAAGCGGCTGGGTTTGATTCATTATTGGTCAATATTGCCTATTTCCCGGGTATTGCTTTTAATAGCGGTAAGTTTGATGTAAATGGGATATATGAGGTGGTTGTTTATCCTGCCGAGCGTTTGTATGAATTGGATAAGATCCGGTACAAATATCGAAATGGATATTTACTGAATCATTCGGAACACATACGCTACCAAAAGGTTGCGTCTAAATAGTTTTTGATATGAGTTTTCTCGGAAAATTATTCGGCAAGCAGGAAAAAGAAAGTCTTGATCAGGGATTGCAAAAGACGAAAGAAGGATTTTTCTCAAAGATCACAAAGGCTATTGCCGGTAAAAGCACTGTAGATGAAGAAGTGCTGGATAACCTGGAAGAAGCGTTGGTGGGAGCGGATGTGGGTATCGAAACAACGATCAAGATTATTGAACAGGTAGAGAAAAGGGTTAAGCAGGATAAATATGTAAATACCAGTGAGCTGAATACAATTCTGCAGCAAGAGATTGAAGCGATGCTGGTAGATGCCGCCGAGCAATCTTACAAAGACTTTGGTATTCCCGAAGGCAAGAAACCTTATATTATTTTAGTGGTAGGTGTTAATGGCGTAGGAAAGACAACGACTATTGGTAAACTGGCACATAATTATAAAAAAGCCGGCAAACAGGTAATACTGGGTGCGGCTGATACATTCCGTGCAGCTGCGGTTGATCAATTAACGATCTGGAGTGAGAGGGTGGGTGTTCCCATAGTTAAACAGGCGATGGGTTCTGATCCCAGCGCGGTGGCGTATGATACGGTTGCGAGCGCAGTAGCTAAACAAGCTGATGTGGCTATTATTGATACCGCCGGCCGTTTACACAATAAGGCTCACCTGATGGAGGAACTGGGCAAGATCAAACGGGCGATACAAAAGATTATCCCCGGCGCGCCACATGAAGTGATGTTGGTACTTGATGGATCTACTGGCCAGAATGCATTGGAGCAGGCCAAACAGTTTACGGCAACTACCGAAGTGTCTGCTATTTCCATCACTAAATTAGATGGTACCGCAAAAGGTGGCGTAGTGCTGGCGATAGCCAATCAGTTTAAGATCCCCGTTAAATATATCGGGGTAGGCGAGAAGATTGATGACCTTATCATCTTTGACAAACATGAGTTTGTAGACAGCCTCTTTAAGCTGGAAGCCTAAGCAATATCGAATATTGAACAAGGAATAAGAAAAGCTGTTTTTTTCACTTTAAATTTCTTATTCCTTGTTCGATATTCGGTATTCAAAAGGTATATCTAACAGCCAATCCTCCCCATCCTCCTTCAAAATAATTATACCCGATAAGATTGAATGAAGGCTGCCAGTCGAAACTAAGGTTTAGTGGCGCTCCTTTAATTTTGTAATCAAGTCCCAATATACCATCAACTCCAATTGCCATACCGGCTTCTCTTGCGGGGTATTTGTTCTTCCATGCATCACTCCAGATACCGAGGTGACCACCACCGCCAACATACCATTTTAATCCTTCCACATCACCAAGATGGTAATGTAATTCATACAAACCGGTAATACGGAAACCATCGGAGCTGAGATAGCCCAATCCCTCAATGGCTTTGCCATCCGATAAGAAATGTTTCACGGTTACTGCACCGGGATATACTTTTACGCCGATGGCGGTTTTGTAATCGGATCCTGTATTTTGTTGGGCATGCAGGTCCATGAACAACATGGTTAACAATCCTGCTAAAAAAAATGGTTTCATAAGCTTTTTTTTATTGTACCTATCAAAATCGTGCCAAAAAAGTAGAAAGACGATGCAAAGAATAAAAGAATCGTTAAGGTTAGTTTGCGGATGCTTTTCATTTTATCATTAGGTTTGTAGCATGCATACCTTTAAAGAACTGGTGGCCGGCTTTGGCGAACGTTTTGCTGTACGGCATTTTCCTGAAGCCCCTTCAACCCTGTATGAACCCGGGGAATATTTTTTATCCTGGGGCGGAAAGCGTATCCGTCCGGTTATGTGTTTGATGGGCAGTGAATTATTTGCCGAGATCACCCCCGATGCCTATGCAGTAGCTACTGCGATAGAGCTGTTCCATAATTTCACATTAATCCATGACGATATTATGGATGAAGCGCCGCTGAGAAGAGGCATGGAAACCGTTCACATGAAATATGGTTCCAACACCGCATTGCTTGCGGGTGATGTGATGATGATACGCGCTTATGAATACCTGAGCCGTATTAACGGGCAATATCTCGGCAGGATCTTACAGTTGTTTAACAAAACGGCAAGAGAAGTTTGCGAGGGTCAGCAACTGGATATTGATTTTGAAAGAATGCCCCAGGTATCACTTGGTGCCTATATTGAAATGATCAGTTTAAAAACCTCGGTTCTCCTGGCTGCGAGCCTCGAGATGGGCGCCATCCTTGGCGGTGCCAGCGAAGGCAACTGCAGGCATATATATGAGTTTGGAAAAAACCTGGGCATTGCTTTTCAGATACAGGATGATTACCTGGATGCATTTGGCGATCCTGAAAAATTTGGAAAAGAAGTGGGTGGCGATATCAGGCAGAATAAGAAAACGTTTTTATGGCTGCATGCATTAGAAGTAGCTGATGCGGAGCAAAAAAAATCATTACAGGAACTGGTGGAAAAAAATCCGGCAGACAAAATTGAAAAAGTGCTGGAGATATTTAAAAACTGTGGTGTAGACGAATGGGCCAAAGCACTTAAAGAAAAGTACCTGCAAACTGCGTTAATACACCTGCACGATATTGCCGTATTAACATCGCGCAAAAAACCTTTGGAAGAATTGGCGGCATTTTTGATACAGCGGGAATACTAGGTTTCGGTAAACCGATTAAAATCGTGTAAGCGGGTTTACTCACAAGTTTTAACTATTTTACCCGTTGTAATTAATTTAAGCAATCAAAACCAACATGCAGATGTCCGATTCTCTTTTCCGGAAAAAATCGATCGACAAAATTGTAGCAGACTCGGTAGCAGGTCTTGATGATGGGCATGGCAGCCATAATTTAAAAAAAGTATTGGGTGTGCGTGACCTGACCTTTATGGGTATTGCCGCCGTAATTGGTGCAGGAATCTTTTCAACCATTGGCACAGCAGCGTTTAACGGAGGTCCGGGTATTGTATTTCTTTTTATGATCACAGCGGTTACCTGCGGGTTTAGTGCTTTGTGTTATGCAGAGTTTGCCAGTCGTGTGCCAATAGCGGGAAGTGCATATACCTATGCTTATGTTTCTTTTGGAGAACTGGTTGCATGGATTATCGGGTGGGCATTGATATTGGAATACGCGATTGGAAATATTGTGGTGGCGATAAGCTGGAGCGGTTATTTTAATAATTTGCTGGAAGGTTTTCATATTGGTTTACCCGGTTGGCTGGCTACCAATAGCTCCAATGCGCAGGCCGGTTATGATGAAGCCATGAAAGCATTGGCTACAGGGCAAGCTTTGGAATCATTAACCAAGAATGCCAAGATGGGTTATGATGCGATCCTGCATGCACCCATGATTGGGGGATGGAAATTCATTATTAATCTTCCGGCATTGATCATTGTATTTCTCATTACGGTATTGGCTTATATCGGCATCAAGGAAAGTAAGAAGAGCACTAATTTTATGGTGATCTTCAAGATTATTGTAATCATTTTTGTGATCATTATCGGTTTTTTTTATGTGGATACAAAAAACTGGGATCCATTTTTGCCAAATGGTTTTGGGGGTGTGCTGGCGGGGGTATCGGCTGTGTTTTATGCGTATATAGGCTTTGACGCAATTTCTACAACTGCAGAAGAATGTAAAAACCCCCAGCGTGATCTTCCCCGGGGTATGATCTATTCTTTATTGATCTGTACGGTTCTGTACATTTTAATTGCATTGGTATTAACCGGTATGGTTCATTTTAGCGAGTTAAAAGTAGATGATCCATTGGCTTATGTTTTCGAGAAACTACATTTGAATAAGATCGGGTATTTAATTTCAGTAAGTGCCGTTGTGGCAACCACAAGCGTTTTATTGGTGTTTCAATTAGGCCAGCCAAGGATATGGATGAGTATGAGTCGCGATGGGTTATTGCCTAAACGTTTTGCCAAAGTGCATCCAAAATTTCACACACCTTCATTTGCAACGATCGTTACAGGATTTTTAGTGGGGATCCCAGCATTATTTGTATCGAGCAGCACTATGACAGACCTGACGAGCATCGGAACCCTGTTTGCCTTTGTATTGGTTTGTTTCGGGGTATTGGTATTACCCAAGATCACAGCAACAAGGGGCAAGTCAGCTTTTCAATTGCCGTATATCAATGGTAGATACCTGATACCGGCTCTTTTTATCATCATGGGTTTTTTATTCAGGACAAGGGTGGTTGATGCTTTTTCGAACCTGGGCTCGGAGGGTTACCAGGAGATATTGTTCCTGGTATTTATGCTGATCGCGTTGATCACTTCTGTTAAAAGTTTTATCGGTGCTTATTCGGTAATACCCGTTATTGGCGCATTAAGTTGCCTGTATTTAATGATTGAGATCCCGGCCATCAGCTGGCTTTGGTTTTTTGCCTGGATGGGGTTGGGGCTGACAATCTATTTCCTGTATGGACGGAAGAGGAGTAAGCTGGCAGGGGAGTAGGTAATACTGAATATGGAATATGGAACGATGACGTTGGTTTTATACTTCACAGTTCCATATTCCTTATTTAGTATTCAATATCCATTTCCTTTCTTCTTCGTAATTTTGCCATATGAAATACCAGGTTGGAGATGAAATACTTGTGTTGCTAAGCAATGAAGAAGGCAGGGTGGTAGAGATTATGAATGATCAGATGGTGATGATTGAAGTGCGTGGCGTAAAGTTCCCGGCATATATGGACCAGATCGATTTTCCGTATTTTAAACGGTTTACTGAGAAGAAAATCGTTGCTGATAAGAAAGTGGTGCCCAAAGTTTTTATTGATCAGGTGCCGAAAGAGAAGATACAACCTGTACACACCAAAGTGGCTGATGGGGTCTGGCTATCTTTTATTCCCAAATTCTCTCTCGATGATTTTAATGATGAAGTGGTGGAACTGCTAAAGATCCATTTGCTGAATCATACACATGATGCATTTCAATTCAATTACAAACACCAGTTTTTAGGTGATACCGCTTTTGAGCTGGAAAGCAGTATTGAACCTTTTCATGATTTTTATCTGCACGATATTCCGTTTGAAACGGTAAACGACAGCCCTTCTTTTTCTTTTGATTTCTCATTAGTAAAACCTGATAAAAAGAAAGCCCCTCATTTTGAGGCATTGATAAAACTGAAACCCAAACAGGTTTTCCAAAAGATCGAGGAAATGAAGGAAAGCAATACGCCAACGCTCAGTTATCAGCTGTTCAAAGAATATCCTGCCAAATCCGAAGAGCCTTATTTTGAGCTGGGTTCATTAGCCGCAAAAGGTTTTAAGATCTATGATGCATCCAAGGGCCGACAGCATTTGGATCCGCAAAGAACGGTGGTGGATTTGCATATTGAAAAACTTTCCCATAACTGGGAGCATTTAAGCAATATTGAAATACTCGGTATCCAGCTTGGCGAGTTTGAAAAGATGTTAGATCTTGCCATTGCACACCGTCAACCTTCTTTAATTATCATTCACGGAGTAGGTGAAGGAAAATTAAGAGATGAAATTCATGATATTCTTAAAACAAAGCGGGAAGTCAAAAACTTTATCAACCAATACGATCCCCGCTTTGGCTATGGAGCTACCGAAATTTTTTTCAAGTAATAATTAGCGATCCCGGATTAATGGATTGGCGAATTATGATATGATTTATTGCACAGTAATGTGACGATTCCCTTCATAATTATTAAAAGACAACATCATACATAAATCTGTGTAATCAGAGATATGTATCTTTGCCTTGCTACAAACCCGAGCTATCGCTCCGTTGATTCGGGGAGGAAAGTCCGGACAGTATAGAGCAACCCACCGGTTAAGCGCCGGCTCCCGGCTTAGCCAGGACGAGAAAGTGCCACAGAAAATAACTACTTGCAGCGCAAGCTGTGAGAAAAGATGAAAATGTGAGGTAAAAGCTCACAGTTCCGGATGGTAACATACGGAATGGGTAAACCTTGGGTACTGTAATGCCATGTATAGGACCGTTTGAGGGCGGCTCGTTCGAGGTCCAGGGTAGGCAGCAAGATCACGCCAGTAATGGCGGGGCCAGATAAATGATAGTTTAGAAACAGAATCCGGCTTATGAGGTTTGTAGTTCTTTTTGGGTCTGTGGTTTGTGATCTTTGGTCTGTAGTTGGAAGAATCCAATAACTAAAGACTACAGATCACAAACCACAGACCTTTTCATTTACATTTGCAGCTATGACACAAGAGCAATTAAAAGTTTTGAGGGACCGTACAGTTGTCCTGAGGAGGTTTCTTTGACGTTGAGAACCGCACATATA
>CAZFKE010000012.1:26094-30327 GCA_964519475.1 uncultured Sediminibacterium sp.
CACTTTCGCCGGGCTTTTGGGATGATAATACCCGCGCCACGGCCATCATGAAAGAGATTAAGGTAAATGAGTATTGGTTGAAATTATACCAACAGCTGGATACGGCTGTGGAAGATTTTGCCGTGCTGTTTGATTTCTGGAAAGCCGGAGATGCCACTGAAGAAGAAGTAAAAGAGGCATATGATACTGCTTTACAGCAGATAGAAGATGCCGAGTTTAAGAGTACCTTAAATAAACCGGAAGATGAATTGCCGGCGGTATTACAGATCAATTCGGGTGCAGGCGGAACAGAAAGCCAGGACTGGGCTGAGATGCTCTTACGCATGTACCGCATGTATGGTGATAAACAGGGATGGAAAGTGACGGAAATGGATTATCAGGAAGGCGATGGTGCCGGTATTAAAACTGCAACACTGCAATTTGATGGTGATTTTGCATATGGATTTTTAAAAGCAGAGAGCGGTGTGCATAGATTGGTGCGTATTTCGCCTTTTGACAGTAATGCGAGAAGGCATACTTCTTTTGCTTCGGTTTATGTATATCCTTTGATCGATGATAGTATTGAGATCAATGTAAACCCCAGTGACCTGGAATGGGCATTTTACCGTAGCGGCGGCAGTGGAGGACAGAATGTGAATAAAGTAGAAACGGCTGTACGATTAAAACATATTCCCAGTGGGTTTATTGTAGAATGCCAGCAGGCAAGAACGCAAGGCGAGAACCGTGAGTTGGCTATGAAAATGCTGAAGAGCCGTTTATATGAAGAAGAACTTCGTAAGCGGCAGGAAGCATTAAATGCAACCAATGCCAATAAAAAGAAGATAGAGTGGGGTAGCCAGATACGCAGTTATGTTTTCCACCCCTATAAAATGATCAAGGACCATAGAACCGATTATGAAGTAGGTAATGTTGGGCCGGTAATGGATGGGGAACTGGATGGGTTTATTAAGGCGTATTTGATGATGGAGAAGGAGAATAATTAATAATGGGTAGTTAGTAATTAATAATTAATAATTAGTAGTAATTATATAGCCTCAAATTCGCAGATTAAAACGATCTGCGAATTTGAGGCTTCTTTTCAATTACTAACTACTAATTACTAATTATTAATTTGTAATTACATCAAGCAGTATTCACAGTAATATACCTAACCAAACTCCGCTTAGCAATGGGTAACAACGTTTCTTCCATGGGTAAACTCAGTTCTGTTTGAACCGCATACACTGCAGGATTGGGAAAGTCTGAGCGGTTTCTGATGAGTTCAGTTTTAATGTTTTGATAGGAGTTCACAATATTTCTTTGCCATACATCTACAAATTCTGTTTTAATGCTTCGGTATTTTTCATCATGTTTTTCGAAAATACTTAAGCGGTATTGGTAAACCCAGGTATTGCGACATTGCCCTTCGCAGAGCATAAAATAGCCTTCGTTATGATCGAGCGGGATGATGCCTACGGGTTCAATGCTTAATGTATTTTCTACAAATTCATAGATCTCTGTTCCGTTGGTAATGGTTTTTTTCATGGTGGAGGAAGCATAGTTGATAATGTCTTCCAGTTCCTGCATCAGTTCATCATCTTCTACCAGTGATTCATATAATAATTGCAGTTTTTCGATCTGTATACCGGTAAGGCGTTTGGGAAACTGCTCCTGCAGGTATTTCTTGTTCTCTTTAAAAGCCACCAGGTTATTATAGTGGAAAATCAGGTCTGCAAACTGGGGATAGAGCTTGTTCTCGCAGAAATGTTTGCCAATCTCCTGTAAATAGGCCAGGAGCGTATACTTTTTCAATTCAAAATCAATATACCCATCTGCGAACCAGGTTTGTGATAAGGTCTTCATACTGATCTGTTTGGTTTATCCAATTTACTTGATAGAGTCTGTTGGGCAAAGGATTGTTTACTAACAGTATGTGAAAAACCTAAAAAACAGGTTAGAGATATTTTAATTACGCCGGGTTATGGCATAAAAACAAAACATTTTAAGGTTTTATAAATTTTAAATGTGTATGAATAAACCCTGATTTTTTATAAAATTCATGCGTATCTGTTCTTTTGATATTAGCGGTTACTTCAAACGACTTGCAATCATATCGACGTAAGGCATGCTCCAGTGAATGGATCAACTGTTGCCCGATACCTTTTCCCCTGCAGCTGTTTTTTACAAACAATTCCTGTATCTCAAATACTTTTCCGCAGTGATGCAACAGTACCTGGCCATGGCAACTGATATAACCCACCACAGTATTGGTTTCGTCAGTTGCTACCAGGTAAATAAAATCTGTTTGGATAAGGTTAGTAATATATAACGGCTCAAATTCACTGAAAAGAAATGTTGTTTCTTCCAGTTCGCAAATAAAATCAAAGAGGGTCTTTGCATCGGATTTTTCCGCTTGTCTGATATGGATTTTCACTTATTAATGTTTGGCTTTTTCAGAAAAAGATGGATAAGGCTCATCTCCTTTGGCATCAAACCATAAAATGCGGTTCATTGTATCATCTTCTCCACTGTCAATATCTTTGAAGGCATTATTTTTGGAAAGTTTTGCATAGTATGATGCTTTACCTTTTAACTGGGCAAATGCTTTATTCATTTGATCAAGCGGTATCTTGTTGGGAATAAAACGATAGGCATACGGTGCTGTTTTCGTGCTGCTGAAACAATCAAACATGGGTTGTGCAGTAGCATCAATGATATTCATTGGCGGAATACCCAATATTTGTTCGATCGTTCTTACCATAGATGTCTGGTTATATTTTGTGTGAATGGTTGTATGATGCAAAGTATATGCACTGATAACCTGCGCGGTTGTGCGGTAAGCGGAAACATGATCCCAGCCTGATTGTGAATCATCTTCTGTAATGAACACCACTGTGGAATCCCAGAAACGGCTATGGCTAACTACTTCTATAATTCTGCCCACTGCAAGGTCATTATCCGCTACCATCGCTTTGGGTACAGGAAAACCGGGTGAAGTGCCTGCGGTATGGTCGCAGGGTAAAGAAAGAACCATCAGGTTAGGTAATTGATCGCCGGGCATTTGTTCCATGGCTTTCCATTCATCAATAAAAACAGAAGCACGTAATTGATCGGGCAAATTAATATTATCACAATCCGGATAGCCGGGAGAAATAATGGGCCGGATACGTGCAATGGTGCTGGTATTATTTAATGCAATGGGCTCTTTGGACAGATATTTTCGATAGATGTCTGCCCATTTCATTTTGGTATCATACTGTGTTGTGCAGGCTTCCCCAAAAATTCGTACTGTTTTTCCATGATCCATCGCCTGGTTCCAGATAAAGCCGGCCTTATTGTATACCAGTGCATCTTCCTGCCTGTGCGGGTAGCTTCTAAACCAGGCCCGTACATTTTTTTCCACATAATCAGACACCATGGCTGCATCTGTCCATTGGTGGCCTTCGGCAGAAGATTTACCGGAAGCAAAATAATTATCGAGTAATACAAAATCGTTGGCCAGTTTATGCTGGTTGGGTGTTACACTATCGCCATAGATACATAAACGCTTTTCACCATTACCGGTTGTCATATCCCCAAATACCTGGTCGTATGTCTTGTTTTCTTTAATGATATAGATCACATGTTTAAAAACAGAAGGCTCGCCCATTCTTTCGGGAACCGGTTTCGGCATTATATTTTTTCTGGGTGGTTGGTTTGCTGATACCATACGGCTGACAAGGTTCAGTTCTTTTACTTTTTCAGTATAAGCCGCCAGTCTTTTTTGATCGGGTACGTTGATGATACTAACAGATGCCCGTTGTTGATGGATAGCGTAGGCATTAACGGATGCTCCGTTTTGTTGTCTGATATCTTTTGCTTCAGATAAAATAGCCGCGCCCTTTGCTTCAAGATTGGCTATATATAATTGGTTGCCGGATATCAGAATACCGGAAGGATAGGCTTCGGTAGGGATATATCCTGCCAGTTTTGTAGTACCCGTGCCTTTTGCAGAAATATTTTTGCCAAGCTTCACTACTGCTACAGCATTATCAAGCCCGTCGGTTACATATAATACAGTTCCTGATGGATCTATACACAAACTGTTGGGGCTACTGCCGTAATATCCTGCCTGTTTGGAAAATAATCCAACCGGTATCGAATCGATCACCGATTCCCTGATAATGTTTACCACGCTTACATAATCACTATTGCTATTGGTGATATACAGGAATTGTTTGTCAGGACTGCTGATGATTGTATTCGGATGCAGCC
>CAZFKE010000012.1:30351-49508 GCA_964519475.1 uncultured Sediminibacterium sp.
GCTAATTTTGTTCCGTGATCGATATCTATGACAGACAGGCTGCCTGCACGGGTAGCGCCCGTTTTGGGGTCTGTATAAACATTACCCCAGGGGATACCGGCAGATTCTTTGCTGTTATCAATAGCTACCGGTCCTGCCCAATTGGTGATATACGCTTTATTACGGATGATGCATATCCCATAAGGAGCGGCGCCTGTGGCAACGGACCATACTGTTTTCCGGTCATCGAATCCTATTTTTATCAATTGATGATTACCGTTTAGTGTTGCATAGAGGAATAAATTACCATTTTCAATATTCGGTACTACCTGGTTGGGTAAAGCAAGGGTAGCAGGCGCTATTGCTGCCATTTTGATCATCGATACATTACCGAGGCTCCCGTTAGCATATTCCGCTATCATAATACCTGATTGCCCGCCACCGGCTGCGCCCCAAAACAACCAGGTTTTGTTTTTATATACAATACTGCTGATGCCTGAATAGGTACTCATCAGGGTTTTCCATGCAGGGTTAACAGCATACTGCCATCTGCTGATGACCTTTTTGCCCGTTTGTTTTACCAGGGCGATACCATAACGGTCTTCTACAGCGATTGTTTTTTGGGCGGGCAGCAAACAAAGGTCCAGTGTATGATTCTCCAGTGAAGAATCACCATAGGTCAATACGGTTCCTGCCGATTGGATCAACCGGTTAAATGGCATTTCCGTAACAGGCTTATTTTTTTGGGTTTGCGCCGATACAGCTATCTGAAAGATGAGCGTAAAAAGGGTAAAGGTCTTTTTCATATGGATGCAAATAATAGAGAGATGCCGGTCAGATCCATCATAATGATCATTACCGAATTGTTAAGTTACAATAGTTTCTCATTCTGCTTATTTCCGTATAGGATTAATTTGGATTGCCTATTCTTCTGTCTTAATTAATCGTTACCTAATTATTAAATCGACTGTTTTGTCATAAGCGTAACATTCCCTTAACGCTTTGTTAATATGAAAGTCTTCCTTTCGCCGAAATAATTTTAGCAATGAAGACCAAACTACACTTATGGAGCTTGACAATCCTGTCAATCCTTCTGTTTACAATGGGTGCACAGGCACAATCAAAAAAAATTAGCGGTAAAATTGTTACCGCTTCCGGAGTAGGGATATCCGGAGCTGTTGTAAGAGTGAAAGAAAGTAATTTCAGAACCACAACAGATGATGCGGGAACGTTTACGGTTTCCGTTACTGAAAGCAAGGTAACACTGGTTGTTACTTCTCTTGGTTTTTTAACAACAGAGAAAAAACTGACGGGTGAAGAGCCTGTTACCATTATACTAAACGATGATCCCAATCAGTTAACAGAAGTAGTGGTTACTGCGTATGGCATCAGAAAAGAACAAAAGCGTATTGGTTACTCCATACAGGAAGTAAAAGGGTCTGACCTGAATAAAGCACGTGATGCTAACCCCATCAATTCACTGGCAGGTAAAGTGGCAGGTTTATCAGTAGGTGCGAATGCAGAAATGCTTGGCCGCCCGCAATTGGTTTTACGCGGAAGTACCGATCTGTTGTTTGTAGTAGATGGGGTTCCGGTTAATACAGATACCTGGAACATTAGTCCGGATGATATCGAATCTTACACCGTATTAAAAGGCACCAATGCTTCTGCCCTTTATGGGTTCAGGGGATTGAACGGAGCCATCGTTATCACCACCAAAAGAGGTACTAAAGACCGCAAAGGCTGGTCTGTTGATGTAAACAGCAGCACCATTTTTGAAAAAGGATTTCTTACGGTACCCGAAAGCCAGGCTGAATATGGTCGTGGCAAAAATTTCCAATATGATTATGGTAACCGTTTATATGATAACGCGCAGCGTTTACAGGAATATGGCCCACGTTTTGAAGGCCAGCTGGTAAGACAATATGATAGCCCTTTCGATCCTGTTACCGGTATCAGAACCCCTACACCCTGGACAGCCAGGGGTAAAGACAATTTTAAAAAATTCATGGAAACGGGCCTGATATCAACCAATAACCTGGCTTTATCAGCGTCTGGTGACAGGTATGATATCCGCATGTCTGTTTCTCACATGTATCAGAAAGGCGTAGCGCCAAATACAAAACTGAATTCAGACAATTTTAACCTGAATACAAGCTATAGCATTACCCCTAAGTTAAAGGTCGAAGCCAACCTGAATCTGAATATGCAGTATTCACCCAATATTCCTGATGTTAACTACGGCCCCAATTCCTATATCTATATGTTTAAGGTATATGGTTCGTCTGATTACGATATCGATGATCTGAAAGATGTATACAAAGGTCCCCAGGGTGTTCCCGGCCTGATGCAGTATGCACAGGAATATGGCCGTGAAAACAGTGCGTGGTTTATGGCGAAACAATGGACACGTTCGCACGATAAAACAGATATATATGGTTATGTGAAAGCATCTTATAAAATCAATAATGACCTGAATGTAAATCTTCGTTCACAGATCACCACATGGAACCAGTCGAGAGAGGAAAAAGTGCCTGCCGGCGCTAACCTGAATACCTATACTCCCTGGTATTATTTTGGATGGTATGGCGATTATCATGTTGACAAACGTAACCTGTTAGAGAACAATACCGACCTGATCATCAACTTTGATAAAAAGATCAGTAACTGGTCTATTACTGCCCTGGCCGGTGCCAGTGAACGTTCTTTCAAATACAATTCTTTCTGGGGTACTACCAAAGCTTTGGCTATTCCGGGATTGTATAGCCTGTCTAATTCAAAAGATGCGGCTTTGTCTTATACATGGGGCTCTAAAATGCAGGTGTACAGTGCATTCTACAGCTTGGACTTCACGTATAAAAAATATGCTACTTTATCACATACAGGCAGGGTAGATAAATTATCAACTTTAGCGGATGGCAATAATACTTTCTATTATCCATCGGTTTCTGTAAGTACTGTATTAACAGATTACCTCCATCTGCCTAAAGTAGTTTCTTTCCTGAAATTACGTGGTTCTTACGCGAATGTAAAAGGTGGTTTAACACAATCCGCCATCCCTTCAGCCTTTACACAGGTAACCGGTAAGAGTACCAATGATGGATTACTGGGTTATGGTTCAGATCTGTATTCGTCGTATGACGGCCCAACCTATGCCAACCAGAATGCATATAACATTACCAGCTATTACAATGGAACAGCCTCTGTTGCTTTCTCCAATACTATCGCCAATCCGAATCTGAAGCCTTTTAACCGTACCACTTATGAAGGCGGTATTGATATTAAATTCTTAAAGAACAGAATAGGCATTGACTTTACTTATTTTGAAAGCCTGAATGGTCCGCAAATTTATGCATTGAATGTGGCACCTTCTACAAGCTATGGTTCGCAGAACGTAAATGGTATTGTAACAAAAAAGAAAGGTTTTGAATTCTCTTTAACGGGTTCACCGATTAAAAATGCAAATGGGTTTAACTGGGATGTGACTTTCAACTATGCAACCTATAAAGAAACCCTTCAGGAAATTTACGGTTCGGAGAGTACGTTAACGTTGAATAACCATAAATATAAAGTGGGCGAGAGGCTTGATGCGTATTATGGAAGCGGTTATGTTCGTGACGCATCAAACAATATTATTTACAGCGGAGGCCTGCCTTTACGTGCGCCTTCTGATATTGATAATAATAAATTTCTCGGGTTCCTGAATCCAGATTACACTTTCGGTATCAACAACAGGTTCTCTTACCGGAACTTTACTTTCAGTTTCCAGTTCGATGGACGGATAGGTGCTGTGATTTATGACGGTATCTATAATAACGGAATGAATGGTGGAACAGCTATTGAAAGCGCTTCGGGCGATTTTGGGATAGCCAGGTTAGCCGAATGGAAAACCACCAGTTTGGGAACGGTGGCGCCTACGCCAAAATATATAGGCCAGGGGGTTACCATTATTTCCGGTACACCGATTTATTCGGGTGGCCAGATAACAAATTTCAAAGACCTGACTTTTGGGCCCAATACTACTGCTTCTACAGTTCAGAACTTTGTTTCATCGGGTATTGCGCGCATGGATGAACCATGGATTACCGATCGTTCATTTGTAAAGCTGAGAGAAGTGACTATAGGATTTACACTTCCCGAAAAAATGCTGGGTAGTAAAAAACTGATCAAATCGGCTTCATTCTCGCTGGTGGGACGTAACCTGCTTCTTTTTGCCAAGAGAAAAGACCAGGATAATGACCAGTTTGCCGCAGGTTTCTCTGATGCCAACAGATCATTGAACACAGGTGGTGATTTGCAGAGTGCTACAACCAGGCGTTTTGGATTTAATGTTAACCTCAGTTTCTAATTACACAAACAAATACATTGAGTATGAAAAATAAAATTATTATTACGGTACTGATGTTGCTGTCGGCAGGTGTTTTCTTGTCATCCTGCCAGAAAGGTGACCTTTTATCAAATCCCAATGCTGCATCAGAAACATCCACTGTTCCGGCATCATTGATCCTGAATCATATTACGGCCACTTTACAACGTGGTGAAGATCCGATCATTGCTGATGTATGGAAATTCAATCAGAACCTTGTATCCAATTACTCTTATTATTTTGGCAGTAATTTTTACAATTGGTCAAATACGGCACATACCTATGATATTATAAAGTATTGCACCAAGATGGAAGAACAGGCTTTAAAGCAATATAGCAATAAGAACAATGTATACTTTGCCCTTAGTAAATTCTTTAAAGCGCACGCATTTATATGGTTGTCTCAGCGGGTAGGCGATATACCCATGTACGAGGCAGGCAATACCGGTATACTTGAACCGAAGTATGATTCACAGAAAGAGGTGTTCAAGAACAGCCTGAATCTGCTGGATACGGCTAATACTATTCTGGGTTCGTTGATTTCTGCTGCAAACCTGAATAGCAAACTTGATGCAAGCGGTGATATTTACGGCCTCACATTCCTTCAGTGGCAGAAAGTGATCAATACCTACAAATTGCGTGTGTTAATCAGCCTCAGCAAACGTGCAGATGATAACGCTGACCTGAATATCAAAGCACAGTTTGCAGCTATAATCAACGATCCCGTTAAATATCCTTTTATGATCTCTAACAGTGATAATATGGTATATACCTATAACTCGGCTTATAACCAGTACCCGGTTAACCGCGCTGGCTACGTGCCTTATGGATACGCCGCTAATATCAATAAAACCCTTATGGATATTCTTGTTGCCAATAAAGATCCCCGGACATTTGCTTTTGCCGTTCCGGCTCCGGCGCAATTGGCCGCAGGAAAAACGGTTGGTGATTTTACTGCTTATGTAGGCGCAGATATCAATCTTTCGCAGGCAACCATTAGTAATAACTCAACTGCCGGGCAATATTCGTTTATTAACTGGAACCGGTATTTCTCCAATGCTGCCGGCGCCAATTGTGAACCGTATATCTTTCTGGGTTATCCCGAAATGTGTTTCAATATTGCCGAAGCGGCAAACAGGGGATGGATACCCGGAGGCGCTGCTGCATGGTATCTGAAAGGCATCAATGCATCGATGGGTGTGTATAAGCTAACGCAGGGACAGGTATTTACCGTAGGAAACCTCGATGGCACCAAACCTAACCAGGGAACCACAACCATTGATATCAATGGATTCCTTACACAGCCTGGCGTAGTTTATGCCGGAGACAATGCTGCTGGATTATCACAAATACTGACACAGAAATATGTTGCATTCTTTAGTAACTCGGGATATGAGGCTTTCTATAACCAACGCAGAACAGGCGTTCCGGTATTCTCACAGGGAGGAACCGGTATTGGAACACCCAGCAATAATATTCCTTTGCGCTGGATGTACCCCCAGGACGAAATCACCTACAACAATACCAATTATAAAACATCTGTTACAACCCAATATGGCGGCACAGATGATGTAAATGCAAAAATGTGGCTGATCAAATAAATAACCGGTAAGATATAAGTTAAGCAAGTGGAAATGAACGTTTCCACTTGTTTCAGTATAGGTAAAGTATGCATAAAATGCTATTGTTCAGTCTGCTTACTGTTATGCGGTAGTCAGTAAATAGTTTTTAATCAATAGAAATGAAAAACATCAGTATGGTATTGTTTTTTTCTCTGGTGATATCCATATCCAAAGGGTATACGCAGATTGCAGACAGCAGTAAAAGAGAAATACAATTGGAAGGCGCTGTTAATTTCAGGGATATCGGTGGATACCCAACCCTTAGCGGGCAAAGGGTAAAATGGGGTAAAATGTATCGTTCCGCCGCATTAAATACATTAACGGATGGTGACCTGGCTAAACTGAAGGCATTACATATTGCCACAATTATCGATTTTCGCGGCCCCTACGAAATAAAAGCGGCACCGGACAAAGTACCTGCAGGAGCTATCGATATCAACCTGCCGGCAGGCAGTGAAAACATTGGGGATAGTAATTATATGAAAAACATGGTAAGATCAATGAAGAATGATTCTTCACTCCTGCAGTTCTATAGTGACCTTACCCCTTTTCGTGAGCGTTACCTGCCTATGTTTAACCAGTTGCTCGCAGCCAAAACAGACAGTGCTGTTTTATTCCATTGTACAGCGGGTAAGGACAGAACGGGTATAGCTGCTGCATTGATCTTATATGCACTGGGCGTAAGTGAACAAAGCATTATGGAAGATTACCTGGCCACCAACTATTACAGAAGAAATGAGAATGAGAAGGCTGTCAAAGGAATGGTACAACTGTATCATCTGGATGAAACAGTGGCAAGGAGTATGATGGCTGCCAGGGCAAATTACCTGAATGCAACTTTCGAATCCATTAAATCCAGCTATGGCAGCATAGATACATACCTCGAAACAGTCATGGGCCTTACAAAAGAGAAAAGAAATAGCTTAAAAGAAAAATTTCTTGAATAAACTGCAAATAAAACTTGTTTAAAGAAATAATCTGTTCGTTCCCTATGAATGCAAAATCCTTTATCAGTCCGTTTACCCATGAGACCTTCTCGTACCTGATCAATACTTTATTGACTAATGATTCGATTGATAAAGAAGATCCATTGATGGTTGAACTGATTAAGGAAAGGGACGAGTTGGAGAAAATATTTACCAGGTATAAAATGACTTTTTCAGAGCTGGGTCATTTAATCAATAGGTATCGTTTTCAGCAAACACAGGTAAGAAAAAAAATAAGGCAGGTTCAATTAAAAAGTCATTCGAAAAATAAAATAAAATAACAGTTCTGTGTAATCATACGGCCATGATTTGTTGCGGGCTTAAACAAGACCCCGCTGTTAACATTTAATTCATTTTTAGTTAATGTTAATGACACGTTAACTTAACATAGCTCGGATAATTTCGCCGTCTCCAAACAACTAAAACCTTGTTTATGAAGTTGACTTTTATCCATCATTCAAAAGTATGGCTGTTCCTGCCCGTGATACTTTTTTTTACCAATGTTCTAACTGCTCAATCCCTCCTGGTGAAAGGAAGGGTTACTGATGCAGTAACCCGAAAACCGGTTGTGGGCGCAAGTGTTACGGTAAGAAATGCCGGTAACGGCACAGCCACCAATGCAAGCGGAGAGTTCTCAATTACCGTTCTGAATAAAAAGGCACAACTGCTGGTTAGCTACATAGGTTTTGATGAAAAACTGATAGATGTTTCCGCTGATTTCCTTTCTATCGAATTAACACCCGGCACTAGGCAGCTTGATGAGGTGACCGTTACGGCATTGGGTGTAAAGAAAGAAACCAAACGCCTGGGCTATGTAGTTCAGGAAGTAAAAGGAGAAGACCTTACCAAAGCGCGCGATGCGAACCCGATCACAGGTTTAACAGGTAAAATTGCTGGCTTATCCGTAGGGCCCAATGCTGAATTACTGAGGAAACCACTGGTACTGTTAAGAGGCAACGAAATTACGCTATATGTTGTGGATGGTATTCCAATCAGTTCTGATACATGGAATATCAGTCCCGATGATATTGAAACATACACTGTATTGAAAGGGCCAAGTGCGGCGGCTCTTTACGGCAGCCGTGCACAAAACGGTGCCATCCTGATCACTACTAAAAAAGGAAATAAAAGAAAAGGGTATACTGTTGAATTCAATTCAAGTAACCAGTTTGATAAAGGATTTTTGGCTTTCCCTAGAACACAGGACACTTTCGGTCCTGGCGAAAATACCTACTACCAGTTTGTAGATGGTAAAGGTGGTGCACCAGGTGGAGTAGATGGTGACTATGATGTATGGGGCCCTTATTTTAACGGTCAATTGATACCTCAATATGATAGCCCGGTTGACCCTGTAACCGGTGTAAGAAAAGGCACGCCATGGGTAGCAAGAGGAAAGGATAACCTGAAACGTTTTCTTGAAACGGGTTTTCAAACAACCAATAATCTTTCTTTAAGTGCTACAGGAGATAATTACAGCCTGCGTTTTTCTTTATCTCATTCTTACCAGAAAAGCCAGATACCTAATAACTATCTCAATATTACCAACTTCAATATGTATGGTTCATTCAATCCCACCAAAAGATTGAAAATTGAAGCGAACCTGAATTACAACAAACAATACACACCTAATTTCCCGGATGCAGATTATGGGCCTAACAGCCTTATCTATAACGTAGCGGTGTGGACCGGCGCCGACTGGAACATAGATGATATGCGTAATTACTGGCAGGCAGGTAAAGTAGGTGTACAATCTATTTTTGCTGAATACCAGCGTTACCATAATCCTTATTTTCAGGTGTACGAATGGTTAAGAGGGCATAACAAAAGCGATATCTATGGATATGTATCTGCTAATTATAAGATAGATGATCATATCAACGCCACTTTGCGCACGCAGATCACTACGTATGGCCTGCTTCGTACAGAAAAAATGCCTTTCTCTGCACACCCTTATGGAAGAGAAGGCAATCAGGGCGATTATAGAGAAGACAGAAGGAACCTGTTTGAGAATAACACAGAGGCCCAGGTAAATTTTAATTATACCGTTAAGAAGTTGGTTAACCTGACTGGATTGGTTGGAACCAACCTGAGAACCTTTAATTATAACAGTAACTGGACATCTACCGATTACCTGAACGTACCGAATGTATATGGTTTTTCTAATTCAAAGAACCCCATTCAGTCTTCCAGTTTTGTAGCGGATATGCGGGTGTTAAGTGGTTATTATTCACTGGATGCTACTATAGGAAAATATGCTACCGTATCTACTACCGGCAGGATTGATAAAAGTTCGGCCTTACCTGTAGATAACAATTCATTTTTCTATCCGAGTGTTTCTTTGGCAACGGTTGTATCTGACTATGTAAGCTTGCCAAAAGCGATTTCATTTTTAAAGTTGCGGGCTTCTTATGCAACGGTAAGGGCTGATGCCACTTCAACTACCGTAGGGCCTGCGCCCTTTAATACCATTACTGCACTGGGTGGCGGACCTTCAGGAAAATCTTTATTTGATAATCCATTGGGATATGGTAATACCTATGCTTCACCCTATGGTGGCCCGGATTATTCATTATTGCCTTTTTTCTCAACCAGCAAGCCCTATAATAACCAGGCAGCAGCATACAATACCACTTCTTTGTATGATCCAACCATCAAAACCTCACAGCGTGTAAACTATGAAGAGGGTTTTGATATAAAATTCCTGAATAACCGTTTAGGTTTTAGCGCAACAACGTTCCAGTATATTGATGGCCCGTCTATTCTGGCGAATTCTATCTCAACGGCAACGGGTTTTTCTACTTATTACCTGAATGCCTTAAAGATCAAGAAAACAGGATATGAATTTTCTTTAACAGGAACCCCGTTGAAAAATTATCACGGCCTTACCTGGGATGTATTGGTAAACTGGAGCACGTTTAAAGATGTGTATAAGGAATTACCTCCCGGTTTAAGTGCATACCGTACCTTCTTCCAGGTGGGTGACCGTACAGATAAATTATATACCAGCGCTTTTGTAAAAACCGCTGATGGCCAGATTGTAAATGATGCCAGTGGAAAACCTTTGAGAAACCCTACGGCACAGTACCTTGGAAACCTGTATTCAGATTATAGCTGGAGTATTTATAACAAATTAAACTATAAAGGATTTACCCTCGGGTTCCAGTTTGACGGAAGCGTAGGTGGTGTAACTACCGACTACATGCATAACAAGACCATGCGAGGCGGTAGAAATATTGAAACAGCAGAAGGTGCATTGGGTGATGCCCGTTACCAGGATTGGAAAAACTTTGGTGTAGCAGGCTATAGCGGAACGTATGTAGGAACCGGTGTGGTTGTATCAAACGGTACGCCGATTAATTTTAATTCACAAACAGGTGCTATTACCAATTACAATGCATTGCAGTTTGCATCGAATACCAAACCGGCATTTGTACAGGATTATGCTAGTAAATACTACGGTATTGATGAAGCTAACCTGATGAGTAAAACATTTGCCAAATTAAGAGAGGTAACCTTAGGATATGATATCCCGGCCAAATTGCTGCAACGTTCGTTTATTTCCAAAGCCACTATCTCTTTTGTAGCCAGAAACCTGGTTTACTTCTACAAAGATAAACGCTTTAAGGATGTGGATCTGGACCAATACCCCCAGGGATTATCGGCCACAGGTTTGCAATCGCCTACCTCACGCCGCTTTGGCTTTAACCTGAATGTTACTTTCTAACCGATAACAAAAAGAATTATGAAAAAGATACATCAAATACTGGCTATTACCATTTTAGTTGTGATGGTAGCTACCGGTTGTACCAAAAGTTTTTCTGACCTGAATCAGAACCCTAATAAACCCACTGCGGTTCCGCCCTCTCTTTTATTGAATGGGGTGTTGGTTGATATGCACGATGAGCCGGGTGGAAGCTCGGAGATATACAGCCAGTATTATCTCTATAACTATGATTATTACGGAAATAACCGGTACGATTTTGGAAGTGGTTCTAATTTTTTTGGAACACTCGAAAATGTGATCAAGATGGAAGAAGCTGCCGTAAGAGCGGGTAACCCGACAGTAAACGCTTATAGCGCTTTAGGAAAATTCTTTCGCGCCTACCTTTTTACCAAAATGAGTTTGCAGATGGGTGATATACCTATGACGCAGGCATTACAGGGTGCTGCAAATCTTAACCCTACCTACGATGCACAGAAAAGTGTATTCCAAAGATCATTGGCCTTATTGGATTCTGCCAATACAGATCTCAAAAGCCTGATTGTAAAAGGAGATAATGCTTTATCCGGTGATATCTATTACAATAATGATTTGAAGAAATGGCAGAAAGCGGTAAATACATTTAAACTGCGTTTATTGATCCATCTCAGCAAAAAAGTGGCAACAGATGCAGACATGAATATTGCCCAACAATTTGCCACTATCTTTAATACACCCTTACAGTATCCCATTTTTACAAGTGTTGCGGATAACCTGCAATATAATTTTGTAACGCCTACCAATTTCTATCCCGATAATGCCGCGAATTTTGGATTTAATGGTTCCAGGAAAAATATGTCGATGACACATATTTCATTGCTTACACAATTGAACGACCCACGTGTATTTATTGTTGCAGAACCTGCCAGGTTTTATGTAGATAACCAGGGGCAGAAAGACACCAGCTTCGCTTCTTTTAAAGGGGCAGATCCCGGGCTTGACCTGGGTGTGATGTATAACGATGCAGGCCTTGGTAAATATTCTTTCCTGAACAGGAAACGTTACTATTCCGGTTATACTGCTGAACCGGCCATACAACTGGGTTATATTGAAATGTGTTTCAATATTGCAGAAGCAGCCAACAGGGGATGGATTACAGCCAATGCAGAAGACTGGTACCAGAACGGGATCAAAGCGTCGCTTGGCTTTTATGGCATTCCTGTAAACGGCGGAACTTTTACCGCCAGCTTTTATCGTCCGGGTTCAACAGATGTAACCAATGCATCCAATTATGATAACCGGACCATTCCGTTTGATTATACAGCGTATTATGCGCAGGGCTCTGTAAAATATGCCGGTAATAATGCGGCTGGTTTAACACAGATCCTTCAGCAGAAATATTTAGGGCTGTTCCGTCAATCGGGACTGGAATCGTATTACCAATTCAGAAGAACCGGTATTCCTGTATTTACTACCGGCTCGGGTACCGGTAACAGCAGTCGTATTGCTTTACGTTTCAAATATCCATCCAGCGAACAAACAGCGAACACTACCAACTATAAAGCTGCCTTGACAAGCCAGTTTGCAGGTAATGATGACATCAACGGGCAGATGTGGATACTTAAATAATTTTGTAACATTCTCATAGATGCAGTTTCTCATGTGCAGCGGAGCCTTTTCAGGCTTCGCTTCCTTTTAAAATGAAAACCATGATTAAATATATTTTATCTGCGCTGCTCATTCTTCAGCTGATCAATTCCGGAAATATCTCTGCTCAAAGAGTAACGGAAAATATTGTGGTAGTTACCCTCGATGGTATGCGTTGGCAGGAAGTATTTGGCGGTGCGGATAGTGAGTTGTTGAAAAATAAAAAATATACAAAAGACAGCGCCGGCACCACAAATAATTTTTGGAATGACACACTGGAACTGCGAAGGAAAAGATTATTTCCTTTTGTATGGAATGTGATTGCGCAAAAAGGACAGATCTATGGTAACCGTTCACTTGATAATAAAGTGAATAATGCCAATCGTTATAAATTTTCCTATCCCGGTTATAATGAGATCTTCACAGGATACCCGGATACAGCGGTGAATTCAAACGATAAAGTGCTCAACCCGAATACCAATGTACTTGAATTTATTAACCGGCAGCCGGGCTTTAAAGGGAAAGTAGCCGCTTTTACCACCTGGGATGTATTTCCGTATATCCTTAATAAATGGAGAAGCGGTATATATGTAAATGCCGATACGGATTCGCTGAAATTCAATTCAGATAAAATGAAACTGATCAATGATCTCCAGTTTCTTAGCACCCGCCCCATTGGCGTTCGCCCGGATGTGATCACTTACCTGGCAGCCCGTGAGTATATGAAAGAGTACAAGCCAAAAGCCTTGTACATTGCCTTTGATGAAACCGATGATTATGCCCATGGCGGTGAATATGATCAATACCTGAAAAGTGCACGCGCAGAAGATGGTATGATTGCCGACTTATGGAATTTTATTCAATCGGATCCCCAGTATGCAAACAAAACAACACTGATTGTTACCTGTGACCATGGACGTGGTGATAAGCTAAAAGACAATTGGCGCCATCATGGACAAAGAATAGAAGACGCAGGACAGATATGGATCGCAGCCATGGGTCCTGATACAAAACCATTGGGTGAGATGAAAATGTCTGGACAACTTTACCAGAAACAACTCGCAGCCACATTTGCCGCATTATTAGGTTTTTCTTTCACCGCCGAACATCCTGTTGCGGAACCTATCGAAACCCTGTATGCAAAATAAGATGGATCAAATACAAATCAACTCAACGGTTGATCAGATCATTTCGCTTTATCAAAGATTTGGCGGAGATGATTATATCGGAGAACCTGTATCACAGATCGAACATATGTGCCAGACTGCACAACTGGCTGAATCGCAGGGTTATGACACAGAAGTAATCCTTGCGGCTTTCTTTCATGATATCGGTCATTTATGTGAGCATATCATGTCTGTGGCCCATATGGACGCATATGGCGTACATGACCACGAAAAATTGGGGGCAGACTATTTACGTGATAAAGGCTTTTCAGAAAAAGTAACCAGATTGGTGGCTTCTCATGTAGCAGCAAAAAGATACCTCACCAAACGTTTTCCAGAGTATTATGAAAGGCTTTCACCAGCCAGTAAAGAAACGCTAAGGTTTCAGGGCGGGATAATGACGGAAGAAGAAGCGCTTGCTTTTGAAGCCGATCCGTTGGCTGATCTCTATATCACATTACGAAAATGGGATGAGCAGGCTAAAGAAGAAAATATGCCGATGCCATCATTGAATCATTACAGGGTAATGATGGAACAACATTTATTATCTCAACAAAATACATAACCCCATGAATATTGAACTGGTGGTTTTTGATATGGCAGGTACTACCGTAGCCGATAGTGGTAATGTAAACAAAGCATTCAGGGATGCATTTTTAGCAGAGAGCATTATTGTGGACGCGGCAGATGTTAATAAGGTGATGGGGTATCATAAAATGGAAGCCATCGCTGTCATCCTCAAACAATATGCGCCAGATCTTGCAGAAAATACAGAATGGATCGAAAGGATACATGAAAAATTCAACCGGGATATGGTATCCTTTTATGAGAATGACCCGGAACTGAAGCCGCTTCCGTTTGCAGAGGATATTTTTCAATTATTCAGTCATCAGGGTATCAAAGTGGCTTTGAATACCGGGTTCACACGCAGCATTACCAATGCTATTTTAAAAAGGCTGGGCTGGGATATGAATCCTTTCATCAGCCAGGTAATCTGCAGTGATGAAGTGCCCGAGGGCAGGCCACATCCATTTATGATCCGTTCAATCATGCAGCAGGCAGGCATTACTGATGCCGATAGGGTTGTTAAAGTTGGGGATACGGAAGTGGATATTATGGAAGGCCGCAACGCAGGTTGCGGAATGGTGATAGCTGTTACAACCGGCGCTTATACCCTGGGGCAGTTAACCGCATTCGAACCGGATTTTATTATTGATTCATTACAGGAGCTGCCTGAACTAATACAAAATAGTGATAGCCGTTTTATCTAATAACATCAGTTCCTCAAAATACCGGGATACAAGGGTGGCTATTTATGCCGCTCTTATCACTTTTCTTACCTACGCTACTGTATATGCCTTCCGGAAACCCTTTACGGTAGGCACTTTTGAACAGGAACCGTATATATGGGGTATCCATTACAAAGATGCTTTGGTGATCAGCCAGGTATTGGGATATATGCTTAGTAAATTTTATGGTATTCGTTTTATTGCTGAATTGGGCAGGATGGGGCGTGGCAAAACCATTCTGCTATTGGTAGGCGTTTCGTGGATTGCTTTATTATTGTTTGCACTCATTCCCTCACCCTGGAATATTATTTTTTTGTTTATCAACGGCTTCCCTCTGGGTATGATATGGGGGATTATCTTTTCTTATGTAGAAGGAAGAAAAGCGACTGATTTTATTGGCGCTGCATTGGCAGTTAGTTTTATCTTCTCTTCCGGTTTTGTAAAATCTGTAGCTAAATGGCTGATGATAAACTTCTCTGTTACAGAACACTGGTTGCCTTTTATGACAGGCCTTGTATTTCTTCTGCCATTGCTGTTATTTGTTTTTTTACTGGAAAAAATCCCCTTACCGTCAGATACCGATAGCCAATCAAGGGTTACACGTTTACCCTTAGATAAAAAAGGGAGAAGACTTTTTTTTGGGGAGTTTAAAACAGGTCTTGTCTTATTAATCGTCATATATGTATTCCTTACGATGTTCCGTGATATCCGCGATAATTTTGCAGCAGATATCTGGCTCGATCTTGGATTTGGTTCACAACCTTCGGTATTTACCACTACTGAAATCCCCATTACAATGCTGGTACTGGTATTGATCAGCAGTATGATGCTGATCAGAAATAACCGGAACGCCTTTATCATTACACATTTTATCATTATCGGGGGTTTCCTTATTGCGGGGCTTAGCTCTTTATTGTTTTCGTGGCACCTCATCCAGCCATTTGCCTGGATGACTTTAGTGGGTTTGGGTTTATACATCGGATATATACCCTTCAATTGTATTTTATTCGATCGTATGATAGCCGCATTCCGTCAATCAGGTAATGTAGGCTTTCTTATGTATCTCGCCGATTCATTCGGTTACCTGGCAAGTGTATGCGTGATCATAGTAAAAACTTTTTTCAATACACATCTTTCCTGGACAACTGTTTACAGTAATGGTGTGATCTTTTTTTCTATCATAGGTATTGCAGCAACCTTTATGGCTTTAGGATATTTCCGGAAAAAGTTAGCTGTGATTCCTCAAAAAGATATGAATGAGTAAATCAAGCGCCATTGTAATTGGTGCCGGTATTGTTGGATTGGCCACTGCCCGCGCCCTGTCTTTAAAAGGCTATGATGTAACCGTAATTGAGCGAAGCGAAAAAGCGGTAGGCGCATCTATCCGAAATTTTGGAATGGTTTGGCCAATAGGTCAGCCTGATGGAAAATTGTATGAACGGGCTATCCGCAGCAAACAGATCTGGAAAGAAATTGCCGATAGTATTGGTTTGTGGTATGAGGAAGCGGGCAGCCTGCATCTGGCCCATCAGTATGATGAATGGGAAGTTTTACAGGAGTTGCATCATGCATTTATACAAAGTGGCCGTTCGGTAACCTTATTAAAACCTGATACGATCTCCGGGAAATTTCAGGGGATTAACCCGAAAAATCTATTAGGGGGCTTATACAGCGATACAGAAATGATTGTAGACCCCAGGGAAGCGGTTGCATCCATTCCTTCCTATCTGAATGAATACCTTGATGTTCGTTTTATATGGGGAAAACAAATAAACGCAGTAGAAACCGGACAAGTGCACATGGGAAATTCGATCATACAGGCCGATCTGATCTGCATTTGTAGCGGAGCAGATTTTGAAACCCTGTATCCCGACGTATTTGCCAATGCAGGGATCACCAAATGTAAACTGCAAATGATGCGTTTCCAATCCGGCCAGGAAAATTACCGTATGGGCACTTCTGTTTGTGGTGGCCTGTCGCTTATTCATTATACCGGATTTCAAGTTGCACCTTCTTTGCCCGCATTAAAAGAGCGGTATCAAAAAGAAATGGCAGCTTATCTGGAATGGGGTATTCATGTGATGGTTGCTCAGAATGATAAAGGCGAATTAACGGTGGGGGATTCGCATGAATATGGCCTTACATTTGACCCCTTTGATAGATATAAAGTAAATACCCTGATCACAGATTATTTACAAAAATTCATGATCACCACAGACTGGCAATTGGTTCAGTCATGGAATGGCATTTATCCCAAAATGACGAATGGAGCAACAGAATTGATATTGAATCCGGAGCCAGGTGTTTATATCCTGAATGGTTTGGGTGGAGCGGGTATGACACTTTCGTTTGGCTTGGCAGAAGAAGCAGTGTCTTCTTTTTAATATATTTATCCTTACGATCTGAATACAGTTACTATGAAAAAAATTTTCTTTTTGTTGCCGATCTCATGTTTGCTTGTTATAATGGCTTCCGCTCAAACCCTTTCTTCGCTGGAAGCTAAACGTATCGGACTCCCCAATGGCTGGAGTCTTACGCCGGTAGGAAAAAGCCTTCCGGTGGGTGACCTGCCTTTGAATATCGCTATCTCTTCTTCCAAAAAATATATGGCAGTTACCAATAACGGGCAGAGTACACAAACCCTTCAGTTAATTGATGTGGCGGCAGAAAAAGTACTCGATCATATTACAATAGCCAAATCATGGGTAGGGTTAAAGTTCAGCGCAGATGTAATGATAACAGGATTATTAAGTATGCGGTAAGCAATCATAAACTGGTTTATGCAGATAGTATTATTTTAGGGAGCTCCTGGCCCAATAAAATATCCCCTGCCGGCATTGAAATTGACGATAAAGCGAATACGCTATACGTAGTAACAAAAGATAATAATACTTTGTATGTTATCGATTTGGCAACTAAAAAAATTAAACAACAGATTGGCTTACCTGCGGAAGCGTATACCTGTCTTTTATCGCCTGATAAAAAGGAATTGTACATCACTTGTTGGGGATGTGCTAAATTACTGGTGTACAGTACTGTTCAACAGGTACTAGTGGGAGAAGTGCCGGTAGGCAGCAATCCTAATGATCTTTGTATTTCGGCCAATGGGCAGTATCTCTATATTGCCAATGCCAATGATAACAGTGTTTCTGTAGTAAACATAAAAAAAAGAAAAGTATTGGAAACACTGAATGCCGCATTATATCCCGATGCACCCAATGGCTCAACTACCAACGGTGTTGCATTGAGTGCAGATGAAAAGATGCTTTACATTGCCAACGCAGATAATAATTGCCTTTCGGTTTTTGATGTAAGTAAACAGGGTAGCAGTGTGTCCAAAGGATTTATTCCGGTGGGTTGGTATCCTACCTGTGTCAAAACGATCGGGAAGAAGATCTATGTAGCGAATGGCAAGGGTTTTACTTCGCTGCCTAATCCAAAAGGCCCTAACCCCGTTGACAAAAAAATCAAACTGGCCTATCAAAAAGGGGATACATCGGTGTTGAAAGAAGTTCAATACATCGGTGGATTGTTTAAAGGAACTTTAAGCATTATCCATACGCCAACTCCTCAGCAGTTGAGTGTGTATTCGCAGGCTGTCTATCATAATACCCCTTATACCAAAAGAAGGGAGTCTCTGTCAAAAGGCGAGGCCGGAAATCCGATACCGATGAAAGTAGGCTATCCTTCTCCGATTAAATACGTCTTCTATATTGTTAAAGAGAACCGTACTTATGACCAGATACTGGGTGATATGCCCGAAGGTAACGGTGATAAAAGCCTTTGTCTCTTTGGTGAAAAAGTAACTCCAAACCTGCATGCATTGTCGCGCGAATTTGTATTACTGGATAATTTTTATGTAGATGGTGAAGTAAGTGCCGACGGACATAACTGGAGCTTTGGCGCCTATGCAACAGATTATCTGGAAAAAACATGGGTAACCAGTTATGGTGGCCGCGGTGGTGATTATGATGCAGAAGGCAACCGCGCCATCGCCAATAATAAAAAAGGATTTATCTGGGATCATTGCAAACGTGCCGGTATCAGCTACCGCACTTATGGAGAATTTGCCGATGATTATAAACCCAATATTCCCGTATTAAAAGATCATTTCTGCCCTTACTTTACCAGCTGGGACCAGAAAGTACGCGATACCACCCGGGTAGGGCAATGGAAAAGAGAATTTGATTCATTGGTTGCCGTTAATGCATTACCAAGGTTGAACACACTCCGCATCATCAATGATCATACAGAAGGATTGAGTAAAGGCAGGCCAACACCCTTTGCACATGTGGCAGATAATGATCTGGCCATTGGTATGTTTATTGAATACCTGAGCAAAAGTCCTGTATGGAAAGAAAGTGCTGTATTTGTACTGGAAGATGATGCACAGGATGGCCCT
>CAZFKE010000012.1:49518-50030 GCA_964519475.1 uncultured Sediminibacterium sp.
GATCATGTAGATGCGCACAGGAGCACTGCGTATGTTGCCGGAGGATTTGTAAAAAGACATTTTGTAGATCATACCATGTATTCCACTTCTTCCATGCTGCGTACTATTGAATTGATATTGGGCATCGGCCCTATGAGCCAGTATGATGCTGCTGCAGAACCCATGTGGCGCTGCTTTTCAAAGAATGCTGATATGACGGTGTTTAACAGGAAGCCTTTACAGGTAGATATTAATGAAAAGAATTCAGTAGAGAATGCGTGGCAAAGAAAAAGTGAAAAATTTGATTTCACAAAAGAAGACAGGGTACCTGACCGTGAATTTACAGAAGTGATCTGGAAAGCGGTGAAAGGGGAAAATGCCATGGTGCCTGCACCTAAACGGGCAGCATTCCTCAAGATCAATAAGAAAAAGGATGCGGATGATTAGCAAAAAAATCAGCTATCGATTAAGGTCCATTTATCGCGGATGACTGGTTTCTGCTGTTTGTAATAAACTTTCTTTTTGCCATACCA
>CAZFKE010000012.1:50069-57615 GCA_964519475.1 uncultured Sediminibacterium sp.
TTTTATTCACTTTCCAGAAACCATTGGCCTGGTAACGCCTGGAAGAAGTAGCCATGGTTAGGGAAGGGATATAACCTACTTCGCCAAACCTGGATAACCGTTTTCCCATATCCACATCATCTCCATAAAAAGTAAGTGCCGTATTATACCCACCTGCCAGTTCAAGTATCTCTGCACGGATAAAAGTATTGCCACCGATCAGTATCGCAGCCCTTCCTGCCATCTGCACCAATGTATTAATGCCCGGATAAATCCATTGCTGTGAAAGCAATGAGAAGCGACGCATCCATTGATCTCCGTCAAAATAATCGTAGGGGCCGGTAACTGCTACTCTTCTTTTAGAATGATTGCATAATGAGGCAACGCCTTTGCATATCCATTGCTTTGCAGGAATACAATCCGCATCTATCTGTGCAATGATTGATCCTTTGGCATGCTGCCTTGCACATTCTCTTGCAAAATTGGTGCCTTTCCTATTCTCATAAACAAGTGTAAAGGGAATACTGCCTTTGGGTAAACTGTCGGTAAATTGCTGCACAATGGCTGATGTTCTGTCTGTGGAAGCATTGTCGGCTACAATCACCTCATAATTAGGATAATCCTGTTTGAGTAAAGCAGTCAGTGTCTGCTCAATATACTTTTCTTCATTAAACGCAGGAACCAGTACCGAAACCTTAGGGAGTGAATGGGTTAACATAAATAGGTTTTACTGGCCTTAAAATAACAACTTCCCTATGACGTTATTGTAACCGGAATTTTAATTAATAATAGCATAGCATTTCCATAACCTTAACTTAACCAGTCATTCATGTGCCGGTTACATTACAAAGGTTCCTTTGTAAAACCCCAATCAATGAAGCCTTTACTGGTTATCTGTTTTTACCTGGTTTGTTTTTCTTCTACGGCCCAAAAACCTGCCAATGCGGGTAATGTATTTATTATTACAACAGATGGTTTCCGCTGGCAGGAAGTATTTCGCGGAGCCGATTCTTTGTTGATGCGTGATACAGCTTATGTAAAAGATACCGGTCTTATCTGTCAACAGTTCTGGGGCGCAGATATAGAGGAAAGAAGGCATAAACTGCTTCCTTTTTTCTGGAGTGTGATCGCTCAAAATGGAAGGATCTCTGGCAACCGCAGCTATGGTAATGAAGTAAATGTGGCTAATCTCTATAAAATTTCTTATCCCGGGTATAGCGAGATACTTACGGGGTATGCGGATAAAAAATTTATTCCCAACCTTACCGTAAGAAACCGTAGTACCAATATTCTTGAATACCTGAATACTACAGAGAACTATGCGGGGAAAGTGGCCGCGTTTAGTTCATGGAATGTGATGCCATATATTATTGATGAAAAAAGATCCGGCATACCTGTTAACAGTGGTTACGAAATGCTGGAAGAAGGAGAAGATACCCTGAATACTTTAATCAACGAAGTGCAGAAAAATATCATACACAAAGGGCATACACGTTATGATATGCTAACCTATGCCAGCGCTAAAAATTATATTGAAGAGAAACATCCTAAAGTGGTTTTTATCGGGTTGGGAGAAACAGATGAATTTGCACACCAGGGCCGGTATGATAAATATTTGCAGAAAGCACACCAGGTAGATCAGATCATTTCGGAATTATGGTATTATGTGCAGACAGATCCTTTTTATAAAGACAATACCACTTTTATTATCACAACCGATCATGGAAGGGGAAGTAAAACAACCAAATGGTCAACCCATGGTTTTTGGGTAAAGGGCTCTGGCGAAGCATGGATGGCTATGATAGGTCAGGGCATTGCGCCAGACGGGGAACGAAAAGAAAAGGAAAGATTGTATCAAAAACAGATCGCATCAACGGTTTCTGTTTTATTGGGAGAGAACTTCCATGCAGATGACCATCCTGTTGCCATACCGGTTGAACTAACACACAAAGTATTGCCCGCAGAAAAAGAATGGATGAAATATAAAACAATTGCTAATAAATAAAATGTCGGCCCTGCTTACTGATTATATGATCACTTACGGTTACTTAGCCATTTTTGGTATTGTACTGTTGCAGGAATTAGGCATGCCCGGGCTTCCCAATGAACTGGTTCTTTTGTATTTTGGCTATCTTGCTAAACAGGCAGGATTGTCTTATCCTTTAGTGATCGGCCTTGTGGTATTGGCGGATATGATGGGCTCATTTATTCTTTATTTTTTATTTTATCATGGCCGGGACTGGCTGGCCCGTATCAAACCTTCCTGGATTAAAATACCGGTCACAAAAATGAATCTCTTGAAAAATAAGATGGCTGCCCATAGCGGCAGAAATATTTTTATGGCAAAGCTTACCCCTTTTGTACGCAGTTATCTTCCGGTGGTAGCGGGTTTATTAAAGGTTGATACAGCGTTATATGGCCGTATTGTTTTTATCACCGCTTTTATCTGGACCGGCGGATGGGTTACTGCAGGGTGGTTGATTCATTTTTGGTAAATACCTTTTTGAAAATAGTGCAACAAAAGGGCCATGCCCGTAAATGGCATGGCCCTTTTAAATATAATTATACAATAAATCCGTGTAATCAGAGATAATGGAACCATTGTTTATTGGGATCCCATTTCTCAAATTCCTGCGCTACTTCTGATAAGAATTTTGCGCCAATACTTCCGTCTACAATACGATGATCATAACTCATAGACAGGTACATCATATGCCGGATACCAATGGTATCGCCTTCTTTGGTCTCTATCACTACCGCACGTTTCTTAATGGCACCCACAGCCAGTATTGCTACCTGTGGCTGGTTAATGATGGGTGTACCCATCAGGCTGCCGAATGTGCCTACATTGGTTAAGGTGAATGTGCCGCCCTGTGTATCCTCAGGTTTTAATTTGTTGTTACGGGCGGCATCGGCAAGGCCGTTTACGGCTTTGCTTAATCCAACAATATTTAACTGGTCTGCGCCTTTAATAACAGGAACAATCAGGTTACCGTTTGGCAAAGCAGTGGCCATTCCAATATTCAGGTCTTTCTTAATAATAATATTATCGCCATCCAGAGAACAGTTAATCAAAGGGAAGCGTTTCATTACATTCACAATACATTCTATAAACATGGGTGTGAACGTAAGTTTAGTGCCTTCTCTTTTTTCAAATTCGTCTTTTACTTTCTGCCTCCACAGAACCATATGTGTTACATCGGCTTCGGCAAAGCTGGTTACATGCGGACTAACCTGCTTACTGTTCACCATATGTTTGGCAATCAGTTTACGCATCCTGTCCATTTCAACAATCTCGGTGGCACCGGTTAGTACTACGGAAGACGGATCTGCAAACTTGCCGGAATAGGTTGCCGGTGCATAGCTTTCAGAAACAACCGGTGTTGCAGATGCTTGAGGTATAGAAGCAATGACAGGCATGCTTGGAGCCGGCGCTACATAGGCCGGAACAATGCCTGCTTTCTTATCAGCCACATATTGTAAGATATCTTTTTTGGTCACCCTTCCCTCATTACCCGAACCGGGTATCCTTTCTAGTTCACTTAATGGAATGCCTTCGCTATTAGCAATATTCAATACCAATGGGGAATAAAAACGGTTTACGGCAGGCTTATCCGATAAAACAATGGGTGATTCTTCCGGTGTATACGGGATCTCAGGTTCTGTAGTGGCGCTTGCATAAAATTCTTCTGCGGCCATCATGGCAGATACGGGTTCAGAAACCGTAACTGCCGGGGTGGGTATTTCTGCAATAACCTCGGGTTCCGGTTCGGGGTTTACAACAGGCTCGGGTACCGGTTCTGCAGCAACCACATGTGTAGCCACCCCATTTGCATCATTGCGGATACGTGCAATTACCGTGCCTATCGGAACTACATCGTTTACATTAAATAATATTTCGATAATAACGCCTTCTGCAGTAGAGGGAACTTCGCTGTCTACCTTATCAGTTGCAATATCTAATACAGTCTCATCCTGGTTCACACGTTCCCCTACCTGCTTATGCCATTTCAGGATGGTGGCTTCCATTATACTTTCGCCCAGCTTGGGCATCACCAGATCAGCAATTGCCATACTATCGTTCTGTTTTAGGGGATAAAGGTTATTTGATCAGTTTACTTTGGTATTCATTTCTCACTAATCATGCCTTTTCCATTGGAAAATTACTCAAAGGACAACTGATTTGCAAATGTATCGGTTGCATCGTAAAAACGAACACACGTTAGCCATTTTCATTAATAAAGATACGTAAAAGGTTGAGCGCATGGGTTGCCGTTAATTCTATGTTGATCTTTCTGTCGAAACGGAAATGAAACAGTTTGGTAACGGTCTTCTCTTTGTTAGCAACGGCTATCCAAACCATACCTACCGGTTTTTCAGGTGTGGCACCCGCCGGACCCATGATTCCGCTAACGGCAACCGCATAATCTGTTTGCATAATATTGAGTACGGATCTGACCATTTGTTTTACGGTATCCTCACTTACCGCACCAACAGTTTGTAAAGTATCTTCGCTAACATGCAATATTCTTTTTTTGATAGCATTATCATAACTCACCACACTGCCCATAAAATAGGCGGAGGATCCTGGATGACTGGTTAACAGATGTGCAATATAACCACCTGTGCAGCTTTCTGCTGTAGACAGGGTCTTACCTTTCATTTTTAACAGGTTACCGACAACCAGTTCCATTGGAATATCCTGGTCGGTAACCAGGTATTCTTTTATATTTTCTTTGAGTGATTGAAAAACTGCGTCGATCTCTTGTACCAATGCCGTTTTATCAAATCCAAAAGCAGTTAGGCGTAACCTTACCATTCCATAATTAGGCAGGTAGGCAAGTTTGATATGAGCAGGAAGCGCCGCTTCAAAATCTTTGATCATTTCTGCGAGAAAAGATTCACCCACACCGGCTGTTAGCAATGTTCTGTGTTCAATAGCCCCTGTCTGAAATAATTCGGGGATCAATGGAATCACCTGATGGGTCATCAGCCATTTCATCTCATGCGGTACACCGGGAAGAGAGATAAACAGCTTTCCCTCTTTCTTAAACAACATTCCGGGTGCTGTTCCACGCTCATTCATTAATACGGTACATGTATCCGGAACCTCGGCCTGTTTAAGGTTACTCTCTAGCATTGGCCGTTTGTGGATATTGGTAAAAATATGGGTCACATGATCCAGCGTTGGTTGGTGAACCACCATTTTGCCATTAAAGTATTTGCATAATAGGGGTTTGGTAATATCGTCGGCTGTAGGGCCGAGTCCGCCGGTAATGATGATGATAGAGGCTTGTTTGCTTTCTTCATCCAAAGCCTGCCAGATATCCTCCCAAACATCTCCCACAGCCAAACGGTGTTTCACCGGAATACCGATCTTATTCAGTTCCCGGGCAATAAAAGCACTATTGGTATCAATTACCTGTCCGATCAATAATTCATCCCCAATGGTAATCACCGATGCAAAAACTTTTTCCATAGTCGCGTTCCGCTTAATTTTAGTGCAAGGTAATTGTGAAACATGAAAACAGCCACTTGGTTTATTTGTTTATGGGTTTGCCCGTTGATCGGTTATTCTCAGCCGCTTAAGGAGCGCTTGGCTAAGGCGATGGAAGGTTTACAAACAGATTCGCAGCTGAAGCATGCGATCATTGGTTTTTCCGTTGTGAATAGTGAAACGGGGGAGAAAGTATTTGAAGTAAACGCACAAATAGGTTTAGCGCCAGCCAGTTGCCAGAAGATCATTACCAGTGCTACAGCGATGGAGATTTTAGGGCCGGCTTACCGTTATGAAACTGTTTTGGGCTATGATGGAACCATTCATAATGGAACCCTTAATGGGAACCTGTATGTATTGGGCAGCGGCGACCCGAGTTTAGGCAGCTGGCGTTTTGATGCAACCAAAGAAACCGTTGTGATGCATAACTGGCTAATGGCCCTGAAACAGAAAGGCATTCAACGTATTAATGGTGACCTGGCAGGCTGTACCGGAAAATGGGAGCCCGAAATATTACCCGGCGGATGGATCTGGGAAGATATAGGTAATTATTACGGAGCCGGTGTGGCTGCTTTGAACTGGCATGAGAACCAATACGATCTTATTTTGCAATCCGGCTCAGCTGTCGGTGATAAAGTGTCTGTTGTAGCCACCAGGCCACAGCTATATGGAATAAGCCTGGAAAACCGGTTATTATCCGCTGCTAAAGGAACGGGTGATAATGCCTACATCTATCTTCCGCCCAATGCCGTAAAAGGTTATGTAAAAGGAACGATACCTGTGGATGAAAAAACATTTACCGTTTCAGGCTCTTTTCCCGATCCCACTATGCAATTGCTTGCCACTTTTGATGCCCTGCTGAAAGAAACGAAAGCGACGCGTTTTTATAACCTGACAGAAACGAAGTTGCCAATATGCTTACCCATCTATACACAATACTCGCCCACACTCGACAGCCTTAATTACTGGTTTATGAAAAAAAGCATCAACCTGTATGGGGAAGCTTTTGTAAAAACCATTGCATATGAAAAGACAGGTAAAGGTTCAACGGAAAAAGGTGTAGAACAGGTAAAAAAATTCTGGAAAGAGCAGGGTATTGAATCTTCAGCATTACATATGATTGATGGCAGTGGGCTGTCGCCACAAAACCGGGTTACTGCCGATGCATTGGTAAAAGTGTTACAATATGCCAGAACCCGCCCCTGGTTTCATTATTATCAGGATGCATTACCCGTATACAATCAAATGAAACTGAAAAGCGGAACCATTGGCGGTGTAAAGAGTTTCGCTGGTTATCATACTGCCAAAGACGGAACGGCCTATACCGTAGCCATCATTATAAATAATTTTGATGGATCAGCGGGAGAGATGGTGAAGAAGATGTATAAGGTACTGGATGAATTGAAATAATGTATTGGGTTGTTACCTGAAATGATTGCTCCGGCCGTTAGGGCCTATTCCTTTTTCACTCTCTTGCCAGGTTCTGAAGACTGGGCAAAAAATAATGGGAATAAATATTATCAGGTAGATTCATACCACAACCCTTAACTTTAAACCAATTAAACTGCCAGCCATGAAAGAACAAAATTTTAAGAACCATACCCGTTATGTTGTGGGGTATCATTTTATTACATCGGCTATTATCCTGGCTGTTATGATCGGTTCTTTTGTGAATCTATATCATGCGGTGCCTGAAAACCATTATTCTGCCGCATTGATCTGTGTGATCAGTCTGTTACTGGTATCTTTTTTCTGGTATATGCGCACTTTTGCCATCAAAGCGCAGGATAGGGCCATCCGTGCAGAGGAAGGCCTGCGTCATTTGATATTAACGGGCAAACCATTGCCATCTGCTTTGCGGATGAACCAGATTGTAGCTTTGCGTTTTGCAGCTGATGAGGAATTTCCCGCTTTAACGAACAGGGCCGTTAATGAAAACTTGTCTTCCACCGATATTAAACAAGCAATTCAAAACTGGCGTGCCGACCATTACAGGGCCTGAGAATGAAAATAACTTGTTAATGTTTGTTTGAGGTCTTCGGGCATACCTATCCATTTACCGGTTTTACT
>CAZFKE010000012.1:57625-101811 GCA_964519475.1 uncultured Sediminibacterium sp.
GATGGAACTCGATCTGGTGTTTTTGAGGCAGTTCTCTTAGCTGTGTTTTAATGGTGATCAGGTCATCATAATGTGCGGGCCTCAAAAACCTTGCTTCCATTGCTACTACAGGCATCCGCACCCCCATCTCTTCCATTTTTTTATAGGTAAAACCGAGTTCGCGGATACTCTCCGCACGGCCTACTTCAAAGTACTGGGCATAGTTGCCGTAATACACAATATCCATCTGGTCGGTCTCTGCATATCTTACCCTTACGGTAGTGATGTGTTCGTACATAGAATCTTAATTTGTTGACAAACTTACGTTCTCTATCTGGTTTTCCACAAATGATGGAATGATGTTTGCTTACAAAGCCGGGGTGCTACCTTTAAAACAGGTTTTCGCTTTTCATTAAGAAAGAAACTAAAATCTTTGTGCGCAAGCATGACTCCCGCTATGAAAAAACGTTTGTGTCTATTCCTGCTTGTCTCCGGTTGTGTAATGTCGTTAACCCTGCATGCGCAACTTACACAGAATTTGCTTGATCCCGATGCGGAATTCAAGAATGCCAAAGAACTCTATCAGAAAGAACAGTTCAGTCTGGCTTATCCTGTATTTAAAAAACTGTATAGTAATGGATCGGAAGGAACGAATTTGTCTACGGCTATCCGGCTGGAAAGTAAATACTATTATATCCTATGCGGACTGGAATTGAATGATGAAACGGCAGCCTCCATGGCGGTTGATTTTATTGAGATGGAAAGCAATACCGCCCGTGTGCAGATGATGAACTTTCATTTGGGTGAATATTACTTCCGTAAGCAGTCGTATGCCAATGCACAAAAATATTATGCAGGAGCGCATATTGCCAACCTGAGTAATCGCGAGATAGCGGATATGAAATTTCACCAGGCCTATGGTTTTTTTGTGGTACAACAGTTTGATAAGGCAAAACCTTTATTCAATGCTATCCGCCAAATGCCAAAGGATCCCAATTATCTGGATGCGAATTATTATTATGGGTTCATCTCTTTTAATGAAAAAAATTATTCGCAGGCATTGGAAAGTTTTGAGATCGCCCAGCAGCTTCCCGAATATCAAAATGTAATCCCCTTCTATCTGGCAGAAATCTATTATTTTAAAGGAGATAGGGAGAAAGCATTGGAGACTGGCCTGAATGCGATTAAAAAAACAGGACAGTATTATGATATCCAACTGCACCAGTTGGTAGGCCATATTCTTTTTGAGAAAAGAGAATTTGCGAAAGCGCTTCCTTACCTCGAGAAATTTATAGCAGCCAAAGAAAAAGTGAGAAGAGAAGACCTCTACGAGTTATCCTATTGTTATTATGAAGCAAAGAACTGGCCCAAATCGATTGAAGGGTTTAAACAATTAGGAGGGGCACAGGATTCACTGGCGCAGAATAGTATGTACTTATTGGCAGACGCTTATTTGAAAACAAATGATAAGGCCAATGCCCGAACGGCTTTCCAATTCTGTGCATCCAATAACAGTAATGCGGTGCAGAAAGAAGTGTCGGCGTTTAATTATGGTAAGCTCTCTTATGACCTGGGTTATATGGACCCTGCTTTGAAAGCCTTTCAATCCTTTGTTGCTGCCTATCCGAAGTCTTCTTTTTTACCGGAGGCAAAAGAATTATTGGTAAATACATTAGCCAATACCAGTAATTATAAGGAAGCACTTACATTATATGAAAGCCTGGGAGTAAAGAGTGATAATGCCATTAAACTATATCCCCGTTTATTGTATGGCAGTGCCGTAGAACTGATCAACGACCAGCAGGTAGATAAGGCTGATGAACTATTGACTAAATTGTTACAGGCGCCCTATAACACTGCACAATTGCCCTTAGCTAATTTTTGGAAAGGGGAGATCGCCTATCGAAAAGACAATATCGACCCTTCGATCAATTATCTATTGAATTACCTGAAAACCCCGGTTGTCAATGGTGAAGTGAATAGTAACCATGCAAGGTATATACTGGCATACGGGTATTTGAAGAAAGAACAATATTCCCTTGCGAAAGATTATTTTGAACTGATCACCAAAATGCTGTCAGCCTCTTCTTCAGTAATTGAACAGGATGCGTATTTGCGTGCGGCAGATTGTTATTTTATGAATAAGGATTTTAAGCAATCATTGAAGATGTATGAATCCGTGATCAACCAGCAATTGCCTTCTGCTGATTATGCTGTATATCAAAAGGGCATTATTGCCGGTGCGTTGAATAAAAATGCAGAGAAGATCAGCATCCTGCAATCCCTGGAAAAGCAGTTCCCTTCCTCTTCCTTGGTTGCAGATGCCAACCTCGAAATGGCCAATACTTACCTGGCGGATGAGAATTTCCAGGCAGCCATTGCTCCTTTGAAAAAATTAGCAGGCAACAGCAGAGCTTCCGCATTGGGTCCGCAGGTATACCTGAAGCTGGGTATGGCCTACTTTAATATGGATAAGAATGACGAGTCGCTGGAGCATTTTAAAAAACTGGTCACTTCTTATCCCAATACAGATGAAAGCAATTCGGCTATCGATTATATCCGTAATATTTTTGTAGAAAAACAAAAACCGGGTGAGTTTGCAGATTTTATGAAGCAAAATGGTAAGCCGATTACGGATACAGAAGAAGATTCTTTAACCTACCGTTCTTCCCTATTACGTTATGAAGCGAAGGATATGGCCGCAGCAAAAACCGGGTTTGGTTATTACCTCAGTAAATTCCCGAAGGGTAAATACCATATTGAGGCGAATTATCTGATGGCTCAAATGTATTCGGCGGATAAAGCCGTGAAGGAGTCGCTTCCTTATTATAAAGCCATAGCCGACCAGTCGCCTAATATCCATGCAGAGAAAAGCACCCTGCAGGTAGCCCGTATCTATTATTTCGATCTGAAAGACTATGAGAATGCAGAAAAATATTTTGTCCAGCTAAAAACCATCGCTACCCAGCAGGAAAACCGGCTGGAAGCGATGCGTGGATTATTGCGTTGCCAGTTCAAAGCACAGCAATGGAAAGAAGCTGCGGCTAATGCATCAGATCTCCTGCTTGAAAAAGGAATTGCCACCGATGACCGTATGATGGCGAGTATGGTGGTGGCTAAAAATCACCAGCTGAGCAATGAACCGGAAGCTGCCCTGCTTTCATATAAACAGGTGATCGCTGCGGGTAAATCTGAGTATGCTGCAGAATCACAATACCGGATTGCAGAAATTTTATTGCAACAGAATAAACCTGCTGAGGCAGAGAAAGCCGCTTTTGAAGTAATCAGGAAAGCCGGCTCTTATGAATATTGGGTAACGAAGTCCTATGTGTTGCTCGGCGATGTATATGTAAAACAGAAAGACTGGTTCAATGCAGAAGCCACCTTTAAAAGTATTGTAGAGAACGCTACCATAGCAGAACTGAAGACGGAGGCCCAGCAAAAACTGGCCATGGTTTTGGAAGAAAAAAATAAAGCAAATAAAGTTGAACAACCGTAAAGCGGATACCTATATGAATTACTTATCAAAAGCCATATTCATCTTGATAGCAGTATCCTTCCTGTTTATTGCAGCCGATGCGCAGAAAAAGGGCAGTAAGAAGAAAGCGGCTGTAAAGTTGAAAACTATACAAACAGCAGTAAGGCCTGGTGCTAAAGCGTTTGTAACAGCCCTGTCGGCGGATACTTCGGCCCCGAAAGTAGTAACCATTACTTCTGCTTTTAAACCATATCTAAAGAATGCGGCTAAGGTAAATTTTACAGCCGCTTCACCTGTTATCGATTCTTCCAAAATACCGGTTGTATATACCATTCCTGCACAAAACCTTTTCTTTTCTTATCAGCCTGTGGCTATTAAACCTTTGGCATTGGCGGTGGATTCGGGGTTTACCTGGAACAATGATCAGTATATAAAAATCGGCGCCGGAAATTTCAGCAGTGTATTGGGTGAAGCCGCTTTTTCCTTTGGCGATGGTAAAAGTTCGATCACCAATGTTCGCGGCAATTTTGTAACAGCAACGGGCCATCTGCCTGCGCAGCAAACCGCTAAATGGGGAATTGATGTGGTGTCCATTTTTAATACCCATAATAATAATGAGTGGACAGCCCATCCGTATTACAAAAGTTCTACACAATATCTGTATGGATACCAACCGGCTACGCTGAATTATTCAAAAGATCAATTACTACAGAAATTTAATACGGTTGGGATAGATATAGGTTTACGAAACAAAGAGGCCAATCGTTTCGGGGTAACCTATCATCCGCAGATCAATTTTATCCGTTTTTCCGATTCGCATGAGGCTAAAGAAAACGAACTGATCATCAAAGCACCTATTAACAAAGCATTTGGAAAGATCTACTCTTTAGACCTGGATCTGGGAGCGGATCTTTCTACTACGAATATTCCGATGATTCCAAATGCCCTCGATCAGAAGAATAACCTGTTTTATGTAAACCCATCTATCCAATTCAAAACACCCAATGTAAAAATTATGGCAGGTATAAGGCCTTCCTGGGATGATCAGGTATATTCAACCCTACCCAATATTACGGCAGAAGCAAAAGTGGCTGATGCTTTTTCTTTAGAAGCCGGTTGGGTAGGCTATTACCAGAAAAATACATTGCGTTCATTGTCAAATATGAATCCCTGGATGGGGCCCTTAAGCGACTTAAAGAATACATTGATCAAAGAACAATATGCGGGTATTAAAGGGGCTACCGGTGATCATTTTACTTACCAGGCAAGGGTATCTTTTCAGCAATTAACCAACCAGGCTTTGTTTGTAAATACTTTATCTGACGGAAAGACTTTCCATGTTTTGTTTGAGCCGGCTATGAAAGCGTTGAAACTGCATGGAGAAGTTGCTTATACTTTGCAGGAAAATGTTTCCATTATGGCAGGACTTACTTACACATCATATTCCTCATTATCTGTCAATCAGAAAGCATGGGGTTTATTGCCCTTGGAAGCAACCGGTACTGTAAAATGGAAAATACTGAAAGACCTGCAGTTAAAAGCGGATGTTTTTATGTGGGACGGCAGTCCTTACCGAGATTCCAGCTTTCAGGCCAAGAAACTGAATGCCGTTGCCGACCTGAATTTAGGCGCGGAATTTTCTGTGATGCCCAGGCTGAATATCTGGCTGCAGATGAATAACCTGCTGAACAGTACCTACCAGCGCTGGAATCAATACCCTGTGCTGGGAACGCAGGTTTTGGCAGGAGTTGTATATTCGTTCAGGTAAAACACCTGATGAATGCAAGAATATATCCATAAATACCTGATTTTATATCGCCGAATAAGTATTCCTAAATTGGGGAATTTTGTGATAAAAGAGGAGCCTGCTTATGTGGATAACGCATCAGGAGCGCTTTTCCCGCCCAAACCGGTATTGGTTTTTGAAGAAGGACCGGCTATGGGATTGGATAGGCCTTTCTTTGATTTTCTGACAGAAGAAATGGGAGTGGATAGTACCACCGCTATACAGGCATTTGATGATTATTCGGATAAGTTGTGGAGTGATGTACAGGATCATGACCTGACTGTATTTGAAGGCCTGGGTAATTTTACAAAATCGGCAGACGGGCATATTGTTTTTACACCCGAAACAAACGTATATGAGCTATTGCCCAAACTGACATTAGTGAATGAGATAATAGGCTTAAGCCCTGAAAAAGAAAAAGAAAGGGCTGGAAATGATTACTGGTGGTTTTATGCCATTATTCTTTTAATATTAGGACTGGGTGCATTGGCTTATTATTATGTATGATTACAAGTAAATATTTTATGGATTGTTATTGAATTGTATGCCTGAATTGATCACTTATCAACACTGCCCTTGTTGCAATTCTGTCTCTATATATCCTGCCTTATCAGCTAAAGATCATACCGTATCCGGAGAAGTTTTTGAAATATGGAAATGTGATGATTGTACGGCAGGGTTTACCCAGCATATTCCCGTTGCCGCAAATATTGGTGCTTACTATCAATCGGCTGCATATGTTTCGCATTCTGATACGGCCCAGGGGTTTATAAACCGTTTATACCATATGGTAAGAAACCGGACTTTGCAGGGCAAACGCAAATTGCTTCAATCTGTTACCGGTAAACAAACCGGAAAGCTATTGGATGTAGGCGCGGGAACCGGTGCATTTATACAAACCATGAAGCAGGAGGGATGGGAGACAACCGGCCTGGAACCGGATGAAACCGCAAGAAAGAATGCATTTAACAAATATGGGGTAAACCTGATCCATCCGGATAATCTTTTTCAATTTGGCGAAGCGCAGTTTGATGCCATTACCCTTTGGCATGTGCTGGAACATGTGCACGATTTGCATGGGTACCTTACCCAGTTTCAAAAAATATTGAAACCGGGTGGGAAACTGATCATTGCGGTGCCTAACTATACAAGCCATGATGCCAAAGTGTATAAAGAATTCTGGGCTGCCTACGATGTGCCCCGGCATCTTTATCATTTCTCTCCCAAAAGCATGGAAATGCTGGGTAATGGAAAAGGGTTTTCATTGACGGATACCAAGCCTATGTGGTATGATAGCTTCTATGTATCAATGCTGAGTGAGCAACATCGTAATGGTAGTGCTAATTTATTTGGTGCGGTGTGGAATGGGTTGATCTCGAATATCAAAACGCTGATCAATAAAGAAAAATGCAGTTCGGTGATCTATATCTTCTCAAAAAAATAATCTCAATGGCTGTAGTCAGCAGGCCATAGGTGTCTGGAAGAATCAATGAACTAAAGATTTTCATATTTACCAGGCCCTTTCGCAAAGGGGATAACTTCGATATATCTTATTTTCCAAACACCTGTGGTAAGGCGACCAACAATTGCATGATTTAATTAAACTTCACCTCAAACAGTTTAGGCCAGTGTTTGCCGGTAATAAAGAAGCGTTTGCGGGTGCTGTCATAAGCTATACCATTCAGTACTTCATCAGTAGCCTGCGAATTATCGGATATGGCTCCCGGGGCATACCTGTTTAGCACATAAGAAAAATCGGCTTTGCCAATCACCTTACCGCTGGCGGTATCGATCTTGATGATGTAGTTGGTTAACCAGATATTTGAAAAGATAAATCCATCTACAAATTCCAATTCATTAATATTGTTTACAGCACCATTGTTATCATACACCCCTAATGTTTTTACAATCTTAAATGTTTCGGGATCGCGGTAATAAAGGTTGTTGGTTCTGTTGTTCATGATCAGGTATTTACCGTCATTCGTCATTCCCCAGCCTTCGCCATTATAATCAAATTCTTTTATTTTTTTGAAGGTTTTAAAATCATACACAAAACATTTTCCTTCCTCATAGGTGAGCTGGTAGATCTTTCCGTTTAATACTGTGATGCCTTCTCCAAAATATTTATCGTCTAATTTAAGGGTTTTGAGGTCGAGGCCCGTATGCAGCGATACTCTTGCCAACCTGCTTTTTTTATAGTTGCCGCCACTTTCATATAAAGTAGTATCATGCCATTCAAGCCCTTCTGTATAGGATGTTGTATTATGCGGATATACATTGGTTATTATATAACTCAAATTAGCCGGAACATTGTTTTCGACAACAGGTGCTTTCTCCGCATCAGGGTTATTGTTATTACAAGCCGATAATGATCCAATTACAAGCAGGACAGCGATGGTGTATTTCATGCAGGCAAATTCGGTAAAAAATAAATAGGTTGGCTATATCATTCGTTAAAAATGGGAGAGGAGCAGGTTTGCAGTGTCTTCTGCAATCATGGGTGTTAAAGCCAGGCCCATACCATTGCAGGCGATAGCGGCAAAAATGCTGTCGCTTAGCCGCCCAACAAATGGCTTTCCATCTTCTGTAAAACCCATGACCCCACTCCAGTGATGTTCAATTTGGTATGTATAAGAAGGATTCAGGTGTTCTTTCAAAAATAAAATCAGTATATCTTTAATCGTATCTGATCCTGTCAGATCCAATGTAGTTTCTTCCTCAAAAGCTTTATTTCTGCCCCCGCCCAATAAGATCCGGTTACCCAGGTTTCGCCAGTAATAAAAACCTTGCTCAAAATGAAAGGTGCCTTTCATGGCTAAACCATCAATGGGTGAAGTAACTATTACCTGGCCCCGGCCCGCTGTGATTTTGAGTTCAGGCAGCAGTAAATGGGTAAAGGCATTTGTGCAAAACAATAATTGGGTTGCAGAAAATTTTATTTTTTGACCGGTTATCACATGTATATGATGGTGCGCTTTCTCCCAATATTGTATTTCAATGCCGTAAAGAATAGTTACACCGGCTGCCTGAACTTTCTTTGTTAAGGATTGAACCAGCATGCCGCTATGTAAAGAAGCTTCAGCAGTGTTTTCTATCAAGGCATCAAACCCCTTTAAACCTTGTTGCGAAAGCTTTTTATCCGATCTCTTGAAGCAATGATCATTCCCTGTAATGGGTTTCAATAATCCGTTTAACCAACTGAGCTTATCATTTATCGTATTCCATCCTTTATAGTCATGGTTAATACACTCGAAACCACCACAAGCTTCCCACCCGATTGCTGTATCCGTAAAATGTGTTTTGATCTTTTCAATGCCTTTATGCCGCATCTCTGCTATCTGCAGCATCGCATCGGTGCCCATGCTGGCCGCATTTTGTATTAATTCTGTGGGGCTCCCAAAGCAGGCAAACCCTGCATTACGGGTAGAAGCGCCCAATGGGGTGGTATGTCTTTCTATAATCGTAATGCGGAGGGAAGGTTTTCTTTTTTTCAGTTCAAGGGCAGACCAGAGCCCCATTAAGCCTGCACCCACAATAAGGATATCCTGAGGGGCATACCAGGTTTCTCTTTCCCAGATAGACAAGTTGTGCATAGCAATCGCTTAAATTGTGCCAAAGGCAGAACGCTTAACGCGTAACGCAAAAATGAGCGACTGGCGTTAAGCGTTCTGCTTTCAGTGGTTTGCATATTATACATTAAACCTGAAATGCATTACATCCCCATCTTTCACTACATATTCCTTTCCCTCAATGCGTAAGCGGCCGTTTTCGCGGCAGGCGGCTTCACTACCATATTTTACAAAGTCCTCATAAGCGATCACTTCCGCTTTGATAAAACCTTTTTCAAAATCTGTATGAATCACACCGGCAGCCTGCGGGGCTTTCCACCCTTTGTGGATTGTCCATGCCCTTACTTCCTGCACGCCGGCTGTGAAATAAGTATCCAGGTTCAATAATTGATAAGCAGAACTGATCAGCCGGTTCAGGGCGGGTTCGGTCATCTTGTATTCTTCCATGAACATCTGCTTGTCTTCCGATGCTTCCATCTCGGCAATCTGCGCCTCAATATTGTTACACATTACAATCACTTCTGCGCCTTCTGCTTTGGCTGCTGCAGCCAAAGCCTCGGAATATTTATTACCGGTATGCATACTAGCTTCGTCTACATTCGCAACATACAGAACCGGTTTGTCTGTTAGTAAGAACAGATCCGCTACAACGGTTTTCTCTTCTTTATCCAAACCCAGGGTATGTATATTTTTTCCCTTCTCCAGGTGGTTCTTGCACCGTGTTAAAATTTCAAACTCTGCTTTGGCTTTGGTATCAGATCCCACACGGGCCATCTTCTCCACCTTCGACCATTTTTTTTCAACACTATCCAGGTCTTTCAGTTGTAATTCAGTCTCTATGATTTCTTTATCACTGATCGGATTAATAACGCCTTCCTCACGCAAAACATTTTCATCTTCAAAACAGCGGATCACATGAATGATGGCGTCTACCTCACGGATATTCCCCAGGAATTTATTTCCCAATCCTTCACCCTTGCTCGCACCACGTACCAATCCGGCAATATCCACAATCTCCATTTGCGTAGGAACCATACGATCGGGAACCACTAATTCTGCCAGTTTATGTAAACGGGCATCCGGCACATCTACCGATCCTACATTGGGTTCAATGGTACAAAAGCGATAATTACTTGCCTGTGCTTTGGCACTGTTACTTACTGCGTTAAAAAGCGTTGATTTACCTACGTTCGGTAATCCCACAATACCTGCTTGTAAAGCCATTGGAAGAACATTTTAGAAGCACGAAATACGAAATATGGACCCGGCAGCCGTTGGTCTGGCATCCTTGCTTGCGTCGCACACTTGTACGTTCTGTACTATACTCATCAAAAATTTGAGCGGCAAATATAGCCCGATTTAAGAGAAATCGCACGGAAGGGGATAACCGGCTCTTTATCAGACTTTTCTACCCTTTGTATCCGCATGGTTAGCTATACGCTAACAGCCACTAGCCTAAAGAAACTTCCCCATTTTCCGCCAGCTTTGCCAGTACCCGAATTTCCTCCCCCCATTTCCTTATTTTCACTAAATAAACTCTTCCTATGGCCCTCAACTATGTATGGATCGTGTTTTTTGTCATTGGTCTGGTCATTGCCCTTTTCCGGCTGATCGTTTTCCATGATTACGAGATCTTCAAGAAACTGGTAGAGGGTATTTTTGATGCATCCAAATCTTCTGTGATGGATATTGGTCTGCCGCTGATAGGTGCTATGACTTTTTTTATGGGTTTAATGAATATTGGCGAAAAAGCCGGTGCGGTTAATTTTCTGGCAAGAATCTTAAACCCCTTTATGAAAAGATTGTTCCCGGAAGTGCCGGATAAACATCCTGCTATGGGACAGATGGTGATGAATTTCAGTGCCAACATGCTTGGATTAGATAATGCAGCAACGCCTTTCGGGTTAAAAGCCATGGAGAGTTTACAAACATTGAATCCTTTAAAAGATACCGCCAGTAATTCGCAGATCATGTTTTTGGTGTTGCATACCAGCGGGTTGACTTTGATACCCCTTTCCATTATCGCTTATCGTGTAAGTGGTGGAAGCACCAATCCCACAAGTGTGTTTGTACCTTTAATGCTGGCTACCACCCTTGCTACCATTGCCAGTATTATTATCACAGGCATTTATCAGCGTTTGCGTTTCGATAAAGTGCTGGTATCATGGTTGGTGGGTATTGTTGCCATTATCTGTTTATTTGCCTGGTATATCAACAGCCTGCCATCGCAGAAGAATGTACCTGTACCCAGTTTGTTTACAAAAGAAACCTTCAGTAATGTATTGGGTAATAGTATCCTGTTTTTGATTATCTGTTCGTTTATTATCGGCGGGGTTGTTAAAAAGATCAATGTATTTGAAGCATTCATAGAAGGCGCCAAACAGGGCTGGGATGTGATCATTAAAGTGATCCCTTATCTGGTGGGGCTGTTAGTGGCCATACGTGTGTTTCGCGACAGCGGTGCATTGGAAGCGATCATTAATGGCATCACATGGTGCTTTACCAGTTTGGGGTTGAATGGCGAATTTGTTCCGGCATTGCCCGTAGCTATCATGCGCCCGTTCAGCGGGGGAGGCGCCAGGGGGTTAATGCTGGATGCATTTAAAACACATGGTGCCGATAGTTTTATCGGGAACCTTGCTTCCACTTTCCAGGGAAGTGCGGATACCACTTTTTATATTGTGGCTTTGTATTTTGGAAGTGTGGGTATTAAAAAAGTGCGGTACGCTATTTGGGCAGGTATGCTGGCTGACTTATTGGGAGTGATTGCAGCCATTGGTATTGCGTATATCTTCTTTAAATAATGCTGTTGCGGGCAATAAGCATGGTAACTAAACTTACCGCAGTTTGCGTAATCTTTCCTTCAATATTCCAACTCCTTCAGAAGCTGTTGCTTCGATGGCAGAAAGATTATACACAGATCTTGTTTGCGGCATATGTTTGTCAATAATAAATTTGGGGATGGCTGTACCTGCACAATTCAATAAACCCGCTGCAGGATATACAACCAGCGATGTGCCAATCACCACAAATATATCTGCCATGCCGGCAATTTCTGCTGCTACTTCAATCATCGGTACCGGTTCTTCAAACCAAACAATATGCGGCCGTAACTGTCCGCCATCCGGCGCCAGATCTCCCAAATGGATATCCTCTCTGATATCATAGATCATCGAATCGTCATACTCCATCGCGTTTATACTTCTCATCTTGAATATCTCTCCATGCAAATGCACCACCTTGTTACTGCCTGCTCTTTCATGCAGGTCGTCAATATTTTGTGTAATAATGGTTATATCAAAATCCTTTTCTAATTCTGCCAGGCCCATATGTGCTGCATTGGGGGTAGCCTTGGCTACATCGCGTCTGCGCATATTGTAAAAATCCAGAACCAGTTTGGGGTCTTTAGCCCAGCCGCGTGGTGTGGCAACCTCGTATACATCATATCCTTCCCATAAACCATCGCTATCCCGAAATGTTTTTAAACCGCTTTCTGCACTGATACCGGCGCCGGTGAGTATAACAAGTTTTTTCTTTTCCATATATGAAAGTAAGAAGGGTCGTTCTTAATCAAGAAAAGGGATTACTAATAAAAATAAAAAACCGGAATGATTATGATTCCGGCCAAAATAGCAAAGTCGTACAAAGAAACATCCGTTCTGTCAAAGTTCCCCTGCCATCTCCATCACGATCTTCCATTCGGCTTCTTTTACCGCTCCAACAGACAATCTGCCCAATCTCACCAGGTCCATATCCGCTAACCGTTTATCTGCTTTGATATCTGCAAGACTAACCGGCTTCTTTAATTTCTTGTGTGGTTTAAAATCAACTACCAGCCATGCAGGATCGGTTGTGGTTGGATCCTGGTAGGATTCTTTTACCACTTTGGCAATCCCGACGATCTCCATTCCTTCATTGCTGTGGTACCAGAAAGCCAGGTCACCTTTTTTCATCGAACGGAGATTGTTACGTGCCGCATAATTGCGAACCCCATTCCAGAAAGTACCGCCCTCTGCAACGAATTGATCCCAACTGTAAGCGGATGGTTCAGATTTGATTAACCAGTAGTTCATTTGAATTAGTAGTTAGTTATTAGTAATAATCCTGGGTTAAAATTACTGAATAAGTGTAGTAGATAAATATTTTCAGCGTACAATGGCCATTGGGAATAAGGGGGGGTAATTACTAATTATTAACTACTAATTAGTAATTAAAAGTTCGCAAGAACATCCGCTAAATGCATTGCCTTCAATCCTGTTCCTTTATTCTTATTACATCCATCAATATGCATCAAACAACTCATGTCGGTACTAATGATGTATGCTGCTCCCGTTGCGGCGGCATTGTTTATTTTCTGATCGCCCATGGCGATGCTGATCGGTTCAAATTTTACCGCAAAGGTCCCGCCAAAGCCACAGCAGGTTTCTACATCTTTCATCTCAACTATTTCAAGTCCTTTTACTTTGCTGAGTAATTGACGAGGTTCTGTTTTAATCTTACATTCACGTAAGCCGGCACAACTATCATGGTAAGTGGCTTTACCGTGTAAAGTGGCGCCAAAATCATCTACTTTAAGAATATTGATCAGGAACTCTGAAAATTCAAACACTCTTTCTGCGGTTCTTTTGGCCAGTGCTGATTCAGGCGCGTTCTCAAATAATTTCGAATAATAATTCCGTACAAAACCCACACAGCTGGCGCTGGGTGCAACTATATAATCGGAGCCTGAGAAATCAGCTAAAAATTTGCTGCATACTTCTTTTGCTTCGCCCCAGAAACCGGCATTGAAAGCAGGCTGGCCGCAACAGGTTTGTTGTGGATTATAGGAAACGGTACAACCGGCTTTCTCAAGTACTTTTACCATATTAAACCCTACACCGGGATATAACTGGTCAACAAAACAGGGGATGAAAATTTGTACGTTCATGGTAACAGAACTATGGGTTAAGCTATTTTAGTTTTCTGTTTAAAGCTATCATTTTTATAGCAGTCACCGCTGCTTCCTCGCCTTTGTGTCCATGCTTGCCGCCAATGCGTTCAATGGCCTGCTGTTCATTGTCAACCGTTAATACGCCAAAGACAACGGGTGTATCCAAAGAAAGGTTCAATTGCAATACGCCATCTGTAATGGCTTTGCATACATAATCAAAATGCGGGGTATCGCCACGGATAACGGTTCCCAGGGTAATATAGCCATCGGGCAATTGTTTGCAGTAGGCATAATGATTTTTTACTGCAAAGGGAATCTCAAAAGCGCCGGGCACCGTAATGGTTTTACTGCGGATATTCTGTGCTTTGAAAACCTTTTTTACACCCGCTTCGAGTTTATTGATGATATGCGCATTCCATTCGGTCTTCACAATCACAACAAAGGCATCCTTTATAAGAGGGATGCCTTTGTTGACTGTTGTATTGCCTTTTGTAGCCATCGGGTTACCTGCTAGTTTTTCTCAAGGCTTAAACGGTTGATGTATTTATCAGCCTGAAAACCTTTATCAGTTTTAGGAAATTTTTCTTTCAGTTCTTTGTACGTATTAACCGCTTCTTTGGTCTTACCACTGGTTTCTTCCAATAAACCTGCGCGGAAAAGGTATTCGGCAGAATTATTCTCGTCAGTTTCAAAAGTGGAAGCCGCTTTTTTATAATTAGTGATGGCTTCTTCTTTTTTATTCAATTCTGAATAGGCATCACCTAGGCAACCATAAGCCAGTAACTGGATCTGTTTGGCGTCTGTTGAGAAGTCTTTGAGGTATTTTACTGCATTGTTAAAATCGCCGAGTTTCAGGTAGCTAACACCTGCATAATAAGAACAAAGATTTGCGGCTTTGGTTCCGCTGAAATTTTTCATGATAGACAAAACACCTTTGCTCTGCCCGTCGCCATTCAAAACCAGGTTAGAAGAATCCATGCTGAAATATTGCTGGGCCTTGAATAAAGCGTCAGCTGCTTTTTCTTCTTTAGGCTTAACGATATACTCCGAATAACCATACCATCCGCCAACAACCACAACGAGCACCGCCAGGGCTATCGTAATGGTTTTTTGAAACCTTCCCCAAAATCCCTGCATCTTAACCAGGGTCTCATTTGTTTCTGTCATACTATTATTTTAAAATTCAGATTTAAAAAGCTTGCTTAATCAACATCAAAAACATAATTGTCATCTACATACACATCTTTCAGCAATTCGTCATCGTTTGGCCATGGGCTTTCCTCAGCAAATTTCACACTCTCATCAACCACCAGGCCGATACGTGCATCAATAGCCTGCAGGTCTTCTTCTTTTGCATATCCATTGGTTAATATGGTAGTGCGCACTTTGGAAATAGGATCCTGGTCTTTGTACTCATCCACTTCTTCCTTGGAACGGTATTTCTGCGGATCGGAGATTGAGTGGCCTTTATAACGGTATGTTTTTAATTCCAACAAGGTAGGGCCATCGCCTTCGCGGGCTCTTTTTACGGCACGTGCCACACTTTCGTGTACGTTTTCCGGTGTCATGCCATCTACTTTATCAGCAGGCATATCATAGGCATCGGCCAGTTTATAAATATCTACTACATTACTGGTACGCTCAATAGAGGTTCCCATGGCGTAGTTATTATTCTCACAAATAAAAATCACGGGTAATTTCCACAGCATGGCCAGGTTAAAGGTCTCGTGTAAAATACCCTGGCGTGCGGCACCATCGCCAAAAAAACAAAGAACCACATTTTTGGTGCCTTTGTACTTTTCAGCAAAAGCCAATCCTGCACCGGTTCCTATCTGGGCGCCCACAATGCCGTGCCCGCCATAAAACCGGTGTTCTACGCTAAAAAAGTGCATACTGCCGCCTTTTCCTTTTGAACAGCCGGTGGCTTTTCCATATAATTCAGCCATACAGGAATTAGGCGACATGCCCTTGGCCAATCCTAAACCATGGTCACGGTAGGCCGTAATAAATGGGTCGCCGGGTGCGGTAGCGGTCATGCAACCCGCCGCAATGGCTTCCTGGCCAACATACGCGTGGAAGAATCCACGGATCTTGCCCGCCATTTTATACATTTCTTCAGACTTTAACTCGAACTGGCGTATTAACTGCATCAGTTCGTACCAATAGAGGTAGGTTTCCTTTGAAAATTTGGTTGCCACGTAAGCTAAATTTTAGAGGGGCAAATATAGGGGGAAAAGTTTGGAGTTTGTAGTTTGGGGTTTGGAGTTTTGGGTTGAGCATGAAGGGATTTGAAGGGTTATCCACAGTTCTGGAGAGAAACCGTCATTGCGAGGAGGAATGACGAAGCAATCCGTGCCTCAAAATGCAATCTCACTGCTATTTGTAACACAGGCTGCTTCGTTCCGCAATGGCATCTTTTATGATTCCTGCAAGAATGGATATTTATAATCCACCGGCGGGTTATAGGTTTCCTTGATGGTTCTGGCACTTAACCAGCGATACAGGTTCAGCATACTCCCTGCTTTATCATTGGTTCCTGAAGCGCGGGCACCACCAAATGGCTGTTGGCCAACTACGGCACCGGTGGGTTTATCATTAATATAGAAGTTGCCGGCGGCATTGCGGAGTTTATCGGTTGCCAGTTCTACTGCGGCCCTGTCCTGGGCAAGAATGGCGCCGGTTAAGGCGTAGGGTGATGTGCTGTCAACTAGTTTCAGGGTTTCTTCAAATTTATCAGCATTGTACACGTGGATGGTTAATACCGGCCCAAAGATCTCTTCGCACATTGTTACATATTTCGGGTCCTTGGCTTCGATTACGGTTGGTTCTATAAAGTAACCTTTGGTTTTGCTGTAATTTCCGCCAACGAGGATCTTTACTTTTTTATTTCTTTTGGCATTGGCAATATACCGGGTGATATTGGTGTATGATTTTTCATCGATCACCGCATTTACAAAATTACTGAAATCTTCTACCGTACCCATTTTCATGGATTGGATAGCAGCTACCAGTTTCTTCTTCACTTCATCAGCCATATTACTGGGGATATAAGCCCTCGATGCTGCGGAACATTTTTGTCCCTGGAACTCAAATGCACCCCTTGCCAAAGCTGTAACCACCGCATCCACATTAGCCGTTTTATGCGCAATCACAAAGTCCTTACCACCGGTTTCACCCACAATTCTTGGATAGGACCGGTACCTGGCCACATTCTCGCCAATCACTTTCCACATATGATTGAATACGCCTGTTGAACCTGTAAAATGTACACCTGCAAAATCACGATGCGAGAAACAGACATTGCCCAATGTAGGGCCATCCACATAAATGAGGTTGATTACGCCATCCGGTAGCCCCGCTTCTTTCAAAATGCGAATGAACATTTGTGCTGAATACACTTGTGTGTTAGCCGGTTTCCAAACTACCGTATTGCCGCACATAGCAGCGGAAGTAGGCAGGTTACCGCCAATGGCTGTGAAATTGAAAGGGGTGATGGCCAAAACAAATCCTTCCAGCGGGCGCCATTCCATACGGTTATGCATGCCGGGTGAGGATATAGGCTGTTGCTTATAAATCTCACTCAGAAAATGAACATTGAAACGTAAAAAATCGATTAGTTCACAGGCACTGTCGATCTCGGCCTGAAAAGCATTCTTGCTTTGTCCCAGCATCGTGGTACCATTGATATGAAAACGATATTTGGTGGCCATCAGGTCGGCAGCTTTTAAAAAAATATGCGCCCTGTTCTCCCAGCTCATGGCTGCCCAGGCTTCTTTGGCTTTTAAAGCAGCATCAATGGCCTGGTGTACATGCTTTTCATCGCCTGCACGAAAGAATCCCAATGTATGGCTGATCTCATGCGGGGGATGTATGGCTACTTTCTTACCGGTCTTTATTGCTTTACCAGCAATATACATGGGTATTTCAATGGGTTTTTTCTTTAATTCGGCCAGAACCTTTTTTAAAGAAGCTTTTTCAGGGCTGCCCGGAGCATATTGTAATACGGGTTCGTTGGCTGGCATAGGATAGGAGAAATATCCGAGACTCATGGGGTCGTTTTTAGTTTGAGGATGCAAGGTAAGGAACAATTTTTAGTCTATAATCCATAGTCCATTGTAGTTAGGAACATGAGAAATAGTTTATTTTTTTCTTTTCAATACACTATCGGGCATGGTCTATGGACAAGCCCCAAATTATCAGTTACTTTGCAACCATGCCCATCATACTATTTGATAACCCTTTGCGAAGATCATTACTTCCCTTCACGTATACAAAAGCGGTGGCGGATATACGGTTTGGGATTTTGTCTATGAAAGAAAGATGGGCATTGTTATCGCAGGAAGCCGTGTTGGTGCATACGGAAAAATATTTACAACCCTTATATGGGCAAGTTGCAACCGGTGATCATCTTTGGATAGATGCAGCGGTTGTTCCGGATACGTTTTTAGCAGCGCAAATACTTTCCTTAGAAGCAGGCGCTTGTCTGATGGATGAAAAAGGTTTGATCGCAGGAAGAATGACTATCGATCCATCATCCTTTGATGCATACCGGTATGATGAATATTTTATAAAGGTCAACGATCATCCATCCGTAAAACGCATCGAACATCCCTGGCAATTAATGCAATGGAATGATATCATGTTACAAGCGGATTTTGCGTGGGTTACAAAAGGAAGGACATCACAATCCATTCCTGCAAGTGTTCATGTGCTTCAACCCGAAGCTATTTTTATTGAAGAAGGAGCGGAGCTTAATTTCTGCACTCTCAATGCATCTGCCGGGCCGATCTATATTGGAAAGAATACCGAGATCATGGAAGGCTCCGTGATCCGCGGACCTTTTGCATTAGGAGAGGGCTCTGTGATCAAAATGAACAGCCGTATTTATGGTGCTACTACATTGGGTCCTTCCTGCATGGGCGGTGGCGAGATCAAGAATACAGTGATGATGGGTTATAGCAATAAAGCTCATGATGGTTACCTGGGTGATTCAGTTGTAGGCGAGTGGTGCAATTTTGGGGCAGGCAGTACCAATAGTAATATCAAGAATACGGCAGGCATTGTTAAAATTTGGGATATTGATACGAATACGTATGTGGAAGTAGGACAAAAATGCGGACTCATCATGGGTGATTATTCAAGGGCTTCAATTAATGCTTCTATAAATACGGGATCAATGATTGGTGTTTGCTGTAATGTGTATGGGGCGGGACTTTTGCCCACAATCATTCCTAATTTCAGTTGGGGTGTGAGCGGCACAAAGTATGAGTTTGAGAAAGCTTTGTCGGATATGGACAACTGGAAAAAACTGAAGGGACAATCGTTAACTGAAACAGAAACTTCGGTGTTAACTTTTATCTTTGACCAAAACAGGTAGTATGAAAAAATTTGAATATAAGGTGTTGGATGTTCCTTCAAGAGGATTTTTTGGTGGGAATATCAATTACCAGGAACTCAGCGATAGGTTGAATGAACATGGCCAGCAAGGATGGGAAGCTGTATCGATGGGTGGGACCACTATGTATTCAAATGCCACAAGAGGTATGATCATTATTTTAAAAAGAGAAATACATTAATATGAGAAAACAAATTGCCGCTGCCAACTGGAAAATGAATTTAACCCTTCAGCAGGGAGAAGCGTTACTGGATGCCATTATTGGTAAACCCCATTCTTTGAAAGCCCATCAGCAGGCGCTGTTTGCGGTTCCGTTTCCTTATCTGCCTATGGCACAAAAGAAACTGGCGGATAAAACGAATGTATTTGTTGCGGCACAAAACTGTTACAGCAAAAAAAGTGGCGCATATACCGGTGAAGTATCTGTAGAAATTTTACAATCGATAGGTGTTCAGTATGTGGTACTTGGGCACTCTGAACGCAGGGAATATTTTCAGGAAAGCAACCAATTACTGGCAGATAAAGTAAATATCTGTCTTGAATACAATATGCTCCCCATTTTCTGTTGTGGTGAACCACTGGAGATTCGTGAAGCAGGCACACAAAATGCATATGTTGCCAAACAACTCGAAGAATCTTTATATCATTTAACGGCAGAGCAAATACAGAAAGTGGTGATCGCCTATGAACCTATCTGGGCCATCGGTACCGGCAAAACCGCCAGTAGTGCACAGGCGCAGGAAATGCATGCATTCATCCGCCGGCAACTGGCAGGTAAATATGGCGCAGCCATTGCTGATACGATCTCTATTCTATATGGTGGAAGCGTAAAAGCAGCCAATGCTGTTGAGATCTTTGGCCAGCCTGATGTGGATGGCGGATTGGTGGGTGGCGCTTCTTTGATTGCTGATGAATTTGTGGCAATCATTAATGCCTTGAAATAAGCTCCCTTGTTTGTAAGGCAATTATAACTGTTCGTAAGGTTTTACGCAAAGCCGCAAAGATGAATTATAAGGAGCAAGGATAGCTATGCGACCCTGCTCCTTATGCTTCTTTGTGTGAAAAATGGATATCATAAACCATCTTCCGAAAACCTTTGCTCAGGCAACCGGCAAAAGCAGTTTGTTAAAACGTAATCGGCAATTCCATTTCTTCATAATCGTCCAGTCTATCCAGATGTAAAACAGTACTGGTCTTGTCTTCGTTAGGATGAAACATGGGCTTGAACTTCGCGCCAAATATAAAATCTTCGTAAACATAAGAAGCCCTGGAAATAACGGTGTTAGAGAAACTCTCATCAAATCCCTGCACAAACACCAGTACTTCGGCTTCTGCATTGGCCATATCTTCTTTACTGAAATTAAACAACGGACTGTCTTCATTAATCACATGAACCAGGGTCCAGCTGGAAGTCATGGTAGTTGCTTTCGCAATATCCAATGGCATATTGAAGAAACGGTTTTTCATTTGCCCATCTTCCACAATTTTTACAGCGAGGGTTAACTTCACTTCTACATTGATCAGATAGTTCTTGGTATAAGGAACCATACGGTACATCAATGCTGTTCCATCTTTAAAAGGTGCAAAAATGGCATTCCTGCTGTAGCGGATAAAAGCCCTTGGCCTTGCAAAACGTCCATAGAGCATACCGGTTACCAATGCAAAACTCATCAATCCTGTTAATGCCTCTAATGAGGCGGCCAGACTTGCGGTAAAACCAATCGGGTTTATTCGGCCATAACCAACGGTAGTAAAGGTCTGTGCACTAAAGAAAAAAGCTTCGCCAAATTTTTCGAGGTCGTTGGCAGCTACCATTCCCCCTAAATGGTCGATACCGATCAATAAATAAATTCCTGCAAAGAGGAGGTTAATCATAACAAAAAATAAAAGGATAATGCTGATGAATTTCCATCGCTTCATGGAAAGCATAGCGTGATATAGATTCAGCCTACGCCAAAAAGGCAATCCGGTTACCTCAATATTGGGTACGCCATCCTTGTTGAAAAACCGTCCACCAGCCAAGGCAGTATTGGTTCCCAGTCCGGTTTCATTGTTTACCTGGGCCTTCCAGTTAAGTTTCTTTCTAAGCATAGAGACTACGTATGAAGTACGGGGTACAAAGTACGAACAGATGGGCAAACAAAGATTCTGTGCACAATCCAAAATCGTACTTCGTACTTCAGACTTCGGACTTATCTTTGCCGCCTATGAAGAATATCAGGAATTTTTGCATCATTGCCCATATTGACCATGGTAAAAGTACATTGGCCGACAGGCTGCTGGAGCATACCAAGACTATTGGTGACAGGGATATGATGAACCAGGTATTGGACGATATGGACCTGGAACGTGAAAAAGGGATCACGATCAAAAGTCATGCGATACAGATCAATTATCCTTATAAGGGCGAACAATATGTATTGAACCTGATCGATACACCCGGCCACGTAGACTTTAGCTACGAAGTAAGCCGGGCATTAGCCGCCTGTGAGGGCGCGCTGCTGCTGGTGGATGCATCACAGGGTATACAGGCGCAGACAATCAGTAACTTATATCTGGCCATTGATAATGACCTTGAGATCATACCGGTAATCAATAAGATTGATATGGATGGGGCCAAGATACCCGAAGTAACCGATCAGATCATTGACCTGATTGGTTGCAAGCAGGAGGATATTCTGTTGGCCAGTGGCAAGTCAGGTATCGGGATTGAAGAAATTCTGAGTGGGATTATTGAGAGGATACCGGCACCGAAGGGTGATTACGCAGCGCCATTGCAGGCATTGATATTTGACAGTGTATTCAATAGCTTCCGCGGCATCATCGTGTATTACCGTATCCTGAATGGTGTATTGAAAAAAGGGGATAAGATCCGTTTTGTAGCTTCCGGCGCAGATTATTTTGCAGATGAAGTAGGTGTGCTTAAGTTGAGTATGACGCCGAAAGACGAAGTGAAAGCCGGAGATGTGGGTTATATCATTACCGGTATCAAGAATGCCAAAGAGGTAAAAGTGGGTGATACCATCACCCTTGCCAATAACCCCGGCAAAATGATCCATGGTTTTGAAGAAGTAAAACCCATGGTATTTGCCGGTATCTTCCCTGTTAATACGGATGATTTTGAAGTGCTGCGCGATTGTATGGGTAAACTGCAGTTAAACGATGCTTCGCTGGTTTTTGAACTGGAAACATCGCAGGCACTTGGTTTTGGTTTCCGTTGTGGATTTTTAGGGTTGCTTCATATGGAGATCATACAGGAACGCCTGGAGCGCGAGTTTAACCAGACCGTTATTACAACTGTGCCTAACGTAAGTTTTATTGCGTATACCACAAGAGGGGAAAAGATCAATGTAAACAATCCGATTGAAATGCCCGACCCGGTGAAAGTGGCTAAGATTGAAGAACCGTTTATCAAAGCACAGATCATTACCCAACCGGATTATATTGGTAATATTATGACGCTTTGTTTGGGCAAGCGCGGTATCCTGATTAACCAAAGCTATTTAACCCCCACAAGGGTGGAACTGGTTTTTGAAATGCCGTTGACCGAGATCGTATTTGATTTCTATGATAAGCTGAAGAGCTCTACCCGGGGCTATGCCTCTTTTGATTACACGCCAATCGATTACCGCCAGGCAGATATCGTTAAAATGGATATCCTCCTTAACAATGAAAAAGTGGATGCTTTGAGTGCATTGATTCACCGCGGAAGGGCAGAAGATTTTGGAAGGAAATTATGTGAGAAGTTAAAAGAGCTACTGCCTAAACAACAATTCCAGATTGCAATACAGGCTGCCATTGGCGCCAAAGTAATTGCCCGCGAGAATATCAGTGCCATGCGTAAGGATGTAACTGCCAAATGTTATGGTGGTGATATCAGCCGTAAACGTAAATTATTGGAGAAACAGAAAGAAGGAAAAAAACGTATGCGCCAGATTGGTAATGTGGAAATTCCGCAGGAAGCGTTTTTGGCGGTACTTAAGCTGGATTAAAATAAATAGTTGATATAGATAGTAAAAGGTTAAAAGGGTTAAAAATGTATTGAACCGCTTAACCATGTTAACCTCTCTAACATTAATTTCCTTTCCCTTTCTTCTTAGGTATTAAAAACTGGTTGTTCTTTTGTTCCAGTGCTTCCTGTGTAGGATTTAGCTTTAGATTAGGATCTACCTGTTTAACTACCGGCACATACTGCCATTTTCCGTTGATCCATTTAAAGCCTTCAAAGCTGCCATAAGGTACCAGCGTATATTTAGCGCTGTTCTCGCCAGACTCACTGATAAGATGGGCAAAAGTGATCATATCCAACTCTGGATCATAATTCAACTTGGCATTGGCTTCTTTTTTAAATTCAAGGCAGAAACGGTATGCGGGTTGTGGCGGTTTGATCTCATCATTCGGATAATTAAAATATCTGCCACCGAAGAGGGGTTGGTTATTCTCATCAAAGGTTAATACCTCAATCCATTTTTTGGTGCTTCGTGCATCATTCTCATCATAACCGATCAATGTGTAATAATTTTTGTTGTAGTAGGTCTTCTGTACAATATTATAATACACCGCACCAATCCATTCCTTGTTATTGCGCACGGAATCTACCGGGTTTTCCGTAAAGGCAGAATTATCGTATAAGGGTATCAGTTTTAAAGAACCGTCTTTTGTATGGTATTGTATGGCCCCTTTCTGGCGGTAATAAGAATAATCTTTCATGATCTGCCAGGTAATGATGCGGAAACTGCTGTCCGGCGCATACAACCTTGATATCGTTTTCAAAGAATCAAAAGGGTAAGAGAAGGAGTAGGGTACTTTTAATGCCTGCACCAATGCCCTGGTAAAAAAACTATCAGCAATAGAGCGGTCGGCCGTTTCAGGTGCATTCACAATATCATTGGCATAATTGCGCATGTTTTCTTCCAGCTGTATTAAGAGTTGTACACTGGCAGGTATTTTTTTTTGTGCACATACATGCATCGCAAATGCAAAACAGATACAGATGATGCCGGTACGCTTTATCATAACGCTAAGTTACAATCAATGTTTGTCTGCAAAAGGATAATCGGTTTTTGGAGGAAGTTTTAAGTTTTTATTTTTTCTGTACCGTCTTTGCAAAAGCCAGCAGATCACGAAAACGCAGGTCTATCTTATCCTCAGGGTCAGTTTGCCCGGGGTGGGTGGTTTCTACAAATACGGTGTGCATGCCGGCATTACGGCCAAAACCCATATCGCTGATGCGGTTACCCACGATCAGGCTTCTCGAAAGATCGATCTCGGGAAAATCCTGTTGCGCCTGAAAAGCCATTCCTGGATTGGGTTTTCGGTTAATAGAATCATCAGAAAGGTCGGAGCAATAATATACTTTATCGATCTTCCCACCTGTTTGCTGAATATGGGTAAGCATATTTGAATGAATGCGGTCCAGGTCATCAACACTCATCAAACCTTTACCAACACCTTTCTGGTTGGTGGTTATCACAATTCTCCCGAAATATTTTGCCAGTATGGCCAATGCTTCTGCTGTGGTATCATAAAAACGGAATTCTTCCCAGTTGCGGATATAGTCATTGTCTTTATCGTGATTAATCACGCCATCACGGTCTAGGAATAAGGTCCAGCTTTTGTCTATCTGTTGTAAGTCGAGCATATTAATCTGTTAATTCTGTTTGGGCCCTTAGATAATCTTCCGGGATACCGATATCAATAAAATAACCATCCTGTATCAAACCAAAAATCCTTCTTTGGTTATAAAATACCTGTAGGTAATCGGTTTCGAAAGAAAATTTCTCCGGAAGATTTTCCTGTAAAAACATGGCTGCATTTAAAAGATATACGCCACCATTGATCAGTCCTTTGGGGTAATGCTTTTTCTCTTTAAAGTAAGCAATGCTTTGATCTGCATTCAATTCAACAACACCATAACGCTCAAAATTTTCCATCGGTTTTAAGGCGAGGGTGCAATGTGCATTTTTTGTTGTATGTATTTCATCCTGCACTGCAATATTTGTTTTGAAAATACTGTCGCCATTCACTACTACTACATTTACCTGCTTTACCTGTTTACAAGCCAGCCGGATAGCACCACCGGTTCCCAAAGGTTCTTTTTCAATTACCAGTTCATAATTTCCGCCCGGAAGTAATGCAGCGATATAGTTGATAAATGCTTCGGAGCGATAGCCCAATGAAAAAATGAATTGTTGTATGCCTTGTTTTTGCAAATGAGAAATCACATAATAAATAAAAGGCTTTCCCTTTACCGGTGCCATACATTTGGGCAGATCGGGCACTGTATCGCGCAAACGGGTTCCCAGTCCACCGGCCAGGATAATGGCTTCCTGTACCTGCATTATCCGAAAATTTTAGCTTCCACCAATTCGCAAATGATATGACCGATCAGGATATGGCTTTCCTGGATCCTGGGGGTAGTGGCTGAAGGTACATTGAAGAGATAATCGCTTAACACTTTCATCTGACCGCCTGTTTCACCGGTAAGCCCTATCGTGATTACGCCTTTTTCCCTTGCCGTTTCAAAAGCCTTCATAATATTCTTTGAATTGCCTGAAGTACTCAATCCGATCAATACATCACCTTTCCCGCAGATGCCATCCACCAGTCTGGAATAGATCACATCATAACTATAATCATTCGCCACTGCCGTGAGGTAGGAAGTATTGCAATGCAAAGCTTCAGAAGGCAAGGCCTTTCTATCTTTATAAAAACGACCTGAGAATTCTGCTGCAAGGTGTTGTGCATCGGCCGCACTGCCCCCGTTTCCGCAGAACCATACTTTTTTACCGTCTTGAAATGCTGTGGTTACAACATCTACAACGGATGCTATCTTTTGCAGAAAAATTTCATCTGTCAGTATTTTACTTTTCACATCTATAGATGCGCTGATGATGGATCTGATTTGTTGTTTCATATAGAGATCTTAGTTGTATGATTTATTATTGTGTGGTCCAACTGGTCAACCCATGTTTGGTAAATTGATAGGAACTGATTTTCCCGCCAAAGGTATTTAAGGTTTCGATAACACGGTAACGGGTATTGCCCGGACAGTAAAATATCATAAAACCGCCGCCGCCTGCGCCACTGATCTTTCCACCCGTGGCTCCTGCTTTTTTTGCCGCTTGATAAATATCTTCTATACTGTTGTTGGAAATATTGGCCGCCATATTTTTTTTCTGTTGAAAACCATAATCCAGAATTTCTCCTATCTGATCCAATTTGCCGATCAGTAAAGCTTCTTTCATCATTTTGGCCTGCTCCTTCAATTGGTGCATAGCGTAGATGCTTTTTGTATTCTTTTCTTTTACGTTCTGTTGTTGTTCTTTAATAATAGCTGCCGATTCCCTTGTTGTGGCAGTAAAATATAATACCAGGTTATTCTCAAGTTCATTAACATATTCCTGGCGTATGCGCAGTGGATTGACAATCACTTTATCGCCAGCATAGAATTCCATAAAATTGAAGCCCCCGAATGTTGCGGCGTATTGATCCTGACGACCACCTGCTAATTGAAGATCGTTACGTTCAATTTCATAGGCATAATGTGCCATATCATACTCACCCAGTGGGAGCTTCAGCATTTCTGCAAAAGCACCAAGGATGGCTACAACCAGGGTAGAAGAAGTACCCAAGCCACTGCCGGCAGGGGCATCAACAAAAGTAGAGAGCCTTAAGCCTTTGATAGTAAAAGGATGGTCTTTCTGAATTCGGTTGTACACACCTTTTAAAAGATCCAATTCGCCGGTAATGGGTAATTGCGTTGACGGCTCGAATTCCTGAACCTGTTTTTTATCGAGCGATTCTAAAATAATCTTTGGTTCATTTAGTATGTCAATGCTGGCATGTGCATGCAGCGATAAGGTAGCATTTAAGATGGCACCGCCAAACTCATCGCAGTACGGACTCACATCCGTTCCACCTCCGGCCAGGCCAATACGTAACGGTGCTTTGCTGCGATAGATCATGCGATGATTTTCATTATTGGTGCCAAACGGAAAGAGGGTATCAGAGTTTATTAGCCAGATCAGAGATAGCAAGGGCTAGCTTATGCCAGCTATACTTTTTTTTCTCTTCGCGAAGATGCGGCAAAAAATAGTTTTCACCTAATTCGTATAGCTTCAGTATGCCTGTGGCAATGGATAGGGGGTCGGGTTCGGTAACTATACCTGCCTGTCCATCCGGCACCAGATCGGGCAGGCCGCCTACATGGGTTACCAGCATGGGTTTCTCAAAATGATACGCGAGAGGGGTAACCCCGCTTTGCGTGGCATTTCGGTAAGGCTGTATCACAAAATCGGCTGCACTAAGGTAATAGCGTACCTCACTGTCGGCAATAAAATCGGTGCGGAGAATCAGTTCTGAGGCAATGCCTAATGATTCGATCAGTTCATCATATTCTTTCCGGTTCTCATAAAATTCGCCGGCTACTAATAATTTGATATGGGATTGCCGGATCCTTGTATCATTCATGGCTTGAAAAAGAAGATCCAGCCCTTTGTATTTTCTGATAAAGCCAAAGAATAAAATGATCTTCTCATTTTCCGGGAGGGATAATTTTCTTCTGGCTTCTTCTTTATTCAATCCTTCACCAAAATTATCATACAGCGGATGCACTACCTGTTGTACGGCTTTATTGGTAAACAGGGAAAGATCATTGCTTACTTTCTCGCTCATGGTTACAAAACCATCCACTGCTTTTACAAAATATTGGGTAAAGGGCTTATCACCCGGACGTTTTTCATGTGGGATCACATTATCTGCAATACAAATCACTTTAGTAAAACGATTTTTTTTTATAATACGTAAAATGCTTCCCAGGCATGGACCCATAAGCGGAAGCCAATAGCGAACAATTACCAGGTCGGGTTTTTGTTTTTTGATCTCGTTACCAACGATTAACCAGTTCAATGGGTTTATGGAATTGATACGGGCTTTGATATTGATACCTGCTGGTGCCGGTTCAGTAGAATATTGTGTAGTACCGGGAAATAAAAAATCAGGGTATTGCAAAGAAAATGTATAAATAGAAGCATCATAGCCTACTTCTATAAACTGCCTGCAGAGCCTTTCATCAAAAGAAGCCAATCCACCGCGAAGTGGCCAGGCAGGTCCGATGATGATGACTTTTTTGGGTTGAGGAACAGTGATGGTAAGAATTCTAAAGGCAAAATTCAAAAGACAAAATCGAAGACTTTTTTGACTTTTTACTTATTCGATCCCTGATTTGGTTTCTATCAAATAATAATTTCTTTCCGGTGCATTCCTGGCAACCAGCTCTGCCACAAACCCAGTTAAGAATAATTGCATGCCAATGATCATGGTGGTTAATGCGATATAAAAACTGGGGCGGTTGGTTAAGCTAAAATCAGTATCCATAAATTTAGCGGCAATCAGGTATACACTTGACAGTAACCCGATCATAAAGAATAGTGTGCCTAGTAAACCAAAAAATTGCATGGGACGTTTGCCAAACTTTCCAAGGAACATGATGGTGGCCAGATCGAGGAATCCATTCACAAATCTTTGCCAGCCAAATTTAGTCACACCATATTTTCTCGGGCGGTGTTCCACTACTTTCTCGCCGATTTTTCTAAAGCCGCTCCATTTGGCAAGTATGGGAATATAGCGATGCATTTCACCGTACACTTCAATGCTTTTAACCAGTTTCCTTTTATACGCTTTTAAGCCGCAGTTAAAATCATGCAATTGAATACCTGAGCTTGCACGGGCAGTGGCATTGAATAATTTTGAAGGAATATTTTTTGTTAAGGTATTATCGTAGCGCTTTTTCTTCCATCCGCTCACCATATCAAAACCTTCTTCTATGATCATTCTGCGCAGTTCGGGTATTTCATCCGGCGAATCCTGCATATCGGCATCCATGGTAATCACCACATCGCCCTGTGCCGCTTTAAAACCTTCATTGAGTGCGGCAGATTTGCCATAATTGCGCTGAAATTTGATGCCTTTGATATTCGGGTTCTCTTTTCCTTTCTGCTCAATTACGTTCCAGCTGTTATCCGTACTGCCATCATCTACCAGTATCACTTCATACGACAGGTTATTTTGTGCAACCACAGCTTCGATCCAGCTGCACAATTCCGGTAAGGACTCATCTTCATTGAATAAGGGAACAACAATTGATACATCCATATTTCTATTGTTGTAGTGGATTATAATTTGGATTTTTCTTTGCTACCGCTGCACCAATCAATGAACCGATGGCTCCTACAATGCCAAACCCGAGAAGGATACCGCCAATAGCAAAGGGGATAAAGAATTTTTTAGCCATTCCGATGCCTTGTGTTATTTGGTCATCTGTGAGATCACCCTTTTTTTCCATATCAGACCGGGCCTGGGCCATGGCCTGGTCGATCATTTCGGGAAAAAGAAGTTTTGTTGAGATAATAGTATAGACCACCATAATCACGATTACTGCGGCATTGGCTTTAAAGCCATGGGCAAATACATTGCCAAAAGTGACGTTGCCATCCATCTGTTTTGCAAAACCGGTACAAGCTACAATCAACCCGGCAACCAGTATAACCAATTGTATCAAACTCAGCGATTTGTTTTGTTGCTGCCCCGTGAAATATAAGGTCAGTCCATAAACGATCAGCACAAGACTGATGATCAAACCTTTTGACCAGGGGGGTGTTATCTTTTGCTCCATAATAGCTTTTCTTAGTTTAAAGTTAACCGACCTTTATGGATTGTTCCCAAAACTTTCCCTTTCAATTCTGTGTCAAGGAAAGGAGTATTAGCTGATTTGGATTGTAACTGCAGCTTGGTAAGTAAGGTTTCGCCCGATTTTGTAAATAAACTCAGATCTGCATCGGAACCCTCGCTAACATGCGCAGCTGGCAGCCCAAAAATGGTCCTTGCATTCAGTGAAAATAAAGCAGACAGCCTTTCGGTTGACATCTCCGGCAATAAATGATTGACCACTGCAAAAACAGTTTGCAGACCTGTCATCCCGTTCTTGGCATACTCAAACTCACAGGTCTTATTATCCCAATCCTGCGGAATATGGTGCGAGGCAATACAATCCACCGTTCCGTTCAATACTGATTCACGTAAAGCAATCATATCTGCTTTGCTGCGCAGGGGCGGGTTTACCTTTAAGTTGGTATCGTAACTTTGCAAATCCTCATCACAGAAGAAAAGGTGATAAGGGGTAACACTGCAGGTAATCTGTAATCCCTCATCCTTAGCGGCTTTGATCAGCGCCAGACTGGTTTCGGTTGATACGCCCGTAATATGCAGTTTGGATTGTGTATAGCGAAGAAGGTCGATATCTCTTTTTATGATTACTTCTTCTGCCAGTGCCGGAATGCCGGGTAAGCCGAGTCGTGTAGAGATAATGCCTTCATTGATCAAACCGCCTGCACCAATGCTTTTATCCAGCGGAACCTGTATCAATACACCATCTAATGCCTTTACATATTGCAGGGCTTTTACAAATAACCCGGGTGATTGTACTGGGTTAAGCCCATCCGAGAAAGCAATGGCGCCGCTGCTGCGCATATCATACATCTCGGCGAGATCTTTTCCTTCGATCCCTTTGGTAATAGCTCCCAATGGATGAATCGTTACCGGCAGGTCGCCTGATTTACGGCTGATATATTCTACCTGTGTTTTGTTATCAACGATCGGTTGTGTATTGGGAAGCACAAAAACATGCGTATAACCACCCGCCGCCGCAGCAGCAGCGCCGGTTTCGAGGGTTTCTTTGTATTCGTAACCGGGGTCGCAGAAATGAGAGAAGATATCTACCCAGCCGGGCGAAACGATTAATCCTTCCGCTTCAATTACCTCATCTGCAGTTTCTGTAATTGTAGCGGCAATCTTGCTTATCTGGCTTCCATTGATCAAAATATCACAAACCTGTCCGTTAAACGCTGCGTCAGGATCGGCAATACTGGCTTGCCTGATAAGTATCTTCATGAAGATGGGGTAAAATTTTCTGCAATATAACCTGATTTTTTCTTTTCCCTCCTATATTTGCAACCCATCTGATAATGGGCGGTATGGATGCCAGTGATTAGATGGCAGGTATTGGTTTTTCGGGACGTAGCGCAGCCCGGTAGCGCACACGTCTGGGGGGCGTGGGGTCGCAAGTTCAAATCTTGTCGTCCCGACAAGTAAAAAGGTTTCCTGATTCAGGAAACCTTTTTTATTATTTCTATCACTCTCAGCGCCATTTTGAAGAATTCAATTTTTCTACAAAGAAACACCGGAAAAACCCACAAAAAATACGGTGTTTATACTGATCGTTTACCTGTGATCGTGTATGGGTTTTAGTTATCTTCATTGTCGTAATTCCGTTTACCTATATCCAATATTCCCTTGAAGAAAAAGAACGGTACGCTTGTTTCTTTATTGTCCATTACAATGGCTATGCAGTCCATGGTGGCTATAAGCCAATCCTCATCGGGTTGTGTACCTTTTATCCGTCAGAAAGATTCTACGGTTTGTCCGGGTGCAGCCATTAATCTCAGCCTTATTGCCCCTAAACCCAAAGACAGTATGTTACCCGGTGTGTGGAAACTGCTGATCAAATCAAGCGCCATTGATTCCAATCTGTTCAATATAAAACCTTTTGGGTTTGATAAGGCCAATCAGTACCTGTATTCCATTATTCACAAAAGGATTATCCGGTTTGACCTGAAGAATAATACCGTTACATCAGTTACTGCCAATAACTGGCCGGGTGATTATACAGAGTTCACTTACGATTTTACCAATAAACGGATCTTATGCTGGCGGGGTGGCCGCGATTCTGTGTATGCGATTCCGGATGTGGGTGGGAACTGGGCTGCCATTGGTCCCGGTACAATTGATCGTGAGATGTATAATTCTTCTGCTTATTGGAATCCGGTAAACAGGCAACCCGGTTTATATGGAGGATATGGTTTTAACCGCGTAAAGAGCTGGGTATTTGAGCAGGACGGAACCACCTGGCAGCAACGCAAACCTAATCCTCCTATAGATTCTGTTCCCCCTAAGGGAGGAAATATAGTGGGGGTTAATGGTGATGGAACCAAGCTGTATTTATTTTCCGGACAGGGAAATTATAGTGGAGATGAATTATCCGGCAGCTGTTCACTTGGCAGTCCATGGGCAACTTCCAATGGTATGTTTTGCTGGTTAAAAGATCTATGGGAACTTGATCTTGCCACCTATCAGTTTACCAATATTTTGCCCGTTAATAATGCCTCTATCCAGTACGAAGGTGCATTGGGGTATTATTACGATAAGAACCGTTTTTATTTATTTGGCGGATACCAGCCAACAGGTAATGCAATTACGAACCTGAATCTGCCGAATACGAATAAGACCTTTTACTTCCGCCGTGGGATAGACAGCGGGTTTGTTTCTTTTCAGGGCGAAGGAGATATCCCCCCGGTTATGCCAACCACACTTCTGAATTCGTATAGCTACTACGATGTGGCAGGGAAACGAATGATCTGGGCCAGGTTTGATGGGATCTGGGCCTATTATCCTGATTCAACCACGGTACCGCCATCATTCAGGTCTGTATTATGGTCAACGGGAGATACAGCGTCGTCCATAACGGTAAAGCCAGCACAAACAACTCTTTATAAAGTAACCCGTAATATCGGCAGCCAGGTTTGTAAGGATAGTATAACCCTTACGGTAACTAACCTGCAAACAGCGCTGCAACACAATCTCAATATTTGTGGTGATACAACGGTACTGGACGCCGGTGCCGGTTTCAATGCTTATTTGTGGAGTACCGGAGAAACTTCACAAATAATCAGTGTTAAGAAAAGCGCAACATATTCCGTGAATGTAGGGAAAGGGCTTTGCAATGCCACAGATACCAGTAAAGTAATATTTGCCATACCTGTGAATAATTTCAGCGTAGCTGTACAGAAAGATTCTGTTTGTGCGGGAGATGCAGATTCCTTATTTGTGGTAACACCGCAATCAGGCATTACGTATAGCTGGTCGGTTACAGGAAATACTGCCGTGGTGAATACCGGTAGCAATTATCCTATAATTAATATTACGGCTAATACAAACTATTTAATTACTGCCTCCAGTAATGCGGCAATCTGTTCATCCAAAACAGCAACAGCAGGTATTGTTGTGCGAACGAAATTGTCTGCACCCCTGATTCGTGCCGATTCGATCAGTAATGCTTCTATTGTTTTCAGATGGGATGCCGTACCCGGTGCAACGGGTTATCGTATCAGTCTGGATAAGGGGAATACGTTTGTAAATCTATCAGGCGGCGCCACTGCAGTTTCACAAAAGATCAGTGGGCTGGCTCCGAATAAAGAATTTACCATTATCGTTAAGGCAACGGGTTTATATACCTGCCAGACAAGCGATACCTCCATGTTAAGTGCCACTACTTTGAACCCTTTTGGAGATGGTATTTATGTGCCCAATGCATTTACGCCTAATGGCGATGGCATCAATGATTATTTACAGGTGTATGGCACAGCCATCGCCTCTCTACGATTGGTCATTTATAATCAATGGGGTGGCCAGGTATTTATTTCAACAGATCCTTTGAAAGGATGGGATGGAACACGCAACGGGCAGAAAGCACCGGCGGGTATGTACACGTATTCATTAGAAGCGGTGATGCAGGATGGTAAACGGGTAACAAAAGGTGGAACTTTTAATTTGATCAGGTAGTGTTAAAAAAATGTGTATGCGTAAACTGATGATGTTATGGATGCTGCTGCTGATCTCTTTCTCAAATCAGCTGGAAGCACAGGTAGATCCGCATTTTACACAATACTATGCATATCCCTTATGGTTAAACCCTGCATTAACGGGAGTGATTGAAGGGGATTATCGCATTGCTGGTATTTACCGCCGGCAATTGCCCGGTTTATATTCACCTATGGTAACGCAGGGCATCATGGCTGATATGGCCTTACCAAACAATTTCGGAATAGGGATTACTTTATTGAATCAGGGTTCTGTAGATGCCGGATATCATTATACCAATGGTTACCTATCGCTTTCTTACCGTGTGCAGTTATCTAAATATAAAATGCTGAGCAGCGGGTTTCAACTAGGGTTATTAAACAGAAGAATTGATCCGGGTAATTTTCAATTCGGTAACCAGTTCAATCCTTTATCTGGATTTGATCCTTCTTTGCCTTCAAGTGAGGTATTTGCACATCAGTCCGCCACTTCGCTTGACGGAAGTTTGGGACTGATGTATTTTGACGGGAATCCGTTTACATCGGTCAACCCTTTTATGGGTATCAGTTTATATCATCCCACACAACCGAATAACCATTTTTTATCTGATGCCGCTGATAATATTATTCCGATGCGGTTTTCTGCTAATGCAGGAATCAGGTTACAGATGGGCAAAAGAGTAGCGTTTATCCCACATGCCATATTTGAACAACAAGGCAATGCAAATGAGGTTACGGCCGGACTTGTTTGCAATCTGACCATTGAAGAAGGAAAATTCCTGATGCTCGGCAGCACTTACCGGTTGAACGATGCATTGGCGCCTAGTATTGGCCTTCATGTGAACGGATTAAGTATCGGCTTCAGTTATGACATCAATACATCACCATTAAAAACGGCATCTTCCTCTAATGGCGGATATGAATTATCTATCAGTTTCACCCATCCTAAAAAAATACCAGAAACCAGGTTTATATGCCCGCGACTATAAAAAACATATGGGTTTGTACATTAGCATTATTTGTGTCGTACAGTATGTGCTATGAAGCTATGGCACAAACAGCCGGGCAATTGCAGCGAAGAGGAGATGCCAGTTTTGCGAATGGCGATTATTATTCGGCAATACAAATATATTCGGCAATCCTTTATGACAGCCCGTTAGTAAAGAATACTTCGGCCATTGTTTATCCATTCCGTCCTGCAGGTCATCTTGCCGGCAAGATCAGGCCAACGCAAAAAAGTTATTTACAATATCATCTCGCAGAATCTTACCGGCTTTGTTATCATTACAAAGAAGCGGCTACTCAGTATGAGCAATATCTTTTATCGCAGGATACAAAGTTCCCATTAGCCCGTTTATGGTATGGGCTCTGTTTGCTGTCAGATGATCAGCCTGATAAAGCGATCAGTTCATTCAATATGTTTTTACAGAAATACAGAACGGTTGACAGCTTTACACAAAAAGCAAAACAGGGCATTGCCAATAGTAATTTTGCCCTGCTGCAAAAATCGACCAGGCCTGTTGCAACAGTTTCTAAATTGTTACCAACCCTTTCTGCAGATGGTTCTAACTTTGCTTTGGGAAAGATCAATGATACCGAATACCTGTTTACCACTTCGCGGCATGAGTTTGATAAGAAGAAAGAAAAGATTTACCCTGTTCGTTTGTATTCGGGTAGTTTGAAAGAGCCAACGATTAAAAAGATAGCGGGTTTTCCAGCTGTTGATATGAATATGGCCACGCCTTCTTTATCGTCAGATGGACTAACGCTTTATTTTACCGGCTGGAAAGAAAACGGTACCCAAAAAAATACGTATTACCGGGTATATTATTCCACCAGGACTTCTGTAAATGCACAATGGTCAGAGCCTGTTGTCATGCCCTCACCGGTGAACATGGATGGCTTTCACTCGAAGCAACCTTTTATTACAAAAGACAATAAATATTTATTCTTTGTGTCTGACAGAACAGGAGGCCTGGGTAAATATGATATCTGGATGATTACCATGGAAGCTGGTAAACCCATTGGCCATGCAATCAATGCAGGTAATCATGTGAATACAGCAGGAGAGGAAGCTTCGCCTTTTTATGATGCAGTATCGGGTAACCTGTATTTCAGTTCAAATGGCAGGACGGGAATGGGAGGAATGGATATATATAAGATTAAACAGGATAGCCTGTCCGGGCAATGGGCAGCTACGGCTGTTAACCTGGGTGCTCCTTTTAATTCTGTAAAAGATGATGATTATTATTCAAAAGATTCTAATACTGATACAGCGTACCTGAGCTCTGACAGGTTTTCTACCTGTTGCATGGAAATATTTAAAGTGGTTCCGGTTCTGCAAAGAGATACGGTTATTAAGTATGTACAGGCTAAGGAACTTAAAAAGAATGTGGATACCCTATACGTTGCGAAAGATGATAATAAGCGGTTGATGGATTCTGTTAACGCGATAACGGTTGACAGAATGTATATAAACTATCGTTTTGCCAGTATCAAGATCCGTAAAGAAGATTTCGCGCAATTGAACAGGATAGTACAGATGCTGAAAAAAGATACAAAACTGAATATTTTGGTGGCATCTTTTGCAGATTGTATCGGTTCTGAATCTGCGAATATAAAAATATCCAGGAAACGTTCCGAATCCGTTAAAGCCTATCTTATTGAAAACGGGGTTGCCGAATCAAGGATCAATATTGATTTCTTTGGTAAGAAACATTTTGTACTTGCCTGTAAAGAGGACAGTTCTTATCATACCGAAAATCAAATGGCCAATAGGCGTTCAGACCTGGTCTTGACCACAGAAATAAAACCCAAATGGCAGCCATCGGGTTTGGAACTGGATATTGAGAAAGGATCAACTGTTTATCCCAAAATGCCTTTGCATACTGTATCGGTTGAAGAACCGACAAAACTGCGTACGGATAATAAAGAAACAATGCCAACTGATGGAAACCTGGCAGGTTCGAAATTAACTGGTATAAAAAGTACGGCTGGTATCACTAATATTAGTAAGGGAGGCGATAAAATGAATAGTGGTATTCTTACAAAAGAAAATAGTATTGCAAAAAATAATCAGTCAAATAAAAATAAGTCTTTAGAAATCAATGCGATTGCAGATAATAATGATAAGACTGCCAGGCCGGGAAGTCGGAGTAAGTATTTTATAGAAAAGAAAGAAGCGGTATCCACCGGAAAGAAAGCAGGGGAGCCGGGTTTCGTAAATAAGAAAAAACCTGTGGCAGGTAAAAATGATCAGGTTATGACTACAGTAAACAATGCAAAAGCCATTCCTGAACCTTATCTGAATCAATCCGTCCCTACATCTGCTGACAGCGCTTCTGCAACCTTGAAGATCAACGAACTGCTTGACCCGACGCCTCGTTTAAAAAAACCAACACTTATTGAACAGATGACCAGCCGAACACCCAAAAAATCATTCGAAGTATTTTCTGTTTCAGATTCTGTGAAAGTGGAATTATATGATAACGGAGTATTTGATTTTGATACGGTGTCTGTGATCTATAATAAGGCATTGGTAGTGTATAAGGAAATGCTCCGTACCAATAAGCCGATCAGTTTTTATGTAAAGCTGAATACAGATCCGAAGAAAAATGAAATGATATTCTTTGCAGAGAACCTTGGGTTAACACCGCCCAATTCTGCATTAATGATCATTACAGACGGGGATAAGAAACGGACTGAGATCAATGTATCCAGCGATCTGGATCATAATTCCGTTATTTACTTTATTAAGGTGAATAGGAATAAACAAGTAAAGAATTAAATAAAATTTTATCCCGGTATGCTTAAAAACGGATACACCTTAATTTATCCAGTGTAGAATTCCGGATCTTCAGAAAATCACGGTATACGATGGAAAGTTCCAGCCCGCCGCGCCAGTTGGAAACTACTTTCAGTTTAGAAATGTTGATATCATAACTGATGCCCACGCTAAAATGGTTAAAACCCATTTTAACAACAGGTATCAAAGCATCGCCCCATCTCATAAAACTGCCGATATAAAAAATATCCGGATCTCCGTTATCATAATCAATAATATTAATACCATATAATAATCCGCTAAGTAATTGCCTGTTTTGGTTCTGCAAAAAAACATCTGTAAATGCCATAATATGGCCTCTTTCACCAGAGGGGGCATTAATGCCAACATTAAAAGTGAGTTTAGGCAATAAAAATCCATCAATATTGCCGGTTACTGATTTGATGACAGGATTGGTAATATGTGACATGCCTACGGCTATATAAAAATTGGTTTTATCTCTGATGGTGCTGCTGAATGAGAGTCCTGCATTTACGTCCCAGTAAGAATAGCCATTGCTTTTGATCGGTTGCATGCTAGCATTGGAAGGATCATATGAGCCACCCCGGTATTGATCTCCCAGTTTTAATTGCGTTGCATCAAACTGGCTGGATACTGGCCCTGCCTGGAATGCAGCTGTGAGATAAGTATCGCTTTGTTCACTCAGGGATTTATGAAAACTGATCGACGGCAGGATCTGGGTTCTTTTCAGGCGTATATCACCTGCAGCATCCACGCTCATTTGTGAGGCGATGGTGAGGAGGTCATGCTTACTGCCCATGGGAATTTTATGTTCAATATTCAATGAAGTAGTGCGATAAGGCACGGTTACGCTTCCCCATTGGTCACGGTAAGACATAGACACACGAAGGTCGCCGGTAAAAAGACCCGCCAAAGCAGGATTGCGTAACAAGGGTTGTTCATAAAACTGTGAAAAAGTAAAATCCTGTGCCTTACACACATACACATTCACAGCAACGATGAATAACAGCAGGGTTTGTAAATTTTTTTTCATACACTTTTATTTACTCATTTCAATATGGCAACATTGCCTTTAAATACAGTTGGCAACCCTTTCTCACAGATCACTTCGCACATATATACAAATACATCCGGTGATGCAGGTTTGCCCCTAACGGTACCATCCCACGCATAACCAGGGTCTCCCGGAAGGAAATTGTTTTTCTCAAAAACCACTTCGCCCCAACGGTTGAATATTCTGAAATACCTGATCATCTTAACACCTTTGCCTTGTACAATCAACTTGTCATTAATACCATCCCCATCCGGTGTAAATGCATTGGGAATGAAAATTTCAGTTGAGGGGCAAAAGGTTTTTATGTTAATGGTGTCTGTACTGGTACAACCATAGATATTAATGGCCAGGCAGGAAATAACAGCATCATTGGTAACCCTTACTGTAGGTGATGGGCAGGTTTTACAGGATAAGGCATCGGGACTGTTCCAGTACCATTTGCGGATATCGTTCGCCTGCCCGGATATACTGGCATTTAACTGATAAACAGTGCCGGCGCTTAATACAGTATCTTTTCCAATATTGATGGGGGTGGATTTGCCTACTACAACCTGTACTTCAGCGGTATCTGCAAAGCAATTGAAATCATCCTTACCTATCACATGGTAGGTTGTGGTAGATAGCGGTTTGGCAATGGGCGATGCAATATTTTTATTGTTCAGGCCCGTTTCCGGATACCAGTTATAAACGGATGCGCCCGATACAAATAACTGTCTTGATTGTCCCGAACAAAGCGTATCACCTTTTGCCGATAATACCTTTAAAGGTTGAACCACCCGTATCTGAGCTGTTTTGGCCTCGCTGCAGCCATATTCGTTATAGCCTATTACCCGGAATTGCTGATTAGTGAGAGGCCTTACTTTTGTTGAGCTGCAGCCACTGCATAGAATGCTGTTATTATTGTCGCTCCATATATAATTCATAGCACCGGATGCAGCCAGTTCAATACTATCTCCTTTACAAACGATGGGTTTGCTATTGATCGTAATCACGGGTAATGCATGGACCATGATTTCTTTATAAGCAGAATCAAAGCAATGATTAACAGTTGCAACGGTTAATTTAATGGTATAATTTCCATTCTCTATAAATTGGACGTCAATAATAGAATCGGTTTTCTTTGACCCGTTTCCAAGGTTCCAAAGCAGGTAAGCGATCGAATCCTGGGAGTTCACTTTGGAAACGATCTGTAACATCTGGTTTTTACATGCGTCGGCAATGGCATTGATATTTACTTTCGGGAATTGATAAACAATTACATTATACAAGGCCTGGGTGGTTTGTACACAACCTGTATTACTTTCAACCCTCAGACTAATGTCTTTGGAAGCATCCGTGGTAAACGAAAGGCTGATATCCTTACTGTTCATCGTATCGCCTTTACTGCTGAACCATTTGGAATTTTTAATGCCGAAAACCGATTCGCTGGTATTGTAAAACCGGTAGGTGGTTTTTCCACAATCGTTAATGCTGGATAGGTTAAATGCGGATATCACTTTATCAACCTTAATCATAACTGTATCGGTTGAATGATTACAGATACCGTTGGAGATCGTCCATGCAAATTGATAGGTGCCGGTTTTTAAACCGGTTACGGTAGTATTCGGTAAAGAGGCATTGGTAAAATAAACAGCGGAAGGGCCCGAAATAAATTTCCAGGTGCCAGATCCTGATACGGGTTTGTTGGCTCCTAGTGTAACTGTGCTGTTTGCATCGCAGATTATCTGGTCTACCCCGGCATTGGCAATGGTTACCGGGTCTACTACTGTTATCACCACTGTATTGGAGTATTGCATTGCGCAGGCTCCGTTTTTAACAAGGGCGCGGTATAGGGTGCTCCTGGTTAATCCTGAATAGAAAAGGGTATCTGTAGGAATTGAGATCAGTTTCCAGGTACTGCCATTATCTTCAGAAGACTCCCAATGTAAAATATTACCGGTTCTTCCAGACAAAACAATACTGCCTGTATTCATTCCGTTACAAACAATGGCATCACCTGCAATGGTTCCTGCTACGGTAGGCTTGTTCACGGTTACGATCCCTATTGTTGAATAAGCTGAAGAACAAACGCCGCTTTCTATCAATACACGGAACCAGGTGGTGGCAGTAAGTGATGAATAAGTGTATGATGAATCGGTAAGATTAATTATGGTCCATGTATTGCCGTTGTCAACCGATGATTCCCAATGCATAATCGTTCCCGTAAAACCTACTACCTGTAAACTGCCAGTATTAGAACCTGAGCAAACATTTTGTTGCAGAGGCATAAGTCTGCCCCCTACAGATACGGGGTCAACATGTATAGTTACTATATTGCTGTAAACCGAACGGCAAAGCCCGCTTTGAACCAATACCCTGTATTGCGTGGTAGTGCTAAGGTTTGTAAAACGATAAGTAGCAGTCGTATTGCTAATCGTATTCCATTTTACGCCATTATCTGTAGAATATTCCCACTGAATAATTGTGCCTGTATAACCCCTTAACGAAACAGTTCCGCTATTACCACTCACACAAACAAATGCATCCGCTGATAATGATCCGGGAATAGTAGGCGGATAAACAGTGATCTGAACGGTATCTTTCGAATCCGCACAAAGGGCATTGGAGATGGTCCAGATAAATTGATAGGTGCCAGTTGTTAATCCATTCACAGTTGTATTGGGGTCTGCATTATTGGTAAAGCTTACTGAGGTAGGATTGGAAGGAAGAGCAGTCCATTTACCGGTTCCGGAAGAAGGGGTATTGGCGGCAAGAGTTACAGAACTTACATTACAAAGCTGTTGATCTATACCTGCATTGGCAATGGTAACCGCCTGCATAACATTGATGGAAACAGTATTGGAATACAAAGCCGGGCAAACAGCATTCTGCACAAAAGCCCTGTATTTTATGGAAGTAGTAAGATTATTGTAATTAAGAGTTGCGGAAGTATTTGCGATATTATTCCAGGTAGTGCCATTCAAAGAAGATTCCCAGCGAACGATGGTACTAACATAACCGGAAAGGGAAAGTGTGCCTGAATTACTGGTAGCACAAACAGTAGCATCCGCAGTAAGTGTACCGGCTTGGGTAGGCGGATAAACAGTGATCTGAACGGTATCTTTCGAATCCGCACAAAGGGCATTGGAGATGGTCCAGATAAATTGATAGGTGCCAGTTGTTAATCCATTCACAGTTGTATTGGGGTCTGCATTATTGGTAAAGCTTACTGAGGTAGGATTGGAAGGAAGAGCAGTCCATTTACCGGTTCCGGAAGAAGGGGTATTGGCGGCAAGAGTTACAGAACTTACATTACAAAGCTGTTGATCTATACCTGCATTGGCAATGGTAACCGCCTGTAATACGGTAATGGTAATAATATTGGTTACTAAAGCAGGACAAACACTGTTTTGAACCCTTGCCCTGAACTGAGAAGTGTTGATCAGGTTATTATAAGTATAAGAACTTTGATTGGCTGTTCCTGTAATGGCTGTCCATGAAGCGCCGTTATCAGTAGATACTTCTGTATCCAGAATTGATCCTCTATAACCTGTGATCAGTAAAGTTCCATTATTTGATGTTGCACAAACAGAAGCATCTGCGGCAATCGTACCTGCAATAGTAGGCAGTTGCACAGTTACTATTACTGTATCTTTTGAATCACTGCATATACCATTGGAAATACTCCACACAAATTGATAGCTTCCGTTTACTAAACCTGATATAATGGTTTTCGGATCGGATGCATTACTAAACGTAACCGAAGATGGATTTCCCGCAAGGGCTGACCAGACCCCGGTTCCGGAACTGGGTGTATTGCCATTCATCGTGGCGACGCTCGTATTACACAAAACTTGATCACTGCCGGCATTGGCAGGAGTTACCAATTGTAATACGGTTATGGTAGCAGCAATACCGGAATATAATGACAAACCCACCCCATTTTTTACTAAGGCCCTGAATAGCGTAGTTGTGGTTAGGTTTTCATAATGTAGGGTATCCTGGTTAGTATTCACCGTTCTGGTAATAACGCTCCAACTGGTACCATAATTGGTAGATAATTCCCATTGTAATATTGTTCCCACATAGCCGGTTAACGTAACTAAGCCACTATTGTTACCGGTACATACAACGGCATCCGGACCAATCACACCCGGATTCGTAGGTGGTTGAACAGTAATCTGCATCGTATCTCTCGAAATGGCACAATATCCATTCGAAATGGTCCATACCAAACGGTAAATACCATCTGTTGGTGGCGAGCCAGGATTATAGGTTAATCCGCTAACGGTAGTATTTGGATCTGCAGGATTAACAATGGTAAGTGCAGAAGGGCCTCCCGGAATAACCGACCATACACCCGTACCCGAACTCGGTGTATTGCCACTTAGCTTATAACTGGTAATACCATTGATGACTGTAGTGTCAGGACCTGCATAAGCAATGGTCACGGGCTGTAAAACATTAACGGTTACTTCATTTGAATATAATGAAGGACAAACAGCATTCTTTACAGAAACCCGATACTTGGTGGTAGTGATTACATTAATATAGTTTAAAGTGTTAGTAGTATTCGCAATCGTATTCCAGGATATACCATTATTAGTAGATGATTCCCATTGTACAATACTGCTAACATAACCGGTAAGTGATAATGTTCCACTATTGGCGCTAGCACAAACGGTTGCATCAGCATTTAAAGTACCGGGAGTTGTTGGAGGATATACAGTTACCTGGACCGTATCTTTTGAATTGGCACAGCTACCATTAGAAACGCTCCATACAAATTGATAAACACCTGCGATAAGCCCACTCACAGTCGATGATGGAGAGCTTGCATTGGTAAAGGTTACAGATGACGGGTTACCTGCAACAGCGGACCAGCTACCTGTGCCCAAACTGGGTGTTGTCGCAGCAAGTGTAGCTGCAGCCACATTACATAAAATCTGGTCAGGCCCGGCATTGGCGATGGATACGGGTTGTAAAACGGTAATGGTAACGGTATTGGAATAGATAGCAGCACAAACCCCGCTCTGTATCAGCACCCTGAAGAGGGTAGTTGAGGCAAGATTGTTATAGGATAGAGTATTGGTAGTATTGGCAATATTGTTCCAGGTAGTGCCATTATCAGCCGAGGATTCCCACCGGATGATGGATCCGGTATATCCGGTAATAGAAAGGTTGCCGCTGTTAGCAGTAGCACAAACGGTAGCGGGTGCAGAAAGGGTACCGGGCACTGTTTGTGCGTTTACGCTGATCAGTACGGTATCTTTTGAACTGGCACAAATCCCGTTAGAGATGGTCCACAGGAACTGGTAAGTACCTGTAGTCAGGTTATTAGCGGTTGCTTTAGGATCATTGGCATTGGCAAAAGCGGCTGTGGTCGGATTACCGGGGAGGTTGGTCCATGTACCTGTACCCGAAGCCGGGGTACTGGCATTTAATACGGCAGCGGTGGCGGCGCATAAAATCTGGTCAGGCCCGGCATTGGCGATGGATACGGGTTGTAAAACGGTAA
>CAZFKE010000012.1:101911-118946 GCA_964519475.1 uncultured Sediminibacterium sp.
AAACGGTAGCGGGTGCAGAAAGGGTACCGGGCACTGTTTGTGCGTTTACGCTGATAGTAACTGCATTGGAGATAGCAGCACTGCAGCCCCCGCTTTGCACAATGGCCCTGAAAAGGGTGGTGCTGGCAAGATTGGTATAACTATAAGTATAGGTAGTATTATTGATTGTTGTGGGCCAGGTTACACCTCCGTCAGTAGAAGATTCCCAACGGGTAATGCTTCCTGTATAACCGGTAAGGGTAAGTGTACCACTATTACTCGCAGCACAAACCGTTGCGTTGGCAGAAACTGTTCCGGGTACCGACGTCGGGTTCACGGTAATGGTTACCGGATTAGTGTTGGCAGATCCACAAGTGCCGCTTTGTACAACAGCCCTGTAAAGTGTGGTTGCCATTATATTCGAATAAGTATAAGTACTTGTAGTATTATTGATTGTTGTAGGCCAGGTTACACCTCCGTCAGTAGAGGATTCCCAGCGAAGAATATTGCCTGTATATCCTGATAAAGTAAGCGTGCCGTTATTATTTCCGGCACAAACGGTTGCATTGGCAGAAATACTTCCGGCAACAGTTTGGGGGGCATTCACAATAATCACCGTATCTTTTGAAACAGCACAAGACCCATTACTTACAGTCCATAATAGTTGATATGTTCCCACAATCAATCCATTTACAGTGCTTGATGGGGAGTTGGGTGATACAAATGTTACTGTAGAAGGTCCCGATAACTTTGACCAGTTGCCCGTTCCAAGCGTAGGGGTACTCGCCGCCATTAATGCACTGGTCACATTACATAATGATTGATCAGGGCCTGCATTTGCATTTGATGGATTGCCATATACAAGTACATCCGTAGAATCGATCCGGCTGCAGCCTGATGGAGAAGTCGTTGTTATGCGATACCTGGCAATTCCGTTACTGGAAGAATTATTGATCAATACATCACTAATAGTAGTATTGCTGGCAGAAGCTACGGTGTTGGCAGAATTTCCGGTAATCGATCCGGCCATCACAGAAGAAGTCCATATATAGGTAGAACCTGATATAGAACTGCTGAAAGATATATTGACAGCGGTTCCAGTACAGATCGATGCGGAATTATTGGTAATTGTAATAAGGGGTTTCGGTCTTACCGTTACGGTATAAGTGAAAGGAGTGCCGGTACAACTATTATTGGTAGGTGTAAATGCATACGGTGTAATGGTGTACTTAACCACGGCATCGGTTGTGCCTGATAAATTCACCAGCGAGTCAATAATATTCCCGGTACCACTGCCGGTATTTCCGGTAGCTGAACCAGATATTACGGAAGATATCCAGGAATAGGTACTTCCCGAAATAGCCGAACTGGGCGTAAAATTCAATGCCTGATTCGAACAGATCACCTGCGTTGAATTGGTACCTGTATTATCTGGATATATCCGCAAAATCATGGAATCCATGCTGATGCTGGTGCCGCAGTTACCGGTCGAGTTTAAAGAAGAGGAGCCCTTTAAATAGATTTTTATCACGCCCGCTGACTTATCTGCGGCACTTGGCGTATATGTGGTACTTAAGGAATTGGGGGCAGAAAAAATGCCTGATCCTGAACTTGTCCAGGTAAATAGATTTGTAACAGGTGAAGCTTTTCCCGAAAGGCTTATTGGGGATGTATTGTAGCAAACCGTAGTATCATGCGATCCCTGAATGGTATCTGCGGCAATGGTGTTTTTATAAACAATCTGTGTGGCAGTACAGGTTACCCCGTTGGTTGTAAATTGTACGGCAACCGTAAACGTAGAGCCTGTTAATAATTGTACACTCGGATATGGTGAACTGGCGGTGGATGCTCCCTGGTAGGAATAAGAGCCACCGGTGATCGACCATGCATAACTGTTGCCTGCATTACTGTTACTGTAGGTTACACCATAATACGGATCAGTAGCGGAGAAATGGGTAATGCCATTATTACACTCTATCACATCCGGGTGAAGTATTACACTGTTGACCGTTATGGTTTTTGTGACCGTGGTAGTACATCCTGATGCATTGGTTACTGCATATGAAATAGTTGTCGACCCTGCGGTTTTCATTGTCACAAGGCCTGTATTGTCAACACTGGCAACTGTTGTATTACTGCTGCTCCAAACACCCCCCGGCGTTGCATCACTGAGTGCGATGGTACTACCCGCGCATCCTGATGAATTGCCAGTTATGGCTGCAACTACCGGTGATGAATTAACCGTAACCGTAAAGATGGCATCCGCCTGGTTGCCACCTGCATCGCCAACGCTAATTGTATAGGTGCCACCTGCCGCAAGTGTGGCACTCGGAATAGACGGATTTTGTAATGTAGAGGTAAAACCGTTCGGGCCTGTCCATTTATAAGTATAGGGTGGGGTTCCTGATGCAACTACTGTCAGGTTAAGGCTGTTACCCGAACAAACAGGAGTATTGGGGCCATAGATAAGTGTTAAAAAATTATTCGAAATGGGCAGGGGTGAAACGAAACCTGTGTAGCTAAGTTTATCAGGACCGGATGAAATACTATTATTTGAAAAAGATAAACTGTTGCCCGATGAAAATTTTGAATTGATCTCGCTCGCAAACAAACTGGCTGGATATTGATTACTTGCATTTTGTGTATATGCAGATAAACAATACCACAACAGACATAGTCCCAACAGCAGGGATTGTTTGGGTAGTTTCATAGATATTGGATATCTAAAATTAGGTGCTTGAAACTATTCTAAATCATCGGTTCAAAAAATCAGTGTAAACCACAGATTTGCCTGCTTAATAGACCGGTAATTTTGTAAAATTTTGTTCTGCGTTTTGTAGTGGGTTGGCTACTCATCTTTTTGATTCGTCTATTCATAATCTATCCCATAATTGTGAAATATAGAATATGGATATATGTGTGATTTGAGTAAGCTGCTTCCAAATGCCTTCTGTGACTGATTTTCACAAAAAAAGGTTCGAAATTTTTTGAACCTTTTTTTGTGTAGTATAATTCTCTTTGTTCAGCAATCAGCTGCTGCGAAGCGATAAACCGGTTAAAAATATTGCGAAGGGAATGTAATGGCCGAAGAAGGTGGAGTATCGTAAATGCAAATCTTGAAAGCCTAAAAAGAAAGAGGTTTCCTGATAAAAGGAAACCTCTTTCTTAGGGTATCATTATCCATGAATCGAATTTGTATCCTATGCTATCAGAACAAAACCGGATCGTTTATTCAATAGTATTTATTTGAACCTTCTTTGTATATCCGAAATCAGGTCACTATACTTTCTAAGGATCCTGTCAACGGGTTCGAAACATTCATCATTGGTAGCCGTTAAGGAGGATGATTTGGAAGAACTGGTTATATCATTGGCACTTCTGGCGCAATTAGAATCGGGCTTTGTTATCTCCGATAAAATCTTGATATTATACTTGTTGGCTTCCCCTCCATACGTGATGATAACACGGGTGCGGATCATTGATTTAAATTCAGAGCCCAGGTTGAATGTCTTTCCTACCCAATTGGTCTTAAGATAGGAGGTGGAAAAATCCACCGTTTCTATCTCATCAAAGTATGATTGTATAATGCTGACTAATTTTTTCCATGCATCCTGTGCTGTAATAGAAGGGTTTTCAATAACCAGATTGAAATTTTTATTGGCAATACTGCTTTGCTCCGATTGCAAATAAGCTTCATCCTCTTTCAGTTGAATAGCATAGCTGCCTTCAGGTGCTGTGGCATCGCTTTGGTTGCATAAATTGAGTTTATACCCCACATAACCAGATTTCAATACCAATAATTCAGAACATTTTCCTGCGTTCAGTTTCATGTTGTAGTTACCCTTGGCCACTTCCTTGTTATCTACGAAGATCCTTGCATCCTCTGGTATCGCATTGATCTGGATACTCCTGTCTTTTAAACGGATAACATCTACCAAAGGAGGCGAATTCTCCAGCTCCTTATTACAATAAGTTACTTCGTTGGAAATAAAACTCTGTTTTTCTACTTTTACAACTACACATTTATCTTTCGGTATGATAACCTGGGCCGTTCCTTCCCCTTTCTTCTTGCCATCTACAAAAATGGATGCATCCTGGGGGTCTGCTTTTACAGAAACGATCCGATCCTCCAGTTTAAACAGATAGGTTATTTCTGGCACCTCTTCACCCTGTTTATTATAAAGTGTTTTTGATTGCGTTACGAATCCGGGTTTCTTAATATCAATAGTAATACTCACTCCTTTGGGAATAGTAATGGTTTGGGAAGATCTTCCAATCTCTGCTCCGTTCACCAGTATCATAGCATCGGCAGGGGAAGCATTTACCTGAACCGAACGCTGTGTAAGCTCTATGGTAGCTGTAGGCTCCCCATTCTTACCCCTTAAAAAAGTCTTTTTTTCTGAAACAAATCCGGGTTTCCTCGCTTCAAGGGTCACCGCTTTGTCTTTTTCCAGCTTTAAGATAATGGAACCTGCTCCTCGCTTCATGGCATATCCATTGGCGGAGATTTCATAAATTTCGGCATCCGTGGGATTCACAGATACGGTAACTTCTTTTTGGGCATTTACTAGTAGACTAAAAAACAATCCTGCAATGAGTAAAATGGTTTTTTGCATGTCAGTTAGGTTTCGATGAAGGGGATAATGCTTATACAGTGTACCTCACAAATATAATTCAAAGTGCAATAAAAATAAGTATAAGTTATCATCGGTGAAAACCTGACAAGGGTAAAATGTACGACAGTCAGTTTTAGGCGAATAATATCCGGACGGGTAATGGCAGCAATAGAAGGTAAACAAAAGATTAGTTATCTTTTGTTTTATTTGAATATGAGCAATCTCGATTATTATTCAACAATCAACTGCTGCAAATAGATTGTTCGGTTAAATATATCTGCAATCTGAACAAAATAAACAGCTTTTGCTTGTTGTGATGGGAAAGTAAATGAGTTTACATTTGTTTTGAGTCCCAGGTTCATCTTTTCTTCCATGATCGATTTACCATTCAAGTCTATCAGCATCATTTTATATTCTCTTTTCTCTTTAATATGGGTTACGCGGATCTGGAACTTGCCACGGCTTACCAGTAATTCACCATTCTCATCAACCGATGCACCGTTTGATCTAAACGCCTGCGGCAGGTTTTTGATCATTCCTATGTAATCACATTTTTTACTGGCAAACTTATTTTGAATACATGATTGCGTACGGTTACCAAATACAGGCTGCCATCGGCACCGCCATTCAAACCAAACCCGCCGTTACCTATAATTAATGAACCAATCGGTTCATGGAAACTAAAAAGCCATCCCAAAAATTGAGATGGCTTTTTACATATCAGCTTAATCAATTAAAACCTTTCCAGTTTAGAAAAGAAGAAATCGCCCTCAATAGCAGCATTCTCATCGCTATCGCTGCCATGAACGGCATTTTCGCCAACAGAAGCTGCATATAATTTGCGGATGGTGCCTTCCTCAGCCTGGGCAGGGCTGGTAGCGCCGATCAGGGTTCTGAAATCTGCTACGGCATTGTCTTTTTCAAGAATAGCTGCCACAATCGGGCCACTGCTCATAAAATCAACCAGTTCTCCGTAAAATGGCCTTTCCTTGTGTACTTCATAGAATAAGCCTGCCTGTTCTTTGGTTAGACGGGTCCATTTCATCGCTTTTACGGCAAAGCCGGCTTTGATGATCTGGTCTAAAATAGCTCCGGTATACCCTTTTTGGGTGGCATCCGGCTTAATCATGGTAAATGTTCTCTTGCTCATAAATAAGTTTCAATTTCGGCCGCAAAAGTACGGATTAGCAAGGCTTTTCCGGATAATATCCTTTAATTTTTGTGAAAGACCCATAAATTGATTTGATAGAATAGCGTGGAAACCGCAATTTTGCCGCCTTATATGCTTCCAATCGATCGTTTTTACTCAAGCCTGCAAACCCCAGCTAATGTGGTAATTACCATGCACCAAAAGCCGGACGGAGACGCAATGGGCGCTGCTTTGGGACTCTATCATTTTATGAAGGGGCTGGGCCATGTCGCTACCGTGATCTCTCCAACCAATTGGGCCGATTTTCTAAACTGGATGCCCGGCGTAAAAGAAGTGCTGGATTTTGAACAAAACCGCGAGAAAGCAAAAGGAATCATTAATCAGGCCGGGGTTATCTTCTGTCTCGATTTTAATATCCTGCACCGAACCAAACATATGGAGCAGCCATTAACAGAAGCTACATGCACCAAAATACTCATTGACCATCATGAGCAGCCTCAGGAAGAAGCTTTTACTTACGGAATAAGCAATACGGCCAAAAGTTCTACCTGTGAAATGGTTTATGATTTTATTACAGAATCGGGTCACCAGGATTCAATCACTCCCGAAATGGCTGAATGCCTGTATACCGGCGTAATGACCGATACCGGCTCCTTCCGTTTTCCGGCAACCAGCCCTTCTGTGCACAGGATGGTAGCGGTTTTAAAAGAGAAAGGTTTGCAACATACCAAGGTACACGACAATATCTATGATAATTTTCTGGAAAACCGTCTCCGTTTTATCGGTTATGCCCTGGTAAACCGTATGGATGTACTGTACGAGTACAATACGGCCCTAATGTATATTACAAAATCAGATCTGCAGCGCTACAATATAAAAACCGGTGACACAGAAGGACTCGTTAATTATTTATTAACCATACAGGGAATAAAATTCGGAGCTTTGGTGATAGACAGGGATGGTGAAAGAAAATGGAGCTTCCGCAGCAAAGGGGGCTTTGATGTAAATACATTTGCCAGAAAACATTTTGAAGGCGGCGGGCATTTTAATGCGGCTGGGGGCAGGGACAGTGAAAGCCTTGACAGCACGGTAAATAAATTCAGACAGGTAATTCAGGAATATCATCATCAACTACAATAAAAAAAATGAGAACAACCATCACGCTGTTAGCAGCGATCGTATTGCTTGCAAGCTGTAACCAATACCAGACAACCCCATCGGGCGTTAAGTACAAACTTACCGCAGGTGGCAGTAAAGAAAAATTGAAGCAGGGGCAGTTTGTGAAATACAACCTGGAGTACAAAACCGGTAAAGATTCTGTGCTGCAAACCTCGTACGGGCATATCCCAACATATATGATCGTAGATACAGCCAAAGCAGGTAAACACAGTTTCTTTGAATTGATACGTATGCTCTCACCCGGCGATAAAGTTGAGTTTGTACTGAGCGTAGATAGCCTGAAAAAACTGGGCTTTATTGAGTACAACAATGTTTTCAAAGCAAAAGACCTGATCAAAGGCCGTGCGGAGATCATCAAAACCTTCCCTTCACAGATTGAAGCGTTGGCTGATGTACAGAAAGAACAGGATGCTGAAAAAGCAAAAGAAATAAAAGAACTAAAGGACTTTACCGATAAAAAAGGAATCAAAACACAATCCACCACTTCAGGTGTATTGGTAGAGATCACCAATCCCGGTGAGGCACAGAAAGCGGATTCCGGGAAGCAGGCCCAGGTTATGTATAAAGGAACTTTCCTGGATGGTAAAGTGTTTGATTCAAACATGGACAAAAACAAACCAGGTGGCAGCCAGCCCTTATCTGTAAACATTGGCGGACAAAGTGTGATCAAAGGAATGGACGATGCTTTGCGTCTCTTTGGCAAAGGTGGTAAAGGAAGGTTGTTTATCCCGGCCATGCTGGGTTATGGCCCTTATCCGAATCCTCCGATCCCTGCCTACACCAGCCTGATATTTGAAATAGAAGTGCTAGACGTAACCACACCGGCTCCGCAACCTGCAGCGGCTCCTGTTATGCCAGGCGCAACCCCGAAAAATAAATAAACAAGCATACCTGATATAAAAAGAGCGGCTTTATAAGAGCCGCTCTTTTTATATCAGGTAGGTAGTTAGTTTGATGGCTTCAATGGCTTCTTTTACATCATGCACACGAAGTATGCTGGCGCCTTTTAGTAATCCGGCTGTGTTCAGTACAGTGGTGCCGTTAAGCGATTCCTCTGGCGTGATGCCCAGTGTTTGGTAAATAGTAGATTTCCTGGAAATGCCTAATAAAACCGGTTTTTTTAGGATAGATAATACTTCGAGGTGTTTCAGTAAGTTAAAATTATCCTCCCTTTGCTTACTAAATCCAAAACCAGGATCAGCGATAATATCATGCATCCCATACTTCTTACATTCTTCTATTTTCTGAATAAAAAAATCAAGCACTTCTTTTGTCACATCTGCATAATTCCTTTTCAGGTGCATCGTTTCCGGTGTTCCTGCAAGGTGCATGCATACATAGGGTGTTTGTAAAGCTGATACCGTAGAAAGCATCTCAGGGTCAAACATCCCGGAACTGATATCATTTACAATCACTGCCCCCGCATCTACAGCCGCTTGGGCAACCTTACTATGGAAGCTGTCTACAGATAAAAAAGTTTCCGGGAATCTTTTACTGATGGCTTCTATTACCGGAATCACTCTTCGAATCTCCTCTTCCGCACCGCTCATCTCACTACCCGGCCGGGTACTCTGCCCGCCAATATCTAATATCCGGGCTCCCTGCATCAGCATTTCTTCTGCTTTTTGCAAAGCCGCTTCAACCGATTCCTGCCTGCTGCCGCTGTAAAAAGAATCCGGCGTTGCATTAATGATCCCCATTACTATGGGTAAATCAATGACCAGTAACCTGCCCCTGCAATTCAGTGTGAACATTAGGCTAATTCATTTTTAAATTTTCAAATTCTCAAATTTTGTAATCACCTATCTTGCATTCAAAGATATTACCAAAGCATTAAAGCGTTCATGGAATAATGGCTAATACAAACCAACAATACGATCAGGCAGTAGGGCAGTGCAGTGATATATTCATTAAAAAGACCAAAGATTATGGTACTGCATGGCGTGTGCTGCGCACCATATCGGTGGTTGACCAGATCTTTATCAAAGCGCTCCGCATCAGAACCATACAGGATCTGAATACACAAAAAGTAGGGGATGATATACCCTCTGAATTCAAAGGAATCCTTAACTATGCTGTTATCGGTTTAATGCAGTTGGAACTGGGCAAGCCACAGGTGGAAGAATTACCGGTAGCACAGGTGGACACACTTTATCACAAAAGCATAGATTTTGCCAAAACCACCATGCTGGATAAGAACCATGATTATGGCGAAGCCTGGCGCGAAATGAGCCAGCAAAGTTTCGCTGATCTGATATTAATGAAACTGATGCGTATTAAACAGATCCTGACCAATGAGGGTAAAACACTGATCAGTGAAGGCATTGACGCAAATTATGTAGACATTATTAATTATTCCGTTTTTGCATTAATCTTAATTGAAGAAGGAAAACACTAATACAAATACATGAAAAAATTCTTATTGATCATCAGGTGGGTAGTGGGTCTGTTATTTATCTTTTCCGGATTGATCAAGGCCAACGATCCATTGGGGTTAAGTTATAAGATGCAGGAATTCTTTGAAGTATGGGGCTGGAATTTCTTTAATGATTATACCCTGGCATTTGCACTGCTGATGAATGTATTTGAAGTATTGGCCGGCGCGGCCTTGATTATTGGCTGGCGTATGCGCTTGTTCAGCTGGCTTTTATTATTATTGATCATCTTCTTTACATTTTTAACCGGGTATGCATTGTTCTCGGGTAAGATCAAGACCTGCGGATGTTTTGGCGATTGTTTGCCTTTAACGCCGGCGCAATCTTTTGGCAAGGATATCTTCCTGCTGGTAATGATCCTTGTTTTATTTGCAGCCCATAAAAAAATAAAAAGCGCAGTAAAACCTTTTGCGGCTGTTTTTTTATTGGTATGTGTCACGGCGGGCACTTCCATAGGTCAATGGTATGTATTACAACATTTGCCGGTGGTTGATTGTCTGCCTTATAAAAAAGGAAACAATATTCTGGAACAAATGAAAACGCCTGCCGGCGCCATACCGGATAGTTTTTCGATCTTATTTGTTTATAAGAAAGCAGGTAAGCAGATCGAATTTGATCAAACCCATTTCCCCGCCGATTTTGATACAAGCTATACGTACGTTAATAGAAAAGATCAGTTGGTAAAAAAAGGGAACGGCCTGCAGGCGAAAATACTGGACTTCTCATTGCAATCGATAACCGGTAATGACACAACCACTGCAGTATTATCGCAAACAAATACATATATACTCTTACTGGCAAAAGATATGGACCATTCAGATAAATGGGCCGGTGGATTTGAAACGATTACCAGAATGGCACAACAAAAAAATATTCCTATCCTGATGGTAACCGCAGACGCCGACAGGGCAGTTACCCAATTTACCCATACCACCGTGGTGAAATGCGATGCTACCGTTTTGAAAACAGCAGCAAGGGTTACCCCCACTTATTTCTTTATGAAGGGAGCTTTGGTATTGGATAAGATCAGTTTTGTGGATTTTCAGAAAGTACAGGATGCCCTGAATAACCTCAGATAGGTAACGCATAATACAATGATCAGCGTTCTCAGTAAAAAAATATTGTATGGATGATTAGTGCTGATGGGGTAGTGGAGATGGTATTCCTTTTATTTCAGGGTTTTGGCGATCCTGCAAGGTTAGTGCTGGGCCAGTAGGGCGATAGTGCCACCATGAAAAATATCCGCACTGCATATGCAAAAGGATTGAGCAAAAAAGTAGTGATCTTCCGTAATGCATTAAATCCGGTAATAGCTGCCATTACAGGATGGTTTGCAGAACTGTTTGCGGGCGCTTTTTTGTAGAATATATTTTTGGCAGGAAGGGAATCAGAAAAGTTACTGTGGATGCCTGGAAAATTAGATTTCCCGTTAGTAATGGGGAGTATTTTGATTACGGTAACATTCTTTATGGCAGTAAACCTGCTGGCCGATATGCTCTAAGGTATTGTTTATCCGCGTGTAAAGATTAAATAACCTGCTGCGAAAACTCCCGGCTCTCCGCAGCGCTGCGGTAAAACAACTCCTTTTAATCGCAGAAACACGAAGAAAATTATTGGATAATCACTTCGTTGATCACAGTCTCCCCAAACGCCTCATTCACCCTTTCAATGATCTGCGGTTTCTGATACATCAACTCATTCTTCAATGGCCCTACCGCCGTATGGATAAATAATTTCTGGTTAATGATCTGGATCTTATCCGTGTATTTCGCAATCGTCTTGCCCATCAAGGTTTCCCAGATCTCTTCTATCTGCACGGCACGGATACCATTGCGGAGATGACTCTTGTTCAGAAACCCTTTGATCGCATCACCGATGTGTTTTTCAGACATGAGGTAAAATTAGTAATTAGTAGTTAGTAATTAGTAATTAATCAGCGTAACCGCACCTGGATACAATTACTAACTACTAATTATTCATTACTAATTAAAAAAGTTCAATAAACTGATACTTAACATCAATATCAGCAAGCTGCTTCTGTAACCGCTCCGGATGAGTATCTGTAATAAACACCTGCCCGTCACTCTCCGTGCAAACCCACTGAAGTAACTGGTACATCCTTTGTTCATCTAATTTTTCAAACGCATCATCCAGCAATAAAATAGGCGTGAAGCCTTTTTTCTTTTTAAGGGTTTGCCATTCGGCCAGTTTTAAAGCAAAGAGCAGGCTTTTCCTTTGTCCTTGCGAAGCTTCTGTTTTGAATAAGGATTGATCCATATAAAAAACAAGATCATCTCTATGAATGCCTGATGTAGTTCTTTGTACGGCAATGTCTTTTTGCTGGGTAGCTTTTAATAATGCTTGAAAATCATCCGTTAATAACTGGCTGGTGTATTGAAGGGTCAATCCATCATTATTCCCGGCAATTCTTTGATAAATAGATCCGCTTAAATCCAGGAAATCTTTTAAGAAAGCATTCCGCTCTGTAAAAATATAATTACCCGCGGCAGCTAACTGATCATTCAATATCTCAAGCAATGCGTCGTCAATAGATCCTGTTTCTGCAGCTCGTTTCAGCAGGCTGTTACGTTGCTGCATTATTTTAGTATAATTGATCAGGGTAGTGAGATAGGTTTTATTGATCTGAGAAAGCAGCGTATCCATAAATCTTCTTCTTTCCTCACTTCCTCCGGCAATCAACACAATATCATCCGGAGCAATCATCACACAGGGGAATTTGCCGATATGGTCTGAGAACTTTTTATACACCTCATCGTCCAGTAGTAATTCTTTACGGTTATTCTCCCGCAGAATGCATACAAGATGACGGAATTCATTTTCCAGTGCATAGTTCCCTTCAATCCGCATACCCAGCAGGCCATGGTGCACATTCTGGCTATCCGAACGTGGAAAATAACTTTTGGAAAAACTCAGGTAATAAATGGCATCCAAAAGATTTGTCTTGCCCGTGCCATTGGCACCACAAATGCCTATAACCCTTTCGGTAAAAGAAAAGCTTTGCTGCACATAATTGCGGAATTGAACCAGAGATATCTTTTGAAGCCTGAGCATTGAGCGGGCAAATTAAACCAGAACCACCTGAATTATTCATGTTGAGTATGGCAGAAAGCATTTATTTTTATTAAAAATTCGGTTTTGAAGACGATACTATCCGAGCAACAACTGGCACTAACGGTAAAAAGACTGGCGCACCAGATACTGGAGAACAATCTTTCTCTGGAAAATACAGTGCTTATCGGTTTGCAGCCAAGAGGGATCTGGCTCAGCGACCGGATTGTAGAAGAATTGAAAAAGATCATCAACCCTTCCCATATTCAATACGGCAAACTCGACATCACTTTTTACCGCGATGATATCCGAAAAAGCCTCCATATCGCCAATGCCACCGATATTCCTTTCAGTCTCGAGAACCGGAAAGTGGTCTTAATTGATGATGTGCTCTATACCGGGCGCACCATCCGTGCAGCTTTGGATGCTTTATTGGCTTTTGGAAGACCATCGAAAGTAACCCTTTGCGTATTGGTAGATCGGAGGTTTAACCGGGAACTTCCTATTCAGCCAGATTATACCGGTAAGACGATTGACACAATTATTTCCCAGAAAGTGATCGTAAACTGGAAAGAAAGAGATGGAAGTGAACAAGTAATACTTTTGGATAGCTGAAATCTTTTATCTTTGATTTTTAATGAAACTATCTACCAGACATCTTCTTGGTATCAAAGATCTCAACAGAGAAGATATTCAGTTAATTCTCTCTACTGCCGAACAATTCAAAGAAGTTTTGCAAAGGCCTGTTAAAAAAGTTCCATCACTACGTGATATTACCATTGTCAACTTGTTTTACGAAAATTCTACACGTACCCGTATGTCTTTTGAACTGGCGGAAAGAAGGCTTTCTGCGGATGTGCTCAATTTTGCTTTGAGCAGTTCTTCCTCTGCAAAAGGAGAAACCCTGCTCGATACAGTGAACAATATCCTCAGCATGAAAGTGGATATGGTAGTGATGCGACACAGTGCTTCAGGCGCGCCGCATTTTCTGGCCAAGCATATTCCCGCAGCCATTGTGAATGCCGGCGATGGAATTAATGAACACCCAACACAGGCTTTACTCGATGCATTCTCCATGCGGGAAAAACTGGGTAAGCTGGAAGGATTGAAAGTGGCCATCATTGGCGATATCATGCACTCACGCGTAGCATTAAGCAATATGTACCTGCTGCGCAAAATGGGGGCAGAAGTGGTAGTGGCCGGCCCGCCAACCCTTATTCCCAAATATATTGCCGAAGCATTAGGGGTTAGGGTAGAATACAACCTCAAGAAAGCCTTGCAATGGTGCGATGTGGCCAATGTGCTCCGCATACAACTCGAACGCCAGAATCAACCCTTGTTTTCATCCCTGCGCGAATATAATCTTGCATATGGTATCAAACGCAGGTTGCTGGAAAGCCTCGGCAAAGAGATCGTGATCATGCACCCCGGCCCGATCAACCGTGGCGTGGAACTGGACAGCGATGTAGCCGATGGCCCTTATTCGATTATCCTTAACCAGGTGGAGAATGGCGTTGCCGTAAGAATGGCTGTTCTGTATCTGCTGGCTAATCGGGAAAACTAAGCATAAATACAAAGTATAAAATAAGTATTACGAAGTACGAAGTGGCGGTTTTCTCAGATTTTAGTTCGTACTTAGTACCTCGTAATTCATGCTTGAATTTCCGCTATGCAAAGAATCTGTCTTTTCCCCGGCACCTTCGATCCGGTTACGCTTGGCCATATCGATATCATTAACCGGGCAATCCCATTATTTGACAAGATCTATGTAGGCATCGGTATCAATTCCGCAAAGAATCCCATGTTCAGTGCCGAACAGAGAATGGAATGGTTTCAGGAGATCTATAAACTGGAACCCAAAGTAGTTAGCGTTGTGTATGATGGGCTTACCGTAAATTATTGCAAACAGATCAACGCCACATTTATTCTCAGGGGCATACGTTATGTGAGCGATTTTGAATACGAGAAAACCATCGCCGATGCCAACCGCACACTTGATAAGAATATTGAAACGATTTTTCTTACCGGCGAACCCAAATATACATCCGTGGCATCTACTATTGTTCGCGATATCATTCGAAATGGGGGAGATGCATCGCCTTTTTTACCGGATGAAGTAAATCGTTCCCTAAAAGCAAAATGATCCATGGCTATCTGGTTTACAAAAGATTTGACACTCAAGGATTGTGAAGGGTTGGGAAAGAACACCATGGCCGACCATATCGGAATCGTCTTCTCCGAACTCGGAGAAAATTTTCTGAAAGCCACCATGCCGGTTGATCAAAGAACCCAACAGCCATATGGGCTTTTACACGGGGGTGCTTCCGTTGTTCTGGCCGAAACACTGGGCAGCGTGGCTTCTGCTTTGGTAATTGATACGGATAATTTTATCTGTGTAGGACAGGAGATCAACGCCAACCATATCCGCGGCGTAAGAAGCGGGTTGGTTACAGGTATTACTAAGCCTATACATCTCGGCTCTTCTTCCCATGTTTGGGAAATAAAAATTTATGATGAAGCTGAGAAATTAGTTTGTATCAGCAGGCTTACGGTTGCCATATTAAAAAAGCGATGAAGTTTTTTTATCAAAATTCAAAATCCTGCCTTTCTTACCACCTCCACTACATTCGGATAACTATCACGTAAACATTCCTCAAGCGCTTCTCCCTTTACCCACTTGATCTCTGTAATATCTTCATCTGTTTGCGGAACCAATAATTGTTCGCCTTTTACTTCCATTGCATACCAATGCGTTTCTTTGATCGCATCCTGTTGCAAGTACGTATCAAAATATTCATGATAGCCAATGGCAATCAGTTCACCTCTTTTAATGCCGGTAACACCGGTTTCTTCCTCCACTTCACGCACGGCACAATCTTCGATGGTTTCGCCTTCATCCAGTTTACCCTTGGGCAGGTCCCATTTACCTCTGCGGTAGATCATCAGCAATTCTCCTGTATCATTTAACACCAAACCGCCACCCGCAATAATTTTAATTTTCTCCATAGTGCATCAAATGTGAATACAATTTCCCAATTTCCCAATTCCAAAATTTCAAAATGGCTTTACATTCGCAGGATGACAAACGAAAAAGCCGTTGCGGAGAAATTATTGCAGGTTGGGGCAGTTAAATTGAGTCCGGATAAACCCTTTACCTGGGCCAGTGGCTGGAAAAGCCCGATTTATTGTGATAACAGAAGGGTATTATCCTTCCCATTCGTTCGCGATTTCATTAAAAGTGAGTTGTGCAATGTAGTATTCGAATATTTCCCGCAGGCAGAAGTGTTGGCAGGCGTGGCTACAGCCGGTATTCCCTGGGGAGCCATGGCAGCGGATCAGTTAAAGCTACCTTATATCTATGTGCGTCCCAAACCCAAAGAACACGGGCTGGGTAACCAAATAGAGGGTTACTATACCCCCGGGCAACGAATATTGGTGATTGAGGATCTGATTTCTACAGGCAAAAGCAGTTTGCAGGTGGTAGATGTATTAAGAAACGCCGGTGTGGAAGTGGTAGGTATGGTTTCCATTTTTACGTATGGGTTTGCACATGCCGACAAGGCTTTTGAAGAAGCTAAAGTGCCTTACCGTTCACTCACTAATTACAGCAACCTGATCAGCCTTGCCGTTGAAAAAGGACAAATTAATGCAGATACAGAACAATTATTGTTATCCTGGAGAACAAACCCAGCTGAATGGGATGGCAGGTAAATTGGCATATTCAATATTTTATTTTCTATGAAAAAAGGACTGTTTTTTTTATCCGGGCTTCTGTTTTCCTGTTGGGTGCATGCGCAGCAGGTAGGTCCGAAATGGGTAACCATTAAATCGGCCAATCTCAGGTGCTGGGAGTGCAGGGATGCATTGGATAAATACCTGCTGAAAGAGAAAGGGCTTACCGAAAATGGAATTGTACAATGGAAGATAAACCTGCTGCAGGGCGAGATCAGGATACAGTTTCTACCCGATCATACCAATGCAGACGCTTTGAAGACCACGCTCAATAATGCCGGTTTTGATGCCGACGATCAAAAAGCGGAACCTGAATCGTATAAAAAAATCCCACCCAGTTGCAAACGTGCCGAAGATGGCGGAGGGCCGCAGAAGAATAAGCCTTGCCATGTACCACCCGTTAGTTATTGAACAGGAACAGATAAAGTGGGAAGTAAATCGTTTGCTTCTTCACGCTTCATCTGCTCAAAACAGACTTAGCGTATGCCTTGCTTCATAATCAAACGGCACCGTTTTATAAAATCCCGCTTTTCCCACCCTGGTGGTTCCCTTTACGTTAATCAGCACTTCCTTGCTGAATAGGAGGTTGAGCCCGTTTTTTAAGACCGCCTTCATGTCTACTTCAATTTTCGAAGGCAGATAAAATTCTGCCATCCTGGGAATATGCATCAGGGTATCCAGCAGAAATTTTCCGAGATAAGTATTATCTACATACACATCGCAATCCACTTTTTTCAGGTCAACCCCAAAACCGTTGGGGTTAAAGTATACCAGGTCCATGGCCAGGATGGTCCTGTCAAACCCCATATTCTCGACATGAATATTCTTCACATCCCGGTAATCAAAACTTTTGGGAGAACTACAGGAAGCCAGTA
>CAZFKE010000013.1:0-381 GCA_964519475.1 uncultured Sediminibacterium sp.
AAGCAGGGTCGTTTCCGTCAGAACTTACTTGGTAAACGTGTTGACTACTCGGGACGTTCAGTAATCGTGGTAGGACCGGAACTCAAAATACATGAGTGCGGTTTACCAAAAGATATGGCCGCAGAATTGTTCAAGCCATTTGTTATCAGAAAACTGATTGAAAGAGGTATTGTGAAAACAGTGAAGTCGGCTAAGAAATTAGTAGACCGTAAAGAAGCTGTTATCTGGGATATCCTGGAAAATATTTTAAAAGGTCACCCGGTATTGCTGAACAGGGCCCCAACACTTCACCGTCTGTCAATCCAGGCGTTCCAGCCAAAACTGGTAGAAGGAAAGGCGATCCAGTTGCACCCGTTGGTAACTTCTTCCTTCAACGCCGAT
>CAZFKE010000013.1:494-13090 GCA_964519475.1 uncultured Sediminibacterium sp.
GCCCAGTTATTGATGTTGTCGTCACACAATATTTTGAACCCGCAGAATGGTACGCCAATCACCCTTCCTTCTCAGGACATGGTATTGGGATTGTATTACATTACCAAGGGTAAGAAAACCATGGGTGATGAGATCGTGAAAGGGCAAGGCATGGCTTTCTACAGTATGGATGAAGTAATCATCGCCTACAATGAAGGACGTGTTGACCTGCATGCAAACATCCGCGTAAAAACCAATGTTCGTGAGAACGGGCAGCTGGTAAAGAAACTGATAGACACAACTGTAGGCCGTGTATTGTTTAACCAGCATGTGCCGGTTGAAGTAGGTTATATAAATGCTTTGTTGACCAAGAAAAGCCTTCGTGAGATCATTGGTGATATCATCAAGATCACCAATGTGCCCAAAACGGCAAAGTTCCTGGATGATATTAAAACACTCGGATTCCGTATGGCTTTCCGTGGCGGATTGTCGTTCAGTGTGAATGACCTGATCGTACCCGAGATCAGAAACCAGTTATTGGATTCAGCAAAATCGGAAGTTGAGGAAGTATGGGACAGCTATAACATGGGTCTGATCACGAATAATGAACGTTATAACCAGGTAATTGATATTTGGGGACGTGTGGATATGAAGATCACCGAAAGCCTGATTCATGAGATGACCATTGATAAGCAAGGCTTCAACTCAGTATTCATGATGTTGGATTCCGGAGCCCGTGGTAGTAAAACACAGGTTAAACAGCTGGTAGGTATTCGTGGATTGATGGCCAAACCAAGAAAAAGCGGAAGCTCGGGTAGCGAGGTAATTGAAAATCCGATCCTGTCTAACTTTAAAGGCGGACTGAACGTATTGGATTACTTTATCTCTACACACGGTGCACGTAAAGGTTTGGCGGATACGGCCCTAAAAACAGCAGATGCGGGTTACCTTACCCGTCGTCTGGTAGACGTATCACAGGATGTGGTGATTTCAGAAGAGGATTGCGGAACACTACGCGGTAATGCAACCACAGCGTTAAAAGATAATGAAGATATCATTGAACCACTGGCAGACAGGATTGAAGGACGTACATCTCTTCACAATGTTTACCATCCGGTAACAGAAGAACTGATCATTGTAGCAGGTGAAGAAATTTCTTCAGAAGATGCGAAGAAAATTGAAGAAGCCGGCATTGAAACAGTTGAGATCCGTTCTGTATTGACTTGCGAAAGCAAGCGCGGTGTTTGTGTAAAATGTTATGGTAAGAACCTGGCAACAGGTTACCTGGCACAAAGAGGTGATGCAGTAGGTATCATCGCTGCACAGTCTATCGGTGAACCGGGTACACAGTTAACACTTCGTACATTCCACGTGGGTGGTGTTGCGGGCTCTGCTTCTATTGAATCTACATTACAGGCTAAGTTCGATGGTACGATCCAGTTTGATGGTTTGCGTACGGTTGATACCGTTAACGCAGAAGGTGCGAAAGTTAAGATCGTTATCGGACGTACTGGTGAAGTAAGAATTATGGATGTGAAGAACGACCGTTTGATGATAACTAATAACGTTCCTTACGGTGCTACCTTGAATATCAAAGATGGCACGGTTGTTAAGAAAGGAGATGTGATCTGTACATGGGATCCATTCAATAACGTTATCGTTGCTGAGCAGGTGGGCAAGATCAAATTCCAGGATGTATTGGATGGTATCACTTACCGTGATGAGTCTGATGAACAAACCGGCCACCGCGAAAAAGTGGTTATCGAAACAAAAGATAAAACAAAGATCCCTACCATTGTTGTAGAAGGAAAAGAGATCAAACAATATAACTTACCGGTAGGCTCACACATTGTTGTTGAAGAAGGCGATGAAGTAAGAGCCGGTCAGGTACTCGTTAAGATCCCGCGTATCCTCGGAAAGCTCCGCGATATCACAGGAGGTCTGCCACGTGTAACTGAACTGTTTGAAGCACGTAATCCGGGTAATCCGGCTATCGTTTGTGAGATCGACGGTGTGGTTGCATTCGGTAATGTAAAACGTGGTAACCGTGAGATCATCGTAGAATCCAGAGATGGTATGCTGAAGAAATACCTGGTGCCGCTAACCAGACAGATCCTGGTTCAGGATGGTGACTTCGTAAAAGCGGGTACGCCAATGTCTGACGGGCAGATTGCACCAGCCGATATCCTAGCTATCAAAGGACCCTTCGCCGTTCAGGAATATGTGGTGAATGAGATCCAGGAAGTATACCGTTTACAGGGTGTACGTATCAACGATAAACACGTTGAAGTGATCGTTCGCCAGATGATGAAGAAAGTAGAGATCGTTGATGCAGGTGACACTAAATTCTTAGAAGAAGATCTGGAAGACAGGTTCGACTTTATTGAAGAGAATGACAGGATCTATGATAAGAAAGTAGTAACGGAAAGTGGAGAAAGCACTAAAATGAAACCGGGACAGATTATCACCCTGCGTGAATTGAGGGAAGAAAATTCTATCCTTCGCAGAAGCGATAAGAAACTGGTAGAAGTAAGGGATGCAAAACCTGCCACCGCTACACCGGTATTATTGGGTATTACCAAAGCTTCATTAGGTGTGCAAAGCTGGATCTCTGCTGCATCCTTCCAGGAAACAACCAAGGTGTTAAGCCAGGCTGCTATCCAGGGTAAAACAGATATGATGTTGGGACTGAAGGAGAATGTGATCACAGGTCACCTCATCCCTGCCGGTTCCGGGCAGAAAGAGTTCGAAAACATGATCGTGGGCAGCAAAGAAGAGTACGAAGTACTGTCTTCCACACGTGAAGCGATGAGTTTTGATGATGATGAATAATGATCACGGAATACGCAGATTTTAGATATGATTAATATAAGCAGGAAGTGAAAGCTTCCTGCTTTTTTAACATAACGCTCATATCAATCTTTGCTAAGTTTGCTCACAGGTTTTCAAAAATCATATAAATCATACCCCCTAATCCTATCAATCAACGGTTCATGAAAAATTTTACACTTGGTTTAAATATTGTGTTGGCACTGGCAGTAGCCGTTCTGTTTTATTTGCATTTTTCCTCTCCCTCTTCAGGTAGGGTTACCAGTGATTCTACGAAAACGGTATCAAGCGGCAATTTTAAGATTGCTTATTTTGAAACCGATTCTATACAGAATCAATTTGAGTATTTCAAAGAGATTGCAGGTGAACTGGAAGCTAAAAGCCAATCTAATGCCAAGGTTCTTGGCGACATGAAAAGTACTTTCTCCAGTAAATACCAGGAGTTACAGAAAGTGGCTTCCGCCTTATCTCAGTCGGAACTCGCCAACAAGCAGCAGGAACTGATGCAGATGGAAAAAGCATTCCAGGGCAAAGAAAAAATGATGAGTGATGAGATGCAGGATGAGCAGTTTAGAAAAATGCAGGATGTAAAGAAAAAAATTGAAGATTACCTGAAAGAATATAATAAAGATAAAGGGTATGCTTTTATTCTTTCCAGTTCTGCAGACCTGATGTACCTGAAAGACAGCTCTTATAATATCACAAAGGATGTGATAAAAGGCCTGAATGCTTTGTATAAGAAGAAGAAATAAAACTTCGATCATATTTATTATCTTCAAATCCTGTTTTAACCAGCAGGATTTTTTTATGCGTACAAATACAGATTTTAAACCTACCCTAAGCCTTTTTGATGCAACCATGATTGTTGCCGGTGGGATGATCGGGTCGGGGATATTTATTGTAAGTGCAGATATTACCCGAAATGTAGGTAGTGCCGGCTGGTTGATATTGGTATGGCTTATTACGGGCTTTATGACCATCACTGCTGCCGTTAGCTACGGTGAGCTGAGCGCCATGTTTCCCAAAGCAGGCGGGCAGTATGTGTATTTAAAAGAGTCGTATAATAAATTGATCGGTTTTCTGTTTGGCTGGAGTTTTTTTTCTGTTATTCAAACGGCTACCATTGCGGCGGTTGGGGTTGCTTTCAGCCGTTTTACTGCCTACCTGGTACCATCGGTTGGAGAAAGCAATATCATTGCAGACCTGGGTTTTATGAAAATATCCGCAGCGCAATTGCTGGCTATTGGTATGATCACTTTTCTTACCTACACCAATACACGTGGTGTGAAAGGCGGTAAGATCATTCAATCAACTTTTACCGTAACCAAATTGGTTTCACTTTTCGGGTTGATCATATTCGGATTTTTACTGGCAAAACATAGTTTCTGGTCCGAAAATTTCAGCACCGGCTTTAAAGCCATGCAGGATCTGGGAGCCAAAAATGCAGCAGGCATATTATCGCCAACAAGCTGGCAGCCTGTCTCCGGCGGCGTATTGATCGGCGCCATTGCAGCAGCCATGGTAGGTTCTATCTTTAGCAGTGATTCATGGAATAATGTTACGTTTATAGCCGGTGAGATAAAAAATCCACAACGTAATATTGGCCTCAGCCTTTTCTTCGGAACACTTATCGTTACGCTTATCTATATCACAGCTAACCTGATGTATTTACATGTATTGCCTTTGCAGTCTATCGCTTATGCAGAGAATGACAGGGTAGCGGTAACTGCTGCCAATGCGATTTTCGGAAATGCAGGCACAATTGTGATTGCCGTAATGATTATGATCTCAACCTTTGGTTGTAATAACGGGTTGATACTGGCAGGTGCAAGGGTGTATTATACCATGGCAAAAGACGGGTTATTCTTCAAGAAAACAGGTGAATTGAATAAAAACGCAGTTCCCGAATATGCATTATGGATACAATGTATCGTTGCCAGTTTATTATGTTTAAGCGGAAAGTATGGCGATCTGTTAACGATGGTATCATTTATTGTAGTTATTTTTTATGTACTTACGATCATGGGTATTTTTATACTCAGAAAAAAAATGCCCGATGCAGAACGGCCTTATAAAGCATTTGGTTATCCGCTATTGCCCGCTATATATGTTATATTGGCTGTATCATTTTGCGTAGGACTTGTGTGGGCATCGCCAACGTATTCTTTATGGGGGCTTGCCATTACCTTACTGGGCATACCTTTGTATTATATTGCATTGGGTAATTCGAAAAAAGCAGACTAATGGATTTTGTAAAACTATTCACCGGGTTTAATTCGATAAAAGTGGCTATTGTTGGTGATGTGATGCTGGATACCTATTGGTGGGGAAATGTAGACCGCATCTCTCCCGAAGCGCCGGTACCGGTAGTGGCATTAAAAAGAAAAGAACTGCGGGTAGGCGGCGCGGCTAATGTGGCACTGAACAGTGTTTCTATGGGGGCACAAACAACCGTCATTTCCGTCATTGGGGATGATCCGGACGGAAGAGACCTGGTTGCACTTTTACAAAAACATCATATCAATACCGGTCATATCCTTACTTCTGATAAACGGATTACCACCAATAAAACAAGGGTAATGAGCCGCAACCAGCAAATGATGCGGCTGGATGCAGAAGTGACAACAGATATTGATAAAGAAACAGAAGACAGGCTTTTGCAGAATATCAAAGATTTTTTCAACACACAAAGACCGGATATTTTAATATTTGAAGATTATAATAAGGGGATACTTACCGAAAGAGTGATCAACGAATTGATCCAACTTTGCAAAAGTTACGGTGTTGTTTCCAGCGTTGACCCTAAGAAAAAGAACTTTCTTTCCTTCAAAGGAGTTACCATATTTAAACCCAATCTGAAAGAAGTAAAAGAAGGCCTTAATTTGCTAACCGAAAAAGTAGACCTTGCTTCTTTACAGGAAATGCATAAAGCGTTGCAGCAACATCTGCAGCACCAGGTTTCTTTCATTACGCTTTCTGAAAAGGGAGTATTTTTTGAAGATGGCAAAACAGCGCGGATTATCCCAACCCATATCCGCAATATTGCGGATGTAAGCGGTGCAGGGGATACGGTAATATCGGTTGCGTCCTTAGTATATGCCAGCACGAAAGACATGAACCTTGCAGCCGAAATGGCTAATATTGCCGGCGGATTGGTTTGTGAAGAAGTAGGTACTGCGGCTATTGATAAAGAGAAGTTGCTGAATGAATGTGAACTTTTGCTGAAATGATGTTGTGAATGGTGAATATTCTAACAGATGGAAGAATCACCTAACATTCAGCATTGGCCATTCACCATTCATAACATTGACAAGATTGAACAAATTCCTCCCCATCTTAAACCTTCTCTAACAATCCTTCCGATTAATTCGATTTTCTCAGTTGGGTAAATGGCTAATTTCACTGTCAGAAAACGTGAAACAGTTATGCAGGATTTTACGATTGCCATACATGGAGGTGCAGGAACCATTCTGAAAGCAGATATGACCCCCGAATTGGAACAAGCTTATTTCGACGGATTACAACAAGCGCTTGATATTAGTTATGCTGTTTTGGAAAAAGGAGGTACTGCTACTAATGCCGTAAAAGCAGCGTTGGTATTATTGGAAGACAATGTTCTGTTTAACGCAGGCCGGGGAGCTGTCTTTACCAAGAAAGGTGTGCAGGAAATGGATGCAGCTATTATGGATGGTTCGGATCTGTCTGCCGGCGCCGTTGCCGGCGTTCGTAATGTTCGGAATCCGATTGAACTGGCGATGGAAGTTATGCGTAACAGTAACCATGTATTTTTAAGTGGAAAAGGTGCCAATGATTTCGCCATCAAACAAGGGGTAAAACTGGAGCCGGATGAATATTTTTTCTCACAATTCCGTTACGACCAGTGGAAAGCGATCCGCGATTCAGATAATTATTCTCTTGATCATACCCACCATCATCTGGAAGAATTGATGCGTGATAAAAAATTCGGTACGGTAGGCGCCGTTGCCTGTGATATGAATGGCAATCTTGCTGCAGCTACTTCTACCGGCGGTATGACCAATAAAAAATATGGAAGGATTGGAGATAGCCCGATGATAGGGTCTGGTACCTATGCTAATAATGCCACTTGCGCCATCAGTTGTACGGGCCATGGCGAAATGTTTATCAGGGTAGTAGCTGCTTATGATGTTAGCTGTTTAATGGAGTATAAAGGGTTTACCCTGCAACAGGCTATGGATAAAGTAGTTAACGAGAAACTGGTTAGTATACAGGGTGAAGGCGGGATGATCGGAGTAGATGCTTTTGGCAATGCCGCGATGATATTTAATAGTGCCGGTATGTACCGTGGTTGTAAAAATAGTAAAGGTTGGCAGGAGGTTGCTATTTATAAATAATGTATTTTAGAAATGAGTAAATACACATGAGAAAAGGAAAGGGGCTATTTTTGTAGCTCCTTTTTATTGAATAAAACCCATCGGTAAACCATGAAAAAATATGCAGTGATCGTAGCAGGTGGCAGTGGACAGCGGATGGGTAGCAGCATGCCCAAACAATTCCTGATGTTACAAGGCAGGCCTGTTTTGTGGCACACACTGAATACGTTCCTGAAATCATATGCGGATATTGAGATCATATTGGTATTGCCTAAAGCCAATCTTTCCGAAGGAGAATCTTTACGTAAAAATCTGAATGCGGAACAAAAGATCCGTATTACCGAAGGTGGTAACACCCGTTTTCAATCTGTAAAGAATGGCCTGCAACTGGTAACAGAAACTTCTGTTGTTTTTGTACATGATGGCGTTCGTTGTTTGATAACCGAAGAACTGATCCATCATTGTTATGAACAGGCATTAGTTAAGGGGAGCGCCATACCCGTGGTTACGGCTACCGACAGTATACGTATCATGGAAAATGAAGATCATTATGTTATGAACCGGAATAATGTTCGTATCATTCAAACCCCGCAAACTTTTCAAAGTAAATTATTGCTTCCCGCATTCGAACAACCCTATGATGAAAACTTTACCGATGAGGCAACGGTAGTAGAAGCTTCCGGTGAAAATGTTTACCTCTTAGAAGGAGAATATGATAATATCAAGATTACCCGGCCGGTTGATCTGTTGATAGCTGAAAAAATATTATCAGAAAGAAAAATTTAGCGTTTGATTAAGCGCAGCAGCCAGGGTAGCCCATTGAAATGATAATGAAAATATGGCTGGTTACTGGCGCCAAAGGATTCATAGAAATATTTTACACCCGGAAGTTCAGATCCTTCAAAATCGAATAACAGCGGTTGACCAGAAAATTCCCTGATCAGTGTAGCTAATAAAAAATGATTGGCTTCTTTATTGCGGCCAGCAGGCAGCGTTGTATTCATTATATTGTAGATACGTTTATTGTCTTTTAAAAAAAGTCCGATAGCTAGCATATCCCCTTGTTCATCCCGAACGGCTTTCACAAAGCATTGATTGTTGCCCTGGAGTAATTCACATAAGGATTGAAACCGCTCATACTCTTTCCGTGGAATATGCTGCATTCTTTCTCCATAATAAGTATGGTAAAATGAGATGGCTTCTGTAATACTGGCTCCTGCATACTTCAGCTTTTCTGATTCCGCTTTTCTTATATTTTCTTTCAAATCGTTTCGGTAACCCGCATAGATGTTTTCATACCCACGCGCAAGATCAATGAACAGGTTTGTTCTGGGGGTAACAAAAAACTTATTTTGTATAACTGTATTTGAAGAATTAAAATGAATATCCGCGAATGATAAAAATGAATGAACGGGTTGCATCCATTCAGAAAAATCCCTCTTTTCGATATCTCCCATGAATCCCAATTGTTGCATAAATGCGGGAACATATCCATAACGTAGTCCCATTTTCTTTCTCCAGGGAACAGGCATCACCGTTCGGTAATCATCTATAACCATCCCATGCCAGTTATCGCACAGGGCGTTGAGATAGGCAGCGGTAGCATAGATCAATCCATTGGAACTGGTATGGATACATTGGTCCCATTTAACTGTATCAATCTGCGAGGATGGTATAAGTTGTATATCCGTTTTCACCGCATGAAAAATACCGCAATAATTGCAGTGGGTAAATAATTATTTTCCTTTGCCTGATAAGATGATCCGTAAAGTATGCATCATGATCTTGAAATCGAGCAGAAGGGAAGCGTTTTCTATATAGATCAGATCGTATTCCATTCTTTCAATCATTTCTTCCACACTGGATGCATAGCCAAACTGCACCATGCCCCAGGAAGTTAAGCCGGGTTTGGCCTTGAGCAGATAACGGTAATAAGGCGTTATTTTCATTACCTGGTCGATATATTCTTTTCTTTCCGGGCGTGGGCCTATCAGGCTCATATCGCCCAGGATAATATTCCATAATTGCGGCAGTTCATCCAATCGCCATTTCCGCATGATCTTTCCCCAACGGGTTATCCTGGGGTCGTTATCGCTGGAAAGGGCGGGCCCGTTCTTCTCTGCATCTACCACCATACTCCGGAACTTATAAATTGTAAAAGGCTTGCCTTTGTAACCGATACGTTGCTGTTGGTAAATGACAGCTCCTTTTGAAGAGAACCTGGTACGTAATGCGATAAAAAGCAGTAAAGGGCTTAAAAGGATAAGGGTTAAAACCGATAAAAGAATATCAATCAATCTCTTCACATTTTGTTCGCGGGGTGAAAGGGCGCTGCTTTGTATATCGATCAACATGGCCCCGAATACATTATTTGTTTTTACAGAGCCGGCAAGTATGTCGAGTGTATTGGGAACGAGTTTGATATCTACATCTTTTTCTGATAACTGGTTCACGATATCTTCTGTTAGCTGGTTCTGGTTTTTATCCAGTGACAGGATTACTTTTTCTATCTGGTATTGATCAATCACTTTATCTATTTGCTGAATATTACCCAGGTTTGGCAGCCATTTAATTAGACCGTTTCGCGTATCGTCCGTGCCGGTAATAAAGCCAATCGGTTTAAATCCTAAATACCTGAAGTTTTTATTGAGTTCTTTATAGAGCTTAACCGCATGGGAATTGTTGCCTACGATCAAGGTATTAAAAAAAATCTCTCCCTTCATTAAAGACTGTTTTACCCAGAATAAGAGTAAACTTCTGCCGGTAAAGACAAGAATGAATTGCATAAAAAAATACGAAAGATAAGCGGGGAGGGATTGCAGGCTTCCTTCAAAGGGCAGTATTAACAGGCAGCCGATAAAACTGTATACAAGTGTGGATGTAAGTTCGTTTAATCTAGATTTTTCGTATAAAGAGCGGTGATAGCTTCCGGCAAAAGCGTAAAAGAGTATCCAGATAACAGCGAGGCCGGCTATTTTTAGGAGTGCCTGATAGGTACTATCTGTTGATTGAATAAACCGATAAAACAGGAATAGACTTATTACAGAAAAAACGTAATCGCTGATGATATATCCTATGATATTCTTTTTACGGCCGCTCATGCAGTTTATACCAGGATGCTGGTATTGTTTATTTTCTCCAATATCTTATGAGCCACTTCCATGGCCAGGAAACCATCTATCTCGCTTACTACGGTAGGTTTGTTGTGAAGGATGGCATCTACAAAAGATTCCAGTTCCAGTTTAATCGCATTTTGAGGTTGTATGGATGGTGTGGCAATGGCTATTGTTTTTTTGCCGTTGGGGGTTTCAATATCAAAAGAAAACACATTGGTATCATCCGGTTGCTTCAGTTTGATGATCTCTGTCTTCTTCTCAAGAAAATCAATACCCAGGTATGCATCTTTCTGAAACAGACGCATCTTACGCATTTTCTTCATGCTGATACGGCTGCTGGTTAAATTGGCTACACAGCCATTATTGAATTCGATTCGCACGTTGGCGATATCCGGCGTTTCGGTCATTACGGCAACACCGCTGGCAGAAATATTTTTCACATCACTTTTTACAAGGCTGAGAATGATGTCAATATCGTGTATCATCAGGTCTAAGATCACACTCACTTCCGTTCCCCTGGGATTGAATTGTGCCAGCCTGTGCACTTCAATGAACATCGGGTTCAGGTTCATGTCTTTGATAGCAAGATAAGCCGGATTGAAACGTTCTACATGCCCCACCTGCATTTTAATATTGGCTTCACGAACCATATCCACAATATCCCTTCCTTCCTGTAGCGTATTGGCAAGTGGTTTTTCTACAAATACATGCTTTCCCTTGCGGATAGCCTGCATGCAGATCTGGAAATGATGATCGGTAGGAGCTACAATATCTATAATATCACAGGCATCTATCAGTTTATCCTCATCTGCAAAACGTTTCAGGCCGTATTCTTCAGCAACGGGTTTGGCATTATCATTATTAGGATCAAAGAAACCAACCAGTTTTATACCTTCCATCCCCTTCCAGTTATTCAGGTGGTATTTGCCCAAATGGCCTACGCCAAAAACACCTACTTTAAGCATAATTTTCGCTGTTTAATAGTTGGTAAATATAATTATTTGGTGGCGCCCAACCCGTTACATACCAAAGATGTGGATATTCTATTCGTTTGACAGCTTTTCGATGCTAAGAAAACATATCATAATCTCTGATATTCGTTAAAGGGCGGCTTGCCAGCAAGGTTCTGGCACAGGCTGTAGTATGCGGCAGCTCGTATTGAACATAGAAAGCCATGGTATGTATTTTACTTTGGTAAAAACTTTCTGTATTTGACCGGAAATCTTTTACAGCCAATTTTTCTGCCGCAGCTACCGCTTGTTTTAACCATTGCCAGCCAATAACAATATAGCCAGCCATTTCCATAAATACGGTGGCATCAGACAAATACCGGTCTATTTCTCCTTTCATGGCAAACTGGCTAAGGTGTTTCAAAACCGTTTCCATTTGTTTTAGCTCCTGCCCGAGGGTTACAGCATATGGCCCAAGTTGCTGATGGGAAGATGCTTTGCTGATGGTTGCCATGATGGTTTCTATCAGTAATTGTAATGCACGTCCATTCGCCATCGTTACTTTTCTTCCCAAAAGATCAAGTGATTGGATACCGGTGGTTCCCTCATATAGCGACATAATCTTCAAATCACGGTAATGCTGCTGCACTGGAAAATCCGTTGTAAATCCATATCCTCCGAATACTTGTATGGCCAGGGCTGCAGAACGGCTGCCCTGTTCTGATGAATACGTTTTTACAATAGGCGTTAATATGTCAAGTAAAAGCAAATATTTTTCTTTTTCATCTCCGGATGTTGCATGTGTGAGATCATACAAACGGTTACATTCCATACCCAGTGATAAAGATCCTTCCACAATTGCTTTTTGTATCAGCAACATTCTCTGCACATCTGCATGGTTGATGATAAGGGTAGGTGGTTTGTTCGGATCTTTCTCAGTCGCCAATCTTCCCTGCGGTCTTTCCATTGCATATTGTAACGATGCCTGGTAAGCGGCCATGGCAACTGATGCAGCGCTTTGTCCCACACTGATCCTCGCGCCATTCATCATATGAAACATATAGGACAATCCTTTATGCGGTTCTCCAACGAGATAGCCGCGGCAATCATCATTATCTCCAAATGATAAATGCGTGGTAGCATAACCACGTTGTCCCATTTTTTGAAAATCTCCGGCACAATAGACATCGTTATATTCCAAACTGCCCTCTGCTGTGGGCCTGAACTTCGGAATGATAAAGAGCGATATACCTTTTACACCTGCCGGTGCGCCATCCATTTTTGCCAGTGTTAGGTGCACAAAATTTTCGCAGGCCTCATGTTGTCCGCCGGAAATAAATATTTTTTGTCCTTTGATTTGATAATACCCT
>CAZFKE010000013.1:13101-20539 GCA_964519475.1 uncultured Sediminibacterium sp.
ATCAGTAGGAGATGCGGAGGTAACAATATCGGATAAAGAACTTCCTGCCTGTGGTTCCGTTAATGCCATGGTGCCCTGCCAATGCCCTTCAAATATTTTAGGTACATAGGTTTCTATCTGTTCTTTGGTTCCGAAATGGGTAATCAATCCTGCAGCACCCCCCGATAATCCAAGATATCCTTCCACAGCATTATTCGCCGCCTGAAAAAGATGATGCCCCGTGCTGAAGATCATCTCAGGTAATTGAAGGCCGCCATGTTCAAATAAGGCACTGCCACCGATCCAGTTCTGTTCTGCGGCTATTTGAATAATCCTTTTTAATTGCGGATGGGTAAGTACATTTCCCTTGCCATCATATTTGGCTGGCATTTCATCCATGGCTTTGAAATAAGGAAACATTTCCTGCTCCGCAAATAATTTAGCCGATTCAATAATCATCCATGCCTGTTCGGTATCTAAATGCGCAAACTGCTCATGTGTTAACAATTCCTCCACGTGATGAACATCCAATAATAAGAATTTCAGATGTTCCATACTGGTGAAACGTGCCATACGGTTTCATTAAATGGTTAAAGAAGGTAAAACGGAAAAATGGTAAGACGATTTGAAATAATGGTTTCTTTTTTAAAACCCTGCAATTAGCGCGAACTCCCCCCATCAATCGTCAAACAGATCCCATTCACATACGAAGCTTCATCGGAAGCAAGATAGAGATAACCATACGCAATATCTATTGGCTTACCCCAATGCCCAGCCGGTATCATAGGAGTAAGTTTTTGTTTTACCTCTTCGGGAATGGCATTGGTCATCTGTGTTTCTATAAAGCCGGGTGCAATACAATTGGCCGTAATACCAAACCTGCCCAGTTCTAGCGCCCATACTTTTGTCATACCAATAATGGCAGACTTTGTTGCCACATAATTCGTCTGACCAAAATTTCCCCGCAGGCCTACATTGGATGATGCCGATACAATGCGTCCGTACCGTTGCTCTTTCATATGGTGTGCCACTGCCTGTGTGCAGTTGAAAACGCCGGTAAGGTTTACCGCCAGCACTTTATCCCAATCATCCTGTTCCATTTTCAAAAGTGTCTTATCCTTTGTAATACCGGCATTGTTAATGAGTATGTCTATGCGTCCAAACCGTTTGATTATATTTCCGGTTGCCGATTGTACAGCTGTTTTATCCGTAACAGATACGTTCTCGAAAAAAACTTTATATCCTTGTGCCGATAATGCTTTTGCAAGTTCTGCTCCCTTATCGGTAAGGTCCCAGATAATAACCGTAGCACCTTCTTTGGCGAATAGTTCTGCTGTGGCAAGTCCGATGCCCGATGCACCGCCTGTAACGATCGCTGTTTTATTGGCTAATCTCATAATATGGTTTATTGAATCGAATTACATTACAAGGCTTATCAGTTCCGCCACATAAGCCGGCTTCTCAGATCCTTCCAATTCCATCTCACAGGTAAGAAATAATTTTACAGCCCCATTGCTTTGTGCTTCTACATTGGCTATACCGGCATGCATTCGTATCCTGCTTCCTTCTTTTACCGGGCTAATAAAACGGGCTTTATTAATGCCGTAGTTGATAAATGAGTTTACATTCTTGATCGTGATCAATTGGTAAAGAAATTGTGAAGCCAGCGACATGCTCAGATAACCATGCGCAATCGTTTTTCCACCGGGCATCAAGGCTTTCGCTTTTTCAAGATCAATATGTACCCATTGAAAATCGAGTGTGGCGGCAGCAAATTCGTTGATCATCTTTTGCGTTACTGTCAACCAGTCACTGGTGCCAATATGTTTACCGGAATAGTTCTTTATATCAGCAACATTCTCAATTACCAATGTATTCGTATCGGCAGACTCTTTTCTAATTATTGTTTCTTTTAGTTGGGGGGAGCGCTTTGTAGTACTATCTTCTGTCCAGTCGCCAATCTTTACGAGGGCTTTGCCTTTTACTTTTCTGTCCATCATATCCTGGATGGCCTGTGCTGCTTCTTCCAAACGATATATTTTGTGAATGGATGGTTTGATCTTTCCTGTTTGTAGCCATTGTACCAGTTCTCCAAGATTTTGCATACTGTTTTTGGGTTCCTTTTCTGCAAAGCTTCCCCAGAATACACCCATTACCGAACAGCCTTTTAGTAAAGGCAGATTAAAGGCCAGTTGCGGAATTTCCCCGGAGGCGAATCCTACTATCAAATAGCGCCCCTTCCAGGCGATCGATCGCAATGCCTGTTCGGCAAGTTTGCCGCCGACAGGATCGTAGATCACATCCACAGCTTTCTCACCGGTAATCTCTTTCAACCTTGTACGAAGGTCTTGTGAAGTATAATTGATAAGGTGGTCGGCTCCTTTCTCTTTGCACAATAAAAGTTTATCATCGGATGAGGCTGCGGCAATTACAGTAGCCCCCATCAACTTACCCAATTCTATCGCAGCAATACCCACACCCCCCGCGGCACCCATCACCAATAAAGTTTCGCCGGGTTGCAAAACAGCACGGTCTTTCAGCGCATGATACGATGTTCCGTAATTGTACAAACTGGAAGCTGCCGTAATAAAATTCATTCCCGGCGCCATTGGAAAAACACGGTTTGCTTTTACGGTTACCTGCTCTGCCAATCCACCCCACCCGCAAAGAGCCAATACCCGGTCGCCCGTTTTGCAATGATTCACTTTTGCACCTGTGGCTAGTACAATACCCGATATTTCCCCTCCGGGAGAAAAAGGCAGTGCGGGTTTCAATTGGTATTGATCCTGGATCATCAGCGTATCCGGGAAATTGATACCGCAGGCTTTTACTTCAATCAATACCTCATCAGCAGCAGGTATGGGAGCGCTTGTTTCCTGCATCAGCAATGTATCGGGTAAACCATGTGTGAGACAGAGCAAAGCTTTCATAAAACAGGTTTATCGCTGTAAAACTGAATTTACAATGATTCAACGAAATCAGGGCTTTCTGTTTTATTTTTAGACAGTATCTTTTCATTTGTAAACAGGAATGGAACATCCGCCTATGATCAAGAATCTTACCAGAAACCTATTTCAGAAACTGCTGGGCTTTCACCGTTACCTGTTTGTCTTTTCCCATATCAATATCCTGCGTATCAGATGGGGATTATCTGAAAAAGCATTTAAGCATTTTATTAACCTTATAGACGATGATGGCGTTATCCTGGATATTGGCGCCAATATTGGCTGTATGACGGTTATGTTAGCCAAAGCCAGACCAGCTGCTGCAGTGTATGCATTTGAACCCATACCTGCCAACCGTATGACCTTAGAGAAAGTGGTGGGTTCTTATGGCTTGAAGAATGTACACATCTTTGCCAATGCTTTGGGAGATGTTGATCAAATGGTTGAAATGATCATGCCCTTTAATGGTACAGCTAAAATGCAGGGACTTAGCCATGTGGTAGAACCCGGTCAAAATGAAGCAGGGGATACCTTTACTGTCCGGATGATGCCTTTGGATCAGATGCCGGAACTGGTCTCGCTGCCCAGGATCAGCGCTATCAAAATAGATGTAGAAAATTTTGAGTATTTTGTTTTGAAGGGTGGGAAATTATTACTGAACAAACATCGGCCTATTGTGTTCTGTGAATTATGGAATAATCATCGTCGCGAAGATTGTTTTAGATTGATGCAACAGTTGGGTTATCGGATACAATGGTATGATAATGGCCGTTTGACGGGTTTTTCCGGTGAAGAGGTACTGGATTTCTTTTTTATGCCCTAGATAGGCGCCAGCTATTCTATGATCATGCGGGTTCATGCAGGATTTGCAACTTACGATGCAATACACGATTACTGATTTCTATAAATCAAGAAAATAAAAGGGGCACCCGATAGGTATCCATTATTGATATGCATATTATTTAATATGTATATTACCGCTTATCAGTTGAAAAACAGATGAATTATAATTGTACTTTTGGCGGCAGGTAAAAATGAGTAATTTCATTTTTTTGATAGAAATCGGCATAGAAGCAGGCAAAAAGCAATAATGCTGCAAACGTTTGCGTTCATAACCCCTAAAAACGCCTACAAATCTGATGATCAAAAAGGTACTATGTGTTGATGATGATACGATAGCATTAACTATTTCGCAGTTATTGTTGAAAAGGACAGGTTTTGCCGAAGAAGTAATTACCTCCATTGATGGAAGTGATGCCCTCGAATATTTCGAGAAATTGTTTGCAGAAAACAGCAACCAGGCTGAACTGGCCCCCGAACTCATATTATTGGATATTAATATGCCCGTAATGAATGGCTGGGAATTTCTCCAGTCTTATGTTCCGCTGTATGAAAGTATCTTATCGAAAACCCGGATCGTTATTTTATCTTCTACCATCGATCCGGAAGATTTTGCACTTGCAAAGAAATTTCCAGTGGTTATTCAATTCATCAGCAAGCCGCTGAGTATCGAAAGTCTTGAAGAGCTCAAATCCCACGAGAAAATGAAAGAGTTTTTCCCGGAGAACTAATCTATTTTTTCAGTCAGGTGCCGGAAATATAAAAGCCTTTGAAATCATGCCAAGGCTTTTGTAGAGGATATCAGCGTTTAAAATAGGCTCAGCTGATCAGGCTTTTTAGTTTCTTTTTTTGCAAAGGCCTTCAACGCTTTCCCCTCCGCAGATATATGGTACACATCGCTTTCTTTATACCTGGATGCAATGATGATTTTAGTTTGCGCAGCATGTTTATTAAACAATGAAGCTACCAATCCGGGATCATTATTGTTTTTGGACAGATGTGATAAAAGTAAATGGCTCAGGAAAGGCGGGCGATGCTCGAGGAACAGCTGCAGCGCCTGGTCATTGGATAAATGCCCCTGTCCGCCCCGGATCCTGTTTTTAAGATATTGGGTATAACGCCCGTTTTCAAGCATGGCTTCATCGTAATTGGCTTCCAGAAAAACGGCATGGCATTGCTGAAAATGACTGACCACCTGTTTGCAGGCTTTGCCGATATCTGTGAAAACACCCACATTTACTGTATCAGAACTGATCACAAAGCTATATGGGTCAACCGCATCATGAAATTTTGGGAAATGGGTTATGGATAAGGCCCCAATGCGGGTTATTTCGTTAGGTATAAGCGGATTTACCAGTTCTTTATCCAGTGGCAGCCTGCTTTCAGCCAAAGTATTTGCTGTGATATAGACCTGTGTGCGATATTTGTTTGCAATAGCCGGAAGACCCATAATATGGTCACCATGCTCATGCGAAATAAAGATGGCTTTCACTTTCTCGATGGAAAGCCCCAGCCTTTTCATCCTTTTCTCTGTTTCACGGCAGGAAATCCCCGCATCAACCAGCACAGCCTCGGTTTCGTTGCCGATATAATAGCAATTGCCATTGCTGCCCGAATTCAATGAAGCGATTTGTAATGACATAAGCGACAAAGTAACCGATTTCTGCGGTTTTTACCGCCATTATGCAGCTATGATTACTAACATTCATTAGGTAAAAAAATATGGTAAAATCTATTGTCTATTTATCAGATAGACTATATTTGCCTATTGTTTCAGTAGACTATAGTTATTTATGAAGCTAATCAAATACATGCGTCCCATTTTTTCCTGTTGTTGTAGATAATCTCTACTGATCAACGCATTGGCCATCACTACTCATTACAACAACCCTTATCATGCAATTACCAACTCAGGAATCACTTACCCAAATAACCTACCAATTAGATGGACTATCTGTTGCTGCAAGTTTGTCATTATTATCTGCAAAATATCCCGGCAAAGTAACCTTCTCTTCCAGTTTTGGTTTTGAGGACCAGGTGATCACGCATCATATTCTGCACAACCAGTTACCCATCAGTATTTTTACGCTGGATACGGGAAGGTTGTTTGCAGAAACCTATTCGGTATGGAACAGTACCAATGAACGTTATCATACAAAGATTACAGCGTATTATCCTGATCATTCTTTGCTGGAACCTTTTATACAGGAGAAAGGCCCGAATTCATTTTATGAATCTGTAGAGAACCGGAAAGCCTGTTGCCATATCCGGAAAGTGGAACCGCTGAAAAGGGCATTGGCCGGAAATGCCATTTGGGTTACGGGTTTGCGTGCAGAACATTCACCGGCCCGCCAGGACCTGCAGCCACTGGAATGGGATGCTGCAAACAATATTATTAAATACCATCCTTTGTTACATTGGACAACCGCACAAACCAGGGCTTATATAGACGAGAACAATATTCCGTATAACCCCTTACACGATAAAGGTTTTATCAGCATAGGCTGCGCACCATGTACACGCGCCATCAGGGCCGGTGAAGACTTCAGGGCAGGGCGTTGGTGGTGGGAGGAGAGCAGCAAAAAAGAATGCGGCTTACATGAGACACAAAATTCAGAAATAGCAACAGTACAATCCATAAACAGATGAGCCAATACAGACTAGATCATTTAGATCAACTGGAATCAGAAGCAATACACATTATGCGCGAAGTGGCAGGGCAGTTCGAGAAGCCCGCCTTGTTATTCAGTGGTGGAAAGGATTCCATTACACTGGTTCACCTTGCCTTAAAAGCATTCCGCCCCGGAAAATTCCCTTTTCCGCTGGTGCATATTGATACGGGCCATAATTTTCAGGAAGCATTGGATTTCAGGGATGCATTGGCTGATGAGATAGGCGAGAAGCTGATTGTAAGGCATGTAGGAGATACCATCAAAGCGCAAAACCTGACAGAACCCAAAGGAAAATTTGCCAGCCGTAATGCTTTGCAAACCTTCACTTTGTTAGATACGATCAATGAATTCAAGTTTGATGCCTGTATTGGCGGTGCAAGACGTGATGAAGAAAAAGCGAGGGCAAAAGAAAGAATTTTTTCAGTGCGTGATGAGTTTGGCCAATGGGATCCCAAATTGCAAAGACCGGAATTATGGAATACTTATAACGGCAGGATACACAAAGGCGAAAATGTACGTGCGTTCCCGATCAGTAACTGGACAGAGTTGGATATCTGGAATTATATACGCAGAGAAAAAATTGCATTGCCTTCTATCTATTTCGCTCACGACAGGGAAGTATTGGAATATGAAGGGCAGTTAGTGGCTATTTCTGAATTTATCCAGAGAGAAGATACCGATAAAGTAAGCGTACGCAGGGTTCGTTACAGAACCGTTGGTGATATGACCTGTACCGCAGCCGTTGAATCCACAGCTTCTACTATTGACGATATCATCAGCGAAATCATCGCTACCAAAACCAGTGAGCGCGGCGAAACCCGGATCGATGATAAAGTGTCGGAAGCAGCTATGGAAGACAGAAAGAAGAGTGGGTATTTTTAAATAGTAATGGGGTATAATAAAAAATGATGGGTTGCTTTTAACCTATAACGAATAAGCGGGAACTAAATAAATTAATTTTAATTTTCATACAATGGACATACTCAGGTTTATAACAGCAGG
>CAZFKE010000013.1:20549-24803 GCA_964519475.1 uncultured Sediminibacterium sp.
AATTCTTTAACAAAATAAAATAAGTGAATCTTCAGGTATAAAAGACTTTGCGATCTGAATGGTTGTACGATTTTTTACTTTTGACTTTTTACTTTTGACTTTCACATGGATTTATTGCGATTTATAACAGCAGGCAGTGTGGATGATGGAAAAAGTACACTCATCGGAAGATTGCTGTATGACAGCAAGTCCATCATGATCGATCAGCTGGAAGCCATTGAAAAACAAACCAAGAACAGGGAAGAAGGCGATATTGACCTTGCCTTGCTTACTGATGGGTTGCGTGCCGAAAGGGAACAGGGCATTACGATAGACGTTGCGTATAAATATTTCTCAACGCCTAAGCGAAAGTTCATTATCGCAGATGCGCCGGGGCATATTCAATATACCCGGAATATGGTAACGGGTGCTTCTAATTCGGATCTTATCATTATTCTGATTGATGCACGGCATGGGGTGATCGAACAAACGCGCAGGCATTCCATTATCGCGGCTTTATTGAATATCCCGAATGTGGTCGTTGCGATCAATAAAATGGATCTGGTGGATTATGCGCAGGATACCTATAATAATATCGTGATCGATTTTTCGAAAGTGGCGGCATCGCTGGGTTTAAAGAATGTGACCTATATTCCCATCAGTGCCTTGGATGGAGACAATATTGTTGATCCATCCACACATCTTTCCTGGTATGATGGGCCTTCCTTATTGCACCTGCTTGAAACAGTAGAAGTAGAACAGTATTCCAATCTTACCAAAGCGAGGTTCCCTGTTCAATATGTCATCCGCCCGCAAACGGAGGAACTGCATGATTATCGGGGTTATGCCGGTAAGCTCATTAGCGGTATCTATAAAAAAGGCGATAAGATTACTGTATTACCATCCGGTTTACAAAGTACCATCAGTGCCATCGAAATCGGCGGTAAAGAAGTGGATGAGGCATTTGCCCCGCAAAGTATTGTCTTGCACCTGGAAGATGATATTGATATCAGTCGCGGAGATGTGATCGTTGCATCTGCTGATCAACCAAAGGTATCGCAGGATTTAGAAGTATTGTTATGCTGGATGGGTAATAAGCCTTTGGTAGAAGGAAACCGTTACCTGTTGCAGATCAACAGCCGCCTGGTAAAAAGTATTGTGAAAGAGATCCAGTATAAACTGGATGTGAATTCACTTGAAAAGCAATTTGAGCCGGGCACGATCGCGTTGAATGATATTGTTAAAGCAACGATTAAGACTGCATCACCCATTCCGTATGATGCTTATGCAGACCTGCGCGTAAACGGCGGTGCGATATTGATTGATGAAACCAGTAATGTTACCGTTGGTGCGTGTATGATCCAATAATAAACGTATGAACCCACTTGTACCTATAGGAAAAGTGATACTGGCAGGTGCGGGCCCCGGCGACCCGGACCTGATCAGTGTAAAAGCAGCCAATTGTCTGCAACAGGCAGATATTGTGCTTACTGACAGGTTGGTGAGCAAAGAGATCATTACCCGTTATGTAAAACCTTTCGCTACCATAATAGAAGTAGGTAAACAATGCAGGCGTGGCGTATCCACACCACAATTAACGATCAATGAAATGATTGTGCAGTATGCAAAACAGGGAAAATATATCGTTCGCTTAAAAGGGGGCGATGTGGCTTTCTATTCCAATGTATTTGATGAATTGGAAACATTGGTTGCAAACCAGATCCCTTACGAAATTGTTCCGGGAATTACTGCAGCATCCGGGGCATCTGCGTATGCAGGCATCCCACTTACCGCAAGAGATCATGCAACAGCAGTAAGGTTTCTTACTTACTATCAATCAACTGTTGTAAAAGACGATTATTGGAAGGAATTGGCAAAAACAGAAGATACACTGGTTTTTTATATGTCGTCTGAAACCTTAGATGAACTTGTGAATAAATTAATAGAAAACGGTATTGCTGCTGATGCGCAATTGGCAGTTATTGAACAGGCAAGCACCCCGTTTCAGCAGGTATATATTTCAAAGGTACATGCATATGTAAATACATTGAAAGGGCAATCCTTTCTATCGCCATCACTGGTCATCATAGGAAAAGTGGTGAACCTGCATGCATCTTTCAACTGGTTTACCGGCAGCGATGCAAAACAATATTATTTTCAACCGCTTACAGCACAGGTTGAAACCATGGTTAAAAACGATACAAACAAACGACATGTTAGCAGAGCATAAACTGAAACAGTTACAGGATCTACTGAAGGATTCCGGTAAGGAAGAACTGATCTGGATGAACGGGTATATCTCGGGAATCATTAGCGGAACGGTAAAGCCCGATGCGGCTGTACCGACTGCTGCGGTTGTGTCTAAAAAGATCACCATCGTTTACGGAACAGAAACAGGCAATTCCAAAAAGTTGGCTACGGATCTGGCAACCAAAGCCAAAAAGAAAAGTATTCCGGTAAAACTGGCCAGTCTTGATCAATACCGTATAACCGATCTTGCCAAAGAAGAAAATTTATTAGTAGTCATTAGCACCCAGGGTGATGGGGAACCACCCGTAGCTGCACAGAAATTCTACGATCATATCCATAAAAATGGCTTCAGGCTGGAGAATACAAAATATAGTGTGCTGGCTTTGGGCGACACTTCTTATCCTTTATTCTGTAAAACAGGGGAAGACGTAGATATACAATTACAGAAACTCGGTGCAACATGTATTGTGCCGATACAGAAATGTGATCTCGATTATGAAGCAGATGCAGAAGCCTGGTTTGATAAAGTATTGCAATCACTGAGTGAAGTGCCAACTGAAATACCTGTAGTTACAAAGCCTTTGCCACAGGCCGGTGTGAAAGTAAATACAAAGAAAATTTATACCGGAACGGTTTTGTCCAGCATCAACCTGAATGACAGAGGCTCTGCAAAAGAAACCTATCATATAGAGTTACAGGCAGAAGGGGTAGATTATGAGCCGGGTGATTCTATTGGTATTGTTCCGGAAAATACAGTTGCTGATGTTGATGCTATTATTAAAATAGTTGGTTTAACCAATGAACATAAGATTGTATGGAAAGATGCTGAATACAATCTATTCGATTTTCTGAAAACAAAACCGGCTATTCAATATCTGCATGAAAGAGTGGTTAAAAAATATGCTGCGATCGTAGGCCAGGAGATACCCGGAACCAAAATTGACCTGATAGACCTTTTGAAGATATATCCCGTAAAGGATACAGCACAGTTTGAAGAAGTGTTGCAGGTATTACCGGCGCAGTCGCCAAGGATCTATACCATTGCTTCTTCTCCATCAGCGCATAGCGGAGAAATACATCTGACAGTTGGAAAAGATATATTTGAAGTAAATGGTGAAAAGAAAACAGGCGTATGTTCCGATTATCTTTCACAACTTCCCCCAGCTGCTACCTGTAACTTTTTTGTTCAGAAAAATAAACGCTTTAAACTTCCGCCGGCAGATAAAGATGTGCTGATGATTACGCCCGGAACCGGTATCGCCGCTTTCCGTTCTTTCTTTAGTGAGCGTGATGCAGTAGGCGCAACAGGCAGGAGTTGGTTATTCTTTGGGGAAGATCATTTTGAAACAGATTTTCTTTACCAGACAGAGATACAGAATTGGTATCAGACCGGCGTGTTGAATAAAGTAAACCTGGCTTTCTCCAAAGACAAGCCTTACGGTATTACGGTGTGGCATAGGTTATTGGAACATGGAAAAGAAGTATATGTGTGGATCAAATCCGGAGCGTATCTCTATGTATGTGGCGAAAAAGCAGAAATGAGCGTTGAAGTAGAAAAAGTATTGCTGCAAATTATCGAAAACTATAGCGGTTTGTCTGCCGGCGCAACCTTCGATTATTTTGAAGAGCTAAAAGGATCTGTGAGATATTCCAAAGATGTTTATTAAATAATAACTGCGGTTGGCGGGAAGGTTTCACGCAAATACGCAAAGAAAGATTTTATGTCAGATAAGAATAAGCTATCACCCATAGAAAAAAATTGATCATCCGAAAATTGATTTTCAAAATGCAGCTTATTTAATAACTAGAGTTTTGTCGTTTAAAAACAAAGCGATTAGTAAATTACAAAGAAACAAGATTAAACAATGCGAAAAATATCAACAGAGACTAAAGGAATACGAAGAAGAAGCGATGAAACTTTGTCCGAAAGTTGAGAAACGGATAATTCAAATAAATGACGAAAAGGTATATTTAAATTGAGTTTTTTTTTTGTTCTAACTATCACTAAATAAAATAATAAATTGT
>CAZFKE010000013.1:24813-85946 GCA_964519475.1 uncultured Sediminibacterium sp.
AAATTAAGCAAGCCAGCGATAACCTTCGTGGAAGTATCAAAGAAAGCCTGCGGGATGAGATTACCGGTGCAATCCGAGAAGATGACCAGGCCGTGGTTAAGTTTCACGGGATGTATCAACAGGATGACCGTGACAGACGTGAAGAGCGGGCTGCCAAAAAACTAGACCGTTTGTATTCTTATATGATCCGTTTACGTTTACCCGGTGGTTTTTTAACACCGGAAAAATGGATGGCAGTGCATGATATTGCCGGAGAGAATTCTACCGGTGTGATTAAAATTACCAGTAGGCAAACCATACAGTTACACGGTATCATCAAATCCAATATCAAACCAACTATTAAAGCTTTCAGTAAAGCAAAGCTGGATTCTATTGCTACCTGTGGAGATATTAACCGTAATGTATTGTGTAATTCACACCCGGCACAATCGCCTTTGCATGCAGAGGTATTTGCCTATGCGGATAAGATCAGTAACCTGCTGATGCCTAAAACCAAAGCCTATTATGAAATATGGCTGGATGAAGAAAAATTAATCGATAAAAAAGAAGAAGAGGATCCATTGTACCAGGATAGATACCTGCCCAGAAAATTCAAGATTGCCATAGCTATCCCACCGAATAATGATGTGGATGTATTGGCAAATGATATCGGATTGATTGCAGTAGTGGAAAATGGGAAATTGAAAGGTTTCAATATTGCGATAGGCGGTGGATTGTCAAGTACCCATGGTAATGCAGAAACCTATCCAAGGCTGGCATCGCTGATTGGGTTTGTGGATACCGAAGAAAAATTATTGAAAGCGATCTATGAGATCGTGACCATTCAGCGTGATTATGGTAACCCTAGCGACAGAAAACTGGCCAGGTTAAAATATACGGTAGATAAATATGGGATAGACTGGTATAAAACGGAACTGGAAAAAAGAACAGGCTTTGCTTTGGCGCCGGTTGTTCCCTATACGTTTACGGATCGTGCAGATCTGTTTGGCTGGCAGCAAAATGAAGAAGGCAAATGGTATTATACCGTATTTGTAGAGAATGGCCGTGTATTGGATGATGAAACCGTTGCTTTAAAAACGGCATTACTTGAAGTGGCAAAAACAGGTAAAGCTAATTTCCGTTTTACCTGTAACCAGAATGTGATCATCAGTGATGTGACCGAAAATGATAAAACAGCAATTGAAGCGATCCTCAACCGCTTTCATATTGTTGAACACACCGAAAATCGTTCTTTGGTAAGAAAGAACTCCATTGCCTGTGTTGCTTTACCAACTTGTCCTTTGGCATTAGCAGAGGCACAACGATATTTGCCATCACTGATCGATAAGATCGAAGTATTGCTTGACAAACATTCTATACGTGATAATGGAATGATCATCCGTATGACAGGCTGCCCCAATGGCTGTGCCCGATCAACGGCTGCAGAAATAGGTTTTGTAGGAACCGGTCCCGGCCGTTATAACCTGCACCTGGGTGGAGACAGGATAGGAACGAGGCTGAATAAGCTCTACCAGGAAAATATAGAAGAGACAGAAATACTCAAGTCTTTAGATGGTTTATTCAAAACCTATGCTGACAAGCGGAATACCGATGAAACCTTTGGTGATTTCGCGCTTCGCGCAAATTGGGTTCCCGCGTAAATACTGATTTATTTGGTTTTTGTGGAAATAGTGTTCCACAGTATTCCTGTGTAAAAAACAGGCATAAGGAAGATCAGTAAAATAATTTATTAAAAGTCTACTAAATTAGTAGGAATATATTATGTTTGCATTTCAATAGCTTTTGTATGGATAAAGCTGTCTGTAAACATAAACCCATTACCATGAGCAGAAACGCCAAAAGACGATGTTGACCCGGATCTTCTTTTTCTTGTGAACGACTTTTTTCGAAAATCCCTTACACATGACTGCCGATACTGCAACCGTTGCTGATAAAGCGATTGGGTATTGTATGCAGTTGATCGAACCAGAAATCATCGAATGAAAAATATATTTATTTTTATTTTTTTGTTACTGCCTGTGCTTTTGCAGGCCCAGTTAAACGGTGCGCTGATTCTAACGGGCCGTGTAGTAGGAGAGGGCCATGAAGGCTTGCCAGGCGTAAGTGTATCCATAAAAAATACACACACAGGAACGGCTACCGATTCAACCGGGAAATTCTCGCTGATCATTAACCAGAAATTGCCTTTTACCATTGTAGTAAGCTCTGTGGGTTTTACGCCGCAGGAATTAACGGTAAAAAATACCAGTTCAAACCTTACCATACAATTAACCACGCAAACGTATATCGCCAATGAAGTGGTGGTAACGGCAAGCAGGGTGCCGGAAAAAATATTACGTTCGCCGGTTGCCATTGAGAAGCTCGATTTGCGTGCATTAAAAGAAACGCCTTCTGCCAGTTTTTATGATGCATTGGGCAATGTGAAGGGTGTTCAGTTAACCACTTCTTCCTTAACTTTTAAAGTGCCCAATACACGAGGGTTCAATATTCCCAATAATTTCCGTTTTATGCAATTGGTGGATGGTATTGATATGCAGGCCGCCACATTGGGTGTGCCATTGGGAAATGCGATCGGGCCAACAGAGCTGGATATACAAAGTGTAGAGATTACGCCAGGTGCGGCTTCTGCTTTATATGGCATGAATGCGATCAACGGAATGGCGAACCTGCTTACCAGGAATCCTTTTCATTCGCAAGGATTGAGTGTATATCATAAAGTAGGCATTAACCATGTGGATGGAAATGATTATCCGGCAAGTGTGCTTTCTGAAACCGCTATCCGTTATGCCAAAGCATTTAATGATCGGTTTGCCTATAAGATCAATGTTTCTTATCTGAGAGGCACGGATTGGATTTCTGATACAAGAAAAGATCAGAATCCTAATAACAAAATTACGGCTAACCAGGGGTTCTCTGCTTTAGATGGCGATACCAATGCAGCTTTTGACGGATGGAATAAATATGGCGATGATGCCTTGGCGGGAAGCAATACCGTTTCTGTAACAGGCTTAACCATTGATGGGTTGCCCAATAAAACATTAACAGTAGCCCGAACCGGTTATTGGGAAAAAGACCTGGTAGATCCTAAAGTAGCTAACCTGAAATTTGATGCGGCTTTACATTACCGTTTTAACCCACGTACTGAATTAACGTATTCATATCGTATCGGACAAATGGATGGCGTTTTTCAACGCGGTAATAAAGTAAAACTGGATAATGTTGTTGTACAAAATCATCAGATCGAACTAAAGGGAAATAATTTTACGATCAAAGCCTATACATCCCATGAGTATACAGGTCATTCATACAATGTAAAACCTCTTGCAGATAATTTAGACTTGTATACAGGGGGCAGCGCCGCCGAATGGGGGGCAAAATATAAAGCTGCTTTAACGTTATATGCCGGTTCGCACGGTGGATCGTTAACTTCTGTCAATCTTGCTGCTGCCACACAATATGCACGGCAGCAGGCTGATTTGGGCAGGGTGGAACCGGGTACGGAGCGGTTTACTATTGTAAAAGATTCTATCATTAAAATTAATAACTGGGATATCAGATCCGGCTCTATTCCCAATGCACCAATTACCGGTGGGGCTGCTTTATTACAAAAAAGTAATCTTTATCATGTAGAAGGCCAATGGGATTTAACCCGGACCCTGCAATTTGCCAACCTGCTTGTTGGTGCTGATGCGCGTGTATATCAGTTGATTCCCGATGGAAATAATTTTGTGGATTTTACCCGCGCTATTGCTAATAGGAATACCGCTCTGCCTGATGGAAGTTTTGGGAATAATACCTATTATAAAAAATTTGGTGGCTTTTTTCAATTGAGTAAGACTTTTTTCAAGGATAAATTAAAGCTGAATGGCTCATTACGTGTGGATGATAACCCGGCATTTCAGGTAAAGCTTACGCCAAGGTTTGCAGCTGTGTATACTTTAGCTGAGAAACACAATTTCCGGTTCACTTATCAGCAAGGGTATCGCTATCCGGCCTTATTTGAAGCTTTGTCCTATGTAAATAATGGCCGTGTAAAACGGGTAGGCATACTCCCGGTGATTAATGAGGGATTGGGATATCGCGATAACAGCTACACACAATCATCCGTTGCTATATTCAACGAAGCGGTAAAAGCTGCCGGTAATACAGATGCGGCGGCATTGGCTAATCGTAATTTGTTACAGGCCGGAAATTTGCCCGATGGACGCCCGGAAGGCATTAACTCATTTGAAGTAGGATATAAATCTGTTTTATTTAGTAATAAACTTATTCTGGATGTAGATGCGTATTCAAATGTATATGACGGGTTTCTTGGTCAGGTACAGGTTTATGTTCCGATTGGCGAAACCGTTGGATCTGATGCCGCGGTAATTGCCATGGTAGACAGGAACCGCGATGCTACTGCAGCCAATAGCGGCAATACAGCCAGTAAAGGGCAGGAACGTTACCGAGTTTACACCAATGCGAAAAATACATATGTTACATATGGTTCTTCTTTAGGCGCAACGTATCAGTTTTATAAAACGTATGCGATCTCCGGGAACGTCAATTATAATAATATAAACGGAAACGCTTCTGCAGATCTTTTTGTAACCGGTTTTAATACTCCGAAATGGACATCCAATTTTTCATTTGGTAACCGTTCGGTAACCAAGAATTTCGGATTCAATATTGTTTGGAAATGGCAGGATCGTTTTTTATGGGAGAGTCCGTTGGTTACCGGTGATGTGGATGCGATCAACAATATCGATGCGCAGGTAACCCTACGCCTGCCCAATTATCAATCTACGCTGAAACTGGGCGGAACCAATATTTTGAATAAACGCCATATTGAATATGCAGGTGGGCCAACAATCGGCGCATTATATTATATGGCTATTACATTGGATGGATTGTTAAAATGAATTGGATAAAGTCTACTAAAATGATAGAATTTTCATTATCTTGCCATCCAATTACCCAATAAGCTATTTTTACTTGTTAAATAAATCGTTTGATCCCAACAGACCCATACATAGCAAAGACAAAAGATCAGCCTTCGGTTGATGCCAATTATCTCTTCCCTGTATTCCTGAAACTGGAAAACCTGCACTTATTAATTGTGGGAGGAGGATATGTTGGCATGGAAAAACTACAGGCAGTCATTAACAATGCTCCCGCTACCTCTATTAAACTGGTGGCAGAGAAAATTTCTGATGAAATTAAATTGCTGGCATTGCAGCATTCCCATATTGAACTGGTAGAAAAACGTTATGGTTTTTCTGATCTTGAAGGGATGGAACTGGTGATCGTTGCTGTAAACGACCGGGAAGTGAGCGAACAGGTAAGAACGGATGCAAAAGCTAAAAAATTACTGGTAAATGTTGCCGATAAACCTGAACTCTGTGATTTTTATTTAAGCTCTGTAGTACAGAAAGGTAATCTCAAGATTGCTATCTCAACAAATGGAAAATCACCTACCGTTGCCAAACGTTTGAAAGAAGTATTAAACGAGATCATCCCCGGAGAAATGGATGATGTACTGAATGATATGCAATCCATCCGCAAAACACTTGACGGTGATTTTTCGGATAAAGTAAGACAGTTAAATGACCTTACTAAGGTGTTAGTGGCCAAAAAGCTTTCGCTTGATGAGTTACATCTTCACAAGCCTAAAGAAAAACAATGGCAACAGGTGGTAAAATGGTGCCTGTTCGCTTTTGTATTTATGATTGTTGGACATACCCTGTTTTCATTAATCCCATCTACACAGGTATTTGATGCGATTCGCACCGTACCTGATTATATTGATGGTCCGTCTTTCCTCATCATGCTGCTAACCGGTTTTATGGCGCAGATGGTGGATGGTTCGCTGGGTATGGGTTACGGAACGATTTCTACCACTTTCCTTTTAGCCAATGGCGTCAATCCTGCAGTAGTAAGCAGCCGTGTGCATTCAGCGCGTGTGTTTTCGAGTGGCGTATCGGGCTATAGTCATCATCGTTTTGGCAATATCAATAAAAAATTATTCAAAGCTTTGGTGATACCGGGTATTGTTGGTGCGATTGCCGGTGCTTCATTGGCTTATATTGGACAGAAATATTCTTCTTATGTACGCATACCTTTAGCTGTTTACACCTGTTACCTGGGATACTTTATCATTAAAAAGGCTTTACGTAAAAAATCTTCACAGGATAAGGTAAAACGTGCAGGCTGGTTGGCAGGTATCGGTGGATTTATGGATGCATTTGCCGGTGGGGGTTGGGGAGCATTGGTAACAAGTACCCTGATCTCTAAAAGAAAATCTGCCCGCTATGTCATTGGCTCGGTTTGCCTGGCAGAATTCTTTGTAGTGTTTGCGAGTGCGGTTACTTTTTTTATACTTCTAAAACATATTCCCATATTTGACGTGTTAGGATTGATTCTCGGTGGAATCATCGCTGCGCCTATCGCTGCAAGGTTGGTGGGTAAGCTTCCTTTAAAGACCATGTATTTTCTTGTTGGGGGGCTAGTAATATTAACCAGTTTACTTACTTTGTATAAATCTGTGAATTCGGTTTTGCATTAAAGTTAAACGTTATTCACCCGTTCAACCTCTCTACAGATTTTGTTCAGAATATCCGCTTAGTTTCGCTGCTTATTCGTAAGCTGAAAATCTATGCGTTCATTTGTCTCTTTTCTGATCCTCTTTTTAGTAGCCGGTCATGTATGTGCCCAGGTAAAATCCAATGCAAAAATTAATGGCAAAGTGCTGGATGCGTCAACCCGGAAACCAATCGAATATGCTACTGTAACCCTGACCGATCAAAAATCGAAAGCCGTAAACGGTGCTGTAACCGATAGCAGAGGAGCGTTTGAAGTAACCAATATTGCTCCGGGTGTATATGTGCTGAGTATTGATTTTATTGGCTATATATTATATAAAACGGATACCTTGTCTATTCCGGAATCGCGGAAAACCCTTTCCCTCAATACTATTCAGCTCAATTCTTCCAAAGAAACACTGGCATCTGTAACGGTTACTTCCAAAGCTCCGATCATTGAAAATAAAATAGATAAGATTGTTTATAATGCAGCCAACGATGTTACTTCGCAAGGCGGTGTGGCTTTGGATGTTTTGAAAAAAGTGCCACAGGTTACAGTAGATATTGACGGAAATGTAGAACTACAAGGCAATTCCAGTATCCGTTTCCTGATCAATGGAAAGCCTTCCAGCGTATTTGGCAATAACCTGGCAGATGCATTGGCCTCTATTCCTGCCAGCCAGATCAAAAGTATTGAAGCCATCACCAGTCCGGGTGCCAAATATGATGCACAGGGTACCGGCGGCATTATCAATATTATTTTAAAAGACAGCAGGGTGCAGGGTTATAACGGTAGTGTGAATATGGGTATGGGTACGCGGTTAGAGAATGGTTCAGTAAACCTGAATATTCGCCACAATAATTTTGCTGTGAATGCTTTTGTAAACGGCAATGGGCAACTGCGTTCGCATACACCCTCTTCACAAGACAGAACTTCAAAGGATACGCTCAACAAACGAACTACTCATTTATTACAGGATGGTTACAGCGATTTCAGCAGGGGTGGTTACCAGACAGGAACGGGTTTTGATTGGGCCATCAGCAAAAAGCAAAACCTGAGCGGATCGTTTTCGTATAATCATTTCAGTAACCAGGGTATAGGTGTTACCAACCAGGATCAGGTGACGATGGATAATTCCGGCACCCCTGTTGCATCTGTATCCAGCATCCGAAATGCAACCAATCAATCCGGAACACATTCATATGATTGGAGCCTCAATTACAAAAAGAAATACAAAAAGGAGGGTCGGGAGCTGGAATTCCAATACAACGCAAGTTATGGCGTACCCAATTCCAATTACCTGCAATCGCAAACCTATCGTGGATCGGCCACGCCTTATGCAGGATCCTCAAGCAATAACCCGGGCACAGATAAAGAAACCGAATTATCAATGGATTATGTTCATCCTGTTAGCGAAGATTGGATGATAGAGACCGGTGTAAAAACGGTTTTCCAGAATATCAATAGTACAGCCGATGTATTGACTTTTAGATCTTTCTCCAATCAATATGTAAAAGATCCTGCACAATCCTATCATTTAGACTACGCAAGGAAGGTATATGCAGCATATGTATCAACTAATTTTTCAATTGGAAAGATGGTAAGCATTAAAACCGGGCTTCGCCTGGAGCATACCGATACACGGATCGATTTTCCGAATACCAGTATCCCGTCTTACAATTCATGGGTGCCATCTATTATATTCTCGCATAATTATGAGAATGGCTCATCTATTAAACTGGCATACAGTCACAGGATAGAAAGGCCTGATTACCGAGAGATCAATCCATTTGTAAACCTTGCTGATCCGTATAATATCAACACGGGTAACCCTTTGTTAAAACCGGAACTGGGTAATAATGTTGAACTTGGTTTTAATAAACCATTTGAGGGTGGCGGAAGTATATATATATCGTTAGTGTCGAGGTTTAATTCGAATGATATCAAGCCTTACACAGCATTTTTTCCAAGTTATCAAGTTGGCGATTCTGTATATCATAATGTATCCGTATCTAACAGGCAGAATATTGGTTTGGAAAACAGAACAGGTATCAGTATCTCAGGTTCCATACCCTTAACCAAAAAGCTGAATATTCGTACCAATATGTTTATGAGCAATCGCCATGTAGTGAACCAACTGGCGACTAACAGCGTAACCAATGGTTTTGATGCCCGTTTTAACCTTAATGCAACTTATCAGTTACCGAATAACCTTGTGGTTGAAGGGTTTGGTAATTATAATACAGCTGTAAATAATATACAGGGTAAAGTGCCGCAGTTCTTTGCGTATACATTTGCTTTACGTAAGTTTTTTATGAATAAGAAGGCCAGCTTTGGGTTTACGGCTACGAACCCGTTCAGTCCATATATTCAGCAGGTAACAACGGTTACTACGGCCAACTATACTTCTTATTTACTTCGCCAGGTGCCTTACCGCTCATTCGGTATCAGCCTGAGTTATAAGTTTGGTAAATTAGAGTTTAAAAAACCAAAGGATGATGAGAATAATTATTTGAATAATCCACCGGGGGATAAGAATTAATGGAAAATGAAATTGCTTCTCCGTTGTTGCTTACTGATTAACAAAAGTTGTTAATTTTATAATTAATCTTTATCGTATTGAGCTACTATTAAAAAGTATTCGTAATGATCACCTTTATATTCCTTGGGATCGAATTCTTCACTGTTATGCGAAAACGGATATCCAGGATTGGAGAAGTAAAACAATGCAATCCATTTTGTCTATAGAATGATGCGCCAGATGTGGTTAGGGAAGTTGATAAGTATATCCTTAAAACATCCCGTTCTCATTCACCATATTTTCCGGTACAGCCTGCCCGAAATCCCACAATTCTTCTATAAGGCCGTTCCTGAAACGAAAAATATGCATCACGGCCAGTCCCAAAGGAAAAGAATCCATAATTACTTTTGAGTGAACGGCCACCATTTCTCCATCTTCTAATGCCCGTTGAACTTCGAAAATTTTATTCGGCTGCTGTTTGGCATTTTCTTCCATCGCGAGCATCAGTGTTTCACCATCCCCTTTAAAATATGCATTATGATGTTTGAAGTTTTCAGCAGCATATAAACGGAACGCTTCTCTTGATTGCCCTGAAGCGGTTAGGTTCAGAAAATGTAAGGCAGATTCTTTCAATGTATAAGTTGTCATCACGGAAGGTTTTATATGTATAAATATAGGCATCATCTGTCATCCTCGATGAACCCGATTTTCCTTCTTGGCGGAGAAGGGGGGATCAATAATTGCTTAACATAACAGAAGATTACCTGTATATCCTTCGTCTTATTCGTACTATCTTTTGCAAGCGGTTACAATTTTAACAGTATGTCTTTATGTGTCAGCATCATCTCTCTGATACATAAAGGTTGTTAGCCAAAACCAGGCAAGCTGTCCTGCCTACCTGCTTGACAGGGAACTTTTTGAAATCATTTTTACTTAACGATTAGTAGCCAGCCTTTTCCTTTTTCTACTTTGATGGTATCGTTTATGTGAAACACAGCAGCCGATTGGAAATTCTTTATCTCAGGTGCAATAATACTTGCTGTAGAAGGATCGATGCCTAATGTATTCCAATCAATTTGTAATTGAATATTCGTATCATCGGTTGCCCAGCTTGCAATAGCTATCATGGCAGTACCTTTCTTTTTATAAACGGTTGCGATCACTTTATCATGGCTGGTTTTTACCGGGCAATGTTCACTCCAGTAACCGATCATCGAAGACCCTTTCAATCCAAAATCATCCCATACTTTCCATAAAGGTCTGGGGTCTGCATTATCGCTCCAGGGCATGCGATTGGTCATGCCATAGATCATACCGCGCCATGGATTGCCGCCATGCTCCAGCATTTCACCCATCAGGCCAAAAGGTATGCCGCTCACTTCTGTTAAAAAGAAATCGGGGCCATTCTTTTCGTAATCAAAATATTCACCAAACCATAAACGGTTCAGGTAAGGGAAATGCTCCATGTATAAATTAGCGCTGTTATTAAACCCATCGCTTTTATTATACTGATTGGCAGAGTGAAGATCGATAATACCCGGATGGCCATCTTTTGTAAGCACGCGTTTTACACGTTTCATGGTGATTCTATCAAATGCAACATCATCCAGATAGATGCCATCAATGCCTACCTGTTGTGTAAGCCAGTTCATGCCTTCTACATAATAATTATGCCATCGGCTCATGCCACTGTTTACGATTGCTGCATCTTTTATTTCCGGTACAAACCATGCAGCAATATAATCGTTGTTCGCATGCTCCTGCAGCCAGCTGAAACCGCCGCCATTGCCTGTAGAATATATTTCATGCCCCAGGCTCCGTAACGGGAATGTTTCATAAGCGTGGTTAGATAATTCGCGAACCGTATTATAGATCTTTACTTTTAATCCTTTGCTATGGGCTTCATCAATATACGCTTTCATCTTTTTGTGTTCAATAAATGGATAATTGATCCATGGATTGATAGGCGTGGCGTGGTGAATATTAATTACGGTAGCGCCGGTTGCTTTGATTGTATCTACATTGTTGTATTTATGATAGAACCGGGTTTCCCACTGAAAATCTGTATTGATAGGATGGAAGGGCGTAACGAGTAAATTGAAGTTAAAATATAGTATATCCCCTTTTTTCAAACTACGCTCACCCGTATAGTTATTGGCAAGCATAGAACTTCCTTTTATGCCAACGGTAATACCTCCTTTGTTTTCATTACCCCATGATGTTGGCAACAGCAATGGTTTCTGTAAATAGAAATTGGTATTTAAAGGACGAATATAGTTTTCATCCCGCAATGAATATTGCAGTCCTGCATTTACAGCACCGATCCATGCCCCATCCTGGTTCTTTGCGGCAACATCCCATTTCCAGTTTACAATCTCTGGGCGTTCACCACCCTTTTGCCCCAGCCCCATTAAATATTTCGCCAGTTCTTTTTTGAAAGGGATATGCATGGTCATATCTTTCAATTGCACATCCTGCAAAGCGCTTACTTTAACGGTAAAAGAAGCAAATCCATCAAATTCAAGAGAAGCCGCAACATCCATCTGCAAGGTATCATTCACATTACTGGCCTCCCATTGAAATGTACCTGCTTCCTGTTTGACAAAGACCAGCCCTTTGCTTTTCAGCGTTAAATTTTTTCCATCCATTTTGGTGAAATGAAAATGGATCGGCTCATATAATAAAGTATTGGGTTGATCTGTATAACCCGTCATCTCAGGTGTAAAAAAAGTTTGTATCTGTTTGGGAAAACCATCTTCATTCACTTCAATTTTTCTGCCTAATAAACGGATAGTCCTTTTTTCAATGGACAGTGCTGTATAGGGTTCAATAACCGTATTTTCCTGTGCCATGGCAGAGTTGATCCATTTTAAACGGGTTTGTTTGGAAGGGTTGCTGATACCGCCATCAGCAATTATTGTATTACTTACGGTAATGGTTACCGGAATAATCGTGGGTGCTGCATTTCCGGCAGTAATTGTTGCCTTTCCTTTATACATTCCTGCAGTAATATCTTTCGGAATATCTATGCCACACCATAAAGCCTGTACCTGTTTTTCTGTAACACTTATTTTTTTAGTGAAAGGGTTCGCCGCATAATCCGTTCCGCTTGTGTTGATACAATAAGATTGATTTGCCGATATCTTAGCGCCTTTCTCATTGATAAGATCACTAAAGTTTACGGTTATTCCTTCCAGGTTTTGTAAAGCATAGATGCCCAGCTGATACATATAGTTTTCGCCTTTAGCCGCTTGCCCTGCAAAAGAAGCCGGCGATGTTTTTTGGATCCATCTTTGTGGCAGACGGTACTTCATTTTAATAGGATAGATCCTGTCTTCCGTAAAAACAAGGTAATCGGTTCTTTTGCTTTTAGCGATCACAGCGTCCGTTTCTTTGGCTGTGGCAATCACTTCCATCGGGTAAAAGCTGTTGAATTCGTTGATGGATTGGATCTCTTTCACCACCGTATTTGCCGCTGCATTTATACGGATAGATTGAAGCCAGCTATCAGATGCCGTATTTTCTGCAGGCAGGTAAACAGCTTTGGGATAATTGGAACGCCCCTCATTGCGATAAGGCATGTAATAAATATAATACGTTCCTTTACCGGAAACCGGTTCAAAAAGGATCTCGCCCAGTTCATGGGTAACGGAAACGGTTTTTACATTCCATATCTTTTTTTGAGAGGCGGCATCCTGAACAATGATACGTTTTTTGTCAGGATCCGTATCATTCCTGCGCCAGGCAATAACGGCTTTGGCAAGCTTACCATTACCGGTAAATTGTACTACCACACGATGGTTACCTAAAGAGTCTTCCTTCCATCCATTATTACCGGAACGATAAGGGATATTCTGTGATTTGGCGCAAATTAAAAAGCAGTAAGAAAAGGAGAATACAAGTATCTTTTTCATCAGCATGATTATACAGCTAAAGATACAGGTATTCAGGAAAGTGAGGAGTACACGTACTATATTCCCCGGTTCTGCAATATTTGTTACTTCTGATCAGTTTGAATTCAAAATTCAAAATTCAAAATTCAAAATTCAAAATTTCTAACTCCTCCCGAGCGACTGCTTCCTAACTACGGCCACCAATTGTTCAATATTGCCAATTGTTTCCTGGTCGTTTTGTGTAATGGATACACGCCATTTCCTTTCAACTGCATTTAAAAGATATAGCATCTCCCAGTCCACAAGGTTCAGGTCTTTTTTCAGGTCTGTTTCGGGGGTCAGGGTTGTTGCATAGATGTTCAGTTTCTGCTTCAATAATTTCTGGATGCTGTTCACAAATGTCTGCATAAGGTTCATTTTTATATTTCCAATGAAACGATATAGAACAAAAACGCTGCCAGAATCTTATTAAGGTCCTGTTAAAGAAGTAATTGCTGAATCATATTTTCATTTTCATGTATCCATATCCTAAATAAGCGGGATCTGCCGGCAGATAAAAACGCTGATTCATACGCTTATCTGCCTGATTCGGCTATAGAAAACTATTCGGCCATCCAAAGCAATGGAAATTACCTAGGTGCTGTCAAATCCAAATCCATCAGTATGAAAACTGTACCCATTGAGCTGGCAGAATAGCTTGAACAGGATGAATCTATGGCCTGCGTGATATTGCAGAGGCTGTTTATCAGTCAGTTAATCCAAAATCAGGCTAACCATTGCCATCTTCGGTAAAAATACCAGCCTCAGTTGCCGAGCGTTCCATTTATTCATTTTAATTGCACGCTTGGGTTGGGTACACAACAAAATGTAACTGAATCAGAGCTGTATCAACTCATTCATTATTACCAGGAAAAAAAGCGCCTTTATACCTGTTCCCGGTTCAGGGACTTCATGAATACATGGAGCCAATGTTAACAGACAAGGGATTTGTGCAAGCAGGCAGACGGGAAAGGCTGTTCAGTGATAACCGTGAATTACCGGAATGGATGTATCACAGACCTGCAAAATGGTGTGTAAAAAAAGTGACCGGGAAGAATTCATTGGCCTCGGCCGATTTTCTTTCACAGGTTTATGCGATGCCTCTCGCTAAAGACTGGCTAGTGGCGCTGGGTCTTAGAGAAAACGGGTTTCATTATGTGCTGGAAGAAGATGGGGAAATCATAAAAAATGCAGGAAATATTTCCTGCATTTTTTATTCCAACTGTTTGAACAGATCGTATTAATTCTTTTTAGGAGCAGCTGCCTGGGCCTTGGCCGGAGCGGTAGTTGGCGCAGCGCTAGTATTGGCTGCCGCAGTTTTTACATCACCATGAATTGTTAAAATAGTGGGTGACGATGCAGCGTTTGAAACAACAGTAACCGTTTTGGTAAAATCGCCTGGGTTGGCTGCATTGTAAGTTACTTTAATACTTGCAGAAGCACCGGGTAAAACGGGTTCTTTAGGCCATTCCGGAGTGGTACATCCACATGATGCCTGCACTGAACTAAGCACCAATGGTTCTTTACCGGCATTTTTAAAGGTAAATACATGTGTTACAGGTGTGCCTTGCGGGATGCTTCCAAATTCATATTTGTTATCTTTTTCCACAAAAGCAATAGCCGCTTTGCTGGCAGAAACTGCAGGTGTAGCCGGCGTACTCGTTGCTGCAACCTGAGAATAAGTTACGCCGCTAAATCCGGCAGTGATAATGATCGCTAAAAATAATTTTTTCATGGTTCTGTTTATTGTGGGTTTAAAGATAAAGATTTTTGAATAAGAAAAACATATTGCAGGCCTTGTCAATAAAAACCCACCGCTGCCGCCCATCCTTTTTGGGAATTAGAACAAAGCCTTATCTTAGAAATACAGTAAAAATATTATATGAAATGAATGGCCTGTATGGGGGCATCCGGTTCCTTGTGCTCCCGGGTTCCTGTCATTTGCCATCCAACATGTAAACACCAATCCATCTATACGTGATGCAACTCATTACAAAAAATCAATACAGAAATTGTGAGGCGGGCGAATTTTTTAATATTGCCCCACGCACATTTGAAGAAACGGTTGAACAGATAAAAGCCTATCCATGGTCAATACAGCGGCAACAGGCTTCGGTGCATTTTACCTGCCCATCTGTTAGTATCGAAAATCAGTCGGGAAGTTTTCTGAAACTGGCCCCCTATTATAATGGCAAGTTCTGTTTATACCTGTTGGATAGTACGGGCGTATTGTCCAGATGCGTGTTGTTGAAGGTGGAAGATAGTTTTCCTGTCATCCGGGATTTCTTCAACGACAAAAACATTGCGTACAGCTTTATTTCATTGGGTTTTGTATTTCATGTGCGAAAGCATTTTGTAACCAATCGGTTTGAATATACCATTACATTTGAACGGGTACTCAGGTTTCTGATCTTTCCGGAAATCCCTCTTGCTGCTTACTTTGGTTATATAACCTGCAGAATGATTTGGAAGGATGGTTCGTTTTTTAGTTTTGTGATAGGTCTTCTGTTATTTATGTATATCGTAGGGTTTAATCTTTTTCTTTTTTTAAATTATTATTTCTTCAGTAAAGATCTTTACATGCGACTTTCGGCCGGGCATGATCATTTTTTATTTGGCAGAAAAGGCCATGTGAGAGAATATGCTAAAGATGATATTGAGGTCATCACTTTATATCATAACGGAGGGCAGCGATGCCCCTGGGCTTTTTTTTATGTGTATGAGATATATTTTAAGAATGGGGATTTTATCCAGTTTCCCAGCCTTCTCATCAATGAAATTGCTTTGTTGCAAAAATTGCCCGGCAGGAAAAAAGAAACGGTACATGAATTTCTGGCTACCTGCCTGAAAAGTAAACTTACTGATTGATACCAGTTGTGTTCATGGCAGCATGAAGCAAACATGGAATCTATTGCCATGAATGTTTCTTGCGTTTTACATTTTTCAGGCAAAAGTTTACTTATTTCAAACAAAAGGGAAAAAACCTATTCTCATGAGGTGTCCGACTATAAAATTTTACCAAAATTCCATCGGTTAAACATTAATTTTACGAGACAGTCTTTTTATCCTACAATCTGTAAATAGTTTCAACATGATCAAACTAACCGTCAACAACAAGTCTTACGAGGTAGATGCCAGTCCGGATATGCCCCTTCTCTGGGCCATCAGGGATATGGTTGGATTAACCGGCACCAAATTCGGTTGCGGCATGGCCCAATGCGGGGCCTGTACCGTGCATATAGATGGGGCGCCCGTTCGTTCCTGTAGTTTTCCGGTAGCTGCGGCTGCAGGGAAAAAGATCACCACCATTGAAGGCTTATCTGAGAAAGTAGGACAGGCTGTACAAAAAGCCTGGATCGAATTACAGGTGCCGCAATGTGGGTATTGCCAATCGGGCCAGATCATGAGCGCCACGGCCTTATTGAAAACCAAATCCAATCCAACGGACGCAGATATTGATTCCGCTATGCAGGGTAATCTTTGCCGTTGCGGCACTTACCAGCGTGTACGCAGTGCCATACATCGCGCAGCAGAAATGATCAAGTAAACCATCACCCAAAATTATTTTTATCATGAATACTTCTTTACCCAATATAAACCGCCGCAACTTTCTCCGCATAAGCGGTATTACTGGTGCAGGTTTGGTATTAGGCCTTTCAGCCAGTGGCGAAACCGCTGTAGAAGAATTAACGGCAGCCGGGGAGATTTTCGAGATCAACCCTTTTGTCATTATTGAGAAAACAGGGCAGATCACTATTTTCAATACCCGTCCTGAAATAGGGCAGGGTACTTTTCAATCCGTTCCTGCTATGATTGCAGAAGAGCTGGAAGTTTCACTCAACCAGGTTACGATCAAACAAACCGGTGGTGAAAAGAAATTTGGTGGCGGACAATCGGCCGGCGGCAGTGCTTCTATCCGTACAGGGTACCAGAATATGCGAAAAGTGGGTGCTTCTGCACGCGAAATGCTTATTAAAGCCGCCAGCCAGCAATGGAATGTACCGGTTACAGAATGTTATGCAGAAAATGCCAAAGTATTTCATAAGCCTTCCGGAAAAAGTATAGGGTATGGAGAATTGGCAGAAGCCGCTTCTAAAGTAGAAGTACCTAAATCGCCCACATTAAAAGATCCGAAGGATTTTAAAATATTGGGAAAGAAATCACCCCGTCCGGATGTACCGTTAAAGTCAACCGGTAAAGCTGTTTTCGGAATTGATATTACCGTTCCGGGAATGGTGTATGCATCTATTGAACGCTGCCCTGTTTTTGGTGGGCAGCTGGTAAGTTTTGATGCAGCGGCTGCCAAGAAAGTGAAAGGAGTAATTGCGGTGGAAACCTGCGAAAGAAATATCAGCGGACAAAAAAGTGAAGGTGTAGCTGTAATCGCAGAAAACTATTGGGCCGCTTTGCAGGGAAGAAAAGCATTGGTTGTAAAATGGGATTACCAGGGTAATGAAAATTTTAATTCAAAAACCTACGAACAAAGCCTGCGTGATGCAGCCAAAGAAGAAGGTGCAGTGCAATATTCACAGGGCGATTTTGATAAAACCTTTGCAGAAGCCTCGGTAAAACTGGAAGCTTTTTATGAAACACCGGTTGTTTCGCATTCACCTATTGAGCCAATGAATTGTGTGGCCAGTTGGTATGATGAAAACAAAGTTGAAATCTGGACATCCACCCAGGTTCCCGGAAGCATTATGAATGAGATCCCGAAAACATTTAATGTACCGGCTGACAATGTAAAAGTGAATGTGACATTTAATGGCGGCGGATTTGGCAGAAGACTCTATCCTGATTATGTAATGGAAGCTGTTCAACTTACCAAAAAAGTAGGTAAACCGGTAAAAGCCATCTGGACAAGGGAAGATGATACCAAGATGGGCCCATTCCGTCCCATGACATTCTCTGCCATGAAGGGTGCATTAACACCCGATGGTAAAGCCCTTGCCTTTCAGCATAAAGTGATCTCGCCAACCTTAGGCGGAAAGAAAGATTACGATAAGACAAAGGCTGACGGCACCATGACTGAAGGTATCAGCGAGCAGAAATATGAGATAGCGCACATGAAGAATTTATATGTGCATCATTACCTGCATGTACCGGCGGTGGCCTGGCGTTCGGTAACCAGTTCTACATTGGCTTTTGCACACGAATGTTTTATAGATGAGATGGCCGTGAAGGCAAAAAAAGATCCGATGGCTTTCAGGTTAGGGATGCTTACCAAAGATTCGGATACCAAAACGATTTTACAGAAACTGAAAGAAGTATCGCACTGGGATAAACCGTTACCCGCAGGCTGGGGCAGAGGAGTGGCGCAATATGAATTCTTTGCTGGCCAGGCCGGTTATGTAGTAGAGGTGTCCAAAAAAGGAATCGGTATTAAAATAGAAAAAGTGTTTGCTGTTATCGATCTGGGTACCGTTGTCAATCCGGATACAGTTGAAGCACAGGTGCAGGGCGCTGCAGTAATGGCATTAACAGCTGCCATTAAAAGCGGTATTAGTTTTGAAAAAGGCGAAACGGTACAAAGCAATTTCCACAATAACCCATTAATTCGTATTAATGAAATGCCCAAAGTAGAAGTGCATATACTGGCAAATGGCGGACCAAAAATAAAAGGAGTGGGAGAACCCGGCTTACCGCCTTTTGCACCGGCTTTGTGTAATGCTATTTATGCAGCTACCGGAAAACGCATCAGAAGATTGCCCTTTGATATCAATAAAATTGCCTGATAATATAATTAAAAACAAATGTTGCAGAAAACAAGTGTAGGTATTACCCTATTGGCATTCATGATAACAGGAAGTTCTTTTATACAGGCCTTCAGCCTGCCGAAAAGCATGGAGCGTGGAAAAGCAGCATATACTACGTATTGTCAGAATTGTCACCAGGCAGATGGCAAAGGCGTGCCGGGTGCTTTTCCGCCATTGGCTAAATCGGATTTTTTAAAGAAACCGGTAAAAGCCCTGATCGATAATGTATTGCTTGGGCAGAATGGTGAGACAACTGTGAATGGTCAAAAGTATAATGGCGCCATGCCTGCACAAAATTTTTTATCGGATGATCAGATTGCAGATATTTTAAATTATGTGAGAAACAGCTGGGGTAATAAATCTGCTGTTTCAGTTACACCTTCACAGGTAAAAAAAGCAAGGCCCTAAATGCATTCCCTTCTTTATGAAAGAGATCAAAGACATTGTACATGCTTTTGAAGAAGCTGTTCGCCTGGGTAAAAAAACAGCATTGGCAACAGTGGTACATGTAGAAGGCTCCTCATACAGAAGACCGGGTGCAAGAATGCTGGTAACGGAAGACGGACAATTAACAGGTGCCATTAGTGGCGGTTGTCTGGAAGGGGATGCCCTGCGAAAAGCCATATTGGCGATTGTGCAGGCCAAAAATAAACTGGTAATGTATGATACCACTGATGAAGACGATGCCCAACTCGGTATCCAGTTAGGTTGCAATGGTATTGTGTCTATTTTATTTGAACCGATTACCCATGATCTTCCCGGTAATCCTATTCATCTTTTACGATCCGTTATCGCAAAACGGGAAACGGCTGTACTTGTCAGCGGATATTCGTTGAATGGGGAAGAACATCTCGGAACCTGTGATATTCAGAAATTACCTTTGGCAGTTCGAGATGAGCTGATCGGTTTGTCGGAAGAAGTTTTGGCAACAGGTATATCGGTTCATACTGAATTAAGTATCGGCTCAAACCGTCAGCTTTTTTTTGTCGAATATTGCCAGCCACCCATATCATTGCTTATTGCAGGTGCCGGTAATGATGCATTGCCTTTAGCTTCCATAGCCCATATCTTGGGCTGGACGGTTACCATAATTGATGGAAGAAACACGCACGCCACTTCACAAAGATTTCCGCTGGCCGATAAGCTATGGATAGGCAAGCCAAAAGAACTGATCGATAAATTGGTACTGGATAATCGAACGGCCATGATCCTGATGACGCATAACTATAATTATGATATCGGGATGCTGGAATTGTTAAAAAACAAGCCGGTTGCGTATATCGGCTTACTGGGCCCTGCATCCAAACGCAACAGGATGTTGAGGGAACTGGAAGAAAAAGGGATCTATTTTTCTGAAGAAATCATACAAAAAATCTATGGCCCCACCGGCCTAGACCTTGGTGCAGAAACATCGGAAGAAATTGCCTTGTCAGTTTTATCGGAGATCATGGCGGTTATGCAGCAGAAAAAGCCCATTCATTTAAAGCAGAAGCAAACAGCCATTCATCAAACACAATCATGAGTACGGGCATATTGATATTAGCTGCCGGCGCTGCTTCCAGAATGAACCGGCCCAAAATGTTATTGGCATTTGGATCAAGCAGTATACTTGCGCATATTCTGGAGGAAGTAAAAGTAATAAAACCCGACCTTATTTGCCTGGTAACCGGTTACTACCATAAAGAAATCATGGAAAATATTAATGTATCCGGTTTATGGGTGGTACACAATGAACACTGGAAGGATGGGATGGCCTCTTCTATCAGTAAAGCTGTGTATGAAATGACAAAAAAATATCCCCATTTAAACTCAATCATGATCCTGGTAAGTGATCAGCCCTATATAAACAGAAGTCTTTTAGCTGAAATGGTCTCAGTCCGAATAAGTACAAAAAAGGGTATTGTTGCAGCCCAATACGGGGGGATACAGGGAACGCCTGTCTTATTTGATAAAAAATATTTTAATTCATTAATGGCATTGACGGGAGATACGGGAGCTAAGTCTATCTTGCAGCAACATTTATCAGATACAGCTGCCGTAGCCTTTTCATTAGGAGCGATAGATATTGATACCGCAGAAGACTATGAAAACCTTTTGCTTAAAACCCGTAAATGAATGTTGAAAGATACCCATAACCGGATACACAATTACCTGCGCATATCTATAACCGATAACTGCAATCTCCGTTGTTTTTATTGTATGCCCGAGGAATCCTATGCATTTATGCCTAATCAGCAATTGATGCAGGCAGATGAGATTATGCAGCTGGCAAAATTATTTGTAGCGCAAGGCGTAAATAAGATCAGGCTTACCGGTGGAGAGCCCTTGGTTCGAAAAGATGCCAGAGAGATTATCCGCCTGCTTGGAACATTAGGTATAGCGTTAACCATCACCACCAATGGAACCCGGATTCATCATTTTATAGACGACCTGGAAGCAGCAGGCGTGCGTTCCATTAATCTTAGCCTGGATACTTTGCAAAAAGACAGGTTTTACCTGTTAACAAGAAGGGATCAATATGATATTGTAAAAGAGAATATTCAATTATTACTCCAGCGGAACTTTACAGTAAAGATCAATGTGGTGGTAGTGAAAGGAGTGAATGATACAGAACTGCTTGATTTTGTTGAATGGACAAAGCATACGCCTGTCCATATCCGCTTTATCGAATTTATGCCATTTGATGGTAACCAATGGAAGAGCGATAAGCTGGTTACCTGGAAAGAGATGCTGGATATCATCAGTAAACAATACGACAGTATACCCCTTGAGAATCTGCCGAATGATACCTGCAAAAAATATACAATTGATGGCCATAAAGGAACGTTTGCAGTGATCAGTACCATGAGTGCACCATTCTGCAGTGGCTGTAACCGTATCCGTTTAACAGCCGATGGTAAAATCAAGAACTGCCTTTTTTCGGAAGAAGAAACGGATCTCTTGCAGGCTTTGCGTTCGGGTAATGATGTTTTGCCGTTAATTGAAGCATCTATTTTATCCAAGCATAAGGAACTTGGCGGACAATTTTCCAAACAATTTGAGCTGATAGATGCCAATACCCTTCATAACAGGAGTATGATTGCCATTGGCGGATAAAAGATGTATGGTTACTGTAACTGAAGCAAGACATATCGTGTCATCTCACAGCAGGATATTGAATCCCGTTGAAATTGCCATGGATGCATCTGTAGGATATGTATTGGCTGAAAATATGGTTAGCGCCATCAATATTCCTTCTTTTCCGCAATCATCAATGGATGGATATGCCATTCGTTTGGTTGATAAGGATAAGTTATTACCCATTCAGGACGAATTGCCTGCAGGTACCCCAAAACAGATCTCATTATTTCCTTCTTCTGCGATCAAAGTATTTACGGGAAGCCCTGTTCCGGATGGAGCAGATACGGTTGTGCAAAAGGAAAAAGTGATGGTTGAGGGCGATGCCATCCGTATCCATGCTTTTGATATAGAAACCGGTGCCAATATCCGTTTACCGGGAACAGATATCTGCAAAGGCGTAACAGCCATTCCTGAAGGAACCCTTATTCAACCGATGCATATCGGTTTTATGGCTAGCCTGGGTGTTGTTAAAATAAAAGTGATCAGAAAACCTTCCATAGCCATCATTGTAACAGGCAATGAAGTGGTTCAGCCGGGCAATACATTGGGGCCGGGGCAAATATATGAATCCAATTCATTTGGGTTAAAAGCCTGTTTACAGCAACTGAATATCGATCAGGTAAATATCAGTTATGCCAAAGATGATCTTATAGAAACGGAAAGAAAGATCACAGAGGCTTTAGCAAATCATGATATGGTGTTACTAACAGGAGGTGTAAGTGTTGGCGATCACGATCATGTTGCCAATGCTTGTGCGAACCTGGGTGTGCAAAAACATTTTCATGGCGTAAAGCAAAGGCCGGGTAAGCCTTTGTTCTTTGGTACCAAAGAGAATAAATGGGTGTTTGGATTGCCCGGGAATCCGGCTTCCGTGCTTTCCTGTTTTTACCAATATGTATGGCCGACTATCCGGGTTTTATCCGGAATACCTGCATCTATTCCGGTAAAAGCCCCGCTATCGGCTGCTTTTGAAAAGAAACCTCCACTGACTTTTTTTCTGAAAGGATTTTTTGCCAATGGGGAAGTAACCGTTTTACAAGGACAGGCATCTTTCCAGTTAAGTCCTTTTGTTCAGGCCAATTGCTGGATAGAATTGGATGAAACGATTTCTTTCTTTGAAAAAGGAACAGAAGTAAATATTCATAGGTTCCTATAACTTTATTGTATGCAGGACATCATTATCTATGGTTCATTTTTTGTTGTAGCATTTCTTTATGCATCTGTCGGTCATGGCGGCGCCAGCGGTTACCTGGCTGTAATGGCATTGCTGGGTTTTAGTTCCGGTGTAATGAAGCCAACAGCTTTATTATTGAACGTAATGGTATCGCTGATCGCATTTGTTTCCTTTTACCGGGCAAAACATTTTAAACAGCAATTATTATGGCCGCTGATCGCTGCATCAATTCCTTTTGCATTTATGGGTAGTATCATGCCGGTGTCTGAAGCGCTGTATAAAAAGATATTAGGAATTGTATTATTGCTTTCTATTATAAGACTGGTGATGGACAGCTCTGAAAAGCCACTAAAGCCCGGTCCAAAATGGTATGTATTATTTATAATAGGTGCAGCCATTGGATTGGTATCCGGAATGATTGGTATGGGTGGTGGTATCTTACTTTCGCCAATATTGTTACTGATGGCCTGGTCAAACCAGAAACAAACTGCAGCGATCAGTTCTATTTTTATTTTTCTGAATTCTGCAGCGGGTATCATAGGACAGATGAAAACCGGCTTTGATCTCAGTCCGCAGATCCTCATCATTATTGCCGTTGTGTTGGTTGGGGGTACATTAGGCGCTTATATTGGCGCAGAAAAACTGAAGTCGAAGAACATGAAATATATACTGGCATCTGTTCTGGTGCTGGCGGCAGTTAAACTTATACTTGTAAAATAAAGATATGTCAATCGAGGTTTTATTTTTTGGATCATTAACAGATGCAACGTCAGTTCCTGCCTTATCGATACATGATGAGCCGGATACGGATACAGTAAAAATTTTACTGGAAGAAAAATATCCTTCACTCAGAACCGCTAAATATTTCATGGCCGTTAATCAACAAATGATTCAAACCAATACTCTTTTACAACCTGGCGATACCGTTGCATTCATGCCGCCGTTCTCAGGAGGATAATATGCAGGATAATAACCGATATATCAGGCAGATGATACTTCCCGGTTTTGGGGTAGCGGCGCAGGAAAAACTGCGTAAAGCCAAAATATTGATTATAGGCGTGGGCGGATTAGGCTGCCCCATACTGCAATACCTTGTGGGTGCCGGTGTAAGCCATATCGGTATCATGGATGATGATGTGGTTAGTATGAGTAACCTTCATCGCCAGCTTTTATTTACAGAAACAGAAATCGGCCGTAAAAAAGTGGAAGTGGCGGCAGAAAGAATGAAATTTCTTGATCGGGAAATACAAATAGCAGCATATCCTTTTTTACTTACAAATCAAAATGCATTGTCCATATTTGCTTTGTACGATCTGGTGATGGATGCTACGGATAATTTCTCTGCCAAATATATCATCAATGATGCCTGTGTGATCTTAGGAAAACCATTTGTGTATGGGGCCGTATCAAGGTATGAAGGACAGGTATCGGTATTTAATCTTCCTATAGCTAATGAACGGCCGGTTAACTATCGTGATCTTTTCCCCATACCGCCATTGCCGGGAGAAATACAAACCTGCGAAGAAGCCGGCGTACTGGGGGCTTTACCAGGCATTATAGGAACCATGCAAGCCGCAGAAGCGATTAAACTGATAACCGGGTTGGGAAAACTATTATATGGCCGTTTGTATAATTATGATCTTTTGCAGGCAAGGGGTTATGAAATATCTTTAAGGTGTAACCCAGACATCCCGATCATTGATAAAGAGAGTTTTGCGCAGATGCGTTATGATTTTTCCTGTGAAGAGGATGATATACCGGAGATCAATGTAACCGAGTTCAACAGGCTTTCTGCACAACCGGGTGTATTTGTGCTGGATGTAAGGGAAAGACACGAATACCCTGCTATTCAATTTTCAGATGCGCAGATCCCGATGTCGGAATTGCAATCATCTATCGCTAACTTGCCTGAGAAAGAGATCTGTGTTATCTGTCACCAGGGAATAAGAAGTGTATATGCGGCACAACTAATTAAAGCAAAAAGAAACCTGACGGTATATAGTTTAAAAGGGGGACTAACTGCTTACTTTAATCAAATGGGTTCATGAAAGAAAGAAGTATGAGAAATATTTTTATGGAAGGCCCCATTCCTGCGCAGAAGATAGCAGATGATATTCAAAAACATGCCTGTAAAACAGATATTGGGGCGCACAGTATATTTTTAGGTCAGGTAAGAGCTGATGAGAAAGAGGGGGGAACCGTTACTGGTATTGAGTATACAACGTATGCTGAGATGGCTTTACAGAAAATGCATGAAATAAGGGAAGCGCTGTTTGCGAAATATGAACTTAGTTGTATGCATGTGCATCATAGCCTGGGTCTGGTACCTGTTGGAGGAATCAGTTTATTTGTATTTGTATCTTCCAAACATCGTAAAGCAGCTTTTGATGCCTGCGAAGAATTGGTAGAAGCGATCAAATTTCAATTACCTATCTGGGGAAAGGAAATCCTGCATACGGAGGATTCTGTTTGGAAAGAAAATAAATAATATGGTCAACATCACCCATAAATCAAATACGTTGCGCAAAGCCATTGCATCGGCAGTGGTTTTGGTGTCATCTGAAAAAACAATCACTGCCATCAAAGAAAAACAGGTGCCCAAAGGTGATGTATTTGAATTTGCCAAAGTAGCAGCTATGTTTGCTATAAAAAAAACCAGTGATGTAATCCCGGATTGCCATCCCCTGCCGATAGAATTTACACAGGTTAGTTTTCATATTAAACAACTCTCTATTGAAATTATGGTAGAAGTACACACCGTGTATAAAACCGGTGTGGAAGTAGAGGCTATGCATGGCGCATCCGTTGCTGCACTTACCTTGTATGATATGCTGAAGCCGATTGACAAACAAATAGAAATACAAAACGTTAAGCTGCTTAGTAAAGAAGGGGGCAAATCCCATTATACAGTTAAACCCGGACAGATGCTGAATGCAGCCGTTATTGTTTGCTCTGATACAATCTATCAGAAAAAAGCAGAAGACAAAGCAGGCATTGCAGTGATGGCACGATTTAAATTATTAGGGATAGACACGAAATGTTATGAAATTATACCCGACGAAGTTGATGCCATCAGAGAGCAGGTTTTTGCAAATACACATAACCAGTTTCAATTATTAATTTTTGTTGGCGGAACAGGCATATCGCCAAGAGACATCACACCGGATAGTATCAAGCCTCTCTTGGATAAAGAATTGACGGGTGTTATGGAACAGGCCCGTCGTTATGGCCAGGAAAGAATGCCTTATGCCATGCTATCCAGGGGTGTAGCCGGTTTTATCGGCAATACACTTGTTTTAACGATTCCCGGTTCCACAAAAGCCGCACTGGAATATATGGATGCATTATTCCCCCAGGTCCTTCATGTTTTCGATATTATTGATGGCAGCCGGCATAACGGATAACGGTTTCCTTTCTATTTATTGATGGAAAAATAGCCTTCGAAAATTTACAGAGCCGGATTTTATAAGTAGTTTCATTGCATGAGCAAGCAAGTAACCACCTCATTAAAAAAGGTGCTGAAGCCAGGTCATCTATGGGCATTGGCGGTAGGCATGGTCATCTCCGGCGAATACTTCGGCTGGAACTATGGATGGGCTGCAGCAGGCACCATTGGTTTTTTAATTGCCACGCTTATCGTTACTGTTTTATATATCTGTTTCATTTTCAGTTTTACCGAACTTACCACAAGCATTCCCCATGCCGGTGGCCCTTTCGCTTATGCATGCAAAGCCTTTGGACCTGTTGGGGGTTTACTGGCAGGGTATGCAACGCTTATCGAATTTGTTTTTGCACCACCGGCCATTGCCTTTGCGCTGGGCAGTTATGTTCATTTTCTGTATGCTGCCATTCCTGTTATGTACACAGCTGTTGGCTGTTATGTATTGTTTACATTGATCAATTTGTTGGGTATTAAAGAGTCTGCTGTGTTTAATCTGATTATTACTGTACTTGCCGTGATGGAGTTATTAATATTCATTGGTATAGTAGCTCCGCATTTTGCGATGCAGAAATTTCTGCAGCATAATGAATCGTTTGGGATGAATGGAATATTTGCCGCTTTGCCTTTTGCAATTTGGTTTTATCTTGGCATAGAAGGTGTTGCCATGGTGGCAGAAGAAGTAACGGAACCGCATAGAAATATTCCCAGAGGATATTTAATGGGGATGGCTACCTTGGTGGTATTGGCCTTGGCAGTGATGGTCTTTTCCGGCGGTATCGGCGATTGGCGGCAACTTAGCACTATTGATTATCCGTTACCGGAATCGATCAGCCTGGCTATCGGCAAAACCAGTGTATGGACAAAATTCTTTGCCGGTATCGGATTGTTCGGATTGGTGGCCTCATTTCATGGATTGATCATTGGATATTCCAGGCAAATATTTGCCTTGTCAAGAAGCGGCTTTTTACCCTTGTTATTAAGCAGTGTAAATAAACAATTCCGAACGCCGCACTGGGCATTGATTTCCGGTGGATTGGCCGGCATCGTTTCTTTATATACGGGAACAACAGATAAGGTGATCATCATTTCTGCGCTGGGTGCCGTAGTTATGTATTGCATAAGTATGATCAGCCTTTTGAAGATGGGGCAAACAGTAAACGATCATCAATCTTTCAAAACACCTTTCTATCCATGGCTTCCCTTGATGGCATTGGTTTTATCCTTTGTTTGTCTTATGGCGATTATTTACTATAATTTTTTATTGAGTATCCTATTTTTTTCCGGCTTACTAATATTGATGATTGTATTTATCATATCAGGAAGACACAAAATGCCTCTTGAAGAATCATTATTACAATCTGTAAGCGAAACCATTTTATGAATAATGCAGTATCAGCATACCATACAAAACCGTGTTTACCATTTTAATGATCTCAAAACATTGATGGCCAAAGCAAGCCCCTTCCGCAGCGGGGATGCTTTGGCAGGTATTTGCGCAGGTAGTTACGAGGAAAGAGTGGCAGCACAAATGTGCCTCGCAGACCTGCCCTTAAAAACCTTCCTGTCAGAAGCTGTCATACCCTATGAGAAAGATGAAGTAACCCGGCTTATCATGGATACACATGATGCTAATGCCTTCTCACAAATCAGTTCTTATACAACAGGTATGTTTCGCGATTGGTTATTGAGTGATGATGTAACAACAGGAATACTAAAAGAAATCTATAAAGCCATCACACCCGAAATGGCAGCTGCGGTAAGTAAGATCATGCGCAACCAGGATCTTATTTTAGTGGCACAAAAAATAGAAGTGCTTACCCGTTTCAGAAATACGATCGGCTTGAAAGGAAGGTTTTCTACCAGGCTGCAGCCTAACCACCCAACTGATGATCTGAAAGGAATTGCAGCTAGTATCATAGATGGGTTACTATATGCCAGCGGCGATGCGGTCATAGGGATTAATCCGGCTTCAGATAGTCCGGCGGCAGTATATGCCATCTTACATATGCTGGACGGTTTAATCAGCCGGTATAATATCCCCACACAATCCTGTGTACTCAGCCATATTACCACCACATTACAATTGATCCGGCAAAAAGCGCCTGTTGATCTTGTGTTTCAATCCATTGGCGGAACCGAAAAAACAAATACCGGTTTTGGGATCAATCTTTCTCTGTTACAGGAAGCATATGAAGCAGGCCTGTCATTAAACCGCGGAACAGTAGGAAACAATATCATGTATTTTGAAACAGGCCAGGGATCATCACTCTCTGCTAATGCACATGATGGTATTGATCAGCAAACCTGTGAGGCAAGGGCTTATGCAGTGGCAAGGCAGTTTCATCCGCACCTGGTAAATTCAGTGGTAGGGTTTATCGGCCCCGAATATTTGTTTGATGGAAAACAGATCACACGTGCAGCGCTGGAAGATCATTTCTGTGGAAAATTATTAGGCTTGCCCATGGGTATGGATATCTGTTACACCAACCACGCTGAAGCCGATCAGGATGATATGGATAACCTGCTTTTATTAATGGGTGCGGCCGGTTGTAATTTTATTATGGGTGTACCGGGGGCGGATGATATCATGCTTAATTATCAATCCACTTCTTTTCATGATGCCTTATATGTGCGCAGAGTGCTTGGATTAAAACCAGCACCCGAGTTTGAAGATTGGTTGATGGAACAGGGCATGGTGGATGAAAACGGTAAGCAAATACCTGTTCCAAAAAATCATCCATTATTACAATATGCTTTCTAATGGCCGATAAGAATGATATCATACATCCTGACCCATGGGGTTTACTGAAAAAATTTACCGATGCAAGGATTGCATTGGGAAGAACTGGTGTGTCCGTACCTGTTCATGAGAACCTGCGGTTTAAAATGGCCCATGCATTTGCCCGGGATGCTATTTATACAAAAATGAATAAGGAACGGCTTTTGGAAGGATTGCAGGTATTGAATCACCCTGTTATTTTCTTGCATAGCATGGCGCAAAGCAGGGAGCAATATCTCCAAAGGCCGGATCTGGGGAAAATACTGAACGAAGAGTCTATGATAAAACTCGGAGAAGAAGCCGGCAACAGTTCTTATGATATCTGTATCAATATTGCTGATGGTTTATCCGCTACGGCGGTTAATGTACATTCGATTCCCCTGCTCAATAAACTATTGCCATTATTGATCAGTGCGGGATTCTCTGTTGCACCTATCTGCCTGGTTGAGCAGGGAAGGGTAGCTATCGGTGATGAAACAGGATATGGCTTTCAGGCTAAGCTATCGCTGATGTTGATAGGTGAAAGACCGGGATTGAGTTCCCCGGACAGCCTGGGTGCTTATATCACGTATCATCCGCAAAAAAGCAATACAGATGCTATGCGTAACTGCATCTCAAATATCCGCCCGAAAGGACTTATTTACAGCATGGCTGCGGATAAGATTCTGTATTTGATTAAAGAGTCAATCCGCTTGCAGTTAAGTGGGGTTGCATTAAAAGATATGACCGATCTGCTTCCGCCGGCATAACCGGATATTGATAAAGCAGTATCTTCGTTCAATATTTTTACATGGCACTCCTTACCGATTTATCTGCAATTTTTCCTTCGTCAAGACTCAAACATAAACTCATAGAATTGCACGCTTATTCCAGCGATGCCGGATTTTATACTTTGGTGCCTAAGGCAATCGTATTTCCTGTTAATGTGGAGGAAGTGCAGCAATTATTTCTCATTGCCAAAAAAAATAAAACCTCTGTTACGTTCAGAACAGGGGGCACCAGTCTTTCCGGGCAATCCATTACGGATGGTATCCTGGTTGACCTGAGCCGTCACTGGATGAAAGCAACGGTGAGCCCCGATGCGGGATCAGTAACCGTTCAGCCGGGTATAACCGGCACTTCCGTCAACCACTTATTAAAGAAGCATGGTAAGAAAATAGGACCTGACCCGGCATCTATTCATGCTGCAATGATGGGAGGGATCCTTTCCAATAATTCCAGTGGTATGTGTTGCGGAGTGGTTCACAATTCTTATCATACACTACAGTCTATCCGTTTTGTATTGCCCAATGGAAAAAGTTTTGATACATCCGTTCCGGACGATTATATACGGATTCAAATAGAAGCTGAGGATATTTTTGAGGGAATCAAAGCCCTTCGAAGAAAAGTGTGGGAGAATGAAACGCTGATCACAAATATCCGCCGTAAATACCGGATGAAGAATACGGTGGGCTACAGCATTAATGCTTTTGCAGACTATCAGCATCCTTTGGATATCCTTGCGCATTTGTTGATTGGTGCAGAAGGAACCCTGGCATTTATTGCAGAAGCCACACTAAAAACCATACCGGATAAGCCTTTCAAGAAAACCGGTTTATTGTTCTTCGATTCTCCTAAATCAGCCTGCGATGCTATTGCAGCCTTAAAAGAAACCGGTGTGGAAGCGCTGGAATTTATGGACAGGGCCGCATTGCATTCAATCGAACACCTGGCAGATGCACCGGTATTTATTAAATCATTACCCGGAAATACTTCCTGTATCCTATGCGAATACCAGGCAGATAAAGCAGAAGTGCTGGATGCGAAATTTTCTTCGGTAGCAGAGGTGATTGGGTCATTACCGGTTATTCATCAAACTGAATTTACCAGCGATCCATACATGCAAGCCCTGTATTGGAAACTCCGAAAAGGAATGTATCCTTCCGTAGCGGCTGTTCGCAAAAAAGGCACTTCGGTAATGCTGGAAGATGTGGCCGTGCCGGTTGAACAACTGGGCGAAGCTATTGTTGATCTACAAACATTATTTGTAAAGCATGGGTATGATGATGCGATAGTTTTCGGTCATGCGAAAGAAGGTAACCTTCACTTCCTGGTTTCGCAATCAATTGCCACGGATGAGGATATTCATAAATTTGAAATATTTAATGATGAATTGGCTGACCTGATCATTAACCGTTACCAGGGTTCCTTGAAAGCAGAACATGGTACCGGAAGGCAGATTGCACCTTATGTAGAAGATGAATGGGGCAAAGACGGATATGCAATTATGCAGTCACTAAAAGAATTGATTGATCCGGATCATATCTTAAATCCCGGGGTCATCATCAATCAGGATAAAAAATGCCATGTTAAGAATATGAAATCGCTTCCGGTTGTGGAAGAAGAAGTAGATACATGTGTGGAATGCGGCTATTGCGAACAGAAATGCCCAAGCCGCGAGTTTACCCTTAGCCCAAGACAACGGATCGTATTGAGAAGATCCTTGTCAAGATTACAATCATCTGGTGAAGAAGCCGCTTACCAGGAAATACGCAAAGACTATCAGCATTATGGTTTAGATACCTGTGCAGTGGATGGTATGTGTGCCACAGAATGCCCCGTAAATATTAATACAGGCGATCTTGTAAAAAGGTTACGTGCAGAAAACCATTCTGCTTCTGCAAATAGAATGGCATTAACGATTGCCAAACATTTTGGATGGGTAGAAGCGATGGTTAAGCTTTCATTATATTCGGGTAATCTGATCAACCGGGTATTTGGTAAAACCTGTATGCATACCATTACCCTGCTGATCAGAAAATTATTTCCTGCTTTTCCTATCTGGACAAAACAATTAACCCAACCCATTCGTATCCCGGTTACGGAATCGGCTGACCCTTCCATTATCTACTTCCCCTGTTGTATGAACCGTATGATGGGCGCAGATATGGAAAAAGATACCAGCATTATAGATACGGTAATCAGCCTGGCAAAAAAAGCCGGCATGGCTATTTATATTCCGCAGGATAGCAAAGGCAGTTGTTGCGGACAGGCATTTTCATCCAAGGGTTTTTCAGCGGCGTATAAATATTCTGCCAATCAGATGATCGGTAAATTATGGAAATGGACAAAGCAGGGCAAAGTTCCGGTGGTGTTGGATATAACGTCCTGTAGCTATTCTTTAAAAACCTGTCGGCCCTATCTTACCGAAAAGAATAAGCGGTTATTTGACAAGCTGACAATTATGGATAGTATTGAATTTTCTTCCGATGTATTATTATCAAAATTAGCTATCCGGAAAAAAACAGAAGAAGTGATCATACACCCGGTTTGTTCGGTACATAAAATGAACCTTTCTGCTAAACTCAATAAAATCGCAAATGAAACTTCTGAAAAACCCATAATCCCTTTTGCTGCCGGATGCTGTGGCATGGCGGGTGACAGGGGATTCTATTATCCGGGTCTCGTTGAATCAGCCACAAAAAAAGAAGCGGCAGAAGTGTCGGAACACCGATCTGTATCCTGCTATTCCAGCGCTAAGCCTTGTGAGATGAGTATGTCTGAAAGTACAGGTAAAAATTACCGTTCTGTTTTTTATTTACTGGATGAGGTTTCGGAATAATATCATGAGAGTAAAATATAGCCGCAGATTCGCAGATTAAAAAAATCTGCGAATCTGCGGCTCTCACATTTCTAATTATTATTTTCTGATTTTTAATTACTACTACAGTTCCCTCAACCAGATATTCCGAAAACTAATGGGTTCACTCTTATCACCATGCGCCTGCAGCTTAATAGGAGCGGGACCATGTTTGTGATAAGAAGGCTGGCCAATGTAAGGTGTATCACCTTTCAGTTCAAAATTATTCTGCACAAGAACGCCATTATGTATAGCGGTTATCCTTGCCGGAGATTTTACGGATCCATCTTCATTAAAACGGGGAGCTGTCCAAACTACATCATAAGACTGCCATTCGCCGGGTGGCAGGCAAGCATTTACCAATGGCGGGTTTTGCTTGTAGATACTTCCGGCCTGTCCGTTTACGTAAGTGGTGTTTTTGTAATTATCCAGCACCTGTAATTCATAACCACCTGCACCTTGTGTAAGAGAAGCTAAAAATACACCACTGTTTCCTCTGGCTTGTCCTTCGCCGGTAATATTAGCCGGTATACGCCATTCAATATGCAATTGAAAATCGGTAAAGGTTCTTTTGGTTTGTATATCACCCGCTTTCTTGTTTACGGTGAGTACATCATCCGCTACGATCCATGAAGCAGGAGATGTGCCATCTTTGGCCAGCACCCATTCATCCAGGTTCTTGCCATCAAATAATACAACTGCGTCTGATGGGGCAGTATGGCCGGTGCCTGGCGTTACCACTTTAGGAACCGGTGTATAATACTCCGTTGCTTTCGGATCGCCTTTTTGTTGTGCGATCGCTGTTATCGATAAGGATGTAAAAAGAATGGTTGATAAAATGCTGTTGTTCATGGTCATTAAATTTTTGGTAAAGTATATCCGTTATGATAGGGTTTCATTAAATAAGCATCATTCACTGCCTGGTCTGTAAATTTTCCGGTATTCCTGTCCCAGGTTAATTTCTGACCGGTACGGAAAGAGATATTCCCCATTTGTGCAACCGTTGCCACATGGGCGCCGGCCTGTATCGAACAATGCAGGTCTTCTGTTTTGCGAGATTTAACCACATCAACAAAATTTACCCAATGTTTATCAATGCCGCTGTCGGATGATTTCACCAAGGGCTTACTCACTTTATTCTTACCTTGTTTTTCTTCGATCACTTCCCATCCGCCGCGGTTAAGGATCAATGTGCCATTGTTACCTATATAAGCAATACCATGATCTCTTCCGTATGAGCCATTGTCGATGCCCATCGCCGAATCCCATACCAGATTAAACCCGTCAAACTCATATAAGGTGGTTAGTGTGTCCGGGGTTTCTTCATATAATTCAGGGTAAGCAAATTTTCCACCCAGTCCGCAAACTGTTTTGGGAAGATCTGGTTTCTTGCCTAATAATCCGTAATCCAATAATTGCACAACCCAGTCCGTCATCAATCCGCCCGCATAATCCCAGAACCAGCGGAAGTCAAAATGAAAACGGCTGGCATTGAAAGGCCTTGTGGTTGCGGGCCCCAGCCATTGTTTATAATCTACTCCCGGAGGAGGTGCACTATCCGGTACTACCGGCTTAGGCCGCATCCATCCCTGGTAACACCAAACTTTTACGGTACGGATATTTCCCAATTGACCGCTTTGTACATAATCAACAGCATCTTTAAAATGTTGCTGGCTTCGTTGCCATTGTCCGGCCTGTACAATTTTATTATAACGTTGTTGCGCCGCTACCATCGTTCTGCATTCCACAATAGAATTGCCAACAGGTTTTTCTACATATACATCTTTACCTGCCTGGCAGGCATGTATCATAATCAATGCATGCCAATGATCCGGAGTGCCAATGATTACGGCATCTATATCTTTCTGGTCAAGTAATTTCCGGTAATCGCCATATATTTTAATCTTCGAGGTATCATAATTGGTTGCGGCAAGCTCTTTCAGCCTTTTATCGATTACGTTTGAGTCAATATCACAAACAGCCGCCAGGTTTACACCTGGCACTTTTAAGGCAGCTTTTACGTTAGACCAACCCATACCATTGATACCGATGGCGCCGATATGTAATTGGTCACTGGGGGAGATGCGGTCCTTAAAAATGGCAAAAGCTGGGTTATCGATAGCAGAAACTAAGAATCCTCCGCCCAATAAGGCAGCGGATTGATGCAGGAATTTTTTCCGGGAGGTCATGCGGCAAGCATTTTAGGGATTGAAAATACAGTAAAAAAGTAAATAAAAATAACGGTTGTTGAACACCACCCTCTAAAAAGGATGACGGGCTTTTTTGGGAAAAAATATTTTTACATAGGTATTTGATGCCTGCTACAACCGTAACATTCATCACAAATCTGCTTTGTAGATATTTTATTCTGAATAGTGTAGACGATTTCTCAAATCAGTCATCATTTCCCCTGAACAGAGCTAAACTAAATGATAAGATACCTAACTTTAATAGACCCTCTGAATAATCTGATTTGTTATGAAACAAGGCGTTACCGTCAAGAATGAACCATTAAGTCTGCTGCATTATCAGGCATTAATTGATAATGCTATGTCTGCTATTTTCTTCACAATTACGGATGGCACCATATTGGAGGCTAACCGGGCTGCCACAGAAATGTTTGGGTACACCGAAGAAGAGTTCCGTAAAGTGGGCCGCCAGGCCATCCTGGATCATTCAGACCCCGTTTTCCAAAAAATGCTTTCCGAAAGAAAAAAACATGGGCGCATCAGGGGGGAGCTTACCGGTATTCGAAAGAATGGTGAGCGGTTTCCGGTTGAAATTTCTTCTTCTGTTTTTATGGATGAGAGTGGAAAAGAATACACCTGTACGGTAATGAATGATATCACTGAACGGAAAAAATCCGAACAGGATATCAATCTGATGATAAATAATACCGATGAGGCTTTTATCCTGGTGGATAAAGAATTGAAAGTGCTTTCCTTCAACCGGAAATTCCGGGTAATGTATAATCAGTTTTTTGGAACCGATATCCGGAAAGATACATCCATACTCGATTATGCGCAACCCGAAAGAAAAGTAATCGTTGCCGGGGTCTATGAACGTGTATTGAAAGGGGTTCCTGAACAAACGGAAATAGTTCTGCCCCTGCCTGATCATACAAAAAAAGTATTCACAATCCGTTATCAGCCGGCAAGAGATGAGCGGAATGATATTATCGGGGTGTTTGTAACGGCTCGGGATATTACCGAGGAGCGTGATTGGGAGAATAAACGTGAGGAGCTTAATCAGCAACTGCAGCAGCGCAGCAGTTTTATTGAATCGGTTCTTGAATATGTGCCTATCGGGATTGCGGTAAACCGGATAGATGATGGCAAGGCAACATTGCTAAACAAACAATTCAGCCGTATTTATGGCTGGGCCGAAGAAGAGTTTCAGGATGTGGAAAGCTTTTTCAACAAGGTATATCCCGATGAAACCTACCGGAATGAAATCGTATCCAGGATCCTTTCAGATATCCATAGTGGCGATAGGGAACGGATGCAATGGCATAATATCAGTATTACAACGGAAACGGGTGAAAAAAGAATGATCAACGCAAAAAATATTCCCCTATACGATCAGAACCTGATGATTTCTACTGTACTGGATGTAACCAAAGAATCACTTCAGGCAGCCGAGCTCAAGCGGGTGAAAGTAAACCAGGAAGCTTTAATAAATGCTACCAAAGACCTTATCTGGTCTGTAGACAGTAATCTTCGCATTATCACGGCTAACAATGCTTACCGTGATATGATGAAAATGGTTACCGATGTTCCCATTAAAGAAGGCGATTCGGTTATGATCGATGCATTTGGCGAGGAAATGGTACTTAGATGGAAAGCTTATTATAACCGGGCCCTGGGCGGAGAATCCTTTACTGTCCGGGAAAATATGTATGACCCGTTCAGGCAGGAAATGATATACAGCCTTATTTCACTGACCCCGATGTATAATGACGAGGGGGAACTGATTGGGATTGCCTGTTATTCAAAAGATATAACCGAAGAAACCCTGAATATGCAGGTATTGGAATCTACTAAGAATGAGCTTAGTAAAATAATGGATTCCTCAATGGATGTGATTTGTGCCGTAAAAGCGGATGGAACATTTATACAGGTAAGCCGCGCATCTGAAGTTTTATGGGGTTATACGCCGGAAGAATTAATCGGCCGGAATTTTTCAGACATCATCTATCCTGATGACCTTCCTAAGACGGAAAATACGATCAGCCGGATCATGATGGGTAATAATATGACCTATATCCGGAACAGGTATGTTCATAAAAACGGGAATATTGTTCCGATGGAATGGTCGGCCAGATGGGATGCTGAAGCAGGCGTCCGGTATGCAGTAGGCAGGGATATGACTGAAAAATTAAAAGCAGAACACGAACTGGTAGAATCTGAAAAAAGATATAAAAATTTGTTTGATAATAATCCTTTCCCCATGCTGGTATGGGATTTTGAGACAAAATATTTCCTGGATTGTAATGAAGCGGCCATTCAGAAATACGGTTACTCAAAAGAAGAATTTCTGGGACTGACCATTAAAGCTATCAGGCCCGATGAAGATATCCACTTGATAGAAGAAGCAACGAAGACCGAATCGGTATATGGCGAAGTACACAGAAAGGTCTGGCGGCATAAGAAAAAGAATGGAGAAATCATGATGATGGACCTGAAAGGTCACCTGATTAATTATAGGGGCAGGCGTGCATCACTGGTCATTAATAATGATGTTACCGAGAAAGTACAGGCTGAAAATAAGCTCCGGCAAAATGAGGCGTTTCTGGCAGAAGCACAGCGACTGGCAAAAATGGGAAGCTGGAATTTCGATTTCCGGTTAGATAAATTTACCTGGTCTGACGGGCTGTACCATGTATTTGGAACCGATAAAGATACTTTTCATAAAACGTATAATTCCTTTGTTGATCTGGTAGATGAAAATGACAGGGAAGAGGTATTAGCTGCCAGCAAAAATGCAAAAGCAACAGGTGATTCTTTCAATATTGAATACCACATTACTACACCAGCCGGTGAAAAACGGATTATCGAAGAATTTGGTTATGGCGAAAAAGATGCTTCAGGAAAAGTAATCCGGCTTTTTGGTACTGCACAGGATATTACAGAACGTAAACTGGCGGAAGAAAAAATTAAAGAGAGTAATCTGCGCTATAGTTATGTATCTAAAGCAACTTCGGATGCCATTTGGGACTGGGATCTGATCAATCAAACAATATATTGGGGAGAAGGGTTTCAACAGATTTTTGGGTACCAGCTGGAAAATTTATCACCCGGTATCAGTTCCTGGACAGATCATATACACCCCGAAGATATTGACAGGGTAACCAAAGGGATTTATGGAGTTATTGAAGAAGGAGGAACGAATTGGACCGATGAGTACCGGTACCTTACATCAGATCAGCATTACGCTTATGTAGTAGACAAGGGTATTGTGATTAGAGATGAATCCGGAAAAGCCGTTAGAATGGTGGGTGCCATGCAGGACATAACCAAACAAAGAGAAGAAGAGCACCGCCAGAAATTACTCGAATCGGTTATTACCTATACCACCGATTCGGTGATTATTACGGAAGCTGAGCCATTTGATGAGACCGGGCCTCGTATTATATACGTTAATGAAGCTTTTACAAGGATGACCGGTTATTTACCGGAGGAAGTTATTGGTAAAACACCGCGTATATTACAGGGACCTAAATCAGATAGAAAAGAACTGCAACGCCTTAGGTCGGCTTTGGAGAAATGGGAAACCTGTGAAATTACCACGATCAATTATAAAAAAAACGGGGAAGAATTCTGGATCAATTTTACAGTTAGTCCAGTGGCAGATGCCAATGGCTGTTTTACCCATTGGATAGCCATCGAAAGAGATGTTACCGAACGGAAGATGGAAGAGCTGCAGAAAGAATTTCTTTCAGATGTCAGCCTCTTGTTTAATGAGCCATTGGATTTGAAAGAAACCCTGCAAAAAGTATTAGAGAAGATAGCTCAGTATATTCATTTTAAAGCCGCTGAAGTTTGGCTGGTATCAACAGATAATAATAAGATCAACCAAATAGCTACCTATGCAGATTCTGATCAATCTGCCATTTTCTTTACGGATAGTTTGGATATCAGAAATATATCCAAAGGTGAAGGGCTGGCAACTGCCGGCTGGGAAACAGGCAATATCCTGTTTTTGAATGATATCACCCAGATGAAAAATTTTATCCGCCGGGATGCTGCTGAAAAAGCGGGTTTTCGCTCCGCCTGCGGTGTTCCTCTCTCGCATAACCAAAAGATTCTTGGCGGGATTATGTTTTGGAGTGAAGCCACCCAATTCGAGCAGCAGAAATTAAATATTTTTTTCCAAAAACTGAGTAACCATATCAGTGCCGAAATATTGCGTAAGCAGGTAGAGCAGGACTTAAACAGGATATTTAATTTTGCACCCGATGTGATCGGGATAATAGGGTTTGACGGTTATTTCAAAAAAGTGAATCCTGTATTACCGCATATGCTCGAATACACAGAAGGGGAATTATTGAGTAAACCCTTTGTTGATTTCATCCACCCGGAAGATAAAAATAGTACCCTGCAGGAACTGGAGAATGTAAGAAGCGGTCATCCAACCATTTTTTTTGAAAACAGGTACCGTACTAAATCAGGTAAATATATCTGGATTTCCTGGACGGCCACCCCTTTGAAAGAAGAGGAGCTCATTTTTGCAGTAGGAAAAAATGTAACAGAGAAAAAAGAATTGGAAGCATTGCTGCAAAGAGCAAGCGTGCTTGCCCGGATAGGGGCCTGGGAACTGGATTTGATTAAGCAAACCCTTTCCTGGTCTGATATTACCTGCGAGATTTACGAAGTGCCCGGTAAGTATGAACCTACGCTCGAAACAAGTATCCTTTTTTACAAAGCAGGCGAAAGCAGGGACTTGATTACCGGTGCAATTAAAGAAGCGATTGCAAATGGCACGGCATGGGACCTGGAACTTCAGATCATTACAGCAAAAGGGAATGAAAAATGGGTAAGGGCCATCGGAGAGACCGAATGGGCAGATGGAAAATGTATACGCGTATACGGCAGCTTCCAGGATATACATTCCTTAAAAATGAATTAACAGGTTATTGCAGAAACCCTGAAAGAAAAGAATACGATTTTAGAAAGTATCGGAGATGGTTTTTATACGATAGATAAAAACTGGATAGTTACCTATTGGAATTCTACGGCAGAAACCATTCTGGGTATGCCAAGAGAAAAAGTATTGGGCAAATATTTTTGGGAAGTTTATCCGGATCTGGTAGGTACCACATTCTACACGCAATACGTGGAGGCCATCAGAGAAAATAAAACAAAGCATTTTGAGGCATATTATGAGGGGCTTAGCAGTTGGTATGAAGTAAGTGCCTATCCGTCTGATAATGGGTTGTCTGTTTATTTTAAGGATGTTACGTTTAGCAGGGCTGTAGCAGAAAATATACGTAACAGCGAAGAAAAAAGAAGGCTGATTATGAATGCGGCGCTCGATGCCATTGTTTGTATAGACATCCATGGCAACATTACCTTCTGGAACCCGCAGGCAGAAGCTATATTTGGTTGGAATGAGAATGAAGTAATGGGTAAACACCTCTCGGAAATTATCATCCCCGAAGAGTATAGAAAAATGCATGATAACGGGATGGAAAATTATTTAAAAACCGGTGAAGGCCCTTTATTGAATATTTTACTGCAACTAACCGCTTTAAAAAGAAGCGGGGAAGAAGTTTCCATCGAATTAACCGTATTGCCTATAAAACAAGCGAATGAAGAATTCTTCTGTGCCTTTATCAGAGACATTACAGAAAGGAACAAAGCCGAAATGGCTATCCGTAACAGTAATGAACGGTACAACCTTGCTTCCAAAGCTACCAGTGATATTATCTGGGATTGGAACCTGTTAACCAATGAAATTATCCGCTCAGAAGATAATATTGAAAAACTGTTGGGATATAAACGAGAAGTATCCCAGGATAGCTGTTTTGTATGGATGAACATGGTTCACCCCGAAGATGTTAACAGGGTAAAAGAAAAGATTGAGGAAGTTCTGCAGAACCCGGAAGCACATTATTACGAAGATGAATATCGATTTAAAAAAGCGAATAATGAATATGCATACCTCTATGAAAAAGGATATATTGTCAGGAACGATGCAGGAAAAGTAACCAGGATCATTGGTTCCACGCAGGATATTACCAAACTGAAAGAGAATGAAATCCAATTGAAAAAGCGGGCGGATGAACTTGCTGTTTCAAACCTGGAACTAGAACAGTTTGCGTTTGTAGCTTCTCATGATCTGCAGGAACCTTTACGTATGATTACAAGTTTTCTTACACAATTAGACAATAAGTATGATGCAGTATTGGATGAAAAGGCTAAAAAATATATTTATTTTGCCGTAGATGGAGCAAAACGGATGCGACAGATCATTCTGGATCTTTTAGAATATTCAAGGGTAGGCAGGACCGAGAATACATTGGAAGAAATTGATCTTGGTGATATACTAAATGAAATAGAAATCCTTCTGCAAAAAAGGATTATGGAAAAAAATGCAGACATACACATAGATCCGATGCCGGTCATTCATTCTTACCGTGCACCCATTCGACAGGTTTTTCAGAACCTGATTGGTAACGCCCTTAAGTATAGCAGAACGGATGTTAAGACGCTGATAGATATTGCCGTAAAAGAGGTCCCGGGATACTGGCAGTTTTCTATAGCGGATAACGGTATCGGTATCCATTCAGATTATTTTGAAAAAGTATTTATTCTTTTCCAGCGTCTTCATACCAAAGCCGAATATTCAGGAACCGGTATGGGGCTGGCGGTAAGTAAGAAAATTGTAGAGAACCTGGGTGGTAAAATCTGGGTAACATCGGAAGAAGGGAAGGGTAGTACTTTTTACTTTACCATTCCCAAATAAGTACGATCCCTGGATAATAGAAACGTTCTTTTATAAATGAATTGCCCGCATACCCGAAACCCATTTAGATTTGCTAAACTATAAATTCGTTTTATGAGACCCATTCATATTTTATTAGTGGAAGACAATGAAGGAGATGTATTCATGACCATTGAAGCATTGGAAGAACGTAAGATCGTAAACAAGATAAGCGTAGTCAATGACGGTAAGGAAGCGGTCGACTTCCTGGAAAAAAATGGCGAGTATAGTAATATTGAGTATCCTGATCTGATATTATTAGACATTAATCTTCCAAAAAAGAATGGACATGAAGTGTTATCATACATAAAGAATAGTGATACACTGAAACATATACCGGTTATCATGCTTACAACTTCTTCCTCTGAAATGGATATTCAGATGTCTTACCAGAATCATGCAAATTGTTTTATTACCAAGCCTGTTGATGCAGACGATTTTCTAAAAGTGGTTTTGGGTATCGAAAATTACTGGATTAGTATTGTTACCTTATCTAAACCAATTAACGAGAAATAAATGATCTCAGACCGCAATCAATATCATATACTGGTGATTGAAGATAACCCCGGCGATTTTGCGATTGTAGAGGATTTCCTTGCAGAACAAATGCTGGCGCCCAAAATTATTCGGGCTATCAATTTTAAAACCGCTTCTGCCATACTTTCTGATCAGGGTCATCATTTCGATATCGTTTTACTGGATGTTAGTTTGCCAGATAAAACGGGTGAGCTTCTCATCACAGACATACTTACCCTTGCCGGGAATACACCGGTGATTGTATTAACAGGATATACCGATATTGAATTCAGTATCCAGTCGGTTTCGCTGGGAATATTGGATTATGTGTTAAAAGATGATCTCAGTTCTATTGCGTTGTATAAAAGTATCCTTCATGCAATCGAAAGAAAAAAAATCATATTGCACCTGGAAGAATCGGAAAAAAGGTATAGCGATCTTTTCCATCTGAGTCCGCAGCCCATGTGGGTATGCGATACGGAAAATTTTCAGATTCTGGATATGAACCAGTCAGCCATTGTTCACTATGGATATACCCGCGAAGAACTGCTTTCCATGACAACGAAAGCCATACAGGTTGAAGAAGAATTAGGGGGTGATGAAAATGAAAAATCGTTTCCCGAAACGGGTATCGCCAATTCGCAATGTTATGTCAGGCATAAAAAAAAGAATGGTGAAATTATCCAGGTAGATGCCCGGACCAATTTAGTTCAGTTTAAAGGAAAACAGGCAAAACTGGTTTTGATTAATGATATCACTGAAAGGGTTAAATATATTAATGCAATCGAGAACCAGAATAAAAAGCTACGCGAAATAGCCTGGATACAATCGCATGTGGTAAGGGCGCCGCTTGCAAGAATGATGGGTATTATCAATGTATTAAAAGAAACCGACGTAACAACCGACGAAAAAAAATTATTACTGGATAATTTTGTAGAATCAGGCATTGAGCTGGACCTGATTATTAAAGATATTACGGTAAAGACTAAAAATATGCATATCACGGAATAAATAAACAAACCGGATGTCAAGTTTTTTTCGATAAACGATATTGATCATGCAATGAACAAATCATTGAACAATGGATAAGAAGAAATATCGGATATTGGTTATAGAAGATAATCCCGGCGACTTTGTGATAGTCGAGGATTTTTTAGTGGAATCATTATTTGCTCCGCAGATCATACATGCCAGGGATTTTAAGCATGCATTAGAAATATTAACCAGCCCTGGCCAGTATTTTGATATCATTCTGCTGGATCTTTCATTGCCGGATAATGATGGAGATCAGCTGATCAGTGAAATTATGGGTGTATCATCCATGAGCCCGATCATTATCCTCACCGGTTTCGCTGATATGAATTTTGCCATACATGCCATATCAATGGGTATTGAAGATTACCTGCTCAAAGATGATCTCAATGCAGCTATTCTGTATAAAAGTATTACCTATTCCATAGAACGAAAAAAAAGTAAATCGGAATTAAAAGATTCTGAAAAGCGATATAGTAACCTGTTTCATTTAAGTCCGCAGCCAATGTGGGTTTTTGATACAGAAACCTTTCGGTTTGTACAAGTAAATAAAGCAGCAGTTCAGAAATATGGTTTTACAGAAGAGGAATTCTTAACGATGTCTATACTGGATATAAGGCCCAGATCGGATATCGAAACCGTATCACAAATCATTCACCGGAACCGCGAAACCGATAACCAATTATTTACCGGCCGGTTTCAGCATATCAATAAAGCCGGCGAGACCATAGAAGTAGAGATTTATAGTACCCCTCTTACCATTCATAACCGCCCGCTTCGTTCTGTGATCGCTTATGATATTACAGAGAAGATTCAACATGAACAGTTGATTACAAAAGCTATTATCAGGACCCAGGAAGAAGAAAGGTACGAGATCGGAGGTGAGTTACATGATAATATTTGCCAGATTCTCGCTTTAAGCCAGATGAGTCTTGATAAACTCAAGGAAAGTTTAAATGCGGAAACAAAGCCATGGTACGATAATGCAAGAAATACGCTTTTGACGGCTATGGAGGAGATCCGAAATCTTTCGCATCGCCTGGCACCCGCTTTTTATGATGAATTGACATTGGAAGAATGTTTCCGGAAACTGATAAAGACTTTTGATGTAGGTAAAAAGTATCAAATCTTGTTTTCCTTTAATGATGAAGTAAATGATGCAAGCAGCTATAGTGAAATGCAGCTAAGCCTCTATCGTATCTTGCAGGAACAGTTAAGGAATATTGAGAAATATGCATTTGCTTCAGAAATAAAAGTATTCGTACTGATCAGGAGCGAGAATCTGTATATGACAACCATCGATAATGGAGTAGGATTTGTTATGGATGAGCAAAAGCAAGGGATCGGGTTTGCCAATATGAAGAGAAGAATCGAACTCTTTGGCGGAGACATGGAAATTGATACCGCACCTGGAAAAGGATGTAAAATTGTGATCACGGTCCCCATTAAACAGAAGCGGTAAACAACAATTCCCATCTGTTTATTTCTTGCGTAAATACATGGAACAGCTATCAGTTGGTAATTGTTCAGAGAGTAAAAAATGCTGTATTCATGATATGCAAACATGCAGGCATTCCGTTAAATCGGGTAATTAATTTAATTTCTTTACTCATTGTTTATTAGTAATTTTAAAAAGATCAAACGGGTGAATTTACTATCCATTAACTAACAGACAGAAAAGCGCTATAATGAGAGTTTTATTAGCAGACGATCATACTATTTTGCGTGACGGGTTAAAACACTTGTTATCAGACGCATACCCCTTAGCAGAAATAGTAGATGTTTCCGATGCGGTTGATCTCCTTAAACAGGTATATAAAAATAAATGGGACGTGATCATTTGTGATATCTCCATGCCGCCGGGCGAATCGGGGCTGGAGGCGGTAAAAAAAATCAAAGAACATACACCCCAAACACCGGTATTGATCCTGAGCCAGTTTGCTCCTGACCAATATGCCGTTAGAGCATTCAAAGCCGGGGCAAAAGGATACCTTACCAAAGGTGCCGCAACACTTGAATTGGTGAAAGCAGTTAATCAGCTTCTCTCGGGAAAAAAATATTTAAGTCCGGATGTGGCTTTAATACTGGCCGAGGCGATTGAAAATGTTCCTAAACAACAATCCATAGAAAGCCTCTCAGACAGAGAATTCGAAGTTTTCAAATTACTGGCGGCAGGTAAAACCGTTTCAGAAATATCCAAACAATTGGTGCTCAGTAATACTACGGTAAGTACATTCAGGGCCAGGGTTTTTGAAAAACTGGGTTTTCAAAACAATCTGGAACTGATCCGTTTTGCAGTAGACAATAAACTGGTTGAGTGAGCGCCCATACGATATAAGGCTCTCTGCTAAAATAATACCCGCTGATAAAACAGCGGGTATTGTTTTAGCAGACTGTTGATAGGTTTCTCGAAAAGCCTTAGCCAGACTGCATTCTGGCAATAATGCCTGTAAATATCTCTGAACAGGTCGTTTTCCCCCTACATGTATCTTCTGCTATAACTATGTACCGTATAGCCAAATATGGGTTTGATTCTTTTCTGTGTTCTATGTTCTTCCTTTCAAAAACAACGCTTGTTTTTTAACAGAAGCACTACCTGAGTTTATACATCTCATCTATTCTTTACGGGCTTAGTAATCACTCACTTTGTGATGGTAAAGAAATCCAATTCCCCCATTTGTATATCCAGTGATTTATGAAAACAGCATTACTTACTTCGCCCAATAAGTTAATGATTGTGCTCTTAATTTCTCTAAGCGGGTTTGCCTGCCAGAAAGAAGTAACCATGCATCCGGATGAAATGCCCATTCAGATAAGCGGTGTTTCCCTTTCTCAATCCCGTGTAACCCTTTTGCAGGGTAATGAGGGTAACCCGGCGCTTACGGTTGACTGGCAAACCAACGCAGCCGCTTGTGGCAAAGCCTGCACCTATATAGTTGAGATGGCTTTGGATGGAACGAATTTTGACGATAAACTGGAGATAACCACCATGAATACAAGAATTGATTTCAGTACGGGTGATTTGAATAAACAATTATCCAAACTCATTCCGGCAGGCACTACCGCAAAAGTAGCCATTCGGGTAAAAGTCTTTCCCAATGCTCAGAACAACGCACAGGTATATTCGGATCCGGTTGGCGTAGCCGTTACTACATACCAGGAATATCATGAGTATCCCTATCCTCAATACATGAAGATCCCCGGTAATTATGAAAACTGGATCTTGCCCACAGCACCACAGATTGTTTCTGAGAAGAATGATGGCGAGTACGAGGGGTATATTCAGTTTACCAATGCTTACCCACAGTTTTTGATGGTAAAAGGAACCCAATGGACAACCCTCAATACGTATCAATATATCGGTAATAATAAATTCGGTTTCAATGGTTCTATGTTTTCAATTTTTGGCGGTGCGGGTGTTTATTTTTTGAAAGCAAGTACCAATACAAATACATGGTCATATACAAAGATCAATAACTGGACGGTGCATGGCAGCGCTGCAGCAGGCACAAATGCCGATCCTGAATTGATCTATGATAATGAAACAAAAAGCTGGTCTGCTACTGTAAGCCTTCAAAAAGGAACGTTCAGGATCAGAGCCAATAATGATGACAAGAACAGCCTTGGGCAAAAAACAGTAAACGGCTACAGGGTGCCGGCTTCTGATGGCAGCAATTTTGTGATAGATAAGCCGGGTGCCTATTTGATCAGGCTTTCGCTTTTACAGGCTGGTAATTATAGTTGTAGTGTAGTTAAAACGGTTAATCCATAATCCTGTAAAACGGATTGATAGAATTCGGCAAACCGCCCTCATGCAAAGGTGGTAGCGGCCGGATGTTTAAAGTCCAATATCCCGTACTTTAAACAAAGGTTCATATAAAGCCAGTCTTACAAAGTGAAGAGGAAAATTTTCCAATCTGAATTTTACTTTAGGCTTTATGTGAACCTTTTATGGATTCCTGTTTGCATCGATAAATTTATAGAAAGCATACCTAAGAAACCAAACCCACCTGTTCGCTGATTTTAGTAAACAACGCTGCTGCCTTAAATGGCTTTGAAAGATAATCATTGATGCCTGCCTCAAAACATTTCTTTTGTTCAGAGTCGAATGCAGAAGCTGTTAATGCAAGGATAGGAATGGTATGGTGATTCCGTTCCTCTGATGATTTGAGTGGTTTCAAATCCGTCCAGTAAGGGCATATTAATATCCATTAGTATGATATAATAGGCATTACATACATAAAAGCAGGGCCGTGGCATTGTATTTTGAATAGAGAATAAAATGGGTAAACGTATTAATTATATGTTTAATTTATTTTTTGAAACCCTACACGTCACCTGCTTTATCATTCAAAGGCTATGCAATATGCTTTTAATGATCAGATTCCAGGCATAACGGCTGCCTTCGAAAATAACGGTTAGGAATGGTATTGGAGAAACGCTTTCAGGAGTGTAGCTGTATAAACTTATTTCATGATATGAATATAACCTATCCATAAAAACAAAAGCCTCTCAATTGAGAAGCTTTTGCGGACCGGACGGTTCACCCGACCGCTTTACACAGCTTGACAAGACTACCCTTATTTTTACTTAATGAACTAAAAATCATCATTTTATACGTTTGTTTTTATTTATCTATTTCCGAGCTTCACATGGCTTTACCTAACTGAAATAGAGCCAAAAATAGAATAAAAACGTATATTATGATATTACCAATCAAACCAGTTTGTAAAAAAGAATGGGTTCGCCGTGATGGCACAAGCATTATTTTTTTGCAGTATTGTTTTAATTCTGATGAAAGGGTTTTAGTGGATAGCGGCCTCGCTATTCCTCCAGAATTTTGGAACAAAAAAAACAACCGAATAAGCCCAAGCTTGCCAGATGATTATGGTAAAGTAAAAGAATTAGAGCTTGATCTATCAGAAAAAATGCGTCGTGCAGAGGATTTAATCAATCATGCACTCAGTAACAGCAATGTGCATCCTACCAATTTTTTAAAACAAAATTTTCATACAGACTTTGATCCTAAAAAGTCAACTGTTATTTTAAATGCTACCACCACCCTGGATGTATTCTGGCATCTTGATAATTATAAAGAAAGTAAGCGGCCAACGGTAAAACGGTGTACCATCAATGTAATAAATGCAATGAAAAATCATTTGTTGAGTTTTCAAACCTATCGCAGGAAGAAAATCACTTTTGATTCTTTTGATTTGGATTTTTACGAGGAGTTTTTAAACTACCTCATCTATGAAATACCCCATCTGCGTAGGAAAACTGTGATTAAAGGACTTAAATTAAATACGGTTGGTAAAACAATCAAGCATTTAAAATCCTTCTTAAAAAGCCGGATGAAGAAAAAAATAATTTCTTTCATCGACTTAAGCGATTACAAAGCACCCGAGGAAGAAGTAGATGCAGTTTATTTAAGCTGGGAAGAAATTTCACTTATTTATCATCTTGATTTATCCCAGCACCAACCTTTAGAAAAATACAGGGATCTATTGGTGCTGGGATGCCTCACCGGGTTCCGGTTTAGTGATTATTCTGATATTAAGCCGGACGAAGTAAGAGGAGGCATGTTATATGTAACACAAACCAAAACATTATCAACAGTGGTTGTACCATTAAGAAAAGATGCAAAAGCAATATTGATTGACAAATACAATATGCAGATGCCACAGTTGAGTAATCCCAATTTTAATGAGTATATTAAAGAGGTCTGTAAACTGGCAGGAATTACTGAATTGGTTAAAATAACTCACAAACGAGGCAATACAAAAACAGAAGAAATTAGGCCCAAGTATGCCTGGATTACTTCACATACCTGCCGTCGCTCTTTCTGTACCAATGAATATCTGGCTGAAACGCCATGTGATTTAATTATGGCCATCAGCGGTCATAAAACCGAAAAAGCTTTCCGCCGGTATATTAAAGCCGATAAAATACAGAAGGCTCACATGATTAAAAAGCTTTGGGATAGCAGACCCGGATTATAATTAAGTGGTAAAACATCTTTCGGGTTAAATATGTTTGTTCGGAATCTGAGATTGTTCGTTTTTTACGAACACTGCTAAAAAGCGAACAAAAGTTGCAACTGGAAGAGAGATAGTTTGGCAAAGGATAGTGGCATTTGTACAAGATATTAGCCAACTAAGTCTATATTTACCCTAATTTTGAGTCTAATTAAAGAGTTGTTTACCCTAATTTTGGGTAAATAATTGAATAAAATTACCCTAATTTTGTTCCATGTTCCCCCGACTAATCACTTCTGAGCTCCAAAAATGGTCTGATAACCCGAAGAGAAAGCCTTTGGTGCTTCGCGGTGCAAGGCAAGTAGGCAAAACGACTGTTATTCATCAATTCGCTAAAAATTTTGATCAATATATCTACCTGAACCTTGAACTGGAGGCAGACAAAAAACCTTTTGAAACGATTCATGACATACAGGCATTGGTTCAGGCAATATTTCTCTCCCGCAATATGAAATATGCCGATCGGGCAAATACAATCGTGTTTATAGATGAAATACAGGAAGTGCCGGGGGCATTTAATATGCTCAGGTATTTTTATGAAACTTTCCCCGAGATCCGGGTGATTGCAGCAGGGTCATTACTTGAAACCATTTTTAACCGGGGTCTCAGCTTCCCGGTGGGTCGCGTGGAATTTCTGGTGATCAGACCCGTTTCATTCCCTGAGTTCCTTGGAGCCGTAGGCGAAACAGTTGCGTTAGAAGAGCTGCACCGGGTTCCGCTAAATGACTTTGCCCACGATAAATTGCTACAGTTATTTCATCTCTATACGATCATCGGCGGTATGCCGGAAATAGTGAATCAATATGCAGAGACAAAAGATATTACTTCCTTAAGCGCCTTTTATGAACAATTAATTACTTCCTATGTGGACGATGTAGAAAAATATGCGAGGAACAACAACCTGTTGCAAATTATCAGGCATTGTATTCAGGCCAGTTTTATAGAAGCGGGCAGGCGTATCAAGTTCCAGCATTTCGGGCGGTCCAATTATAATTCAAAAGAAGTGGGAGAAGCGCTAAGAACGCTGGAAAAAACGTTTCTGTTATCCCTTATATATCCTACCATAAGTGCCATCTTACCGTTAACGCCTGACCTTAAAAAATCCCCACGGTTACAGGTATTGGATACAGGAATAATGAATTATTTTTTAGGGGTCCAGACAGCTTTACTTGGCACAGATGATTTAAGCAAAATACACCAGGGTACTATGATAGAACATTTAGTCGGGCAGGAATTGCTGGCTACACAGTTTAATGCATTGAGCAGTTTGAATTTTTGGGTAAGAGAAAAAAACAGTTCCACAGCAGAAGTAGATTATGTGTATACTTTTGAAAGTAAGCTGATTCCTATAGAAGTAAAATCCGGGAAAGAAGGCGCTTTGAAATCTTTGCATCAGTTTATTGATATGGCACCACATAACATGGCTATTCGCTTTTATTCAGGCAATCTGAGTATTACCCAGGCCACCACGCCCGGAGGAAAACAGTACCATTTATTAAATCTTCCTTATTATCTCGCCTCACAAATTGATAAATACCTGGTCTGGCTTCAAAACCAGGTACGATAGTTTACCCGTAAAGTTGCGTCAATCTCCCTCATTTCCAACCACTTAATATTTCAGGACGACCTGAAATATTTCACCTCTTTTTACGCACTTATTTTGCTTCTGTAAACCTTTTTTGTGCAGACGAGTAAAATGAAATGACATGGAACAAGAAGTAAATGCAAATGGTACGACTCCGTTTTTGTTAATCCAAAAACCGCAGGAATTGATCAGGTTATTTGAAGGCCTGATTGACAAGAAGATCCGGGAAGTAGTAACAACTAATGCCCCGGCAGATCATATCTATTCAAACGAAGATTCTCCTTTTTTATCCTCTAAGGAAGTCCAAAAGATTTTTAATGTGAGCCGACAGACGATTAATGACTGGCGAAAATCTGAATTGCTGCCATCCTTCAAAATAAAATCCCGGCGCTATTTCTTTAAAGAACAAGTAGAGCAGTTACGGAAACAGCTACCGGCAAAATCCCAGGTTCAGGATGGAAGTAGCGCAAAAATAACTGATTAAGCTTTTCAGACCTGCCCCCACATTTTCTTTTCACCAGCACCATTAAAAAAACTATTCAAATAACATTTAAAACAAAAACTATGACAGACTTTAAAAGAAGAACCCTGTATTTAAACTCAGGTAAGCAGATCAAATTGTTTGGAAGCAGTATTGCCATCGGGAAGAGTTTGGAAATCGGCGAAGGGTACGCGCCAAATTTATTTTCTTTTTTTGAACCGCAGCCGGAGGATAAATCCGCACCCGCTGTTTTGAATCCGCACAAATTAACGCCCGAAGAATTACACGAGATAGCAGATTACAACATCCGCTTGTGGATGGATTTAAAAGATAATATCCGTAAACATGGTGTGGGAAGTCATAAGATTTTTAACAGTGAAGCTTTACGTTAATGCTGGAGAAAATTTGTAGTCATTTAAAAAATTGTTGGAAAATAAAATGTATCACTGACAAATTTTCCGGTACTAAACTTGGCCGTTTTTTCTAAGAGGTTCAATGTTATTGATGTAGTAGCATGAAAAAATGTTTCTCTATTTCACTCACGAATATAGCAGCAAAAAATGTATCAGTTAAAGCAATGAGTCATACAAAATAAATAGATAATTCAAAGTGGTTTAGTGCGGTGGATATAATGATTTCAATTAAGGGTGGCGTAGTATATCCAATGCTGTTTCTTATTCGCCGCAATGGTAAGAAATGCAAGTGTTGAGGACAGCTTGAAAGGGTGATTATTTTTTTGTTTTAGGGTAGCGAGCTATGTTTCGGGAACCCCGAAACGCTCGCTCCACTCATGCTATCGCATTCGTGGAGAGGGTTCGCCACTGGCGAACCCTAAGACACTATTAAAAACTATGGAGACAACAGTAAAACATAGAAACACTAAAGGGGGCAGGCCATCAAAAGAGATTAAACGAAATAAAACGGTCACAGTGCATTGTAGTGCTTTTGAACAAAGGCTGCTGAAAACAAAAGGCAAAGAAGCTGGTATGACTGTCTCAGAATATTTGCGTGAGATCGGACTGGCCGGAAAAATTGACAGGCCAAAAAGGGAGTTCCCGAAAGAGGCTTTAGCGATGAATGGAACACTCAATCATATTGCTGCGAACTTAAACCAGTTGGCAAAAAAAAGAAATAGCGGAGAAGAATTTGATGCATACCTGTCCGTCAAAGAACTGGAGTTATGTGACCAATTGAAGGAACTGACCATCACTATAAAAAACCATTTCGTATGATCGGAAAAATATCTATCGGAAAATCTTTTGGGGGTTGCCTGCGTTATTGCCTGGAAGATAAGCAGGAATTAAGTCATGGGCAGAAGCTGGCCCTTGAGTCACAGGATGGCCTGCAACATGAGAACCGGGCAGAGGTATTGGAGTATAATATGTGCTTCGGCAATAACAAAGAACTGGTCAGCCAGTTTAATGATGTAAGGACTTTACGCCCCAATTTATCAAAGCCAGTGATGCATATTTCATTAAGCCTTGACCCGGAGGATCTTTTTACAAAGGAGAAGCTCAGGCAGATTGGACAGGATTTTGCTAAAGAGTTCGGTTTTGAAAATAACCAATATATAGTCATCTATCATAAGGATACGGCGCATCCCCACCTACATATTGTAGTCAACCGGGTAGGCTTCGATGGGAAGGCTATTAGTGATTCCAACAGTTACCGTAAAGTAGCCGAACTCTGCCGCAAACTCGAACTTAAGCATGAACTCAAACAGGTGTTAAGTCCCCGTAAATTCCTAAGCCAGCAGCAAAGACTGGAACATAAACAGGAACAACGTATCGACCAGCGTAAAGAACAGTTGAAACAAAATATCCGGGACTGCCTACTTACGGCTAACAACTTTACTGACTTTATCCGCAAAATGGAGCAGCGGCAGGTACAGGTATATAAGAGCCGGGGTATCAGTTTTACCGACAACAAAAAAATGCGGGTGAAGGGTAGTGAACTGGGGTATTCTTTGAGCACTATTGAAAAGATACTGGGTTATTCACTTGAAAAGCGACAGCAGTTGCACCAACAATTGGAACAGAACAGAAAACATGTGATAGTCACCAGAGACCAAAAGCAATCAAAATCTACCTCATCTGATAAGTCAAAGAATAGGGAACAGGAAATAAAAATAGATCTCTGTAAAGCCATAGAAATATTATTAAGGCCTGAGTGGAATAATAGCCAGATACCACATGAATTATTACAAAAAAAAGGAAAACGTAAATACCTGTCACAACATTTATAAACTGAATACCACAAAAAAAATAAAACATGGAAGAGAAAACCATTGAAAAAGCGCTGAACCGGATCTCAGAAGAACGCCTTGAAGACAACAAGGATTTAAGAAATGTAAAAGCAGATCAGGAAAAGCAACAGCAATCGATCCGGGAAACAAAGGAACAGGTCAGCAGTTTACATCAAAAAATGGAAACCTTTAAAAAGGAACAGCAAATGTTAATGCAGCGTATCGCCGTGCCAATCGAACAACTCGAAGATTTTGGTGTAAAGATCGACTCTCATAGTGAACTCTTGAAGAAACCGCTTATTCAAAAAGTAGTTCATGAGCATCATGTGCCAAAATTACTTTATGTGACTGTAGCACTTTTTTGTGTTTGTGTAAGTTTTGGAGTCGGCTGGTTTCAAACCGGGCAACATTTAAACCAGTATCGTAACAATGATACTAAATGGAGAAAGTTACTGCTGGGTGCCAAGCCCATCCTCACGGAAATCATGCAGGATCTATCTACAAACGTTGAGCAGAACCCGGATAATGTAAGAGATTCCGTAGAAAAAGAGGAAACCCATAACGCCCAAGTTTGGGACTTGCAGCAGAAAATGAAAGCAGACAGTGCCGCGATGCGTGCATTAAAAACAGTCAAGCTATCCGGTGGAAATAGCAGATATATACATAAAAGGTAAAACCAGCTATCCCGCAAAGCCTATCAGTTGTATCCTACTTGCCGCGCCCGGCATTACCTGCAAAAAGCCAAGCCCAAAGCGGCTTGGCTTTTTCGTTTGACCGTAACAGTGGCCTGCAACATCTGATTTTCAATTGACAGCAGGACTGCCACTGTTACGGTCAAACGAAAGGAGTTTTTATTTTCTTTCTTTATGCGGATGGCCGTGGAACAAAATGATTTATTTTCTGGTTTACTCATCATCTTTTTTTTGAATAATTGTTTTACCGGATTCTGCAAGAATATCCTGAATAGCCCGCACTCTTTCCGTGAGTTTGAGTAGGTCTGTAAACCCAATACTATACTCTTCTCGGTAGCGGCTACCTATATAGGCTTTCTGTAAAAGGTTGAACAATTTTTTCTCGCTATCTGTTTTCCGTGGGAAGACATCTTGAATCCGGTAGGATACCATGCCAGCGTATCGCAGTAATCTTTCAATATTGTGTGAGCAACAGTAGTAGCCCATTCCGATTTTTAACAATGTTCCTAATGCCTGCTCAGTAGCCTGATGCAACATAAAAGCTGCCAGCCTATGTTGTTTCCTTGAGTAGAACAGATCTGCCCCAGCCAGAAATGCCTGAGACTTAATCAAGCCATCCCGATATTGCTTTTCTAGATTTTTTAGTTCGGTCTCTGCATTATAATCGCCAATCGGGGAAAGGTATAAATTACCAGCCTCAAAAACAGCAACACCAGATTGGCAAACCGTCCGGGCAAATAGATGGCCAGTGGCTACCCATCCGTTAAATATGGCAGTTTCGATTAGGATGATGGTAACAGGCATTGCAGAACTGCAATGCTGCTCTATTTGATCCTGCAATTGGGGTAAGGATTTGTTATTGGTATTACGAATTAATACCAGGAAACAATAGTCAGCCACATGTTGCGAACTGGGTGCAATGGTACAAAAAATACTTTCGCTACGCCGCCTGTATAAAGAAGCCCCCAGCAAATAGATCATGTCGGGTTGTATTACTTCCTGAATCTGGGATACCAGCTTGTCCTGCTGGCCGGGAAAAGATTCCGTTATTGAATGATATATGGTGAATGGTTTCATTATTTTTTTATTGGGGTAGCGGTTCTTACATAAATCAAATGGCAGGCCTCCAGCATTTTTTGCAAAAGTTCTGATATGCTGACCAGTTCCAGGTTAACACCTATTTCTGAGAGACTGTTGGGCCCAAGTGCATAACTTAACAGGTAGCGCAAAGTTTCTTTCCACTCCTTTTTGGAAGCCTTAGTTGTAAACTTTTGTAAGGCTTTATAAGGGTCACGGTATTCTTTTTCGCTTAAAGTTCGTGGGAAATAATCCCATGGCGTATACTGGTCATAGTGGCCGCAGTAAAAGTGGTGTTGGGTGAGATCAGAGCTATTGGGAGATTTTGGGAGAATTATCTTCTTTATTTCATTACTTTCCTTTACAATGCTATATATGTCCAGTAGCAAAGCTTCTAAGCTTTCAAAAAAGTAAAGAAGATCATTTGGGGCTGCTTTATTCCAGATTCGCTTGCTTTCTGCAGCTTTAAGTGCTGATAATAAATAATCTCTTGCAAATGGAAGTGAAAAGGATTCAAAGAAATCATTGATAGCCTTATTACATCCAGCTAATTCCCCATTTCCCATTTCCTGTACCCTACGTTTATTTGGATTAAGTTCTAAATCTTGTTTTTCCTGTACAGAACCGTTACCATTTTGTTTGAAAATGACCCAGGCCGCTTCGACCAGTTTTTCGATATCCTTATGGGTAGTTACATGACTGGAGGCATCCGAATTTTCAGCCCGGAGTGAATCATAAACCAGTTCTTGTAAACAAGTTCTAATCTGAGGAAGAGTATAGCATTCAAAAAAATGTTCCAGGACATTATAAGGGGCTTCTATTTCCTTAATACTCAATCTTAATGCGTTGAAGTGCCATTCAGGGAACTTTGTCAAAAATTGCTGCCTTAACTGCTCTTTCATAACGTTTGAATTTTCTTAAAGCCAAGTTCCAAGGCTTCCCGTGACTATCCAATCTGCTAAGCAGGTATTTTAGCGGAAATAAGGGGATTTACCCCGGTATTTTACCTATCTTACTTTTAGTATATTTGTATAAAGTACAACTGAACCAATATGGAAAAAACAATTCACCAGGGCAGGAATATTAAGCGTTTCAGAGAGATGCTGGGAATCAAACAGGAAGGTCTGGCATTGGAATTGGGTGAAGACTGGAACCAACGTAAAATATCGTTATTGGAGCAAAAAGAAGTGATTGAGCAAGATTTGTTGGAGCAAGTATCCAAAGTGCTGAAAGTGCCGGTTGAGGCTATTAAGAATTTTGATGAAGAGGCGGCAGTAAATGTTATTTCTAATACAGCTTCATTTGAAAATTGTAATCAACCTGCCTTCTTTAATTTTCATCCTTCCTTCAATCCGATCGATAAAATTGTTGAATTATATGATGCCTTATTGAAAAGCGAAAAAGAGAAGATTGAAATAATGCAAAAGATTTTAGATAAAATAAAATGACCGGTTCATTAACTAACAAAGTTATAATTCCCTCAATAGCATTAAATCATAATATAATATTTAACTAGCCAAAGAGATCTATTATTTCAAATGTTTTTTCTAATTTTTTTTATCACTGCTTAATAAATATTTGCGCATTTTGGGTAGATTGATTGCGCTTTCTAGGTAGATAATTTGGTAAACCGGACAAATTGATACCCAAAAAACGCAATAAATTTTATTAATAGTCAACGGATTAGAATTTTCGACACACCCAAACGTTGCGTACTTTTAAGTGTTATGGCGCAATTCGCCAGGCTGACTTAGAACAGGACTCAACAGCGGAATAGCGTCTTTCATCAGCAGTAGATAATTCAGCTTTGATCTAAGCGAATACAATTAGTGAAATCCAGAGAAATAGCTTGCAGCAAATTGAGGAACTGCGTACCTTCAAAGCGGAGGCGTTGCAAGCTTGCTTGTAAAGAGCCGCAGCATTGAAGGCACGCACAAAGCTACCGATTTGGGGTGACAGTTTCTGTGAAATCCATTAGGTATTTACCGCAATTTCGAAGGGTGTTTTCACCTGTTTTTTTACAAGGCTTGGACGATCACTGTCAAGTCAATTGTCAACTACGCAAATTATCATTTGCGTAATTGACACAGCATATCCCTGATCAGCTGTGGTGCCAAACACGTCAGCAGTCGAACTCCGGTCAGCAATCTGGATTCTATTCGAAACCCGTGTTGTTGACCTGCGCATAACAAGGTATTGCTGCTATTGGCATGAAATTATAGCAATATCTTTCCTAACTTTAAGCCAACAGCAGCAATACCCTACTCGTTAGCGGCTACCCTATTGGACACAGCCTTCGTATTACAGAAAGCCTGAGTAATCACAAATTCAATTAACATCTTTCAAATTCATAAATTGACAATTAAAATTTGTTCCCTTTCGGTATGGAAAAAGCATAATTATGCATCTAACATACTAAGACTTATTAATAATGTAATAAGTTTCAAAGTCTGTAGAAAACAACTCATTTATCAGTTTTCAATATTGCAAATAATGAAATTCAAATTAGCCATTACTTTTTTTATCTTGACAATATTTAATCATTCTTGCACCCAAAAAAGTAAGTATGGAAAACCTGTTGAGGAACCTTCCGCCATTGTAAAAAATATAATTAGCTTTTTAGAGTATAGGGACAAAAACATGAACCTTTACCAAGAATTTATCGGACTGGATAGCAACTCAAATATAATTTCCAAGGAGACTTTTTTGAAGTTACTTTCAACAGGCAATTATCTTCCGTTGAAATTGATAACAAATGATTCAAAAATTTATTATCAACTAAATAAATTAGAGGATTCAGTAGACAATGATATTAAAACAACAATAAAGTACTGGGGTTTACAAGAATATGATTATTATAAGTTGGAAGGCACTGAGTTTCCTAATTTCAAATTTGTCGATATGGATGGGAATATTTATGACAAAGCATCAACAAAGGGAAAAATTGTTGTTATTAAATGCTGGTTTCTTGCCTGTTTACCTTGTGTAAAAGAAATGCCAGTACTTAATGAATTGAGACAAAAATATATAAATCAAAAAGACGTACTTTTTATTAGCTTGTGCTGGGACCCTAAAGATAAAGTAGAGTCTTTTTTGAAAAAGAATACATTTATATATTCTACAGTACCAGACCAGTATAAATTCTTGACTGAAACCTTGGAGCTAAATGGTTACCCAACCCATTTTGTGTTAAATAAAGACGGCAAAATATTCAAAAAGACTCAAGATAACCGTGAGATGATTTACGCATTGAAAAAGTTAGCCTTTCAATAATTTGTTGTAACCCCATAATAGAATAAGGGCAAGCCGCTAACATGGGGCTTGGCGTTATTGGGGCAGGACGTTGGAACATCGGCTGCAGTTCGCTATCAGCTTAAGTTTCGGCTTGACGTTAGTAATTTAGCTTTAGTTATTATCTTCAACTTTAAAAAAAACATGGGGCTTCAGTTGTGGGCAGACGTTTTTCAAATACCCCCAACAACGCCAAGCCCTGAACGTTAGTGGCAATTAAAATAATAATTATGGCAATAAGTACAAATTCAATTATTCATTATACTGACACAATTGATAAACTTGAAGCAATTTTAAAGGAGGGACTCGGAGTAAAATATTGTGACGAAACTTTAGTAATGGAAGAAGACACAAAATCTTTTGCCGCACATCCTATGATATCTTTTTGTGACATCCCATTATCACATTCCTATAAGCACTTTGATGCATACGGCCGTTATGGAATTGGACTTTCGAAAAAATGGGCAAAAAAATTTGGCATTAACCCAGTATTGTATCTTGATAAAGATTCTTCGATAAGCAAAACCATAGCAGAATTTATAAAAGAAAGAAGGGCAAAATCAACAAACCTTAATGCAAAACAAAAAGTAAATATTTTAAGAATAAAATGTTTTTCTAAAAATTATTCAGGACACCTGAAACGTAAATTAGTTGACGACAAAAATTATAGATTCTATGATGAGAGAGAATGGAGATTAGTCCCTAACAATGAGGAGTTGAAAGGAGCTTCATTTTCAATCAATTCATCAGACTACAAAAATGATAAAGACAGCTATAACACCCGTATTTCTAGCATTAGGTTTACATTCGAAGCAAGTGATATTTCATATATAATTGTAGATAAGACTAATGAAATACCCAAGGTTATTAACACTGTAAGAACAGCATACTCATCCAAATGCACTGCTCAAGAATTAGATATATTGTTCAGCAAAATCTGTTCAACGGAGCAAATTATATGCGATTATTAACTGCCACTAACATTGCTTGGCGTTATGGCGGCTGACGGAACGCAGGTGCCCAGCAGCAACAAGAAATCAGCTTTGGCTCCAACTTGACGTTATAAATTTAGCAACAGAATAAATCATCGGCTTTTGTATCTTTAATCAGCAACAGTTCCCGGCTGACGGATCACGGAATCCCGCCACAACGCCAATGCGGGAACGTTAGTGGCAACCTTAATGCAACACTCTTTAAATTTCAAGTGTCAAGACAAAAACATCTTTATGTTTAAACTGCTTCCTGCAATTGCGACGCTACTATTAACAACAATTGTTTACGGACAGAAAAGTAACAGCGTTGAGCTTGCTCTAATTGGTCGCTATGACAAACATGCCGACTATACAACACGGTTCTTTGACCGCAGTTACACAAATGACACAAAACTATGGGGCAAAAGCTTTGGCGTAAATTTCAATTATATTCATTCCATTGACAAGCATGTCAACCTCAAAGTGGGCGTTGGATATTACAACTTGGGAATTGATAAAATACGACAAACGACACCATTCAACATTATCGCTACAGGGAGAAATATTAATTACCGACATCCATCGGGTATATTGCCTCTCTTCGCAACCCAAAAGTATCACTATGATAATTTAAACTTGACACTAGGAATGGATTATAACAAACTAGTATTTAAAAAAATTGACTTTGTTATCGGCGGAGATTTCACGTATCTGTATACCTTTTCTCAACTTTATCATATTACATACGACAACATAAGATATAGAACAAACAATGGCAGAACTCTTGGCTTTGCAGCAAATTCATATTTTGGGATTTTACAAAGGTTCAACAAAAATAAAAATTACATAAGCCCCAAAATTATTATTCCAATTTATCAGCAGTTACTAGGTGACCAAGCCTTCGGAGAAGAACAAAATTTAACAATGAACAAATGGTATAATGGTATTGGAGTTTCTGTTGCTATTGGTAAGTACTTCTAGACAGAAAGGCTGCCACTAACATGCGGCTTCAAGCAATTGGGGCTTGACCCAACGCGTCTTTCATCTGCAGCAAATATCCAGGCATTTGTTCCAGCGCGACGAAACACGGATGAGCTGCAGAATATATTCTGAACTTTTATTACATTTAATCCGCGGCAGTAAGCCGCGCTTGACGGATGGGCTTGCCCCAACTGTTTAAAGCCCTGACCGTTAGCAGTAATTTTAAGGCAACAATCAAATTAACAAATAGAATATGGCAAAAGAATTACCACCTTACGTAAACTTGTAAGCTCCCCCATACTCTGCTCAATCAAAAGTTGACAAAAATGTTAACTTTA
>CAZFKE010000014.1:0-3524 GCA_964519475.1 uncultured Sediminibacterium sp.
TACACCAATCAGCTTCTTCCTGTGTTTGACCTTTCCAGGCAAAAACACCAATACCTGCAGCAGCAATTGCAGCAGCGGCTTGATCTTGGGTAGAGAAGATATTGCAAGAGCTCCATTTTACTTCAGCACCTAAGGCAACCAATGTTTCAATCAACACGGCAGTTTGAATGGTCATGTGCAAACAACCCGCAACACGTGCACCTTTCAAAGGCTGGCTTGGGCCGTATTCGGCACGGATAGACATAAGACCGGGCATTTCTGCTTCTGCCAGTCGGATCTCTTTGCGGCCCCAGTCGGCTAAACTCATATCAGCCACTTTATAAGGAAGGCTGAAATCAATGGATTTGGTAAGTGTTGACATATGTATATTTTTGTGGTACAAATGTAGTTTTACAGAATAAAATTACATATTATTTATTATTTTTGGGATAAACATGCTGTTTTTATAGATTTATATAGAATAAAATACATAATTGCTATGCCTAAACAACCCAAAACAGCCGAATCCACTAATGGCTCTTTTTCACTGGATGAAAAGGATATGGCTATACTCCGTGAACTCCAAAAAAATGCACGCGCCACGGTAAAGGAAATATCGGATAAAGTACACTTAAGTACCACGCCCGTTCATGAAAGGATCAAACGTATGGAAGAGTCGGGCGTGATCAGGCAGTATGCTACTTTGGTGGATCATTCCAAAGTTAAAAAAGGCTTGATGGTGATCTGTTATGTGTCACTGAAACAGCATGATAAGAATGCCGGCGGTAAATTTATCAAAAGCATTCAACAGATGCCTGAGGTAATTGAATGCTACAATATTTCAGGCGAGTTTGATTTTATGTTGAAAGTGGTGGCAGAAGGTATGGACACCTATTATGATTTTCATGTAAACAAATTAAGCCAGGCAGAGAATATCGGGCATGTACAGAGTGTGTTTGTAATGGGAATTATTAAACAAACGCATGTATTGGTGTATTGATTTTTTTGTTACAGATTCACACAAAAAAAACTGTGCAAACCTATGCAGCGTCCCAAGCGTATCAATGTGATAAAGCCGGTTCCGGCATATGATCATTCATAAAAAACCATTACCCGCTTCAGGGCCGATTTCATCTGTGATAACAATGACCGGGAAAATAATGACTAACAGATTTTTGATGATGTAACCGGTTGATCCCAATTGGAAAGGCTTTTATACATCTTGCAGGCTTTCCTCAATGGTTTTAATCCTTGCTTCCGCATCCGCTTTTTTCTTTTCCTCAAGCGCTACTACTTCAGGTTTTGCATTTTGTACAAAGCGTTCATTACCGAGTTTTTTGGTTACACTTTCTAAAAACTTCTGCTGGTATGCTAATTCTTTGAGAAGTTCTTCTTTTTGTTTTGATGTATCAATTCCTTTGTCGATATAGAGAAAGAAAACTCTATCGTCTGATACTACATTCACTTCTTTATGGATAGTACCGGTAACCTCTTTGTTGAATGCCCTTGATTCGTCATAAAATGAATTTGTTTGCTTTTGCAAGAGCTTAAATATATTTTCATTCTGACCGTAAAAATTAGTAGCTGAACTATTGACCGTGAAAGCTACGGCCTCAATATTTTTTAGTTGATATTTTGCCCGGGCTTCCCTTAATGCTTTAATATCGGTTTTTAAAATTTCAGCTTTATGTAATATTGGGTCGTCAATAGAAGTGTTTAGTGCTTTAACTTGTTTGATACAGAGATCTTCTTTCTGTTCACCCAATAAATGATAGACCTCTTCTGTAATAAACGGCATAAAAGGATGTAACAATTGCATCAGTTCTTCAAAATAACCAACCGTTTTTTCATAAACAATGGGGCTGATGGGCTGCTCAAAACCGGGTTTTACCCATTCGAGGTACCAGCTGCAAAAATCATCCCATATCAATGAATAGATGGTTTTTAATGCTTCGCTAAGGCGGAACTGGATCATCATTTCTTCTACTTCGGCTTTAACCTGGTTCAGGCGTTGTTCAAACCAATTAACGGCGAAATCGGGCGTACTGGATTCACCATTGAACGCCGATGACTGACGAGCTTCCCACATCTTGATCAGCTTCAGTGCATTCCAGAGTTTATTGTTGAAGTTTCTTCCCTGCTCCAGTGAAGATTCATCAAATAAAATATCATTCCCTGCCGGAGAGGCGATCATGATACCGAATCGAACAGCGTCTGCACCATATTGATCGATCAATCCTAATAAATCGGGTGAGTTACCCAGGCTTTTGCTCATCTTCCTTCCCAACTTATCTCGTACGATACCGGTGAAGTACACATCTTTAAATGGCTTCTGGCCCATGTATTCATATCCCGCCATAATCATCCTCGCTACCCAAAAGAAAATGATTTCAGGTGCCGTTACTAATGTATGGGTAGGATAGTAATAGTTGATTTCTTCGTTACCCGGATTTGATAATCCCCCAAACACTTCAAATGGCCAGAGCCAGCTTGAGAACCAGGTATCCAGTACATCCTCGTCCTGGCGGATATCTTCTATTTCGAGTGTTGCATTTTGAGATTTGAATTTTTCAAACGCTTCTTCTTTGGATGCGGCCACTACAAATGCGCCGTCAGGTGTATAGTATGCCGGGATCCTATGCCCCCATGTTAATTGACGGCTGATGCACCAGTCGCGGATATTCTCCATCCAGTTGCGGTAGAGGTTCTTGAACTTAGCCGGATGAAATTTGATATCATCATTCATCACTGCTTTCAAAGCAGGTTCGCTGATTGACTGCATACTTACCCACCATTGCAGGCTCAGGCGGGGTTCAACAACTACATCGGTTCTTTCGGAATAACCTACTTCACTGGTATAGTCTTCCGTCTTCTCAACAAAATTTCCTTCCTCGAGTAACTGCACAATTTTTTTTCGCGCAGCAAACCTTTCTTCGCCTACACAAATTTGGGCGTCTTCATTCAGTGTGCCGTCCTCATGAAAAATATCGATCACTTCCAGGCCATGTTTGATTCCCAGTTGATAATCGTTCATATCATGTGCAGGCGTTACTTTCAGGGCACCTGTTCCAAAATCCATTGCAACATATTCATCCGTAATAATGGGAATGCGGCGGCCGATCAATGGTACCGTAAGGAATTTTCCGTGCAATGATTTGTACCGCTCATCTTTCGGATGCACACAAACCGCTGTATCGCCCATAATGGTTTCCGGGCGAACGGTGGCGATGATTACGTTTTTATCTTCGCCTTCAATTTTATACCGTAGATAATATAATTTCTGATGGGTCTCTTTTCGGATCACTTCTTCATCGCTCAAGGCTGTCTTTGCTTTCACATCCCAGTTGATCATTCGCTTGCCGCGATAGATCATTCCCTTATTATACAGGTCAATGAATACTTTGATCACCGATTGGTAATACACGGGATCCATGGTAAAAGAGGTACGGTCCCAATCCAAACTGCAACCCAGTTTCTTTAATTGTTGCAGAATGATACCGCCATATTTCTCTTTCCATTCCCATGCATATTCCAGGAATTCCTCG
>CAZFKE010000014.1:3636-37080 GCA_964519475.1 uncultured Sediminibacterium sp.
AGAAGCATGGTCTGTTCCCGGACCCCAACACGCGTTTTTGCCATGCATACGGGCGCGGCGGATAAGGATGTCCTGGATAGAATTGTTCAGACAATGGCCCATATGCAATACACCGGTAACATTGGGTGGGGGTATGACAACCGTATAAGCTTCGCGCTCATCGGGCTTACTGCTGAAATAACCTTTGCTAAGCCAGTGTTCATACCACCGGGCCTCCACTTCATTAGGGATATAATTCTTACTTAATTCCATTTTTTAATGCTTAAAGCTGAATGCAAAATGCTTACTGCTGAATTTATTCTATGCGTTAAGCATGAGGCTTTCCGCATTTTTCGTTTACTGTTCAGCGTTTTCAGGATGGCAAAAGTAAGGAAAAGCCCTAAAGAGCTTATTGAAAAGAGGATGTGGTGTGGATTTCAGTTACCAGGTAAGGATCTGCCCGGTTCTTTCCAGCATTGTAGTAGAGAAAATGGAAACAGCCTCTGCTTTCCCGGCAGAGCAGGCAGGAACCAGTTTTTCGGCTTCTTTGGCTAAAGACATCGAACTACAGCAGGCTTTTACCTTATCGCCAATGGCCCCTGCCGTATTGCCGGACGGTCGGTAACTGCAGGCTGAGAACAGCAGGACCCAAAAAAGGGAAAGGATCGGTTTCATATCAGTTTTGTTCAGTATCAAAAGTAAACAGCTTGTTGCTTTTTGGCACTTAAGCACGGTTAATTAAGGCTAACGTTTGTTTAAATAAAAGGTTACAGTCCCCTGGTTATTTTATTAGTATATGCTCTTTGATAATTATTACAAACCCTTTGTTTTTTATTTCCAGAAACGGAATAGAACGATTTATGCCATCAAATAACAGGCAAACCAAGAAATTATTTTGACCGGAACAGCAGGAACGCCTTTCTGAAGAATTCGATACGAAAGGTAAAATAAGCTTTGTTAGGCGGATTTACTAGTGTTATTTTGCGCATATGCAGTTTGCGGTAGTAGATATTGAAACCACCGGAGGTTTTCCGTCGCAGCACGGAATTACCGAGATAGCCATTGTATTGCATAATGGTAGCGAGATTGAGGGAACCTATTCTACCCTGGTAAACCCATATCAGCCCATCCCGCCTTTTGTGGTGAATATGACGGGTATTACAGATGCGATGGTGGCAGCGGCCCCCGATTTTTCGGAAGTAGCGCCAAGAATATTTGAATTGCTGAAGGACAGGATATTTGTTGCCCATAATGTAAACTTCGATTTCTCTTTTGTAAAACACCATCTGCAGGAAGCGGGCTATCATCTGCAGACCCCCAAATTATGCACGATACGCCTTAGCCGGAAAGTGTTCCCGGGTTTCCGGAAATATGGTTTGGGGCATTTGTGCAGGGAGCTGGGTATCCGCATCGAAAACCGGCATCGGGCGGGTGGCGATGCATTGGCCACTACACAGGTACTGGATAAAGTGCTGAAGAACAATGGGGCACTCCTGATCAAAGAAATGCTGAAGAAAGAAAACAAGGGCCAGCTATTGCCACCCAACCTGCATGAGGATTATGTAAAAGGCCTACCCATGTTGCCGGGTGTTTATTATTTCCATGATAATAAAGGGAAAGTGATCTATGTGGGTAAGGCAAAAAATGTACGCAAAAGGGTAGTGAGCCATTTTACGGGATTGGATATCTCCAAAAAACGGCAGGATTTTTTAAGAAGTATCTATTCGATCACACATACGGTTTGTCCTACGGAATTTATAGCCTCATTATTAGAAAGTGTAGAGATCAAACGCCTCTGGCCTATCTATAATAAAAGCCAGAAACGTTATGAACAGTTATGGGGCATTTATTTGTTTGAAGACAGCAGGGGTTATTTGCGGCTGGCTATTGATAAGAAGAGTAAATATTCCGGCCCGATAGCTACTTTCTCACTGCTGGCAGATGCCCATCGCCATTTATGGAAACTGGTAAAAGATTTTGAACTGCACCCGGTACTTTGTTTTTTAGATAATACCACGGGTCATGTATTACCTGAGCCGGAAAGCTATAATATATCTGTAAGAAAAGCATTGGAATGGATGCAGTCGCAGAAAGAAACTTTCCTGATCAGGGATAAAGAAGGTTGTGTATTGGTGGAGGATGGGAAGTTTTATGGCATGGGTGAGATCCCAAATCATGCAGATATTACGGCATTGGATTCGATCAAATCTCAATTGGTTGAATATCCTGAGAATGAAGTGATCAAATCGATGATCCGGAATTTTGCAGAACGCTACCCGGGTAAAGTGGTGAGGATCGCTTGAGATAGCGGGTAGTTTAAAAATAAAAGTAGGGTAGGGTTGACTTTACATAATTTACTGTAAACACATCTTTTTATACTTCCGATTTTTTCTTTCCATTTTCACCCAGTACATTCGCTCCCCCAAAAATAATTTTAAAATTCCCAATTCTCATATGTTCGATTTTGCCCCGCTTATTGCCTCTAAAACCCATATCAGTAAAAAACAGGTTGAAGCTGTATTGCAATTGTTTGCGGAAGCTGCCACGGTTCCCTTTATTGCCCGTTACCGGAAGGATATGACAGGTGGATTGGATGAAGTGCAGATCCTGCAGATACAGGATGAAGCAAAATTCTGTAAAGAGTTTGCGGAGAGAAAAGCATTTATTGAAAAATCGATCACCGAGCAAAGCAAGATGACGGATTATCTTCAGGGAAAAATCAATGATGCAACAACACTTGCTGAACTGGAAGATATTTACCTGCCCTATAAATCTAAACGCAAAACCAAAGCACAGACTGCCCGGGAAAATGGATTGGAGCCTTTGGCTTTGTTGATGCTGGAACAAACGGCTATTGCTGTGTTAACAGAAGCCGAAAAGTATATCAGCGAAAAAATAAAAACAACCGATGAAGCTTTGCAGGGTGCGAGAGATATAATTGCAGAAACCGTGAATGAAGATGTGACCCTGCGTGCCAAACTGCGTAAGCTTTTTGAAGATAAAGCCACCTTACAAAGTAAAGTGCTGGCAGATAAAGAAACTGAAGGGATCAAATACAAAGACTATTTCGATTTTTCTGAACCGATACACAAAGTGCCTTCACACAGAATCCTGGCCGTACTGCGTGGATTTCTGGAAGGATTTTTACGCATGGCTATTTCACCGTTGGAAGAAGATGCATTGGAGATAATGGAGAAAGCATATATAAAAGCACTCTCCCCCTCAACCGAGCATGTAAAAAAGGCAATCAAAGATGCGTATCGCCGGTTATTGCAGCCGAGCCTGGAAACTGAATTCAGAACAGCGTTAAAACAAAAAGCAGATGAAGAAGCGATCCATGTATTTGCAGAAAATCTTCGCCAGTTATTGTTGAGTTCGCCTTTAGGCAGTAAACGAATATTAGCCATTGATCCCGGATACCGCAGCGGTTGCAAAGTGGTTTGCCTGGATGAGAAAGGAGAATTGAAAAAGGCAGATCTTATTTATGTTCACGAAGCCAACCGGATAATGGATAGCGAATACAAGATCCGGTCGCTCGTAAAAGAATTCAATATTGAAGTATTTGCTATTGGCGATGGAACGGCAGGAAGGGAAACAGAACAATTTATTAAAAAGATCAATTTGGGATTGCCCGTGTTTTTAGTGAATGAAGATGGGGCTTCCGTTTATTCTGCTTCAGAAACCGCAAGGGAAGAATTTCCTGAGTATGATGTAACCGTTCGTGGATCCGTAAGTATCGGAAGAAGATTGATGGATCCATTGGCTGAGCTGGTAAAGATCGATCCGAAAAGCATTGGGGTAGGGCAGTACCAGCATGATGTAAATGCATTCCGTTTAAAAGAGAGATTGGACCAGACCGTTGTAAGTTGTGTGAATAGTGTGGGTGTAAACCTGAATACTGCCAGCAAACATTTATTGAGTTATGTGAGTGGTATTGGCGGAACGCTGGCGGATAATATTGTAAAGTACAGAAACGAATTGGGAGGATTTACCAGTCGTGATCAGTTATTACAAGTACCGAGGTTGGGTGGTAAAGCATTTGAACAGTGTGCAGGATTCTTGCGCATCAAAGAGAGTACCAACCCGCTTGATGCAAGCGCCGTGCATCCCGAAGCCTATCCATTGGTTGAAAAAATGGCAGCGGACCTGGGGGTGGACATAAAGACAATGATCGGGAATGATGAAACACTGAAAAAAATAGAACCTAAAAAATATGTAAATGAACGGTTTGGAGAACTTACCATCAGGGATATCCTCAACGAATTAAAGAAACCCGGATTAGACCCCCGCAGTGAGCTGGAACAATTTGAGTTTGCCAATATTTATAAAATGGAAGATGTTCAAGTGGGAATGATCGTGCCCGGTTCGGTTACCAATTTAACACGTTTCGGTGCATTTATTGATATTGGTGTTAAACAGGATGGATTGGTGCATGTAAGCGAAATTGCCCATACATATATTACTGACCCCGGTGAGGCATTAAAACTCGGGCAAAAAGTAATTGTAAAGGTCCTGGAAGTGGATATGGTTAGAAAACGGATAGCGCTATCTATTAAACAAACAGAAGAAGCGCCTGTGAGGGAACTGAAAAATAAAAAAATAAAAATAAAAACGGAGGAGATGACTGTAACGGATGCACTAAGCCTGTTAAAAAAGAAGTTTGGTAAATGATTTTACAATTAATTCAACATTTCCCGATTTCAAAATTCCAAAATGACTATCTTAATCCCTAAATAAAAAATACATGAAGAAGATACTTATTGCAACAATACTTTTCATCGGAACAACAGTCATTAACGCCCAAACCAAGGTAAACCCCGTTATTAAACATTTTGGTACAGTAACCGAAGTGCCTTTCTCCGTTGAGAATCCGGATATAAAACTGGATTATAAAGTAGTTGTTGAAGTAAGCTCCGACAATCCCAAACCCGAAAATGTGCATGAATTTTTTGATAAAGTAGCTGCGGTGGTCAACCTGCATGCATTAGGCGGTATTCCTCTTAATAAGCTCCATGTGGTAATGGTGATACATAGTTCCGCTGCACAATTTGTATTGAACAATGATGAGTACAAAAAGAAATTCAATGTAGATAATCCGAATATCCCGCTTTTTAAAGAACTGAAAGAGGCAGGGGTTAAGATCTTTGTTTGCGGGCAATCATTGAACAAAAGAAATATTCCCAAAGAAAATGTAACGCCGGAAGTCAGGCCCTCTTTGTCTGCTATTACAACACTTACTACTTACCAGATAAAAGGGTATGCTTTATTAAAATATTAGGATATACATTGGCGGATTAGCGGATTGCCGGAAGAAAGCAATTCGCTAATCCGATATTGATTATACTAAACTGATTTTCCTGCCTGTTCGGGCGGCTTCATAAATACCCATCAGGATTTTCATATCCCTCAGCCCCTCCTCACCAGACACATGAGCTGGGAATGTATGGTTCTCTATAAATTCTTTACAAATCCCATTCAGCATAACTGTTTGGTGATGTACCACCGGCAGGTTCATTTCGCCCTGGCTGGTGCGGCCTTTTATAGGACCATAGCTGTATGCGGGGCTCATTTGTATCCACCCGTTATTGGCTGAAACATAGAGCTGCTCGATATTGGATTTGTACGAGCTGAATCCATTTACCATAATTCCTTCCGGGAATTCCATTTGCCAGGAAATGGATTCTTCAACAGTGGCAAATCTTTGCTTATCAGTAACAGGACCCAATTGTGCAGTAACCCAAACTGGTTCTTTTCCGGTGGTATAGCGGGAAGCCTGTACACAATAAATTCCTACATCCATCAATGGCCCGCCACCGGCGAGTTCTTTTTTCAAACGCCATTGGGTTGGGTCGCCGATGCTGAAACCAAAATTGGTTTGCACAAAACGTACATCGCCCAATACTTTCTTTTGGCCAAGTCGCATTACTTCCTGTGTAAATGGTTCGAAATGTAAACGGTAGCCGATACCTAATTGTACACCTGCGTCTTTACAGGCTCTTACCATTTCTTCTGCTTCTTTTACAGAAACCGACATAGGCTTCTCACACATTACATGCTTACCTGCTTTGGCAGCACGTAACACAAATGCATGATGCATGGAATTTGGCAGAACGATATAGACAATATCAATGTCTTTATTATCCTTTATCTGATCAAAGCTTTGATAATTGTAAATATTCTTTTCGGGGATATTGTATTTCTTTTTCCATTCCTCCGCTTTGGCCGGTGTGCCGGTTACAATACCTGCGAGATAACAATTATCTGTTTGCGCAAGGGCTACCGCTAACTGGTTTTTGGCATAGCTACCCAGTCCAACAAGGGCTATACCCAATTTCTTTTTCTGAAACCCGGGTCTTGCATTTGTGATCAATGGAAAGGCAGAACTTGCCAGGGTGGTTCCTAAACCCAGGCTTAGGGTTTGGAGAAAGGAGCGTCGGGTGTGGTTGGCAGGCATATTATCAGCATTAAGTTCTTAACAATATACAAAAAAGCATTTTACCGCAGTAGCAAAACGCTTTTTAAATAAGAAGATCCATTAATTGACAGTACAGATGGCTTTGTTGCTCCTAGCTGCGATGAATGAGTTAAAATTCAGGAGTTACACCTACATAATTTGAAGGCGTTATCGCTTTCAATTCTTTCTTAACAGAAGCGCTCACTTTCAATGTACTGATAAAAGACTGTATTGCTTTTTTATCAATCGTATCCTTACCACGGGTAAGCTCTTTTAAAGCCTCGTAAGGATTTGGATAATTCTCGCGACGGAGAATGGTTTGTATGGCTTCTGCTACTACGGCCCAGTTATTTTCAAGATCGGCTTTTAGTTTGGCCTCATTCAATACCAGTTTGTCCAAACCTTTTTCCAAAGATTTTAAGGCAATGGCCACATGTGCCACAGGTACGCCTATGTTGCGGAGAACGGTAGAGTCTGTTAGGTCTCGCTGCAGGCGGCTTACCGGCAATTTGGCGGAAAGATGTTCCAGTAAAGCATTGGCCATACCGAAGTTGCCTTCTGCATTTTCAAAATCGATCGGGTTTACTTTATGCGGCATGGCAGAAGAGCCTACTTCGCCTTTCTTGGTTTTCTGTTTGAAATAATCCATGCTGATATAGGTCCATATATCGCGGCAAAGATCGATCAGGATATTGTTGATTCGTTTGATCGCATCAAAATGTGCGGCAAAACTATCATAGTGTTCTATCTGCGTGGTAAACTGCATTCGCTGCAATCCTAACACATCTTCCACAAATGCATTACCCAATACTATCCAGTTCTTCTTTGGAAAGGCTACATGGTGTGCATTAAAATTTCCTGTGGCACCGCCAAATTTGGCGGCATACGGAATACCGGAGAAAAGCGCTACCTGGTTATGTAATCTTTCCACAAATACCATGAATTCTTTACCCAGTCTTGTAGGCGAGGCCGGTTGTCCATGTGTGCGTGCCAACAAAGGAATATTTTTCCACTGTGCGGCCAGTTGGTATAAACTATTCTGGATATTGATGATAGATGGCAGGTATTCATGTTCCATACAATGCTTCCAGCTTAACGGAATAGCAGTGTTATTGATATCCTGTGAGGTCAATCCAAAATGGATCCATTCTTTCAGTTGTGGAATACCGGCTTTATCCAGTTGTTCTTTCAGAAAGTATTCAACCGCTTTTACATCGTGGTTGGTAATGGCCTCAATCTGTTTGATCTGCTGTGCATCATCTATACTGAAATCATCCATCACTTTTTTTAACTGCAGGCGGGCCTTGGGGGTTAGTTTGAAAAACTTTTGATCTGCCAGGAAGAAAAAATATTCGATCTCTACCAATACCCTGTATTTAATGAGCGCATATTCTGAAAAGAATTCATCTAAATAGCTAACCTGTTTACGGTAACGGCCGTCGATAGGGGAGATGGCAGAGAGATTACTGAGTTCCATAATATAATTAGTAGTTAATAATTAGTAGTTAATAATGGTTCTTATATAGCGTTGCGAAGATAGCTTTGTCATGACCAAATGATCCTCAAAAGCATTCACAATTTTATTTTTTGTATTGCGATAACGGATCATTTCAAGATTCTGTAATTACTAACTATTAATTACTAATTATTAATTAGTATTGGTTTTCTTTGTGCAAAATTAGCCCAATTGGACAAGAGAATACGCGTTGGGGCCGTAAGTTATCTAAATACACGGCCATTATTGTTTGGTTTGAAGCGCTCAGGACTGATGAACAGGATCGATCTGCTGGAAGCATATCCGGCAAAAATAGCGGCCATGCTGTTAAAGGATGAGATAGATGTGGGCCTGGTACCCGTGGCGATAATACCCCAACTGAAAGAAGCCCATATTATTACGGATTATTGTATCGGTACTGAGGGGGAAGTTGCGTCTGTGGCCATTTTCAGTGAAGTTCCCATCGAGCAGGTTACAACGGTTTTACTTGATTACCAAAGCCGGACTTCTGTAAACCTTGCCCGGGTTTTATTAAAAGAGTACTGGAAGATGAGCCCGGTACTGGAAAATGCCAAAGAGGATTTCCGTTCCCATATCAATGGAACTACTGCCGGCGTGGTTATTGGCGACAGGGCACTGGAGCAAAGAAAAATATCTGCCTATACTTACGATCTGGGTGCTGCCTGGAAAGCACATACCGGGCTGCCATTTGTATTTGCCGCCTGGGTGGCCAATAAACCATTAGGCGAAAATTTTGAAGATGCGTTTAACAAAGCCAATGGTTATGGGGTATCACATATGGAAGAAGTAGTGGCAGGTATGGAGTATCCTGTTTATGATTTGGCCATCTATTATTCAAAGAACATCAATTACAGGCTGGATGCGGAAAAACGGAAAGGGTTGGCTTTGTTTCTTGAGAGGCTGAAAACGCTGTAGAATATTCGATATTCCATAAATTTACCTCATGGCAGGCATCTCCATTATCACCATCTGTTTTAATAACCTTACAGACCTGCAAAGAACCTGTGCTTCTATAGATGCCCAGACCGTTTTACCTGATGAGCATTGGGTGATCAACGGTTCATCTACTGCTGAAATTGAACAATGGTTAGTAACCACCCCTCAACCCGGGTATCGTAAATGGATCAATGAACCTGATAAGGGTATATCTGACGCATTTAATAAAGGTATCAGCAAAGCCACACAGGAAATAACCCATCTGTTACATGCCGGTGATTATTATGCATCGAAGGATGTTCTAAAAACCGTACTGCTTTTCTTTGCTGATCGGCCCGGGATTCAATGGATCAGCGGTAATATTGAAATAATCCGTGGCGGTAAGCGGATAGTGGTAGGCAAGCCTTTTGATAAAACGAAACTATACCGAGGCATGCGCAGCGTTTCTCACCCTACCTGGTTTGTGAAAAAAGAAGTGTACGACAGGATCGGGCCATTCAGCAGTGAATATAGCATTGCGATGGACTACGATCTCATGTGTCGGATAGCCAATGAACCTTATGCTTATCTGGATAAAGTAATTACCGTTTTTGACGACAGTGGCATCAGCAGTACAAAATACCTTGATTCATTGAAAGAGAACCGTAAAGTATATGAATCCCATTTCGGTTTTTCATGGATGCTGCTTATCTGGCAACTGCGTTTGACATTACTGCACTATTTGCTGCAAACCTCTTTTGGCAAATGGCTTTTTAACCTGAAAAGAAAACTAGGATTGGAGAATTTTTAAACCTGCCCTGCAGAAAAATGTTGGTGAATAGCCAGGATCAGTTTTTCCGCTTTTACCGAAGCATAGGGTATACGAACTACAAATTCATACTTTTGTTTCACCAGAAATTCGTCTTTCAATTCTCTTTCTACATCATCTGGATAAACGGCATATACATTTGCCGCCAGTTCTTTCGGATAAGGAGCGAAACGCTTGTATTGTGAGCCATTAAAAATGCCAAATACGGTACAGCCCACAGCTGCAGACAGGTGCACGGATCCTGTATCTACAGATAACAGGCATTCTGCTTTTGCGAAAACAGATAACATGTCTATAAGCGATGTTTTTCCTGTCAGGTCAATTGCAGGGTTTTGATATTGCTTTATAAATGCTCCGGTATATACAGCATCGCCTTTTGTTCCGCATATAAGAGCTGTCCAGCCATACTGTTCAAAAAGATAATTGCTTACCTGCACAAAATAATCTGTCGGCCAGATACGCGTCTTGCTTCTTGAGCCGGGAAAGACAATAAAATATTTTTCGGGCAGCGACATCGGAAAAGAGGGTAAGCGGTTCTGATCAATGGTTGTATCCACTATGGAGGAACGAGTAAGGGTTACAAACTCTGTAAATAAACGGTTGCGGTAAAATTCAAATAAGGGTTTTTCAGCATGATCAAATAAACGGGTATAAAGTGTTTTGTCATAACCCGTTTCATAAGCCTGTATACTTTCTGCATTTGCCAACATACCTATCCGTTCCTTTGCTTTGGCAGCTTTTACAATACTGTCATCATAGCGTTTGTCTCTTGAAAAAGTGGGATTGATGACAATAGAATATCCTTCACGGTAAACCTGTTGAAGAAAACGATACCGGTAACCCATTTCTTTCTTGAAACGGATCTTATCCATCCAGCAACTTTTGGAAACCCATTCTGCATCAAATGTATTGAAGAGGCTTTTCCCGCTTTGGTTGCCGCAGAAATGAATCTCGTAATTTTTATAGGCATCAGCGGTGGCAATATCGCGAAGGAATTTATGCCAAAGCATATAATCACCGATCTCATCTACCCTAACGATCAGGATTTTTTTGCCAACTCCCGGCTTTCGAAAACCCAAAGTAGCCAGCCAAATCAATAAATCGTATATGATGCCTTTTAGCCTGTTCATAGTATTTGATCGGATACTGCTATTTAGATTTTCTAAAGAAGGCGCTACCGCTTTTATCGGGCATTAAAATCAGGTATTCACCATATTGTTTGCAGAATTCGTCAATCGCCAGTTTAGAACCGTTCCAATGCAGGCTGGAATAATCGTGTAAAAAGAAAATACCTCCTCTGGGCATCCTTGCATAGAAGAACTGGAGCCCGGCTTTGGTAGGCGCATACAGATCACAGTCAAGATTTACAATCGCATACTGCCTGGCTGCATGATCATCGGTGATGGTATCAGGGAAAAAGCCCGGCACATAAATACAACTCGTATCGTTGCTGCCAATCACTTCTTTTACCAGGTTGATGGATGTATTGGTAAAAGCCATTTCTTTTTCTGCGTCGATACCGGTAAGATCGCTTTTTTTAAAGCCTTCAAATGTATCATACAACAATAGTTTTCTGTTTGCAGCGGCAGCAAATTTGGCTAACACGGCAGCCGTATTGCCCCGCCATACGCCCAGCTCCGCAAAATCTCCTTCAATACCTTCATCAAGTACCTGTTTGCAATTCAGGATGAAAGACCAGAGCCTTGCGGTATCTCCGCCATTATTTACCTGATTGTGTGCAGTGAATTTGGCAAATAATTCAGTAAATTCAGGATAAGCTTTAAAGGCATAATAGGAGTCAGGGTGGTAAGCCGTATAAAAAGGCCCAAATTGCGACAGACCCAGCTTATACCGAAGACCCAGGATCTCCTGGGTATGCAGCCTGTTCAGTATCTCCTGTTCAGGCGTACTTTTTTTGAAATACCCTTTTATTTTAACCAGGAAGGACTTCAACTCACTCATGCGTAATCTGTATTTGAAACTGCAATTTAATGCCTAATCAATATATCTGCAGGTAAGTATTTTCTGCTTCTCACGCGATAGAAGGGTTTGTGACACTTATATTTTAGTGCTTTGTTATTATATTTGTAACTAACCATGGGTATCAATACCCTTCTCAACAATCATCAAGATGGGGGCATTTACAAAGTGGAAAGAAATCGTTTATAAAAAACTACGAAGTACCCTTAACCTGGAACAGATGGATACCCGGTTGACCCATCTTCATTCCCTGGAAGTTGAAAATTACCTTGACAAAAACCTGTATAATCATCCTAAATATGCTACACCTGATAAACTGACCAGGTTTGAATCCCAGGTCTTTTCACAATTTGGTGAAGACGGTATTATCCGCGAAATTTTCAGGCGTATCGGAACCACTAATCAATATTTTGTTGAATTTGGTGTGGAAAATGGTTCTGAAACCAACACCACTTATCTTTTATTCAAAGGCTGGAAGGGATTGTGGATTGAGGGGAACCCTGTATTCGGCCTTGAGATACGAACCCATTTCGCAAAAGCCATTCAGCAAAAACGGTTAACCCTTATTAATGGGTTTATCAAAGCAGAAAATATTGAATCGCTGTTTGCCGAAGGAAATGTACCGGAAGAATTTGATCTCTTATCTATTGATATTGACAGAAACGATTATCATGTCTGGAAAGCGATTACTCATTATAAACCACGTGTTGTCGTAATTGAATACAATGCCATTTTCCAACCCGGCGATCATTTTGTGGTAGAGTATGATGCCAATGCCATGTGGGACCGAACCAGTAATTTCGGTGCGAGTCTGGAAGCTATGACGCAACTCGGTTTGGAGAAAGGCTACCGACTGGTTGCCAGCTCTTTTGCCGGGCTGAATGCTTTTTTTGTCAGGGAAGATGTTATGGGTGATCGTTTTACAGGCCCTTTTACAGCAGAAAACCATTATGAGTCACCGAAATCGTTCCTGTTAACAAAGAATGGCCATCCAAGGAAAATTACCTTATAGCATCCGTAAATACTCTTTAACACACCGCCACGGTTTTCATGAATGTCTGGGCTAGTTCGGTGTCCTTATCATGAAATAAACAAACATCGTAATAACCAACCCGGCTATGGTAATTATCAGAATAATGGTGTAACTGTTTGATGGGTTCATGCTGATTGATGGGAAGTGATAGCATGTATCTTCCATAATTATCAAAGAACATTACTGAGTGATAGCCATACTTTTCAAGCGAGAACAGGGTAGACAGGCCATCTTCACCAATCGCATCCATATTGGTCTTATTGTATTCAAAAAAGATAACAGGCGAATGTTTTTGAATGGTTTCTGTGGCGCCTCTCAAAATAATGGTGTCGAATCCTTCTGTATCAATTTTCAGGATCTTAATTTCTTCATCAGCAAGACTATTTTCTTCCAGTACTTTATCAAGCGTTTTCAAAGAAAGTTCCCGGCCTTTGTTTTCAGTAGGGATTAATGTGGTGTTCCATCCGCTTTTTTCCATTTCAACCCTCATCGTTTGCCGCTTCTCGCCTAAGAATTCTTTTAAGATGGTTACGTTTTGAAATTGTTGGGTATTGGCTTCCAGAAATTTGTATGAAATGTCGTCGCCTTCAATCCCGATCACGGGGATATCAATGGCAGATTTAATGATGGCAATGGTATCTCCCACATTGGCGCCAATATCTATAACCCATAAGTTGGGATATTTTGTCTCCACGCAAACGGAAAGTTTACCCAGCAGGTCATTGGCATCAGGCCTGTATTTATATGTGCTGATCTGTCGGTTATTACCCGGCATGGCTATCTGAAATTTGCCTACCTGTACTTTTTTGGTGATAACTGCTTTACTATCGTCATGCACATTTGTTTTAATTATATCATAGCCCGCTTTGTTGAGTAATTGACGGATCATTTTTCTCATGGTTGATGTATTTTTTTCCCTTGCTGTGTTATTTGTATGAACGGAATCAAAACAGTTTGGGAAGGCAGTTGATTCCGTTCATACAGGTAGTTAACAATTGTAAATTGTGATTAATAATAAAATTCCCTTCCATGAAGTCCTTCGGACCTTACATATGGATATTGTTAAAACGCCCGGTATTCTTTTTGCCATTTGCGATATGCCTGAATGAAAAACAGGAGCCTGGATAACAGTCGTCCCTGCAGGAAAGCTGATGATATTCATTCAAGTATTTCCTGAGTATGTAATGGGGCCAAAACTTTCAGTAAAGGAGGTTCCCCCTGTAAAGCATCGCTTAATTTTAATCAGGTAATTTTTCATGTCTGTCATCTGTGAAATAGTTACATTCTGTTCAATTCGCCATTAACGAAACTTCTTGACAATTCGGTATCTGTTTCATGAAATAAGCAAAGGTCATAATAGAGTATACAACTGTTCGTTTCATCTGAATAATTGTATAATTGTCTTATTGTATCATGTTGTTGTATATCTAGTGTTGTAAGATATCTTCCATGGTTGTCAAAGAAAATAACGGAGTGGTAACCTGCTTCCTGAAGTGAAAATAAAGTTGAGAGCCCGTCTTCCTTTATCGCCTCCATATTATTTTTATTGAATTCGATGTATATAACAGGATGTTGTTCATTGATGAGTTTCTTTGCCCCACGTAAAATAATTGTATCAAATCCTTCTGTATCAATCTTCAATAATTTTAAAGTTTTATGGGTAAGCCCTTTCTCTGTTAATACTTCATCAAGTGATTTCAGATTGATGGATTGATCGCTTTGTTCCGGCAACAGTATGGTGGTATTCCAGCCGCTTTTTTCAAATGTAACGGGCCGATTCTCTTTTGTTTCTCCTAAAAATTGGTTTATTATGGTGATATTCTGAAACTGTTTTATATTTTTTTCCAGGAAACGATAAGATGTATTATCGCCTTCCACACCAATTACAGGCAGGTCAATGGCAGACTTTATAATGGCAATGGTATCACCTACGTTGGCGCCTATGTCAATAACCGTTAAATCGGAGTATTTTTTTGCGATGCATGTTGAAAGCCTGGCCAACTGGCTATTCATATCCGGATACTGCTTGTAAAAATGGAGTTGAATATTATTTCCGGGCATTTCAATAAAGAAGTTGCCAACTTTCACCTTCCTTATTTGATTGGATTTCCTGTTGTCTATTACGAAACCTTTTGTTTTTATAATGTCGTATCCAAACCTGTTCAAAAAATTACGGATCATTTTTCTCATGCTATCTGACTATTTATTGATTAAAGAGTGTATTTACTATCTTTTCAAATTGCGGCTGGTAACAAAAATCATAGGCGTTTTGACCTTCAACAAGTACATTGGGACAAAGCGGATATACTTCCAGTGCCCTTTTTACTTTCATCGACTCTGCAAGAGAGAATGGAAAAGACTGGTTTCCAATAAAAAATCTGGCACCTGCGATAACGGAGGCCAATTCCCGGAAATCCTTTACAGGCTTATATTCCAGGTTGCTGATATGTTTTTTCATGTTGTCAAATTCATCCGGCATACCTACAAATACGATTCTTGGGTATTTTTCGAGAAAATGATAACTTATTCCGGGTGAATGGTAGCGACTGCTCCTGGCTACCACTATCGCGTCATTAAATGAAAGATCGGGCGTTACCTGAAGCCAGGGTTTACCAAGGTCACGTGAAATGCCATAGGTTAAAAAATAATACCTGGTAATGGTTCCCATTCTATAATCAAAGGGAAATTTCCAGAAAGCATCCAGGTTATAATGAACAGTTTGACCGGAAAGTGCTTCGCACCTTATAAAGTCTTTTTGATCAAGTATCAATGGCTTATATAATTCAACGCTCTTATCTGTCAGAATCACTTTTCCATTCGGGTGCTGCATCTTTTTTGTAAAATGTTTCATTGGATGATACAATGATAAATAAAGATTGATTTTTCGTCCCTTGGCTAATTCATACATTGCCGGGATTGAATAAATGATATCACCTGCACCACCTATATGAGAAAAACTAATCTCATCGCCTTCAATTTCAGGTAACAGACCAGCTAGGTCAGGAACCCTTTTAATGCCATCGATAAACTGCTTTTCCTTTTGTGTAACGTTATACGCTGCCTTCCAGTCATTAAATATTTTACGGATCAGGCTCATTTTTCTCTATTTTAATATTATGAATAGATTCATATTTTCTGTTGATTCTGTAGATATTAATGATTCAATAATCCTTTTAACGCATCTATCCGGAATCTGATCACCGGCCCTGCTTTTAAAGGTGTTCCCTGCAATGTATATTTTATTCCGAGTACTACGGAGGCGCCCAGCTTGAAAATATATTCGATGATTTTTTTGTAAAAGGCCCATTCTCCTTTTTCTTTCATTCTTACTCTTTCCCCACGCCCAATCCCACTGGCCACGCGGTACATATATTCGCGGGTAAGCTTGGGAACTTCTACCACGTGCTGGACACGTATGGATGGATCGTAATAAATCGTTCTTCCCAGTTCCTTCAGCCTGAAGAAAAAATCTTTTCCCTCACCACCAATCCGTAAAGTGCCTACCACGCCGGGTAGCGCCGGGTTAAACCCATTGATCGCATCAAAATCGGATTTGCGAATGATCATATTGGATTCAAGCGGGTATTTATTGGGGCTGAAAATACTGATGCGGTCGCTGTAATGAAAATGGCCAACCAGTGATGATACATAATGACTCATCCATTTGGGTTCTCTGGGTATATATCGGGGAATGATGCGCCCTCCTAAGCCGCCTGCATCGGGATACCGATCAAAAAAACTTACAATTTTTTCAAGGTAGTCTTTGTCGGCTATGGCATCATCGTCCATAAAACATAACAGGGGGGATCTTGCATGTGCGGCACCTGTATTCCTTGCAAAAGAGGCGCCTTGCCTGGGTTCGTTCATGTATTGGTAATGGCCTTCCGGATGTGTTGAGAGGAATGTATGACACACCTGTTCTGTAGTATCTGTTGAATTATTGTTTACAACAATCACTTCGTACTGATCTCTTGACAGCGTTTGATTGTACAGGCTCTCCATGGCGTCTTTTATATACACACAACGGTTGTAGGTACAGATCACGACAGATATTTTGAGACTTTCACTCATAAGGTCTGCAAAGATAACAGAGCTTTTTGTACTATACTGTTCCAATTAAAAACCTTGAAAAAGCTTTCCGGGGTATTTACGGGCTGGAAGGTTTCAACGGCCGTCATAGCTTTGGTAAATCCCTGCCAGTCATAATCGTCAATCAGGTAGAGTTTATCACCGCACAATTCGGGCAGGATACCACGGGCACCATTTCTGGAAGAAATAACCGTAAGGTTACGAGCAAGAGAATCGATCAGTTTGGTTTTGATACCGGTTCCGAGTGTTATGGGATTGATAAAGCAATCTACCCCTCTGAAATAAGGTTCAATATCATCTACCATACCCTTATAAATAATCTCAGCATGCGATGATAATACATCCTGCCACTGTTTTGTTAACCACTTGCCACAAATGAACAGCCGAAAATCAAAATCCATGGCCTGGAGGATAGGCAATATTTCACGTATGATGACTCTTAACCCATCAATATTCGGGAGATAATCAAATGACCCGTTAAAAAGGAAAAGTTTAGTATGTGCCCTCAATTTATGTGCATCAATCAATTGCTTTCTGTGTAAAGCTTTTTCACTGTAAGAGATAGGTTGGGTAATATCTGTTCCGTAAGTAACCAACAGGCATTTTTTTTCATCCAATGGCCAGCGTTCAATGGCCTGTTTCATTTCTTCGTTGGTAACGAAAAAGTTGAAGTTGGCTTTTTGGTGTACCCATCGTTCATATATCAGATATAAACGCCAGAAAGATTTCTGCATATCGCGGAAGCGAAATGCTTCTATATTATGTGAGTGGATAACGAATGGCTTTGTAGTGATCCATCTTAATAAGATACCCAACCATCCCAGATAGGAATGTTCGATACAAACAACGTCAATCGATTCTTCTTTGATGAGTTTGTATAAACGGTAAACACAGAATAGGTTGGCAAATCCCCAGCGGTGATGGTACAGAAATGGACGCACAGATAAACCATGGGTATCAGCCGGTTCATTTTGTTTGGAAACGGCTAATACCACTTTGGTTTGCATAGCGAGATGCGAATAAAAAGCTGCCACACCTTTCTGGCCACCCATCTGTGCAGGAAATATTTTATAAGACACAATACCCAGTACAGATGGTTGCTTCATATTCAGGTAGTTTCTTCTTTCGGTTTCCGCAGGCTTACCAGTGCAGAGAATATGAGCAGTAACCAGATTACTGCAGATGCGCCAATAGCGGCTTTATTGCTGTTATAAAAAGAAGCCGGTTTAAATTCAAATACGATGGTATGGTTACCTGCAGGGACCTGTAACCCGCGCAACACATAATTTGTGCGGATGATCGGGCTTTCCTTTCCATCAATCGTTGCTATCCAGCCGGCATCATAATACACTTCGCTGAATACAGCAAACTCGCTGTTTTTAGAAGAAGATTGATAGGTTATCCTATCATTGTCGTTCTTCACCAGTTTGATAAAAGCGCTGCTATCCCCTGTTGTATTGGCAACCAGATTTTGTTTTAACGATTCTTCAATAATAGCCGTGTCTTTCGGATGGAATGTGGTTAATGCAGTCATCACATCAGCCGGTGTTTTCTTATAAACAATGGCTTTAACAAACCAGGCGGCGCCCAGGGCATCCGGGTTTTGTTGTACCATTAGCTGCTGTCCGTTCTGTTGTGGTGAAGCAATAATGTATTTGGTATTCAGCATATTGATTACCGGTAAACAGTTAGGAAACTGATAGAGCTGCTTTTCAATAAGATCCTGGTAAATACTCAGTTTGGCAGGATGATAACCACCAATATTCTTATGAAAATAAGATGTAAGCGGGCCGCCGTTAAACGCATTGCCAATTCCTTGCGATACATCAAATACCCTGTAATAGCCGGTATCCTTTAATATTTGCTCGTCGGCAGCGCTGGGTTTAAACGTATTTTCATATTCAGTAGTTTCCTGGTAATTATCCGCATTCAGGTATTTACTGTCAATCGTGATTACATCAATAAATGCAAACAGGCCAATGATAATGGTTGCTGTTAATGCATTCAATTGCTTCTTTGCATAAAAGTACAAGGCAACAATGGCAACAGCTATAAACAGGAATGAACGGAAAAGATCGCCGATGAAGAGCGACTTCCTGTCTTCCTTCAAACCATTCAAGAAAGATTTGATAGCAGGATCAACTACAGCTTTTTGTTGCGGATCGGTAAATGAACCGGCAAATTGCTGTAAAGATGTATCTGCACCGCCTGAAAAATCAGCAGTGAAATAAACAAGCAAGGCCAGCACAAATACACCGCCTACCAACAGCAGGCCTTTTTTAGATTGTTGAAACAACAGGGCTTTGTCCTCTGTTTTTAAGATACTGTCAAGCGTAAGTATCGACATCATGCTTAATAACAAAGTGGGTATTACCAATATCATACTCGGCGCCCTGAATTTATTGTACATCGGCAGCAGGTCGAGCAATACCCTGTTAAAGCCTTCAAAATATTTACCCCAACTCATCACTAATGCCAGGATACAGGCTGTAAGAATCCACCATTTGTGTTTGCCATCCAGCAATACAAAACCCATTAATGCAAGAAAGCAAACGATCGCACCAAGATAGGGAGGTCCCGAAGTACCTACACCGTCAATACCACCCCAATAAAATTGAAGCCCGCCCTGTATCTGCTGCCCTAGTTGTTGCGGCATTTGCTGCAAAGCTTCAATGGCCTTTGATTTATCTTCGGCTACTTCCAGCTGGTGGCTGCTTCCGCCATACATTCGCGGGAACATCATCACCAATGGCTCGGTTTTATAAACACTGTAACTCATGGCATAATCTTTACTCAACCCGGTCTTGGTTACAGAACCTTTTTCATCACCCAGCTGGCTTCCACCTCGGATAGTACGTTTTGAATAATCATACGTACTAAAAAGCGTAACCGCATTTACCAGTATACCCAGTAAGGCTGCGCCTATGGCAAGTCCGGCTGCAGTAAATATATGTTTGTAGTCTTTTTCTTTGATCCATTTTATACCCAAACCCACACTCATCACCAGGGCAATCAGAATTGCGTAATACGTTATCTGCAGGTGATTGGCAGAAATTAATAAGCCCGTAAATAAAGCGGTCAATGCGGTTCCCCATAAATACCGTTTATTATATAATAGTAATAATGAGGCAATGAATGCAGGGAGATAAGCAATGGCCTGCATTTTTGTATCATGTCCCACGGATATGATGATCGGATTATAAGTAGCATAAGCATAGGAAAGTGCGCCAAATAATCCTACGTAAGGATTTACTTTCAATACCTGGCTTAAAAAATAGAAACAGATACAGGCCAGGAAAAAAAAACTAACCGGCCTGGGCAGGTTAAGGGTTAAAATAGTACCGGCATATACAATGGAAACCGGGTTATTACCCACGCTGGTGATCTGGAAAGCGGGCATTCCGCTAAAAACGCCGTTTGACCATAATGGAAATTCACCATGTTTTTTCTGGTAATCGAACGAATTCTGGGCCATACTTTTCCAGAGGGTTACATCCGATTGCTGCAAAACCTTTCCCTCGAGGGTGGGTTTGCAGTACACCAGGGCAACCACGATAAAAACAACCACCGCGATCACATGTGGCAGCAATTTTTTCCATTCAAAATTTTTCATGGGTAAAGGGTTAAGTGCAGCAAATTAATGTTATTTTGAACGAAATTTTTTATGAAGGGGCTTTTATTTTTAGCAAGGCTGGCGCTTATCTGCAATGTGCTCTTCCTGCTTTGCCTTTTATTGCAGCGAACGGATAATTTTATAAATACAGAAGGTGTTAAAGGAACAATCATTGTATTGGGCTGGGTTCTTGCTCCCTTTATTAATTTTTCGGTAAATGTTTGGTGGCTTACCAGATTAATTCGCCAGCAGTCAATGAACCTTCCCGCATGGTTGGGTGTTACCAACCTGTTATTTCTTTGTGTACAAATATTTGTTCATTTTATAATGCCGTCATGATCCATCAAATCCTGAAAGATAAACCCACCAAATTATTTTTGAGTATCACTGCTTTTTTTGTGGCCAATGCTTTGATCGCAGAATGTATTGGTGGAAAGATTTTTTCGCTCGAAAAATTCCTGGGGATCCATGCATCTAACTTTACCATTTTCGGGCAATCGGGTTTATCCTTTAACCTTACCTGCGGTGTGCTTCTATGGCCGCTGGAATTTATCATCACAGATATCGTGAATGAATATTATGGCCCCAAAGCGGTACGCAGGATCAGTTATACAGCCGTAATATTAATTTCTTATGCTTTTCTGATGTTCTATGCAGCCATGAAAATTCCACCAGCCGATTTCTGGATTGGCTCCAACCAGGCAAAAGGAATTCCCAATATGCAGGATGCCTTTGGCGGTATTTTTGGGCAGGGCATGTGGATCATCATGGGAAGTATAACGGCATTCCTTGTAAGCCAGATCGTTGATGTAACCGTATTTCACCGCATAAAAAGAGCTACGGGTGAAAAATGGGTTTGGTTACGCGCAACAGGTTCTACAGTCGTATCGCAACTGGTTGATAGTTTTGTGGTACTGTTTATCGCTTTTAAAATTGGTAATGGCTGGAGCTGGCAATTGGTATTGGCGATCTGCCTGGTAAATTATACCTATAAGTTTACCATGGCTATTGTATTAACGCCGGTTATCTACCTGATAGAAAAGCAAATTGAAAATTATATCGGACACGATGCTGCGCGTAAAATGAAATTGGCTGCAATGGGAAAGGAGGAAGAATGATTTTTCAGTAAGTATTGAAATTACAGGGACCCAAACTGTTTTCCCTTGCTGAGTATGTTTTTTTCTTTTAGTAAATGGACAACAACTTTATCAATGGGTAAGGACATATCTTTTTCACTCAAAGCATCCCATTCAATCCATCTGAATACTTCGCTTTCGCCGTTCGGGTCTGCAATTTGATGGGGTTGAAATTGAAAAGGGGCAGTATTTGTTTCAATCTGGATGGGGCTTTCGGCCATTACCCGGTAATAGATAGAAATGATCTGGTCTTTGTTATTGAACGCAGAGATCTGGAAAAAATCGGTGGTATAAATATGTTCACCAACCGTCACATCCAATCCGGCTTCTTCCATGAATTCGCGTTTCAGGCAATCTCTTGTGCCTTCGCCAATTTCAAGCCCGCCACCCGGTAATTTGGTAAAATAATTTCCGCGGATAAATTCATCCGTTACCAGTAAACGGTTTTGTTCATCAAATAATAATCCGTAAACACGTACATTAAACAGGGCCATGCTAAAACCATTTTTTCTTCATAAAATACCAACTGAGTATAAACGAAGTAATGAGAGAAATAACAACCGGAATATAAAAAGCATGCGGTGAGTCCATATACGGAATCTTCACATTCATCCCGTATATACCTGCTACCAGTGCGGGCAAGGAAAGAATGATGGTGATGGAAGTAAGCCTTTTCATCACACTGTTCAGGTTATTGCTGATGATACTGGCAAATGCATCCAGGGTACTGGTAAGAATATTGGTGTAGATATTCGCCATCTCCAAAGCCTGGCTGGTATCTACAATCATATCCTGTAAAAATTCTCTTTCTTCTTCATTCAGACTCAGGAAATTTGTTCTTTCCAGTTTCATCATCAGCATTTCATTACTCCTGAGTGCCGTAATAAAGTAAACCAGGCTTTTTTGAATACGCATCAGGTTTAACAGGTCTTCATTACTGTTACTTTCATATAAACTGATCTCATACTGGTTGCGGCGATGGTTGATCTCTTTCAAAAACTCCATAAAATTCTGCACTACTTTCTCAAATACTTTCAGGATCATCATGTTTTTCTTATCCGGATGCCTTTTCTGAAAAGAGTTCAGGAATTTTTTTATGGCGCCATTATCAAAAGAATTTACCGTAACAATCTGTGTATGCGTTAAAATGATACAGATAGGAATGGTGATATAAAATGCATCGCTATCATTGAACGAATTATTTTCTGTGGGTGTTTTAATGACAACGAATTTCACATTGTCTTCCGTTTCATAACGCGGTCTTTCATCAATATCCAATGAATCTCGAAGGAACTCGATAGGGATTTCCAGGTCTTCGCTCAGTTCAATAAATTCTTCTTCCTTAAAAGGAGGCACCAGGTTTACCCATACCCCCATATCGGGTTTGTCTATCTCAACTGTTTGGCCACTGATATTCTTGAAGTACTGGATCATAGGAGAGAGGCAGGTTTACATGTTGAATAATAAATCTTGAATACTAAAATGATATAAAGCATTTTGCTTTTAGTGGTAAGCTTTCTGCTTACAGTGTAACCTCTCCTTTAAAAACAAATTCTGCCGGCCCGCATAGCCAGATATTTTCAAAATTTTCTTCACCGGTCTTATCAAATTCAACCGCAAGATGACCGCCTTTTGTTTGTACTTCCACACGGTTAAATCCATTATCATTATGTGCAAATACTAATGCGGCAGCGGTTACGCCGGTTCCGCAACTAAAGGTCTCATCTTCCACACCCCGCTCATAGGTTCTCACAATGATTCCTTTATCTGTATTCTCCACAAAGTTCACATTGATTCCATTGGCGGCAAAGTCTTTGCTGTAGCGGATTGCCTTCCCATCTTCATATATATTCAGCTTCATTACATCCCCGGTACTTTTTATATAGTGTGGCGATCCGGTATCCAGCAGAAAATCTCCATGATAATCTTCAACACTGCTTACATCTTTAATATTCAGGTTGATCCATCCGTTTTCGCAGGTTGTAGCTTTATGTTCTCCATCAATGGCCATAAATTGATACAGGTCTTTGTGAATACCCATATCATACGCAAAACGTGTCAAACATCTTCCGCCATTACCGCACATAGAACCTTCGCGGCCATCAGCATTGTAATACTTCATGCCAAAATCATAACCGGGTAATGTATTCAATAGCATCAACCCGTCGGCCCCAATACCAAAACGCCTGTCGCACAAACCATTCACCTGTGTATCCGTAAGTTTAATTTCCCCATCACGGTTATCCATGATGATAAAATCATTGCCGGTTCCCTGGTATTTATAAAAAGTCATTGTCATTTGGTCTTTCATTTACATAGCTGTCAGTATCCCCAGTGTTTTTACGATCAGTTTTTCAATGACCGCCGCACCATCTTTGCTGAATGTTTTTTGTACGCGGTTTGCAACCATCGCATTCAGGCTTAAACACTGGTGCCCCAGTAATTTTCCCAAACCATAGATCCCGCTGGTTTCCATTTCAAAGTTAGTGATGCGGTGGTTACCGAAACGGAATTGTGTTAACCGGTCAATCAGTTCCGAATGGGTAAGCCCCAGTCGCAATACCCTTCCCTGTGGCCCATAAAACCCCGGGCAGGTAACCGTGATCCCGTGATGGAATCCCGCTACAAAATGTTTTAATACCGCAGAACCGGCCGTAGCAATATAAGGAGAGGATAGGGGATACGCCATTTTTATATGGCTGATAAAGGCGCTTAGTAATTGCGATTCTTCATCATTGTTTTCCTGCCGGTAGAAATTCAGCAGGTTATCAATACCTAATCCATGGGTACTTACAACAAAACTATCCACCGGTATATCTGCCTGCAAAGATCCGGATGTGCCTACCCGGATAATGGTTAACTGTGTAAGTGTGGGTTTGATGGTTCTTGAAATAAAATCAATATTCACCAGGGCATCCAGTTCATTCAAAACAATGTCTATATTATCTGTACCGATACCTGTAGATACTACCGAAATCCTTTTCTTGCCTATAAAACCCGTATGGGTTACAAATTCGCGGTGTGCCGTGGTAAATTCTACTGAATCAAAATGTTTACTTACTTCTTTAACCCTGTCCGGGTCGCCAACAGTAAGAATGGTTGATGCCAGTTCTTCCGGCCTGAGATCAAGATGGTAAATAGCTCCTCTGCTGTTGATAATCAATTCACTTTCTGGAATTCTGTTCATGGGTGGTTCTATTTGCCGCCAAATTTCGGCTTTTCAGATTTAGAATTTTAAATTTCCTTCGATTGCTTTATTTTCGCTGCCCAGCATGTTAGCAACCTGTTTTGTTTAACCTATGTAGTATTTTACTGACATGCTGATTGCACAAAAAAGGTCCTGTGGCCGAGTGGCTAGGCAGAGCTCTGCAAAAGCTCCCACAGCGGTTCGAATCCGCTCGGGACCTCTGGTTAAAATCCAGCTGTAGAAAAGCCCGTATCGTTACGGGCTTTTCTATTATACACTGGTCATTAATATTATATAAAATAACATTTTATATAATGTGATTTTTTTCTTCCCCATATTTTGAGCTTCCCGGTTTCCAAATTTTGCTGCCCTATTCTTCTTATGTAAATCTTTCATAAAAAAAGCCAAAATCTTTTTTACTGAACAGATGATTTCACTACATTTGTAGTATAACCTTTACAATAAGGACGGTGTTTTAACGAAAGGTTAAGTGAAAAGTTTATCGCGCTTTTTACGGGTTGATTTGAAAATTCATTTAAATATCCTATGCTGAAAAGCCGCTGGTCCTTTGCCAGTATGGATTTGATAAGATTTAGCACAGCGTTCCAGATAAGAGGTGTTAAGGCCAGAAGTAAAATTGAACAAAAATATTGCCCCATTTTTTTGAAAATTTATGAATCTGAATTTTTATACCAAGGCTACAAATCTGCTGGTTTCTCCTATAAAGTCCCTGGTATTGTCTATCATATGCTTGCTTTCCATGGGGTCAGTTTCTGCGCAGGTAGGTGCCACCGGTTTAAACTTTGATGGAGTAAACGATTACATTGTTACTGCCTATCCTGTAAATTCAGCATTAAATATTAGTTCTGCCATTACTATCGAAGCATGGATCAATCCAACTAAATCCACCGGCGTACAGGACGTATTGAGTAAGTCCAACTCAGATTTTAATAACAGTTATATTTTCCCAAGAACATCAGATGGCTGGAGAACAATTGAATTCCTAATTAATATCTATGGTTATGGCTGGAAAGTATTAAAGGTTCCCTACGGCCTGGCAAAACTAAACCAATGGCACCATGTAGCTGCTACCTATGATGGTTTAAGAATGAGGATGTATATCGACGGTGTTAAGTCCGGTGAAATTGCATTTGCGGGATTCATTACTACCAATAACAATGTGCTGTCTCTTGGTAACCATATGGGATTTAGTGAATTTTATGGAGGTTCCATTGATGAAGTAAGGGTTTGGAACAGGGCCTTAACAGGATGCGAGATCAGTAATAACCTGTCCTGCCAATTAAATGTTCCCGCTCAAAACGGTCTGGTCGTTTATTATCAATGTAACCAGGGTTTTGTAAACCTGCCGAATACGGGCATTACCACACTAAATGATTCCGGCCCTAACGGGATAAACGGAACACTTATAAACTTTGGTTTAACGGGTCTTTTATCAAATTGGGTTACCGGTACGGTTAGTTCAACCACCTGTGCTCTTTATATTCCACCGGTCATCACGGCCGGAGCTTTGCAAAATACCGTGCCGCTGGGAGGCACCATCAGCCTTACTGCCAGTTCAAGTGTACCCGGAAGTACTTATTCATGGGCAGGGCCTAATGGTTTTACCTCTACGGTGCAGAATCCTGTTCTTACGGGTGTTAGCAGCCTTGCGTCCGGAACATATACGGTTACGGTTATGGTCAATGGTTGTCCTATTACTGCCAGTACCGATATTACGGTTGCCTATTTGGCAGGCGGACTGAATTTTGATGGATTGGATGATAATATTACTGTTCCCTATAATACATCTTTGGCTTTCAAAACCTTTACAGTAGAAGCATGGATCAACCCTTCTCAGAATATTAGCCCTGTTCAGAATGTGGTATCCACTTCATCCCGTTTTGAAGATAATGGTTTCGAATTCCCTAAGACCTACGATGGATGGAAAAGTATTTCTTTCAATTTATCTATAGACAATACATGGAAAACCGTTACGGCAAATTTCCCTGCTTCTGCTTTAGGACAATGGAACCATGTGGCAGCTACCTATGATGGTTATTTCATGAAAATTTACATTAATGGAGTGCTTCTGGGTATTTTGGAGGTTTATGGTTCGTATACAGCGAATACCAATGATTTTACCATCGGAAACCGTATTGGCTTAACCCAATATTATAAAGGATCTCTCGATGAACTCCGCATCTGGAACCGGGCACAGTCTCAATGTGAGATCATCAATAACATGAATACCTGTGAACTGAATGGCGCTAATAATGGGTTAGCCTTGCAAACAGGACTGGCTTCTTACTATAGGTTTAACCAGGGACTAAAAGGTGCTGATAACAGCGCTTTTACCACACTTGCTGATTCAAGCGGACATAGTAATAATGGGAAACTAAATAATTTTGCTTTAAACGGCACAGGGTCTAACTGGGTTGATGGTAAAGTAAATGGTCTTTGTAGTTTCTTCCCGCTTCCGTTATTATCGGCTTCTGCAAATGGTACGGCTTTCCAGATAGGCAGCAATGTAAAACTGTTTGCTAATAATGGCAACAACGGTATTTATAAATGGGATGGTCCTAATGTGTTCTCTACAACTATTCAGAATCCTGTTATTAATTCTATTCAGCCAAACCAGGCGGGTACTTATACGGTTACCACACCCTATACAAACTGTGTGGTAACAGCCAGTACCAGGGTTAGTATTACAACAGCGCCTTTGATTATTCCGAATGGGCCTACCAGCATCTGTCCCAATGGTTCTGTAACCTTGTCAACACCCGGTATAGGTAGTGTGTATCAATGGTACAAAAATGATACAGCTATCAGCGGAGCGAATACGAATCAATACATAGCTAACAAGAGCGGAATATATACGGTAACGATTACCAATGGTGCGGAAGTAACGGTATCTGCAGGATTGCAGGTAACGGTTATCCCTGATATAACTGCCCCTGTGCCCAATATTCCCATATTGCCTTCGGTGACTATTGGTATAGGATCCACATTAACTGCTATCCCAACTGCCACAGATGACTGCCGTGGTGTTGTGATCGGCACACCTAACAGGTCATTAACCTTTAATACAACCGGAACCTTTACGATTATTTGGACCTATGATGACCTTAACGGAAATAAATCGACACAGAATCAGCAGGTGATTGCGATTGATACGGTACCACCGGTGCTTACGCTTCCCGCAAATATATCCACTCAGGCAACCTTGGGTATTTGTGCAGCGGCAGTTAGCTATAGTGCCACCGCAACCGATAATTCAGGCTTACCGGTGACGATTACGTATAGTATTAATCCGGGCAGCACATTCCCCATTGGAAATACCATTGTAACCGTAAAAGCTACAGATGCCAGTAATAACAGTACGAGCGGAACCTTTACCGTTACTATAACACCCATACCTGTTGCGCCGATCACTGGTAATAAATCAGTTTGTTTAGGTTCAACTACCTCATTGTTTACCACTACTGCCGGTGGTACCTGGAGCAGCAATAATTCAGCTGTGGCATCTATCAGTACTGGCGGAGTGGTAACAGGGCAATCTGTGGGGTCTGCATTCATTACTTATACAGATGCTTGTGGATCTACGGCAAGCACTACGGTTACTGTAATAGCACTTCCCGGTACACCGGTTATCAGTGTGGTGGATAATTGCGCAACATCTACTTTATCTACCACTGCAACAGGCACTTTATTATGGAGCACCAATGCAACAACGGCTTCTATTTCAGTAAGCACTGCAGGAACGTATAGTGTAACACAAACTATAAATGGATGTACAAGTGCAGCAGGTTTTGCGGTTGCGGCGCCAATAGCACTTCCTGCAACGCCGGTGGTTACGGTGGTAAACAACTGCGAAAGTTCAATTTTATCCACCAACGTGGTTGGTGCCTTAACATGGAGCACAGGTGCTACTACTTCTTCTATTACTGTGTATGTAGCCGGTACTTATACGGTTACTCAAACCGTTAATGGCTGCACCAGTCTTGCAGGTTCAGGAATCGCGGCACCCAATACCACACCTGCCAAACCGGTGGTTACTGTTGCAGATAATTGTGGAAGTTCAATGTTATCAACCAATGCAACCGGTACACTGGCATGGAGCAATGGCGCAACCACCTCTTCTATAACTGTAACCGGTGCAGGTATTTATACAGTAACCCAAACCGTTAATGGTTGTGTAAGCGCTGCCGGTTCAGGTACTGCTTCACCTAGAACCATACCTGCAACGCCTGTAGTAACCGTTGTAAACAACTGTGGAAGTTCAATACTTTCAACCGATGCCACCGGTACTTTGGCGTGGAGCAACGGAGTAAATACTTCATCCATTACCGTAAACACTGCCGGAAGCTATACGGTTACACAAACTGTTAATGGTTGTACCAGTGTTGCCGGTTCAGGCATAGCTTCTCCTTTGACTGTTCCATCTACGCCGGTGGTAACTGTAGTAAATAACTGTGGCAGTTCCACTTTATCAACAAATGCCATCGGTACTTTAGCATGGAGCAACGGAGCGAATACTTCCTCCATTACCGTAAACACTGCCGGAACCTATACGGTTACGGCTCAATCTGCAAATGGCTGTACCAGTGTTGCTGGTTCTGGCATAGCGGCTCCAAAACCTACTGTAGCTGCCCCTGCAATTACGGTTGTAAATAATTGCGGAAGCACTACTTTATCAACTAATGCAAGCGGCACTTTAGTTTGGAGTAATGCCGGCACAACTTCATCTATCAATGTAACTTCAGCAGGTACCTATAGCGTAACGGTTACCAATGCAAGCGGATGTTCTGCAAGCTCATCAGTGGCCGTTACCGTTAATACGGCTCCGGTCGTAAATGCTATCACGGGTACGACCACTGTAACGGTGGGTTCTGCTACACAGTTGGCAAATGCTACAACGGGTGGTGTATGGACCAGCAGCAATACGGCTGTAGCTGCCATAAGTACCTCAGGCCTGGTAACAGGTGTTGGTGCAGGTTCTTCAACTATTACATATACGGTAACGGGTACCGGTGGTTGCACAGCAACAGTAACTGCAATGATCACGGTTACTCCATCATGTGTAACCCCTGTATTTACAACGATCGGCAATATAACAACCAGCGCGGTTTCAGGATGTGCGGCACCTGTTACCTATACAATAAATGTTACCGGCACTCCGGCGCTTACTTATACATTAACCGGTGCAACTGCCGGAACAGGCTCTGGTAGCGGAAGCGGCACCCTGTTTAATTTTGGAATAACCAATGTAACCATCAATGCAGTAAATGCCTGTGGAACGGCTACTACTTATTTTACTGTTACCGTTATTAATGCCAACCCGCTTACCGCAACAATCACTCCGGCAAGTGCCGATGTGTATTGTAACAGCCTGGTTCTGACAGGTACCAATGGGGCATCTGCTTATAAATGGGTTTCTCCAGGTGGAAGCACCTATTCCACTAATGCACAGATTAACCTGGGATTGCTGAATGCAGACGGTATTTACCAGCTATTTGTTAGTGGAGCAAATGGATGTACCGGTACTATAGCTGCCTCTTATAATTACCAGAAACAAAATCTTATTAACAGCTATGCGATATTGGCTACCAGTTATATACAATTAGGAGATAATAATACAATTGCTTCAGGAAGTGTAGGGGTGATCACTCCCGGTAATAATAGTGGCAACAACTATAACAATAATAATAATTCCGGTTGGGGAAATAACGAGAATAACAACGATAATAATAACAGCGAAGATGATAATAAGAAAAATAGTAGGAATATTGGCTCTGTGACTTTTGGAAATAACAACGCTGTTATATCTGCCGGATCATTTGTAAAGGCATCTATCATAAATAAGAACGGCTATAACATCAATATTTCAAATCAAATATATAGTGCCGCTTCGGGTATTACATTGCCAACCATGTACTACAATACAGCCAACACCAGCGGATTGTCAAGTGTTACCGTAAATCAGGGTATGACTACGGTATTAAATGGTAATTACAAAAACCTTACTTTGAAAAAAGGTTCGGTAACTACCCTTAATGGAACAGTATTTGGTTCCATTACTATAGAACAGGGTGCAAAAGTTAGTTTTACGGCTGCTACCGTTAATATCGATAAGTTAAAGATGAACAAGGGACCCCGGTATGGTTACACATATGTAAGATTTTCTCAGAATACAAAAGTGCTTGTTCGTTCATCCGTAAATGTAAGCAGCAATTGTTTTATCAATCCAGATAACAAAAATGTAACTTTTTATATGGGTGATCCTTCACCGTATACCGAAAAGTTCACTGTAACAGGTGGTGATACGAAAATCAATGCTAACGTATATCTTCCAAAAGGTATTATGAAAGTTACCGGTGGTTATCGTTATGGTGATTATGGTGGTGGGAACGGTGATTGTGACCGCGACGATGATGACGATAAGTATTATGGCCAGGGTAACAGTACATTGTATATGACCGGCTTTTATATTGCCGACCAGGTAACAGGATATGGTAAGAATGTAACCTGGAATACATTTGATTGCAGTGCAGCGCCTGTAGCCTTAATAAATACAAGTGTTCAACAGGCTAGTACCGCTTCTACTGTTAAAGAAAGTTCAGCTATTGCTTCGGAAGAAGAACTGAGAATAACCGTAATGCCAAATCCAAGTACTACATTCTTTACATTGAAATTTGAAAGCAAATACGAAACACCGGTGAGTATGCGCGTGATGGATGTGAACGGAAGAGTAATTGACGCTAAAATAAAGATCGGCTCAAACAGTACTATACAGATTGGATCCGGTTATGCAAGCGGTACTTACTATGCAGAAATGATACAGGGTTCACAACGCAAAGTTATTCAATTGATGAAAATAAAATAGGCGAATGATCCAATAAAAAAGCCACTCGCGATTGAGTGGCTTTTTTATTGGAAGATAGAAGTTTTGTTAGATAACTACTTTCATTGTAAGCGAACGAGTATGATAGTAGGCAAATTGTTACATTCTCTGATCCTGTAACCGTATCAGCAAAATCAGTAAATGGGAATACCGGCAACCATATGTTTACAATAACGGTGAATGCTGTGTTACAACCTTTCATCAATGCGCCCGCTGCTTTACCATTTTCTTTTAGACTGACTGATACCGCCGGAAGAATTGTTGTAGCAAAATCAAAGTCGCCAGCTAAGAGTGCTTTACAGATGAGTAGTAATTATGCATAAGCTACTTATTTTACGAGTATTATTCAGAAGGCTTGGCAAAAGGTAGTGAAGATGATAAAGGTTAAAGGCATTGTAACTTATTTTGCACTTTCATTGTCGTATGTATCTTTGTAAGTGAGGTTGAACGAGATTAGCGAAATATACATGGAAAATTTACCCCCGATTCCTGCAAATGAAATGGAGAGGCTTATCAGTCTTTCCGAGTTGGATCTGGATTATACAGATATCCAGGAATCTTTGAAAGACCTTACCAAGCTGGCCGCGAAAGTAGCGGGCACATCCATATCCTTGGTCAATTTGATTGATTCGCTTACCCAGTGGACCGTTTCCCGGTATGGCTTAGACATTGAACAGATGACGAGGGAGGAATCTGTTTGCCAGTACACGATTGTTGCCAAAGAGAGTTTTGAAGTACCCGATCTGAGAGAGGATAACCGTTTTAAAGAACAGTTCTATGTAACAGGTCCGCCTAATGTTACCTACTATTTTGGTATTCCCCTGAAAACAAACGATGGTCATAACCTGGGGGCACTCTGTGTTCTTGATCAGGTAGGCAAAGAAATATCGCCTGAAAAAGTTGAGTTATTAAAGATCATTGCCAACGAGATCGTTAACAGATTAACGGCGATAAAAGTGATTGAACAGCTTCAAAGCAAAGTAAAGGAAGCAAAAGATACACAACGAAAAGTAGCACATGATATAAGAGGCCCCTTGGGTGGGATTATCAGCCTTGCACAGATCATCAGTGAGCAGGGTGATAATAATAAAATGGATCAGGTACTTGAGTTCATCAATCTGATACAGAAAAGCGGTAAATCTTTGCTTGAACTGGCTAATGAAATACTCACTACCGGTAAACCGGGCGCAGAATTACAGACAGAGAAAGCAAAACCAAATGAATTCAACCTGTTGGTATTAAAAGATAAGCTGGAGAAACTGTATGCAGCCCAGGCAAAACCCAAGCATATAAACTTCTCTGTAAATATTATCGATGATAATGGGGAGATACCATTCTCAAAAAATAAGCTACTGCAGATAGCCGGTAACCTGATCTCCAATGCAATCAAATTTACTCCGGAGAATGGATCTGTAATCGTTGATCTCAGTCTTTATCTTGGTAAAGAAGGTAAAAAGCTGCAGATTATTGTAAAAGATACAGGTATTGGTATGAATGAAGAAGCTATTCAGCATATTCAAAGCGGAACCGCTTCTTCAACAGAAGGAACCGAAGGTGAGCAGGGTTATGGCTTTGGGCTTTCGCTGGTTAAGCACCTCCTTAACGGATTAAATGGTACATTGCAGATATATTCAAAACCCGGGATTGGAGCCGAATTCAAGGTAGTCATGCCCTTGTTATGATAACGGATAATCACTAACCATTCTATCCTTTATCCAAAATGTCATAGGTTTGCGCTGAAGGAATTTTATTCATGAAATATTCACAAACGATCGGTATAACCGCTGCCATTTGTTTAATGGCCATTTGTTT
>CAZFKE010000014.1:37090-57282 GCA_964519475.1 uncultured Sediminibacterium sp.
AATTACCGTAAGCGGTTTTGCTGCTGAGGGTACCGATTTTGGTAAACCGGGTCTGTTCAATTTTTCTTTAAGTATGATCATGTTGATCATGTTTGCCGTTCCTGCCATATGGTCAAAGCGTACCAATGTTTTTCTGGGCGCGCTCAACCTTGCCTGGGCTTTCCGTAATTATTTATTGCTCTCATCCTGTCTTATGGGCGAGTGCCCGGAAAAGAAACCTGCTTTATTTATCCTGGTTGGCCTCACGATTATTATGCAGGTAATGACGCTGCTTCCCAAACTTGAAGTGAAAGCATAGCCTGATGTTTAAAAACCTGCTTTTGTTATCCAAGCGTTTGGAGAGCTTTATCAATAATGCCCACACATTCCAATATCTGCTCTTTATTGATCAGTAACGGTGGTGCAAAACGTATTTTATCTCCGTGGGTAGGCTTGGCCAGTAAGCCATTTTCTTTCAATGCCAAACAAAGATCCCATGATGCATCCGGGTTGCCATGTTTGATTACAATAGCATTCAGTAACCCTTTCCCACGTATCGTTGTTATAAAAGGGGAAGAGAGCTTTGCGAGTTCTGAACGTAATAGTTGTCCCATCAATGCTGCATTTTCTGCCATCTTTTCCTCTTTCAAAACAGTTAATGCGGTTATTGCCACAGCGCAGGCCAATGGATTTCCTCCATAAGTGGAACCATGTTCTCCCGGTTTAATATTCATCATAATGGCATCGTCAGCCAGCACAGCAGATACGGGCAATGTGCCCCCGCTTAATGCTTTACCTAGTATTAAAATATCGGGCCGCACATGTTCATGATCGCATGCCAGCATTTTTCCGGTTCGTGCTAACCCGGTTTGAATTTCATCCGCAATCAATAAAACATTATATTCAGTGCACAATTCGCGAACGGATGTTATATAGCCATCATCGGGTATCACCACACCGGCTTCTCCCTGGATAGGCTCTACCATAAATGCCGCCACATGCTTATCCTGCAATGCTTTTTCTAACGCAACCAGATCGTTGTAAGGAACCAGTTCAAAGCCGGGCATATAAGGACCGAAACCCTTGTAACTGCTGGGATCGGTGGAAGAAGAAATGGCAGCCAGTGTTCTCCCCCAGAAATTACCTTCTGCAAAAATGATCTTTGCTTTGTTCTCTGCTACGCCCTTTTTTGTATATGCCCAGCGCCTTGCTAATTTAATCGCAGTTTCGCCACCCTCTACACCGGTATTCATGGGTAAAACCTTATCGTACCCGAAATACCCGGTGATGAATTTTTCATACTGCCCTAATAAATTATTATGGAAAGCACGGGAGGTAAGGGTAAGCTTTTGGGATTGTTCAATCAAGGAAGCAATGATTTTTGGATGACAATGCCCCTGATTAACGGCAGAATACCCGCTTAAAAAATCATAGTATCTTTTTCCATCCACATCCCATAAAAATACAGATTCCCCTTTTTCAAGTACAACCGGTAGAGGATGGTAATTATGCGCACCGTATTTTTCTTCAAGTTCTAAATAGACAGCCGCTTTTTCTGACAATGACAAAGTCATGATAAGTAGGAATTAAAATTAATAATGGAAAAGCAAACAATAGAAGATGGCAACCGTAAAACGAACTGATAAATAATGATGAATCTGTAATTACGAGTTGTTATTTGCGCCGCTAAGCGGCACAGGGGTGATCGAGGAAATCCAGGTTAAGCCCTAAGAAGCGCATGACTGTTGAACTGTTAATTGACTGGCAAGATAATTCTTCGGTAGCATTATTTCTAATTTAATCTTTATTTTCAGGTATCCGTTTAACCAAACAGGCTATATGAAAACCTTAAAACGCATTTTGCTTTTTATTGTAGTCGTAATCCTTATTTTTTCTGCCTATGCGCTGGTAAGCGGTAGAACCTACCTTTTCAAAGCGGTGATATACAATTTTGCCAATATTGATGATTATAAAAAATTCAGTAATCATACAGTAGCCGTTGGAGTACCTAAACCCTGGAAACTTTCGGCAGACTATAACAAGACTACTTATCCGGATTCGCTGAACAACCTGATGGAGCGTTTGGGTACAGTAGGTTTATTGATGGTGCGAAATGATTCGGTTGTATCTGAAAAATATTGGGATGGTTATAGTGATAGTTCCTTATCCGGTTCATTCTCTATGGCTAAAAGTATTACCAGCCTGCTAATAGGTGCTGCCATTAAAGAGGGTAAGATCGGTTCCGTAAATGATGCGACAGGTAAATATTTACCTGAGTTTTCAGAAGGGGATAAATCCAAAATTAAAATCATTGACCTGTTAACCATGAGCAGCGGAACAGATTGGAAGGAGTCTTATATAGATCCATTCTCTGTTACCACAGAAGCGTATTATGGTCCGGATGTTTACAAAACAGCTACCGGTGTAAAAGCAGTTAACCCGCCCGGAACAATACACTACTATAAGAGTGGCGATACACAGTTGCTTGGGTTGATCCTGGAAAAAGCAACCGGCAAATCTTTGAGCGATTATGCTTCTGAAAAACTATGGCAGCCTTTAGGCGCCGAACATCCGGCGTTATGGAGTACAGACCATGAAAATGGAAATGAAAAAGCCTATTGCTGCTTTAATTCCAATGTACGCGATTTTGCCAGAATAGGTAAGCTGATGCTGGATAGCGGTAAATGTAATGGTGTAGCGGTAATAGATAGTACTTATTATGTAAATTCCATCAAACCCTGTGGTATCAAAGATACAAATGGGAATACCTGCGATTATTACGGATACCAATGGTGGATAGATCCCGAACATCCTGAGATCTTTTATGCAAGAGGGATATTGGGACAATACATCATTATCATCCCTTCAAAAAAATTGATTATCGTACGTTTGGGCAAAATGACATCACCGATACGACTACATACCATTCCAAAGGAAGTGAGGTATTTAATTAATTGGGGATTGCAATCGTGAATCCAAATACATGAGTAGATTTACTTACGATGCAGGTCTCACGACTCACCACAAACAAATCCCTTATTTTCGCACAAAACCATTCCCTTGGCTTTACCTGAAGTAGCGGTAGTTATCCTGAATTATAATGGCAAGGGCTATTTGCAATCCTTTCTGCCTTCTGTAATGTCATCTACCTATGGTAATATGCGGGTGGTAGTAGCTGATAACGCATCAACAGATGATTCACTTGAATTTTTACAACAGCATTATCCTTCCGTAGAAATTCTTACCCATCCCAGCAATGAAGGATTTGCCGGTGGTTATAACTGGGCTTTGCAAAAAGTGGTGTCAGATTATTATGTGTTGCTAAACTCGGATGTATCTGTTACACCCGGATGGGTTGACCCTATTATTAACTTAATGGAAACTGACAAACGTATTGCAGCCTGTCAACCTAAAATGCTTTCATATCGTCAACCCAACCAGTTTGAGTATGCGGGTGCCAGCGGTGGCTGGATCGATAATCTGGGTTATCCTTTTTCACGCGGAAGGATCTTTGATATCTGTGAAAACGATGAAGGCCAGTACAATGATGCACTGCCCATCTTCTGGGCCTCAGGCGCGGCCATGTTTGTGAGGGCAAGTGTATACCATGAACTGGGTGGTTTGGACAGCTCTTTTTTTGCCCACCAGGAAGAGATCGATCTTTGCTGGCGCATGCAATTGGCTGGTTACCGAATTATGGTTTGCCCGCAGTCTGTGGTCTATCATGTGGGGGCAGGTACTTTACCCAGAGGCGGCCGGAAAGTATACCTCAATTTCAGAAATAATCTGATCATGCTTGCCAAGAACCTAACCTATAGGGAAAAGATCTGGAAACTACCCCTGCGTTTTGGATTGGATGCCCTTTCTGCATGGAAGGGGCTTTTGGCGGGGGATACGGACTTTTTTAAAGCCATTTTTTGGGCGCATATGGCTGTGATTAGGCGGATGCTGACAAGTTATCGTCGTTCAACACCCGAAGCAAAACCCCTGAAACAACTGGAAGGTGTATACCAGGGATCAGTGGTTTGGCAATATTTTATCAACCATAAAACCCGTTTCCGGGAAATTCTTGGAAAGAAGGCTTAATAATTTGTAACGGTACCTTATTTTTGCATTGCAATTAAAACTACTTATGTCACACGAGATAGACGATAACAGCCAGAAAGATTTTACCAAAAACTGGGTAAACTCATCCAGGTTCCTGTTTTACCTGCAGGTTTTCTGCATTTTAGCATTTGTTTTGGGTGGATGCTATCGCCTCTACAACCAGCGCTACAAAGGCAAACCCGAAGTGGAAGTACAGAAAAGTTCGCAGTACAAGCCTGAGTACAAATAAAAATCAATAAAAAATTTTGTCAGGAACGCTGGATGTTTATTTTTGCAACCCGTTAGTTCTTACACAATTCTGCGAAAGTAGCTCATTTGGTAGAGCACGACCTTGCCAAGGTCGGGGTGGCCGGTTCGAGCCCGGTCTTCCGCTCTGAGTCCCGTCCCGCATAAACGGGGTGGGACTTTTTTTTTACCGCCAGGCCCTGGTGGTGGAACTGGTAGACACGCAGGACTTAAAATCCTGTTCGCCGCAACGCGAGTGCGGGTTCAATTCCCGCCTGGGGCACATTGGAAATCTTAAAACCCTTGATAGCATTAGCTTTCAAGGGTTTTTTGTTTTGAAGGGGGACGATTTACATTTCTGTTTAAACACTAGAAGATAACTAATTATATCGCCTAAATGAAAAGAACTCAGATCCTTCCTTTAGTTATTAAAAGAGTAATTGATTAACCTGGACAATTGTTACTTTTCTTTAATATAAAAAGAATCTATGAAAGAGTATTTTTCACGGTTATACTTTTTTAGGAGAGATGCGCTATCGTATTGGATATTTTTTGCCTTATGTATTTTTTAATTCAATCATTAAAAGTGGAATAGACCATTCTCTGGTAATATTATTTTAGGAATGTAAGACTGAATGGTATTTGGATTTAGTAATAATTATCTCCGAGATACTGATCCTCTTCTATTTTATTTATAATAGTGTTAGAAAACTGCCATCTTCATTCTGTAAAGCCCCACTCGATATCACATATTTTAAAGACGACAAAAATATTAACTGAGCTCCTCCCGAAAAATCGGAACCGCCTGGTCAATCTGGTTGGATAATCCACCACTATATTATTTTATTGTAACTGAAATATTTAAAAATTAATTGTTTTCGAATTTTGCTATTTTTTTTGTTAATTTAGGCGAGTATAAGAAATAAATAGGTGAAGATGAATGTGTGATTGGTTAATAACGCCTTACCTGCAAATTAATTATGAATATAGCTACAAGCGATTGCCAGGGGAGCCAATATTGTTTATAACAGTATTGGCTCCCTTATTATGATATAGCTGCTTTACAAGCTGCCATTTTTTTATCAAAACCAAAACCAACTTTTCATGAAAAAACGATTGTTTGTTGCCAAACTTTTCATGGTATTGGCATTACTGATTACCTTTTGCCGCTCGGCAATAGCCCAAAGCCAGCAAGTTTCTGGTATTGTAACGGATGCCAAAGGCCAGGGAATACAGGGGGTCTCTGTTTCGCTGGTGGGTACCAAGTTTAATTCCGTTTCCGATGCAGGCGGTAAATTCACTATCCCGGTAAGAAAACCAACCGACCAGATTTTGTTTTCTTATGTCGGATTTATTTCCAAACGGGTTACTGTCGGCACCCAAACATCCTTATCTGTTGCCCTTCTCGAGGATGAAAACCAGACGACCGAAGTGGTGGTAACCGGCTATTCCGCGCAGCGTAAAAAAGATATTACGGGTGCGGTAACGGTAGTCAATGCCAAAACCCTTACGGCATTACCGGCCGCATCAGTAACACAAATGCTCCAGGGACGTGCTGCCGGTGTAACTGTGGGTAACGACAATTCACCGGGAGGCGGAACGATGGTACGTATCCGTGGGTTTGGTACGGTTAACAATAACAGCCCATTGTATATTATTGACGGTGTGCCTACCCAGGGTACATTGAATCAGATTAACCCGAATGATATTGAAAGCATGCAGATACTTAAAGATGCATCTGCGGCTTCCATTTACGGTGCAAGAGCGGCTAATGGCGTAGTAATCATCACCACCAAAAAAGGCAAGATAGGCGAGTCGAATATTACCTTTGATTATTACACAGGATCACAAAGGCCCGGTAAAATGCTGGATCTTTTAAACACCAGCGAACTTGGCCAATACCTGTACCTCGCAGATATCGGGGCCGGGAAAAACCCTTCGGTTACTTCTCCTTCCGCGCAATACAGGTTCGGATCAAATGGCGAGCAAACCATTGCCGATTATATATATCCGAATATTTTCGGCGCACTTCCTGCCAATTATACGTACACAAATGATATCGCAGATCCCTTACTGGGAAAAACTGCTTTTAATATTACCAAGGCAAATAAAGAAGGTACCGATTGGCAGCGTGTTATTTTTCAACCGGCCAGTATCTCCAATTATCAATTGGGTGCAAGCGGCGGTTCAAAAACAGGCAGGTATGCTATTTCGGGTAATTATTTCAGACAGAACGGTATTCTTCAATACACGAAATATAACCGCTATTCCATAAGGGCGAATACAGAATTTACCAAGGGAAGATTCACCTTCGGCGAAAACCTTACTTTTTCTTATGATGAAAGACAAGGTATTACCAATAATGATGAGAGCAATCCCATCATGTTTGCCATCCGCGTACACCCGATCATCCCGGTGTTTGATATTACAGGCGGGCCGCCAGCTTTGGGAGGAACCAATACATCTCCTTACAATGGATTTGCAGGCAGCAGGGGCGTAAACCTCGGAAATGCTCCCAACCCGCTTGCTAGGTTATACCGCGAAAAAGACAATATTACCAAGGGGTTGCATTTGTTCGGCAATACGTTTATTGAATTGCAGTTAACGAAGAACCTGAAAGCCAGAACCAGTCTTGGAGCGGAGATCAATCAATATACGCGATCTGAATATTTCCATCGCGATATTGAAGCAGCTGAACCCAGGAACGCTAACAGTTTAAATGTCAGGAATGATTACGACAGATCTTTGACCTGGTTCAACACGTTGAATTATAACAGGGCATTCGGCGATCATACGGTAAATGTATTGGTGGGAACAGAAGCGGTTACCACTTATTCCGTTGGAACGGTTGCCAGCCGAAGTGGTTTTGCGTTTGATGACCTCGATTATCGCTATCTTGATGCAGGATCCGCCTCAGGCTTAAGCAACGGTGGCGGTGGCGCAACTAAAACTGCTTTATTCTCACAGTTTGGCAAAATAAATTACAGTTACAAAAGTATTTATCTCGCTGATTTCACCTTACGCCGCGATGGTTCTTCACGCTTTTCTGCATCAAACAGGTATGGTGTGTTTCCCGCCTTCTCTCTGGGTGTGCGGATGACCGAACTGGCTTTCATGAGAAAAGCCACTTTCCTGGATGAATTCAAGATCCGGGGCGGTTGGGGTAAAACAGGTAACCAGTTAATTCCTAATGTATATAATGCATATACCCTGTACCAGTCTGATCCTTCCAATAACGCTTATGATATTAACGGAACAGGCTCTTCTATCGTGGGTGGATTTGATAACAGCCAGTTTGGTAATCCCAATGGCAAATGGGAGACTACCACTTCCACCAATATAGGGTTAGACATGATCACCCTGAAAAATAAATTGGAAATCGTTTTTGACTGGTACAACCGTATCACATCGGATATGCTAACGCAGGTAGCGATTCCAAGAACAATGGGTACTGCCACCATTCCTTATACAAATATTGGTGAAATGCAGAACAGGGGATTTGATCTGAGTATTAACTACCGAAACAAGAGCGGTAATTTCCGTTACCAGGTGGGATTGAACCTGGGGCATTACAAAAATGAAGTATTGAAACTGAACGATGATCCGAATGCAACTGTCTTTGGATTTTCAACCCGTCTTCCCGCTATCTCTGCAACCCGTAAAGGGCTGCCGATCGCCAGCTTTTACGGATATATTGTAGATGGTGTTTTCAAAGATGCGGCTGAAGCTGCAAAAGGGGCCAAATTTGGAACCTATACACGTGAAGGAACGTTTAATTTCCGTGACGTAAATGGAGATGGCGTTATTACCGCCGCCGACAGAACCATAATCGGAAGTCCGCATCCTGATTTCACTTACGGATTAAATGTAAGTATGGGTTATAAAAACTGGGACCTTACTCTTTTCGCACAGGGATCACAGGGCAACCAGATATTTAACTATGTAAGATACTGGACGGACTTTAATACGTTCCAGGGAAACCGGTCTAAGGATATCCTGTATAATTCATGGAAACAACCGGGTGATGTTGCAAAATTGCCGCGCCTTAATTCGGGAGATGCCACAAGCCAACAGGTATCCTCTTATTTTATAGAAGATGGTTCGTATATGCGTATAAAGAATATACAGCTTACTTATACCATTCCGGCTTCTATTTTACGGAAGATACATATGGGCTCTGCACAAATATATGTTCAGGGGCAGAACCTGTTTACCATTACAAAATACACAGGCCTTGATCCGGATATTAACCTGAGAACTTCCGGTAATAACAACCAGGATATTCACATGGGTATTGATGAAGGGGCGTATCCGGTTGCTAAATCATACCTGTTGGGTGTACGTATTGGTCTTTAATTAAACTGACAAAAATTCTATCTACATGAAAAAGATATTCTTCATATTATTCATCATGGTTTCTTTGGCGGGGCTATATTCCTGCTCAAAAAGCTTTTTCGATGTGCAGCCGCAGGGGCGTGCTTCTATCGAACAATTAAGCAATAAGAATGGTGTAAACGCTTTATTAATTGGCGCATATTCCCTTTTGGACGGAGTAGGAGCAGGCAATACCGGCCGGCAGTCAACCATTTCCAATTATGTTTTCGGAGGTATTGCAAGTGATGATGCGGTAAAGGGAACGGATGCCGGCGATCAGCCAGAACAGTCGTTTATCGAGCAATACAACTGGCTGGCAGATAATTCTTATTTCCTTGGAAAGTTTCAGCATTCATACGATGGTGTGGCACGTTGTAACGAAGTAATCCAGATCGTTAACAGCGCGGCTGTTGTGGATATGACATCTGGCGAAAAAACACAGGTCATTGCCGAAGCGCGCTTTCTGAGAGGGCATTATCATTTTGAAGCTAAAAAAATGTGGAACATGGTTCCGTACATAGATGAAAAAATCTATAACCGGAATGATCCGAATTCAACCAAGATTCCCAATACCACAGATATCTGGAAGGATATTGAAGCCGATTTTGATTTTGCCGCTAAAAATCTTCCGGCTGTTCAGGCTCAGAAGGGCAGGGCAACCCAATGGGCCGCTAAAGCTTATCTGGCAAAAGCTTATGTCTTCCAGAAAAAATGGTCGGCGGCCAAACCCTTGCTGGAAGATGTCATGGCCAATGCAGGTAAAAAACTGGTAACAAACTACCATGATAATTATCGATCTGCCACCAACAATAATGCAGAATCCATCTTTGAAGTTCAGTTTTCTGTAAATGACGGTACAACAGGTAATAACGGCAATGCAGGCGATAACCTGAACTGGCCCTATTCCTCTACGGCTCCCGGCAGAGGATGCTGCGGATTTTATCAACCATCACAAAACCTGGTTAATGCTTTTAAAACCGACGCTAACGGGCTGCCCCTTATCGGTGCTGCCACAGACGGGTCATTGGATACTTACAATAAAGTGGATTTGCCCAACGACCAGGGCATTGCGGCAAATGCTTCTTTTACATTAGACAAGACGATCCCGATTGATCCCCGCCTGGATTGGACTGTTGGCCGCAGAGGCGTTAATTTTCTGGACTGGGGCCCTATGCCCGGCGCCAGTTGGATCCGTGATCAGGCATATGCAGGCCCTTACACAGGAAAAAAATGGATGTATTACCTCGCTGAAGAAAGCAGTACCACACACTCTACAAGCAGACGCAGTGTGAACAATAATTACCGCTTATTAAAATTATCGCATGTTATTTTATGGCTGGCGGAATGTGAGGTGGAACTGGGTAACCTGACAGCTGCCGAAAATTATGTCAATATTATCCGGAACCGTGCTAAAAAAGGCTCTGTTCAGGATCCTAGCATTGCCTATAAAATCGAACCCTATCCATCAGGAACATTTGCTGCCAATGGGGCCGAATTCGCCAGGAATGCAGTACATATGGAGACCCGTCTGGAATTTGCCATGGAAGGGCATCGTTTCTTTGACCTCGTTCGTTGGGGTATTGCAGAAAAAGTGTTGAACAAATATGCACAGGAAGAATCTGTACCGGGCATTGAACCTTCCGGCAGAACATTCAATAAACGAACTTATATGGCGGGAAAAGTATTTACGGTAAAAAACAATTACTACCCGCTTCCTCAGGATGAAATCCTGAATTCCCAAAAGGATGGTAAACCCACTTTGGTACAGAATCCGGGTTATTGATTCAGATAATTTTTAAATGAGGCTGTCTCAAAAGGACAGCCTCATTTTTTTTGTATTTTTACTGAACACAGTTTATGCTAAGGAAACTATTTATTATGGGGTTATTGCTGATGCCGGCATACCTACAGATCCCCGCTCAACCCATAAATAACAAGAACGAACTGCCCCCTTTTACGCTCCAATTAACAAATGGGAATATTGTCAGTTATAAAAAAATCTCTCAAAAAAAACCGGTCATACTTATTTATTTTGCTCCGGGGTGCGAGCATTGCCAGGCGTTTATAAAAAAGCTGGCGGATAAAATAAAAATTTTTGAGCAGGCACAGATTGTACTGGTTTCCTATTTCCCGCTGGCTGAGCTTCAGAAATTCAGTGCAGAATTCAAGCTGGATCAATTGTCAAATGTCATGGTGGGCACAGAAGGAAATTCTTTCCGGGTTCCGGCTTTTTTTAAAATAGTAAAATTTCCTTTTACGGCGGTGTATAATAAATTTGGCAGACTAACCGGTATATTCCGCGAGGAACCTTCCCTGAATGTACTGGCCGAGTTTTTAAAGAAGCAATAATCGGCAATAACCTTATCATCCTGTTCGCCGCAATGCGAATGCAGGTTCCATTTCCGAATGGGGCACGCGAAAAAAACGCCTTGATGTTTCTGCTTCAGGGCTTTGCTGATTTTAGCAGGAAACGATGGGTTTCTTTACGATAATAACCCCTGCCTTGCTAAAAACTCCAGTTTCACATTGGCATCTTTCAATTTTTCTGTGAGCTCGATATTTTTCTTCCGGAGGTCAAATACTTCGTAAGATTTGATGATTGTATTCTTCACTTCCTCCTCATTCCAGGGCTTGGATAAATATTTATATACCTGTCCCACATTAATTGCATCAATTACAGCGTTAATATCTGTGTAACCTGTGATCAGGATACGGATAGGGTCGGGATGGGACTCCAGAATGCTTTGAAAGAATTCGATACCGGTCATTTTTGGCATCCTTTGATCGCTTAGGATAACATTGATCGATTCGGTTTCGAGAATCTTTTTGCCTTCTTCGGCTGATTCAGCGGTAAAAATGTTGAATACTCTTCGGAAGGAAGCCCGAAAGGAGTTGATGTTATTAGATTCATCATCAATGTACAGTACATTGATCGTAGGTTCTTCCATGCTCTGTTTCGGGGGTTAAAAGCCTTATCAATATATTAAAATTAATCAAATCACCGATTAATGCCATAAATATGACAAAAACAACGAAAATTTGTTATTTTTTTACATCTTTCTAAAGTTTTCTGGAAATGAATGAAGTAGTACCCCTTGATAACAATATACGGATCCGGGCCTTCAGGACTATTGATGATCCTGAAACCTGCCTGAAATTTATTGAGGGGCATCGAAAGGTTTTATCTATTTATGGCATCGAAAATATTACCAGCAATACAGATGATTGGATGTTCCGGCGCTCGATATTTGTTATCGTGGTAGAAACCATGGACGGTAAAAAGTTATACGGTGGGGCAAGAATACAAATTGCAGATGGGATACATCCCTTACCGATAGAAGAGGCCACCGGTAAAATGGATGCAAGGATTTATGAAATTGTACGACAACACGCCAAAACCGGGGCCGCAGAATTGTCGGGCTTATGGAATTCAAAAGAAGTGGCGGGATTGGGAATCGGGAGTTTATTTCCCTCAAGAGTGGCGGTGGCTTTGTCTACCCAGGTCGGTGTAAATACTTTTTTCTCTTTATGTTCACCTACAACGGTTCGGTTTAAAGATTGGATGGGGGGAAAGATATTAACCGGTGTGGGCAATGAAGGCACATTCTACTATCCCAAAATAGACCTGCTGGCTACGGCCATCTATTCTGATGATATGGATAACCTGACGGCAACGCATCCGAGAGAAAGGGAAAAAGTGATGTACCTCAGGGAAAATCCTGTACATGTTGCCAATGAGAAATCACCGTTTAAGAATCGTGAGGTAAATATCCATTATGCGTTGAAACTTGAAAATGTAGATCCCAAAGAGTTTCATATTGAATATGACTCTTTCGAGCATACGACTAAATGATAATAAAGGCAATGAGGAAACTTCTGCTCGCATCTGTCAGTAATATTTTAATGATCATTCTTCCCTTATTAGCCAAACCTGCATTGATGCTGAATGGCAAGATCCTTTTTATTGTAGCAGGGAGTATTTTTATGTGGTTAACACAACCCCCTGTTTCTGCCAGGGAAACGAGTGAGCAAAAAAGCAGCGATAGATTCTCTGTACTGCTGATCCTGTTAATGTGTGTGGTGAGTGTAGTGGTTCCTGTAACCGATTGGGCATATTTTAAAGGAGCCGGTGCAGATAGTAATGTATTTACATATTTAGGAGCCGCCATGATCATTACAGGACTTGCCTTCAGGGCATGGTCGGTAAGTACATTGGGTAAATATTTTACCGCTACGGTTCAAATTATTGATGATCATAAGCTGATCAGAACCGGGCCTTATGGTATAGTGCGGCATCCCAGTTATACCGGCGCTTTCCTTGCGCTTACAGCAGGCGGTGTGATCCTTGAAAGTTTGATTGGATTTATCATATCTTGTATGGCCATGTTCACCGCCTATTACGTTAGGATCAAGATAGAAGAAAAGGAATTGGTTTCACGTTTTGGCGATGATTATGTGGCGTATCAACAGGATACCAAAATGATCATTCCTTATGTTTTTTAAAAGCAGCCCCCGACTGTTTTGGATAAATAATTTTTTCAGGCATCTTGTATGTAACAGGTGGCTGGCGGTTCTTTCATTCCTGACTGTTTTCTCTTCAGGCACATTCTCTCAAAGCATTTCCGAATCCATTGCCGTAACAGAGGGTAAACAGGAATATACCATTTCTGCCAATATGGATGAACTGGTAGATAGCACAGGCGTATTAACCGCTGATCGGGTTTTACAGGATACCCGTTTTCACAATACCAATGGACGCATTCCTATTTACCCGAATACGGTAACCAGTGTATGGTTCCGGTTTACCGCACAAAACCTGTCAAGCTCAGCTACCCTTTTTCTGAATATTGCTTATCCGAATTTGTCGAAAGTTAGTTTGTACCACGTGGATTCTTCAAAAACCCATTTGATAGGGCAGCAGGGTAATGCAGCCATTAACGGCCAGGCTTTTTCCGGGTCGCCCAATCTGATCTTTGATCTGAATATAGCCCCCGGCTCGTCTAAGCAATACCTGTTGCATGTGTATAGCCTGCACCCCATTATTGTTCCAGCAAAATTATTCACAGATGATGCTTTGCAAAAAAGCATTAACCTGCAGAACGTGATCATCAGTTTGTACCTGGGTGTATTGCTGGTAATGCTTTTGTATAATTTCTTTTTGTTTTTTGCTACCAAAGACAGCAGCTATCTTTATTATGTAGTTTATATATTCTTCCTGGCTTTTGCACAAACCACGCTGGCAGGCTATGGTTTCCGTTATGTTTGGCCGGATCATCCATCGTTCAATACCAGTGCCGTAGTACTTAGCTCTTCCGGTTCGGCTGTAACCGGATTATTATTCAGTATGCATTTTCTGCGAACGGCTGTCAACGCCCCAAGGGCGCATAAATGGATGTGGTTACTGATCATCATATTTGCGGCAGGCATCATCAGCAGTTTTTTCTCGGGCCTCAACTTCAGTTACCAGGTATTGAATTATAACAGTCTTTTAGGTGTGATATCTGTATTGGGTACCAGTTTGTATATGGCTATACAGCGATATCGACCGGCATATTTTTATCTTACGGCTTGGGTATTCTTCCTGGTTTCATTTATCATCCTGATTTTACGTAACCTGGCCATTCTTCCATATAATAATATAACAACGTATACAATTTATGTAGGCTCGGCTTTGGAAGTAGCTTTGCTTTCGATAGCCCTGGCGGATAAGATCAATGTATTGAGGAAAGAAAAAGAACAATCGCAGGCAGAAAGTTTGCGCAGGCTGGAAATCAATGAAAAACTGGTGCGCGATCAGAATGTGATGCTGGAGAAAAAAGTAGCGGAACGCACAGAGGAACTGCAATCTTCCAATCAAAACCTTAGTACAGCTTTACAGGATCTGCAAGACACACAGATACAATTGGTAGAAGCCGAAAAGATGGCATCCCTGGGACAATTAACTGCAGGGATTGCCCATGAGATCAATAATCCGATCAATTTTGTAAAATCCAATATCAAGCCTTTGCAATTAGATATCAATGACCTGTTCGCCGTAATTGATGAATATGATAAACTGCATGGAACGCAGGGCGCTGATATTCCGGAAAAGCTGAAAAATATTGATAAGCTGAAAAAGAAGATCGATATTGATTATGTAAAAACAGAGATTGAAAGTCTGGTAACCGGGATCCGTGAAGGAGCAGAGCGGACCGCCGAGATCGTGCTCGGCCTGCGCAACTTCAGCCGTTTGGATGAGAGCGAAGTAAAAACGGTGAATATACATGAGGGTATTGATTCAACACTGGTGCTCCTGAAAAATCAGCTCCCGGAAAACATCAGTATCGAAAAGCATTTTACCGCCAATGGCTATATTGAATGTTTTCCCGGTAAACTGAACCAGGTATTCATGAACATATTAGGCAATGGTATACAGGCCATCAAAGAAAAACAAGAACAGTCTGCAAAAGAAACCATTGTGATCAGTACAAAAGATATGGGCGATCAGATACAAATCAGCATACAAGACTCCGGCATTGGCATGACGGATGAAGTGCGGCAAAAAATCTTTGATCCGTTCTTCACGACCAAAGATGTAGGAGAGGGTACCGGCCTGGGTTTATCGATTGTATATAAAATTATTCAAAAACATCAGGGTAAAATAGAAGTAGTATCTTCAAGGGGGAAAGGTGCGGAATTTATCATAACTTTATTTCGTTCATTACCAGAATCAGCCATCGATTAATCCAATATCTAATGAGCAATCATAATGATCCAAAGATCAGTGTATTGTATGTTGACGATGAGTCGAACAACCTGCTTGCATTCCAGGCAGGCTTTAGAAGACTGTATAATATTTATACCGCCAATAATGCGGCGGAAGGATTAAGTATCCTGAATGATAATGACATACATGTAATTATTGCCGACCAACGAATGCCCAAAACTACGGGAGTGGAATTCTTTAACCTTATTCGCAAAGCACATCCGGATCCGGTAAGGATTTTATTAACCGGGTATTCCGATCTGGATGCGATCATTGATGCGATCAATAAAGGAGAGATATACCGGTACATCAAAAAGCCATGGGATGAAATAGAGCTGACTACATCCATTGCCAATGCCTTTGAATTATATACCACCCGCAAAACCTTAAAAACCAAGATCCGGGAACTGGAAACAGCCAATGATGAGCTGAACCGTTTTGTATACAGTACTTCACACGATCTTCGTTCTCCGCTTTCTAATATTCTGGGTATCCTTAACCTGGCTAAAATTGAACAGCCATTAGCCAACCCCCAGGAGTATTTTGATATGATAGAAAGTTGTGTAAATAAGATGGATAGTTTTATCCATAAAATTATTGAGTATTATAAAGGCATCAGACTTGATGAAATTAATGAAGAGGTTGACCTGAAGAGTATGTTCATTCACAGTATTGAACTTTGCAATATGCAGAACCCGCAGATTGTTTTTGATGTAGAAGTGGACCAGCCTGTAGCTTTTAGTTGCGATGCTTTCAGGCTATCGTTGATATTGAATAACCTGATATCCAATGCTGTAAAATACCAACGGCAAGACGAAGCCCATCCAATGGTTAAATTAACAGCCAGGGTAAATGAGAAAGAAGTCCGAATCCTTATCGAAGATAATGGAGTGGGTATTATTGAAGATCATGTGAACAAAATATTCCAGATATTCTTCCGCAGTACGGATTTTAAAAATGGCCTGGGTATCGGGCTGTATATTGTGAAGGAAGCGCTAACCCGTATTGGCGGTGAAATATTTGTGAAGTCTGAATTTGGTAAAGGTTCAACCTTTACCCTTATTGTTCCGAATCAAAAAAAGTATACGCAACAGCATGCATAACTTCCGTGCTATTCATATATATACTCAATCCTGCCGGCCAGTTTTCTCTCTTTATCGTATCCTATTTCTTTTTGTTTCAAGCCCTTCTCATTATAGGTATATTTCCAGATGATATAGCTGGAATTGCTCATGGATACCTGCGTCATCTGGCTTACTCTTCCTTGGGCATCATATTCATATTGAAAATCGGGCAGCAGTTTTTTTAACCGCGCATTAAACCTTACAATATCGGTTAATTGTTTTTTTGTATCGTAATAGTAATAATAGGTTTCCAGGGTGCGGCCCTTTTTTTTCCAATGTTCTTCAATCACTAATCCATTTTCGTCTTTCAGAAATTCTATTAGTGTGGTATCAGTCCTGTTTTTGATCTTGCGCATAGATACTGGCTGCCCCCCCTCATTGTACACCCATTCATGAACTTCTACCGTAGCGGCTTTCATAGCGGTATCTGTAGTGGTGAACTGGATTTTTTGTACCTGGCCTTTATCTGAATAGGTATATTCTGTTTTGGTTTCAATACCGTTAAAGAGGGTTTGTGTTCGCTTAAGCCTGTTTAATTCATAAAATCGGTTGATCACCGATGCCTTTCCCCCCGATAAAGCAGTAGTTTGAATAACCCGCTTGCCATCCAGGCTGATATTTTCTTCCACCAGAAAACCTTCGGTTACTGAATTGTCTGATTCATAACTGATAGCTTTTACCTTATGTACCTTATTGATGCGGAGTAATGTATACTGATCGTTGCTGAGTTGTGTGGAAACCATATCATTAAAATAATACTGGCTATACCCGGCAGATAGGAAAAAAACAAGGATAACCGACAGCAATACTTTCATGGAAGGTTCAATTTTCATCAAATGTACAGGTACAGTTTTCAACAATCCAAAAACATCCCGGGTAATTGTACTTGGCACAATCCAATAGTTCTGTATTTTTAGTCAAACGTTAACAAGTGTCGCATATTCCCGAACGTAAGGAAAAAGACTGTTTAAATTGCGGGGCAGCTGTACAGGGCAGGTTTTGTCAGGTATGTGGCCAGGAAAATATCGAGCCCAAAGAGAGTTTCTGGCACCTGGTTGCGCATTTCATGTATGATATCACCCATTTTGACGGGAAATTCTTCAGTACCCTTAGATACCTCTTATTCAAACCGGGGTTTTTATCTCACGAATATTTAAGGGGAAGAAGGGCATCCTATCTTCACCCGATCAGGATGTATGTGTTTACTTCCGCCCTTTTTTTCCTGATATTTTTTAACCTGAAAAATGAAGATGCTATTATCAAGGAAAGTGTGGCTGAGAATGAAAAGCCCCAGACGGCAGCACAAGTAATGAAAAAGCTTGAAAAGAAGCGGGATGATCTTACAAAATCAATTACCGATTCTATGCCGGGTATTGCAAAAAATGCTTTGTTGGGTTCTCTTGCCCAGACTGAGCGTGATATAGCTTTGCTGAGAAAAGATACGACAGCCAAGAATAAAATAAATACAAGTAATACGAGCCATATTTCACTATTTTCAAAAGATAAGAAACAAGGTAATTATAACAGTATAGCCAGCTACGATTCTGCGCAAAGCAAATTACCGGAAAGTGAAAGGGATAATTTCATAGAAAGAAAATTTACCCATCAGAATATTCACCTGCATGAAAAATATCACGGGGATAATACAGCTATATGGGAGGCTATTCTTGAAAAATTCATGCATATGTTTCCGCAAATGTTATTTGTATCCCTGCCATTATTCGCCTTACTGCTCCAGTTATTATATGTGAGAAGAAGGAGTTTCTTTTATGTTAACCATGTAGTTTTTACCATCCATCTTTATTGCGGCACTTTCATCATCATACTGGCCGGAATGCTGATGGATGTGTTGCTAAAAAAGTTTAATTACCATAACTCATTTATTGGGGCAATATTTACCCTCTCAGGTTTCTTCTTTTGGTATAAATCGATGCGCAATTTTTATGAACAGCGAAGAGCTAAAACAATCTTCAAATACCTGCTGGTTCTTTTTCTTTCGACATTTATCATGAGTATTGTTTTCACTGTATTCTTTATTTTTTCGGCGATGGCCATTTAAACATTTTATATGCAACAAACTGCGGATAGTTTTTTGAGATTGGTTAAGATCATGGATGAACTTCGGGAACAATGCCCATGGGATAAAAAACAGACTATTCATACCCTTCGCCCTTTAACATTGGAAGAAACCTATGAACTGGCAGATGCCATCACCGATAATGACTGGAAGGGTATTAAAGAAGAACTGGGCGATCTGATGCTGCATATTCTTTTCTATGCCCGTATCGGTAAAGAAGAAAAGCAGTTTGCACTGGATGAAGTAATCAATGGTATCTGCGAAAAACTCATTTTCCGCCATCCGCATATTTATGGGGATGTTACGGTAAACGATGAGGAAGACGTGAAAAGGAACTGGGAAAAGCTAAAGATGAAAGAAGGTAAGAAATCGGTTCTTAGCGGAGTGCCTCCTTCACTGCCGGCCGTAGTTAAAGCAACACGTATACAGGAAAAAGCCAAACAGGTAGGCTTTGAATGGGATAACAAAGAAGATGTATGGAAAAAAGTAGCAGAGGAGATAGATGAGTTACACGAAGCCGTTCAGTCGGGTAATCAGGCCCATGTAGAAGAAGAATTTGGTGATGTGCTGTTTAGCCTGGTAAATTATGCACGGTTTTTGCAGGTAGATGCCGAAGGTGTTCTGGAAAAAACCAATAAAAAATTTATCTATCGCTTTCAACGGATGGAAACCATTGCTACGGCGCAAGGCAAAAAGCTTGAAAACCTGACACTCGCCGAAATGGATGCCATCTGGAATGAAGTAAAAAAGCAAATCGCCAAAACTTGATCAACGCATTAAAACAAGCAGCATACAAACACGGTTACCTGGTCATTACGGCCGCATGGTTATACACGCTTTCGTTTATTTTTATCAATTACTGGAGCTACCATTCTTCTCCCCAGAAGGTACAAAGTAAACTCGAGAACCGCGTGCAGGCAATGGAACATCATTTTGAGTCTGTTGTTGCGGATACGGATTTGCTATTGTCACTTGCTAATCCCATAAAAAGTAAAGTCATACCGGTTCCGGACGAGTTCGGTTTGTTCATTTACCAAAAGTCATCTGATTCACTTCCGCCTTCACTTATTTACTGGAATACCAACCGGATGTATGTAAATACTGATGAACTTTATATGAAAGACAGTACCTGGTTCGTAGAAAACCAGAACGGCTCTTTTGGTATGATCAAAAGAACGGTTACCCTGCAAAATGCCCAATGGGTTATCATGGCCATGTTACCGGTTCGGTGGTCTTATTTTATTGAGAATAAATACCTGCATACCGATTTTGACGGATTTACCAACCTTGATGAACAGTATCAGATCAGTAAAAATCCATCGGCCTTGCCTGTATTAACAAGCACAGGGCGGGAACTATTCCGCATAGAGCTAAAGCCGGGTAAGTCTTTTATTTCGTATGATGTGTTTACGATCATCCTCCGGGTCTTGTCTATTATCCTGTTATTGATTTTTCTGCATTCGCTGGCACAGGAACTGGCTGGGCAGTACCGCTTTACAACAGGATTTCTTTTTTTAGTATTGTCTGTAACGCTGTTACGGTTGATCGCTTACCGTTTCTC
>CAZFKE010000014.1:57292-68359 GCA_964519475.1 uncultured Sediminibacterium sp.
ATTTAAAATTCCAATTCCATCACATTCCTCTAGTTCTCATTCCCATTCGATTTCAGTAAACTCCCTTTGTTCGACCCGTCGGTATATGCTTCTAATTTCCTGCATCCTTCGCTGGGCGACCTGTTTGTGAATGCCGTATTGCTATTCTGGCTGGTAAATTTTTATCAGTCACATAACGACCACCTTCCGTGGTTCCGTTACCGTATTCCTGAGCGGGTAAAATATTATGGTAAGCTGTTCATCCTTACTGCTATTGGGTTTTTACTTGCCGGTGTGATTATCAGTTTGGTACGAGATTCGAAAATTTCTTTTGACGTAACAAATTTCTTTAGCCTGAATATTTATAGCGTAAGCAGTTTTGTGATCTTATGCCTGCTGGTACTTTGCTTTTTTCATTTCTCTCAGATTCTGCTTAAGGATATTGTTCAGAACAAAGAACCACTGTCGTTTCAATGCCTTGCTGTGGCTATATATGGATTTCTTTTCCTGCTTTTCTTTTTCTCGTCGGCAGATGTGCCTGTGTATTTATGTGTAATGGCCTGGCTGATTGGTTACCTGTGTTTGCTATATTTCAGGACAAAGGATATAGGTGTACCATTGCTGCGATCTTCCTTTTTTATTTTTTGGGTGATGTTGTTTGCCATGTCTATTGCAGCCATGGTTATGTATGAAAACCGGATTGTAGAGTTTCAGCAAAGAAAAAGGATTGCCGAAAAACTCGTATTGCAAACAGATCCATCCGGAGAGAACCTTTTAAATATTGCCGCAACGAATCTGGATGATCAATTCCTGGTAACCAATTTTCGCCGTCTTTCGGTAAGCGAATACTCGAATAAGTTTATCAAAGACAGCCTTATTAACCAGAATTTTTCAGGGTATCTTAATAAGTATGATACAAGGATCTATACATTCGATAGCCTTTATCATCCTTTGTTTAATGAGGATTCTGTTAACTATGCGGCCTTAAAAACGATCATACTCAACCAGGCCAAACCAACCGTGATACCTGAGTTGTACAGTTATGAAAATTCGGTGGACGGGTTTAGTTATATCTATCAGAAACGGGTTAAAAAGGGTGAGGATACGATCGGCTACCTGTTTGTAACGGTTAAGTCAAAGCGTTATAAAAGCGAGGCGCTGTATCCGGAGTTATTTAACCAGGTGCAGGATATTGCTTCCGACCTGAATACAAATTATGCTTATGCGGTGTACAATAAAGGCCGTATCATTAATCATTTCAATACCTATGGATTCCCTTCGGTTTTAACCAGGGACCAGGTGCCGGCATTCGAATTCTCTTTCCGGCAGGTGGGTAATTTTAATGAACTATGGTACAATAGCGGCAACGACAAACAGGTATTGGTGGTAAAAAGAAGTACCTGGCTGATGGAGTCGGTTACTTTGTTTGCCTATGTATTCTGTTCTTTTTTAAGTATTATTTTATTATTTCACCTGGGAGGCTATGTTTTAAAGGCAAGGTTTCGCTGGAAAGAGCTGAGGCAAATGCTTCGCTTGAATATCCGTACACAAATTCAGGGCACCATTATTTTTCTGAGCGTGTTCTCTTTTATTGTGATCGGTATTGCAACCATCTCATTCTTCATCATCCGTTTCCATACCAATAACGAGGAAAGGCTGTCAAAATCCATCCAGGTAATGGCCAATGAAGTGAATAACAAAATGAATTCACTCTCGGCATTTGACGATCTGCCGGATAATATCGGTATCCGTTCAGGACTCGAGAAAACCATTGCAGAGATCTCGGACCTGCATAATGTAGATATCAATTATTATAATCTGGACGGCAACCTGGTGATTTCCACACAGCCTTATATCTATAATAAGCATTTGCTTAGTTCCTTAATGGAACCCCAGGCTTACCGGCAATTGCAGGCGGGGCATAGCATCCATTACCTGCAATCAGAGAAAGTGGGTTTATTGGAATACCTGAGTATCTATGTGCCGTTAACAGATGATAAAGGAAATAATTATGCCTATCTCAATATCCCATACCTCAACTCACAGAATGAATTGAACCAGGAGATTTCCGGTTTCCTGGCAACCCTTATTAACCTAAATGCATTTATTTTCCTAGTGGCAGGCGCCATCGCTTTCTTTTTAACCAGCCGCATCACAGCCTCCTTCAGCCTGATTGGTAAGAAGATGCAGGAAATGAACCTGGGCCAGATTAATGAAGCGATCAGCTGGAACCGGAATGATGAGATTGGCATGCTGGTGGACGAATACAATAAGATGGTTAAAAAACTAGAACACAGTGCACAGGCGTTAGCACAAAGTGAAAGGGAAGGAGCCTGGCGCGAAATGGCCAGGCAGGTTGCACACGAAATTAAAAACCCACTTACGCCAATGAAGCTGAGTATACAGTATTTGCAGAATGCTATTCAAAAAGGGGCGCCTAATGTAAAAGAGCTTTCTGAAAACATGGCCGTTACACTGATTGAACAGATCGACCAGTTATCAAAGATCGCCGGCGATTTTTCGCAGTTTGCCAATATCGGCAATGCGCGTATAGAACGGTTTGATATTACAGAAGTCATTGCTTCATTAACCAGGTTATACAGCTCCAATCCTCGCATGCATTTAGAATGGTATAAAGAAGAAGGCGGGTATGAGATCTTATCTGATAAAGTGCAGATCAACCGTTTATTCACCAATCTCCTGCAAAATGCAGTAGAAGCAGGTGATGGCAGGGAAACTGCCATCCATGTGATCATCCGCCAGCGGAATGAGAATGGGCAAATCATCATTTCTGTGCAGGACGATTCAGGCGGCATACCTGAAAGCATGAAAGAAAATATTTTTATTCCCAATTTTACAACCAAGTCATCTGGTACCGGACTGGGGCTGGCTATCTGTAAAGGCATTGTGGAACAAGCCAACGGCCAGATCTGGTTCGAGTCGGCGGAAGGTGTGGGAACCACTTTTTATATAAAGTTGCCGATGGCTTAGTGAAAACTATTTTCTTTTACGCTGTTGCATTTTAATAAATACCTCAAACTCTGATAGCGAAAAACTGCTGAGGTTCTTTTCTTTGGTTAATCCCGCTTTTTGTGCAACCAATACACCGTATCGGCAATCTTCATATCCATCAATAGCATGTGCATCCGGGTCAATAGAAATCAAAACATTTTTTTCCAAAGCCAGATCTATCCATCGCCAGTCAATATCCAAACGCCTGGGATGGGCATTCAGCTCAATTACCACATTGTTCGCAGCGCAGGCGTCTATGATGCGGCGATGGTCTACCGGGTAACCGTTGCGGCTCAGGAGTAAGCGTCCCGTCATATGCCCCAGAATGCTTGTAAAAGGGTTCTCAATCGCACTCATTAGTCGCATCATAGCTTTTTCTTCAGCCATTTTAAGATTTGAGTGCACTGAAGCGATAACAAGGTCGAAGCTGGCGAGTACTTCGGTACGATAATCCAGGCTGCCGTCGTTCAATATATCGCTCTCAATACTTTTAAATATTGTAAAGGGTGCAAGCTTGGCATTCAGTTCATCAACCTGGGCATGTTGGGCCCTGATCCGCTCTTCAGAAAGGCCGTTGGCATAGAAAGCTGTTTTGGAGTGGTCGCTGATCACCAGGTATTCCAACCCTTTTTCTATAGCGGCTTTGGCCATTTGCTCCAGGGTATTTACCCCATCGCTCCAGTTACTATGGCTATGGATGATGCCTTTGATATCTCCCGGCTGTATCACTTCTGCCGGTTTTCCGGCTTTGGCCAGCGCTATCCAACCTGCTTTTTCTCTTTGAAAAGCGGGTATGAATTGACTGTGTACAGACGTAAAAATATCTTCTTCAGATGTATATTCTTTATCAGCATCCCATCCGCTTTGTTCATTCCATGCAGTTAAAAATTCTTCACTACAGGCTGTTTCAAATTGTTTGCTGATAAAATGCATGTCATCAGTACAGTAAAAACCAAGTGTAACATTTTCTTTTCCTTTCCATGATACATATCCCTGCTTTTCAGATGCCAGTTCAAATTCGTTTGCCCTAAAAAAGGATTTGAGTTGATCAACGGAAGCCGTAGATACCCATTCCATTTTATGGATCACTTCCATTTGTCTTTTGAATTCGCCTGTGATGGAAAATCTACTTGATGGAAATTGTTCTTTCAGTTTTGTCTCAACTGTTTCAGCAAAAGATTCCATTTGCTGGTATAAATAACTTCCTGCCGATCTGAAATAAAACTCAATGGCTTCCTTAATGTTTTTCTGTGTCTTTTCTCCAAAGCCTTTATACAATGTTAACCGGTTTTCATTACAGGCATAAAGCAGTTCCCCCAGCGATTCTATTTCCAGTTCTTTCCAGATGGTGGAGATCTTTTTTGGGCCAATTCCCTTAATTCCGAGCATATCAAGGATGCCGGGAGGGGTTTTGGCCAGGTACTCAGTTAATGCAGAAAGTTGTCCGGTTTCTAGTTGTTCAACAATTTTCTTACCAATCGCATCGCCAATTCCACGGATAGAAAATATTGTATCATGTGGTAATTCCGATAATGGGGTAGTAAGCCTATCGATTGTAAATGCAGCGGATGAATATGATTTGGCCTTAAAACTATTGTCGCCATGTATATCCATCAACTTAGATAACAATGAAAAATTCTCGGCTATTGTATAGTTGTCCATAATCCTTACCAGTATTGAGTTCTGAAGGTAGTAAATAAAAAAGTCCCGGAAAATTTCCGGGACTTTAAATCTATTTCTGCGAGAGAAATGAGAAGACTACTTCTTTTTTGCAGCTTTCTTAGCGGCTTTTTTAGGAGCAGCTTTCTTTGCAGCTTTTTTAGGAGCAGCTTTCTTTGCAGCTTTTTTAGGAGCGGCTTTCTTTGCAGCTTTTTTAGGAGCAGCTTTTTTAGCGGCTTTTTTTGCAGTTGCCATGTTTTTGTAGATTTAATGGTTAGTTAATACCTTAAAAGTAGAAACTTATTTGGAACTACAAAAAATTTTTTTTAGGCAGTCACTTCCACGGGGCTAACCGAGATAGTGGTTTTATCGTTTCTGCCTTTCTTAAATTCAACAACACCATCTGTTAGTGCGAACAAAGTAAAGTCTGTTCCCACGCCAACATTCTTACCCGGATGGTATACAGTTCCTCTTTGACGAACAATGATATTACCTGCAAAAGCGGGCTGCCCGCCATATATCTTAACGCCTAAACGTTTGCTTTGTGAATCACGGCCGTTCTTTACGGAACCTTCACCTTTTTTGTGTGCCATAGTGTTTTGTTTTAAAAACCAAACAATTCATAAGAATAAAGTTCTCATCAACGATTCAGTTGTTAGCGCTTACTAAGCGATACTTTCAATTTTAATTCTTGTGTAGTGGGTTCTGTGACCATGCTTCTTTTTGAAGCCTTTTCTCCTTTTCATTTTAAAGGCGATCACTTTGTCTCCCTGAACTAAGTCGCTGATAATTTCTGCTTTTACAATTGCCTTTACAGCATTGCCTACAGATATCGTTCCGCTGTTGTCAACTAACAACACTTCGCTGAACTCGACTTTGTCTCCGGTTTTACCTGACAGGTGGGGCACATACAGGCTTTGACCTTCCTGTACTTTAAACTGCTGACCTGCGATTTTTACAACTGCTAACATAGCTACCAAAATTAGGACGGCAAAGGTAAGGTTTCAGGGGCAAAATATGCAAACATTTTTCAAATAATTCTGTCCCCACAAGTGGAAAAGCCATTTGGCGTTTATCATTTGGGATTTGGAATTGAATTTTAAGGAGTTTTTTTAGTTAAATATCTGCTTTAACCCCAAACTGCAAACCCCGAACCCCAAACTTCCTCTATTTTTGCCCCCTTTAACGACCTTGGCCCCATGAATCTGAAATCCCTTTTGGCAAAGCCTTTTGCTAATTACATATATAATAAGACACGAAAGGGGATGCAGACGGCGCTCCACGACCAGGAGGCCATCCTGAAGACCCTTCTAAAGACGGGGAAATCAACTGTTTTCGGGAAAGACCATAGGCTGGAAGCGGTTTCAGACCATACCGGTTTCGCCCAGGCGGTACCTATCCGGGATTATGAGCAGCTGAAGCCTTATATCAACCAGGTAAAAGAGGGCAAGCATAATGTGCTCTGGAAGGGCCTGCCCATTTATTTTGCCAAAACCAGCGGTACAACCAGCGGGGTAAAATATATTCCGATTACGAAGGATTCTATTGGTAATCATATCGATACGGCCCGAAATGCCCTGCTTTGCTATATGGCGGAAACAGGAAATTCGGCTTTTAGCAATGGGAAAATGATCTTTTTAAGCGGCTCGCCTGAGTTGGAGCGGATTGGCAATGTACCTACAGGAAGGTTGAGTGGCATTGTTAACCACCATATCCCAAGCTACCTTCGGTCGAACCAGTTACCCAGTTATGAGACCAATTGCATAGAAGATTGGGAAACCAAGCTGGACAAGATTGTTGAAGAGACAATTTCGCGGGACATGACCCTGATTAGTGGCATTCCGCCATGGATGCAGATGTATTTTGACCGTTTGATGGAGAAAACAGGTAAAAAAGTGGGTGAGGTTTTCCCGCATTTTAGTGTCATGGTGCAGGGTGGGGTCAATTTTGAGCCCTATAAGGCAAGGTTATTTGAAAGTATTGGCAGAAAAATAGATTCCATAGAGCTATTTCCGGCCAGCGAAGGATTTTTCGCTTTCCAGGATTCGCAGAATGCTGAAGGACTGCTATTAAATACCGATAGCGGCATTTTTTATGAATTTGTTCGGGCAGCAGAGATCTTCTCGGAAAATCCGGCGAGGATTAGTCTGAAAGATGTAAAACTGGGTGAGAATTATGCACTCATTATTAATAGTAATGCCGGCTTATGGGGCTATTCAATCGGCGATACCGTCAAATTTGTGAGTACTAATCCGTACAGGGTTATTGTCTCTGGTCGGATTAAGCATTTCATATCGGCCTTTGGAGAGCATGTAATCGGAGAAGAGGTAGAATATGCATTGTTACAAGCAGCCAATGAAGAAGGGATCAAGATCACGGAATTTACTGTGGCACCCATGGTAGAACAGGGGAAAGGCAAAAGTTATCACGAATGGTTCATAGAATTTGAAAATGAGCCGGTAGATATGGAAGCTTTACGACTGAAAGTGAACAATTATCTCAGAAAGAAAAATGTCTATTACGATGACTTGATCAGCGGCAATATATTAATGCCCTTACAGATCAGGCAGGTGAGAAAGAACGGGTTTATCGATTATATGAAATCGGTAGGCAAATTAGGCGGGCAGAATAAAGTGCCTAGGTTGAGTAATGATAGGGTAGTGGCTGAAGGGCTGCAGGCTTTTCTTGGATAGATTTTGAAATTGAAGAGAAATATCAAAACGGCCCTTTCAAAATTCCGCAATCCTTCTTCCCTCTGAATACCGTAATTTGTAGTAACAAGCAAAACAATACTAAGAACAAAAAAATGAGTCAGAAACGTATCGCCATATTTGGTTCAACAGGTTCTATCGGAACGCAGGCTTTGGATGTGATAGCTGCCAATCCGGATTTGTTCTCTGCAGAAATTTTAACTGCACAGAGTAATGATGTATTGTTGATAGAGCAGGCATTAAAATTCAATCCGAACACAGTTGTGATCGGTGATGAAAGAAAATATCCTGCCGTTAAAGAAGCCCTGAAGCATACCGGTATCAAAGTATTTGCCGGAGAAAAGTCGATAGAAGAAGTGGCTTCACTGGATTGTTATGATATGATGCTGGCAGCGATTGTTGGCTATGCAGGTCTGAAACCTACTTTGCGGGCCATCGAATTGGGTAAGGCAATTGCGCTTGCCAATAAAGAAACGTTAGTAGTAGCGGGTGATATCATTATGCGTAAGGCAATGGAGAAACGCATCCCGATTATTCCGGTGGATAGTGAGCATTCTGCCATCTTCCAATGTTTGGTAGGCGAGGGACGAAATAAAATTGAGAAGATCATTCTTACGGCAAGTGGCGGACCTTTTCTCGGTAAGAAACCGAACTTCCTGGTGAATGTAAAAAAGGATCATGCATTACAACATCCCAACTGGAGTATGGGTGCCAAGATCACCATCGATTCTGCTACACTGATGAACAAGGGTTTGGAAATGATCGAAGCCAAATGGTTATTTAATCTTAATTACGATCAGATACAGGTAATGGTGCACCCCCAAAGTATTGTACATAGCATGGTGCAGTTTGAAGATGGGAGTATTAAAGCGCAGATGGGTTTACCGGATATGAAATTGCCTATTCAGTATGCCATGGCATTTCCGAATCGTATTGCCAATGATTTTCCGCGATATGATTTTAAGAAACCCGGCACACTCAGCTTTGAAGAGCCTGATATAAAAACCTTCCGTAACCTGGCATTGGCTATGGAAGCTATGAAACAGGGCGGGAATATGCCTTGTATCCTGAATGCAGCGAATGAAATAGCTGTATATGCCTTTCTCCGCAACCGTATCGGTTTCCTGGATATGACGGAAGTAGTAGAACAATCCATGCAAAAGATACCTTTTCTCGAAAACCCCACACTGGAAGAGTATTTTGAAACTGATGGAGAGGCACGTAACTTCGCCGCTTCGCTGATTCATATGTAAATCACAAAAATCAATAACAGCCATTATTAAATAAATACCCTTCGGGGCAGATGCGTATGAGTTTATTAGCAATCAATTGGGTTAGTGTTGGTGTAAAAGCCGGACAATTCATTTTATCCTTTTCCATATTGGTGGTACTGCATGAGATGGGACATTTTTTTCCGGCACGTTGGTTTAAATGCCGGGTAGAAAAATTTTATCTCTTCTTCAATCCATGGTTTAGTTTATGGAAAACAAAAAAAGGAGAAACAGAATATGGCATTGGCTGGATTCCTTTTGGCGGCTTTGTAAAGATCGCAGGGATGATTGATGAGAGTATGGACAAAGAGCAGATGAAACAACCTGCACAGCCCTGGGAGTTCCGTGCTAAACCAGCCTGGCAGCGTTTGATCATCATGTGTGGCGGGGTGATTGTAAATGTGGTACTAGCCATAGTTATTTTTATTGGCATCACCTGGGTTTGGGGAGAAGAGAACCTGCCTGTGAAGAATCTGAAATACGGTATATATGCCGATTCACTGGCACAAAGCATGGGTATCCGTGACGGTGATAATATTGTGGGAATTGATGGAAAAACGATAGAGTACTTTGGCACACTAGAATCGGAGATCGTTCTCAAAGAAGCGAAGAAACTGCAGGTTGTTCGTGATGGGCAGAATATAGAACTTGTAATACCCGATGGGTTTATGCAAAAGATACTTAAAGACCATGGAAGAGGAGATAATAAAAAATTCAACAATTTGGTTTATCCGCGATTCCCAGTATTCGTAGATTCCGTAGCTCCCAATGCAAAATTTGTAAAAGATAGGTTGAAGAAAGGCGATAAAATGATTGCGTTTAATGATAAACCTTTTGCATTTTATAATGAATTTGAAAAACTTAAAAAGGGTTTTTCTGATTCAACGGTGAATATAAAAGTAATCAGGGGAAGTGATACAGTTATGGTAACTGCTGTTGTAAACAGTAAAGGCTCGATAGGATTTTATCCCATCTATCCTTCTGAACTATTTGGGACCGTTGTTAAAAATTACAGTTTTATTGAATCGATACCCATCGGATTTAACCGTTGCTGGCAAACATTAAATCGTTATGTAACCGGATTAAAACAACTATTCACTGGCAAAGTAGCCGCCAGCGATTCGTTAGGCAGTGTGATCAGCATAGGCAATACATTCCCCGGTGTATGGGATTGGGAAAAATTCTGGACATTAACGGGTATTTTCTCCATCATCCTGGCATTTATGAATATATTACCTATTCCGGCTTTAGACGGCGGGCACGCTTTATTCACGTTGTATGAAATGATTACCGGAAGAAAACCCGGCGATAAATTTATGGAATATGCGCAGATGGCAGGGATGATACTATTGCTTGGTTTGATGGCGTATGCGTTGGGGTTGGATTTTTGGAGACTATTTAAATAGTTTGGGGTTTGAGGTTTGGGGTTTGGAGTTGTTATGGGTTTGTGGTTATTGGTTGATTAGGTATTAATACCTGATTTTTGAATTTTGGGGTAAAGTAGTTTTGTGAGAAATATATTTCATGGCTACTATTACAAAACTGGAAGAACTTGAAATATGGCAATTGTCCGGGATGTATGCGAAAGAGATTAATCAATTGCTTGCAACAGATTTGTTTGCGTATGAATATGGGTTGAAACAGCAAATGAAAAATGCTTCAGGTTCCATAATGGATAATATTGCGGAAGGATTTGGTAGAGGAAGTAAGCATGAGTTTGTAAATCATCTGACCATCGCCAAAGGTTCCGCAGAGGAAACAAGATCACAATTATTCAGGTGTTTGGATACGGGATTGATGGATGCACAAAAACACAAGGATTTATCAGACCAGTTGGAAACACTGGTAAGAAAAACAGCGGCACTTATTCATTACCTGAATAATGTACCGATAAAAGGACAGAAATTTAAAGATCGTATATAGTAAAGGGATGTGTTTGAGCGGTGTTTGAAATGTAATAAACGCCAAACCTCAAACGCCAAACCCCAAACCTTGTGCTGGGGTCGTAATGGTTTTGACAGCATAGGTTACGGTTGGTGTAAGCATGCAGTGCGTTGCGTGGTCAGCACTTTAATCTGAATGCGAAAACTTCAAATGGCAATACACAGTATGCCATGGCTGCTTAATCAGTGATTAAGTAACCATTCGGGCCGCGGCTAAGGTTCGCCTGTTACCTCTTGCCGCCGCCGACTTAAAACAAAAGAGGATGCTGCAACAAAAGGCTGTGATTGTTGCTTAAGACTATTCAGCTAAGCGTTGGGTTGGTTTGTTCATTTCCTGCCCGGTGCCGACAAATAATAATGAAATAAGCATGTAGAAAGCCAATGGTAGCGATGTTTGGACAGGGGTTCGACTCCCCTCGACTCCACTTGAGGGGATTCTTGAAAAAGAATCCCCTTTTTTTTCATAAATCAGGACACCTTCCTCCTTCATTT
>CAZFKE010000014.1:68451-80499 GCA_964519475.1 uncultured Sediminibacterium sp.
CCTTGCATTTTTTGAACAGGGATTTCATATCAGTGAGTGTATTTAACAGGCTATAATATTTCTGAAAAATGACTCTTTCATCCTGATTTAAGCGTTCGATCTGTAGGCGAAGATTAATCCGGGTTCTTGAAATTTCTTTCATCCAACGATCGTAAGTCTCATGCTGGATCTGGTTCATGATCCACTTCTCTTCAATAGACTTCAACTTACTGTCTTCCTGCGCGAGTAATTTTTTCTTTTCTTCCAAGAGGATCTTGCTGTCCCGATATCTTTCTTCCAACTGTTTATCGGATGATTCTTTTATATCCTTGATCATTGAATTGGAAAAACTCATCAGTTCCAGCATACGGTCGAGCTGCTTATGCGCTTTTATGGCACTTATATTGTTATGCGGTGAATGGTAGCATTTGTAATAATTGAACAGTTTTAATCCTTTCCCACGAGATGCAGCACCTGTTAGGAATCTACCACAATGGCATTTTAAGATGCCACGCAAGGGCAGTGTATCTATCAGGGTAGTGTTCTTTTCTTTCTTTGGCCGATCAAATTTTGACTGCACCCTGTCCCAGGTAAGCGCATCAATGATTGGCTCATGCTTAGCATTATAAATCCCGCCGGGAAGCTCTTTAAAAGCTTTTACTTCTTGTTTGCCAGCATAAACCGGGTTCTGCAACATTTTCTGAATGGCAGAGTTGCCCCTCATTGGGAAGCCCATTTCAATTGCTTCCTTATAAATTAGATACTGGGGCATATTTCTAAGGAAGGCTTCAAAAATGAATCGAACCACACAGGCCTGGGCATCGTTGATCACAAGATGGCGGTCTTTACCTGTTCCTTCTTTTTGGTAGCCGTAGGGTGGCCGGCTATAGATATACCTGCCCTCTTTTGCCTTGGCAGTATATATTCCACCATTAATCTTATTGGCCCGGTTGATATTATTTTCTTCCGCTAGTAACAGCGAGAGCCCGGTCCTGAAAAAACTTCCCGGTGTGTTGTAATCAAAAGTAATGTTCTCACTAACGCTTACAATCTGAACATTGTATTTCTGCTGCAGTTTTTTCACAACGATCAGCGCCTCGCCCGCATCGCGGCTGAAGCGATCCAGTTCATCCACGACGAGGTAATCTACCGAAGCGTGGTATTTACTGATAAAATCCTGCAGCTTTTTATAATCCGGTCGGTCGAAGGATCGCGCACTGTGGCCCGCGTCTATGAAAGTGTCCACAAGGACAACCTTATTTCTTTCGAGCCATTGTGTTGTATATAGTTCCTGTTTTTCAATAGAGCTGTGGCTCTGTCCGTCACTGCTGAATCTCAGGTAACGGATCGCTTTCTTCGTTGTCATGAGAGAGTGTTATGTCGACAATCATTTTGCCAATTAAATTTACAACTTCTTTGTATTTCTGATTCTCAAATTCCTGAAGAATCTCTGTGGACTGCTGCTGATTTTTCTCAACTGCGTCTATGCTACCTTTTACCATACACCTTTCATTTTCACTATCATTAATAATTTCCTGCTAGTTGGTTCTTTAGTTCAACCAAACGTTTCACTTCTTTGTCGATCAATTGGCGGATGTCAAGTTTCACCTGGTAGAAATTATCCATCACCTGCCCCTGCGAAATTTCTTTTACTTTCGGAATCGCCTGAAACTGGTTGATTTCTTTGTTCAGTTTTTCAGTTTCATTCAAAATCTGGGAGTGAAACATTTTCAATTTGATCTTGCTATGAGGATCGTCTGCCACCATTCCCACAAATTCGCCGGATGAGAGCGCTGAAATTTTGCTGGCAGGTATTGCAGCCTCCAGTTGTTTTGAGCGGCTTATTGAGGTATCTGTGCGATTTATAGACAGGCTTTCACGATCCTGCATAATCTTCCCGAACCTGTCGGACAAAACCCTCGCCGTTTCGCCCATCACCTGGCCGCTGATGATGTTGCCGCAAATATTCACTATCACATCCGCCTGCTCCTTTCCATAATCCTTTCGTAACTGGCTAAAATCCTGCATTCCCAGGACGGTTGCCACTTTGTTACTTCTCGCAGTTGCTATGAGTGAATCCATGTTATTAAAAAAGATGGTAGGGAACTCATCAAAAATCAGCGCACATTTCTGCTTTCCTTTTTTGTTTACCAGCTTGACCAGCCTTGAAACATAAAGTGATAGAACAGCTCCATAAATCCCTTGCTTCTCAGGGTTGTTACCAACGCAGACAATCTTGGGATTTTCCGGACAATTTATATCCAGTGTAAAATCATTACCAGAAAGTACCCAATAGAGTTGGGGAGACGCTAAACGTGCCATGCCAATTTTTGCACTGGCAACCTGTCCTTCCAGCTGTTCCATCGCATCATTCTGATAGGCAGTAATAAAAGGGTTGACCAGGACTTCTATTTCAGGTTCGGTATTTAAGACAGGAAGCAGGTCATCATAGTCTGCCTGCATGAGTTCTATGGCATGAGGCAATGTGCAGTATTTCCCGTTATCATATTTACGCAGGAACCAGATAATGGCGGTCACGAAATTGATAGGGGACTCCACAAAGAAATCACCCTGTTTTTTGATCCATTCCCTGTTTAGTCCCAATAAAATGGTTCTCGCCGATTCCGTGGCATCCGTTATGTCATGCATCGCCTGCGGGTCCAAAGGATTACACCTGTGTGAGCAGGAGAGGTTATCAAAATTTATCGCATAAAAAGCTGGGGAATTTCTATAGCGATGTTTGTTGGCGACTAACCAGTTATAAGCTGACCTGGAGAGATCATCATATTTGAAATCATACACAAACATCCCATATCCCTTTTCGATCAACTGCTTCATCAGGGGCAGGATCACAAACCAGGACTTGCCGGCGCCTGGACTTCCACTGACTATAAAACCGCGGAATGGATTTGGGATATTGATCCAGCTATCGCGCTGTTTCCCTTTTAGGAAATACTTAGCACGGAAGTTAATTGAGAACTCGTTTTGGATAAGTCTTTCTTCCTGCGGGAAAGTTTCATTCTCCTCATTGAAAACATCTTCTGATACTTTCTCATGAATCAGCCTGCTTATTTGGGTTCCTCCTGTAAGAATTAGCAGATACCCAATCGTTACAAAAAGGATGTAAATAACAGCAATCGTTTCTACTGATCTGTTCCATTTGAAAACAACTGCGCTCCCAAAAAAAATGACCGTACCGGATAGTAAGAATTTAATGGATAATTTCCAGGTAAGTTCAGCATCTTTTTTACCCTGTACGCCAAGCAAACCAATGAAGAGCAGGCATAGACAGAAAAACTTAGCCCAATGGAAATTTTTAAAGATTCCGGTAGCTTCAATATGAAACAGTAAACGATCAGAAAAACCGCATCTTAATTGCCAGGAAGCAAAAGCCGTATAGCAAGAGTAGTAAATATGCAGACCAAGTAGTAGTATACTTCCGAATCTTGTCAGATCCAATATCTTCCTTAAATCACTCTCGTTCTCACCTGTGGACGACATATATTAATATTTATTGGATAGCCATCAGCCCATGCGTTTTTGTTTTCTTTTTTTCTTTTTTAATTGGTAAGGAGTTGGATTAAATTCCTCTGTAGGTGTTATTAAACCAGCTACCAGCGACAACCCATTAAATTCTATAAACCCATTGTCTGCTATTTGATTCATTTGCCGTTGACTGAATATTGGCGTTTGATCGACTCTGTTTATCTGCTTTATAAAGCCAGTTATACTGTACGATTTTCCAATTTCTGAACCGTTGAAAACACATTTGTTTTTGTTGTCAACGAATGTGATTCCGTAGATCCTGTTATCTTCGCTTTTTCTTAGCACGGTAAACACGTCCTTTTTTTGAAGGGCGGTGACCAATTCAGATAATGAAGTTGGGTTCAACAACATCACCTGATCAATGGTGTCTTTCAATTTATCTTTTAAAGGCTCACGCAATCGTTTATTTTGTTCAAACTTGCGTTCCAGTTTGTCGAGCGTTGGTTGCCCATTAATGGAGCTTGCTTTGATGGGTACTCCAACCTTTGCACCTGATGGATCAATGATCTTATAAAGCAGACCTCTTTTATTGTAAACAAAACCATTCTCTTTACCCCTGTCTGCTACCACATTAAATTGCTTTAATAGCGCATTAAATTCCGGTAAGGAAGTATAGTTGTAAGTATTAACCACGGCGTTCAATACATTGGTAATTCCCCGTTTTGTTTCTGACTGACCATATTGGACTTTTAATATGTCAGAGAACTGGCTGTTTTTATCGGGTGATGAAATACCATTTCCTGCTTTTTGTAAACCATACTTTATTTCAACTGCCTTACGGGCTGTTTCAGATTGATTCCGGCCAATGTTATGGGTATTGATCCGCGTCCCGTTTTCACGGATCGTAGAACTCACGATATGGATATGCGGATGCCCTGCATCCAGGTGCTGATAAATAAGGTAAGGCTGGCCTGCAAAACCAAGCCTTTCCATATAATCATTGCCGATGTTTAACAGTCTCTCCTTTGACAGTGTTTCGGTATTTCTGAAATTGAGAGAAACATGTAAGGTTTTGGTGGTTGCCCTTTCATTTAAACTATTCCTTTTTTCAAAGCCTTCCAGCTTATGGTAAAAATTCATTTTCTGCAACGGTAATAAATACCCATTCTGCCCGATGCAAACAGCCTTTCCCTTTCGCACTTTTTTCTCATTGTAATTCAGTGTTTTCTGAATACTGGAAGGGGTTGTTATCCTTGCGACCATTGCCTATAGATTTGGTACGCTCGCTCACTGATCTCTTCCGTTTTGGCGAGGAATTGTTTGTGCGTGGTTGCATAATCCAAGATCCATTTCCTGAACTCCGGAATACGGTCAAGGGTATGCAGTTTGTGAACTGCCTGGTTAAAGTTGTTGCCAATCGCATTCAATTCCTTTTGCAACTGTAGCATTTCATTTAAAAAATCGTCGGCGGAACCATTTCTGTAAATGATGGTAACTGGCTGCATAAGCGCCACTTTTCTTAAATAGGTGCTGGTTGTCTTTTCTGTACTTTTTTTTCGGTTATTGTTTAGTTGTGAATATTCATTGTCATTTAATCTCACGACAACCATTTTATTTCTTACTTCGGACTTTTTTTTCTTCATTTCTTGCTATTGGACTATTCCCCGCACGAGTCCCGAGTGAAGCGGCAAGATGCCCAAACGTATAACGTTTGTACATCTTGCCGCGGACAACCAAAGCCGCTGATGACTGGTCAAACCTTTTTCAATGATTGTGATGTAAAAATAGAAAGGGAATCAAGGAGAAAATTTGCCTGCCTGAAAAATACGCAGGCAAATCTGTAGTGTTGGGGATAGATAATTAAAGTATTCCTTCGTCCGCGAAGGAGAGGAAGCTATACGGAGTTATGATTAAATGGTCCAGCAATTTAATATCCTGATTTAGACCTGCCAGCTTTATTTTTTCAGTAACAATTCTATCACCTTCACTGGGCTGTAAATTTCCGCTTGGGTGGTTATGGCAGATAATCATTGAAGTTGCACAAAGGTCCAGGCCACCTTTTAAAATCAGGCGGGAATCAGCCGTCGTGCTGTTAATACCGCCGGTGGATAAATTATATATTCCAACTACCTGTCTTGCCTGGTTAAGATAAGCCACTTTAAACTGTTCAAGTAGATTGATCTTACTTTTATCCCAAAACTGTAAAAACATCGCGTACATATCACCAGATTGACCAATGGTAGTCCTGTCCATTGGTTTGACAACCGTCTTATAAATGAGTTCAATTTCAGCAACTTTGTATTCCCATTTCGGGGAGTCTAAAAATTCAATCATAATTTGTGGATTTAAAAGGCAATTACTCGTCCGTATTGACTCTGAGCAGCCTCGTCTGCCGCTTCATCAAAGCAGGTAAAAGTCTTCGCGTTTCCGTCTAGGTCGGTTACAAAAAAATGGATCCGGAAACATTTCGATTACATAAAATAATGAGGGCAGTAAAATATGCTCATTAATGATACAGGACATCAATAGGATTCGTTCCATATGGATGGTTATTTACTGTATGAAATGGGTTGGGTTCTGAACTCCTTCGGTTTAAAAATAATCTTCGTGTTTTGATCATCCCTTCCCGGAGTATTGACCATAAAAGTGATGATCCGAGGACAGACAGGCTATTGATTATGAACAGATCCTGTTTAGTCAGTGCCTCTGCCAATCATAAACCATAGGTGAGAGATTTTCGCCATCCCACTGACATTCAGATAAAGCCCATTTTTAATTCAATTAAAAATGGGCTTAAAAGCAATTCTGTCTATCTGTGTATACAATCTTAAAAGCCTTTTTTTGAAGTCTTTCCAGTTGCTTATCTTTCAATTCGATTTTAGCAGAAAGGCTTTTAACTCTTAGACGAGGTGCGGATAATCTAAGTTCAGATGCATAACTGATTGCCTGAAATGTTTTGATGCATTCATACAATTGATTTTAAAAGCTGCTTAGCCAATTTTGATTAAATTATTTGATTTAGTTATTGAGAAAGGATCTGTTGCCGTCAAATGCCCGACAGAGATCAAAAGCCGCCTGTCCTCGTTGCTGAGCGGTGCCGTTGTACATCAGTGATCTTAATTTGGCAGCGTCATCTTTGTATTTGCGGACATTCTGGTAGTATCCAGTGATGCCGTTGTAAGCCCCATACAGGGTTCCTTTCGTTGTTTCGACCAGTTGGGTTTCATTTTCCATTGTATATCTATATGCGAAATCACACATGTTCTTATAATACGTTGAACACTGGTCATCATGTCCTGCTTCCAGTCTTTGCAGGACTTCTTTGTTTGGGATCAGTGCTTTCTGGATCAATTTGCGAACCTCTTTGTCAGAGATTCTGACTTTGGTCCATCGGTTAAAGATTTCTTCCATTTGAGATGCCATATTATTGCTGATACCCATCAGTTTGTGGGCTTGTTCAAGACGTTCTTTGGCGTTGGCGGTATGTCGGATCTTGATGGCGTTTGTATGATTTCTTAAGGCGGCATTTAAGGTGTTATTACAAACTATGCGGACGGGGGTAAAGGCGGCTGTGATACTTCCATATCCATCATGGGATGTGGTCAGAAACAGGTATTTTTCTGTGAGATCATCATGGCCTACACGTATATAACCGGGAAGTTTGGCTGTGATAAAAACACGTTCGCCGTTACCTAATGCGCCTGCGGTTTCGTATTGTATTCCATCTCCACCTACTATTGCATCAAAAAACGCAAATGCATCAACGTTTTGGACGATTTCATAATCTTTGCCCACTACTCCTAAAACGGTGTCAGAGTCTGTGCGGATAGTCGCATAATAATTTGGAATAGTGATTTCCGGAATCTTGATTCCAGATTCTTCGTCAGCTTTATTATTTTCTGAATCATAGGTAAACAACTGCCTTTTCTCAACAATATAGTTGAGTCCGGCAAATTCTAATGCCTCTTTACTGGTTGGATATTGATCTACGATTTTACCTAATCCGTGCCAAGCTTTTTCTTTTACTGAAAAGAAACTGTACTCTAGTGTCTTTTGATTCAAGTGGAGTTTGTGTGCCATGGTTATAAATATTTAAGTTTAATAATGATGAGAGTGGGTTTCTTATCAATCCCCTCTCAATCCCAATGGAGGGGTTGATAAGCAATCCTGATCATTAGAACAAGATGTTTTCATTCATGGAATTGGAAAACAAAAAGATGAAGAGAGGTTTGCGAAAAAGTATCATCATTGCACATCAGCCTGCAAAACACCCGTACGAACAAATTCCTGGTATTCCATATCCGATAGGCTGGTGGTGTTCTGCAATAATTTTAAGCAAGGTTGGTGCCGATAATCTTTCTGGGTGTTGAGAATAGTTTTGTACCGGACCCATTGCTCTTTTGATAATATTATCTCTGATTCAGTAACTAAACGGAACGTCCAGTCGTATTCGAAACACTTGATATATTTGGCAACAATCCGCGATCTTCTACCTTGACTTTCTAAACTAAATCCATCAGGTTTGATCTCGATAACTTCTGCAATACCTGTATTAAGATTTCGAACCAGGAAATCAGGTCGGTAACAATGCAAATTTTGTTTGATGCCATTAGGCTGAACATTTATTCTATAATAAATTTCAATCCCATCTCGGAGCCAGGCATGGGTTTCCTCGATCATGAGTGCAAACCTTAATTCAACCAAAGAGTCGAATACATTTCCTTTATAGAAAATAGTCCTGCTTTTGTAGGTGTAAGTGAAATTTAGCATTTAATTTGGGTTTACAGGAACGTGAGTTGTTTCCATAAAGGCTTGTGTTTACCTGGCCCCGATATGATCAGGTTGGTTAAAAGATTGTCGGGAAATGTTTGCCCCATTCGGTTACAATAATCATTGAACCATGCAGAGATCGCTTTATCTGAGGATAGGCCGATACAGGAATTAAAACTTTGCAATTGCTGTTCGGTTAAGATTATCTGATCATCGAAAACAATTTTGAATGTCCAGTCAAGATTTTTACGGGAGATATAGTTTTCAGCGACGAGTTTTCTTAGTTGAAGTTGCGGATGGTTCTCAAAAGCGCGGGGTTTGATCTCTACCAGTGTAGCCTCATATGTTTGTTTATTGCGGAGCAAGAAGTCAGGGGTATACCGCAAGTGACAGCGCCTGATATGATCCAATGTGATTTTGGTTCCTGGATGGTAATAAATGGCAACGGGTGAACGAAGAAAATGATAATCCTCCATAATGGAAATGGCATATTTGAGTTCGGTCAACGAGTCAAACTGGTAACCCCAACCGCTAACTTTCTTGGAAGTGCGATAAGGAAAGGCATTTCTTTTGTGTGGCATACAACTGGTTTGGAATGGTTAGGAATCAACGGTCGAGGTTAAGGATTTGTGAAGCGTGGACCTCGCTGATTCGTTCGATTAAACCATTTTTGTTTTTGTAGGTGCGGTGGCGGATATCTCCCTTTACAAGTACATGAGTCCCTTTGATAAAATTGCCTGGTATTTTTTCTGCCAGCCAATCCCAGGCCAGTACATGGTGCCAACTTGTTTTCTTGATAACCGACCCGTCCTTTTTCCTTCTGAAATAATCTGTTGCAACGCTCATACGTGCAAGCGGTGAGCCATTGATGGCCGTTTTTATTGCCGGATCATTTCCGAGATAGCCGATTAATTGGACTGTGTTTTGCGTTTTCATACTTGTGCGTGATTTGTTTAAATGCAAAGTTTACACTGGCAAGGAGGAGTAAAAAGTGCGCGACGGTTTTAGACGGATTGAAACCGTTTTAAACCGTTTGATACGGTTTTGATTTTTCTTATATTTGAGTAACTACAATAACGGCTATGGTAAAAGCGATCAAGCAAAAAGTTGAACATCCTTGCTTATGGGATGGAGTAGAAATCCCAAATTGGAGAAGGAATAAGAAGTTCTGTAATGATGTCTGCAAATTCAAGTACCATAATGAGCAGCGGGCACTAATTGATGAGGATATGAAGCACATCCACAAATTGCTTGCGGATAATTATGAAATTTTGAAAACACTAATAGGAGAGAAGGAAAGTATTGAAGTAGAATATAAAACGCTAACTGAGATGAAATTTGATTTTCAGTTTAATACACAGACAGTAGGAGACTATCATAATGTATACACACTTTCCTGGCTGAAATTAAGTAACGGCAAGTATAAGATTTCAAGAGTGCCGAGGAAGACTTATAGGGGAGGATACACTATAAAATAAAAATCTAGAAAACTTTGCCGAGTTAATGGAAAAAGAATTTTAAGATATGTAAGTGTTAATCCGGATTTGAAAATAATCGATTCAGGTCTTTTACAACGGCAACGATTGCAATAATAGGAGCTATTAAGAAAGTAATTAGTATAATAAGTGGGAGTATGAATTCAGGATACTCTATAAAAAAGGCCAGTTCAGATATTTTTGATTTCATAAACGCAAGGTCTGGTGATTTCTGTTTGCTGAACATTCGGATCCAAACAAAGGCGAATGATAATGACCAGACTAAAAAGATAATAAGCGTATCAGGCATTATTCCGATGTTTTATTACTGAAATAAATATAAACAAAGTTCCACTCTTTTTTGATACTAAAAGTTTAGAAATGGGTAAACTTTTGTATTGGGACTCAGGGTATCGCGGTCAATATCTGCCAGCAGTTCGTCTTCTTTTTCGATGAAAGGATCGTACCAGTCGGCTTTATCACGCAGCCAATGGAGCCAGTCGCGTAGTTTGTCGGTGAGTTGGTTGCTGGCCATCGCTTTGGCTTCGACGGCTTCAATGTAGGAGCGGAGTTCACTGGCTTTTTGCCATCGGGAGGATTTGGTGATGATGTTTTTAAAATCCGAAAGTTCCTTCTCTTTTCTTAGTTGCCATTCCTTTTCTTTTCGTTCCTCTTCTTCTCTGATCTTTCTTTGAATCTCCCATATTTTATCTTGCTCTATATTCTTATCTGCCAGGGTTTCCATCCAGCCTATTATCGCGGAAATCTGTTGTTCCAATAATTGTTTGCTATCGGTCCACTCTTTTTTATAACTCCACTTGCCTGTTTTGAGCACCAACGCACCACTGGGCACATAATCATATTTTGACCATTTATCAGTAGAAGGTGCCTGCATGGTTTTTTCACGAAGTCCGGTTTCAATTTCTTCGCCTTTGATTAAAACATAGTTTTCCCGTGTGCCAATAATATAATCATGTCCTCTTGCACGAAGTGATTTGATGAACGTATCCATAAATCGCAAGGCTCTGGGAATATTTTGTTTTGATACACTAATACTTACAAAACCTATGTGCGTAGAAATTAATCCGTTTCGCGGGTAAGTATCTTTTCTGGTAAGGTTTTCTTTTGCCTGCACGATTATCTTTTCCGGTTTGCTTAATCGTTTAGAGACAGATAAGGTTTCTGCGAGTTCTTGTTCGATCAGGATTTTTTTTGTTTTGGCAGGTGATAGAACGCCTTTGACTTTTAGTAATTCTAGTGGGCGAAGTTCTAACTCAATAGTTGTTTTTAGAGATTTGGTTTTGGGTAAGGGAGGTTGTGGAATTTTCTGGCCGAATTTCAATTTCATCCAATGACCGGCTCGTGGCAGCGGGATATCCGTACTGATACAAATCTTTCTAAGGCCGGTGTCGGAAATCAAATATTTATTGACAATGGTTAACATTGGTTCTGACCAGACTAATTGGTAGAGTTCTTCGCGTGTAAAAGTTATTTTATCCATGAGGGGCCAAAACTATGAGCTGCTTGAAAGCGTAAACTGTATTTTTTTACACCATGTGAATAACTATACTTGTTCTAAAAGCAACTTAATTGTGAACTCTTTTATCTTGGTTGTATGGAAAGTCGGTTTCACACACTTCGATTATTGGCAACACTGGTTAGTGATGCCCCTCAACCTACCCAATACCAATGTTTACCCCGTCAGTTGATCCTTCTTTCCAGTTATGACTGGGCGACGATTTATTCACATTTGCTGGAATTGGAAAAAGAAAAATTCGTGCAGATTGTTCAGGCGGATAATATTCAGTTTTCAATTACCCAAGACGGTATTAAAAGAGCAGCATACAAAGAAATCATACATTCGGGAAAATGATAATTCCCCGTTAGTTGGCGGGGAATTATCTTAATGAAATGGGGTAGTAAACGCGTTAAGTTATATTATAAGCGAGGAGGTTTTTATTTTATTGTGTTGAAAGACTGGTCACCATTTCCAAACAGCAGATCCAAGGTTTTGCAAATTTCCTGTAGGAGTTCTTTATCGATGTGCGGATTGTTGAATTTTTCCAGGTCTGTGATCATAGCCCGGTAGTTTCTTTCTTCGTCTGGCTCGAACAAAATTTCAGTGCCTTTGATAGTTACTTTGATTTTGTGGGTGAAGCCCATGGGCAGTAATTCTGCAGGGAATAAAATCTCTTCTCCTTTATATTCAACCGGTAATTCAGATAGATCCATCATCGTGATACAAGTTAGTTATTAATTCGCATTGTAAGTACCCCTTATTTCAGACAGCATTTTCGGGGGGAGGTCACCAATAAAGGAAGGAATTCTGCTGTTGCTT
>CAZFKE010000015.1:0-5804 GCA_964519475.1 uncultured Sediminibacterium sp.
ATAGCTAAATCCGTCTTAATGGAAGAGGTTAACTGGTAGGATCAGCTCCCAAACATTGGGCTGGGTGGTACCCCGGAACTCATTATCAATCAATCGGCTGTATCGTATCCCGAAGGTAACGGGCTGTTGGTTCCACCATCGGGTATCGAAGAAAAGCTCGGTTCCAATGGTTTTGAAGGGATACGTAATACCGGTACGCAGGCTTTTGCCCTGCGTATAGTCGAAAAACAGGTTAGAACGAATCCGGAGAAAATAAACCAGGTTCCCAAAGCCCCAATCCGGGAAGGCAACCGGGAAATGATAATTGGCTCCAATCCGCCACATTCGCGGGAAATCCACGGCATCGTATCCTCTGGCAAAAGGAAAATTATTGGAGAACAGGTATTGTTGCAACGTATCGCGGCTCTGAAAGGCCGCAGTGAGTACCAAACTATGCTGATTATTTAGTCCCGGCAGGTATAATGCACCGTTTGCCAGAAACTGTTTGGCAGCATACTGATGTAATGTGCCTTTGTATTGAATGAACAGACTCTGCCCCCAATGAGGATAAATCTGTTGAGCCGATTGCTGTATCTGCGATGAGTAGGCTATCCTTACACTGAGGTAATCGATATTACGATTGGTAAATAATTTTTGTGCAAGACCTGTCCAACTAACCCGTACTGTATTCAATGTTGAGGATAAGGTCAAATAACGGTAAGACTTCCCGCCTGTTAAGTTCAATGGTAATTGTAGACCCGCATAACCCACCAATTCGTTCCAGTTAATGCTGGTATCCTTGTTTAAAGCGCCGGTTCTTTGCCAGTTCTGGCTGATACCAAACAGGGGTTGTAAAAAACTGCCGCCAAAAATCCCGTTATACCCGATTTTATGACTGCCCTCGTTTTGATTATAGGTGTAAGCTATCTCTGACCGCAGTGTATTCAGCACATTCTGCCCATATAAAGTAAGTGAGTATTCCGGCTGTTCATAAAAGGGGCGGAAACTATGCAGGTTAAGTAAATGAGACGCTTTCGGGTACCCGGTTACCGGATATTGCAAGGGCGCTAACTGATCAAGAAACGAATGATCTGCTTTTGGGAAAGCACCTGCTACATATAAATCAGTGAGTTCATCCTTTACTTCCACTCTTTCCCATTTGGGTTGAAAGGATGCTAAACGAAATCCATTCGCTGTAAAAGCAGAACCGATTAAACTGCCATCAGCTTTCAATGAAGCCTGGTAAATGCCTGTAGAATAAGAAGCCAGTCGGTAAGGGCCCTTTCTTTCTTTTCCGTCGATGATGGCCCATATCTCGTCTCGCCCTTTGTAGGTGGTGGTAAATAATACGGTATCGCTTTGTACCTGCAGGAAACCAATAATCCGATTACTATATGGCAGAAGTTTTTCGATAGAACCACTTTTATCATTTGTTTTATTAAGACTCATCTCACCCGATACATTCCTTGACACCCAATAAATGCTTTCATCCCGTTTTGAAAATTTGGGATAAGCATACACCCGGGCAGGTTCTGAAATTGAGTGAACCACCTTACCATCATTTGTATCCAGCCAAACGAGCTTTGCAGTATCGTTTTCATTGGTTACGGCAATCACGGTTTTCCCATCGGATGAAATATCAGGAGAGAAGTACTTTGTGTGTGACAGAATCTTTTTCTCTTCGCCGGTTTCTGTATTCAGTAGTTGAATAGAATGAAATTCGCGGTTACCCCAGCGAACATCGGGCTCGTAGGCAGTATATATAATTTTACCGTTATGGTAAGAAAAATAGTCATCATCAGAAATCAGTTTCACAGCTATTCTTTCTTCGGATCTGTCAGGATGAATTTTATAAAAAGAAGGAATGGAGCGAGTTGATCTTTTTAAGACAATCAATGATCCGTCTGCTGCAGTATACGGATAACGATAATTTACCAGATCATTTTTTACAATGGGTGTAAGCCAGTTCATCGCTTCTTCTTCAGGTTGTTTCCATTGCTGCTGATAATAGCTTATGGCATCGTTCACAAACCGATCGTAAGATATTCCTGTTGTTTTTTTTAGCGCCCCCTGGAATGGATAGAATAATGGTTTGAAACGAGCTGCATCATCCGTTATTTTTCGCCAAACATCCTCTCCATATTTTTCTCGCCCATAAGCTACCAGTAAATACCCGAGCGCGTAATGATCCGGCACATACTCCCTTAATGAGCCATTACGCATTTTCTGATAACTATATTTTTTTCCTGCATTAAACAGCGATTGATAACTGCTGAGGAACAAAGGCAGGGTTCCTCTGCCCTGCTTTGAAAGCCGGGTTTCATTAAATACCGCATCTCCTTCAAAGAACCAATCAGGTATGGCGGCAGCATTGGCTACCGCACGTCCTTGCTCACCAAAAAAGAAAGAGGCCAGTTTTGATAACCCTTTATTGAAATTACTGTATTGCTGTACATGACGGAATTCGTGTACCGCCAGGTTATCTGTCCAGTTAACGGCACCCAGTGCAAATGCATCCTGTGGCGCTGTCATATAAAACTCGCTACGGTAAGGCGCTAAGCTTACATAAGCATTGGAGATAAGTGTTTGCGATTGCAAAATGATATTCACTTTTCGGATCGTATCCCCAATACTATGTGCATAATTTTTCTGGAGTGAATGAACAATACCGGCGATGCGTTGTGCCTTTACATCAAACCCTTTGGGAAAGATCACACGAACCGTATCTGTATTGATCTGATTCCAATGAATGGAAGAGGGATTGCCTCCGAACTGCTGGGCATGGGAAACATAAGAAATAAACAGGCAAAAGGCAAAAAAGAAAAACCGCTTCATCCGTTCTCTATAGAATTTATTTGAAGTTACACAAATGTCTGCATTACAAACCTGATTTAACAAAACAGACACTGTGGTAATCAGTGTCTGCAAAATGTAAAGAATTACTAAACAGTATTTACATGGCTTTATCCGTAAGGTGGATCTTGGTCATCTGCAGATACTGGTTCTGCAGTTGGTGTACATAGTGGACATCCGGATGCTGACGGCGGTCCTCGCGGTACCACATTTCAATACTCGAAAAATCGCCCTCTTTAGGGATCACCAGCCTGAAAGATCCTTTCAGGTATTTCACTGATCCGTCATCACTTACCTGCTTTTGAAATTTCAGCATCTGCAATGCTTCGTCATTCAATTCAAATGGATATAACCGTTCCACATCAAACCAGAATTCCTGAACACCGGTTGCTACACACACCTGTTTTTCATCCCCGTTAAGGTTAACTACTTCTCCTTCCCACATTTTTCCATCGTACTCGGCTTTTACATAGTCACCAATCTTAATGTCGCTGTATTTAATCATATGGCAATGGTTTTTAGGATGATAAGTTAGGACATTTTTTGTAAGAAAAAAAACGTCTATTGTCGATACCCTTTAGCCTTTGTTATACGGACCATGGCCTGTCTGCATACGGGCTACTCTGCCCAACTCATTGTATACCCCGGGTTCTCAATTTCCAATGCATCTACCGTTAACTGCAGGGGATGAAAAGTATCTACCATTACTGCCAGTTCTCCTGTTTCCTTTTTTCCGATGCTTTTTTCAACAGCTCCGGGGTGCGGGCCGTGGGGGATGCCGGCAGGGTGCAGGGTAAGCATTCCACGGGTTACATTTTTACGACTCATAAAATCTCCCGCCACATAGTATATCACTTCATCACTGTCTATATTGCTATGATTATAGGGGGCAGGAATAGCGTTGGGATGGTAATCATATAAACGCGGGCAGAAGCTGCAGACCACAAAATTATGGGCTTCAAAAGTCTGGTGCACAGGAGGTGGCTGATGCACACGTCCGGTAACCGGCTCAAAATCATGGATACTGAAAGCGAATGGATAACAACAGCCATCCCATCCCAGCACATCCAAAGGATGATGGGCATAATGCAACCCGTATACAATCCCTTTCTTTTTTGTTTTGATCAGGAAATCACCTGCTTCATCAATCGTAACAAGGTTTTGTGGTCTGCGGATATCTCTTTCGCAATAGGGAGAATGTTCCATCAACTGCCCGTATTTGCTTACATATTTTTTCGGATAACGGATCGGGCTGAAACTTTCTACAATGAAGAGCCGGTTATGGGCATCATTAAATTCTATCTTATAGATCGTTCCGCGCGGGATGACTAAGTAATCGCCATAGCCAAAAACCAGTTCTCCGTATTGTGAAGAAAGTTTGCCATTCCCTTCATGGATAAAGATCATTTCATCGGCATCCGCATTTTTGTAGAAATAATCTTTCATGCCCTGTTGTGGTGCTGCCAATACAATATGACAATCATTGTTAACAAGTACCGGTTTACGGCTTTCCAGAAAATCCGTTTCGGGTTTAATATGAAATCCTTCAAAGCTTCTGTGTATTAGCATTTTTTCTTCTGCTACTTTAGGCATCCTATTCACAGGTTCATCGGTGTAAATAATCTGGGTGGGTGGCCAGGTATGGTACAGAATGGAATAATCATTACTAAACCCCTCAGTTGAGAATAATTGTTCTGAATAGAGTGTTCCATCGGGTTTACGGAACTGGGTATGGCGTTTATGGGGGATAGTTCCCAAAGTATGGTAGTGTGGCATTGCTTTTTAATTAATAATTAGACATTCATCATTGAAGATATGGGCGGCATTCCGAAGTCCATAGACTGCAACTATTTTGCTAATTGCAGGGAGAGCATCAGGAAATAATATTTCCAGACACGTTTATCTATCCAGTAAGTGAAATTACGGTGGAAGGGCATGACAATCTTGTTATGATAAAAGTAGGAAACTTATCTGAGGATTGAAAACCGTAAAAAGGCAGTACAATTTTTATATGAAGAAACAAAGCAGGGAAAACCCATTTGTATTTTGGCGCTTGTATGTAAAAAAATTATCGTGCAACCACAATCTTATAACGGGTGCCTTTGATCTTCTCGTTCTGCACAAGCGGCAAAAGCGTTTTAACTTTATGTTTCCTTACAGCAACGAATGCATTCCTGTCTTTTACAATGATCAATCCCATATCGGCTTTTTCTAAATGGCCTTTTTGGGAGAAGAAGCCTACAATATCTACTTTATTTAGCTTATCTTTTTTCCCGCCATTAATATAGATGGTTACCCATTCTGCCGACTTAGGTAATGTTAATCCGGAAGGAATATTCAGCCGTTCGGGTTTTTGAGGGATGTAATCGGGTAAAGGTTCTTCAGTATGCATTAATAAGTAAGCAGTACCGGTTGCTTCCATACGCGCCGTGCGGCCGTTGCGGTGTGTGAATTCTGCTTCGGTGGAGGGAAGATGATAATGGATCACATGTTTGATCTCCGGAATATCCAGGCCACGTGCGGCAAGATCGGTGGCAACCAGGAAACGTACACTGCCATTGCGGAATTGGATTAATGTCTGCTCGCGTTGCATCTGTTCCATGCCTCCGTGAAAAGCGGCACATTCAATACCTTTTTCTTTTAATAAACCAGCCGTTCTTTCAACAGCATCTCTATGGTTACAGAAAATGAGTGCCGGTTCTGATTGAATAAAACTCAATAATTCCACCAGGCGGTTTACTTTGTCTTTTTCTTCTGAAAGAACCAGTTGCAAGGTAAGCGCATCACCCAGCAACTGTTTTTTATTGATAAAATCCAGAACGGTTAACCCATCCCCTGTGCCGGCAAATGCGGGGATATCAACGCTGGCAGTTGCAGAAACAAATATTTTTTTATCCAGTGCCTTTAATGATCCGAAGATATAAGACATATCCTCTTCAAAACCCAAAGCGAGTGATTTATCAAATTCATCC
>CAZFKE010000015.1:5814-14069 GCA_964519475.1 uncultured Sediminibacterium sp.
AAATCACATCACGTGAAAAAGTAGCGCGTTTAATATGATCGGCAATACGGCCGGGGGTTCCGATAAGTAATGCGGGCGGTTCTGTTAAGTTCTGGATCTCTGTCTGCATATCATGACCGCCATAACAACAACTTACTTTCCATCCCGTAGCCATTTTTTTCCATACCTGCTCTATCTGAATAGCCAGTTCTCTTGAGGGTGTAAGGATAAGGCATTGAACCTGTTTTTCACCTAGTTTCATCAATTGCCAAACCGGTAATAAAAACCCTAATGTTTTACCGGAACCGGTTGGTGAGAGCAATAACACTTCTGTATCGGAAAGAATGGTGGCCGAAGCTGTATCCTGCATAGGATTCAAGGAAGTGATACCAAACTGTGATAATGTTTGTGCGATAATTTCTTTCTGAAGCATCCGCAAAGGTAATGTTTTGAAGACCGACTCAAAAAATGCGCCCATTAGGTCCGGAAGATCATACCCTTGCACGGCACCTTTTCCCATATCGGGAAGGAATGTGAACGACAGATGCCATTCAGCCCATCTCTACCGACACCTTTATCGCAGGGAAACAAATAATTCCGCTAAAATTTTCCAGGACTTGTTTGATTTCTTCCACATGGCACTATAGTTTCCTCCATGACTGTAAGAATTAAATGCTTTCCATGTACCTGTTTCCCAAGCCAGTGTATCATTCTGGCTAATGATAACCTGAGTGGGTGTTCTTATATAATTTACTTTAGGGTTGTCTGTAAATAATTTTTTCCAGGCTCCAATGATGGTGTCTTTACCAGAAAGCTGAGAAGCATTACCTCTTACCAATACCAGGTCATTAAGCCAAAATTCTGACATTTTATCTATATCATGCTTTGCAAGCGCTGCATTGGAGGCAGCCCTTGCAGATTTTATCATTGCTATATTCTTATTGTGATCGGTTTGGCCAAATGACAACTGTACCAGTAAAAAGAGGCTGAAGGATACAATACTTTTTTTCATGGAAAGAATTTAGAAATGGTTGATTCTTAAATAGAAGTTAATATCAAATCTTTACATAGTTGAAAACCCCTGCCTATCATATCTTATTTCCTGAAACTATACTAAGATATACAAGTTGAGTATCCACTATGCAAGCAAGCTAACCAGGCGTTCAACTTCCTCCTCCTTATTAAACGCATGCAGCACAATTCTTAATCGCTCCTTTCCTTTTGGCACTGTGGGATATAGGATAGCCCTTACATCAAGATTATTTTTCTGCAGAGAAGCTGCTATTTTTTTCACATCCGCATTACCCGGTATGATCACAATCTGGATTGCTGTGACAGATGGCCATTTCTCAAAACGGATAGTAGCTGATTGAAATTGGTTGATAAGTTTTTGCAGGTGCAACCGTTCTTCTTTCATCTCCGGGAAAGTTTCATAACTCATTTTAATCATCATAACACTCTGCTCCGGCAAAGCAGTAGAGAATACCAGGCTTCGTGCAAAATTAATGAGATAATCCCGCAACAATTTTGAACCCAGCACCACGGCACCATGGCAGCCACAGGCTTTTCCGAATGTATGCACCCTTGCGAACACTTTATCCTGACATTGTAAATGTTGCACCAAACCCTCACCCTTTCCCCCTATGATGCCTGTAGCATGAGCTTCATCGATAATCAGATGCGCTTTGTGTATTTCCGCTATTGCAACAAGTTCTGCCAGCGGGCAAAGATCGCCATCCATACTAAACACAGATTCGGTAACAATAAACACCGTTCCAGTGGCATGGGTTAATTTCTTTTGCAGGTCGATCAAATCATTATGCGCAAAAGAAAAAGCATGGGCAAAAGACAAACGGATCCCATCGCGGATAGAGGCATGGCAGAGATGATCATATAAAATCGTATCTCCTTTCTGCGCTACCGAGGAAAGCAACCCTATATTGGCATCGTAACCGGAGTTAAAGATAAGCGCGGCCTCTGATTGATGGAAAGAAGCGATTTGCTTTTCCACTTCTTCGATCAATGGATAATTACCGGATAATAACCTGGAACCGGTGGAACCGGTCTTGAATGTTGAATGTTGAATATTGAATATTGAATGAGTCACTATCCCGAGGTAGTCGTTAGAGCAGAAGTCGACCTTATTATCAGGCAGGTGTAACTGGCGGAAAGAATGGTTCTCTTTTCGCTCATTTATTTTTTTATTCAGGAAATCATCCGGGTACATGTGTCAAAACTAAAGGATTGGGCAGATATTTGTGTCGATAGTCAGGTCATTGAACGATGACCAGGATCGATCTATCGGCTAAACACAAACCCAAACTCCAAACTTACCCATGGATTTCTCCGAACATACCAAAAACATCCTTGGCCTGCAGCTCCCTACCGACCCCCGCTGGGTAGACCTGGCAGGCATTTCATTGGAAGCTATACTAACCGATCATGCTTATTGCGAGCAGAAAGCGGCCACTACCTGTATTACCTTAATCCAGCGGTATTCGGATAAGGAGAAACTGGTGTACGAACTGGCACCTATTGTAGCAGAAGAATGGGGGCATTTCAGGCTGGTGCTGAATGAACTGAAAAAACGAAAACTGAAACTGGGTAAACAGCGTAAGGATGAATATGTTAATAAACTGATCGAATTTCAGAAAAAGGGAGGCAGCCCGGAAGACCGGTTACTAGACCACTTATTAACGATGGCATTAATAGAAGCCAGGAGTTGTGAACGATTTAAAAGATTGAGCGAGGGATTGAACGATGAATATATGCGTAATTTTTATCGTCGCTTTATGGAGAGTGAAGCGGGGCATTATACTTTGTTTATTGAACTGGCCGAGACTTACCTGGATAAAAAAATAGTGCGCAAAAGATGGAAAGAATGGTTGGTATATGAAAAAGGGGTGATGGATGAGATGGAAGTGAGGGGCGACAGGATACATTAAAAATCCTTACTGTATTGAAAAGGTAGAATTAGGTACAGACACACTATTTTAGTATACCACGCCTACATAGGTTTCTATGAAAATGAAAGAGTTTTCAGTATAATAAGATCAAGTAATAGAGATTTCGTTTTTAAAATACATGATCTCATTTTCCAGATCGAGATAAGGGTATGTTTCTTTCAGTGCAGTTGTCTTCTCTAAATAACTTTTCAGAAATTTCCGGTGATGGGCTGTATCAGGGTTAAAGGGTTTGTGTTGATAGGCGAGGTTGATTTCAGCAATGCCTTTCATCAATGTTCTTGTTTCATCATTCATACAGGCATTGGTAAATTTTTCCCAAACATATTGCGTAGCCAGGTAATTGGGATGTACAAGGTCTTCTGCATAAAAACGGTAATCACGCAGATCGTCAATAACCAATTCATAAGCAGGGAAATAATAGATTGACTCATATTTTTCTACTAACTGATGCACAGCCTGAATTAAAACAGCTTTACTCCTGTTGTTCTCGATCACGCCTTCTCTTAAATGCCTTACAGGGCTGATGGTGAAGATGATCTGCAGCGAGGGATTAAATACCAATAATCTTTGTATCATCTGTTCCAAGATCTCTGTTGTTTCGCCAGCATTCATTAGCCTTTTGGCAAACCAACCGGCAGGTGCTTTGTGGTTATTGGCAGCCACTTCTCCGGGTTTTGCATGGCTGGCCTGATCCGTTAAGGTATACACCCAGGCAGATCCTAAAGTGACCAACAGGTGATGGGCATGTTTTAGATAATGGTGCGCATTAGCCGTTGACGTATTGATCTTATCTATACAATCTTGGGCTGTAATCCCTGAATAACGGCTATGGTGTTTCCAGCTATGCCAGGTTTCGTTGTGTTCAAAAATATCCGTTTGTGTAATTTGCGTGTGGTTGATATAACTATTCACCGCATCTGCCACACTGATGGGATTGAATAAAATTCCATTCGGATTGTCGAGCGTTGAGAATTTATGTTTACGCAGCTTCTCTCCTATATTCTCTGTAAAACACGATCCCATCAGCAATAATGTATGTGTATGCAGGATGGATGATGGGGCACGTTTTATATCAAACTCGAAATGAAATTTCATAAGTCAAAAGATAGTTCTAGGGTTTCACCTGAAGGCAATGCTTTCCATTGAGCCAGCAATATTGAAAGGTAATCACGAACTTCGTTAATTGTAGCTTGTAGCAGAGTTACCGGGGGATATTGCTGATGGAAAGATACAAAAGCAGCCTGCTGCACCTGATTAAAATCGTCAAACTTCCCCTGGGCAAGTTCTATTAAAAATAAATTCGCCATATTCTCGGCATACCAGGCTTCTGCTGTTACGGATAGTTTAGCCCGTTTTTCTTTATCCGCAAAGTCCCTGATATCCATGCCAGCATTAAGCATCCCGTTAAAAGCCGTTTTATACCCCAATATTTTTTCAAGTGCATAATGGCTTAGATCGTGGCGGATAAAGAAATCATCCCCATACATCCAGGTTTCCGTTCCGTTATCACGGACATATTTGATCACATTCTGTTTGCCTGTATTTTTCGTAAACCGGATCTGCATCTTACACAAATATTTCATTGGCCATACGGAGACTTTCCTGTAAAGCAGTTTGATTCAATTCCTGTAATAAACCTTTTTCCTGTAAATAGGGGATCATTAATGCAGCATCCATATTGCCAACCAGTTCATCCTGTGCCATGGGGCAACCACCAATGCCTTTTAATACACCGTCAACCCTTTTACAACCTGCATTCAATGCTGCATCCAGTTTTACTTGCCATTGTGCAGTGGTTGAATGTAAGTGAACCCCAATTGTTACTTCCGGATATTGTGGGATCAATGTTTGCAATGCAAAGCTTACCTGTTCGGGGGTTGCGAGTCCAACCGTATCTGCCAGCGATAGTATCCTGATGTCCTTCTTCACCATCTCCTCTGCCCAATGCAATAAAATATCTTCGTTATACGCATCGCCATAGGGGTTACCAAAACCCATACTCAGGTAAAGTACCATTTCCTTATGATTCTTAATACACAGTTCCTGTATGGCTTCTACCCTGTGTACACTTTCTTCCATGCTGCTGTTGGTATTACGCAACTGAAAAGTTGGCGAAATAGAAAAAGGGAACCCAAGATAAGTTACAGAATCATACATCACTGCTTCTTCTGCACCACGTGTGTTGGCAACAATGGCTAATAATTTTGTGGGCGAATGAGAAACATCCAGTTTAGCTAACACTTCTTTGGTATCCGCCATCTGCGGGATGGCTTTTGGAGAAACAAAACTGCCAAAATCCAATGTATCAAAACCCACTTTTAATAAGGCATTCAGATATGCTATCTTCTTTTCAGTGGGAATAAAATGCAGCCAACCCTGCATAGCATCGCGGGGGCACTCAACCAGCGTGAGGCGAGAAGCGTGAGGCGTGTGTTTTGTATTCATCCCTAATAAAAATAAACTACTTCTTCATCCTGTGTTTCATGGCTTCGTACAAAATAATACCGGAAGCAACAGATACATTGAACGAATCAAATTCTGCAGCCATGGGTATTTTAAAGAAATGGTCGGCCGCCTTAGCAAGATAAGGTTGCACACCTTTCCCTTCATCTCCCATAATAACACAACAGGGATCTTCAAAAGGCAGGTCGTATACATTTTCTGTTGCACGCATTTCGCTGGTAAATACTTTAATGCCGTTAAGGTGTAAAGTATCCACCGCTTTTAATAAACTGTTTACGCGACAGATATGTATCAGTTCCAAAGCACCCGCACTGCTTTTCATCGCTTCTTCATTCAAAGCGCCCACACCTTTATCAGGAATAATGATAGCATGTGCGCCGCAACACACTGCACTTCTTGCAATCGCACCAATATTGCGTACATCGGTAACGCCATCCAGCATCAGGAATAAAGGCAATTCGCCATTGGATACTACGTGATCGATCACTTCCTGCAGATCCATATATGCCACCCTTGCCACAAATGCGATCACGCCCTGGTGATTGGCCTTCGTCATGCCATTCAGTTTCTCTACCGGCACTACCTGTATCGGAATATTTTTTTCGCGTGAAAGTTGACGGATCGTATTGATCACATCGCCAACCGTATTTTTCTGCAGGAGAATCTTGTCGATTGATTTACCGGATTGTAATGCTTCCACCAGGGGTTGGCGGCCTATAATCAGTGAACTTTGTTTCAGGGGCATGTGCAAATATATTGGTTCAGTTTCCCTTCCGCCATCAACAGTTTTACTTTCAGAATAGCCGCCACGCTTATTGAGTCAATAATGACTCCTGCTTCCAATAGCTCAAATGCTTCCGTAAAGGGTATTTTTTTAATTAGTAACTGTTCTGTTTCTTCCGGATCAGCCTGCTCTTGTGTTAACCCGGTGGCAAGATATACGATGGCTTGTTCATCAGATACAGAATTGGATAAATGCATTTGCAGAATCGGTTGCCAGTTCTGAGCTGTCAAGCCGGTTTCTTCCTTCAGTTCGCGTTTGGCGCTTTCGAGGGGGTCTGTTCCTTCGGGACATCCGCCTTCCGGTATTTCCCAACTGTACATGTCTGTTGCAAAACGATACTGCCCAACAAGCCAGGTATTGCTCTTATCATCCAGCACTATCACACCGGTGGCCAGGTTCTTGAAATGAACCTTCCCATAAATACCCTTACCGCCACCGGGATTGATCACATCAAATTCTGTGAGATGGATCCACGGATTTTCATAGATCTTTTTTTCTGCAATGATGGTCCATGGATTTTCCGGCATATCAATTTTTATTTTTACGAATCGAAACCGGAAGCGACACAAGCAAATATAAAAGCACGCATCCTGCCAGTATAAATTTTACAGCTGCACAATAATAAGTAAGCTGTAAAGAAGTATCTGTATAATTACCCGCCACACTCTGCAGCATCAGCAGGTTCTCTGCAATATCCAGCACACCGACCACATAAGCGATCCTTGCCAGCCAGAACCCGATCTTTTGCGCAAAGCCTCCCCCCCATTTGATGGCTGAAAATTCAGCAGCGATCGAAAGAAAAAGAACGTAGGCCACAATGAACAGAAAATCGAGCCAGATATTCATTTTCACCACAGAGATATCCCAACATATCATTAATTCGTGTAAACGCTGAGGGGTATCCGCAAACTCTAAATCGATCATCCCCTTCGGGCTGGCGTTTGTTTTAAGACTGCCGCCCTGAACCTGCATCAATATGATCATCAACAGGGTTGCCAGTGCCGATACAGATAATTTCTTTTTCATGTGCAGCTATTTGATCAACCATCCTTCCCTAAAAATAAACAACCTCTGCCCAAATGAGCAGAGGTTGCGATGATTTCTTTATACACCTGGTTATTTAATACCAAAAGCTTTTTTCACTTTTGTTACATAATCCAGTTTTTCCCAGGTAAACAGTTCCACTTTCACTTTTTTGATTTTACCATTTGGTGAAGTAAATTCTTTGGTTACCACTTCATTTTTGCGGCCCATATGACCGTAAGCAGCGGTTTCGCTGTACATTGGGGTCCTGAGTTTGAGGCGCTGCTCGATAAAGTAAGGGCGCAGATCAAATATTTGCTCAACGATCTTTCCGATCTGCCCGTCAGTAAGTTTCACTTTGGCAGTACCATATGTGTTTACGTTGATAGAAGTAGGTTGTGCAACACCAATGGCATAAGAGACCTGTACCAGAACCTCATCCGCTACTCCTGCCGCTACCAGGTTTTTGGCGATATGGCGGGTTGCATAGGCAGCAGAACGGTCAACTTTGCTGGGATCCTTTCCACTGAAAGCACCACCACCATGCGCCCCTTTACCACCATAGGTATCTACAATGATCTTACGTCCGGTTAAGCCGGTATCCCCGTGTGGTCCGCCAATAACAAACTTACCGGTTGGGTTAATATGGTATTTGATCTTATCATTAAACAGCTTAGCATATTTTTTATACTTGGCTTTTACGCGAGGGATCAGGATATTCACGATGTCTTCTTTGATCTTGCCAGCATTTTAGCTTCTGTATCAAAATCATCATGTTGGGTAGATACCACGATCGCATCAATACGAACGGGGCGGTTATTATCATCATACTCCAGGGTAACCTGGCTTTTGGCATCAGGGCGGAGGTACTTGATCTGTTTGTTCTCACGGCGTAAAGCAGCCAGTTCAATCAGTATCTTATGAGCCAGGTCCAATGCCAATGGCATATAATCATCCGTTTCATTAGAAGCATACCCAAACATCATACCCTGGTCGCCTGCACCTTGCTCTTCTTTTTTCTTTTTTTGCACCCCCGGGTT
>CAZFKE010000015.1:14079-32928 GCA_964519475.1 uncultured Sediminibacterium sp.
AGCTGTTGGCTTCAAACATGTATTCACTCTTGGTATAACCGATCTTACGGATCACTCCACGGGCAATTTCCTGCACATCCAGATACGCTTTGGATTTTACTTCCCCGGCTAACACAACCTGACCGGTAGTGACCAGCGTTTCGCAGGCTACTTTTGACTGGGCATCAAAGGCAAGAAAATTGTCGATCAGGGCATCAGATATCTGATCAGCTACTTTATCCGGATGTCCTTCAGACACACTTTCGGAAGTAAACAAATAAGGCATATAATTTAAAATTTAATGGATGCAAATATAGAATAATCGGGCATTCAAATCAAACCGCATCAAAGACGTGAATAAATCACCCGTAACCGCATCCTGAAACGTGAATGTGTTCCACCGCCTAACCTGATCCTTCCATCTGCTGCATCGTTCGTACTGGATGGGCTGATAAAGTAACTGGAAGATGCAGTATTACCGGGGTATGGTGGCGTATATCGTAATGAATCGTTTGTGGGTGCCGATAAACGGAGTGTAAAAGATGTGTCTTTTCTTGTTACAATCCCCTGTACATAGCGGCTAACATCAAAAACATATGATGCTATCTTATCGTAAGGCGCAGCAGATTTTGATATAACCAAGCCTCCGAACTGTGCCGTATTGGGTCCGGATGATGTGATGACAAAATCATTGGGAATCGTCCTTTTCTGGGTAATGCTGGAATCATAACGGCTTAACAGTAAAAACCTCGGAGCAAGCATCTGCTTTTCTATCGTATTCAGATTTGCATCATCCGGCACCTGTTCTGCAATGAGTTCGGCACGGTGAACAATACGGTTAGTCAAGCCCTGTAATCCGGGTATCTTTATGCGTACATAAGTTCCGGGCATCGTTTGTACATATACCAGGGAATCCGGTTTGGAAGTAGTGGTCAGGTGCTTAGCGACTTCACTGCCCGATCTGTCGCGGGTAATTACATTGGCATCTGATGAAAGACCTACCAGGTATTTAAAATAAGCGACCGAAGTATCCCTCTGCGTAGCACCGGTAGAACTGGAGCTATAGTAAAGGGCAAACTTGGAATTGGTATCCGTAAGGTTAATCTTCAGTAAGGCATTAGCCGGCGAACCCGAATTGGTAGTTACGGCAAACCCGGCGAAATACGTTTTGAAAACAGAATCTGACCGGTAAGCGTTGGTAGAATCATAATCCTTGATAAAGCGTTTGGCCACATCGCTCCGCAGCCGGATACGGATCTGGTTAACTGCATTCTCATAACGGTTTTTTACCGAATCGGTCAGGCGCCTGATATCAACCGTTACCGGATCTGCCAGTGATTGTCCGATGCTTACCGGAATGGCGGATGGGTAATTGGCAGCATAATTGACCAAAGGGTTAAGTGCTGAATTCTTATTGATCTCAAATACATTTATCTGTAAAGGATTGGTAGAGTCGCCATACATACCCCGGTAACTGAGTATCAAAACAGCAGAATCTACTTTCAGGCTATCCTTGTTTCCCGGAATATAATACGGGTAGGTATTCGGCTTCATTTCAAAATACATGATAGCTTTTGACTTGCCAAAAAGCGGGTCGTTGGTGATGGCGCCCAGTAAATGGTTATCGCCCCTGTAAACACGAATGCTGTCCGTATCTTCAAACGTATCTGTAATTACATCCAGAAGGGTATCCTTGGTAATTACCCCGTCAATAGCAGGAATTAAACCTGAACCCACATCGGTAGAGGTGATACGTGTACATCCCGAAAAAAAAGCGATCAAAACAATACAGGAAAGGATTATTCTACGCAGCGTAAAAAATGAATACATGTGTTGGTGATTACTTGCCCGCAAGGTCGTTGTACAATTCTAAATACTCTGTTAAATCAGAATCCCATCCTTTAAAAGGAACGACTTTCTTCCCTTTTACTTTGGCGAATTCTTCAGTCAGTTTTTTCTCAATTTTGTCCGCTCCAAAAGTGATGGCATCTGCAAAAGTTGCCCCACCCCTGAACATCGCGGTATTATTACCTTCTTTAAAAGCTTCGAGGTCTTTATCCTTGATATTCGCATTGATCATGGCTTTCTGTACAAAATCAGTCCCTAATTTTTCTTTAAAGGTATTCTGCCCGATTGTAAATACCACTTTACTGTTTCCAAAAACAGGCTCTTTTTTGTAAGCTGTTTTTATATAAGCAGGTATCAATCCTGTCATCCAGCCACTGCAATGAATAATATCCGGAGGCCATCCAAACTTTTTTACGGTTTCGAGGGCGCCTTTACAAAAGAAAACCGTTCGCAATATATTATCATCAAACCAGGTTTCCGTTTCGTCGTGAAAGACTTGTTTACGTTTGAAAAAATCTTCATTTTCAAGGAAGTATACCTGCAAACGGGCATTGGGTAAAGAGGCTACTTTAATTTGAAGCGGGTAGTCGTCATTATCAACAGATACATTGATGCCTGATAACCTTACCACCTCATGCAAACGGTGCCTTCTTTCATTGATCACCCCAAACCTAGGCATTATGCACCTTACTTCCAGTCCACTATCATTGCTTTTGATGGCGAGTTTGTTGATTACCTCGGCAAACTCAGTGAGCTCCAGGTAAGGCGACATCTCAGTGGCAATGAACAAAATTCTTTTCTTTGTTGACATTAGTATGCGAATTTTAGCACGATGCTGGAAAAAACAGTTGGCAAAGGTATATAAATTAGCTCGAAAACCAACTACCGGGCAGGCTTCATCCCCATACACGGCCCAAATAAGGCCCGTTCAAAAGGCGATAACCCGCCCCGGATCAAAGAAATCCATACCTGATGATCCCGCTTTACCGTTCATCAAAAAGCCATTTCTTAGCCGCAACGTAATGCCTTTATCCATTGATAGTATGGCTTGGAGGCAACCCGTTCAGCCAATCGATTACTGCAGGTAAATGACAACCCGGCCTTTTCGGATTTAAAAAAACTTCTGATCATTTATTTTTATGCACAGTTTTGAAATACCGATGATCCTGTTACATGAACAGTTGTAAACGAGGTAATTGGTTTATATATAAAATGGCTTCTGTAACTTGCCGGCGAATGTTGTTGTATGAATAAAAAGATCGTATCCGTTTTACAATATCTTTTTTTCCTGGGTTTGGGTGTGTTTATTGTTTGGTGGAGTCTCCACCAGATACCCGATAAGAAATGGGGCGAATTCAAGCATTCGCTTCAAACGGCTAATTACTGGCTGCTTTTCCCCGTATTCCTGATTCTCAGCCTCAGCCATATACTAAGGGCACTTCGCTGGCGGATTCTGATGCACCCGATGGGATATCATCCCTCGTTCCTGAATAGTTTTTTCGCAGTGATGATCGGATACCTGGCCAACCTGGCGGTACCTCGTTTAGGTGAAGTATTAAAATGTACCATTCTGGCCAAATACGAAAAAGTACCCGCTGAAAAACTCATAGGTACCATCGTTGCAGAAAGAGCAGTGGATGTTATCTCTCTTGGTATCATCTTTTTACTGGCCCTGATCAGCCAGTTTGATGTAGTGGGCGAATTTGCCAATCAATTGTTCAAACAGGTTTTTGAAAACAGTTCCGGTCATTTTTCTTTTGTAAAACTCGGCATTGTATTAAGTATATTATTAGCGGCCTTTATTGCCATAAAAGTGTGGTTTTACCAGTTTGCCCATTTAAAGATTGTGATCCTGTTCAAGAAGATCCTTCGGGGTATCTGGGAAGGCCTTAGCAGCATTGGCAAACTGAAACAAAAAAAACTGTTCATCTTTTACAGCATCAGTATCTGGTTACTTTATATATTAGGCACCTGGGTAGGGCTGCAGGCTACCGAGGGTACGGCCAATCTGGGCATCCAGCATGCGTTGTCTGCTTTGGCATTTGCAAGCCTTGGCATGATCATTACCCCCGGCGGAATAGGCGCGTATGCCTATTTTATTGCCAAAGTGCTGGAGAAAAACAATATCCCTTTCGAGATAGGATTTGCCAATGGCACTTTACAATGGTTTGCCCAGTTCCTGATCGTAGTATTGGTAGGTTCATTGTGTATGGTATTGCTACCCTTTTATAACAAAAAGAAACAGCATGAAAACAGTTAGTGCAATACAAAAAAAAATATTCTCCCTTCAACAAATGCTGGCACAGGTAGCATCCTGGCGGGTTGTAGATAAGACCATTGCTTTCACCAATGGCTGTTTTGATATTTTACATGAGGGACATATATTTTCTCTCTCTCAAGCCGCCGCTGAAGCGGATTACCTGATTGTTGGCGTAAACAGCGACAGCAGCACCAAACGGTTGAAAGGCCCTGAAAGGCCCGTGAATCATGAACATAGCCGTGCTCTGTTACTGGCCAGTCTTGCCATTGTAGATGCGGTTGTAATATTTGATGAAGACACCCCTTTTGAACTTATCACTACCATCAAACCGGATGCACTCGTAAAGGGGGGAGATTATACGGTTGAACAAATCGTAGGCGCCAAAGAAGTGATTGCCAACGGAGGAAGGGTGGTGATCAATCCGATTGTAGAAGGGTTTTCTACAACGGGGATTATTCGGCAGATAAAATCTTCCTTCTCATAAGATTTTGCAAGTTGAAGTTTTCTTTACCACTCGATCTTAGTAAACTTAACATTGACAAAAAAGCCGCTTACTTATATTTGATAACGGTTGATTTTGGAATACGGTTATTCAGTTTACAATTCCAAAATGTCAAAATCATTACTCGCCCATGCCCAAAAAGTTACTCATCCCCCGCGATATCAGCTGGCTTAGTTTTAATGCAAGGGTACTACAGGAAGCAAATGATCCTTCGGTTCCGTTAAAAGAAAGGATCCGTTTCCTGGGTATTTTTTCTAATAATTCAGATGAGTTTTTCAGGGTACGTGTGGCTACGTTGAAGCGCATGCTTGAGTTTGCAGAAAAACGCAGGAAACTGAACATGCATATGGAAGAGGCGCCACAGGCAATCCTCGACCAGATTCAGACCATTGTATTACAACAACAGAATGAATTCAACCGTATTTGGGCAGGCATTCTCAGGGAACTGAAAAAAGAGAAGATTCATCTTGTTAATGAAAAACAGTTAAACAGGGAGCAGCAACTGTTTGTGAAAAAATATTTTGAGGAAGAAGTACGCTCCAATATTATTCCTTTGATGATAGAGAGCCTGCCACAATTGCCCTACCTACGGGATAAAAGTATTTATCTGGGTGTGGTAATGCGTAAAAAGAAAACCGCCTACCACCAGAAATATTCATTGATAGAAGTACCGGCAAAAGCGGTGGGTCGTTTTATTCTACTGCCCTCTCGTGCCGGCGAGAAGCAGATCATTTTGCTGGAAGATGTGATCCGCTTTAACCTGCCGAATATTTTTTCTTATTTCGATTATGATCATTTTGATTCCCATATTTTTAAAGTAACCAAAGATGCCGAGCTGGATATTGATAATGATGTAAGCACCACATTTGTAGAAAAAATAGAGAAGGGTTTAAAGAACCGCCGAAAGGGCAAGCCTGTTCGGTTTGTGTACGACAAAGAGATGGATGCCGGCCTGCTTGAATACCTGATCCGCAGGCTGAGCCTGAACCGGAAAAGCAATATCATTCCCGGTGGCCGTATCCATAATTTCAGGCATTTTATGGACTTCCCGGATGTATTCAGCAATAAAAATACAAGGCGCGCACCCTTTGCCCATGCAGCTTTACAAACTTCTATGCGTGTAACCGATGTGATTGTAAAGAAAGATGTGATGCTGCATTTTCCATATCATTCCTTCAATGCGGTCATTGATCTTTTACGCGAAGCCGCGATGGATCCGGATGTAACCTCTATCAAAATCACCGCCTACCGCCTCGCATCCAATTCAAAAGTGATCAATGCCCTGATTAATGCCGCCCGTAACGGCAAACAGGTGGTGGTAATGCTGGAACTGAAAGCAAGATTTGATGAAGAAGCCAACCTGGAATGGAAAAAGATGCTGGAAGAAGAAGGCGTTATCGTTTTACTGGGTGTACCCAAAATGAAAATTCACGCCAAGCTCTGTATTATTAAGAAAAGAAAAGGCAATAAGACTATTCAATACGGTTTTGTAAGTACCGGCAACCTGAACGAAAAAACAGCCGCTATTTACGGAGATCACTGCCTGCTTACCAGCAACCGGAATGTAATGGCTGATATTAACCGCATCTTCCATTATTTAGAAAACTGGAAAACAGGGATTGCGCACCTGAAGACCTGTAAGACTTTACTGGTTTGCCCTACCAGTATGCGCCAAACACTGATAGGCCTCATTGATCGTGAGATCAGGCACGCCAAAGCAGGTAAGGGGGCAGGTATTATCCTGAAACTGAATTCGCTGAGCGATGCCTTACTGATTCAAAAACTAAACGATGCTGCCAAAGCGGGTGTTGAAATCCGCATGATTATCAGAGGTATTTTCTGCGCCATGACCGATCCAAAGAAAACAAAGGAAAAAGTTTCTGCAGTAAGCATCGTAGATGAATACCTGGAACATGCCCGTGTAATGATCTTCCATAACCTGGGCAAAGAAAAGATCTACATCTCCAGTGCCGACTGGATGGTGCGTAACCTCGACCACCGCGTGGAAGCGGGTATCCCCATAACTGATCCGGTTATCTGTGCCGAATTGAAGGATATTATCCACATTCAATTAAGAGATAACGTTAAAGCGAGGATACTCGATAATGACTTATCCAACAACTATGTACCTTCCGCAGGTAAAAAGAAGATACGTTCGCAGATTGAGACGTATCATTACCTGTACAAGAAAAACATAGTGCATAGTGAGGTTAGCCGCCATTGATATCGGGAGTAACGCCGCAAGGTTATTGATAGTAGAAGTAACGCAGGACAAAGATGGAAAACCACAGTTCAATAAACTGAATCTGGTACGCGTTCCGCTTCGACTGGGTTTTGATGTATTTGAAAAAGGCGAGATCTCGAAAGAAAAAAGGGGCATGGTATTACAAACCATGAAAGCCTACGGACATTTACTAAATGCTTACGGCGTAACCAAAGTGCTTGCCTGTGCCACCAGTGCTATGCGCGATGCAAGAAACAGCGTGGATCTTATCCGCAAAATAAAATTAGAAACAGGTCTTGATATTGAAATCATCAGCGGAGACCTGGAAGCCTCCATCATCTACGAGAACCATGTGGCAGAGAATATGGATACTGATCACAGCTATATGTATATTGATGTTGGTGGTGGCAGTACCGAACTTACTTTTTTTGCAGACGGCAAACTCGTATTCAAACAATCCTTCAACATTGGTACGATCCGTTTATTAAAGGACATGGTCGACGATTCCAAATGGAATGAAGTGAAGGATGTGATCAAAACAAAAACAAGAGGCTATAAAAAAATTGTGGCCATCGGAACCGGCGGAAACATCAACAAAGTGTTTTCACTTAGTAAAAAGAAGGATGGCAAACCGCTAAGCCTCGATCTGTTAAAAGATTATTACAAAGAGATCTCCAGTTTCTCACTCGAAGACCGCATCAACATCTACAAACTCCGTGAAGACCGCGCAGACGTAATCGTACCGGCTCTTCAGATCTATATCAACGTAATGCGCTGGTCGGATACAGATGAGATATATGTGCCCAAAATTGGTTTGGCAGATGGCTTAGTACAGCATTTGTATTATGAGCTGGTGGCAAAAGGAGCAGTAGTATGATGGGTAGATTCACCGACACCACCCCCCTATTCACCCATTTTCTTTTATAAGCTTCACAGGTAACAATAGATTTGATCTAAACTACTTGCATATGAAACAGTTTAGATTCATCACTATCCTTCCGGTGGTATGTCTCTTCGCAATTAGCAGCCTGGCAAACGGGATGGAGAAAAATGATACTACCGCAAAAATCAACCATGTAGTAGACGGTAATACAAATGAATGGAAAACAGATAAATTTGAATTGGATAAAGAAACGGGTATTGCCTTTTCCGTTGATCACGATGCCAATAATCTTTACCTGGCAGTAAGTGTACAAAATCAAAGAACACAGATAAAATTGATGTCACAGGGAATGAATCTCTACATAGATAAGAAAGGAAAGAAAAAAGAAGGAACGGGCATTGAGTTTCCCATTAAAAGAGAAAACGGCGGATTTAGCGGGCTGGGTGGTGGAAGGACGCGCGGTGATAATCAGAACGGCGGCCCGCCAGATCCTAAAGAAATAAAGGAAAGGCTGGCATCTACCATGATCTTCTTAAAAACGTTCGGGATGGAAGATCAGGAAGACAAACAGCAACTCATTGTTATGGAAAATGGCGTAAACGTAGCTTTTGATTGGGATACCAATAATACCCTACACATAGAATACCAGATACCGATCCGTTTCATAGGAACCAAGACCGCCCTTAACGGTAAACCGCTGGGTATTGGCTGGAAGATCAACGGAATGGATATACCACAGGCTTCGGGCAATGGTGGAAGAACAATAGTTAGCCAGGAAATTGTAGGCGTTCCCGCCGGTAGCAGTATCGGAAGGGCTGGCGCAAGCCCAGGAGGAGGGAGAAGCGGCATCAGCAGGGCCAATCCTGCTGATTTTAATGGATCAGACAGCCGGTTTACAGAACAAAGTATCTGGACGAAATATGTAATTAATTTTTAAATTCATTGATCAAAACATTCGCTACTTGCCTTACAAGAACAATAAAAAAATCGTCACGGTCATCGCCCATATAACGGCATGGGTTTGTTTTTTCACCTTGCCTTACCTGGTATTCTTTCCAAGGATGCGCGACTTTAACATCAGTAACCATCAATGGGCTACCATCATCTGTAATAATGTATTTCTGGTTGTTTTTTATTACCTCAACACTTTATTACTGATCCCTAAATTCCTGGCAAAAGAAAAATGGCTTTGGTATGTACTGTCTATCGCAGGCTGTCTTCTTGTTTTTCTATATGTGCCAAAGGAAATTGCAACCTGGATCGCAGAGCCGGAAGTATTCAATCCCAATAACCGTGAGTTTATCCGTAATCCAGCCTATACAGGTAAACGGCATTTTCCCGGAATGATGCGTGCCGGCAAACGGTCTGTTACCGATCCATACAATACGGTTCTATTCCTGCTTGTATTTACCGTAGGAACCTGTATATCGGTCATCCAACGCTGGTTGCAGACGGAACAGACAAGAAAAGAAACCGAGAATGAAAAACTGAATACAGAATTGTCTTTCCTGAAATCGCAGGTAAACCCGCATTTCTTTTTTAATACACTGAACAATATTTATTCGCTGGCAGTAGTAAGAAGTGAAAAGACGGCGCCTGCCGTAATGAAGCTTTCTGCCATCATGCGTTACATCCTTACTGAAACACAACACGACCTGGTTCCCCTTAGTAATGAAGTAGCGTTTATCCATAATTTTATTGATCTGCAAAAAGTCAGGCTGACAGATAAAGTGATATTGAATTTTTCAGCAGAGGGTGATATTGAAACCTTACTGATTGCCCCACTCCTTTTTATCCCGTTTGTAGAAAATGCATTTAAATACGGAGTAAGCACGAAAGAATCATCCAATATTACTATAGAGATCAGAACAGAAGGCAATAAAGTGCTTTTTACAGCCGAAAATTACATTGTGCCTTCAGAAAACAACCTGATGGAGAATACTGGAATCGGTATCAATAATGTAAAACGCCGGCTTGAACTGATGTACGCCGGTAAGCATACACTGACCACCTCACAACAAGACAATTATTATTCTGTTCACTTAGAGATCATAACCTCATGATACGTTGTATAGCAATAGATGATGAACCCCTGGCCCTGCAATTGATTAACGAATATTGCGGAAAGATATCCTTCCTGAAACTGGAGAAAACCTTTACCAATACAGATGAAGCAAAAGCATACCTGCAGCATACTAATGTAGACCTGCTGTTTCTCGACATACAGATGCCGGATATTAACGGTATGCAGTTCTATAAAAACCTGGCAGAAAAGCCACCGGTGATCTTTACCACGGCCTATAAAGATTTTGCTGCAGAAGGCTTTAATGTAGATGCGGTAGATTATTTACTAAAGCCTTTTGAATACGATCGTTTTCTCAAAGCTTGTTACAAAGCCAATGAATACCTTGAGTTTCTGAGCTCACAGGAATTGCAGTTGAACTCCATCTTTGTAAAAGTGAATTACGAGATCATGAAGATCAACCTCAAAGACATAGAGTTGATCGAAGCACTGGATGATTATATTAAAATATACATCAAACCCAACCCGGTACTTACCTTAATGACACTCAAAAGCATACAGGAAAAATTACCTTCCCGCGATTTTGTAAGGGTACACCGTTCTTTTATTGTACCCCTGAGCCGCATTGAAAAATTCAGTAAAACCAAACTCTGGATCGCCGGTAAAGAGATTCCTATCGGGAGTAGTTACAGCAGTGTGTACGACCAGTTGTTAACCCTTTCCAAAACCCGCTAATTTCCCCGATACAAACAGCTCGCTCGCCTATATTGTTTCAATAATGCTGAAACAATAAATATTTTTATACTGATCATTTTTCATAAAATGTTTCATGCAAGGTTTTGATAAAAGGTATTGCCAGGTTGTTCTCAGCCAAGGTAATACCTTTTACTCTCGGCCCCTGATAGGCCCCAATAAAATCTCCGCTAACGGCAGTCTCCGCTCATCTATTCTATTAAAATGTATGTAGTGCCTAAATTAATTCCCCCTTTAATGGGCCAGTGGGTATTTTTGTGAAAATTACTTTAATGGAATTCCTCAAACAATTGGGTATAGACGCACAAAACCCCGGTGTTTCTTCGGGTACAGAATGGATAAGCAGTAACGGAACCTGTATAGACTCCTTCTCGCCTGTTGATGGCAGAAAAATAGGTTCTGTGGCTACTGCTGATAAAGAAGCTTACGAATTGGCAATCGCTAAAGCGCAGGAAGCGTTTTTAATTTGGCGTACATGGCCCGCACCTAAACGTGGTGAAATTGTAAGACAGGTGGGCGAAGCACTTCGTGCCAATAAAGAAGCACTTGGTAAATTAGTGAGTTATGAAATGGGCAAAAGCCTTCAGGAAGGTTATGGCGAAGTGCAGGAGATGATCGATATCTGCGATTTTGCCGTGGGCCTATCACGTCAGTTATACGGCCTTACAATGCATAGTGAAAGACCTGCACACAGAATGTATGAACAATGGCATCCCTTAGGAATAGTTGGCATCATCTCTGCCTTTAATTTTCCTGTTGCCGTATGGAGCTGGAACAGCGCTTTAGCATGGGTATGTGGTAATACAACTATCTGGAAGCCCAGTGAAAAAACAGCTTTGTGTGGCATCGCTGTTCAAAAAATGGTAGCAGAAGTATTTGCAAAAAATAATGTGCCCGAAGGCGTAAACGGATTGATACAGGGCGGACGCGAAGTTGGCGAATGGCTAAGCAATGATACACGCATCCCATTGATTTCCGCAACCGGATCAACCAAAATGGGCAAGGCTGTGAGTGCGGCAGTGGCAGCACGCTTAGGTAAAAGTATTTTGGAACTGGGTGGAAATAATGCCATTATCATTTCAAAAGATGCCGACCTTGACATGGCATTGATTGGCTCTGTATTTGGTGCCGTGGGTACAGCAGGGCAGCGTTGCACCACTACACGAAGGTTGATCATTCAGGAAAGTGTATATGAAGTTTTTAAAGAAAAATTAGTAAAAGCCTATAGCCATCTCCGCATCGGTAATCCCTTGGATACACATAACCATGTAGGCCCATTGATTGATACTGACGCCGTGAAAATGTACCTGGATGCCATAGAGCAATGCAAACAACAGGGTGGTAATTTTATAGTAGAAGGCGGTGTATTGGAAGGCAAAGGATATGAAAGCGGTTGCTATATAATACCTTGCATTGCAGAAGCTAAAAATGAAATGGCTATTGTACAACATGAAACCTTTGCACCGATTTTGTATATCATGAAATATAAAACATTGGACGAAGCCATTGCGCTTCAGAACGGTGTACCGCAGGGACTCTCTTCCGCTATCATGACCGTGAATATGCGGGAAGCGGAATTATTCCTTTCGCATGCCGGAAGCGATTGTGGTATTGCCAATGTAAATATTGGCACCAGCGGGGCGGAAATCGGTGGCGCATTTGGTGGCGAAAAAGAAACCGGCGGTGGCCGCGAAAGTGGCAGCGATGCATGGAAAGCTTATATGCGCAGACAAACCAATACTATTAACTGGAGCGATACATTACCGCTGGCACAGGGAATTGTATTTGATTTTTAAATAAAGATACAGCCGCTTAAAAAACCTTAGCATAACGGTAAGGCTTTTTAAGTGAAATAAAATTCCGGTAACCCGGTTTACCCGCGCAGGAAATACCTTTACCGGCAATGATGCTGTTATATTATGGAAAGCGTTTTGTTTCCTTGCTTGCAGATTAGTAATATGCACATTCATAAAATTCTATGGCCTACAATGAAAAAATAGCTGATGAGATCAGAGAGATTATATCGCAGACATTTACCGATATCGAAGAAAAGAAAATGTTTGGCGGATTATGCTTTATGGTTAACGGTAAAATGTTCATAGGCGTAAGAGCAGAAAAAATAATGGTGAGGCTTGATCCGGCCTTATATGAGGAACTAATGGAAACAGAAGGTTGCCACCCTATGAACTTTACCGGTAAGTCCATAAAAGGTTTTGTATATGTAGATATAGAAGCGGTCAATTCCAGAAAGAAACTTGAATACTGGGCAGGACTTGCAATAGCTTACAATGGAAGGGCCAAATCCGCGGCAAAAAAGAAAAAATAAACAGTATCAATGATTCAATATCGTTTTGTTGAGTAAGTAACCATAACCGACCGGTTTGGTGCTGGAAAACGCTTACGTTGTGATATATTAAAAAATAATCAAATCTTCAGTCGGAACCTATTTTACTAACCTTCCCGAAAGCATATTGATTATCAATACCGATTATCTTGGAGCTGGGGAAAACACCATACTGCTATACATGCCGCTAACTTAATCAACACCCTTAACATTTTCATAAAAAGGGGGTTATCCTGTTATTTTATCATTATCATTGTGCAAATTTGTAGGCATAGAAAATAACTTTACAAAATGATGCGTCGTGGGATTGTCTTAGCCATTGTGGTATTACCACTCTTTCTCTGTCAGGGTATTGCCCAGGAAGCCCCAAAAGGCTGGCACCTGATGGATTATGCAAAGGATTCTTTTTATGGCATCAGCCTCAATAAAGCCTATACTTTCCTAAGGAATAAAAACAGGGTTTCCAAACCCGTGATTGTTGCGGTATTGGATTCAGGGGTGGATACAACACATGAGGATCTGAAAAATATACTCTGGCGTAACCCCAAAGAAATTCCCGGTAACGGTATTGACGATGATGGCAATGGCTATATAGATGATATATATGGCTGGAATTTCTTGGGTGGAAAAGATGGTCGCGATGTAAGTAAGGCACCTGACGAAAAAGCCAGGATCTATCATCGTTATAAAGATAAATTTTACGGTCAGCCCATTGATACCTCACATCTTTCCGGTATGGTGAAAGAAGAATATGATCAATGGAAACGTGCCTCCAACGAACTCAGCTTCAGCTCCGACGAACAGGTAGAATTATTATACATAGAACTTACCGCCAAAGCCCTGAAACGCCATGATAAAGTATTACGTAAAGAAATGGGACAGGAAGAATTTACCTGCGAAAAAGTAGAACAATTCCTCCCGCTCACTAAAATGGGTCGTGAAGCAAAGTTTGGCTACCTCACCTGTATGAAAATGATTGGTGTTGACCCCGATGAAAAGAACATCAATACCATTGCCGACCTGGATGAATATGTAGAGGGAAAGAAAAAAGCATTTGAATCAAAAGAAAATAAACCGGAGGATTACCGTGCAGAAATTGTAAAGGATGACTATTATAATCTTGCAGACCGGTATTATGGGAATAACGATGTGATGGGGCCTTTACTGGCTTCCAAACATGGTACGCATGTTTGTGGGTTGATTGGCGCACAGCGTAATAACGGCATTGGTATAGATGGCGTAGCTGATAATGTACAAATCATGATGCTGCGTATTGTGCCGGATGGCGATGAATATGATAAGGATGTGGCACTCGCTATCCGGTATGCAGTAGATAATGGCGCCAAAGTGATTAACATGAGTTTTGGCAAATATTTTTCACCTGAGAAAAAATGGGTTGACAGTGCGATCCGCTATGCCGAATCAAAAGATGTATTGCTGGTGCATGCTTCCGGTAATGAAAATACCAATGTGGATATAAAAGAGAATTTTCCTAACCCCTGGTTAAAGCAATGGAATACAAAAGCTTCTAATTTTATTAATGTAGGCGCCAGCAGCGATCCTAAGATCAGTGGCAGTATTACCGCCGATTTCAGTAATTACGGAAAAGAAAATGTAGATGTGTTTGCCCCAGGTGTACGCATGTATTCCACTTTCCCGGGTGGCGACCAGTATGGCAACCTGAAAGGAACCAGTATGGCAGCACCCGTGGTAACCGGGCTTGCTGCATTGATCCGTTCTTATTATCCGGAACTAACGGCTATACAGGTAAAAAAGGTTATTGAAGAATCTGTTCTAAAGCCTGCTCCTACGGTAGCCAGCATCAAACCGGGATCTAAGAATGAACCTATTTCATTCAGCTTATTAAGCAATACCGGTGGTATTATCAACGCATTCAATGCCGTTGCAAATGCAGATACAACGAGGGTGATGATGGCTTCAAAAGAACCCCTTAAAAGCAACACCCATACAAATTCAACAACCAGTACATCCAAAAGCAAACGCTGATGCCCAGGCCCCAAGCAACTGATTTCCCTAACTATTTTGCCAGATATATTTCCCGTGTAGATACCGACAGCCTTTCTGAAGCAATGGCTGTTTATGCCAAACCACTGGCCGATTTTTATACCAGCCTGCCCGAAGCAAAAGCCGAATACCGCTATGCCCCCGGTAAATGGACAGTAAAAGAGTTACTGCAACACATAGTAGACACCGAAAGGATCATGTCGTACCGCTTATTGAGAATTTCCCGCGGCGATACAACCCCACTCCCTTCTTTTGATGAAAATACTTACGCCGAAGCATCCCATGCCCATGCAAGAAGTTTTGATGCCCTCAAAGAAGAGTTCCTGGCTGTTAGGAAATCCACAGATTTATTAATTGCTTCCTTACATGAAGAACAACTTGCCCGCGAAGGGGTTGCCAGTAATATGCCGGTAAAAGCGAATGCAATAGGCTATATCATTTTCGGTCATATGCTGCATCATAAAGTTGTGTTGGAAGAAAAATATCTTTAGTACCTCACAAAATCAATCCACTCTTCATCACACAAAAGTTTATATAAAGACTACCCTTCGATGAGTAAATGATACTGCTACTTAGTAAACGAACTGTGGCGGAAAGCATACATGGGATCGGGTGTAAGTTTTACGGTTCACTGTTCATACATCTCATTCACCATTTTACACGTTGGCAGAAAGCCATAAAAGCAGTCGGCGATCACCTGTGCCGTCATGGGTGTAAGCGGAATCCTCGCCCAATCATCGTCGGTACCTAATGAGAGATGACCCGGCGCAATAAAATAATGAACAGAAATGGTTTTACCTGAACTGTCCGCAATAGAGACGTATCGATCCGTACAAATTTTCTAAAAAAGAAAGGAAGGTTAGCCGACAGTATTTCAATTTTAGTCAAAGAATCCCTCTCCCGCCATTTAGAGACAGCAACCCTATATATGAATATATCGGACCGCTTAAACATAGTAATACTTTTCAGGAGGTTAATCGTATATAAACCAGAGCATACCGAAAGTTAGAAATAAATTAAGTGATTTTCTACGTTGATTAGCTAATAACTTAGCAGTAACATGACTAAGATCGGTCTTATATCAGACACCCATGATTACCTTGATGATGCAGTGTTCAGGCACTTTGAACATTGCGATGAAATCTGGCATGCCGGTGATTTTGGTACAGTGAGTATTGCAGACGTTTTAAAAAAATTCAAACCGCTGCGCGGAGTGTTTGGAAATATTGATGGTTACGATATCCGCAGCGAATATCCCGAAACATTGATCTGGCAATGTGAAGAAGTGAAGATAGGAATGATCCATATTGGCGGTTACCCGCCCAAATACAATGCAAAGTCAAAGGCATTGATCAAAGAACAGCACCCAAAGGTCTTTATCAGCGGTCATTCGCATATTTTAAAGATCATGTTTGATCCGGCGCTGAATTGTTTACATATCAATCCCGGTGCTGCCGGCAAACAAGGCTGGCATAAGGTAAGGACCTTGGTTAGGTTTGAGATTGATGCGAAAGAAATCAGGAATTGTGAGGTGATTGAACTGGGAAAGAGATAGAGGTAATTGGGGGATTTTGAAACCTGTATGCCGATAAACAGGTGGGGAAATCGGGAAATTGATTACCTTTTAGTGCTAAAACTTCTATTATGGCAACTCCATTAAACCGCAGGGATTGGCTGAAGAGTAATTCACTGGCGGCGCTGGCTTTGGGTTTTTCTATTCCTTCCATGGGTATGGGTAATGAAGAAGGGCTGCTACGGAATTTTGGTGCAGAAAAAGGGTTGATCAATCTTGGATCGAATGAAAACCCCTATGGCATCTCACCAAAAGCAAAAAAGGCTTTATTATCTATGGTGGAACTATCGAACCGCTACTCGTTTAATGTGCCTTCATTGGCCAACTTTGAAAAAGAACTGGCGCAATATTATAAAGTCGGCCCTGACCAGGTTTTGGCAACCGCAGGTTCCGGGGATGCATTGAATAAACTGGCACGCCATTTCAGCAAAGGAAATCTTGTAACCGCAACACCCACTTTTGCCACATTGCCCAATACTTCCAAAAAGATCGGAACCAAAGTAATAGAAGTACCGTTAACGGCCGATAAAGTCCATGATCTTCCTGCCATGCTTCGCGCCATCGATAACAACACAGCGCTTGTTTATCTCTGCAATCCTGCTAATCCAAGCAGCACCATTTTGCCCACACAGGCTTTGAAAGATTTTTGTATGGAAGCTTCAAAAAAAGCAGTGGTAGTTATTGACGAAGCCTATATCGACTTTCTGGATGATCATGAAAACAAATCGATGATCAGCCTGATAGAGAAAAATCCGAATGTAATTGTTGTCAGAACCTTCTCTAAGATCCATGCCATGGCCGGTTTACGCGTGGGTTTTGTAATTGGTCATCCTGCCATCATACGTGCATTGGATGAGGATTATTTTACCAATTCAAACATAAACATCAGCAACCCGTCGGCTGCGGCAGCACTGGCCAGCTTGAAAGATGAAGGACACAGGTTATTGTGCAAAGAAAAAAACGCAGCAGCCAGGTCGTATACTTTCCATGCTTTTAAAGAAATGAATATTGCCGCTATTCCTTCATATACCAACTTCCTTTTCTTTCCACTGGGTAAGTACCCGGGAGATTTTGCAAAAGATATGCTGGCAAAAAATGTAATCCTCCGTTCAACAACTTATCCGGAGGGCAAATGGGGCCGGGTAAGCATTGGCACCCTTGATGAAATGAAACAATTCATCAGCCTGATGAAAGCAGACTGGAAAGGCTGATCAGATTATTCCTGCCATTTAGCATAATAATTACTGACGATTAAAGTGATCGGCAACCCGATCATACTGATCAATATGCCTGCATTAATCAATGCATTGGATAAATGAAAAATAGATTTCGGTACCTGGCTAATCGGAACCACCAGCAGGTTCATCACACACCATACAAAACATCCATAGCCAACAGCCGTAAGCCATTTATTAGCTGAAAGAAATTTTAGGTGGGGGTACATGAAAAAGAAAAAACAGGTAAAACTGAACGCAATCATATAATGAAATACCAGTCCCCATACAGCCACGGCCGTGCCGCCGGATAGTGCCTCAGTACCAAATGCGCCACTGGCCACATATTTTAATACCCCTACCGGATTCTTACCTGTTTTAAGGTAATAATATATACAGGCGGAAAGGATATCAAGTGTACCCGCGGTTAGACCTGCAAACAGAATGGTCTTCTGCGCATCAGGATTAGCCATCGAAGATGATTGTGACATATTTATCGGATTAAATCCTCAAAAAATTACATGCCCGGAAACCAGGGCCTGCCAATGCCTTCGCGGAAAGGCCATGGAATACTGGCTAGAATTGCAATCAACGCTATCAGGAAATAGTAAAACGCTTTTTTATACTTCACTTCATCACTGACTGCTTTTTTTGCCATGCCATGGCCCAGCGTCATTAACACAATAGCAACCAGCATTCCCACCGGATGCTCTACCCAGAAAAAACGAAAGAATTTATCTTTCATAAAAGAAGTGCCTTCCGGTAAAGCAGTGGTTAAAAAGCCATAACGCCCCCATGCTACCTGGTATAACCCCAGCAGCAGGGTAATATGCCCGCAGATCATGGTAAACAGCCATACTTTTTTATCAGCCGCAGAAAACGCTTTCTTACCCATCCAACCCGCATAAGCTTTAGCAATTGAGAGCACCAGTAAAATAAGGATCACCCAACGCAGAAGATTATGTAAGTGCAATAAACCGGTTTGCATATGGCTTGTTTTAGGGGTTGAAGATAAAGTAGTGGTTCTGAAAAATGAAGTTTATTTTAAAATCTTGATACGTGAATCGTGCATGCAGAAATTGAGTTAAGAAGACGCCCGATGACGTTTCAGGATTCACGATATTATTCCACCCAATCTGCCATAAACAGGTTTGTATCATGCGCATGCGTGCCGCCATTGTTACGGTTGGATGCAAATACAATTTTTTTCCCATCCGCATC
>CAZFKE010000015.1:32938-78887 GCA_964519475.1 uncultured Sediminibacterium sp.
CATATGGGTGGGCGCCACTAGTCCTTCTTTCAATAATTCCTTGTATTCTTTTATCTCGGCTTCCGTTGTTGGCCTGCTGGCCCTCCATACGATCTTCTTTCCATCCGGACTAAACCAAGCGCCGCCATCATAGCCCAGGGTATTGGTTACTTTCGTTTCTTTCCCTGTTGACAGTTCCATTATATACAGGTCAAGATCGCTGTCTTTATCACTGCAATAGATCATTTTCTTTCCATCTCGCGACAGTGTGCCTTCTGCATCATACCCTTTAGCCGTAGTTAACTGTTTAATAATTTTGCCGTCAAGAGTGGCTATGAAAATATCATAGCTGTCGTATAAAGGCCAGATGTATTTGTTGCCATATTTACTTCTATCCGGCAAAGGCGGACAGCTGTCTGCCCCCTTATGAGTTGATGCATAAAGGATATGTTTTCCATTAGGCATAAAATAAGAACAGGTAGTCCTGCCCTTTCCGCTGCTGACCATTGTGTATGTAAATTTCTCATCGGGGCTGATGGGTAGTTTCCCAACAAAAATCTGATCGCAATGCAACCGTTCTTTAGGATTGGTGCGTTGGAAAGTAATATACTTACCGTCGAAGCTGAAATACGCTTCCGCATTATCCCCGCCAAATGTGAGCTGACGGATATTCTTAAAATGCTTTTCCCCGGCAAACAAAACGGAATCCGCTGACTGGGCAGATACCTTAGCCGCAAAACACACTATCGACATAACCAACAGAACGATTCTCTTCATGGGTCGGATGTGAATGTTCGGCAAAAATAGGCGCAAGAAAATAGTCTTTCGTCAAAAAAATGTCAGCAGAACCGCCATCCGCATATTTTTGTGGAATGAAATATTGGATCGTCGTTTTTTTAGGATTCTATCTTACGGCCTGCAATCAGCCGGCAAAAAACAAAATCCCTGATGCATTTACCAGGGAGGAAATGCCGGCACCTGTTCAGCAATTGTTCAAAAAAATAACGGCTAACCCGGATAGTATCGGTCTTCGGCTGCAATTGGTCAATGCCCTCGACAGCCTGGGCGCCTATGGCCAGGCATTAAGACAGATGGATTCACTTATTACAAAAGACAGCCTCAATTACGGGCTCTGGTATCGGAAAGCCCTTTTACAGGAAAGCACAAAAGATACTACGGGTGCGTTGCGGTCATACCGGTATGCCATCCGCATCTATCCTTCACCCGATGCACAATTGGCTGCGGCAAATTTACTGGCAGAAAGAAAAGATTCAACAGCATTGTTACTCTGCAGGCAGGTTGCATCGTTCAATATAGGCAGGGAATACAATGCACATTGTCATTTTATTACCGGTGTTTATTTTGCCCGCACAGGTAACAGGCAAAAAGCCATGGAAGCTTTTAACAACAGTATCAGCAATGATTTTAATTATACCGAAGCCTATATGGAAAAAGGGTTTTTATATTATGATGAAAAAAAGTATAAAGAGGCTTTGCAGGTTTACCAGACATTGGTAACCATCAAAAATACGTATGCTGATGGCTATTACTGGCTGGCCAAAACGGAAGAAGCTTTGAATAATAAAGCAGAAGCCATCAATAATTACCAAAAATCGCTGGTACTGGATCCGTCTTTGAAAGAAGCCCGCACTGCCTTGCAAAGGCTGGTTGCTAAATAAAATAGAAAGGCAAGCGAAAATTTCTCAATTTCGCGCTACCAAATTTATGTTATGCCCATCATTGCCCCTTCCCTGTTAAGCGCCGATTTTCTGAACCTGCAGAAAGACTGTGATATGCTGAATGCGAGCGAGGCAGACTGGTATCACCTGGATGTGATGGATGGGCAGTTTGTACCTAATATAAGTTTTGGTTTTCCCATAATTGAAAAAGTACGCAAAGCAACCCGCAAAACCTGTGATGTGCATTTGATGATACTGGAGCCGGGCAAGTATGCAGAAGCATGTAAGGATGCCGGCGCCGATATCCTTACCATTCATTACGAAGCCTGCCCGCATTTGCACAGAAACATACAACAGATCAAAAGCCTGGGTATGAAAGCCGGCGTGGCCCTTAACCCGCATACACCGGTTCATTTGTTAGCTGATATTTTACACGATATTGACATGGTATTGATCATGAGCGTAAACCCTGGGTTCGGCGGCCAGCAATTTATACCCCATACTATCGACAAGATCCGTGCGTTAAAACACATGATCAAAGACAAGTCATTACACACTTTAATTGAAATAGACGGCGGCGTAACCCTCGAAAACGCACCCGCCATCCTGCATGCCGGGGCAGATGTGCTTGTGGCAGGCAATACCGTGTTTAAATCGGCCGATCCCCTTGCTACCATTGCCACTTTGAAGAAACTGTAACCATTAGGGGATTTTATTTTCCCGTTTCACCAACTGTCTTTCTACAAACAGGTTTCAAAATTTCCCAATCCACCCAAACACAGTTTCCACATCTGTGTATAATAAGTGTTAGGTTTTGATATTGATATAGAATTAAATTTGAAATGGAAGGATTAGTTAAGCATCGAACCCAAATCGTCAAACCTTAAACCGTAAAAAGATTGACTGAAACCATCATTAACCTCGAATCCGTTAATCCCATTGAATTCTTTGGCGTCAACAACGGAAAACTAGATTTGCTGAAAAAGAAATTCCCATTGTTAAAGATCCTCTCCCGCGGGACACAATTAAAACTGAGCGGGGCCCCTGAACAAATTGATACAGCAAAAGAAAAAATCGATCTCATCATTCAGTATCTTGAAAGGAACGGACACCTTAGCGAAGGTTATTTCGAACAGATCTTAGGCGGTGATGATGCGGAAACCATCGACAATTTCGTGGACCGCAACCCTAACGACATTCTCGTATTTGGTCCCAATGGCAAAACGGTAAGGGCCCGAACGCAGAACCAGAAAAAGATGGTGCATGCCGTTGACAGAAATGATATTGTATTTGCCATCGGGCCGGCCGGTACCGGTAAAACCTATACAGCGGTTGCTTTGGCAGTAAGGGCTTTGAAAAACAAACTGGTAAAAAAAATCATCTTAACACGTCCCGCGGTAGAAGCCGGTGAAAGCCTGGGGTTTTTACCCGGCGACCTGAAAGAAAAGATTGATCCCTACCTGCGTCCTTTATATGATGCATTGGATGATATGATCCCTGCCGATAAACTCGGCTATTATATGACCACCCGCACCATCGAGATTGCACCGCTGGCGTATATGCGCGGGCGTACATTGGACAATGCTTTCATCATCCTTGATGAAGCGCAGAATACCAATGACCTGCAGTTGAAAATGTTCTTAACAAGGATTGGCGCCAATGCCAAAGCCATTATCACAGGCGATCCCACCCAGGTGGATCTTCCCAGGAATATGCGCAGCGGCCTGGAAAAATCCACACGGATCTTAAAGAATATTGAAGGTATCGCGCATATTGAATTAACAGAAGAAGATGTAGTACGACACAAACTTGTAAAAGCCATTATCAAGGCCTACGAAAAGGAACATGAAAAAGATGAAGCCGAACATGGCCACTATCATCGAAAATAAAAAAAAGAGGCTTCAACTATTTGAAGCCTCTTTTTTTAAGATAACCCGCTGCGTAAACTCATCTAACACCGCAGCGTTGCAGAGGAGCGGAGGTTTCGCAGAGACAATATTATTGGCCAAGTATCTCATGCCCTAATTTATCTCTTTTGGTTTCGAGATATTTCAGGTTATGTTCATTCGGATGCATTTCTATAGGAACCGTATCAACAATTTCTAATCCGTATCCCTTGAGTCCGGCACGTTTACGCGGGTTATTACTCATCAGTTTTAACTTGGTAGCGCCCAGATAACGTAATATCTGCGCACCTACCCCATAATCTCTTTCATCCATACCAAAAACCAGGTGAATATTGGCTTCTACCGTATCCATTCCTTCTTCCTGTAGTTTATAGGCTTTTAGTTTGTTCACCAAACCTATGCCCCTGCCCTCCTGGTTCATGTATAAAATAATTCCTTTGCCTTCATGTTCTACTTTCTGCATGGCTTTGTGTAATTGCTCGCCACAATCGCAACGAAGGCTTCCTAGTATATCACCGGTAAAACAACTACTGTGCACACGCGCAAGAACAGCCTCATCTTTTTCCCACTCGCCTTTTACCAGGCCATCGTTCCATCTTCATTCATCACTTCTACCAAAACACCGGCAGGCTCTAATCCTGCCAAACGGGCAAGGTCTACTGCGGCTTCGGTATGTCCTGTCCTGCGCAAAACGCCACCATTAGTGGCACGTAAAGGGAAAATATGGCCGGGCCTGCCCAAAGCAGACGGTTTGGTATCATGGTCAACCAAAGCCTGAACCGTCTTTGACCTGTCCTGCGCAGAAATACCGGTTGTTGTTCCATCTCCTATAAGATCCACGGAAACGGTAAATGCCGTTTCATGCAAAGAAGTATTGGAAGTAACCATTGGCTCCAGTTCCAGCTCTTGACAACGTTCTTCGGTTAAGGCAGCACAGATAAGACCACGGCCTTCTTTGCTCATAAAATTGATCACTTCCGGCGTGGTGTGCTGTGCAGCAATAATAAAATCGCCTTCATTCTCACGATCTTCATCATCCACAACGATTACCATCTTGCCGTTACGGATGTCTTCAACCGCATCTTCAATCCTGTCTAACATAAAATTACTTTGAGTTGCAAAATTACTGAGGATAAGCTGTAATTCGACCAACAGATACCCGAAAACCCGAACAGCAGGAGAATTTTACCAATAACGCAAATCCTTACCCGTGAAAAAACATTGATTTTAGCGGCAAATACCTAATGGGTTACACAAAATAATTGCGGTCTTTAGCCGGTAAAACAACAAGCATGTTTTACCAAAGCATCTGCGTCTGCCTTTTCATGATCCTTCCCTTAACCTTACTCGCCCAGCACACCACCGGCAGTATCCGTGGCAAGGTAAAAACTAAGAATGATGAAGTCCTGGCAGGTGCCGTTATTAAACTGATTCATGAACCTACCGGCAGTTTATATCTTTCAACCACCAATAAAAAAGGAGATTTTCTGATCAGCAATATCAGTCCTGGCGGGCCTTATCTTCTCGAAATCTCATTTGTGGGTTTTACAACAGAGAAAAAGAATCCTTTCTACCTGAACCTGGGCGATGCTGTCAATATCGATACCCGCCTGATACCGGAATCCATACTATTAGGTAACCTCCTCGTATCTTCTCAAACAAAAAGCAACGGTATTGGCCACGGAGGACCTGAAACTTTTATCACAAAAGATAAAATAGAAAATACCCCGTCAGTAGGACGAAATCTATATGATTACCTGCACAGGGTACCACAAGCCAAATTGGTGTCAGGTAATGAAGGCGCTGTTTCGTTGGCTGGGCAAAACAATCGTTATAATGCCTTCTATGTTGACGGAGCCGTTAACAATGACGTATTCGGCCTGACCGCTTCGGGTACCAACGGAGGGCAGGCAGGGATTAGCCCTTTATCGATTGATGCGATTGACCAGTTTCAAATAGCCCTTTCACCCTATGATGTTTCTATGGGCAATTTTACCGGGGGAAGTATCAATGCCATTACGCGTTCAGGTACCAATAAAACGGAAGGGTCTGTTTATCATTTTTTCAGTAACAAAAGCCTGACGGGAAAAAATAATCTCAATCCCGATCTACAAGATTTTGCAACGAACACATCCGGGATCCGCTTACAGGGAGCATTTACACCTAACCGCTTTTTTTATTTTTTGAATATGGAGATACAGCGCGACAGGTATCCGAAACCATTTGATCTTACTACCTACAATGGAAATACAAAAGATAAAAATATCATCAACATCCTAACCCATACACTTCGCTCAACCTTTCATTATGATGCCGGCAGCTTTGTAGATGAAACAGCATCTGTGAATGCCGACAGGCTGGTAATGCGCATCGACTGGAACATCCATAACCGGAATAAATTATCCATTAGTAACCGGTATACAGCCGGACAAAAAATCAATACATATGCAGGAACCCCGACAGCTATTCATTTCAGTAACAGCGGATTTTTATTACATACCCTTACCAACTCTACCTCTGTGGAATGGAGAACTGTTTTCAGGAATAACCATTTCCATAAACTGACAGCTACATTTACAACGGTAACGGATGACCGGGGGCCTTTGGGAAAAGCATTTCCCAGGGTAAGGATCAATGACGGCATGGGCGCCATCATTTTCGGAACCGATAATAGTTCAACGATTAATTTACTTACGCAACAGAACTGGACCTTATTTGATAAATATAGTTTTGTTTACGGAAAACACCATATCAATATGGGGTTGGATGTTGTATACAACCGTGTGTACAATGCCTTTATTCAAAATAGTTTTGGTAATTATACCTATGCATCGGTCAGTGATTTTCTAACCCATCAACATCCCTCGGCTTACCAGTTAGGCTTCTCCCTGGTTGATAAAAGAAATGATAACCATACTGCAGCTTCTGCAAAATTTTCAGTGCTCAAAACAGCATGGTTCGTCAATGATGAACTGAAAACGTCCACTAAATTTTCATGGCAATTCGGCGTACGTGCGGAACAGTACCGGTTTCTGAACAATCCGGCAGGTGATGATACAATCAACGCTGTATACCTGCCCATACTTGCCCGCTATTATGATATACAGAATACAAGCTCCGGCAGAGCGCCAGCCTTTGCTGTATCTATTTCTCCAAGGATGGGTTGGATGTACCACAATAACGCATGGATCATCCGCGGCGGGTGGGGTATTTTTTCAGGGAGTATCCCATTAGCATGGCCGGGAGGGATCTATAATAACAATGGTGTTTTTACCGGCGGTTATTCGGCAAACCAGCAACAACTCTATTCTATCCGTTTCCGTCCGGATGCCTATAAACAATGGAATCCGTCAGAAACAGGCACTGTTATAAATAAGGAACCGCTTAATCTGATGTCAAAAGGGTTCACTATGCCCAATCTTTTCAGAACCTCTCTTTTTATAGAGAAAAAGATCAACAGCAACTGGTCTGCCTCAGCAGAAATCATGTTCAGCAAAAACCTGAACGAAATAAAATATACAAACATCAATTTACTGCCGGCAACCGATACTGCATCAGGCCCGGATAATCGTTTGATATATTCATTAGTGAATAATGGAAAGATCCCATTAACTGCCAATGGCGCAAACCCCTATGACTATATTATCCTGCTGGGCAATAACAGAACACAAACGGGTTATGCGCAATCCATCAGCACTACCCTAACCAAAAGATCTTTCACGGGCTGGAATATGGAATTGAGTTATACCTGCGGAAGCGCTACTGCCGTAAATGAAGGAACGGCTTCCGTTAATCTAAGCCAATGGCGTTTTATCGAAACCGTGAACGGGAGGAATCATACCCTGCGTTCTGTTTCAGATTTCAGCAGCGGGCACAAACTATTTGCATGGATGCATAAACAATATTTTTTTGCTGACAACAAAATGTCTTTTCATATTTCTCTTAGCTATACCGGGCAATCAGGTTCTCCTTTCAGTTATGTGTATGGGAATATGAGTATGACAAGGGATGATGGCGTATACGGCGCATACGATCTTATCTACATTCCCACCAGAGAAGAGCTATCCCAAATGAACTTCTTATCCAATACGGTTAATGGAAAAACATTTACGCCCGAAGAGCAGAAAGAAGCCTTCGAAAAATACCTGCAAAACGATGCTTATTTACAAAAGCACCGCGGACAATTTGCAGAAAGAAATGCCAAACGCACCCCTTTTACACACCGTTTTGATCTGCAACTCAAACAGGATTTCAAATTACGGATCGGAAAACAGCAATACCATATACAGGCAAGCTTCGATTTACTGAATGCAGGAAACCTGGTTAACCCCAACTGGGGGCTTCAATATGAGGTCCCTTTTGATCATTTTGCACTGCTCGATTTTGCAGGATACCAGGGAACAGGGCCTTTTATCCCGCAATACCGGTTTAATCCTGAAATATTACAAAAACAGGGGCCATGGGATACCCGCTTCGCCAACCTGCCGGCTTATGCTTCCCGCTGGAGCAGCCAGATAGGCATCCGAATCACATTTAATTAATAAATACTATATCAAAATGGGGCCTCATAACAGGTTTTGGGTCTTCGGGACAGCCATCCTACCTGTTTCGATTGCCGTGAACAGCCGATTTAATCAACATTTAATCAACATTCTCTTAAATGGTCTTATTATTTTAACATTAATTTGATTTTACAGGCCTGTAAACGGCATATATGTTTGATATTTGCACGACTAAAACTATGCATATATGCGAATTTTAAAAAGATTTTGCTTGATGTTACCGGCTTTGTTGATAGCCGTTGCATCGATGGCCCAGGTTACCGGCGGTGCAGTTACCGGTACTGTAAAAGACAGTAAAGGCCAGGCACTCGCAGGGGCTTCCGTAGAAGTGCTGCATGAGCCTTCCGGTACCAAGTACAAAACAGTATCTGCCGCTTCAGGAAAATTCAATCTCCCTGCGCTGCGTGTGGGTGGTCCTTACAAGATTACTGTCAGCTATGTCGGTCTGAAAACAGAAAATTTTACAGATGTTTACATACAATTAGGCGAGCCTTCTGTTGTTGATGTTACTTTGGCTGAAACCTCAGCGCAACTTGCTGAAGTAGTGGTTAGCGGTACCAGCAGAAAAGGTGCGCTGATCTCAAAAGATAGAAAAGGGACCGGTACTAATATTAGCAGGAGAATATTAACAAGTCTGCCTACTTTGAACAGAAGTATCACAGACATTACTAAAATAACACCTCAGGCACAAGGCACTTCCTTTGCCGGTCAGGATAACCGTGCCATTAATTTTACTTTGGACGGAACCATCTTCAACAACTCATTTGGTTTGGCTGCTTTGAATGGCGGACAGACCAACTCTCAACCTGTATCATTAGATGCGATTGAAGAGATCCAGGTAAACCTTTCTCCCTACAGTTTAAAGGAAGCAGGTTTTACAGGTGCCAGCATTAATGCGGTTACCAAGAGCGGTACCAATACCTTACATGGTGGCGGTTTCTATAATAACCGTAATGAAGGATTGGTAGGTACAAAAGCTGGAGCGGGTGGTAAAGAATCTATTGTTACCAATGCATTTGATGTGAAACAATTCGGATTTACCTTAGGGGGTGCATTAATCAAAAACAAAGTATTCTTCTTCCTCAATTATGAGAATGAGAAAAGAACCGATCCCGGTTCTTTATTTGTAGCCGATAATGGAAGCAATAGCGGTGGCGCAAACGTTGCCCGCGTTAAATCTTCTGAATTAGATGCTTTATCTACTTTCCTCCAGACTAAATTCAACTACAATCCGGGAGCATACGAAAACTATCCTTTTCTTACCAAAAGTAATAAAGGCCTGGCAAGGATTGACTGGAACATCAGCGATAAGCACAAACTGCAGATTCGTGGAAACTACCTGAAATCAAAACGTGATGTAGTTATCAGCAATTCCGGCGCGCTTACTGCCCGTACAAGCTCTCAGTCTATTGCCTTCCAGAATACGACTTATGAAATCAACAATGATATCTTATCATTCATTGGTCAGTTGAACAGCCGTTTCAGCAGCAAAATAGCGAATGAGGTATCTTTTGGTTATACTGCCAACAGGGACTATCGTGCTTATAAAGGAAGCGCATTTCCTACCGTAGATATCCTTGATGGAACCGGTGATCGTAACTATATTTCTTTCGGCGTAGATCCCTTTACCCCTAACAATCGATTGAATACCGACACATGGCAGTTTTCAGATAACCTGACTATGTATGCAGGTAAACATACTTTTACAGCAGGTGTTAGTTATGAATCATTCAAATACTACAACGCATTTACACCAAACGTATTCGGAACATTCACTTTCAAAAGCTTAGCCGATTTCTATACTTCAGCTAATGCATATATTGCCAATCCTAACATGACATCCAACCCTGTTCAGTTAAGAAGATATCAATATTCTATCAGCAACTTACCTGATGGTGGTGTTTGGGCAGCGGTAACCAAAGCGAAAAGCATTGGTGCGTATATTCAGGATGATGTGGAACTGGAAAAGAACTTTAACCTTACCTATGGTATCCGGTTTGATGTTCCTTATTTTACCAGTTCAGGATTTACCAATACAGAGGTTGACAATCTGAGCTTCCTGGATGATAAAGGCCAGACTGTTAAATTGAGCACTTCTAAATTACCTTCTGCTTTATTGCAAATCTCTCCAAGGATCGGTTTCAACTATGATGTATCTGGCAATAAGACTACACAGATCCGTGGTGGTGTTGGTTTATTTACAGGTCGTCCTCCATTTGTATACATCAGTAACGCGGTGGGTAACAATGGTGTGATCAGCGGTTCAGGCACATTTGATAATGCACAAACCCTTCAGTTTCCTTTCAAACCCAATACACCCGCTACGGTGCCTGCAAGTTTACAGCCAACGCCATTAACTCCGGCTGCCAGCTATAATATTGCGCCAATTGCCGATAATTTCAGATACCCTAAAATTTTAAGGGCTAACCTGGCTATCGACCAGAAATTGTACAGAGATATCGTGGGTGGTGTGGAAGTAGTGTTTACACAAAGCATCAACAATATTTATTATTATAATGCAAACCTGGTTGCACCCGTAGGAACTTTTGCGGGACCTGACCAGCGTTTACGTTATGCGAATCCAAATGCTTTTTCGGGTGGTGTAGCCACTTTAAACACAACAACAACGGCTATCAGGATTAACCCTAAATTATCTGATGCAACGGTTCTGAAAAGCGGACCTTATGGACAATCGGTAGCGGCTACTTTCAAAATTGAAAAGCCACTCAAAGCCAAAGGCTTGGGTTGGTTGTTAGCGTATAACTATGGACGTACCCGGGATTATATCAGTGGCGGTTCTATCGCCTTCTCAAGCTGGTCGGGCAACCGTTCCATCAACGGGAACAACAGGCCTGATATCGCTTTCAGTGATAACGATATCCCTAACCGTGTGATCGCTAATATTAACTATAGAACGGAAATAGGTAAAAATGCCGCCATCCAGTTCTCTTTGTTTAGCCAGACACAAAACCAGGGCCGTTTAACGTATACTTATACCGGTGATTTGAATGGTGATGGCGTGAGCGGAAATGATCTGCTTTATGTTCCCAGAGACCAGAGCGAGATGAATTTTACAAACCTTGCCGGTTTCACTATCCAGCAACAAAAAGATGCATTTGATGCATACATCAACCAGGATAAATACCTGAGCACACGCAGGGGTAAATATGCAGAAAGAAACGGTGGTGTACTTCCTTATGTTACGCGTTTCGACGTATCTGTAATGGTTGAGCTGTTCGGTAATATTAACAAGAACAGGCACACTATCCAGTTAAGAGGCGATATCTTTAACTTCGGCAACATGCTGAACTCTGCCGCTGGCGTAGGTTATACCGTTAACAACACAAACGTTCTGGCTGCTAAAGGTGTAGATGCCAATGGTGTTCCGGTGTATACTTTCAACACATTCAACAGCGGACTTACCTATACAACTTATAGAAAAGGTACCAGCATTGTTGATACATGGCAGGCACAATTGGGTATCAGGTATATATTCTAATCTGATCTCTTAATACAAAAAACCCGTCAGGCTAAGTGCCCTGACGGGTTTTTTATTTACCCTACAAAGAATGCCCAACTTTTAACTCATTCCCCATCCCCATCTTAAAAAAGAAGGGAGTGCTTTTGCCCAGGTGGGCACATCATGTTTACCATCAGGCATTTCGAGGTATTCAATATGTTCGTCTGTAAACCCTTTGGCCTTCAGTTCTACAATCAGGTCCAGCGCATCATCTATCGAATCGATAATCCCATTTTGATTTCTGTCGGCGGTTTCATCCTTTGTACCGCATTCCACAAAAAAACGTAACCAGGGATAAAAACCACCTTTGCGTATTTGCAGGTGCATAAGCCTGTCCTGTTCATCATCATATCCATCACCATACCCTTTTCTCCTCCACCATAAAGAACCGCTGAAAATACCGATCTTATTAAATTCGCTGGGATGGTTCCAGGCTATATCCAATGCACTTAACCCACCCAAAGAAAAACCGGCATACGATTTATCCCTGAAGGAAGGTGCATGATATGTTTTGCGGATAAAGGGCAATAACTCTTCAAAAATAAATTTTGTATACAACCCAGCCCTCGATCCACGCCCTTTATAATCGGCTGAATACGCGGTGCCATATTCCATTTTACGTTCGGTGCCACAATGAATACCTATGCATACAAGCGGTTCTATTTCCCCATGGGTCATCAAGCTTTCCAGCATTTCATCAAAAGGCATTTTTAAAAGATCCTGGCCATCATTGATCAATAATAAACTCATTTGCTCCGGACGGGCAAGAGCGGTGGGCAGGTACACATCAAAGATCACATCGCGTTGCAGGTATTCTGAGGCAATACGATGCTGTTCAACAATCAGGGAACTGATAACAGTTTGCGGGGTTTCATCTGCCATAGTTTCAAAAATAATATAATGGTAACAATTCAGGCGAAGGAAATCTCCACAGCTCATAACTTGATTAATGAAATACAAGCCGATACCTTATCAGAAAGATTTATAACAAGGAGTTTTCTTATTTCAAATCAGTTTGCTTAAATTGACTACCGATACACAGTAAACTGTCTGTATATCTTTCAACCCATCAATTAATTGCTTATGAAAAAGATTGGTATCCTGTTCGGGCAGGAAAGAAGTTTCCCGATGGCATTTGTAGAAAGGATAAACAGCAAAAATATACCGGGCATTACTGCAGAGCCGGTTCGTATTGATAAAGTAATGCAGGGCGAACCCAGCGGATATTCGGTGATCATTGACCGTATCAGTCAGGATATCCCATTTTACCGGGCTTACCTGAAAAATGCAGCTTTATGTGGTACCGCTGTCATTAATAACCCCTTCTGGTGGAGTGCAGATGAGAAATTCTTTAATAACTGCCTCGCTACCAAAATTGACGTACCCGTTCCCAAAACCGTGATCCTTCCTTCGCGTGATCTGCCTCCGGATACATCGGATCAATCATTCAGTAACCTGGCTTATCCATTGGATTGGGATAGTATTTTTCAATACATCGGATTCCCCGCATACATGAAACCCTTTGCCGGTGGCGGATGGAAAAACGTGTATAAATTAACAAGCATGGATGATTTTTTTGAGAAGCATGCCGAGACCAATCAACTGGTTATGCTATTGCAGGAAGAAATCATATTTGAAGAATATTACCGTTGCTATTGTATTGGGGGGAAATATGTTCGCATCATGCCGTATGAACCACGAAACCCGCATCACCTAAGATATGTAGCCGATTTTTCTCCATCGCCCGAAAAGCTGAAACAGATGGAAGATATTGTATTGCGTATCAATCAATACCTGGGTTACGATTTTAATACGGTTGAACTCGCATTACGTGATGGCGTTCCTTATGCAATTGATTTTTGCATTCCTGCACCGGATGCGGATATCAAAAGCGTAGGACAGGAAAACTTTGACTGGGTAGTAGAAACGGCCGCCAATTATGCCATTGAAAAAGCACAGGCACAGGTAGACGGAGCAGATAACCTGACCTGGGGCGAGTATATTAAAAGAGGCAGTACCGGTAAAAAACTATATTAACAAAATGGGTTGGTGTTGGTTGGGAAACCAATATCCGCATAACAGGGGACGATATGGGAAATCCAAGTTATAAACATTTCACACTGGGTGTGGAAGAAGAGTACATGGTACTTGACCCACATTCACGTGAGCTGAGGAGTCATGAACAAAGGATTGTGCAGGAAGGCCAGAAAATACTAAAGGATAAAGTAAAAGCCGAGATGCACCAGGCTGTTGTAGAAGTAGGTACCGATATCTGTGCGAATATCGAAGAAGCATTTAATGATGTCGCTTCTTTGCGTGGCAATATAGCGCAGATAGCAGGGGATCTGGGTTTTTGGATCGGCGCATCCGGCACACACCCTTTCAGTCATTGGGAAACACAGCTGATTACTGATCATGTACGTTATAATGAGCTCGTAAATGAATTACAGGAAGCAGCACGCAGTAACCTCATTTTTGGCCTGCATGTGCATGTGGGTATGGAAGACAGACGCATGGCCATCCACATTGCCAATACGGCCCGCTATTTCTTGCCTCATGTATATGCACTCAGTACCAACTCGCCTTTCTGGGAAGGCAGGGAAACCGGATATAAATCATTCCGCACAAAAGTGTTTGACAAGTTTCCCAGAACCGGTATTCCCGATTATTTTGAGAATATTGAAGCATATGAGAATTATGTAAACCTGCTGATTAAGACCAATTGTATTGACAATGCCAAGAAGATCTGGTGGGATCTTCGGGTGCATCCCTTCTTCAATACCGTAGAGTTCCGGATCTGCGATGTGCCGATGACAATTAATGAAACGATTGCCATTGCAGCCCTTTTCCAGGCCATTTGTGCCAAGATTTATAAACTGAGAGGGCAGAACCTGAATTTCATGATTTACCAGCGATCCCTCATCAATGAAAACAAATGGAGGGCCAGCCGGTATGGCATTGACGGTACCCTGATCGATTTTGGTAAGGAAACCGAAGTAAATACCCGCTCTCTTATTTACGAACTACTTGATTTCGTGGATGATGTGATTGACGATCTGGGTAGCCGGCATATCATTAACTATATAACAAAAATTTTTGAGCAGGGTACCGGCGCCGACAGGCAGCTGGCTGTTTTCCGCGAAACCGGCAGCCTGGTTAACGTGGTAGATTATATTCACGATCAGTTCTTAACCGTTTAAATACATAACTGATTAATTTTAAAGGTCCTGTAACTAACCGTTGCAGGATTTTTTTGTACTTTGAATTGTTAAAAAAGATAGAAAACGGGGCAACGAACTAACTTGCACCCGTATCTATTGATTACCAAACTATCTAAACCAAGCCCAGTTGACTGACGAGTATGAACTTATACGAGGTTGCATCAGCCAGGATGCCCGTTGCCAGCGTATGCTTTTTGATAAGTATGCCGGTAAGATGATGAGCGTATGCCTGCGTTATGCAAATGATACAATGGAGGCCGAAGACATGATACAGGATGCATTTATCAAAGTTTTTCAATACATCGGGCAATTCAAGTTTGAAGGGGCATTTGAAGGATGGATCCGGCGTATTGTGGTAAATACGGCTATCCGGCACCTGGAAAAGAAAAAACTGCATTTTAAGGATATTGATGACAATAGCCAGAACGCGCCAAAGATTGAAGCACAGGCTTATAATCATTTGGGAGAGGAAGACCTGATGAAGCTCATCAATCAATTACCGGACGGATACCGTTTGGTATTTAACCTGAACGTGATAGAAGGCTACAGCCATGAGGAAATAGCAGAAATGCTGAACATACAAGCGGGCACCAGCCGCAGCCAATTAGTAAAGGCGCGGAAGATGCTGCAACAACAAATATTACAACTGCAAAAAATTGCTGTATAGAATGACCGATACCCAATTTGATGATTTCTTCAATGACAAGCTCAGGGACCACCAGGCATCCGTGCCTCCCGGTTTATGGGATAAAGTGAAGGAAACACAGTTGGATCAATTCTTCAGTGATACATTAAAAGATGCTTCTGCCCCCGTTCCCGAAGGGCTTTGGGATAAAATAACCGATAGTCAATTGGATGAGTTTATTGCTGGCAAACTATTTGAGAACACCGCCCCCGTTCCAGCCGGCCTTTGGGATAAGATAGCCGATGGCCAGTTTGATCATTTTATTGGCGACAAATTATTTGAACATACTGCACCCATTCCTGCCGGCCTTTGGGATAAAGTAACCGATGGGCAGTTCGATGATTTTATTGCCGGAAAATTATATGATCATTCAGCCCCCGTTCCTGTAGGGCTTTGGGAGAAAGTAAGGCCTGAAGAAGCGGATGAACGCAAACCAGGTTTTATTCTTTTCCGCTACCCTGCTGCCGCCTTATTGGTACTGGCCTTATTATTAGGCGGTTCATTGGGAGGTTATTTATTTGTACAGAATGGCAAGAACACGCAAAATGAAATAATCCTGCCAGCTATAACAACCCATACAAATGGCAAAGATGATAAAAGCCATACCGATGCACCAACTGCAAGTAATGGCAAAACCAATGCTGCCGATGTAAATACAGGTAATACACTACCATCAGGTAATACTGAAAACAAAGACCTGAAAGAAGAAAAACGCCTGAACAGCGAATCATCCAGTCATAACGGCAACAAAGGAAATGATGCAGCTAACTTAACGAATGCCACTGTGGCATCGCATACCAAAAAACAATCTTTCAAACTAACACCTGAAAACAAGCAATGGATCAGGAATGGATTGACGCTTAATCAACAGGCGAATACAACATCCCATAACCATAACGAACAAACGATCGATAAAAACGATATGGCGGCTGACCATGATTTTGATTTTACAGAACCCTACCACAGCAATATACTGACAGGTGTACCGGTTCCTACAGCGCCGGGAAGGGATTACAGTATGTTTGATCTTTCAGGTAAAACATTATCAACTAGCAATCATACAAACCAGTTCCGCAATGTGATCATCTGTCCGGCAGATAAGAAAAATCATAATACCGACTGGTTCCTGGAAGCGTATGCATCACCTGATATGGTTTCCAAAAAGATAACCAACAATAGGGCCACACAGCAATACCTGCTTACCAAAGACAGCAGTGAAAGTATGCAGGTAAGTTACACAGCGGGCTTACGGTTGGTAAAACCGATCAATGATAATATACTGCTGAAAGCCGGATTGCAATATTCACAGATCAACCAGAAATATGTTTACCGCACGGAGAATGAAGTAAAAACGACCACTGTGGTAACCGTACGTACCATTATCCGTGCACCGGGTGATACAGTAATTGTTCACGATACCAGTACCGTACAACAGATAGGCTTCAAGAACAATACAGTTCATAACCGTTTCCGCAGTTTTGATATCCCGGTAACAATTGGTTACCAGTTTGGAGATGAGGATCTAAAATTCGGGATCAATGCGGGTGTTGTGTTCAATGTATCTTCCTGGTACCAGGGTGTGATACTGGATAGTTCACTGGCAACGGTAACACTTAACAAAACAGGAAACGGGGTGTACAAGACCAATGTAGGTATGGGTGTGTATGCCGGAGTTAGTGTAATTAAGAAAATGGGAGATGATATGCACATTTTCTTTGAGCCATATTTCAGGTATAACCTGTCCAATATGACCAATGCCGGAGCGGCTTATAACCAGAAGTTCAGTTTGGGTGGATTGTCAGTGGGTTTACGTTTGAACTTAAATCGAAAATAGCAGGCAACATTTGATAAAGGGAAGGTATCTTATAAGCGATACCACACAGAATATATATGAAGCGATTTTTATTCATCATGGGTTGTTCGGGGTTGCTGTTGATGACTGCATGCAAAAAAGAAGTCTCCGACAACTTTAGCCTTTACACGGGGAATCCATTGAATGATACTGTGTGGACAAGAAGCCTGAATCCTGGAAATGCTGTACACGACCTGTTTGATAACCTGATGCCTCTTCCCCTGATTGATTCGTTTGAAGTAAAATCGGGCAAATCATTAAAATATGGCGATAGCCTTGAGATCTCTTTTGCGGCGGGATCCTGTGTTGGCCCGGGTAGTTCCGGTTCGCCAGACGGGAATGCAAGGGTGGAAATATTACCGTTGAAAAGAAAAGGAGATTTTATCCGCACTTTCCGTCCTACCACTACTGCAAACGGAAGTCTGTTGGAAACAGGTGGTGGCTTTTTTATCAGGGTGACTAAAGACGATAAAGAGCTTTCCTTACAGAGTAATGTCACATTCAAGATCAAGTTCAATGATGTAGATACACCCAAGACCAATATGCAGGTATTTTATGGTAAGGAAGGATTACCCGTACCATTCAAAGGCATCGATACTGCATTTTCCTGGATACGCGACTTTGATACAACTTATGTAAGCACCTGGTCGAAGCCCAGTAATAATCCCCTTGTGCCTTCCTATATGGGTTATGAACTGAATTCGAAGAACCTGAGATGGGTAGTTGCAGAACGATATATAGACAGCACCCTTCCGAAAACAAAAGTAACGGCCATCCTTTCACCCAACTATACCAATAAGAATACTGCTGTATTTGCCGTATTTAATAACCAGAAAACAGTAGTAAACCTGAAAGCCGATTATGCTTCGCGTTCTTTCTTTGCCAAAAATATTCCTTTAAGGAGTTCTGTAAAACTGATCTCTTTATCTAAGATAGGCGGTGATTATTACCTTGGGGTTAAGGAGGTGAGCAGTATTGCTTTTGTTACCAGTTACACAATTGTACCAAATAAGATCGGTTTGAAAGATTTGATCACGTATCTAAATAATTTATAGAAGAAGTTCGGAATCGAACAAACATACCGGGGGGTATGCAGAACAAGGGTTGCCATTCCGGCAACCCTTAATTTTTAAAATCAAATAAAGTAGCAGTAAACTGGGCGCGTTCACGTTTTTTGAAGATCACATCCCAATCACCTTTATAACGCAGGACCTTGGGTACTGAAAGACCGTTAAATTTCGTCATCTCCACTTCCATGCTCACATCAAAATCATACACACCGGCTTTATAGCTCAGCGAATAATTGCGGGCCAATACTTCCATTGTTTTCAAATCAAACCAGGTAATCATCTGGTCTACCACCACCCTGTTACTTTTGGTATATTCCTCTTTGGGCGTAATGGAAAATACATAACTGAGTACGCCATGAAACTCTACCACATCCAGTTTGTAATCGTAATATTTGTGCGCACTTTCGTCGTACAGATCCAATTTTTCACCAATCAGCGGTATACCCGGCACTTTTTTACCGGGATTAAAGAATAACATCTTCAGTTGTTCTTTATGTTTATCAATTCCCGACTTATTACTGGTACTGAGGTTTCTGCCTTTTACAATATTATTCTCAGCACAAATTTTTCCTTTGGTAAAAAAGAGCCCCGCATACAGTTCGGGGGTCATATAGTTATAATTTTTTTTTGCATCATAGAAATCACCCGTCACCGTTTCTTCCAATACATCCATGGTACGGCAGCCATCGATGTGGTTCTGGCGTGTTTTGCTGAAAAGGGATGCTTTTACGGCTCCTTTCTTATCCAACATTTTAATATCGTTATAGGAACTAAACCCGAGAATACGGAGATTGCGAAAGGCTTTATAAAAAGTAGTATCTTCTTTGATCTGCGAAAGCAATGCCTTATAATCAAAATTATTACGCACCACTACTTCAGATAAGGTAAAGCGGTGTTCATCAATTATCACCGTGGTATCCTGCGAAAAGCAGCGTACAGAAACCAGGCAAAGGATCAGAAGACGGTTACGCATTATTTCGGGAATATCATTTTATAATCCATTTTCACTTTGCCCTTGCTGATATCATTCAGTTTCCCCTGCAGTAGTTTTTTTCGTAAGGGTTTGAGGTAATCAATAAAGAGTTTTCCGTCAATATGGTCATATTCATGCTGGATCACACGGGCGGTGATCCCATTGAAAGTATCGGTATGTTCCTTGAAATTTTCATCCATATACTTTAGTGTAACGGTCTCCGGGCGAAAAACATCTTCACGGATCTTGGGGATACTTAAACATCCTTCATTGTAAGCCCATTCCTCCCCTTCGAAAGAAATAACATGAGCATTGATGAATACTTTTTTGATACCCGGTGCATCAGGGTACACATTTTTTTCATCGTCTTCAAGGTTCTCAAATATCTGGGCACTGTCCATCACAAACAGGCGGATATCTTTATTGATCTGCGGTGCAGCCAATCCTACACCACTGCTGGCATACATGGTTTCCCACATATCTTCAATCAGTGTTTTCAGACCGGGATAATCAGGTTTGATATCCTTACTCATTTTTCTTAATACCGCTGCCCCATAGGCCACAATTGGAAATACCATCTATTTTACATGATTGATGAAATGAATGAATGGGGGCAAAAATACCGTAAAAAGGGCAACCGGCAAACCGTTAGCTGATGGACTGAAGATACTCCTGGAGCATAATTGTAGCGGCAATCTGATCGGTATTCGCTTTTACCCGCCTGTCTTTTTTCTTCATTCCCATCTCAATCATAGCCCTGGAAGCCATTTTAGAAGTATAGCGTTCATCAACCGTTTTAATGGGAATATGGGGAAATTGTTTGGTTAATGTAACGATGGCTGCTTTTACCAATGGGGTGGCATGGGTTGCTGTATCATCGAGGTTAAGGGGCTCTCCTATTAAGATCAATTCAACTTGCTCCTGTGCAAAATATTTTTTGAGATAAGGGATCAGTTCTTTGGTTTCTACTGTGGTTAATGCCGTAGCAATAATCTGTAAAGGATCGGTAACGGCGAGGCCGGTTCGTTTTCCACCATAATCGATGCAGAGTATACGGGGCATTAGATAATTAAGAATTAGGTATTAAGAATTAACGGCCGATAAATAAATCGGCTATCACGAAGATACCAAATACCACACTGGCAATTCCGTTGGCTGTCATGAAAGCGATATTGACTTTACTCAGATCATGGGGCTTTACGATGGAATGCTGATAAATGAGCATACCTACGAATACGGCAATTCCCAACCAATATAGCCAGTGAAAACTTCCATAAACACCGGCAGCCATTACACAGCCTGCACTTAATACATGCAATAATGCTGAAACAAACAATGCTTTTGATTTGCCCAGTACAGATGGAATGGAATATAGGTTTTGTGATTGATCGAACGCCACATCCTGTAATGCATAAATGATATCAAACCCGCTTACCCAGAAGATCACAGCAAAAGAGAACAGCACAGGCAGAATATCAAACCTTCCCGTTACGGCAAGATAGGCGCCGATGGGCGCAAGTGATAAACCCAATCCTAACACCAAATGACACAATGCTGTAAACCGTTTTGTATAACTATAAAACAATATTACAAATAATGCTACAGGCGAAAGATAAAAGCAAATGGCATTGATGAAATAAGTAGCTGCCACAAACAGTATACAATTCAGGATCACAAAACGTAAAGCGCTGTTGGCAGAAATCAAACCGGCAGGAATTTCGCGGATCGCTGTGCGTGGATTCTTTGCATCAAAGTTCCTATCCAGGTAACGGTTAAAAGCCATGGCAGCACTACGCGCAGTAACCATGCAAACAATCACCCATATAAACTTTATGACATAATCAGAAAACGAATAAGCATACACAGGATTTGAGAAACCATCATAATAGCGTACCGGTGCCCGCATACTTGCTATGGCAAGAAAAAAACCAATCATCGCAAAAGGCAATGCGAAGATGGTATGCGAAAACTTAACCAGGCTTAAATATTTTTTAACCATCATCCTGAAATATGTTTAATTTTTGACTTCTCATTTATTTTACCTCTCACCATCTCCCACAAAACAATTCCCGCTGCCACAGAAATATTCAGTGAATGTTTCATACCCAATTGCGGGATCTCAATACATCCATCGCATAATTGTAAAACCTCACTGGCTACCCCCTCTACTTCATTGCCAAATACAAGGGCTATTTTTTCTCCGGGATATAAAAAATCTTCTAATGAAATACTTCCTTCGGTCTGTTCAATGGCAAATAAGCGGTAGCCGCGTTCTTTTAAATTAGTAACCGCCTCCAGGGTTGTGGGAAAATACAGCCAATCTACCGTTTCAGTTGCCCCCAATGCGGTTTTATGTATATCCCGATGAGGAGGCTGTGGTGTGTAGCCGCATAAACAAATCCCTTCTGCCAGGAAGGCATCGGCGGTTCTGAATACGCTGCCTACATTGTGCATGCTGCGGATATTGTCCAAAACAATGAGGATGGGGTTCTTTTCTGCCTGCCTGAATTCATCAACAGACATCCGCCCCAACTCATCCATGCTCAGTTTTCGCATGGCACAAAGGTAAATCCATCCACTCAAATAAACGATAAGGTATATTTTCTCAAAATCAGTATTTTGTTTACTCCTTAACCAAACGACAATTTGAAACATGAGGAAGAACATCCGTTTAGCGGTACTGCTGGCATTAGCCATCCCTGTTCACAGCTATTCGCAATCTGAAAATATAGACCTGGCCATGATGCAAAAAATCCGGAAAGAAGGCCTGGAGAACTCCAAGGTCATGGATATTGCATTTAATCTTACCGATAAAAGCGGCAATCGCCTTACAGCTTCTCCCGGCTTTATGCGTGCTGCCAATTATGCCAGAGAAACGCTTGCCGGTTGGGGACTTACCAATGCAGCCCTTATTCCCTGGGGCGAGTTTGGTAAAGGATGGGAACTGGAAAAATGTTATGTAGCCATTACCGCTCCATATTATAAATCACTTTCTGCTTATCCAAAAGCATGGACCGGGGGAACCAATGGATTGAAAAAGGCTGATATTATTGTCATCTCCGCAAAAGATTCTGCCGCTCTGGAAGCTTATCGTGGCCAGTTAAAAGGTAAAGTGGTTGTACTGGATCAATTACTTACTTACCAACCCAGTTTTAAAGCCGATGCCACCCGTTTCTCCGATTCAAATCTGGCAGCGATGGCAGCTGCCAAACTGCAGGCCCCAACACAATTTCCTGTTGGCGGTCGCGCCGCTGCAGGTGGCGCAAGGCCGCTGATAGTTATTCTAAAAGAAATGGCCAAAACAGAAGGCGCTTTAGCCATCTTCAGCAGCGGCACGGCGCGTAGTCATGACGGGACTATTTTTGCCCAGGGTGGCGGTACCTACAAAGCAACGGATCCTGAGAATTTACTGGATATGGTTTTGGGCATAGAAGATTTTAATACCATTCTTCGGTTAGCCAAAGCGGGTATACCTGTAAAAATGGATATGGAGGTAAAGACCAAATTCCAGACCAGGGATCTGAATGGTTACAATGTCATTGCAGAAATTCCCGGAACCGATCCAACACTAAAAGAGGAAGTGGTCATGATTGGCGCCCATCTCGATTCATGGCAAACAGCTACTGGTGCTACCGATAATGCATCCGGTTCTTCTGTAATGCTTGAAGTAATCCGTATCTTAAAAACACTGGGTGTTCAAAATAAAAGAACTATCCGGATTGGTTTATGGAGTGGCGAGGAGCAGGGTTTATTAGGATCGAGGGCATATGTAAAGAATACCTTGGCAGATCCTGTTAGCATGATTTTGCAACCTGCCCATGAGAAATTTTCATCTTATTTCAATATTGATAACGGTACCGGAAAAATACGGGGTATTTATCTGCAGGGAAATGAAGCCTGTCGGGAAATATTTACCGAATGGTTGGCTCCTTTCAAAGACCTGGGTGCTTCTACGGTAACCATTAGCAATACCGGCGGCACCGATCACCAGAGTTTTGACGGCGTAGGTTTACCAGGTTTCCAGTTTATCCAGGACCCGATTGAATACGATACCAGAAATCACCACAGTAATATGGACCAATACGATCATTTATTAGAAGAGGATCTGAAACAGATTGCCACCATCGTTGCTGCATTTGTGTATGATGCCGCCCAGCGCGATGCCAAATTGCCGCGCAAAGAATTGCCTAAACCAAGGCCTGCGGGAGGGGGATTGTAGTGCGGAGTTAAAAGTTGGGAGTAATCTTATATATCAGACTCTTAACTTTCTTTCCACATCTCTATTAATATTCTCTACTCACAACAAGGGCATGATTATATTTGTTGTTCATGTCTAAATCGAATGCAGATACACCTTTAATGCAGCAGCACAGGGCCATTAAACAGAAATACCCTGATGCGATTTTGTTGTTTAGAGTAGGCGATTTTTATGAAACTTTTGGGGAAGATGCGATTCATGCTTCCAAAGTTTTAGGTATTACGCTGACCAAAAGAAATAACGGCGCGGCATCCTCCAGCGAACTGGCCGGTTTTCCTTATCACGCATTGGATACTTATTTGCACAAACTGGTAAAAGCCGGTTATCGCGTTGCCATCTGCGATCAGTTAGAAGATCCTAAAACGGTAAAAGGAATTGTAAAGAGAGGCGTTACCGAAATGGTTACGCCGGGTGTTGCAACCAATGATAAATTACTGGAACATAACAGTAATAATTTTTTAGCAGCCGTTCATTTTACAGACACAGAAACCGGTATTGCTTTTCTGGATATTTCTACCGGAGAATTTTTTCTGGCCGAGGGTAATGAAGAATATATTGACAAACTTTTACAGAGTTTAAAACCGGCAGAAGTTATCTTCCAGCGCAGTTACCAAAAACATTTTAAAGAAGTGTTTGGTATCAAGTTCTACACGTATACCATGGAGAGCTGGATTTTTGATGAAGCTTTTGCTACGGAAAGTTTATTAAAACATTTTCAAACCCATTCACTCAAAGGATATGGTATTGAAGGTATGCACCAGGGTATTGTTGCTGCCGGCGCTATTTTGTATTACCTGAAGGAAACGGAACATCCCAACCTCCAACACATTACTTCTATACAACGGATGGAAAGAGAAGATTTTTTGTGGATGGACAGGTTTACAATACGCAATTTAGAATTACTGAATACAGGTATTGATAACGGCCAGAGTTTATTAAAAGTAACTGACAATACAGTTGGTCCGATGGGAGCACGTTTGTTGAAACGCTGGATGCTTTTCCCTTTGCGAAACATGACAAAGATCAACGAACGTTTAGACGCTGTAACCTTCTTTATAAAAGAAACGGATTTACGCAAACAGTTTGCCCATGCCATTAAACTTTGTGGTGATATGGAGAGACTGGTGAGCAAGATACCGATGAAAAAAATCAACCCGCGCGAAGTGATGCAGCTGGCAAAAGGATTACAACAAATTGACATCATTCAGAAAGCCTGCAAATCTGCAACCAATCCCTATATTCAGCGATTGGCTGATACATTTAATGGCTGCCATCTGATTGTAGAGAAAATCCTTACCGAAATCAGCGATGCGCCACCCGTTGCAGCCAGCAAAGGCGCTGTGATCAAAGAAGGTGTGCATGCTGAATTGGATCAATTAAGAAATATCGCCACCGGCGGAAAAGAATACCTGGTTGGCATACAACAACGCGAAGCAGAAAAAACGGGGATCTCTTCTTTGAAAATCAGTTTCAATAATGTATTCGGCTATTATCTGGAAGTAACACATTCACATAAAAATAAAGTACCTGCCGATTGGATCCGCAAACAAACACTGGTGAATGCAGAAAGATATATCACACCTGAGTTAAAAGAATACGAAGAAAAAATAACTGGTGCGGAAGATAAAATACTGGCAATTGAAATGGGGCTGTATGATACTTTGTTATTGGCATTGCAGGATTATATCGCCCCTATCCAGGTAAATGCAAACATACTGGCCATATTAGACTGTTTGATCTGCTTTGCAGAAAATGCTATTCAGTTTCATTACAAAAAACCGGAACTGCATGAAGGTTTTGAACTGGAACTGAAAGAAAGCCGTCACCCGGTGATTGAAAGAAATTTACCTGCGGGTGAATCTTATATTTCAAATGATATTACCCTCAGCCCTGCCGATCAACAGATTATTATTTTAACAGGACCCAACATGAGCGGTAAGAGTGCCATACTCAGGCAAACGGCACTCATTACCTTAATGGCACATATGGGAAGTTTTGTTCCGGCCGGTGCAGCAAGGGTTCCATTGACAGATAAAATTTTTACCCGTGTGGGTGCCAGCGATAACCTGAGCGGCGGCGAATCTACTTTTATGGTAGAGATGAATGAAACCGCCAGTATCATCAACAATATTTCTCAACGCAGCCTGATCTTATTAGATGAAATTGGCCGAGGTACTTCAACGTATGATGGCATTTCTATTGCCTGGAGTATGGTGGAATATTTACACGCTTCGAATGCTGCCCCGAAAACACTATTTGCCACACACTACCATGAATTGAATGAACTGGAAACGAAATTATCCCGTGTGCAAAACTTTCATGTAACCAATAAAGAAGTGGGTAATAAAATCATTTTCCTGCGCAAACTGGCACCGGGTGGAAGTACGCATAGCTTTGGTATACATGTGGCCAGGATGGCTGGAATGCCGCCTTCCCTGATCGACAGGGCCAATGAAATATTAAAGCAGCTGGAAGAATCCGGCCGGGGCGCTCAAACCAGTCATGGCGCTGAAAGCGAACTGAACGGCGGCGCAGATCATGAAAGCAAAAGCATTCGGGCCGCAGCAAGTACACCAACGGCAGCCAGCATCAAAAAACTCACTGTTCCACAAATGCAACTCTCCATTTTTGATGCCCACTCACAAACTTTTGAGGATATCCGTAAAATGCTTACCGATATGGATATCAACCGGCTTACACCAGTGGAAGCTTTGATGAAGCTGAATGAGATCAAAGGATTACTAAAATAATTTTTCTCTGATGAAACAATCTATTGCACAATTTGCTATTGTTGTGAATGATTATGACGAAGCCATCGCCTTCTATACAAAGAAACTCCATTTCGATCTCATAGAAGATACTACACTCAGCAATACAAAACGCTGGGTAGTCATCCGACCAAAAGGTTCTGATGGTTGTTGTATTTTATTAGCGAAAGCGGCCAATGAAGAACAGCAAAGCCGCGTAGGCAACCAAACAGGTGGGCGTGTTTTTCTTTTCTTACATACGGATGATTTCTGGAGAGATTACCATGCCATGACTGCAGAGGGTATACGTTTTGTTCGTATGCCCGTTGAAGAGCCTTACGGCACCGTTGCCGTTTTTGAAGATTTATACGGCAATCTTTGGGATATGATTCAACCGAAATAATGCGCGCCCTCCTTAATGCTCTTTTAAAAACATAAGATCATAGAAAAACAATGGGTACATATTACCGGGTACCCTTTATGGTTCTAACTATATTTCAATGTGTAAAAAATACAGATAAGTCACAAATAATATTACTCATAAATAACTCAACCACCAATAATCATGTGTGGCTTTATAAATACTGTATTTTCTGCAAAGTGGATACATCCCGGCTACAACGGCAATCCATATAGCGTATACAACAGGCAATGAGAATCCAAAATGATTGGGCCTGAATAACATCATACCGGTAGCTGCTTCTGTCATAGTATGACCGGTTGCAAAAAATACGATTGTACACAAGAGATGGATCACAAAAAAATGGGTGAGAAAATAGAACATCGGAACACGACCATACGTTACAACAATATTCCCCCATCCTGCCTGTACTTTTTCCAACCATGCCAACAGGATCAATGCAGGACCAACCGTCATACAACAATAGAGTAATGAAGGCGGATACTTCGTTACATTAAAGAATGAAATAAGGGTCCGTGTTGTATTGGCCTGTTCAGACCACGGTACAAGATCCCCATATACATTGGCCCATCTCAAAATAAAAAAAACAACTGTAACGGTAAGTCCTATCTGTACCAATTGTTTGCGCCGCCTGGCTGCATCGTAATCCGTAGTAAAAAAAGAACCCAGGCAATAGCCTAACAACATGATCCCCGGCCAGGGCAATAAAGGATAAAAACCGCCAAACACTCTTCCGGTCGCGTATTGTATAAAAAAATGCTGGTGCAGAAGGCCGTACCAAACGGGTACCCGGGCCCCATTCATGGCATTTATATTAAACCTGTCAAGCATATTGTGCCCGGCAACCAATACTATCCCTATGATACATAAAATACGCAGCGGCAGATAAATAAATCCTGCCAGCAATACCATTGAAATACCGGTTACCCATAATACCTGTAAAAAAACCGCGTGATACATTGGGTCGAAAGAGAAGATAAGATTGAATACGACTATTTCCAAAACCACCAGCCATATACCACGTTTCATCAGGAACACAGACATTTCCTTTTTGGTTTTCTTACGGCTGGCCAGAAAAACAGAAGTACCGGCCAGGAACACAAATACCGGTGCACAGTAATGTGTGATCCATCTGGTAAAGAATAAAAAAGGAGTTGTGGTTGCAGGATCGGTTGGATCGGCGGTAGACGCAGTGATATGAAAGAAATCGCGAACATGATCCAGTGCCATGATGATCATGATAATGCCGCGGAGCATATCAATAGAATCGATCCGCTTTTTTGAAGCAATCAGGGCTTGGTGCATACAGTTAGCTAGTTTACAGTAAAATAGCAAAACTTTCGGTTTATCAAACATGCTTTTTTACGCAAAGACACAAAGAAAAAGAAAGGCGCAAAAGGTTATCTCTAACTCTTTGCGCCTTAGCGTTTTTATATGGGGAAAAATTATTTCTTCAGATATGCTTTAACTTTTGAATGCAAGCCCGCACTTAACGGAACCACCGGCAAGCGAACGGTATTCTGTATCAACCCTTGTTCATACATAAAGGCTTTTACACCAGCCGGGTTGTTTTCTATAAACATCAGGTCATACGCATCCAATAAAGTATCATTGATCTTTTTTGCAGCAGGGAAATCATTCTTCAAACACAATCTGACCATCTCAGAAAATGCAGCAGGAAATGCATTGGCGGCTACGCTAATCACACCGTCCATACCACAAGCCAGTTGTGGCAGGGCAAGTGCATCATCCCCACTTACCAGTAAGAATCCTTCCGGCCTGTCGCGCAGGATCTCCATACATTGCCCCATATCGCCACCTGCTTCCTTCATACCCGCAATATTGGGTACTTCATGCGCAAGTTGTAATGTGGTAGCAGCAGACATATTTCTTCCGGTACGTCCGGGAACATTATACAGGATGATTGGTTTGGGCGATTCTTTTGCCAACACTTTATAATGCGCTATGATACCTTCCTGTGAAGGTTTATTATAATTAGGAGAAGCACTTAACACTGCGATCGCTTTATCCAATGGAAATTTGTGCAGGTCATTCACCAATTCAGCTGTATGGTTTCCGCCAATACCCACAATCACCGGTACACGATCGGCTACTTTTTCGAAAGTATAGTTTACAATGTCCAGCTTCTCCTGTTTATCCAGTGTAGGTGTTTCGCCTGTTGTTCCGAGTGTGACCAGGTATTCAACACCACCCTTGATCATGGCATCGATTACATTACCTAATGCAGAAAAATCTACCCTGTTATCAGCGGTAAACGGAGTGATCAGCGCTACCCCCGTTCCCTGAAGTGTTTTGCGTAAAGACATTGTTTAAGTTACTCTTGTTTTAATTAACGGATTTGCGGATTATGGATTTACAGATTATTTATGTGCAAGTCCAAAGCAAATTCCTAATATTTTTAACTACCGATTTTTGGCTCTTCTGTGTATTCTTCCCAGAATCCCATCTTTCCATATTTTTCTATGCGGTCGTTTATTCTTTGTTCTACGCCTTTGGCTTGTATTTCTGTTAAAGCTTTCTGGATCTGTACTTTCAGGATATGGGCAGCATCTGCATAATCCCAATGGGCACCACCTATGGGCTCTTCCACAATTTCATCCACCAGTCCAAAACCTTTCATATCCTTGGCAGTCAAACGAAGTTGTTCTGCTGCCGTTTCTTTTTTATCCCAACTGCGCCACAGAATAGAACTGCAGCTTTCGGGAGAAATTACGGTGTACCAGGTGTTCTCCATCATCAACACTTTATCCCCAACGCCAATACCTAAAGCACCACCACTTGCACCTTCGCCAATGATTACGATAATTACGGGTACTTTAAGACGGATCATTTCATAAATGTTACGGGCAATCGCTTCTCCCTGTCCTCGCTCTTCCGCTTCCAGACCAGGGTAGGCTCCCGGTGTATCGATCAGGCAGACAATGGGCTTGTTGAACTTTTCTGCCAGCTTCATCAACCGTAAGGCCTTTCTATAGCCTTCAGGATTAGCCATACCAAAATTGCGCAATTGCCGGGCTTTGGTATTGATACCTTTTTGTTGCCCGATCACCATTATCGTTTTACCATCCAACTGGGCAAAACCACCCACCATGGCTTTATCATCCTTAAAATTCCTGTCGCCGTGCAATTCCACAAAATTGGTACACATATTCTCAATATACTTGAGGGTATAGGGCCTGTCTGGGTGGCGACTAAGCTGCACCCTTTGCCATGGCGTAAGGTGTTCTGTGATCTCCCTGCGTTTATCAATAATAGAAGCTTCCAACTGCTGAAGGGTAGATGTATAATCGATCTTGGGATTCTTCTCTGCCAGCTTTTTGGTGTCTTCTATCTGTTCATATACTTCCTTAATAGGCTTCTCAAAATCAAGGAATTGTCTATTGGGGTATTGGGGCATACATCTGATTAAGTCTGTAAAAATAAGGCTTGCAGTTTTTTTTTGAAAAGATTTGTTTGAAAGTGGTTTACCCCTATCTTTGCCGTCCGAAAAAACGGGTTATTTACTTGTTTTTAACGAACGGATCGGTAGTTCAGTTGGTTAGAATGCCGCCCTGTCACGGCGGAGGTCGCGGGTTCGAGTCCCGTCCGGTCCGCTTTATTTGCTCTGAAACCCGCGCTGGACGCGGGTTTTTGTTTTTTACTCTATTTTTTACTCTATCTCAAACATTTTAACACTCTGTCTTTACGTCATTTCACATGTCCTTTGTAAATTTATGAAAGAAAATGTGAGATATGAATTTAAGTGCGTTACACCCGGTACATTCACTGGAAAGAAATTACAAATGGAAAGACAGGCTTAATAGCCTAACCGGGCATCTGGAGTGTCGCTTTTTAGAATGGTCTGGTTGGTATAACCAGGACATTCCCCAGCGCCTCCTGGGCCATTATCGTTTATATCAGGTATTTAAAGCTGAAAACAATCAATCCAACAAGCAGGTTAGTTTACCATTAGCCTATTTAATCAGTTACCGGGCTTCGCATAGGTTCAAGTACATGCTTTCCTCAGTCATGTCAGTTGTATATTATACTTTTTCATTCGGGGAAAGATATTCTCCCTTTCAAATTGAAGGGATAAACCGTGTTTTGGTTAATGATCAACCGATGATCTTACTGGCATTCTTAGAGAACGCTGACAAGGATTTTTCCGAAGCGTTGGGAATAGCAGTTGAACAAATTGTCTTGCCTGATTTTATAGACAAACCGAATAAAAAACTAACACTTATTCAACAAAATAATACTTACAGTTATCATCACAACGAAAACAGCTCACATTATTTTAATGAATACAATACAGTTCAAACCTCTGGTAATGGAATTAGAGGGAAAGAAAAAGGTATTTTTTCAAAAAAACAATTGCTTATTCTTTTTGATCTGCTTTCAGAAAATAATGCTATTGACAAAATCGACTACACAAAACCCAACAAATTTGAAAGTATAGCGACTATGTTACAGGCAGTTACTGGTAAAAGCAAAGATTCTATAATGGAACAACTCAAAGACACCCGCAGAGATGGGTTATACTCATTTCAAAACATTGGTGAGCTAAATCAACTCATTGTAACCCTTACCAATTTATCCGAAACATTTAGAAATGCTGGTTTCCGGTCTATCGCAAATATGGTGGACAAAAAATTGCGAGAATTAGAGAGAATGAAAAAAAATTAAGAGTTTTCACAGTGTAAATAAACAAGTTAGATATTGCCATAAAAAGTTGATGTGATATAGTTTTAGAAATTAAAAAAGCCAGGTCTAAGAGAAGTTCAGGTTCTTTTAAATCTTTTGGTTCTGTTCTTTTACAAAATTGGAATTTACCTATAAATATGTCATTTTTTTTACCTCCAAATAAGGTTGACAGGGTACCTTGAATAGAAAATATTAAAAAAGAAGTATAATAAAATATTTACTTGTATCCTTTTAGTAGGCAACCTTTGAGGTCTTTTTAACTAAGACTAAAGGACGAAAAAAGAAGACCCAGAGTGATATAAAAACAGCATTTGGAGCAGGCCTTTCGTTATTAATGTTATTTTCTGGTAAGAGAAAATAAGTATTGCAATACTAAAGAGCTGATGAGGTAGTTATAAACTGTTGAAAATATACTTCTTTTCCATTATATTTGATTCAGTCCCCCCGACTACGAATCTGTCTCTATGAATCAAAATCCAGAACAGCTCGCTCGTGACCAGATCGATCTGATGCTTTATGCCTCGGGATGGGATGTTCAAAACAAAAATGCCGTAAATATGAATGCCGGTCCAGGCATTGCCATTCGGGAATACCAAACCGATATTGGCCCGGCTGATTATGTACTATTTGTAGAAAAAAAACCGGTAGGGATTATTGAAGCCAAACGCGCAGAAGAAGGCGTTCACCTAACCATGCACGAAGAACAGTCCGAAGGCTATGCTTCTGCCAAACTTAAATTCCTCAATAACGAAAAACTGCCTTTTGTTTACGAAAGTACAGGCGAGTTAACCCGTTTTACTGATTATAGGGATCCCAAACCCAGATCAAGACCGGTATTTAGTTTTCACAGACCGGAAACTTTTCGTGAATGGTTAAAACAAGATCAATCATTACGTGCGGGGTTATTAACTATACCGGTTTTACCTGAAACTGGTTTACGAGATTGCCAGATAATCGCCATCAATAACCTCGAAAAATCTTTTAAAGACAATAAGCCAAAGGCATTAATACAAATGGCAACGGGTTCGGGCAAAACCTTTACTGCCATTACGTTTATTTATCGATTACTCAAATACGCCAAAGCCAAACGCGTGCTGTTTTTGGTAGATACCAAGAACCTGGGTGAGCAGGCCGAACAGGAATTCATGGCCTATGTGCCCAACGATGATAACCGAAAGTTTACCGAACTCTACGGCGTAACCAGATTGAAAAGCAGTTTTATACCTGCCGATAACCAGGTGTATATTTCTACCATTCAACGGATGTATTCAATATTAAAAGGAACAGAACTGGACGAAACAGCCGAAGAATTGAACCCTAATGAGTACCAACAAAAAGAAGCCACACCCGTTATCTACACAGAAAGGGTACCGATAGAGTTTTTCGATTTTATCGTAATAGACGAATGCCACCGCAGCATTTACAATTTATGGAAGCAGGTACTTGATTATTTTGATGTATTTCAAATCGGGTTAACCGCAACACCGGATAACAGAACCTTTGGTTATTTTAACCAGAACCTGGTTAGTGATTATGGTTATGAAAAAGCTGTGATTGATGGTGTACTTGTACCCTACAATGTATTTACAATAGAAACCCAGATCACAAAAGATGGCAGCCGGATTGCCATGGGTGAACAGGTAGACAAACGCGAACGCCTTACCCGCCGTAAGTTCTGGGAATCCGTTGACGAAGACATTGAATACAGCGGTAAACAATTGGATAAAGATGTGGTTAACCCAAGCACCATCCGTATGATTGTTCGTGCCATGCGTGATAACCTACCGATTATTTTCCCTGACAGGGTTGATAAGGATGGGAAATTTGAGGTTCCCAAAACACTCATTTTCGCCAAAACAGATTCTCATGCAGAAGATATTATTGAAATAGTGCGGGAAGAGTTTGCCGAAGAAAATAAGTTCTGCAAGAAGATAACCTACAAAAGTGAAGAAGACCCCAAGAGTGTATTAAGCCAGTTTAGAAACGATTACTATCCAAGAATTGCTGTAACCGTTGATATGATTGCCACGGGCACAGATATACGCCCGCTTGAAGTGTTGGTGTTCATGCGCGATGTAAAAAGCAGAAGTTATTACGAACAGATGAAGGGTCGTGGCACCCGCACCTGCTCACTGGAGCAATTGCGCGCAACGGGCACGCCTGCTGCAAAATTTACGAAAGACCATTTTGTGATTATTGATGCCATTGGTGTTGAAAGCTCTCAAAAAACCGATAGCCGACCCTTAGAGAAAAAACCAGGCATGAGTCTGAAAGACCTCTTACAAAATGTTGCAGTAGGAAATACACAGGAAGATATATTAAGCACACTCGCCAACCGATTAATTCGCTTAGACAAACAGATTAACGAAAAAGAGAAAGCCAGTTTTGCAGAACAGGCAAACGGGCATAGCATTAGTTATGTGGTAAGAGAATTATTGAATGCATACGACCCTGATACAGTGAATAGTTTAGCGTCAAAAGTGAAAACTGAGAACCCTGATGTTTCTCCTGCCCAAATCAACTCACTACTCACCACTCACCACTCACAACTCATAGAGCAAGCCGTAAACGTTTTTCACAATCCAGAACTGCGCGATTATATTGTTAATATACGCAAGAAGTACGACCAGATAATAGATACGGTTAACCTCGATACCATTACCAATATTGGCTGGGTAAAAGACCAGGAAGCTGCAGCTACCAATACCATACAGGATTTCACAGACTGGATTGAAACACATAAAGACGAAATAACCGCTCTGCAAATATTTTATGCTCAGCCTTACCGCCGCCGAGAGCTTACTTACAGCATGATTAAAGATCTGTATGAAAAAATAAAAACCGATAAACCCATGCTGGCACCTATTGCCGTATGGCGGGCGTATGAACAGATGGGCCAGGCAAATGGCTCAGCAAAAAACGAGTTAACCGCATTGGTAAGTTTATTAAGAAAAGTAAGTGGGATTGATAATACGTTGGTTAGCTACGATAAAACAGTTGACCAGAATTTTAAGACATGGGTATTTAAAAAACAGGCCGGAACCACCACCAAGTTTACCGAAGAACAAATGCTATGGTTGCGGATGATTAAAGATTATGTAGCCAATTCTTTTCATGTAGATAAAGACGATTTTGAACTGGATCCTTTTAATAAGAATGGCGGACTGGGAAAAATGTGGCAATTGTTTGGAGAGAAAACAGAAGAGATTATTGCAGAGCTGAATGAAGTATTAGCAGCATAAAGCAAACCAACCAACCAATATAATGTTAACCGAAAACACAACCCCTAAGCCCGACACTTTTTATGTAGGTCTATGCATGGCGGGCGCTGTATCTGCCGGCGCTTATACTGCTGGAGTAATGGATTACTTAATAGAGGCATTGGAAGAATGGCAAAAACGCAAAGATGCCAATATCCCCGGCACCCCAACCCATAATGTAGTAATACCCGTAATTGGCGGGGCTTCTGCAGGGGGCATGACGGGCATCATTACCGCCTCTGCATTAAACAATGAAATTAAGCCGGTTAAGATTGAAAGCCTTGCGGATGATATTATGAAAGAACAACCCCAGAATAAATTTTACCACAGCTGGGTTGATCTGATTGATAAAGATATGTTTCCGCTGATGTTGAGCACCACAGATATTGAGAGAGAAAAATCAATCGGCTCATTATTAAATTCAGACTTTATTAAAAAAGTAGCCGACAGAGTTGTGGGGGCAGATACCGAAAACTGGAAAGAACTGCCGCCATACTTTGCAAAAAACCTAAAAATATTTACTACACTAACCAATCTGGAAGGATTCTCTTATGATGTAACGTTTAAAGCCAATATTAAAAGCAATAAATACTATATGGCTATTCATAACGATTACGCCTGCTTTCAATTAAATGTGGATGCAAAAGATGAGGACCCTTCTACCGGATGGATGCCGCTTAATTTTAAAACCGGGCGCAATGTACAAACCGCAAAAGATTCTGCTATGGCAACCGGCGCGTTTCCCGTTGGCCTGCAATCGCGTGTACTTACCAGAGAATCTGTTTATGTAAATAATATACCGTGGTTAACTGATATTACATACAGGAACCCTGTTGCCGGAGAAAACTATAAAACGCAGAATATTGACGGCGGCACCATCAATAATGAACCTTTTGAAAAAGTAAGGGATGTTTTAGATATGGTAACCTGGCAGTCTTCAAAAGATGAGTATGAAAGCTTCAACAGATTCAAGAGTACCGTTTTAATGATTGATCCATTCCCCAGCGAAAAATCAGATAGTTTTAAAATTAACCTGAACCTCTTTTCTACCGTTGGCAAAACACTTTCTGCGGTGATTAGTCAGATGCGTGCTAAAAAAGAAAACCTGGTTAAAGCTTTCGACATTACTAACGCAGGCCAGTACCTGATCTCCCCAACGCGCACCCGGCCCAAACTTGATGGCACACCAGAATTGGTTCAGGGAGAAAAAGCCATTGCCTGCGGTGCATTTGATGGCTTTAGTGGTTTTATCAATAAAGAATTCAGGGTACATGATTATTTTCTAGGAAGAGCCAACTGCGAAAAATTTTTGCGCAAGTATTTTACAGTACCGGCTTCGGCACTTAACGCAAATACAATATTCAAAAACGGATACAGTAATGTTGATCTTTCTCAATTTGCTTCTGTTGAAGCAGATGGTTCTGTATCATATCCTATCATCCCGCTGTTTACAAAAGAAAGTGACACTATGCCCATGCCCATTTTTTCTTCGGGTAACGACTGGCCCTCGCAGCAGGATGAGGCTGTGGAAAGATTTCGCCCTTTAATGAAAAACAGGGTGCAGGCAATGATTTTGAACGCTGCAAAAATAAATGTAGTCACAAGATTTTTTTTATGGGCAGGTGCCAGGTTAATACTTAATAAAATGCTTTCCTCCGTAGCTATAAACACAATTAAAAAAGCACTTAACGAACATGAGCTACTACCTAAAACAGAAGACTAATTATAAAATATTTTTAAAAAAGTAAACCCCAAAGCAATTACCATGCAAAAATTATTGGTAGCCATTTTCGGTTTATTGATTGGCCTAAGTACTTTATATGCCAATAGCAAAAGTTCTGCAGCAACGGTAACCGACACCACCCGGCCTCATATCAAAGCTTTTGAAGAAAATAACGATGGCTCTGTTTATACAGGTATGTACGAAATATTAAAAGGCCTGCAGCCCGTTTCTTTTGTTGGCGTGCTTCCTTCTTTTAAAGGCTGGAACCGCCCCTACCCCTTGTTAGAAGGCGAAGGCAAAAAAGGCTATCTGCTGGAAGCCAATATAGACCAGAGCTTTACCCTGCTACAGGGGCGTAACCAAAGCAGCGATTTTTATCAGCGTGCCCGTGTTGCCTTCCGCTATGCACCCGCATTCAGGATGACACTCGATTCTTCTCTGCCCATCGTACCCATTACACAACGCGTAGGGCTCGATGTTAGTTATGCGCTATGGGATAACTATACAAACAGAGCCAATATCCGCCAAAAAAGCACCTACTATGCTGAAGATACCAGCTGGGTTAATAAAACCGAAACCTTTAAAGTATTGCACCTCTTGTTTCATGCCATGCATTACTCAAACGGGCAGGCACCGGGTGTGTACTACCGCCTTACACCCGTAAAAAGAAACGATTATAAAAAAGGAGATTTCTCTACCAATTTTCTCAGCCTTATGGCTGTGTACTCTGTGTATATGAAAGACCACCGCTTATATTCTGCAGGTCTTGGCTACCGAATAGATGGCGGCATTGGCGATGCACTTTCTTATAACCCCGAGCAGGAACAACGCTTTGGCAAACACCGCATACTAGGCCTGCTGCAATTAAGAGGCAACCCCCGCAGTTTTGGCAAAGGCATACCCTGGACAGATTTAGCCACCGGCAAACAATACGAACTGCGTAATAAAATAAGCCAGCGAACACGCATAGAAGCCGAATACATTTTGGGTAGTCTGGCCAATTACGACCCCGTACATAAAAACAGACTGGGTATACATTTTTATTACGAACTGGAATTTGCCAAAGCACGCACCACGGGTTTTGTACTGCATCTTTACCATGGCCGCGATTATATGAATGTTAGATACGATGATGTAGTTACCGGCGGCAGCCTGGGCTTTACATTTACGCTTGCCAAGTATAAACCGCCACGCCAAAAAAGTTACGAGTTTATTAAAACCGAAAGGCCAAGCACGTACGACCCCGTAAAAAGAAGAAACGTATTACAGTAATACCAAACAATATAATGACAGAAGAAAAAAAAATACCGAAGGATTGGAAATGGGTTAAGCTGGGAGAAGTACTAACTGTCTCAAGTGGAAAAGGAATAAAAGTAAACTCATTATTGGGAGGAAAATATTCTGTATACGGTGGAAATGGACTAAATGGGTTTCATTCTGAATATTTTATTGAAGATCCTAAATTAATAATTGGTAGAGTTGGAGTAAAGTGTGGCGTAACACATATTACAAAACCAAAATCGTGGGTTACTGATAACGCATTGATTGTTGAGGTTAAAAATGATGCATTTGATATACATTTTTTAAAATTAAAACTTGAATACGAAAATCTAAATAAGTTATCTGTATCAACAGCGCAGCCAGTTATATCGGGCAGCAAAATTTATGCTTATGAAATTTTACTTCCTCCAAAATCAGTTCAACAAACCATCGTCACCAAAATCGAAGAGCTCTTCAGCGAATTAGACAAAGGCATAGAAACCCTGCGCACTGCACAACAACAATTAAAAACCTACCGCCAGGCTGTTTTGAAATGTGCGTTTGAGGGGAGGTTAACAAATGAGAATGTGAAAGAAGGGGAATTGCCGGACGGTTGGAAAACCAGTTCAATAACACAGTTGGCTGATAATAGTAAAAACGCATTAAAAGCCGGTCCATTTGGCTCTTCATTAAAAAAAGAATTCTATGTAAGGAAGGGATATAAAATATATGGACAAGAACAGGTGATAAGTGGTGACCCATTTCTTGGTGACTATTATATTAATGAAGACAAATATCTGGAGTTAAACTCCTGTAGAATAAAACCTCATGATATTCTAATTAGTCTTGTTGGTACTGTGGGAAAAGTTTTATTGCTTCCAGAAAATTGCGAACCGGGTATTATAAATCCTCGACTTATAAAAATATCTCTAAATACCAAAATATATCAACCTCAATTTTTTAAGTATTATTTTGAAAGCTCTGCGGTAAAATCTTTTTATTCCAGCGAAACCAAAGGCACTACAATGGATGTTTTAAACTTGGGCATTATTAAAACAATTCCATTCCCAATTTGCTCAATTCAGGAACAAGATAAGATAATTAAATCTATTGAAAGCCGACTCAGTGTAGCCGATAAAATAGAAGAAACCATCTCCCAAAGCCTACAACAGGCAGAGGCATTGCGGCAGAGTATTTTGAAGAAGGCGTTTGAGGGAGCATTGGTATAAACCCAACAACCAAAACCAACTATATGAAAATTGGTATTTACATTGATGGGCTGGGCCAGTCAGTAGCCAGCGAAACAGTGGTAAAATATGCCACCCGTTTAAAAAACGAATACAGCTACCATAAACGGGGCACACAATATGATTTGAAAGTAGAAAAAATAAAATACACCACAGAGCGCGAAAGCAATGTGGTAAGTATTATTGAAAAACAGGGTGCCGATGAAAAAGTGATGTACCGATTTTACGAATTTAAATACGGTGATATATTAACCGCCGTGTATAACCGCAAAAACATACTGCTTAAAAACGCTATGTTGTTAAGTGTGGTGCTTCAAAAAACGCCCGTTTTGTTTGCGCGCCTATTTAATGGTCGCGGGTATAATCGCCAGGGGCAAACATTGTATATTTTTTCTTTGTTTTTTGTGATTGCCGCCGCCATTCTTTTTATGGTACCAGCCACTTTAACACTTATTTCCGGTTTCTTTCTTGAAAAGCCTGTGGTTGAATTTTTAGCTGCCAATCAGTGGATACACAAAACAGCTGCATTTTTTCATATAACCCATCATGGTGTAAAGCAGTTCTCACAAGTATTTGTTTCATTAACGGCCATTGTATTGCTGGTGGTGCCCAAGGCCAATGTTATTATTACCGGGCTTGCTACCGAATTTGTTTGCGCGCATTTCTATTTACAGTACGGCCAGCAAAAACAAGATATACTGGGTAATATAGACCAGTTGGTTGAGTATATTGTAGAGCATGAAGACGATCCCAAAATTCATTTTCACACCTATAGTTTTGGCAGTTTGGTAGCCATGGATTATTTATTTGCTTTTGGCAAAACGCCTTCCGGAAATATGGTTGAGCGAACAGAAAGCCTGTTAACCATTGGCACACCCTTCGATTTTATTAATGCATACTACCCGGAGTACTACGATCAGCGAAGCAATGTGCTGGATGCTAAAATAACCTGGTTAAACGTGTATTCTGTAACCGATGCGCTCGCCAGTAATTTCAGAAAAGACGGCAACAAAGGCGATGCTGAATATGGCATTAGTGAAAACGCAATCCTTAAACCCGATAACCTGAATTACGAAGTAGTTAATGTAAGCAGTAACAACTTTTGGGGCGCCCTGTTTTTAAACAGTGTAAAAGCCCACGGTATGTATTGGAGCGAAAGCACAGATGGCAGCAGTTGTTTAAGTGTTGTGTACGATACTTTTAAAGCAAAGGGATTGATAACGGTATAAGAAATGGAAAGTTTATATACCCAATAACACCACATACGTTAACATAAAAATTACTACCATGTCATTTTTCGATTTTCATGTGCATGTAGCACTTAAGCCCCAGTTTAACAAACCCGAAAACAGAGATAACCCCTGGACCCAATTACAATTTGGTTTAAGCGGCATGGATGTAGTAGAATCGCAAAGCTGTTTAACACAGTTGGCAAAAGGCGAGGTAACCTTTGTTGGCATTGCGTTGCACACACCCGAGGGTGCTATGGCCAAAGAACTAAAAAAAACGCTCACGGAAGAAAGTCTTTTTTTAACCCTCATAAAATGTATGGCACCGGGTGCATATAAAAAAATACTAACCAAGGTAGATATGGACCGACTGGGGGAAATTGGATCTGAAACAAATTATTACACGCTGTTTACGGAAGAGCTAAATAATATTACAAGCCACTTAACAAGCCCCGAAGGGCAATATAAGGTAAAGCTGCTGCAGTCAGCCTCAGATTACAATGCAGCAGATACCAATACGGTACATGGTTTTTTTGTGGTAGAGGGCATACATTGCTTTTACGGAGATCAGGATATTACCACCGATGCCGGCTGGCAACAGTTTTTAACCAACCTAAAATCGTTTACGGCCAAAAACCGAATGTTCAGTATTAATCTGGCTCATCTGGAAAGAAATCATGTGATTAACCATTGTTTTGGCATTAAAATATTTAAAAAAGAACCATTTTATCCGCAGGGAGCAGGTATCGTTTCTCCACCTGATAAAGTATTTGCCCTTATAGAATGGCTATCAGAAAAAAATATATTGATAGATATCAAACACATGAGTTATCTGTCGAGAAAACAGTTTTACCAATGGCGCGATCAGTTACATGAAGAAAAAAAGAAACCGATTGTTTGCACGCATGTGGGCGTAACGGGTGTACCAGCCCCAAAATCGGTAAGGTATATGGACAGGCCAAAAAAGTTAACGGGAGAGTATGCAAATATGTGGTATGTAAACCATCACAGAAAAATCGGGTATCTGAATAATACCTCATTCAATATGTCGTCTATTAATTTATATGATGAGGATATATTGGCCATCGTCGGTTCCGGCGGTTTAATCGGTGTATCTTTCGACAAACGGATTATCGGTTTTACAGAGCCTTATGATAACCAGGTAACATTCGATGTAGAATATCTCTCCACTGAAGAGTTGAAAGCCATTGTTGGCGATGCACCGGATTATTCAGATCAGGAAGAAAATGTATTTGAAGATACTACCTTAAGTGCTGATGATAAGCGAAACAGTATATTGCTGGATCTGCGTTTTTTTATGAGCCAGATTTTTCACATTATTACGATCGGCTCAACCATAGTAAGCAGAGAACAGGCAGCAAGATCCATTTGTTTGGGCAGTGATTTTGATGGTTTAATTGATTCAATAGACTGTTGTAAAACAGCCGCCAACATGAAAGATTTTTATACGCTGGCAAAATCAAAATATGCCGACTTGGCTACCGAAGCCCAATTTGACATTTCGGGCATTGAGGATTTGATGGATTGGATATTTATGGAATCGGGTAAAAGTTTTGTTTTAAACAGGTTATAGTAGATTGAACGCAAGTATGAGCAATAACAATTAAGCAAACGAATAGCTCATCGTTTCCAAAGAAGGGATTTTCTCCCAAAACCTTTGATAAGTAGAGGCATTGCGGCAGAGTATTTTGAAGAAAGCATTTGACAGGAAATTGATATAATAATTTTTATGAAAATATATCCGGGCGAATATTATAGAAGACGAGGTAAAGAATATCCTTGTTATGTATTGGTGAAAGAAGATGGGTGGAATGATTATTGGAGTTTTAAAACATTGTTTCGTCTAACATACTATAACGAGCAAGAGTCTGCAACTTATATTGGAGAAGTTAAAATATTAGATAAAACTCAAGGCGACACTAAATTACCAAATGAGATCGATGAGTTAGAAGACCACTTTTGTTCACTTGGCTGCGATATTGAATATTACCAGAAATTAAAATTACACTGCAAAGGGTATCGTAAATTTTTAAAGTTTATAAATGACCTGGCATTTAACCCAGGAATTGCAGAAGATTTTGAAGGCGAATCTGGGATTAAGACTTCTTTGTTAAGGTACAGTGAAGCTGAAAAAGCGTTTAAACAAGCAAAAAAAATAATTACAGGCAAGAGTTATAAGGAAGTATTCCAATTTACTTATACATGTTTAATTGATAATGCTGACAGTGAGCATAGTGTGAAATTTAATTTTCACTCAACCGATAATATGCCAAACAGAATTATAGGTATTGTTGGCAAAAACGGAACAGGCAAAACCCAATACTTATCTAAACTTGCACTTGACTTAAGCGGTCAAAAGAAATCAATAGAAAATATTGGAGAATTTGAGCCATCAAGACCTTTATTCAATAAAGTAATTGCAATCTCATATAGTGTTTTTGACAGTTTTTTACGCCCGTCAAAAAGCAAATCTTTTAGTTATAAGTATTGTGGTCTTAGAGATAACAATGGGTTCATTACTACCAATAAGTTAATAGACATTTATAAGGAATCCGTAACGCAGATAAAAAATAAAAGTCGAGAAAAAACGTGGATCTCTGTTTTAGAAAGTATAATACAAAGCGATATATTAGACACACTTTATAGCGATTTGTTTGAAAATGAAAATTTCGAAAAAGTGGTAAAAGAAAGTAAAAGAACACTTAGTTCGGGGCAAAGTGTTTTAGTTTACGTTATAACCGAAGTAATTGCTAACATTAAAGAAGAATCATTAATTCTTTTCGATGAGCCGGAAATGCATTTACATCCAAATGCAATTGCGAATTTGGTTAGAATGTTGCATAAGCTTCTTGAGAAATTTGATTCCTACGCAATTTTAGCAACCCATTCTCCAATAATCTTACAGGAAATCCCCTCAGAATATGTTTATGTTTTTACAAGGGATGTGAATACTCCGTTTATTAAAAAACTTGGAATGGAGTCATTTGGTGAAAACCTAACCACCTTAACTGAAGAAGTATTTGATACAGTTGAAATAAAAGGAACCTATAAAGAATGGCTTGAAAAAATCTCAAAAGAGATGGACTATGAAAAAGCATTGAATGTATTTAGTAATAGACTTTCATTGAATGCAAGAATTTTTTTAAAATCACAATATGAAGAATCTTAATCCCCCAATACATTTAAGCCACAGCCAATATCTTAGTGATATTATCAAATCAAAAAAAGAGGGAGATATTAAAACTGATTTGATCAAAAAAAAAGCTGAAATCTTAATTAGATATATAGAATATGTAAAGCAGTTTGACTTAAAAGATTTATTACCGATTAAGGATTCAGCTTTTAAAGAAGGCGATGTTAGTTTAATCTCATGCTATCTGAGTGGGGGAAAAAACATTGCTGAAATTAAAAAGGCAATTAAAGATTTGCAGGATAATTTTGGAAATGAAAAATGCATGTATTGTCAAATAAAAGACCCTGATTCGTTTGACCATTACTTGCCAAAAGATTTGTATCCCGAGTTTAGTTCTTTGGCAATTAACTTAATTCCTTGCTGTGGTATATGCAATAAGAAAAAGGATAAATATTGGAAAGAATTAGGTGAAGTTGGTATCCTTAATTTCTATCTTAATACAATACCTACGGTTCAATTTTTGTACGCTGATATTGCATTTGCCAATACTAATTATCAAACACCTATTGTGAAATTTCGTTTAGATAATAGGTATAGTATTGATAATGAAACTTTTAAAATAATTGAAAAGCATTACAAGAGACTTCATTTAGCGGAAAGATACAAAGACAAAGTAAATTCCGTAATTTCTGAATTAATGAGGGTATTAAATTCTTATGGAAAAAACCTTACAATTGCAAAAAAAATAAAGGCAACGACAGAGTATGCCGGTCAGTTGAAAATAGATTACGGAATTAACTATTGGAAGGCAATTTTATTAGATGAATTGAGTAAAAAAGATTTTTTCTATTCCCACAACAAAATTTAATGACAACTAACCGCGCAACTAACACCTCAAGCATTGTTTCCAAAATCTGGGCCTTCTGCCAAACCCTCCGCGATGATGGTGTTGGTTACGGCGATTATCTGGAACAGCTTACCTATCTCCTATTTTTAAAAATGGCAGATGAATATAGTAAGCCGCCACATAATCGTAAAATGCCTATCCCAAAAACGTATAATTGGGAAACCTTAACCAATAAAAGTGGTGATGCTTTAGAAGTTCATTACAATAATTTGTTGCGGGAGCTTGCCAAAGAAAAAGGCATACTGGGACAGATCTTTACCAAAAGCCAGAATAAAATAACAGACCCTGCCAAACTCTATAAACTCATTGCCCTTATAAATGCTGAGGAATGGGTGCTAATGGGCGTTAAAGACAAAGGTGATATTTACGAAGGACTACTTGAGAAAAATGCAGAAGATACAAAGAGCGGTGCCGGTCAATATTTTACCCCAAGGCCATTGATTAAAGCCATGGTAGAATGCCTACGCCCGGAACCCAATAAAACCATTGCCGATCCAGCCTGCGGCACTGGTGGATTTTTTCTGGCTGCATACGATTGGATAACAGAAAATCGTGACCTTGATAAAGACGAAAAAAAATTTCTCAAATACCAAACTTTCTTCGGCAACGAAATAGTAGCAGGTACCCGCCGCCTGGCACTAATGAATTTGTTTCTCCATAATATTGGAGATATAGACAGCGAAAAAATTATTATTTCGCCAAATGATTCCCTAATTGCCGCTTCCGAAACCCGTTACGACTATGTGCTGGCCAACCCACCTTTCGGTAAAAAAAGCAGTATGACCTTTACCAACGAAGAAGGAGAACAGGAAAAAGAAGACCTCACTTATAACCGTCAGGATTTTTGGGTAACCACCAGTAATAAACAATTGAATTTTGTACAGCACATAAAATCCATGCTCAAAACCACCGGGCTTGCTGCCGTAGTCTTACCTGATAATGTTTTGTTTGAAGGCGGTGCCGGAGAAACGGTTCGCAAAAAATTACTCGAAACTACCGATCTACACACCATACTTCGTTTACCAACAGGAATCTTCTACGCCAATGGAGTTAAAGCGAATGTGCTTTTCTTCGATAGCAAGCCCAGCAGTAAAGACCCATGGACAAAAGAAGTATGGGTTTACGATTACAGAACCAATATACACCACACCCTAAAAAAGAATCCCCTAAAACTGGAGGACTTACAGGATTTTATTACCTGCTACAACCCCAAGAATCGTCATAAACGAAAAGAACTCTACAGCGAAAGCAACCCGGAAGGTCGCTGGCGTAAATTCAATTACGAAGAAATTATTGCACGCGATAAAACTTCATTGGATATTACCTGGCTAAAAGATAAATCTTTGGCCGATCTGGACAATCTCCCTGATCCGGACGTTTTGGCAACGGAAATAGTGGAGAATCTGGAAGCTGGACTCGAGAGTTTTCGAGCGATTATTGCTTCGTTGAATGCAAAAGGGTAAATTCAGAGATAAGTTTCAGAAGATACAAAACTTGTGAGTTTTATGAATGACAGCCTGCTATCTAAACTGGAAGTGTAAGCTCCCCTAAAATCCGCTACATTCAAAAGTATAAAATTCTCCACTTTCAG
>CAZFKE010000016.1:0-27552 GCA_964519475.1 uncultured Sediminibacterium sp.
TGGTCAAACTATCAGCTATAAAACTTTTATTGAATAAATTTTAAACAGGCTCTATTACTTTTTTAAATTTATTTTTTTTATTTAGTTTATAAAAGATGTATCCGTAAAAGCAAGACTCTACAATACCAATCACATAATTTGTATTAATATTAGATATTGCTAAAACACGCCATTGATATTCTTCGACAAGTTCTCCAATAAAAATAAAAAGCAAAAATGGCAAAAACCATTTCATAAACGACCCCTTTAAGTAAGGATAATAAATAATCGCTACCAAACAACTAATCAACTCAACTATATTATGAATATGCAATTGCATAATTAAAAAGATTGACAAAGGATTTTTAGAATCTGATTCTACTCCCGAAAATAAAAAACGGCTGCCTTCTGGCAACCGTTAAAACACCCAATTTTGGAAAATGGATGGCTATTTCTGTTCTCCCTTGATTTCTGCTTTTTTGGATAGCAACAGATTGTTTTCCAGGAGTTTATTTTCTTTAAAGCGGTCTAATTCATTGGTGAAAAGGGTTTGGTTGATGGCTGACCAATTGGGAGTGAGGCCCGAAAGAGAGGGTTTACCGGCATCTACCCAGCTCGTATACCAAAAATCCGCGATCAGGTTGGCGGTATTCAGCAGCTGGTCATTGATACTCGTTTTTAACGCCTTAGCATACGCTTTGGCAAACTCTGTCGTATAACTTTTTGATTCCTTTCCCATGCGGATTTGTACTCGGAATTTTTGTTCTTCCGTAAAATTTTTGCTTACTTCTTTTTCTGTGATAAGCATGACCGGCAGCAAGGCGCCCGCTCTTCTCACTGCCGCCCAAATAGCCGCCTGCGGACTTTTAAGGTATATTGCTTTATGTGATGAATAAAGCGTGTAACTACCTATCTCAATTTCAGGAATAGTGGATTCCCATAAACTGTGTAACCCTTTTTGATCGGTTAACTGTCCGTCATAATTTACCGTGGTATGTAAGGGCACATTTGCATCACCGATATAATGGCCAATATCTGCCGCATAAAAAAGTATACTGTCTTTGTTACCATTTCTAAATGCTTCGGTGAGTTTACCTTTCATATACACAACATGATATGGCAGGTAACCGTACTTTAACAAACTATCTTTGGTATATTTTTTTACGGCAGATGCCCAGTCTTCCGGCATTTTCGCAAGCGCATCCTTTCCGTATATTTCCAGATCGATAAAATGTTTGGTGGCTTCTGTACTATCCGTATTCCTGCGTATATCCGGTCTGGGCGCATGGGTTACCAGGTTTTCCATGTGCTGGTAAAAGAAGGGAGTCATTTCAGCAGGTAATGCATACACAGCCAACTGGTGCACTGTTTTATGCACAAGAAAACCCCAGCTTCCCATGGTGAACAAAATAATAGTTAGTAATACCGACAATCCAAAGCGCGTCAACATATCTGTTATTTTTTTAGAATAGGGGCAAATGTATCATTTTAGGGATAGCGGATTGTAATAATTAGGTGAATCCGGCTACTAATCTGCTGACGATAGTCTGTTAATAACAAAACCGAAACAAAACCCTAACCAAAACTTACATTTGATAACAACCTGACACTTATGCATACGATTCTCGAACTACACAACCTGAAACATTATGCTACCCAGAAAGCGGTAGATGATATCAGCTTCTCCATTCATAAAGGCAGCATTTTTGGTTTATTGGGGCCAAACGGTGCCGGTAAGACCACTTTGCTGAGAATGATCACCGGTATTTTTTACCCCGATAGCGGCAGTATCTGGTTTGATGGGAAAACATTTGACCCGTTGAACGATATCATCAAGATCGGTTATATGCCCGAAGAACGCGGGCTGTATAAAAAGATGAAGATCGGCGACCAGGCTCTTTACCTTGCTCAACTGAAGGGACTTAGTAAAAGCGAAGCCATGGAAAAGATCAAATTCTGGTTTAAGCGGCTGGAGATGGAAAGCTGGTGGAACAAAAAAGTGGAAGACCTGAGTAAGGGTATGAGCCAGAAACTCCAATTTGTAATCACTGTTTTACATGAACCTAAACTGATCATATTAGATGAACCCTTCAGCGGACTGGATCCGTTAAATGCAAGCCTGATCAAAGATGAGATTTATGGGCTGGCCCAACGAGGTTGTACCATTATTTTCAGTACACACCGGATGGAACAGGTTGAAGAGATCTGCGATCATATTGTATTGGTTAACCTTGGGCAAAAAGTACTGGACGGAACCGTTTCGGATATCAAGCAACAATTCAAGGAAAATAAATTCAGCATAAAACTGGGCGAACTGCCCGCCCATATCAATAACCATGCTTTTGAAGTGGCCAACCAGAAAGCCAATCAATTAACCGTTAAGATTAAAGAAGGCTTTAGAAGTAATGATGTGCTGCAGTATTTTTTACAGCAGAACCTTACCATTGAATCATTCAATGAAATATTACCCTCACTGAATGAGATCTTTATTAACCTGGTAGAAGGTACAAAAGCCACCACCCGGGCATTTCAACCCGTTAACGATTAATCATCCCCATCCATTTCAAACTGATTATATGAATAAGACCTTACTCATTATACAAAGAGAATACCTCACAAGGGTAAAAAACAGGCGATTCCTGCTAACTACTTTTCTGATGCCCATACTGATTGTTGTGTTGATCGGTGGCAGCACCTATTTTTCTATCAAAGGAAAAGATGAACATAAAATTGCCGTTGTTGATCATAATGGCTTCTTTAAAAACAATATCAAGAGTTCAAAAGAGGTTGTATTTGAATTTCCGGAAGCGGTAGATACCAGCAACTATCTGAAAAAAGGATTTACAGATATCATCCTAATCCCCAAATTTGAGGGTACCGAAAAAACCAATTATATCATTCGTTCTAAAAAAAGGATTAGTCTTACCGCCGAAGCCACTATTGCAGAAAGAATCAATGCAGCGGTTGAAGACAATATGTTACAGACTGCCGGTATCAGCAAAATTCAATTGGACTCGATACACAAACAATCACAATTTGCAGAATTAAAAGCGGTAGAAGAAAATGAAGCCGGCGGTAATACGAAAGAAAGCAATGCTGCATTATCTTATGGCATTGGTTTTGGCAGTGGTATGCTGATCTATATAACCATGTTTATTTATGGCGCCATGGTAATGCGCGGCGTAATGGAGGAAAAAACAAACCGTATTGCCGAAGTAATGGTTAGCAGTGTAAAACCTTTTCAGCTCATGTCAGGTAAAATTATTGGTATCGGTGCCGTAGGTTTAACGCAGTTTTTAATGTGGATCGTATTGATCATAGGCCTTTCCACCGCTGCCCAGGCTTTTATTCCGCATGATGTGATGCAACAGGTACAAACCCTGCAACAAGCCAATGGGCAAATGCCCGGCGGAGGCATGATGAAAGCCGGAGAGGCTGCGCAACAGATCTATAAAGTACAGCACACCATCAGCACCGCCAACTGGCCGGTAATTATTGGTTGCTTTATTTTTTACTTCCTTGGCGGGTACTTATTTTATGCTGCTCTGTTTGCAGCGGTAGGCAGTGTGGTAAACGAAGATCCGCAGGACGCACAGAGTTTGATGTTACCGATTACGATGCCGATCATTTTTTCTTTTATTATTATGAGCAATGCTGTTCAGGACCCCAGCACACCGATAGCGGTTTGGGCAAGTATCATTCCTTTCAGTTCGCCCATGGTGATGATGGCAAGAATTGCTTATGGTATACCCGGTACAGTCCCTTACTGGCAACTGGCAGCAAGTATGCTTTCGTTAATCGGCGGATTCTTATTCACTACCTGGCTAAGCGGCAAAATTTACAGGACAGGTATTTTGATGTACGGAAAGAAAGCTACGTGGAAAACGATGTTTACCTGGGCGTTCAGGAAAAGCTGATGAATACCGAATATTGAACAAGGAATATGGAATGATGAAGTGAATGAAAACTTCAATATTCCTTGTTCAATGTTCAAGAGCCGCCTACTGAGCTAATGATATCCTGATATTTACTCCCGCTCTTGTATTGGTGATCGGTGCAGATGTTGAAATATAGGGGATCGATTTTCGCTGATCGAAAAAGAACCTGATATTAATACGATTATTGATCACGTAATCTACAGAAGGCTGTATGGAAATATCTTTTGCCCCGCCCGTTCCATAAGCATTTGCCTGGTCAAGGCGGCTGTTACTGTTGGATACATCGCGGACGGATACGTCCAGTTTCATGGTCAAATCATTCTGCAATTTCTTTCCCCTTCCACCTGGTAAAGTGAATGGAAGTTTCACACCTTTCTTCTTAAACCCTACACCGAATACCCAGTCTGTACTATTGCTTTCGCTCAACTGGTAATCGATCAGGCTTAAACTCAGCAACCTGCTTTTACGGTATTCGAATTTCAGGTTGAGTTGATCAACCGTTGTTACATCAACACCGATCAATGGTTCAAACCCTTCTTTAATTGTAATATTCGGTACCAGGAAGTAGGGAATATAATTTCCGCTTACCGTATCAATAAAGCCCGGTGCACTGAACCGGAATGGATCCTGGTATAATAAGGCGCTATTAAAACTGTTCATACTTAGTGTGCCGTTATATCCATGTGTAATGATGATATTGCTGAACAGCTTAGCCAATGCCGGATACTTACTTAATCCGGTATACGTAAGTTTCCAGTTAGGTTTTGGCAGAATGCCTGAGAACGGATTAGAGCTGATCCTGGTATTGGATTGCCTGATCAGCGGAACGGTATTGGGATCTTTTCCGGTATATGCTGCCAGGAAGGCCGGCACCAGCACATCCTGCGCATAACGCCCGTAGCCTCTTGCAAATCCATCCGGGGTAAATTTTTGTCCCGCGCCAAGCCCCTGCCAGTAAGGGTTCTGCTCGGCTACGCGTTTGGAAACAATGAGCCTGTTATTTTCAAATGTCTGGAAAGTAGCTGAGATCTCATTCGGATTATGACTACCAAACAAAGTACCAAAAGAAATATAAGATACGCTGAAACCGCCACTGGCCAAAGGGTTCAGATGATTCAATCCAGAATATCCCGTTGTATCTTTAAATAACTCTGTATATTCTTTCGTAAATGTTTTATCAAGGTTCAGATCGATCCTGAATTCCTGTATCGGCTCCAATTGAGCTGTGATACTAAACCGCTGCTGGTAGGTTTGCCTGTACAGGAAGTTGAATGTGCTATCACGCGTAATCAACCCTTGTGCTCCTTTCCGTTCTAGCCAGTTTGCATCCGGCTGTTTACCGAATACATAATCCAGTCCCGGCGCCATTGAATTCCAATCCTGGCCTAAGTAACGTGTGCTGTCCATATATCCCGGCACCCGGCTGTTATAGGATTCGGAGTATTGAACACTTACATTTCTTACCATGGTAAGAAACTTACCTACTGTTTTCACAAATCCGCTAAGTTCAACCGGTGCATTGGTTTGTTGTAAATTTTGGGCATTGCGTGCATCGCGTTTTTGCTGGCGCCATTTTTTCAGCGCAGCTCTTTTTTTCTTTCCTTTCAAGCCTTTCACTACTTCTTCTTTTGCAGGAATGGTAACACCTAATGCATTTTTATTGGCATCTTTTACATCAGCGGGTCTTGCTGGATTTATCCTGGGCCTGGGTGCGGGCGCATTATCCAAAGCCCTTAGCAACCTGGATTTATTGTAGAGGCTTGCAAAATTAAACTGTGCATTCAGGTTATTTTCCTGAGAATTCTCAATTGTATTTCCCAGGCTAATGGCCAAACGGCTGGCGCCGATCCAGTTATAGGAAGTTCCATAACTATACCGTGCATTAATCCAATCCGTTAAGGGTAATTTATTAAATGGCAATGAATAGTTAAGTGTGGCTTTCTGCTGGTACAGTGTATTGCGACCGCCTTTGAAGAAATTATCTTTTACGGTATCTCTTTTTGCTTTTGTATCCAGGCGTCCATAAGGCTCATCTATCCTTGCGTTATTGGTTGCATTGAAATCTAAGTTAAGCGACCGCGCCAGATCCCAGCGCATACCATAGAGCCTGTCGAAAGTAAAATACTTGTCATAAGTAGTATCCACTCGTTCAACTTTACTATCGGTAGTATTCACAATCCTTGGAATGAACTCGCCAAACTGGCGGTTGATGTCGGCCCGGAACATCAGGTAATTGGGTTTCAGGTTAAAATTAAAATCCCTGAAAAGCGCCAGCCAGGGGGTTCTTGTTTTAATAAAGTTCTTGAAAGGTTCTATGTATTTGGTTTGTCCCACAAACGTATATCCAAAACCACCGCGTTGTTTGGTGATTTTATTCTCCAATATCAACGGGCTGGTTTGTGAGATTTGTGAATATGAATAATTGAAATCAAAATTGCTCAGGCGGAAAAGATTGGGTTTGCCTATGCCGGGTGAAAAACGTACGTTCGTAAAATTCAGCGTTTTAATAGTGGTTTGATCCAATGCTGCATTTTTGATTGAATCGCGTTTGTCTTTAGATGCATTATTCAGTTTCTCTTTGTATAAAATATCCAGGTCGTATGGATCATACTGTGGTGTAAGAATGGTTCGGTTAATACTGGCATATACCGGTAAAGAAAGTCTGGCTCCTTTTGGCACCAGTTTACCTGCATCAATAGAAGCGGCTGCATCAAACTGCATCAGGTTGTCCTTGTATCGTTCATTTACGCGTTGCTCAATGGTTCCGAAACCTTGTGTGTGTGTATTGGCAGACACAGAAATCTTACCAAGATCTGCAAGGTTCAGATCTACTCTTCCCAATGCGGCCCATCCGCCATGTTCATCCAGTTCTGATAAACGAAGTTCATTTACCCAAACCTCTGTGTTAATGATGGACCCATCCGGTTTTAAAGGATTCTCAATAGCTACCATTATACCCCGTACTTCACCCAGGTTAGGGTTACCCAGTATGGAAACCGTTTTATTATCCAGCCTGGTTCGGAAGATCTGCGTATTTGAAGCACCCGAATTATTTCGCAACAGTTTAAGATCTATCAATGATCGTAAGCTGATATCAAGGTTATTCTCTGTGGGCCATACTTTATCTTCCTGCCCTCTGATATAGGTTCCGGCCGGCGTAATCTTCAGCGGGATCTTGATCTCGTAATAGTTGTTCAGGAAATCCTGGCCAATTCTTACGATTGCATTCATCTCATTATCTTTCAGCGGGCGTTGGCCCGGTACAGATTCTGCGTGAATGTACATGGACAATTTACCATATTGCCTTACATCCAGGTTTAGTGTTTTGAAAACGCCACGAACATCGCCGCTGATCAGGTTACTGAGTTTTAAACTCATGGCCTGCTCATTCTGTTGCAGGTTAACACCGTTATTGCTTAATAACTGAACACGTTCAACACCTGGTGGCATAATATAGTTAACCGGCTGCCTGCTGCTATTATCTTCAAGGCTAACCGCCAATGTGTTCAATATGGTTCCGAAAGTATTATTGACAGGTGTATATGATCCTGTGGTATCAACTGTATAGGTAAACTGTCTCCATACGTTTCTAACCAGGTCAAGCCTGGCCAAACGCAACACAACCGAATCTTCAAAATCGGTTAAATACAATCTTGCAAAACGGATAGATTTAAATCCTTGAATCCCTCCCACCGTTCTTGTATAACCTTTTATAGGTATCCTAAATAAAAACCAGTTCTCTATCCGCCTTACACCATCCGGAGAGTTTACATTAACGATCCTTTTGTCTGTGATATAAGGAGTGATGCCCACATCCATTCCCGGTTGCAGATTGATCTGGTATTCATAATATGATTCTGTTTCATTCAGGGTATTATCCCTGTTCAGGTCTTCATTATCAGGATACAAAGTTGCTGCAGAAGTAAACTGGCTATTGGTGGTAGCCAATGGAGAGTTACCCTGTGGATTATTAAAGTTTTTATACCTGCCAAGGATACCGGTATTGCTTGCATCAAAACTTGGATCGCGGTACCATTTATAGTTATCGTTGGATGGATCGATTAATGTTTTTTGATATAACGGTGACCCCGTACCAAAATTGTTGGCAATCCTGTCGAGCACATACCCTTTTTTTCTTCTTTCTGCTGCGTCATCCAATCCATCAAAACCCACATCCTGGTAAGGCCTGTCATCAGGGTTATTACTAAACGCCTGTGTAATCTGTATCGGGTTCACCGGTGTTTTGCCCCATGTATTGGAACTATCTACTGCTGTAGGAATGGTGGGCGTATTCAAACCATTTTCATAAAAACGCTTGCCGTCTTTTAAAATATCCTCACTTACATTTCCCAGGTTGAGGAACATCTTACCACCTTTGCTGTTTGGGTTTTTGATAAAGGGATCCTGTGTCCAGAATTCGATATATTCTACATTCGCTGTTTCCAGATCCGTCTGGTCTATTGCGCGCATTAAACCACCCCAACGGTTGGCAGGCTTCGTTAATTTACCATTCGCATCGATCTCTGTTTTACGCGTTTCGAAATTGTAAGGGCCTTTTTCTGTTGGATAATAAGCAAGATCGAAGGTAGCGGTTTGTACATCCGTAATATTGGTGGTACGCTGCGGAAATAATTCATTGGTATATACCTGTCGCACGCGGGGATCACTCAGTTCCGCCAGGTTTCTTCGCAAAGGATTGTTCACGCTGTTCTTATCCTGAAGATTGGGTTCAATATTATACCAGGCCAGTTTGGCCCTGTTGAAATTATAATCGATGGAATCCGTGAGTACTGCTTCCGGGAATTTAGGATTGCCCTGTGGGGTAGAGGCCAATGCCCATGCCACCAATGGAAAACGAAGATCGATACTTGTGCGTGTTCCCTCAAAATCATCTATAAAGATCAAACCCTGGTCGCCACTGCCGATTTGTGAAGGGTGACCGGGTTTCAACACAGCCGCTTCTCCATAGGCCGTGATTGAAGATTTTACCTTGGTTGAATAGAAAGGTAATTTATCAAGGAATCTTGTTAGGCCGGGCAGATCGGAGCGATAACTGAAATCCAATCCGTACATTTTATTACTGATCGGATCCTCCCCATATCCCATTTTGGTAAAGAACGGTCGTTCCGATAAACTCATATACGTTGCACCCAGCGTTAATTTTTTATTGGCTAAATAATCTACCCGTAAGCCCGTAAAATTTCTTTGCTGTATGCCAAACCCTGCATTGTTTTCAAAAGAAACTTTTACCGGGATATTGGAACTGAGGATACCTGCATTCAGGATTTTAACCGTTCCCAGATTATAATCGATGGAATAATCCATCCCTTCTTTTAATACCTGTCCGCCTGCCGTTACCGTTACAGAACCGGGCGGAATATTATATGCGTTCAGGTTAATCTCCGATCCGCCCGCACTTCCTTTTACCTGCCCCTGCATGACAAAGCGGTTCAGGTTAGCATAGGTTTGTGCAATGGCTTTTATCGAATCGTATAATGCATAGTAAACATATTTTTTCTTTATGGCCGCAGGCATGCCGGCAAACGCCAATGTATCCAGATCGCGCCCAAAAGGCTCCAGTACCGGAAATACTACACGGCCCATTGCGGGCAGAATGGTAAATCCATCCACATAATCGAATACACCATCCGGTTGCGGATCATTTCGGTTATTCAATCGGTCGAGGTTCAATATCCGTAATAAAGATTTTCCATCCGCAGCGGGTGAACTTTCCGGTAAGTATCTTTTCAATCCGCCACTCGGTTCTTCATACATCACATTCAACTGGAATCCATCTCTTTGTATACCGCCAAACACATCCAGTGAATACACGTTCTTCATCATCCATCCCCATATCGGTAAATCAATTCTTTGCGAAGTGGCTTTCAACAATTTCAGGAACAATACTTTTTGTACACCCTTGGTTGAATCCAATGCCACATCCTGTGAGAATTCACCCACTTGATAAACCCTTCCGTTATAGGTATATTGATAAGCAACTGCTAATACTTCATCTGATTGCAACTGAATATTTAACGATACAAAGCCTACCTGTGGATTAAAATAATATTCAGATGGCGTCAGTTTCCGGGCAAAGGTTTTTTCATAATCATCTACCGGCCTCAACCCTTTTGATAGTAATAGTGAATTAATCACAGAAGGATTACGTGCACTGGCATTTCCCACCAACGATGCATACAGATCATTCGCAGCATTGGCAGGCAGTGGATTGGTAGTAAGCGAACGAACAGCCGGATTATAGGGTTTGGGTTCTGCAAGATCCATTAAACCCACAATATCCCTTGCATCTGTAGTGGCACCGGTACGGTTGGTTACCCATACTTCCATTCTCTGTATCTGTACCTGCGAGTTTACAACCGGCAGGTTAGACATGGTTTTATTATAATGATTACGGAAATACTGCGCCATTAAAAAGTGACGGTTCTCTTCATAATCGTCCAATGTCTTTTTAAAATTGGTTGTTGAAGTTCCTCCCTGCAGCCCCACCGATTGACGGGTGGAACGCTGGTTAGCGATAGCAGCAGTAACAAACACCTTCCCAAACTGCAATTGCGATTTAATACCAAACAGGTTTTGCGCACTGGGCATTAACGTGCTTCTGGACTGAAAAGAAATATTACCCGCTTCCAGGCTTTTGATGATCTCATCATCCATGCCTTTATAATCGAGTTTTAATTGATTTTCAAAACCAAAGTTGGAGAGTGTATTATAATTGATGGGAAACTTCAGCTTATCGCCAATATTGGCATTCACATTCAGCTTGGCATCCATATTAAAATCAAAGCCACCGTTCTTACGGGCCCTTTCGGGTAAAGTAGGGTTTTCAATATTCTGCCCCTGGTATCCCGCCATAATATTCACTTCTCCTGTTGGCCGGATATCTACCTTCAACCCATTACCGGTTGTCCCGAATATGCGATCGAAGAGTTTATCGTAAACACGCATTTTGGGGCGAGGCGTTTTTAAGTTCAATGCGGTTAAGGCATCAGCTCTTCTTTTAAAATAATCCGACTCTGCTTTTTTAGATTCCAGCCTCCAGAATTCATCGTAAGTAAGCATGGCTGGCACCCGGTAATACTTGTTACCTACTTTTTCAATAACAAAATATTGCCTGGTTTTAGGATCATATTCGATATCCCTTTTAATGAGAGCGGTATCACGGTAATCAAAAGGGTTTTTGCTTTGCGCAGACAAAGGATCCCCACGCCTGTCGCTGATAGGGTAGCGCAGGCTTGAGTCCTTCTGCTGTGCGGATGCCTGCCATGCAGACAAGAACAGAAAACTGATACTGATAAATAAACGAAATGGCTTCAAACAGTTACGCTTGGTTAAGTAGACGTAGATACGATAATAACAACAACTTGGTTACGTAGAAATAGAAGCGATAGGTTATAAATTTTTGAGTGCTTGTTTAATGATATCTTCCAGCGATGTCTCTCCTGCTGCCGCTAACATGGTTTTCTTTACCGCCTGTTCTGCCATAGGCCTGGAAATACCTAAAGCGATCAGGGCATGCACAGCGTCTGCATCTTTTGTTTGAATACCGGCAACCGAAAAAGAACTTTCGACAGACTGTTTACCCAGTTTATCCCTTAACTCCACGATCAGTCTTTCGGCAGATTTCTTGCCTATCCCTTTGATACTTTCCAGCTGGCGTGTGTTGCCCTGGACAATAGCCCGGGCAATTTCATCGGGACGCATACCCGACAACATCATCCTGGCCGTTGATGCACCCACACCTGAAACACTGATCAATTGAAGAAAGATCTCCTTTTCGGCCAGTTCGGCAAAACCAAACAAGGTTTGTGCATTTTCGGTGATATGCAGGTAGGTAAAGAGCTGCCCGCTTTCTTTGTTGCTGATGGCTGAATACGTATTGAGGCTGATCTGAAGGTCATAGCCCACCCCATTCACATCTACCACCAATCTTCCCGGCGTTTTAACAGCAAAATGTCCTCTAACAAAAGCGATCATAGCGTTTTCAAAAATATGTTAAAAAAGATTGTAATGGGGTAACTTTATTGGCAGCCAAACAAATAAACGCAGGCAATACTGGGCATACTGCTTTAAAAGAAGAAACCCATCTGTTTTCGGATAGTTATTTTTGATATAAAATATTGATTATCAATATATTGATGGATTAATTGATCAAATCGCGACAAGCTTATAAGTTCATTAAAAAAATCTTCTTGATATTTGCGGCAATTATAGTAAAACGATATGACAAAAATCAGCGCGGCCATTACCGGTGTAGGAGGATATGTACCCGAAACCAAACTCACCAATTTTGACCTCGAAAAGATGGTGGACACCAATGACGAATGGATCCGAACCCGAACCGGGATCTCCGAAAGAAGAATATTAAAAGAACCCGGAAAAGGCAGCAGCGACCTGGCTGTACCGGCCGTACAGGAACTTTTGCGTAAGAAAAATATAGACCCAACAGAAATCGATTGTCTGATCTGTGCCACAGTTACCCCGGACATGGTGTTTCCGGCCACTGCCAATATTATCTGCGACAAAATCGGTGCTACCAATGCATGGGGATATGATATGAGTGCTGCCTGCAGCGGTTTTCTGTTTGCATTGACTACCGGTGCCATGTACATTGAAAGTGGCCGCTATAAAAAAGTAGTAGTAGTAGGGGTAGATAAAATGAGCGCCATTGTTGATTATACCGACCGTGCCACCTGTATTATTTTTGGTGACGGCGCCGGCGCCGTTTTATTGGAACCCTCCATGGATGATACCGGCATACTCGACAGTATTTTACGATCTGATGGAAGCGGCCGGCAATATTTACACATGAAAGCCGGTGGTTCTGTAAAACCTGCTACCGTAGAAACCGTTCTCGCAAAAGAACATTATGCTTACCAGGAAGGACAACCTGTTTTCAAATTTGCGGTAAAAGGTATGGCAGATGTAAGTGCAGAATTATTAGAGCGCAACCATTTAACCGGTGACGATATTGCCTGGCTGGTGCCACACCAGGCCAACCTTCGCATTATTGATGCTACTGCCAATCGTATGGGTTTATCAAAAGAGAAGGTAATGATCAATATTCAGAAATACGGAAATACAACGGCAGCAACCATTCCGCTTTGTTTGTGGGAATGGGAGAACCAGTTGAAAAAAGGAGAAAATATTGTGCTGGCGGCATTTGGCGGTGGGTTTACCTGGGGGGCAACCTTGGTGAAGTGGGCCTATACCTCTCCCGAATAAAATCAAACTGCATTTTCATTTTTATTCGTCCCCTCCCGGAGGGGACGGTTTATCACGTGCATTTTTAATCTAGACGAAGTCATACATGAAAACGGCAGGTCAAAGTCGCGAGTAAAGAATATAATCCGTTTGCGGTATCTTCTCCACGCCCACCAGTCTCAACATAGTAACCAATTGCCCGCGATGATAGGTGCCGTGATTGACAAGATGCAATAAGATTTCTTTTACGGGCTGACTAAATGAATCGCCTTTCCCGTTTTTATAATCCAGTATGGCATTGAGTTCTTCTTCAGAAGCCCCGCTTACCCAGCCGGCCCATAGCCTATTTTGCTTAAGGAGATTTTCGATCACTTCATTTATCGGGTAATGGCTATTGATGGTTGGCCCCATGATATTTTCATCATGCTGCAGGCGTTGCCACCATATGCGGCAAGCATCCCACAAATGCGAACAGGTTTTATGGATAGAAGGAAAACTGCTTTGTATTTCCTTTTTTTGCTGTTCTTCCGTCAAATGCAATACCACACCCAGTATTTGTTCATTGGCCCAAAGATCATAATTGGCATAAGCGATTAGTAATTGCTTCATGTTTAATACTATTTTTGATGAACGATAAGGAATAGCCACTGTTGGCTGTTCTATATTTAAAAATACCCTCAATCCATCATAATGAGCGATACATTTCCATTAACGGGGATCAGTTCGGTAGCCATTCATGCATCCGGACATGATAATGCAGATTACTCGCATCTCACTCCCATTTATGCGTCATCCACTTTTACCTTCGATACAGCGCAGCAGGGCTCTGATCGTTTTGCAGGAGCCGATAAAACAAGGATCTACAGCCGTTGGGGTAATCCTACTTTTACAACTGCAGAAGAAACCATTGCCGCTTTGGAAGCATTCGGATTAACGGATGATGAGGGTAAACCACTTCAATTAAAAGCTTTATTGCATGCCAGCGGCCAGGCAGCCATGGCTACACTTTTCCTGGGAACTTTGAAAACAGGTGATACAATCCTCTCCCATTTTTCTTTGTATGGCGGCACACATGAACTGATGCTGAAAGTATTGGAGCAAACCGGTATCAGGACCACGATCATTGATATGCGCAACCTGAACCTGGTGGAAGAAGCTTTGAAAAATGATCCATCCATCAAAATGGTTCATATAGAAACCCCTGCCAATCCTACGATTCAATGTGTGGATATTGATGCTGTTACAAAACTGGCCAAACAAAGCAACCTGCTGGTTTCTGTTGATAATACGTTTGCCACGCCTTATCTGCAACAGCCTTTTAAATATGGGGTTGATTTTGTATTTCATTCCACCACCAAATTTTTAAATGGGCATGGCACAGCCATAGGTGGTGTATTATTAGGAAAAGACCTGGAATTGATGCGCACCCAAATCTGGAAATGGCATGTACTGCTGGGTGGCAACAGCAATCCTTTTGATGCATTCCTGTTAACACAGGGAATGAAAACACTGGAACTACGCATGGAACGTCATTGCCATAATGCGATGGAAGTGGCAGAATTTTTAGAGAACCATCCTGCCATTGCATTGGTAAATTATAATGGATTGCCTTCCCATCCCGATTACCTTGTATCGCTTAAGCAAATGCGTTATCCCGGGGCGCTGATGAGTTACGACCTGAAAGGCGGACTTGACGCAGGTAAACGTTTTATTGATGCATTGCAGATGTGTGTAAGAGCTGTTTCACTGGGCACGGTAGACACTTTGGTTTCGCACCCGGCCAGTATGAGCCATGCCGGTTTAAAAAGAGAAGACCGGATAAAATATGGTATACCGGATGGATTGATCAGAATGAGTGTGGGTATTGAAAACATCGCCGATATATTAAATGACCTTGACCAGGCCTTAAAAAAAGCCTGATGTATTCATTCTACTAAATTGTTTTTAGCCCGTTAAGTGTTTATATTTAACGGGCTTTTTCATTCCAAAACCTGTTACCATGAAAAAAATCATCCTGGCTATTTTCTATATGGTCATTACCTTTTCTTCCAACGCTCAAAAGAAAATAAAACCTATTATTGAAGTTGACCGCTTTGCGGGACTGGATACTGCATTTGAAAGGGTATTAAAAGAATGGCATGCGGCCGGATTTGCCGTAGCGGTTGTTGAGAAAGACAAAGTAGTATATGCAAAAGGTTTTGGTTATAAAGATTATGAAAAAAAAGCGCCCGTTACACCTAATACCTTATTTGCAATTGGCAGTTGTACCAAAGCATTTACTTCATCTATGATCGGGTTATTACAGAAAGAAGGGAAACTGGATCTGGATAAACCCGTTCGTAATTATTTACCCGAGTTGACATTTTATAATGATGCCCTGAATAACACAATCCTTCTTCGTGATATGATGAGCCATAGAACGGGTTTGCCCAGACATGATTACTCATGGTATGGTTTCCCCACCACATCACGGGATAGTTTATTAAAAAGAATCCAATACATGGAACCCAGCGCCGGTGTACGTGAAAAATGGCAGTATAATAATTTCATGTTCTTCTTACAGGGGATGATTGCAGAAAAACTTACCGGTAAAAAATGGGAAGACAATATACGTGACAATATTTTCAAACCATTGGGCATGACACGCACGGTTTTCTCTGTAACAGACATGGCAAAAAGTGATGATGCCTCACTGGGTTATGGATTAAAAAAAGACAGCATCCTTAAAAAATTAGATTACTACAATATAGATGCCATGGGCCCTGCCGGAAGTATTAACAGCAGTGTAATGGAAATGGCTAATTGGGTTGCCACCTGGATCAACGGCGGAAAATTCAAAGGCAAAGAAATACTGCCTGCTTCATATGTAACCGAAGCCATCAGTTCACAAATGGTGGTTGCACCGGGATTACCCACCAAAGAAAAACCGGATGTGCAATTTGCCACCTATGGATTTGGATGGATGATGGCATCCTACAAAGGGCATTACCGTGTAGAGCATGGTGGCAATATTGATGGCTTTTCTGCCAGTACCTGTTTCTTCCCGAGCGATAGTGTGGGCATTGTGGTATTAACCAATCAGAACGGTTCGGCCATTCCATCCATCGTTCGCAATGTAATTGCCGACAGGATGTTGAAACTTCCTTATTTCGACTGGGCCACTGATGTAAAAAGATCATCTGATAAAGCCAAAGCCAGTGCCAAAGAAGCGGAAAAAGCAAAAAGCAGTAATCGAAAAGCAGATACCCGGCCTTCTCATGCATTGAAAGATTTCGAGGGACTCTATAATCACCCGGGTTATGGAACCCTTGAGATCATGGTTGCCAACGACTCCCTGTTTGCAAAACTTGAAAAAGATATACTCTGGCTCAACCATTACCATTATGATGTATTCCAACCTTATGACAAAGACCCGGTTGATGGCATCGATACAGCCGCTCATAGTCCGCTTCGGTTACAATTTCAGATGAATGAAGCCGGGGAGATCAATACATTGCATATGGCGCTGGAACCCACTTTACCCGCTTTAAAATTCGTCAAAACACCCAAACCCAAAGAGATCAGCAAAGAAGCATTGCAAATATCTGTAGGCGAGTATGATTTGGGTGCTGTTATTGCTAAAGTATATATCAAAGGAGAAAAAACATTGTATGTACTCGTACCCGGCCAGCCCGATTATGAACTCGTACCAACAGAGAAGCACAAATTTTCACTGAAAATACTCAGCAGTTATTCGGTATTGTTCGATATCAATGATCAGGGAGAATCAACCGGTCTCACTTTTATCCAGCCAAACGGAAACTTTAAAGCAAAGAAAAAATAATTTTCATACACACTAAATCAACATTATGCGAAAGCTAGGTCGCTTGCTCATCATTTGTTTTGTATTGGTATCCTGTAAAAATTACAAGTATGATACCATTATCCGTAACGGATTAGTGTATGATGGAAATGGGGGCGCTCCTGTTAAAGCAGATATCGCTATTAAAAATGATACCATTGCTTTTATCGGTGATCTGTCAAAAGAAGAGGCGAAAAACATTGTAGATGCCAAAGGAATGGCGGTTACACCGGGGTTTATCAATATGCTCAGCTGGTCGCCCGTAACCTTAATTGAAGACGGAAGATCACAAGGCGAGATCCGCGAAGGAGTTACACTCGAAGTATTTGGCGAAGGAGAAAGCATGGGTCCGTTGAATGCCAAGATGAAAAAAGAGATGCAGGATGAACAGCCTATTTATAAATTCAATGTTGACTGGAACACACTTGGCGAATACATGCATTCGATGGTGAATAGAGGCATGAGTTGAAATTTTGCTTCTTTTGTAGTTGCAACCACTATCCGTACCCTTGTGATCGGAGAAGATAACCGCGACCCAACACCGGCAGAACTGGATCAAATGAAAGCACTGGTAAAACAGGCGATGGAAGAAGGGGCTTTAGGCGTAGGAACTTCTTTGATCTATCCCCCGGCATTCTTTGCTAAAACCAATGAATTGATCGAATTATGCAAAGCCGCAGCGCCTTATGGCGGCGGATACATTTCGCATATGCGCAGCGAAGGCAATAAACTGAATGAAGCTGTAGAAGAACTCATCAGCATTGCCAAAGAAGCCAAAGTGCATGGAGAAATCTATCATTTAAAGGCAGCAGGAATTTCTAACTGGAGCAAAATGGATAGCGTGATCAAAAGAGTAGAAAGAGCCAGAAAAGAAGGGATTGATATCACAGCCAATATGTACACCTATACCGCCGGTGCAACAGGAATGACGGCCGCCTTTCCACCTTCTCTCCAAGACGGTGGTTTTGGTAAACTCTGGAAACGTTTACAAGACCCGGCTATCCGCGCTGAAATGAAAAAAGCTATGAACACCAATGCTACTGATTGGGAAAATCTATATTATGGTGCCGGTTCTGCAGATAAAATTCTGTTACTCGGCTTCAGAAGGGATTCTTTGTTTAAATATTCCGGACATACTTTGGCAGAAGTAGCAAAGATGCGAAACACCACACCCGAAGATGCAGCGATTGATCTGATCATACAAGACAGCAGCCGCGTAGAAGTGGCTTATTTTTTAATGAGTGAAGACAACGTAAAAAAACAAATCGCTTTATCCTGGGTAAGCTTTGGATCAGATGCCGCCTCTATGGCACCCGAAGGAAATTTTCTCAAACAAAGCAGTCATCCCCGTGCTTATGGAAATTTTACCAGAGTGATTGGCCATTACAGCAGGGATGAAAAATTGATCCCCCTGCAAACAGCTATTTATAAATTAGCCAAACTGGCCGCAACCAGTTTAAACATTCAGAAAAGAGGTGAACTGAAACCGGGTAACTATGCAGACATCCTTGTTTTTGATCCGGCAAAAGTAGATGATAAAGCAAGCTATGAAAAGCCACATCAATACGCAACAGGCATGATCCATGTTTGGGTAAATGGCATACAGGTATTGAAAGATGGGGAACATACCCATGCAAAGCCGGGAAGATTTGTAAAAGGGGCCGGAGCAAAATCGTGAGGGAAGTTTACATAATAAAAGTGCTTATTTTAACGTATGGATATTTTTATCAGAAGAGCAGAAAAAAAAGACTGTACCCGTTTACTGGAGCTCATACAGGAACTTGCCGATTACGAGAAAGCTTCGCAGGAAGTAACCGTTACACTCAATCATTTTGAAGAAAGCGGGTTTGGGCCCAACCCTGTCTGGTGGGCATTTGTAGCAGAAATCAATGGGCAGGTAGAAGGTTTTGCACTTTACTATATCCGCTACAGTACCTGGAAAGGGCAATGTCTCTACCTGGAAGATTTTCTAGTTACTGAAAAATTACGCGGAATAGGTGCCGGCAAATTATTATTCGAACGCGTAATCGAAGAAGCCAAAGAAAAAGGATTTAGCAGGATGGTATGGCAGGTATTAGAATGGAATGAGCCTGCTATTCATTTTTACAAAAAATACAATGCAACATTGGATCCGGAATGGATTAATGGAATTCTCGATTTTTGAGAACACTTCATTTCAGTTAAAAAATAAGCATTCGAAATTAAAAATTGAACACATCTTAATCCTTAATTTCTAATTATTAATTAACCCCGTCTACTACTGCTTCTTTATAGATCTTCTGCACCAACCCCTGCAACACCTTCCCCGGCCCGCATTCAGTAAACTCCATTCCTCCATCAGCCACCATCGCCTGCACACTTTGTGTCCAGCGAACGGCGCCGGTTAACTGGTCTATCAGGTTCTTTTTAATTTCTTCAGAATCGGATACCGCTTTGGCAACTACATTCTGGTAAACAGGACAAGCCGCATGATGAAAAGAAGTTGCTTTAATAGCCGCAGCCAGTTCTTCCTTTGCAGGTGCCATTAATGGTGAGTGAAAGGCTCCACCTACCGGCAATACCAGTGCACGTTTGGCGCCGGCAGCTTTCATTCTTTCGCAGGCAATATCTATCCCTTTGATAGAACCGCTGATCACCAGTTGCCCAGGACAATTATAATTTGCCGCAACAACCACTTCACCGGTTTCAGCAGTAACTGCAGCACAGATCTCTTCTACTTTATCATCAGCCAAAGCCAACACAGCCGCCATTGTAGAAGGATTCAGTTCACAGGCTTTCTGCATCGCTTTGGCGCGGATACTTACCAATCGTAATGCATCTTCAAAATCCAATACACCATTCACAACCAGTGCAGAGAACTCGCCCAAAGAATGTCCCGCAACCATAGCCGGCTTTGCATTTTCAATGGTTCTAAAAGCGGCTACTGAGTGAAGGAATATGGCAGGTTGTGTTATATTGGTTTGTTTCAACGCTTCATCTGTTCCCGAAAACATTACATCGCTGATCCGAAAGCCGAGAATATCATTCGCTTTTTCAAAAAGCACTTTTACAAAGGCATTCGATTCATACAGGTTCTTACCCATTCCGCTGAATTGAGAACCCTGGCCGGGAAATATATAGGCATGTTTCATATCGAAGAGGTTTGCGGTAAAAATATCAATTATCGCAGAATATCTGAGAAATAAAATTGCCACAGATCTCACAGAATACCACAGAATACATCTGTGCCATTCTATGAAACCTGTGGCAGAAAAAATAAATTCTAATCCAGGTTTTTACTGATCAATTTCAAGAATTCACTCCTCGTCGTATTCTTCAAAAACTCTCCATCAAATGCAGAAGTGGTTGTAACAGAATTCTGCTTACCCACGCCGCGCATCATCATACACAAATGTTTTGCTTCAACCACAACCGCAACACCAACGGGATGTAAAGATTCTTTGATCGCTTCCAAAATCTGCGTGGTCAATCTTTCCTGCACCTGCAACCTGCGCGAGTACACATCCACCACCCTGGCCAATTTGCTTAACCCGGTTATCCAGCCATTTGGAATATAGGCAATATGCGCCTTCCCAAAGAACGGCAACATATGGTGCTCACACATAGAGTAGAGTTCAATATCCTTCACAATCACCATCTCACTCACTTCTTCTTTAAATTTGGCAGAATTAATTATGGCCTTGGGATCCTGGCCGTATCCCTGCGTAAGAAACTGCATGGCTTTGGCCACACGTTCAGGCGTTTTTATCAATCCTTCTCTTTCCGGATCTTCTCCTAGTAATGACAATGACTCATGATAATTTTTCATCAGGCCCGCTGTCACATCCTCATCATACTTCTCAATTTTTGAATAAGCCATATCGCTGATTTGTATTTTTTAATTTTATGCCGGGTACTCTACAAAATTCCTTTCTGTTTCATACAGCCGTAAACTCAATTCCAGTTTTGCATCAATCTTTGGTCTAAGCAATTCATAAATAACCCTCGCAATATTTTCTGCAGTCGGGTTCAGGTTGGCAAACTCAACCGTATCCAGGTTCAGGTTCTTATGATCAAACCGCTGCAGCACTTCTGCCTTGATCAGGTCGCTCAAAATTTTCAGGTCAATCACATAACCCGTTTCCGGATCCGGCGCTCCCACTACTTTTACAATCAGGTCATAATTATGCCCATGATAATTCGGGTTATTACACAGCCCAAACACTGCATCGTTCTTCTCTTCACTCCATGCCGGGTTGTGCAGCCTGTGCGCCGAATTGAAATGCTCTTTTCTGAAAACTGCCGTTTTAGTACTCATGTAATCAAGAATATAATCATGATGGGCCAAGCGAAAGTTCGCTGCTCAGCATTGCTTGCGTCGCACACTTCAACGTTGGTAACTGGATGATCTTATAATAAACCTTCAAGTAGTTCGATTATCAATGGCCGGGCACTGTTTCAGAAGTGTGCTGATCAAGTGGCCTGGCATTAACGGGCCAGATATTTGATAACTGAGCTTGAATACCCTCTTTTACCCCTTACATAAAGTTACACAGGATATTAATAACCCAAACAGGTTTATTTTGTTTACCCGACGACAAAAAAAGATAGAATGTTCAAGATCCAGCGCGTCTTAATCGCCAAAATATTCCACGAATATCCGTTGTGTCTCATACAGTTTAATACAATGCAGTTTTACCTCTGCCGGTAAATGCGGCGCCAATTGCTGCCAGATGGCAATGGCGAGGTTCTCGGTGCTGCACATCGTATCTTTCATAAAATCCACATCCAGGTTCAGGTTTTTATGATCGAGCTTATCAACTGCATGCTGTTTAATAAGCTTGCTCAATTTCTTCACATCATATAAAAAACCGGTATCCGGGTTGGGCTCTCCCTTGATGGTTACGTAAAGTTCATAATTATGCCCATGCCAGTTCTCATTGGCGCAAACCCCGAAAACCGCCTCATTCTGCTCTATACTCCACTTGGGATTAAATAATTTATGTGCGGCGTTAAAATGTTCCAGTCGCGTTAAATACACCATTCTCCTCAAAATTTTTGCGAAGGTAAGAAATGAAGGGGAAATCTTGGGGTATGACACGTGCGGAAAGCCCATCCTCCCGGTCTCTCGATTGAAGATTCACGTATTTTTACCCACCTTTGCCTTATGCGAGTAATCATAACAGCCGCCACGGTAGCCGAATGGATGCCTTCCTTCTTGGAAATACATAACCTGTACACCAGCGAGAGCCATCGTTTTAAAGTACAGTTTCACCAGACGGGTGTAGGCATGTTATCAACCGCCGTTTCATTAACTAAATTGGTGCTGGATGAAAAACCCGACCTGATTATCCAGGCCGGCATTGCAGGAACATTCGATCCTGCCATGAGCTTGGGAAAAGTAATGGTTGTCAATGAAGAATCACTGGGTGATCTGGGTGTGGAAGAAGATGGTAAATGGAAAGATATCTTCGATCTGAAACTGGAAAAAAGCAGTTATCCTCCTTTTGAAAGAAGAAAACTGCCTAACCCCTGGCTCGGCGAATACAATTTGCTGAAATTGCCGGAAGTGAATGCCGTTACGGTAAATGAGATGTCTACCAATCCCGAAAGAATTCAGCAACTTTATAAAAAATACAACCCAACCACGGAAAGTATGGAGGGCGCTGCTTTACATTTTGTATGCCGCCAGGCAAATATTCCTTTTTTACAAATACGATCCATCTCCAACCATATCGGCGAAAGAAACAAAGCCAACTGGAAACTCAAAGAATCTATCGACAGCCTCAATCAAACATTGCTGAAGTATGTTGATAAACTGTATAAGATCAAATAACCCATCTGTCATTCCATATGAAATTAACCCTCGGTTTTTCTCCCTGCCCTAACGATACTTTTATCTTTGATGCATTGGTCAATCATGCAATAGACACAGAGGGTTTTGCATTTGATGTAGTGCTGGAAGATGTACAAACCCTGAACGAATGGGCAAGAGAAGGCAGATTGGATATTTCGAAAATCAGTTATGGGGCATTGCCCCTGGTACTTGAAAAGTATATTGTATTAAACAGTGGCGGTGCATTGGGCAAAGGTGTAGGGCCTTTATTAATTGCGAAGGAGCAAGTAAAAAATACGATCAGTCTTAACGATATGCAAATTGCGATTCCGGGTGTAAATACAACGGCGCATATGCTTTTTTCATTAGCCTATCCGGAAGCGAAGAATAAAACATTCATGGTATTTCATCAGATCGAAGAGGCGGTGCTAAACGGAAAAGTGGATGCCGGCGTGATCATTCATGAGAACCGCTTTACTTATCAGCAAAAAGGATTACATAAAGTGGTGGACCTTGGTGCCTACTGGGAAGAAACGACCAAAGTGCCGATACCATTAGGTGGCATCGTAATGAAAAGATCAATTGATACAGATATACAAAAGAAGGTCGATCAGTTGATAAGAAAAAGTCTTAATTATGCTTTTGCCAATTATCCATCCATTACAGACTATGTTCGCCAACACTCACAGGAAATGGACGAATCTGTAATGAGACAGCACATAGACCTCTATGTAAATAATTATTCTTTGGAATTGGGAGAAGACGGGAAAAAAGCTGTACAAAAAATGCTTAACGTATACCAGCAGTTATATCCTGCAACATGCATAACCGATGTCAATATTTTCCTACCATAATCCGAAAATCCGCAATCCGTTATTTATGGCTTCAATGCCTTCGCGTAAGTCTCCAAAACCCGCTTCCTCGCTAATTCGTGTTGCACAATCGGTTTTGGATAACTGAACTCCTGAAACTCGGGAACCCATTTTTTAATATACTTCAGATCCTTATCAAATTTCTCGGTTTGCAAGGCTGGGTTGAATATCCGAAAGTATGGGGCTGCATCACAACCGCTACTGCTAGCCCATTGCCAGCCGCCGTTATTGGCAGCCAAATCAAAATCCAATAATTTCTGCGCAAAATACGCTTCGCCCCAGCGCCAGTCGATCAGCAAATGCTTGGTAAGGAAAGAAGCCGTGATCATGCGAACGCGGTTATGCATAAAACCGGTAGCATTTAATTCGCGCATACCGGCATCCACAATCGGGTAGCCGGTCATACCATCGCACCATTGCTGAAATTCATTTTCATGATTCCGCCATTCGATCATTTCATAGGCAGGTTTAAAACTCCTGCCCCTACCCACCTGCGGGAAATGCCATAAGATCATATGATAGAAATCGCGCCAGATCAGTTCATTCAGATAGGTCTCATTCAACCTGAGCGCTCTCTGAGCCAAAGCACGGATACTCACTGTTCCATACCGCAGGTGCACACCCATTTTTGAAGTACTGTTTTCTCTTGCCGGAAAAATCCTGCTCTGTGCATACTGTTTAATGATCGCATCCTGCAATTGCTTTGACGGGAAAGGCTGATCCAGTTTCTGAAAGCCCATACTTTCCAGGGAAGGAATGTCTTTTGCATCTTGCAGATAAAAATGATTGAAATATTTTTCTGTGGGATATGACTTCAGATAAAATGCCGTCAGTTTTGCTTTCCATTTTTTTGAATAGGGAGTAAAGATCGTATAAGGAGTACACTCTTCTTTGGTGACTTCATCTTTTTCAAATATTACCTGGTCTTTAAATGTATGCAGTGAAGCGCCCTTGTCTTTTAGCAGTTTTTCAATGATCGCTTCACGCTCTAAAGCATATGGCTCATAATCATGATTGGTAAATACTTTTTCAACCTGGTATTTATCAAGTAAGTCTTTATAAACAAGTTCCGGAAAGCCATAATATACTTCCAAACTGCTGCCCAGCTTTCCCAATTGAGACTGCATTTCTTCCAATGCAGCATGAATAAACTCCACCCGCCTGTCGGCCTTGTCATCCAGCTTATCTAAAATATTTTTATCAAAAATAAAGAGGGGAAGCACCGGGTTATTGCTTGTAAGTGCATGATATAAAGCCGCATTATCCGTTAGGCGAAGATCCCTTCTAAACCAAATAATATTAACCCTTGATTTCATTATGGTTGATTTATAAGGGTAGAACAAGATTTAGGGTAAAAAGTTTATTTTTTGACGCAGAAGGCACAGATTAGTGCAGAATCGTTCTATGCTAATCTGTGCCTTCTGCGCAATCGCTTTTTACAACAATGACTGTACCATTTTCTTATACAGTAACGAAGCCAATTGATGCGTATACCCGTTCTCCCCTAACTGCTTTACCCATTTGATGCCGTAGATGGAATTGGTGAGGAATATTTCTGAAGCTTCTTTCACATCATCAACCGTTACAGCGGTTTCTTCCACAGGCATATTTTCCTTGCGTAACGAATGCAGGAAATGCCTTCTCATCACACCCTCCACCGCACCTTCGTTTAAAGCCGGCGTTTTAATCAATCCATCCTTTACAACAAATACATTGGCAATGGTAGCATCAGCAACCCGATCATAGGGATTTAGCAGGATCGCATCATTCAGCTTGTGTTGTTTGGCCCATAACGCAGCCATTACATAAGGAAGATAATTATTGCTTTTTACGGATGAATATCGATCACAAACTTTCCGGGCATCTTTACAAATATCGATCACCAATCCATTTTCGTTAAAACGGTTATTGGCAGGATTTAATTCCCAGGTTTGTATGAGGTGATGGGGGAAATGATTGTCAACATCATACAAACCACCATCCCCTCTAAAGATTGTAAGGCGTATCCTTGCCAGCTTGTGATGATAATTTTTTTTAGCCAGCATAACCGACTGCTCTTCCAGGTACTCGCGTGTAAAGTAAACAGGCTTTTGAAACTGCAACAATGCCAGGGAAGCAAACAAGCGTTCAAAATGGTAATCGGATAATTGAATTTTTCCGTTAACCATTTTCATTGTCTCAAAAAAACCATCCCCATAGCGAAAAGAACGATTATCGGGCGAAAGCAAGGGCTTGCCCGTTTTACTGATCTTACCATTATAAAAAAGAAAATTGGCTTCTCCCATATCCCAAAGATAGACTGCGTTTCAAGTTTTGGGTTTCGTGTTTAGGGTTTTGTGTTATTTTTAATTGATTTACCATTCCAAAATGTTCATCCCATGCAGATCATAGATATCATCCGTTCACTCGAAGCCCGGGCACACCCCAGCCTGCAGGAATCTTATGATAATGCTGGATTGCTGACCGGTAGTGCCGGCTGGGAATGCCAAGGCATTCTCTGTACCCTCGATGCTACCGAAGCGGTGATCATGGAAGCCAAAAACCGGGGTTGCAACCTGGTAGTGGCGCATCACCCCATTATTTTCGGAGGATTAAAAAAAATTAATGGAAATAATTATATAGAAAAAGCCGTAATCGCCGCCATCAAAAACGATATCGCCATTTACGCCATCCATACCAACCTGGATAATGTAATACATGGGGTGAATAATAAGATGGCTGACCGTATGGGGCTCATCAACCGCCGGATCCTGGCTCCTAAAGCCGGCCAGTTAATGAAATTATACACGTTTGTCCCCATTGCCCATGCCCACCAGGTGCGCGAAGCCCTGCACAAAGCCGGGGCCGGGCATATTGGCGAATACAGCGAAGTGAGTTTTCAGGCGGTGGGAACCGGCATGTTCAAAGGTTCTGAGAACGCCCATCCCTTTGCAGGCACACCTGGAAAATTGCAGATTGAGAAAGAAATTAAAATAGAGGTGGTACTGCCGGCCCATTTGCAGCCGGCCGTGGTAAAAGCACTTTGTGAGGCCCATCCTTATGAGGAAGTAGCTTATGATATAATCAGTTTATCCAATGAAAATCAATTGATTGGAAGTGGTTTAATAGGCGAATTGCCAGAGCCATTGGAAGAAACCGGTTTTTTACACATGTTAAAGACCGGTTTTGAGCTTACCATCATCCGTCATACCCCATTTTTGGGCAAAAAACTTCAAAAAATAGCCATTTGTGGTGGTTCCGGCAGCTTTTTAACTGGAAAAGCCCTTGCTGCGGGGGCAGATGCATATGTTACTTCCGATATCAAATACCACGAGTTTTTTGACGCAAATGACCGGATACTGCTGGCAGATATAGGCCACTGGGAAAGCGAACAATTTACTACGGAGCTTTTGATTGAGATTTTACAGGCTAAATTCCCTACCTTTGCCGTCCTCAAATCAGGAATAAAAACCAACCCGGTTAACTATTTTCTGGGCTGAGGAAGGGACGGAACCCCGAAGTGAGTGACACAACAGGCGATGCCCAATGGCAGGAAGCCGGTGTCAGAAACTTCAAATACAAACTACAAACAACAAACCATTTATGGCAGCAGTTAAAGATTTCTCCGTTGAAGAAAAATTAGTGTCTCTTTTGAGATTGCAGAAGATCGACAGCAAGCTGGATGAGATCCAGATCCTGAAAGGCGAACTTCCGATGGAAGTAAGTGACCTTGAAGATGAGATCCAGGGGTTAACCGCCCGCCAGACGCGTGTAGAAGAAGAAATTAACGGCATTACCGAATTTATTGAAGAGAAAAAAACGGCTATCAAAGAAAGCGAAGCGTTGATTGCGAAATATGAGAAGCAGAGCGAGAATGTAAAGAACAACCGTGAGTTTGAAGCCATC
>CAZFKE010000016.1:27562-39043 GCA_964519475.1 uncultured Sediminibacterium sp.
AGAGATGCAGCAGCTGTAAATTAAACTGGCTGAGAAACATATCCGCGACGCCAATGAAGAATTGAGCGAGAAGATTAAAGTATTGGATGTAGCTAAAAAACAGGTAGCCGTAAAAGAAGGCGTTCTGAACCACAAAAAAGGCGAACTTCAGAAGATCATTGCCGATACTGAAAAAGAAGAAAACCATTTTAACAAACAAAGTGCTGATGCGCGCACACATACCGATGACCGTTTGCTGTACAGCTACGACCGTATCCGTAAAAGCTACCGTAATGGCCTGGCCGTTGTACCAGTAGAAAGGGATGCCTGCGGAGGTTGCTTTAATTCTATCCCGCCACAGCGCCAGAGCGAGATTCGTTTACATAAGAAGATCATTGTTTGTGAGAACTGCGGCCGTATTCTGGTGGATGCAGACCTGAATGACAGTGTGGAAGCTAAATAGCATCGCAGATTATACAGATTTTTAGTATGATATCTATAATATGATTAAGGGCTGCCGGATGGCAGCCCTTAATTTTTGTAAAATTTCGTTAGTTCTGGTCATATTAATCGTACAAAAAATATGCGTAATCCGAGATGCTGTATTTTCGGTGTATGATGAAGCGGCGCATTTTACTTTTCTTTTTTGTATGCTTTGCCGTATCGGGCTTTGCACAAAAAGTATATGACTTTAACAGTACCTGCCAGCAGGCATACCTTGAGATCACCAAACTAAAAATCAACAGCGGGCTGGCATTGATAGAGAAGGCCAAAGAACAGGATCCCAACAACCTGATTCCGGTGCTGCTGGAGAGTTATGTGGATTTCTATATTCTCTTTTTAAACGAAGACCCAAAAGACTACCAAAACCGTTACCCGAAATTTTCGGCACGATTGGACCTTTTACAAGAGGGACCCAAGAATTCTCCTTTCTATAATTATTGCCTGAGTACAGTTCGTGTGCATAGGGCCGCATCAGCCATTAAGTTTGGAAAACTATGGGATGCCGGCTGGGATTTCAGGAAAGCTTATGTATTGATCAAAGACAATAAAAAACAGTTTCCCGGTTTTACACCAAATGATCTGATGTATGGATCACTCCAGGCAGTAGTAGGAACGATACCCAAAGGTTATAAATGGATAGCCAGTTTATTTGGGTTAAAAGGTTCTTTATCAGAAGGCATGAAAACAGTAAGGGGATTTATCAATAGTAATGACCCATGGGCTAAGTTGTTTTTTAATGAAGCCGCATTCATGTACCCTTATCTCATGTTCTATATTGAGAATAAAAAAGAGGAAGCGCTGTTATTTACACAGCAACGCAAGCTGGATTTAGTAAATAACTATTTGCATGCTTATATGGCTTGTAACCTGGGCATTAACAACAAACAATCAGAATATGCAAAGAGTATTATTTTGAACCGGAACAAATCTGATGAATACCTGAAAGTAAGTTTCTGGGATTTTGAACTGGGTTTTACCAAACTTTACCATCTGGAAACACAGGATGCTGCCAGGTCGCTCGAAACTTTTGTTGCTCATTTTAAAGGCAGGTTTTATATAAAAGATGCCTATCAAAAATTAAGCTGGTGTTATTATTTACAAGGCAACCAGGCCAAAGCAGAAGAAGTACGGAAAAATATTTTAAAGAAAGGGGCTACAGATACCGATGCGGACAAACAGGCTTTGAAAGATGCCAAATCGGGCAAATGGCCCAATGGGCTATTGCTGAAAGTAAGATTGCTAAGCGATGGCGGCTATCACAATGATGCCGCTGCTTTGTTACAGGGAAAGACCGAAGACGATTTTTCGAAAGAAGAAGAGAAACTGGAATTTGCTTACCGTGTAGGGCGTATTTACGATGATCTTGGCCGTGAAGAAGATGCCATCCGTAATTACCAGATCGCCATAAGGCTGGGTGAGAACCGGAAAGAATATTTTGCAGCAAGGGCGGCTTTACAAATTGGACAGATCTATGAAAAACGCGGTCAGAAAGCCCTGGCCATAACCTGGTACCAACGTTGCCTGGATATGGATGACCATGAATATAAAGACTCTCTTGACCAACGGGCGAAATCGGGAATAGCGAGATGCAAGGGGGAGTAACGTTTGGAGTCTGGGGGTTGAGATTGGGAGATGTTTATGGTTAGGTGTTTGTTACACGAATTTGTGCATACGAGCCTGCTTGTATAACTTGCGTGCCTGAGTTAACTTGGATTCAAAATTCAAAATTCAAAATTCAAAATTCAAAATTCAAAATTCAAAATTCAACTTGAAACACAAAACCCAAAACAATAAACCTTAAATGCTTCGCAAGCTATTCATACAGAACTATGCAATCATTGATGAGATCGGGATCGATTTTTCATCGAAGCTGAATATGATTACGGGGGAAACAGGTGCAGGAAAGAGTATTTTGATGGGTGCATTGAGTTTGATATTGGGTGAAAGAGCAGACAGTTCCGTTTTAGTGAACCACCAAAAGAAGTGTTTTATAGAAGGCAGTTTTTCTGTTGACGGAAAAAAATCGGTGCTGGATTTTTTACAGGCAAATGAACTGGATGCCGATGAAGAAATGGTTTTAAGAAGAGAGATCGCTACCAACGGAAAATCAAGAGCCTTTATTAATGATACGCCGGCCACGCTGCAGCAATTAAAATCCTTGGCATCCTTACTCGTTGATTTACACCAGCAGTTTGATACACTGGAACTGGGCGACAGTGATTTTCAACGCGAAGTATTGGACGCATTATCCAATAACGAAGCCACTTTAACTGCTTACCGGAAAATATACCAGCAATGGCAAACAGCCAGCAGAGAACTGGCACAACTGCAGGAACAGAAAGCAGCTTTTCACAAAGAACTGGATTACCAGCAATTCCTTTTTACTGAGTTAAATGAGCTTGGCCTGAAAGAAAATGAACTGGAAGACCTCGACAATGAACTGAAATTATTGAGTAATGTGGAAGGTATTAAAACTGTGCTTACCAAAGTGTATTTTGACCTGAAGGAAAGTGAGCAGCCGATTGTTCAGCAATTGAAACAGCTGGTTAACCAGTTACAGGGTTTCGCCTCTTTACATCCTGATTTGAATACAGTGATTGAACGCCTGCAAAGTTCGCAGATAGAATTACAGGATATTTCAGAAGAACTGGACCGTATGAATGGTTCGGTAAATTTTGATGAGAAAAGAATTGAATGGATCAACCAGCGATTGATGGATGGTTATAAACTGAGTAAGAAACACGGCGTACAAACCACAAAACAATTAATCGAGATTCAAAATCAACTGGAAGAAAAATTACAGGCGGTATTGAATATGGATGAGACCATTCTGGCAAAAGAAAAACAGGTAGCTGCCTTATTTACAGAAGCGAATACACTTGCAGAAACTCTCTCCAAAGCAAGGTATAAAGAAGTAAAGCCTTTAGAAGGAACAGTGAATGAATTACTGGTACAGGTAGGCATGCCGAATGCCCGGTTAAAAGTGGAAGTAAAAGACAGCCCACTCAATCTGTCGGGAAAAGATCATATCGATTTCTTATTTGATGCCAATAAAAGCAACCGTTTTGAACCAATTCGTAAAGTGGCTAGTGGTGGGGAGTTGAGCCGATTGATGTTATGTATCAAATCACTAGTGGCCCAATCCATAGACCTGCCAACGATGATCTTTGATGAAATTGATACCGGTATTTCCGGCGAAGCAGCCAAACAGGTAGGCATGATCATGAAAGGGTTGGCGGCCAACAGGCAGATCATCTGCATCACTCACCAGCCGCAAATAGCGGGTAAGGCCAATGCCCATTTCTTTGTATATAAAGAGATCAAAGGCGATGCCGTAAAAACCAATATCCGTTTATTGAATGAAGATGAACGGATTACTGCCATTGCCAGAATGCTGAGCGGTGAAAAACCAACAGCTGCAGCCATGGAAAATGCAAGGGAAATGATGAACTGATTTGATTATCGAATTAGCGGATTACGGATTAGCGGATTGAGTATCTGGAATTCGGAATACGTTAATCCGCAATCCGTCAATTGTTCCAGATATTCTATACTTTTACCACCTCTAACCATTTAAACTAACGAGACTATGGCGTATAACTTGCTAAAAGGGAAACGTGGTATCATTACCGGCGCATTAGACGAAAATTCCATTGCATGGAAAGTAGCAGAGAAAGCACATGAAGAAGGCGCCACATTTGTTTTAACCAATGCACCCATTGCCATGCGTATGGGCGAGATTAATAAACTGGCTGAGAAAACCGGTTCAAAAATCATTCCGGCAGATGCAACAAGTGTTGAAGACCTGACCAAACTTTTTACCGAATCGCAGGAGATACTGGGTGGTAAAATTGATTTTGTTCTGCACTCAATTGGTATGAGTGTTAATATTCGCAAAAAAATTCCTTATACAGAATCTAATTACGATTACTTTATGAAGGGTATTGATGTATCAGCCATGTCGCTCCATAAAATGCTGGCTGTTGCAAAAAAATTAGATGCTATTAATGAATGGGGAAGTGTGGTTGCTTTAACCTATATGGCTGCACAAAGAGTATTTCCTTTTTATACGGATATGGCCGATATTAAAGCCATGCTCGAATCGATTGCACGCACATTTGGCTATCACTATGGTGTAGATAAAAAAGTACGTATCAATACCGTTTCTCAATCGCCCACTAAAACAACTGCAGGTACCGGTATTAAAGGGTTTGGCGATTTCTTTGATTATGCCGAAGCCATTGCCCCATTGGGTAATGCAAGCGCGGAAGATTGTGCAAACTATTGTATCACGCTTTTCTCCGACCTGACAAGAATGGTTACCATGCAGAATTTATTTCATGATGGCGGCTACTCAAATACAGGGGTAAGTAATGAGGTGATGGAAAAACTGGGCATTGGTAACGCTGAATAATGATCGCAGATTTGTATGATTTTTTTATGCTTGATATAATTGGATGAGATCATTCATTTTTCATTACCCTTAATATTATAAAAATCTGCGAAATCAGGACATCATGTTTGCATGATGATTGTCTGATGATCATTTCTGAATATTGTGGCTCAAATTTAAACCTCTTAACATGCCAACCTTATTAGAGATACCGGCTAACCTGGTAGAATACATCGGATATTTCGGATCTTTCTTAACCGCTATCACTTTTATTCCGCAGGTATACAAATCCTGGCAATCCAGAAGTGTGGGCGACCTGAGTATCTGGATGATAGTGATTGTAGTAACCAGCACCATTGTCTGGCTCATCTATGCATTTGCCATTAAAAGCGGGCCTGTAATCGTAGCCAATGTTGTTGTGCTTTTACTAACATTGGTATTGTTATATTTTAAGCAGACTTTTAAAAAGCCATAACTGTTGATGTATTTACTGCCGTATAAGTGAGTGACACAACAGAAGTTGAAAATAATTCCCATAGTTAGCAAACAAAAAAGGCCATTCACACAAATGAATGGCCTTTTTATTATAATAAAATATGCAACTTCCCCTTCGGAGCTGGGGGGTATCAGTACTCGTCTTCATTAAACATGAAGTCTTCCTGGCTGGGATAATCCGGCCAGATATCTTCAATGCTCTCGTACACTTCTCCCTCGTCGTCCAGCTCCTGCAGGTTCTCGACCACTTCTAGCGGCGCACCGCTACGGATAGAATAATCGATGAGCTCATCCTTGGTGGCGGGCCAGGGAGCTTCTTCCAGGTAACTTGCTAATTCTAATGTCCAGAACATATTTTACCTTTTAATTTTTTGCAAATGTAGCCGTATAAACGAAACCACCAAACGCGAGTTTTTCCCGTTCTTTACAGAAATGTTCAAAACAGGCTATTTTGGGGGTATTTTGCAGGTTTACAGCCATAATTTAACCGTTAGCCATGCTGAAAGCAGAAAATATTAGTAAAAAATACGGCAGTTTACAGGTCCTGCAGGGAGTAAATATCGAAATCCACAAGGGCGAGATCGTGAGTATTGTGGGTTCATCGGGGGCCGGGAAAAGCACTTTATTGCATATCCTGGGTACTTTAGACTACCCGGATAACGGCCATATCTGGATCAATGGCGAGCAGGTTGAGCAACTTTCCGGCAAAAAAATAGCGGCTTTCAGGAACAACCATATCGGCTTTGTATTCCAGTTTCACCATCTCTTACCGGAATTTACCGCTTTGGAAAATGTTTGCGTACCGGCATGGATCGCAGGCAAAAAGAAAAAAGAAGCTAGGGCAAGAGCAATGGAATTACTTACCAATTTAGGGCTTGCCGACAGGATGGACAATAAACCCACACAATTATCCGGCGGCGAGCAACAACGTGTGGCTGTGGCCAGGGCATTGATCAACCATCCTTCTATTGTTTTTGCAGATGAACCAACCGGTAACCTGGATAGCATACATGCCAAAGAATTACACGAACTATTTGTTCAGCTGCGAAATGATTTTCAACAAACCTTTTTAATTGTAACCCATAATGAAGAGCTTGCTGCAATGAGCGATCGGGTTTTGCATATGAAAGATGGAAAGATTATTTGAAAATGTGGCAATTTGAAAATTTGAAAATGAACACAATCATTACCTTCCAAAAGCCATTTTCAAATTAACCTGTTTTCAAATTTCCAAATTAGGAAACCCTAGGCTTCCAGGGAATTTCTGCAACCTGAAGTAAGTGGCCAATATATCTTGATAGCACAAATAAATAATCACTTAGGCGATTCAGGTATTTGATTACTAGCGGATCAACAAACATGTCCTGTTCCTGCATATTTACGCAGCAACGTTCCGCCCTGCGACAAACACAACGAGCCACATGCATGGTAGATACAGCTACATGCCCGCCGGGTAATATAAAGGATTTCATGGGTGGCAGCACCTCATTCATCGCATCAATTTCTTTCTCCAGTAAATTAATATCTGTTTCTTTCAGATCGGGGATCTTCATTAAAGGTTCTTTATCCGGGTCGCACGCGAGAGAAGACCCAACCGTGAAGAGGCGGTCCTGTATTTCCTTTAATAACATTTTGGTATGTGCATCCGTTACCTGATCGTTTACCAATCCAATATAAGCATTGAGTTCATCCACTGTTCCATACGTATCGATACGGATATGGCTCTTGGGCACTTTGGTGCCGCCTATTAATGAGGTTTTGCCTAGGTCGCCTGTCTTGGTGTATATTTTCATTGCCATATCCTGAGCGTCAATTGTGATCGATGATTTGTTCTGCAGTGATTGTGTCCCCACAATCACCCTCTTCTCCAACAAAGTTAGAATGGAAAGGTTCGGAAACAAATAGAGAGCCCAATAGCTCTCCACAAAATGTTCATATTATTATTATGTAGCCTAATGATGCACCATCGACAGTTCCTTGGTGTTATCACTTTCAATCAAACCGTCCCTCAAACGAACCACGCGGTGGGCATAGCGGGCAATGTCTTCTTCATGTGTTACCAGTACCACTGTATTTCCGGCCTGTTGTATCTTACCAAAGATCTCCATCACCTCAACAGAGGTTTTGGAATCGAGGTTACCGGTAGGCTCATCCGCCAGTAACAGGGAGGGATTATTTACCAGTGCGCGGGCAATGGCCACCCTTTGAATCTGTCCGCCACTTAATTCATTAGATTTATGATGACTTCTATCTTGCAGGCCCACTTTTTTCAAAGCTTCCATGGCCCTTTCGGTTCTTTCTTTTTTGTTTACACCGGCATAAATCAGGGGTAAGGCTACATTTTCTGCCGCGGATAAACGGGGCAGCAGGTTAAACTGTTGAAATACGAATCCGATCTCCGTATTTCTTACTTCAGCCAGGTCATCATCCGCCATTTTGCTCACATCTTTGTTATTGAGAATATATTTTCCACCGGTTGGCGAATCGAGACAACCGAGAATATTCATTAGCGTACTCTTTCCGCTACCGGATGGGCCCATCAAGGCTACATATTCGTTCTTAAAAATATTCAGCGTAATACCTTTCAAAACCGGTATGGCCTGGTTACCCATGAAATAGCTTTTCTGTATGTCTTCCAATCGGATGATCGCTTCATGCATAGTTACCGGTTTTCATTGTAAAGTTTATATGCGTTTATTTCCTGATTACGGTAGGTACTTTAAAAAAAGTATCATCGCGTACAGGTGAATTCAACAAAGCTTCTGATCGCGTTACCGAACCCTGCACCACATCTTCGCGAAGTACATTCGCCGCATCGCTGATATGCAGCAGCGGCGCTACTCCTTTCGTATCGATGGCCTGTAATTTTTCTACAAAAGCCACCATACTTTCCAGGTCGGTTCGGATGGATTCCTTTTCCGAATCATCAAAACGCAGTCGGGCCAGGTGGGCCAGGTTATCGACCATAAGAGCATCTATCTTCATATCTGACAAAAATAACAGAAAGACCCACAAAATCATCGGGTTATTTTTAAATGGCTATTAAACCAAAACAACGGTAATATTGGCTGTTCCTGAGTGGTTTGTACCATTTGTAAGGCTGGAAATCGCCTGTAGGTACCCTACCTGTTGAACTGCTGAAAAATAAATTATCCTATCTTCGGTATAATTAGTTGCATAACTAACTAATTTTACAAAAAGGTATAAGCCATATGAAACGTTCCATTAAAAAAGTTGCTGTTTTAGGCAGTGGCGTGATGGGTTCCCGTATTGCCTGTCATTTTGCAGGTATAGGTGTACAGGTGCTATTGCTCGATATGGTTCCCAAAGGTGCCGAAGAAAGCGCCAAGCCCGCAGATAGAAATAAATTAGTGAATGATGCCCTCCAGGCGGCTATTAAAAGCAATCCCTCTCCTGTTTTTACCAAAGAAGTCATTAAAAAGATCAGTACCGGTAACTTTGATGACAACTTAAAGGATATTGCCGGCTGCGACTGGATTATTGAAGTGGTGGTGGAAAGACTGGACATCAAACAAATGATCTACGAGAAAGTAGAAAAATTCCGTAAACCCGGAACAATGATCACTTCCAATACTTCGGGTATTCCTATTCATAGGATGGCTGAAGGAAGAAGTGATGATTTTAAAAAGCATTTCTGCGGATCGCATTTTTTTAATCCGCCACGTTACCTGCGTTTACTGGAAATTATTCCTACACCGCATACCGATCCGGAAGTTGTTGATTTCTTAATGAATTACGGCGATCTCTATCTAGGTAAAACAACCGTGCTGTGTAAAGATACACCGGCTTTTATTGCCAACCGGATAGGTGTATTCAGCATCATGAGTATTTTCCATATCATGGACAAGCTTGGATTAAGTATTGACGAAGTAGATGCATTAACCGGCCCCATCATTGGCCGCCCGAAATCTGCCACCTTCAGAACAGCAGATGTGGTGGGTATTGACACATTGGTGAAAGTGGCGAAGGGTGTAGCGGATAATTGTCCTTATGACGAAGCAAAAGAAATCTTTAGCATCCCCGATTGGTTAGAAAAACTTGTTGCCAATAACTGGCTGGGAGATAAAACAGGACAGGGATTTTTCAAAAAAACAAAATCAGCCGCAGGCAAAGAGATCTTAACACTGAACCTGCAGGCCATGGAATATACCGCAAGGGTAAAACCGAAATTCGCAAGCATTGAGGCGGCCAAACCGGTAGAGGACCTGAAGCAACGAATGAAAATGCTGAGCGGTGCAACGGATAAAGCGGGTGAGTTTTATAAACTGTTTCATTATGCGTTGTTCGCTTATATCTCACATCGTATTCCTGAGATCAGTGATGAGATCTATCGTGTGGATGATGCCATGATGGCGGGTTTTGGCTGGGAGATTGGCGCATTTGAAAGTTGGGATATTGTGGGTGTGGCCAAAACCGTAGAAGCGATGAAAGCCGCAGGATATAAAGTGGCTGCATGGGTTGATGAAATGATCGCCAGTGGGGCCACCAGTTTTTATAAAGTGGAAGCCGGCAAGCGTTTATATTATGATGTTCCTACAAAATCCTATAAAGTGAAACCGGGTGGCGAGGCATTTTTGATATTGAATAATCATTCAGATAAATTGGTTTGGAAGAACAGTGCCTGCCGCTTATATGATATTGGAGATGGCGTAGCCGGTTTTGAATGGAGCAGTAAAATGAACAGTATTGGCGGTGAAGTATTAGAAGGATTGAATTGAGCCATCAATGTAGCAGAAGAAAAATTCAAAGGATTGGTGATTGCGAATGAAAGCGCCAACTTCAGTGCCGGCGCCAATGTGGGCATGATCTTTATGCTGGCCATTGAGCAGGAATATGACGAACTGGATATGGCCATCCGCATGTTCCAGAATAGTATGATGCGGGTTCGTTATTCGTCCATACCCGTTGTAACTGCACCACATGGCTTAACACTGGGCGGTGGTTGTGAAATGAATTTGCATGCCGATAAAGTCTGTGCCGCAGCAGAAACCTATATTGGCCTGGTTGAATTAGGCGTGGGACTGATACCCGGCGGCGGCGGCACCAAAGAATTTGCTTTACGCGCGGGTGATGACCTGCACGAAGATGAACCGGAAACCGTAACCTTAAAGAATCGTTTCTTTTCCATTGCCACAGCGAAGGTAGCCACTTCTGCGCAGGAAGCTTTTGATATGGGTATCCTTCGCAAAGGACATGATGAAGTAGTGATGAATATCGGCCGCAGGATTGCAGAAGCCAAGAAATCGGTGATCGAATTATACGACCAGGGTTATTCCATGCCGCAGCCACGCAAAGATGTAAAAGTGATGGGCCGTTTGGGATTAGGCGCCATGCTGGCTGGTATTAACGGTATGTGGCGTGGCAATTACGCTACCGACCATGATGCACTGGTAGCAAGAAAATTAGCGTATGTTATGTGCGGCGGCGACCTAAGTGAACAAAGCCTGGTAAGCGAGCAATATTTACTTGACCTGGAAAGAGAAGCGTTCTTAAGCCTTTGTGGCGAGAAAAAAACATTGGAAAGAATTCAGAGTGTATTGAAAAGTGGAAGGCCCATCAGGAATTGATTTTTTGAAACCCATCGGATCATAGGAGCAAAAAGGGCAGTTAGTTTTCTATCTGCCCTTTTTGCTTACGATTACCCGAGAAGAAATTTCAGCCTGAAATAATTTTGTTTATCCTTTAGCAGGTATATCATCTCTCCACCCATGTCTTCCATTAATTGCCTGCAAACGATCAGTGGCTGATCAGTAGTAATAACTGATTTATCGAAAGATGATCTGACGGTTTGTGTTAAACCTGTTTCCTGTATCTCAACAATACCTGCATCATCTGTTCGGCTAAGATGTACTGTTATTAAATCAGCCTGTTGAATTGAATAAAATAATTGAGAGAATACAGCCGTCAGTATACATTCAGTAAACGCTTTGTCTGCTGTAACCATTAGATACTCAGATGCGGTATGAACCTGAACATTGGGTGTAAGGGGATTGGCTTTCTCAAGAATAGCTACAATGGTATTTTCAATTTCGGGGATTATATCAAAATGATCAGGTGTATACTCCAGCGGAACGGTAACCACTTGCACC
>CAZFKE010000016.1:39053-75939 GCA_964519475.1 uncultured Sediminibacterium sp.
TCCATTTTATTCTCTATATAAGCCAGCCGGCCCCAGGGCCTTCCCTTTACACTATTGAGAATGATGGCTAACGCTGCCCGGTTATATAAATGCGGCATCTGAATAAGAGATGAATTATATCCTAATTTACTTCTTTTGGTATACCCTTACATAATCTACCAGCATACTTTGTGGAAAAACAGAATCGTCAATGCCCTGTTGTCCGCCCCAGTTTCCACCGATGGCAAGGTTGAGAATCATAAAAAAATCTTTCAGGTATGGCCATGAATCGGCTCCTGTATTAGGGTTATTATAGGTAAAATAAAAATTGCCATCCACATACCAGGTAACCTGGCTGCCTGTCCATTCAATACTATATACATGAAAAGAATCCTGTGCATCCTTGATCAGTACGTTACCGCTTTTTTGTTTGCCGTTTGCACCATTATACAGTTTGTTATGCGCCGTTCCAACAATATTATTGGGATTAAAACCCACTTCTTCCATAATATCAAGTTCGCCGTCATCGGGCCAGGTTAAAGGACTAGTTGCAGCCAGCAGCCAGATAGCGGGCCAGGTTCCTTTGCCCCTGGGCAGTTTTGCGCGTATGTCAAATTTACCATATGTCCATTGCGCTTTGTTTTTAGTAAGTAACCTGGCAGATGTATAATTTCTGCCTCCCATACTTTCTCTTCTGGCTTCTATCACCAGGTTGCCTCCAGCTATTCTTGCATTCTCTTGTCTTGCATTGGTATAATATTGCAACTCATTATTGCCCCAGCCATTACCGCCAACATCATAACTCCATTTGGTAGTATCGGGCATACCATCTGTATTGAACTCGTCTGACCAAACCAATTGATAGGTTAAGTTCACAGGTGTAACAGGCGTAGTTGGGGTTGTAGTGGCAGCTCCCGATGTATCGGAACCCGCTTTGCTGCAACTCATAAAAAATGAACAGTATAGAAATGTGATACCCGTAATGGCAAAGCGCATAGTTATAGATATTAGAATAAGCAAATGGATAATGTTATATCGGAGTCAATTACCCGATATAAATATACTGATTTTCATTGCCATGCATACGTGTTGAATACTATATGCCTATATTAACCCTAAAATTACACAATTCAGAAATATAATATGCATGCATAGCGTATATACAGGAGGGTTGTTTGTATGCATTACTTTTTTCGCAATACCGCCGGCATGGGTTTGGCAAACCTGGGAATTAAAAAAAATAAAATCCTTTCTTGATGTCTGTTTCGATGGGATAGGATAGTTTTCAATTGACTGAAATATATTAATCCATGTTGATTTTTTGATTACTAAATTTGGAATTAAAAAATAATAGTGCACAACTTTTGTAGCAAATGTGATCAGGGCTATGAGGGAGATGATTGATCATGGTGGAAAACGGTCGCTAAGGAAATATAGCCATACGGAATTTGAGAAGTTTTGTAAAGCCCTACTAATCAATCTCAAGTTTTGGGAAAGAATGTAAGCTCAGCACCAGCTTATGGACTATTATATAAAATTCCAATAATTTTAACACATGGAAATTCAGTCATTACCTAATCGCCCCTACGCATTATTTACTTCTATTCCGTTTATCGGACATCTTAATCCACTTCTGCGCCAAGCCGACGAGTTGGTTCGCCGGGGCTGGAGGGTATCGGTAGCTGCATTCGAGCCTGTAAGTGGATATGTAAAGAAGAATTTCCCTGATATTACTTTTATAAGCTTCGGTGAGCCGCCGGCTACCGCAGATGAGGCTGAAGCATTTTTGACTCGCGTATGCGAAGAAAGATCCTGGCTAAAGAGCACTATGATGCTGCTGGAACCGCTTCAAAGCTTTTGGTCGCCTATGTTTGACGCCCTGCTTTCTGAGGTAAGAAGGGATCGCCCTGATGTAATGGTTATTGATTTCGCATCATCAGCCGGGCTCGACGCCGCCGAACTTGAGAAAATACCCTTTGTAATTAATAACGCTGACCTGCTTACCGTTCTGCCGGCAGTGTTGCTGCCTTTTACTGCCAAAGCGCCACAACTGTTTTCAGGGCATTCCATACATCGGATGGGGCCACTCCAAAAAGTGTCTGCCTTCGTTGGCCGTGCGCTTGGTATTGGTATAGCCCAGCTTACCATTAATCGTCGAACAAACAAGATGCGTAGTACCCGGGGACTAAGTCCGGTTGATCACCTCCGTCGTCTGAAGGGTCGTACAATTTTAGTAAACTCCGCTTTCGGATTGGAATATAAACGGCCGATTCCTTCCTGGATTCACATGACAGGCCCCATGCTCACTGAAGCTATGCTGGATCTTCCTGAAAACTGGAATACCTGGCTTAATGATGGGCTACCTGTAGTATATGTAAACTTAGGCACACTATCGTCACCTTCAGTTGAACAGCTCCAGCGGATGTGTACTGCGTTTAATACAGATCGGTTCAAGGTGCTTTGGGTTATGCGCCAGTCTGTAAGGTTGCGTCTGCCTAATGTTCTTCCCCCCAATGTGCGCATCGAAAATTGGGTGCCCTCTCCTATGGGTATTTTACGCCATCCGAATGTGACCGCTTTTGTGAGCCATTGCGGTGTAAACAGTGTCTATGAATCGATTGAAGCAGGCACACCTATCATCGCACTTCCTATGTTTGCGGCACAATACGATATGGGAATGCGGGTAAAAGACGCAGGTCTGGGCCTCTTGTTGAATAAGGCGCTGTTTACTCCAAAAGAATTGCAAAGCGCAATTTTGGAAATAATTCAGAACCAAAGGTTCAGCGCTAATATTTCTACAGTAAAGCAAAGTTTCCGGGAAGCTGGAGGAGTTCAGCGAGCTGCGGACCTTATAACACATGAAGCAAAGCTGTGCAGGCCTCTGGCTACTGCTTGCGAATCACGGTGATCGATGCAGTATATTTTTACATCTTGCTTTACATGAGCAATCTTAGTTAAGTGTTGGGATTTTTCTGCACTAAAAAAATTTCTAAACTTTTTTATCATATCAACAGATAGCGTTTCAACAGTTGTACAGATAATAGTAATGTAAGCTTGTGTAAGCTACCCTATAATCTGTTAGATCTTGGTTCTAAATCTCCTTTATCAATACAGAACAACGGTCAGGTAGCGTTTCCAGGAGTATAATATTCAACAGCATGGGCCTATCAATTTAATTATTCATGCCTATATCGCAAATCGCGATATTCTCTATCTTTTTTAGATAAGAAAGCATAATGGGATGCGCCCGCAGGATATTGTAATCCTGCTTGCCATCGTATCACATGGGAAAAATGAATGGCTAATTAAAGGTCTGGCAAATTCGCTACATATCAGCCAGTCGTAGGTTTCTGAATCATTGAATCGTAGCCAGGTAGTAGCCGGTCTAATCGACCATAACAAACGTCGGGTAAACCGTCATGCCCTTTACGAATTTCTTGAATTCGGTTTGCCCTATGTTTTTCCGGTGCAGCCAGGACCGGTCGTAAGTGGCATGCCTACTGCGCATTCTCATTCTGCACTAAAGGACAAAATAATAAGTGAACAATTCTACGTTTGGCCTGAGCCGGGGGATCCGTTAGGGGATTTGCTGTCGAGCCATCATATGACAAACAAGGAAAAGCAGTGAAGGAGAATAGCGAACTTTACAAAATGCTTGCAATGGTTGATGTGTTACGTGTGGGCAACAGAAGAGAAACGAAATTTGCAAAAGACATACTCGATAAAAGTATCCTCCATGAATCATCACCAGAACATCACCAGGATTAAAGCAGTATATAATACCCTCGACTCATTGAAAAACAGCGTGGTCTTTGTAGGTGTAGCTAATGTATCATTTTATGCGGAATATGAAAATGTAATAGCCGTTGCACTAATTGTATCAATGCAATAAAATAGACAACTCCCAGGCACCAAAAAAAGATACCCCAGATCAAAGCAGGGTTAGGTAAATTCATAAGCAGGCAGTATGCTGAATAGCCGTTACAGTCTGTTTGGCATTTATTTCAAAATAGATCAATAGTGTCTTTGTAATACATACCAACTAAAGGCACGTAAACGCATTTTTACATCGGAATCAGGCAATATACCGTCAATTTTTTTCCAGGCTGCTTCAATCAAATCTTCTGCCTGCTGCTCACATGCATCCAGCGCACCGCAGGATTCCAGCAAAGCAATTACCTCTCCTACTATTTTCTTATCAGAAGGTTTGGAAGAAACCGTCTCCCATACATATTTCCGATGTTCATAGGAAAGAAGCCCCATGGCTTTGGCCACCGGTATCGTAATTTTACCTGCCGTGATATCTTCTCCTTTATCTTTCAGATCTCCTTTAAATCCCCGCAGGTTCAGCACATCATCAATGATCTGAAAGGCAAGACCCAGTGCTTCGAAGAAATTACCTAACCCATCAATCTGTTCCTCTGTACCATTTCCTTTGATGGCACCCAATTGTGCCAGCATACTGGCAGGCACCGCAGATTTTAAACGATGTACCGTAAGTACTTTCTTTTCCAAATCTTTACTATTACCGGTATGAACCACATCGGGCATCAGGTGATAAAAACCACTGATATCAATTGACTGGCCGGCATGTGCCGCACGCATGGTTTCAAAATACAACTCGTATACTTTCAGTTTCAGTTCTTTGCTGATGCGGTTATCCAGTAACAAAACTTGTCCGAGAAAATAAGCGGCATTCCCGGCATTGATGGCAATGGCTTCACCGTGTACGGCATGACAGGTAGCACCCCCTCTCCTGATTTCCGACCGATCCTGTACATCATCAATGATCAGGGATCCCGTATGCAGTAGTTCGGGCCAAACCAACCAATCGATAAACGGTTGTGAATCGCCGCCTACTACATCTATACAGGCGATCACTGCATAGCTCCGCCAGCATTTCCCGCCCCTGTCAATGATTTCCCTGATGGGTTGAATAACCCGTTTTACAAACTGATCCTTTTCAAGCCCATCAATAAAATGTTTGTTTTTTTCACTGGCTGCCAGTGTAATAAAATGTTTGTCATTGATGTCTAGGGGAAGCAAAGCATCCACAGCTTTTCGTGTTTGCTTGGTTACCGCTTTAAAAAAAGTATCCAGTTTTTCAATATTGGAAAACCCGCTTCTTTCAATAAAGCCTAAACCGGTAACCTGCTCATGCAGAAAACTTCCTTCTGCGTTAACGCGCCCTTCCCAGAAAGCAGGTTTAGAAATAATGGTGATGAATTCCTGTTCCGCAAACGCCGCTTCAATGGTCATTTTTACGTTAAATTCAGGAATTTCCAATTGCCATAATGTGGGATATTCTGTAAATGTTTTAGAACTGGCCCATTTATTCAGTGGCTGAAAATGGAAATCTTTTACACTGGTACTCTTTCCTTCGGGGTCAATTATAATGGCCCATCTTCCGGCACTCTGCAGGTTATTCCTATTGTCAAACAGATCATAACCGGATATCTGGTATCCATTATTCAATTGTAATGAAACCCAGTTCCAGGCAATATCGTGTTCAATACCGAATTCGATATCCTTATCCGTTGGCTTTCCAAACTCATGATCATACCAGCCGCTGCCCTCCACTTCAAAAAATTCATCACCAATCTGGATGGTTCCATTCACTTCGCACTCAGGAATGAAATAATAAAACATATCTTCTCCACCGGTACCTACTACCACGCCATTGTCTCCATGCCTTACAGGATTAACCAGGGGTACAAAGTTTAACTGAGCAGCGGTATGTTTATAGCTATTTTTCAACACAAGACTATAATTACTCTCTGCATTTTTATAAAACCGGTTATCATCATAAACCAGGGATAGGTTTTCTTTGTCTAACACGGCATCATACAACAATAACCTGTCGGGCAATGGAACATTACCCTTTTGAAATACTTCCTGCAAAGCACGTTGAAGCAGTTTATCGGTACTATCCTTTCCGCCTTCGATAATTTTTAAACCCTCGCGTGGCGCCACTCTGTCAACAACAGAGTCCATATAATATTTTTTATTATCCACATCACAGATAGCCCAGGTAATAGAATGTGCATATTCAAAAGCGCCGGTAGCTTCATCCCTGCCAATGGCCAGGCGAAAGAAAGAAGCAAACAATGAAAAATGCCGTCCTTCCTTTGTAGCCAGGTGACAATTTTGATACCACCATTCTATCGTGGAAGAATCATGGGGCAGATCATGTAAGCCGAGATCGATCGGTCCATCGATTGGCCAGTCAGATGGGTAGGCTTTTATGCCTGTTGCCTGCGGTTGTGTGGTTGCTTGCTGTTTCATAATTATGCTTTTTCATTCGGGGCATTAAATATGTATTTCCATTCCTCTATGAGGAGTTGAAAAACAATACGAATCTTATATGGGGGCAGGGCTGTTGCACAGAGGATATAGGCGTCTGGCTAATATCTACTCTTTCAAACGCACTAATCAGGGGGATCGGGAAGCTTTACTACAAACCTACTCGTGTAACAAAAATTAAAAATAACAGAAAGAAAATTATTTACAAGTGTTTGCACGCTGATAATATGCAGACTTATTCACAATTGTTTTGGCATTCGTTATACAAGCGGATCATTTCTTTAACAAAAATGTATGCCCTATAACTATTCTACAATTTATATAGGGCATATACTACTTTACTAACAGCCGAATTCCAGGAGAATATCTATACAAGAGAGAATAATAAACTGCATTTTAGGTAGCACTCAAACAGGGTTGATGATCCGATGGCTCGCACATAATTATCTGGGATAAGTCAAAGATTTTCTTTGCAGGGATTTGTGTGAAAAAAGACCGGTATGCACGCATTTTTACCGTTAAACACTTAGAAACAGGGCTTATCAATATTCTATACAAATCCTGGATATCTGTTTATCTTCGGAACAACAAAGATTTCCCATCTTTAAACAACGCAATATGCAACCCGTTCTCTCGATCAATGGCATCGCAAAAGCATATGGCTCTATCAAGGCATTGAAAGGTGTTTCCTTTGATGTGCCGGAAGGAGCTGTATTTGGTATTCTTGGCCCTAATGGCAGCGGCAAAACCACCATGCTAAGTATCATACTGGATATTCTGAAAGCGGATTCCGGAAGTTTTGCCTGGTTTGGCCAGCCCAGATCCGAAAAAACAAGAAAGCAGATCGGCTCTTTGCTGGAAACACCCAATTTTTATCATTATTTATCTGCAGTTGATAATTTAAACATCACCCATGCCATCAGTGGCCGTGGCGATGCAGCAGATATTGACCGTGTATTAGAGATCGTAAAATTAAGCGAGCGGAAAAAAAGCAGGTTTAGTGCTTATAGTTTGGGCATGAAACAAAGACTTGCGATTGCTGCTGCTTTATTGGGTGATCCGCAGGTATTGGTTTTTGATGAGCCTACGAATGGACTGGACCCAGTGGGTATTGCAGAAATCAGGGAACTGATCAAAGAACTGGCTAAACGTGGCAAGACCATTATCATGGCCAGCCATTTGTTAGATGAAGTGGAAAAAGTTTGCACACATGTAGCCATCCTGAAAAGAGGAGACTTGATTGTTGCGGGGGATGTGGACGATGTGTTTTCCAATGAAGATATTGTGGAAGTATCATCCCATGATCCTGAACAATTACTGGGTATACTGAATGCTTTCCCGGGATATTCAAAAATTCAACCACACGAAAAAAAGATCCTGCTCTTCTTCCCTATCGGTACTGCAAGGCTGGAAGAAATCAACCGTTTTTGTTTTGAAAAAGGAATTACCCTAAATCTTTTATTGGTTCGTAAAGAAAGATTAGAAACCAAATTCTTCGAGCTAACGAACGAAAAATAAACTATTGTTATGCGCTCACTCATTAATATAGAATGGCTTAAGATAAAGAAGTATCCTGCTTTCTGGTGGATGCTGGGTATTGTGGCTTTAACCTATCCAGGCATTAATGCCATGACTTATTATGGTTACCTGAAAGCCACAACCGGCAAGGATATGACCAATAATATTGCCAAATTATTATTAGGCAACCCTTTTGCTTTTCCGGAAACATGGCATTCCGTTGCCTATTTTTCTTCTTTTTTTGTTTTGTTGCCGTCCATCCTGGTAATCATGCTGGTAACAAATGAATATACTTTTAAAACCCATCGCCAGAATATTATTGATGGCTGGAGCAGGGCACAATTTATAACCAGTAAATTATTTGATGTACTAATTGTTTCTGTAATTGCAACGCTTGTATACCTGGCAGTAGCTTTATTTTTTGGTTTGTATGCCGACAGCAGCACTACTTTCCAGTGGAACCTGCAGCTCCAGTATATACCCCTTTTCTTATTACAAACCTTTGCGCAGTTATCCATTGCTTTCTTATTAGGGTACCTGATCAAGAAAGCGTTTATTGCATTGGGTATTTTCCTTTTTTATTATCTGGTAATTGAAAATATTGCTGTTCAGTATGCAAGGTTTAAAATGAATGATATAGGGAGGTTCCTTCCTTTTGAGATTTCAGACAGGTTGATTCCTGCCCCTGCTTTTTTTTCAAGATGGGGTAAGGATGCCAAAGCCAGTTATGACCATTCGATCAGCATCATTCCTGAGCATGTTGTATATACGATCTTATTAACTGCAGGCATCTGGCTGATCTGTTATGCGGTGCATAAGAGAAGGGATTTGTGATTTTACCCAAGGTTAATGGCGCATAGCAGACCGTGCAGCATTTGTTTTGCTATGGCCCACACAGCTCTGCTATTGCATTCTCGATAGTAGGATATGTAAAATCGAATCCTGTTAATTGTATTTTCCTACTGCTTACCGTGGCGCTTTTTAGCACTTCAATACTCATTTCCCCCAACATTATTTTTAGTACAAAGGAAGGAACATAAACAGGAATGTAAAACTTACCACGCATCTGTTTGGCTAAAGCAATGGTTAAATATTGATTTGTAACGGGGTGCGGGGCAACGGCATTATAAGCGCCGCTCATTTCTTCCTTTTCTATCGCGGCTATAAACATGCGGCAGAGATCATCCACATGAATCCAGCTAATTACCTGTTCTCCGTTACCGAGAATAGCGGCTAATCCGGCTTTCAATGGTTTCTTAAATGCTACAAATGCACCGCCTTCATTGCTTAATACAATACCCGTTCTCAATTTTACCAGGCGTTTGCCCAATTGGGTTACGGATGCAATACCGGCTTCCCATAATCGACAGGTTTCGCCAAGGTATTCGGTATCGGCTGTCGCATCTTCTGAAAAACCATTTAGTACACTCTTTTCCGTATCGGCCCCATACCAGCCAATGGCTGATGAGCTTACCACTGTTTTCACTGTATTACAATTTTCAGCCAATGTTTTTACAATCAATGCACTGCTTTGGGTACGGCTGTTTACGATCTCTTCTTTTCTGGCTTTTGTCCATCTTTTATCGGCAACCCCTGCACCTGCCAGGTGGATGATATGATCTGCTTTGGCAATCGCCTCTTTGTCGATAGTTTGCTTGTTAATATCCCAGTTTGCATAAGAAACATTCTTCAACTCAGGCCTAAGGCCTGACAACTTACGGCTAAGGATGATTACCTCATATCCCTTGTTAACCAACAATTTTGTCAATCTTCTTCCAATCATTCCTGTTCCGCCTGTAATCAATACTGTAGCCATTCTATTTGTATTTGCTATGATTTTATTGCTTTGTTCTGTTCAATTCTGAAAAATTTTTACGCCTTTTATATCGCGCTTCAGCCACTTAGTTTCGGGGTAAGTTGCATGAATGGATTACATTCTTCAGCGGTATTACATCCTTCCAGCACCAAAGCCTTCTGTTTAAAATTTTTGTAAGCGATTTTCCAAAACTGTCTTTTAAAAAATAATACATTAAAGATACTTCTTAAAATGAAACGTATGTTTCCATAAATGAAGTACGATTTAACCATGTCTTTATGTACATAAAAACCCCCGATTCACCATCGGGGGTCACAACTAAAATCACCAAAAGTAAACAAGTATTGCAAGCAAGGGTTAGTCGGGTTTCTTACCATCCAGGAAGGTATTGATGGTGGAGATCTGTGTCTGATCATTCTCATCTTTACCTACCGTGTACTTGCTGTAGAAATTCTCTACGGATGTAAGTGTATTTCCAAACAGTTCCATATTGCGGCGAACATAAGCGGGAACGGCATCAAATTCATGGTTATTATCCGCTGTGTTCATATTGTAAGAAAGGTTACGGAGTTTCTGTATCCTTTCAGCTGCACGTTTCTTTTGTTCTTCTACTTCATCCATCAGGCCTTCTTCCTGAAAAGACGGGGCCGGTGTTTCTATTTTAGAAACAGGTACCACCACTTCTTCCCTTTCTTTCATCTCAAAATGAAAATCCATTTCAGGTTCTTCTATTCTGGCAACCGGTTGAGGCTGCGGGGCAGGGGTGGGCTCAGGTTGTTTCATTTCAACAACTGGCGCCGGTATGTCTATTTCCGGCTCTGCATAAATATTGGCAGGTTTGCTGAGCAATCCACTTAATATAGAAACTGGTTGCGGCTGGGTTGGTTTATCATTCACCTGGAAATCCATCAGTTCTTCAATCGCTGATTTGGGAACATGTACCTCTGCAACGGGTTCCTCTACTTTTACTTCCTGTGTAATTTCAGGGTTCAGTTCAAACTGTAAGACAGCCGTTTCTTTTTCTGCAAGTATTTCTTCATACAAATGAACAGGTGTGGAACTGAAATCATGTTTGCTGAAAACGGTCAGCATCTGCTCCAATGGCATGGCTTCCTGCATACTGGGTGCAAAAGGATCTTTTTCTTCAACTACCGGTGCCTCTTTTTCCTGAACAGGTGCTGGTACCGGTTTGGCATCTTCTGTATCCATACCTAAAACCATCACCACTTTTTCAGGCTGTGGTTCTGCTTTCTTTACCTGAACAGGTTTCGCAAACGGATCTTTGTGTTCAAAGCCGGTAGCGATAAGGGTGATCCCTATTTTTTTATCCAATGAACTGTCATAACCCATACCCACAATTACATCCGTTGCTTCACCGGCCTGCATACGGAGGTGGTTATTGATCACTTCCAGCTCATCCATCGTACACTCATGTTCTCCTTCTGCGCTGTTGATATTGATGAGGATCCATTTGGCACCGCGGATATCATTATCGTTCAGTAATGGAGAAGCCAGCGCTTCTTCAATAGCACGTTGCGCCCTGTCTTCACCTTCTATCTCGGCTTTACCCAATATAGCCACACCGCCATTCTTCATTACCGTACATACATCCGCAAAATCTACTATAATGTGGCCACGGCTGTTGATGATATCGGTGATACATTTGGCAGCGGTAGCCAATACATTATCAGCTTTACCAAACGCTTCTTTCATTTTCAGGTTGCCATACTGCATCCTTAATTTATCGTTGCTGATCACGAGCAGTGTATCCACATAAGGCTTTAATGCCATGATGCCTTCTTCTGCCTGCTGGTGGCGGCGCGGACCTTCAAAACCAAATGGAGTAGTCACAATACCCACCGTTAAAATACCCAGGTCTTTACAGATCTGTGCAATGATAGGGGCACCACCGGTGCCGGTGCCGCCGCCCATACCTACGGTAATGAACGCCATTTTGGTATTTACTTCCAGTATACGTTTGATCTCTTCGAGAGATTCTTCTGTTGCCTTTTTACCAACTTCGGGGTTGGCTCCGGCGCCTAAACCTTGTGTAAGGTGCGGCCCGAGTTGGATTTTGTTCGGGATGTTGCTCTGTTCTATCGCTTTCGCATCGGTATTACAGATAATAAAATCAACACCTTCGATATTCTGTTCAAACATGAAGTTTACTGCATTACTTCCTCCGCCGCCAACACCCAATACTTTGATGATGGAAGACTTCTGTTTGGGAAGATCGAAATGAATCATAGCTTACTTTTTTAGTGATATAACGGGTTAATACAAATCGAATGCCATATATACTAACGAGCATTCGTACCAATTTATTTTATTACCTGGTCTTCTTCTTCCTTGAACATGTCAATCAGGTTGTTCTTAAACTTATCCCAGAACTTTTGTTTCCTTGCCTGTACATCTACAGAAGCAGCCGTAACGGGCGTTTCCGTATGCATTTCTGATTCAGGAACTGTTAGTTTTTTAGGTACTTCCACCTTCTTGAATTTCTCGGTAAATTCTTTATACTTGAAATCGTAATCGCTGTATCCTTTTAAGATCAGTCCGATACAGGTTGCGTACATCGGCTTTTTCAGTTCGTCAATATGGTTAGGCGCCAGGTGTTCATTCGGCAAACCGATACGGGCGTTGAGACCGGTTGTATATTCTGTTAATTGAATCAAATGTTTCAACTGTGATCCGCCACCGGTAAGGATAATACCCCCATTCAAAGCGCGGCTGTCCAGTCCTACCTGTTTAAGATGATAGGTTACAAAATCAAGGATCTCACTCATTCTTGCCTGGATGATCGCAGCAAGGTTCTTTACGCTGATCTCTTTGGCTGGCATTCCTTTCAAACCCGGGATAGTGATATAGGCATTGGCTTTTGCCTCATCAGCCAAAGCGCTGCCGAACTGCACTTTCATCGCTTCAGCCTGACTTTTCAATACACCCAACCCCATCCGGATATCATTGGTAATGTTCTCACCACCAAAAGGAATTACCGCAGTATGCTTAAGAATTCCTTCATAAAAAACCGCGAGGTCGCTGGTACCACCGCCAATATCAAGGATAGCAACACCGGCTTCCATATCTATATCGCTCATAACCGCACTGGCTGATGCCAATGGTTGGAGAACAAGGTCTTTCGTAGTTAACCCGCTTCTTTCTACAGAACGATTGATGTTACGGATCGCATTCCTGTCGCCCGTGATGATATGGAAGTTGGCTCCCACTTTCACACCGTTATAGCCGATCGGATCCTTAATGTTCTGGATATTATCTACATGAAAATCCTGGGGGATCACATCAATGATCTGGTCGCCGGCAGGAATAAAGGTCTTGCGCTGGTTATTGATCAGTTGTTCGATCTCGTGACGCTTGATCTCAATATCTGCGTCCTGGCGAACAATATCGCCGCGGGTTTGCAGGCTTTTAATATGGTGGCCTGCAATACCCACATATACTTCGCTGATCTCGAGATCGGGATTACTCTCATAGCAATTCTCTAATGCCTGCTGAATAGCTTTGATGGTTTGGTCGATGTTCAGTACCTGCCCATGCTGAACGCCGTTGCTGTTAGCCCGGCCAAAACCGAGGATCTCCAGCTTGCCATACTCATTCTTTCTACCGGCAATGGCAGCAATTTTAGTGGTTCCGATGTCCAGACCAACAATGATTGGTGATTCATTGTGATTCATATTCGTGTGTTTTAGTTGTCTTTGTTTGCGTCAATCGGTGGCCGTTCGTTTTATTCGTTTTCTTTACGCACGATTCATGCTTCACGATTCACGATCATTCCTTTTTTTCCATCACCGCTTTTGCTTTCGCAGGCTTCGCTTTCTGTACGGCTGATTTCTTCCCCTTCGATAACGGTTTTGTGTTTATTTTATTGTTTGTTATAATAGCTGTTTTTGTTTTTACAGAATCCTTTGCGGGCTTTGTAATACTGGTTGTTGGGTTCATCGATGCAGCAGCGCTATCTGTGATTCCGGTCCGGGCTTTTTCGAGCAAGCCTTTTACCACTTCATGAGCCCTGACAGAATCTATCCATGCTTTAGCAGCGCCTTTTCTGATAGCGACTACTTGCTTATCATATTGCACATCCAGCTTCTCGTAGGTGTTGATCCCGTTCTGCAGCCAGGCTTTCCGGTAAAATGTATATAGCCTGTTAAACTTCTTATCTATGTCTTCTGCATTGCCCAATACCACGATCTGATCTCCCATAACCGGTACCATTTCAAAATGAGATTGTGGCGTAATATCTATTTGGGCTACCTGTGCCATCCAAAAAGAATCGGCCAGGATGTATTTGCCGAGTTTTACCACATTCAGCAGTAGTGTACTATCCGGCTTTGCCAATATGGGCTTATCTGATGGGAAGCCTGTAAACAAGGGCACCCTGGCAGACAGCTTATCGCTTAATGGTAAACGGAGTGCGCCACTGTCTACATAAAATGATTCTCCTTCCCATGTAAACACCCTGGCTACCGGTTGGCGTTCATCGATCCTTACCTGTAGTACCTGGTTGTTATCGATAAACATTTCCGCATTGCTTACCCATGGATTCTTTTCCACCACTGATTCCATGGCCCGGAGATTGAGGGCAGCTATTGCCTTACCGTTTATCGTACCCATTGAACTTAATATCTCATACACATCTTTCTCATCAATGAACATATGTTTGGTGGCGCCATTGATCTCGATCTTAATATCGGTACAAAGTTTACCGGCTTTTTTCTGCATGGCGGCACCCAGCAATACGACCGTACCAATGCCTGCGAGGAGCCATAAGGTGCGGGTTAGTATTTTTTTCCAGTTGTACCTGCGCATATTATTTGTTCTCTAATATTCTTTTAACGGGTTGTACCAATGCATCAATATCACCTGCGCCGGCCATTACCAATAGTTTGGGTTGATGTTCGGTAACCCATAGTTTCATTTCTTCTTTCGTCAGAACCTGTTTATGAGGTATCTGCATTTTATTCAGCAGCAATTCACTCGTTACCCCTTCCATCGGCAGTTCCCTTGCCGGGTAAATAGGGAGGATGATCACTTCATCGGCCATATCGAGGCTATGGGCAAAACCATCGGCCTGGTCTTTGGTACGACTGAACAGGTGCGGTTGAAATACCAGTACCAGTTTTTCTTTATGAAAAATACTTTTCACACCACTGATCAATGCACGTAATTCTTCAGGGTGATGGGCATAATCATCAATCAATACATGCCGATCATTCTTCAAAGCATATTCAAACCTTCTGCGAACACCTTTAAAATCAGCTACGGCAGCTTTTATCTTTTCATCATCAATATCAAGGTACCTGGCCACCGTTATAGCGGCAATGCAATTTTCGATATTGTGCAGGCCACCCATATGTAGCAACACATCTTTAATGATCCAGTCTTTATGCACCACATCAAAACAATAGCTGCCATTTTGCACTTTCAGGTTAGCAGCATGCACAGCCGCAGCCTTATCGTCAAAACTGTAAGAATATTGATGCGCGGCTTTTAATTCTGAGGCCCTGCTTAGCCCTTGTTTGCTAATCAGGCATCCGCCGGGTTTTACTTTTTGTGAGAATTGAATAAATGCTTTTTCTACTTCTTCCGGTGTTCCATAAATATCCAGGTGATCCGGGTCCATGGCTGTAATAACGGCTATATCAGGAACCAGTTTCAGAAAACTGCGATCGTATTCATCCGCCTCTACCACTACCACATTTCTTTCATTACTCCAGAAATTAGTTTGGTAGTTAGCGGATATACCACCCAGAAAAGCATTACATCCATACCCTGAGTGACGAAGCAAATGAGCAATCATCGTGGTAACTGTTGTCTTCCCATGTGTTCCACCTACGCAAATATTGAAGGAGCCTTCGGTAATCCATTGCAATACATCACTTCGTTTAACAACCGTATAATTATGTTCACGGTAATACACCAGCTCTGCATGTTGCGCAGGAATAGCCGGCGTGTATACTACCGCATCGGTATCTTTTGGAGCAAGGTCAACGCTTTCTTCGTAATGAATCGCAATGCCGCTTCCTTCCAGCTCACGGGTAAGAGCTGTGGAGGTTTTGTCATACCCGCTCACATCAACACCTCTCGATTTGAAATATCTTGCCAGGGCGCTCATACCTATGCCGCCAATGCCGATAAAATAGATCTTCTGTATTTCGTTTAACTTACTCACGAATGGTTTTTAAAATTTCTTTTGCAATAATCTCATCTGCATTAGTGATAGCCAATGCATGGATATTTGTTTTTAAGGTTTCTTGTAGTACTGTGTCTTTTGAAAGATGGATCACTGTACTTACAAGCTGCTCTTTAGCCTGGTAATCATTTACGATCAATGCTGCTTTTTTATTAACCAATGCCATTGCATTTGCCGTTTGGTGATCTTCGGCGGCAAAAGGAAAAGGAACAAATACAGATGGCTTACCTGTTACACACAATTCGGTTACGGCCATTGCGCCTGCCCTGCTGATCACGATATCGGCAGCAGCGTAAGCCATTTCCATTTCCCTGATAAAATCATTTACATATATATTTTGTTTTGCTGCTCCGGACTGTTTAAAGTGTGCCGCAGTAGCTTTACCTGTTTGCCAAATCAGTTGCAGGTCATTTTCTTCAAACAGATTCAGGTGTGCATCCAGGGCTTCATTAATACTTTTGGCTCCGAGACTTCCTCCAACAGACAGGACAGTTTTTTTTGATGTATCTAATCCAAAAAAACGAACCGCTTCTTCCTTTGAAATATTTGCTTCAACAATCGATCTTCTTACCGGGTTACCGGAGATAATTAATTTTGTTTTAGGGAAAAATTTCTCCATCCCATCTGTTGCAACAAATATCTTCTCCGTTTTTTTTGCCAGCATAATATTGGCCCTGCCAGCAAATGAGTTACTCTCATGAATGAAAGTAGGGATACCCTTGGTTTGTGCTAAACGCAAGACCGGGAATGTAGAATAACCGCCTACACCTATTACTGCGTCCGGCTGAAAAGAGCTAAAAATTTGTCTAACCTGCAAAAAACTCTTAACAAGTTTATAAGGCAATGAAAGATTCCTCAATACCGATTGCCTGTTAAACCCGGCGATATCCAGTCCTTCAATCTGGTACCCCGCCTGCGGCACTTTGTCCATTTCCATTTTTCCTTTTGCACCAACAAACAAAATTTCAATATTAGGACGCTCTTTTTTTAATGCATGGGCAATGGCGATAGCGGGGAAAATATGTCCACCGGTTCCTCCTCCTGCTATGATGATTTTTTTTGCCAAATTATTTTGTTACTGTATTTGTTGTTACAGCATCATTACCAACAGCTGGTTCCAAAGGGGCTTTACCCTCTAACTGCTCTACGTTTCTTGCCACACTTAATATAATTCCAATTGCCCCGCAGGTAAAAAGAAAGGAACTTCCTCCCATACTTACCAACGGCAGTGTTACACCGGTTACCGGTACAAGATTTACGTTTACTGCCATATTTGCCACAGCCTGTATCACCAATGTAAAACTCAACCCCAATGCCAGGAATGCCCCGAATGCATAAGGGCATCTTCTAAAGATCCTGATACACCGGAACAGAAATACCAGGTAAATGAATATCATAAATGCTCCACCTAATAACCCATACTCTTCAATAATGATTGAATAAATAAAGTCATTATAGGCCTGTGGTAAAAAATTTCTTTGCCGGCTGTTACCGGGCCCCAGTCCCACCAGCACGCTTCCATTGGCAATGGCAATTTTTGCCTGCTGCACCTGATAAGGTGTTTCATTGTCTTTGGCATACATAAAATCCTGTACCCGTCTTACCCAGGTTCCAAATCGCCCGAATGATTTTACTTTTTCTGCCACACCTGTTTTCTTTACTGCTATTGTTTGTTTGCCATCATAAGTAATCATAGCAACAGAAATAATAATCAGCACCGGTATTAATGCCACGCCAATGGTCATTAAAATATGTTTGATACTTACCCTGCCTATAAACATCAGTAACAAAGCAGTTGCGCCGGTAAGTAATGCATTCGAAAGGTTAGCGGGCATGATCAATGCACAAATAATCAATACCGGGGTTACAACCGGTATAAACCCTTTTTTAAAATCCTTAATGACTTCCTGCTTCTTACTTAGCAAGCGGGAGATATACATGAATAAAGCCAGCTTTGCGAGGTCACTGGTTTGTATAGTCATGTTGATGATGGGCAGTTTAATCCAGCGGCTTCCATCATTGATCCTGGCTCCAAATAACAGCGTATATAATAGTAAAGGGATCGATACTAAAAAAAGGATAGTAGCCACTTTTGAAAAGATGGTATAATTGATCCGGTGTAAAAAATAGATCAGTACCAACCCCACCAGAGAAAACGATACCTGTTTAAACAGGTACACATTGGTATTACCCTTATACATTTTATAAGCAAGCGATCCGGTAGCGCTATACACCACAAGGATAGAGATCAGTGATAACAATACCACGATCCCCCAGATATATTTATCCCCTCTTGTCCTGTCTGCAAGCTGCCCGCGCATACCACCGATGCTGGGCATTTGCGAAAACAGTGTATCTTTTATTTCATTCATATCCCCAACCCCTAAAGGGGCGCTTATTAAATGGTTAATATATCATCCGGTTCTTCCTCATGATCTGTTCTATCGTAATTATAATTCCTTCACTGCATCTTTAAATTGACGCCCCCTGTCTTCATAGTTTTTAAATAAATCAAAACTTGCGCAGGCCGGACTTAACAATACCACATCTCCTTTCGCCGCCAGTTTAAAGGAAGCATTCACTGCTTTCTTGGCAGAGTCTGTTTCTATAATTACCGGAACCATATCTTTAAATGCCTCTATGATCTTTTTATTATCCAAACCCATGCATACGATGGCTTTTACTTTTTCTTTTACCAGTTCTGCAATCAACCCATAATCATTACCCTTATCGGTGCCTCCCAATACCAACACCGTTGGTTTATTCATACTCTCCAATGCAAACCAGGTACTGTTCACATTGGTTGCCTTACTGTCGTTGATGAACTCAACACCACGCACCATGGCCACAAATTCCATCCTGTGTTCCAGGCTGTGGAAATCTTTCACTGCCTCTCGGATTTTTTCTTTGCGGATGCCGAGCGTAGCGGCTGCGATTCCTGCTGCCATAGTGTTGTAGTTGTTGTGTTTACCCTTAAGAGCAAAATCATAGATACTCATGCTTACTCTTTCTTCCTGGATTCTCAGCATCATCTGGTCGCCCTTGATGTAGCCGCCTTTTTTAACTTCTTGTTTCATAGAGAATGGTAATGGGTTAGTATGAATGGTTAGTAATGGGAGTTTTTGCATGATCACTTCATCATCTAAACAGTAGATGAAATAATCCTTGTCTGTCTGGTTCTCGATGATCCTGAACTTACTGTTGATATAATTCTCGAATTTGTAATCGTACCTGTCTAGATGGTCTTCGGTAATATTCAGCAGCATTGCTATATCTGCACGGAATTCTTTGATATCATCCAATTGAAAAGAACTTACTTCCACCACATAAATCTCTTTCGGGTCAACAGCTACCTGTTTGGCAAAAGAGATCCCGATATTGCCTACCATCGCACAATTCAATCCCGCTGTCTGGCAGATATGGTAGGTTAATGCCGTAGTGGTGCTTTTACCATTGCTTCCGGTGATTGCTACAATTTTACTGTCGCCTTTAAAACGATAGGCCAGTTCTATTTCACTAATCACCTGTATCCCTTTTTTGCGAATAGACTTCACCATCTCATTCTTTTCAGGTATACCCGGACTTTTCATTACCTCATCTGCATTCAGAATTTTATCGGCTGTATGAATGCCTTCTTCAAATTCAATTCCGTTATCAAAGAGCTCTTGCCTGTAAGTTGGTTTCAGCGGGCCGCCATCGCTTACAAATACATCATAGCCTGCTTTTTTTCCGAGTAATGCCGCACCAACGCCGCTTTCCCCTCCGCCAAGTATGACTAATCTGTGTTTCATTTTTATTTCAATTCTTTTCGTCAGTCGTAAGTGATCTATTTCTATGCACCCGATTCACGTTTTATTTTTTTACCGGCTTTATCATTTTGGCAACTTTTGTTGCGTCGCACACTTCAAGTTTCTGTTCTTTGTTCATCAACCCCTCCCCGGAGGAGATAAGAGAAATGCTTCGCATTTCAATAATTTCACTCACTATTTACTACTGGCCACTTACCTCACACAATTCGCGCTATCTTATTTTCAATGTAACAATCGACATCACCACACATATGATGGTAATGATCCAGAACCTGATGGCAATTTTATTTTCGTGAAATCCTTTCTTCTGATAATGATGATGCAAGGGGCTCATCAGGAATACCCGTTTCCCTTCACCCGATTTTTTCTTTGTGTATTTGAAGTAAGACACTTGTATGATCACACTTACACTTTCAACCAAAAAGATCAGGCAGAAAATCGGCACCAGTAATTCTTTTCTAACGATGAATGCGAGAGAAGCAATGATACCGCCTAAAGCCAGACTACCTGTATCACCCATAAATACCTGCGCCGGATAAGCATTATACCAGAGGAACCCGATACAGCCCCCAACAAATGCACCAACAAAAATGGATAGTTCACCAAGATTGGGTATGTACATCACGTCAAAATAATCAGCCAGGATATAGTTGCCGCTTACATACACAAATACACCTATCCCTGCACCAATGATGGCACTTACTCCTGCCGCAAGGCCATCCAGCCCATCTGTTAAATTGGCTCCGTTAGAAACCGCTGTAACAATGAATATGACAACAAGGATGTAAACAATCCAGGTATATTTCTCGGCATCCGGCCCTATCCAACTGATCAGCTTACTGTAATTGAATTGATGATTTTTTACAAAAGGAATTGTTGTGATAGGTGTTTTTACTTTTACAAACCGCTTTTCTATCCCGTTTAATTTTCGCACTACCGTGTTGGTATCTTTTGCCAGCCTTTCTCCTTTTTGTAATTGCGCCTGCGGAGTGGTAATCACTTCTCTCTCAACAGTTACCGCATTACTGAAATATAAGGTCACGCCAATAATGATTCCCAATCCAACCTGGCCAATGATCTTAGAAATTCCTGCCAAACCATCACTATCTTTTTTCTTATACGCTTCTCCTTTATCCTGGGCAGCTTTTCTTGCGCGAATTTTAAAATAGTCATCCAAAAATCCGATCACGCCTAACCATACGGTACAAAGCACCATTAACCGCACGTATACTTTATCCAGATTAGCAAATAACAATGTAGGGATCAGGATACTTAACAGGATGATGATGCCTCCCATAGTAGGGGTTCCCTTTTTCTGTGCCTGTCCTTCCAAACCCAGATCACGCACACTTTCACCAATCTGTTTCTTTTTCAAAAAAAGAATAATACGCTTACCATATACCGTAGCTATCAACAACGATAATATCACTGCCATCGCAATACGGAAGGTTTGGTACTGGAACAGACTTGCTCCGGGTACATGAAACTCCTTATTTAGCCAGTTAAATAAATAGTATAACATAATTTCTTTGTTAGATGTTATGCATTATTACTTTCCCAATAATTCAAACATTTCTCTTAACACTTCTTTATCATCAAACGGATGTTTCACTCCGTTTATATCCTGGTATTTTTCGTGTCCTTTTCCTGCCACAAGTATGATATCTTCCCTGTTTGCAAGACCAATCGCTGTTTTGATTGCCTCTTTCCGGTCTATGATGGATGTATATTTTCTTTTGGCCGCAGTAGTCAATCCTGTTTCCATATCAACCAGTATTTGCGCGGGGTCTTCCGTTCTGGGGTTATCGCTTGTCAATATCACTTTATCACTCAGATCGCAGGCGGCCTGTGCCATAATAGGGCGTTTGGTTTTATCCCTGTCGCCCCCACATCCTACCACCGTTATAATTTGCTCATGTCCTTTTCGTAATTTTTTTATCGTCATCAGTACATTTTCCAATGCATCAGGCGTATGCGCATAATCAACAATACCGATGATTAATCCGCTGCTGATCATATAATCGAACCTTCCTTCTGCGCCACTCAGCATACTTAATGCAGTAAGTATGGTTTCACTCTCTTCCCCCAAACAAACTGCTGCGCCATATACAGCCAGGAGATTATACGCATTGAATTCTCCAATCAACCTGAAATGCACTTCTTTATCATTCACTATCATCACCAACCCTGTTAAGGCATTCTCCAGTATCTTTCCTTTAAAGGCAGCAATGGTTTTTAAACTGTAGAAATATTTTTTAGCATGTGTGTTCTGCAACATCACTTCCCCGCGCTTATCATCTGCATTTGAGATCGCAAACGCAGTAGCAGGCAAATGATCGAAGAAACTTTTCTTTACGCGGATATATTCATCAAACGTTTTATGGTAATCCAGGTGATCATGTGTGATATTGCTAAATAATCCCCCTGCAAATTCCAACCCTGTAATGCGGTGCTGGTGAATAGCATGACTACTGCATTCCATAAACACATGTGTACAACCCTCATCAACCATTTGTTTCAGTAAGGCATTTAAGCGAACCGCATCCGGCGTGGTATGTGTAGCAGGAACGATCTTGTCAGCAATCTGGTTCTGTACTGTGCTTACCAAACCACATTTATATCCCAGATGCGTAAACAACTTAAACAGCACAGTGGCAATTGTTGTCTTGCCATTTGTTCCGGTAACACCTACCAGTTTGAATTTTCTTGATGGCTCTCCATAAAACTGGTGTGCCATATATGCAACAGATTCATGGGTATTAATCACTTCCAGGTAAGTAACCCCATCAATAAATGTTGCCGGCATTTTTTCACAAACAATGGCAACCGCGCCAAGTGCAATAGCTTTATCGATGAACTGATGTCCATCAGACTGTTCGCCGCGAATGGCCACAAATACAAAGCCAGCCGCCACTTTACGTGAATCAATCTCGATACCGGCCACATCTATAGACGTAGAGCCCAGTACCTGTTTCAGGTGAACCTTGTATAATATGTTTTGCAGTTTTGCCATATGATCAGATCTGTCGGGCGCTTAAAGCGGCCTGAACGATGTATGCGTATTTAATTCAATTCAATATTTAGTAACTGCCCTCTCGCAATCGGTTGTCCTGCACTAATCGATTGCGCTGCTACTTTCCCCCTGCCCTTTGCATTCACTTTCAATCCAAAATTTTCACACAGGTAGATCACATCTTTCAAACCCATTCCTTTTAACTCAGGCATAAGGTGTTCGTCAAATACTTTTTTATTCAAAACCACTAATGCATCTTTCCCGCTCATATCAATCCACTGGTCTGTCCGTTGTGTGGAATCTGTATAATTCATTTTCAGTTTGGCGCTAACAAAAGCCATATCCTGTTTCATACCTGCAAAACTGAAAACGGAGCTGTCTGCCTTTTTTACCTGTGCCGTGTTACTCATGGATTGTCTTATATAGGTACTATACAAACGATCGGCGATCTCTTTAAACACCGGCCCTGCCACATCTGCACCATGGTGTATCAATGCATGTGCTTTATTCTTGATTACCACTACACAGGTGTATTGAGGGTTCTCTGCCGGAAAATATCCCGCAAAAGCAGATTGATAGACCTGATCTGCATACCCCCTGTTACCATTGGCCACCAATGCGGTTCCTGTTTTACCGGCTACTTTATACGCACTTCCTTTAAACAGTTTGGCGGCAGTTCCTTCTATACATACCCCTTCCAAACATTCTTTGAGCTGTACAAGGGTTTGCTCGCTGCAGATCCTTTCATTAACAGTATGTGGTTGAAATTCTCGCAATAAAACACCTTCATCCTGCACGGCACTTACTAAATAAGGCCGCATCATCCTGCCATTATTGGCAATCGCATTATACAGAGTGGCCGTTCGCATCGGCGTAATGGTAAGGTTATACCCAAAAGCCATCCATGGTAAAGTAGTCGGACCCCATATCCGGTTGCCCGGTTTGTACACAGTTGGTTTCCCTTCACCCCTCAGATCAATACCGGTGAGGGTATCTATCCGCATTTTTGACAAATGCTTCAGAAACTGGTTAGGATTATTTCCGTAATTGGCCCAGGCTAATTTGGCCATACCCACATTGGAACTTTTTTCAAATGCCTGTTTTACCGTAGCCGCATACAAGCCATGCTGCTCGGCATCATATACTGTTTGGCCATTAATATGCCAGGTACCGCCTTCCAGGTTTACCATATCGGTTAGCCTTACTTTTTTATCTTCCAGCAACGACATCATCGTGGCCAACTTAAAAGTAGAACCGGGCTCAGTAGCTGTGATCGCATAATTAAAATCTTCCCAATAACTGCCATCGCTTCTTTTTCCCAGGTTAGCAATCGCTTTAATTTTGCCAGTCTTGGTTTCCAATACAATCGCACAACCCGTTTGCGCTTCATTCTTTACCATCATCTTCATGAGCGCATTCTCCGCAACATCCTGAATGAATACATCTATTGTGCTTACTATATCTTTCCCTGTTTCAGGTTCTATCTCCCAGGTATCATCCACGGGCACCCTTACACCACCGGCAATGGTTCTTACCAATTGTTTGCCATTTCTTCCTTTCAGTAAACTATCGTACATCATTTCCAATCCTACTTTATTGGAATCACGTGCCAATCCAATGGTTCTGAAAGCCAGCATCTGGTAAGGGTTTAAACGGATCGTTTTCTCCTGCGCAATCATTCCGCTCTTATACCTGCCCATACGGAACAATGGAAATTTTCTCAATTGCTCAAATTCACGAAAGGAAATTTTCTTCTTCAATAAAAAATATCCATCCTCATCATTATATGCTTTCTGCAATAGGGATTTGTATTCGCCGGCAGACTGATCCTTAAACAAACCCGACAAAGCCTCGCTCAATGAATCAATATTCTCGCGAAAGCGCTGGCCATTCTTTTCATGCAATGCCGCCACCCTGAAATCGAGATAAATATCAAACTGCGGAATACTGGTACTCAGCATTTGCCCGTCTTCACTATAAATCGTTCCTCTTTCCGCTTCAATCTCATCCAGTTTCTGGTGCAGGCTGTCACTCATACTTCTCCAATGTGTGCCCTGCACCTGTTGTATATAAATCGCTTTGCCAAATATGGCTGCACACGCAAGAACCACCAGTATATAACTGAGGTATACTCTCCATAATATGTCGCGTTTTACATCCAATGGGTATTAATTAATAATGAATAGTTAGTAATTAGTAATCGTTATTATTTCTTTTCGGCTTGTAATCTTTTCGGCATTTCTTTGCTCACTTTCAATCCTAAGGGTTCTGTTGCTTTTACAATCTGCCTCTCTTCACTTTTGAACATCACTTCACTTTTTAGTGTTTTATATTCAAACTGCAATTCCTTCAGGTCGTTTGTTGTACTGTTGATCTTTCTTATCGTCTTATCGGCTTTATGCCCGTTTGCTATATATAAAACCGTTAATACCGATAAAAACAAAAAGAACGGTATGTTCTTAACAATCCACTGGTAATTGAATAATCCTTTCAGCGGGTTTTTATTTGTTTTATCGGGTATTTGTTCGGCCATGTATTTGTTCCGGCTTTTGTTTTTCAATATTGCTTTTGTTGCGTCGCACACTTGTGCATATGGTTCTTTGGTCATCAACCCAGCCCTAATCCATCCACTCGCTACTCACTGAATATGCCATCAGCGAAATCATACTTTCAAAATCATATTCTCTCCGCGATCCTCAACTTCGCGCTCCTGCTTCTTGTATTGCGTTTCATCTCTTCCTGCGTGGCACTTATCGGTTTCTTTGTTATGATTGTAAACACTTCCTGCTTCACAACAGACATAAAGGGGTTATCAGGCATTTCGTCGAAACTGCCCTGGCGGAAGAAATTCTTCACTACCCTGTCTTCTATGGAATGGAAGGTGATGATGGCAACACGGCCACCCGGTTTCAGCACAGCAGGAACCTGCTGCAGCATATCTTTCAAAGCACCCATTTCGTCGTTCACCTCAATCCGCAAAGCCTGGAACACCTGGGCTAAGTACTTGTTAGGATTTCCTTTCACCACGGGGCTGATCATTGCCTTGAACTGCTCTATCGTTTCAAAGGGCAGATGCTTTCTTTGATGTACAATATGTTTAGCCAATGTAATGGAGTTCGTTACTTCTCCATATTGTTCAAACAATTTGTGCAGCTGTTGTTCGCTATAACTTCTGATGATACCGGCAGCGGTTGATCCCTGTCTTCTGTCCATCCGCATATCCAGCGGGCCGGAGAAACGGATCGAAAAGCCACGATCACCTTCATCGAACTGGTGACTGCTTACGCCCAGATCGGCAAGGATCCCGTCTACCTCAGTTATTTTGTGCAAACGAAGCATACGCTGCAGGTGACGGAAATTCTGCGCTACAAAAATTACACGCCCATCTTCGGGTAAATTTTGTTCTGCATCAGCATCCTGATCAAATGCAATGAGTTTTCCTTCAGCACCTAACTGTTCAAGAATCCCTTTACTGTGCCCGCCACCGCCAAATGTGCAATCCACATATACACCATTGGGTTTGATGGCGAGACCATGTAAGGACTCTTGAAATAAAACAGGAACGTGATAACTCATCTGATTTGAAAATTTGAAAATTTGAAAATTTGAAAATGACGGAGATACTCGCTTTTGAAAACAGCATTTCGTGAATGCTTTATTTTCAAATTTTCAAATTGCCTCATTTTCAAATTTTATCTGTCATCACTTCCTGCGCCAGGCTGCTGAAAGCCTCGGGTGAAAAATCCTCAAAGAGCTGTTTGTACTTACTGGCATCCCAGATCTCGAAACGGTCCAGTGCGGCGGCGAGAACTATGTCCTTGCCTAACCCGGCAAATTCTTTCAGTGTTTGGGGAAGCAACATACGGCCGGCACTATCCAGCTCTATTTCTGTTGCCCCGCCCAAAAACTGGCGGCGAAATTGACGTACTTTGGGGTCGAAATCATTTAACTGGCTGATCTTTGCAATAATTAATTCCCAACTTTTGATCGGATACAACGTGAGGCATTTTTCAAAGCCACGGCTGAGTATGAAACGACTCTCCCCTTCAGGCAACTGTTTCTTCAGTCCGCCCGGAATCAGGAAGCGACCTTTCGCATCTACCGTAGCCTCATATTCGCCGTGAAATCCGTTCATTTGGGTATAAATATTTTTAAGATTACCACTTGTTGACACAAAATAACACTTTTTCCCACTTTTAACCCCTAATTAGTGTATTTCTATTTATCCACATAAATGGTTGACCTGTAATGCAATACAGGTAAGGATTTGAACTGATTTTTCAGTAAAAATGGTCATATTACTGTGAATTACTGTGGATAACAGGTGAAAAGAGGCCCTTCAATTGTGAATTCAAGACTTTTTACAGAATTTAGTAGCCTAAAAATCAATCAGATGCCTACCGTAGGTTATTCAGGCGCCTCTTTGGTGAAAAAGCTGGGTATCAAGCCCGCAATGAAGATATTACTGGTCAACCCTCCCGATAATTATTTCGATTTGCTGGAAACAGATATCCAAAAACAGATTATCCGGTCCGGTTCAGCTGATTTTGTGCATCTCTTTGCCGTAAAAAGGTCAGACCTGGAAAAAAACTTTCTTCAGCTTATCAAAAAACTGCCGGCCAATGCCATTATCTGGATCTCCTGGTATAAAAAAGCAGCCAAGATACCTACAGATATAACAGAGGACACGATCCGTGAAATTGTATTACCCACGGGCTGGGTAGATGTGAAAGTGTGCGCGGTGAGTGAGTTGTGGAGCGGGTTAAAAATTGTTCTTCGAAAAATTCATCCATAACGGGGTTATCGTTATTTCTGTAAGATCATATACAAAATGATCACCATAAAAAAGCACCCTGCATAACAGGGTGCTTTGACAACTATTGCATATTCAAAAATTAATACCCGGGATTCTGATACATCTTTTCAGGATTCAATTTTACTTCATTCAAAGGGATAGGAAAATAATAATCTTTGGTGGTACAATTCGTTAAAGGTGAATTATTATAATCTGCCTGACTTTTTGCGCGTATATAGGTCACCAGATCTGCCGCATTAAAAAAGCGGGTAAGATCGTGCCAGCGATGATGTTCAAATGCAAGTTCTATCCTTCTTTCATGAAGAATGGCCAGTTTAAGTGAAGGGTACTTAGCTGTATATGCCGGATTAGTAAGCATTACTGCATACAAAGGCACGCCAGCTCTTGCACGAACCATATCAAGATAAAGAATTGCATTTGCATTATCATTAAGATACATATACACTTCTGCAAGATTTAAAATAATATCTGCATAACGCAATATAATAAAATCATTTCCCCCATAACCCAACACACCAGCTGCAGCACTTACATCTCTGAACTTGGTAATAAAATATCCATTCACAGATGGGTTGGCTGCAAATTTTATTGAAAAATTTGTACGCGTGTCTCCAGACTCAAATTCTTTCTGAAGATCATTTGTTAATGTTCCTCCTGAACCCGTAGAAACTACCTGCGAATTAATAGTTTCTCCCTTTGCCTGGTTATTCGCTGCAATTCTTGAACTGTAATTCACATCTCCCTGTAAATAGGCAATTTGAAAAATAATTTCAGGATTGGTGGTTTTTTTAGTTACATCAAATACATCCGAATATGGAATCGAAGATAGTGTAGTAAATGTTTTTTGATTATAACATGCCAATAGATAGGTCTTGGCATTATTAAAATAGGTAGTTGCATTCGCAGCACCCAATGTGGCGCCCATTCTCAGATATACCTGCCCAAGTAATCCATTTACGGCTTGCAAAGAAGCTCTTCCTTTTCCCGAAGCAGGTTGCGTAACCGGCAAATTACTGGCTGCAGCATCTTTCAAATCAGCAATAATCTGTGTATATACATTTTCCTGTTTTTCCCTGAAAGTAAGTGCAGTTACCTGCTCCGTTGACGTTAATCTTTCTGTTACCAACGGCACATCACCAAATTCACTTACCAAATTAAAATACATCAATGCCCTCACGAATTTCAATTCAGCTATGTATTGTGTACGGGTGGCTTCTGATGCAAATGGGATTTTTCCGATTACAGAAAGAACCAGGTTTGCTCTTGATATAGGGTTGTACAAAGCCGTCCAATGGCTTTGCAGATAGGTATTACTGGGTACCAATGAAAAAGCTGTGAACTGAAAAGGTTCTCCGTTGTTGGATTGGTTATCCGTTGTATTCACATCATCGGAGCGATCATCTGTCCATGTAGCGGCACCCTCGCCAATACAGTTTCCGCTTCGCAATGCCTGGTATACACCATACACAGCATTTGCGATATCGGTTTCTGTTTGAAAAGACCTGTCAACTGAAACCGAATTGGGATTGGTTTGTTCAAGAAAAGATTTGGTACAGCCACCCATTAACAGGGTAAATAGTATGCCGGCTGAGGTATAAAATATTTTACGCATAAACAATGTTTTATGATTAGTCATTTAGATCAGAATTGGAGTTTAATACCGGTAGAGAAGGAGCGAACCAATGGATACTTTCCATAGTCTACCCCCGGTGCCAGGTTAACACCATTATTGTAATCCACTTCAGGATTGTATCCGAGATATTTAGTGATTGTAAATGCGTTATCTACACTCGTGTACCATCTCAAGCTGGAGATACCCAGTTTTTTAATAAAAGGCAATGAACTGAAGGTATAACCCAAACTTATATTGGTACAGCGGAAGAATGAACCATCCTGGATATAAAAATCAGATAAACGCGTGCTGTTACTTTGTGTGCCCCCCCTTGATGCTCGGTATTCATGTCCATCACCCGGTTGTGCTTCTGAGCGGTATCGGTTGGCTACGGTTGCATAGTTATTTCCAGAGCCTTCAAAATTTCGGATATAGTAATCCTGCCCATCAATTACCTGGTTACCCTGAGACCCGTTAAAGGAGGCACTCAGATCAAATTGTTTAAAATTCATATTCAGGTTAAAGCCATAAGTGTATTTCGGATAAGGCGTGCCGATCACCTGTTTGTCAGATTCATTTACAAGCCCGTCTCCATTTACATCTTCAAAATACAGATCTCCGGGTTGCAAAGGCGTACTGGAATACGTAGAACGTGGGGGGCCTTTTAATCTATAACCCGCAGGAAAAGTATTATTCGGTAATAACGCTGCATTATCCGCCGCAATATTAGCCATATCACTTTGCCTTACCATGCCTTTCACCCTGATGCCGTAGAACATACCTACCGGATATCCTTCACGGGTTACATGGGTAGTATAACTTCTCTCTGCTCCTGCCACATAAATCTCACTGGCGCCACCAAGGCTGATCACTTTGTTACGGTTGGCGGTAATGTTTCCGCTAAAATTCAGGTTAAAATTTTTCGATTGAATGATTTTTGCATCAACCTGAAGATCAAATCCTTTGTTCTGAATATTTGAATTGTGTAAATTGGTAAGAATAGAAGTTGAGCCTGATAAAGAAGATATACTCTGATTAAATAACAGATTGTATGATTTACTTACATAGTAGTTGAATAATACCTGTAAACGGTTATTCAATAACCCGAGATCCAGCCCGTAGTTGAATTGAGAAGTAGACTCCCATCCCAATTTACTGTCTGTTATATTTCCTGCCCAGTTGGCTGTATATACAGTGCTGCCGATTACTTCACCACCTGTTCCTGACAATGCCTGTTCATAACGGTAATTACCAATATTATTATTACCGGTTAATCCCCAGCTTGCACGCAGTTTTACGGTTGATTTTTTTCCTAACCATTCATGATAAAAATTTTCATTCGATAAGGTCCATCCTGCAGAAACGGAAGGGAACTGCCCCCAGCGGTTATCCGGGCCAAAACGGGAAGATGCATCTGTACGGAAAGATCCTGTTAAATAATACTTTTGGTTATAACTATAAATGGCCCTTGCAAGATAAGAAAGTAAGGTAGTAGTTGATTTACCGGTGTTAGACAGATAATAAAAATTAGCAGCTGCGGCACCTCGTGCAGAGATCTCCGGCACAAAATCATTTGAAAAACCATTGGCACCTACACTTACTACATCTGTATTGGTTTCCTGTGCAGTGTATCCTGCCAATACATCAACGCTGTGTTTACCCATTATCTTTTTATAGTTCAAAGTAAATTCTGCCAATGCATCCTGGTTAGTCAGGAACTGTGCTGATGCATTTGCAGCAGCAATTGCTTGTGCAGAGCCTGGAGGATTCGTACCACTGCTTAAATTGGTTGGGTAATAATATTCATACTTCTCTGTATAAGTTTGAGCACCAATATTTAATTTTGCATTCAGATTAGGTATGATCTCATAAACTCCATTCACATTATATGTAGCCCGGGTTCCTTTACGTGTAATGTTTACCCGCTGTGCCAATGCAACAGGGTTTTCGATTCCCTGAAAAGCATAGGAAAAACCATCCGTTTGCTGTGCTGCCTGCCCTAAAGCAAGTGTTCCATCTGTATTATACAAAGGGAAGAAAGGCATATATACTAAAGCTCCTAATATCGGCCCCTGGTGAAAACGACCCTCCTCCACTTCACGGTTACTCGTATTCGTAACAAACATACTTGCACCCACTTTCAGTTTTTTAGAAATATCTGCATCAATATTTGCCCGAAGATTCAGTCTACGCTGAAATGTGCTTACAATAATACCATCCTGATCCTGATAACCGGCACTGATCAAATACCTTGTTCCGGCATTACCACCTGAGAAAGAAAGATTATGTCTTTGTACCAAAGCATTTTTATACAATGCATCCTGCCAGTCTGTATTATATGGCGATTTAAGAACTTTTTGAGTAGGAAAATCATACAGGTATTTCAGGATAGAAATAGAACCTGTATTGGCACTCCCTGCTTTGGCAGTTCGGGTTACATTATCATCAGAAAAGAAAGCATCATTCCATGTGATTCCTTTTGCAATCAGGATATCTTTATATGCATTGTTTCTTCCGTCAACAAATAAAGAAGCAAATCCATCTGCATCCAACATCTTCACTTTATGCGCCAGTTGATTATTACCTATCTGGTAGTCGTATTCAAATTTTCCTTTGCCTGCTCTTCCCCGTTTAGTGTTAATGAGCACAACACCGGCGGAAGCCCTTGAACCATAGATCGCAGCTGATGCCGCATCTTTCAATATTTCGATAGATTCAATATCATCAGGATTGATAAAAATATCATTACCTGCAGTAGCCGGGTTATATCCGGAAGTTTGGTTAGTGGTATTACCCGGGCCAGAGCTTACATTTCCCCCGATTGGATATCCATCGATAACATACAAGGGTTCAGAGCTTGCATTGATCGAACCCACACCCCGAACCCTGATCTTTGTACCGGCATAAGGCGCACCACTAACCTGCGATACCTGTACACCGGCTACTTTACCAACCAATGCCTGGCTAAGGGTTGGTGCACTTAGGTTTAATTCTTTTGACTTAACACTCGATACGGCACCCGTAACATCACTCTTACGTAAACGCTGGTAACCAATGAATACTTCATCCAATACTTTTACGTCTTCTTTCATTTTTACATTGGCGGTTCCCTCACTTACGATTACTTCCTGAGAAGCCATGCCTGTATAAGAAAAGATAAGTACCGATCCATTTGTTGCTGCAATTGTGTACTGGCCGTTGGCATCTGTAACAGCTGCTTTGCCGGATGCCTTTACTGAAACACTCACTCCCTGAAGGGGTTTACTGGCTTCGTCCGTTACTGTACCGGATACTTTACTGATCGTTTGCGCCTGCGCTGCAATGCCTGCAAAAAAGCATACTGCCAGCAAAAAGCAACCGGCCATTTTCTGTAAAGAATGTATGAAAGGGTCATACATTTGTTTTTTGATTTTCAGTTTCATAATTGTTAGTTTGTTGGGGTGATATTTTTACCGGAATTAATTTGTGTAAATGGTTACCAGCTGATATCCATTGTGTTCACATTATTCTTCCGCGAAGAGCTTACTGCAATTCCTTTTTGTAATAATCGCAGAAAAGTGAACCCTTCCAGTTCATCTGCTCTGTCTATATCAATTATTTTAACCACTTCCTGTTTACCTGATGCAACAGATCTTTCCAAATCCACATAAGTAAATCGCCATCTCCGGCCTTCAATCTGGTTTTGGATCAATACCAGTAATCCTTTCTCTGCAATCCAGTACAGATTTTGTACCCAGGGAGAGCAGCTGAATTTTTTATATAACACCCCCTTCTCGGAAGTTTTTTTTGCTTTCTGTAATAAGAATGGATCATACAGCCTTACTTCATTTGTTCTTTTGCCATAATCTGCCGTAGCCACATACCATTTCTTTTTATACTGAACATATTCCGGACGGGTTCCCTGAATACAGGTATCATCTTCAATCGTATTGAGCAGGTTGTTATCAAGTGTTCCTGCTTTTTGTAATCCTTCCCAATTCACAGAATAGATAACGGCTTTCCATAAAGTACCTTCCTGGTTTAAACGAATGCTGTTACCGATAAACACCGGCCCCTTGCCGTTATAAGCAATTCCGGTTGGATGGTTGATTACATCCTTTCCATCAATTGTTAATTTGATTTCCTTGCCTGTATATTGCAAACTATCCGAAACAAGTTTGTATTCCCTGATCATCCCAACTTCCCTATCACCGTAAGCAAAGATTCTTCCCCGTTGATAAGAAATGCCCTGGCAGGCACCGAGTGAATCAACCGTATAAGATTGGTTGATCCTCATGCTCAGATCTGAATTGAAAGAAAGCAGAACAAAAAAAGAAACTATACAGACTGGTAATATTTTTCTCATCACAATTCGTTTATCATAAATATTCCAATCATGGATCAATCGGTTCTGTCGGGTTAATGTGCAAGGCTTCAATTAATGGATAGAATTCCATCTCAGTTTCACTAAGGCGCAACCCATTACGATAAGGTGCTTCATGCAGTTCTTTTAAGCAGCGGTCAATCAATGTAATACCGATCATCGAACTTTGTGCGCGCGTTGTACAACTGATACCCGGCTTATTAAATGGCATACCATACCGATAGATAAGTCTTACGCCATTGCGCATATTGGTTGTCGTATGTCGCGCATGCGGATCAATGATGATAGCAGATTCAGGAATTCTTAACTTCCCTATCAAGAATTTTTTCATTTCTGTTGCTTCACAAAATTTTGTCTTATAAGGATGTACTTTACCACCCGACACAATGATAAATGGCGCCACCCCCTTCAAATATTGAATAGCTGCAAGCCTGCATCGAAGCATTCCTTCAGCACTCAATGCAACGGTGGGTATATCGGGGCCGGCACCCGGTACAAGAATCACTGAGTATTGATAAGTATGCCATTTAATTGTTTTTACGCGATTAAAGGCTGCTTTGTTTTCTGTTGCCGCCATAGGTTCAAAATCACCCGCCTGTTCACGTTCGTTCACTTCCAATAATCGAAGGGCTGCTGTAAGAGGGATATCAAAAAAAGAAGCTTTAACAGGATTTTCCTGTACAATAAGGGAAGCCATATTGTACAGCAGCCCTGATTGCCTGCCGTCCCTTGTATCATAACTTACCGAATCGATCAGAGGATAATTGGCTTTTTTGCCTTCTGCATACACGCCAATCGTAAAATTGATACCCATCGCATCCTGTTCCCAGGCCTTTTGCAACATTTCTGCCGGCTGTAGATTTTGAAATAAAACATAGGCGCCTGATGGTATCAAATGAGCAGAAACCAGTTTTCCCAAAGGGTTATTGGTTTGATATAACTGTGCAAGGCGGCTACTCACTATTTTAATCTCATCATCACTGAATTTCATTTTATCTGTATAACACAAAGCATCCCGCTTACAGTTAGCCAATACATTGATCAAGGATACCCTTTTATCTCTTGCCATGGCAACCAAAATAGAATCAGAAGCGAGCAATTTTTTTACTTCAGGAAGTTCCTGTAATAAAGTAAGAAAATAATAATTCTTTGACTGCACATAGCTTGCACCTTTAAGAAGCAGGTATCTTGCATCCGGATCTGTCTTTTGTGCTGTAGATACCAGGGGGCCACCCAAAAAAAAGGCTGCACTAATTACTAATATTATTAAAAAAATGGCTTTATGATGTAACATTCTCCGCTTAGTAACTGCAGGCTTATGATTTACTGAATAGGCATACATGGTAATAGTTTAAACCGCAAATGTTGATTTTAAATCGTTAATATTTCATATAACTGATACCATTTAATCATTTCTTGACAAAAGCATAACCGTTTTTTTTTGACTCCTTAATGATGAAGTAATAACTGTTAATTATTAAGTCTGAAAATGATCATAGTTATTTAATATCATCATAACATTGGATTATCTTTACTCATAGATGGCAGACAAACACCCAAGACAATTATCCATTCAGGAGTTCACCTATGTATTACCCGATGAACGCATCGCCAAATATCCATTAGCAGACAGGGACCAGAGTAAATTACTTATCTGGAAAGAGCAACAAATAAAAGAAAGCAGGTATATCCATCTTGCCGATCATTTACCGGCTGATTCGTTTCTGATTTTCAACAATACAAAAGTTGTAGAAGCCAGGTTACTGTTTAAAAAAGCTAATGGCGGTATAATCGAAATATTTTGCCTGGAGCCAGATAAACAATATCCCGACATAACCACTGCCATGCTGCAAAAAGGAAAAGTATGGTGGAAATGTTTAGTAGGCGGGGCAAAGAAATGGAAAGAAGGATCGCTGATCTCGCAGATTAAGAAGCATGATTCGGATACGGTTATGCTAACCGCTACAAAGATTGAACAGCTTGCTGATTCGTATATCATAGAATTGAGTTGGGATGCACCCAGCCTGAGTTTTGCCGAAGTTTTACATATGGCCGGGGTGATTCCGCTTCCACCCTATCTTAATCGTGCAGCGGAAGAAGAGGATGCTGAAAGATATCAAACGATCTATGCCAAATACGATGGCTCGGTAGCGGCGCCTACGGCCGGTTTACATTTTACAGATGCGCTTTTTGAAAACCTGGTCAAAAAAAATATTCAAATAGATTTTGTAACGCTGCATGTGGGTGCAGGCACTTTTAAGCCTGTTAAATCGGCCACCATGAATGAGCATGAAATGCATGCTGAATATATTGATGTAAGCAAATCATTCATTGACAACCTGAATAATCATCTCAACCAAACAATCATTGCCATTGGAACAACATCACTACGAACAATAGAAAGTTTGTATTGGCTGGGTGTAAAAACAATCTTCAACCCTTCTATACAAGCTGATGAGCTAACAGTAGCGCAATGGGATGCTTATGAACTGGATGCTGCAAATATTACCACCACTCAATCGTTAACATCTCTTTCTAATTGGCTTAGCAGAAATGACAGGCAACGCCTGATTACAAAAACGCAGATCATTATTGCCCCCGGGTATGTATTCAGGATCATTCAAGCACTAATTACTAATTTTCATCAACCGCAATCTACCTTGTTATTACTAGTGTCTGCGATTACCGGGAAAGAATGGAAGAGCATTTATAGCTATGCTTTAGCAAATGATTTCCGTTTCCTGAGTTATGGGGATGGAAGTTTGCTTTGGCTGCCATAAGATTTATATCGCTTCTTGTAAAATGGGGAGTTCTATGGTGAAAATACTTCCCTTGCCTAAAGTACTGTCTACTTTGATCTTTCCTTTATGAGCGTCAATAACCGTCTTTACATAACTCATACCCAAACCAAACCCTTTTACATTATGCAGGTTACCCGTATGTGCGCGATAGAATTTTTCGAAGATGCGTTTAACCGTTTCCTTACTCATGCCAATACCATTATCTTCTACCCTTATTACCACATGATTCTTTGTGCTGTGTGTAGAAATAACGATACGGATCTTATCACTGGAATATTTGATCGCATTATCGATCAGATTAGAAAGAAGATTGGAGAAATGTACTTCATCTGCATTGATCAGATCATTTTTCGCATTTAATAATAATTCAACTTCTCCATTTCTCTCCTGCAATTGCAGGCGGTAATTATCCAGTGTGTATTGTATGAACTCATGCACATGTACCGGGACAAGCGTGAGCTGCAGTTCCTGCTTTTCCATCAATGCTGCCTGCAGAATGGTTTCAACATGTTTGTTCATCCGCACATTCTCTTCCTTGATAATATTACTGAAGTATTTGGTCTTCTCTTTATCTGCCTGCACTTTCTCATTTCTTAACGCATCTACTGCAAGCGATATAGTGGCCAGGGGTGTTTTAAACTCATGCGT
>CAZFKE010000016.1:75949-78886 GCA_964519475.1 uncultured Sediminibacterium sp.
CATCTGACTAGCCAATGAAATGGTGGCCACCGGAGTTTTAAACTCATGCGTCATATTATTGATAAAATCACTCTTAATCTCGCTGAGTTTTTTCTGGTTCAGCAAAGATTTAACGGTTACATAAAAGGCTGCAATGATCACCAGCATAAATGAAACCGCACCAAAAATTACCCATCGCAAAGAGGTCCATATCTGTTGCTTAAAATCTTTTACCACAATGATCAGGTGTTCAAATGAGACCACTCCTTCAACATCTGAATTATTCTCCGGAACAATGGCGGTAAATACACGTTTGTTATTTACCGTATCATATAACTCATTAATAAAATCTTTTGTCAGAAATTCATAATCATCATTGGTATTAATAACCGCAAATTCAAATTTGATATTTTTGAGGTTCTCTTTCGCAAAGGCGGCTTTGATCTTTGCATCTACTTCTTGTGCAGTAAATTTGTCTTCAACAGCCGGTGGCTTTAATGGATGAAGATGAAAATCGGAACTAAAAGTTAAGCCCCCCCTTCTGGGCAGGCGTAGCAACTGGTTTGAGTAAACGGTTTTACTAAGCTCTTTTGAAACAGAAGTGCCTACTTCCACAGCATTATTTACCAACTGGCTCTTGGTTACCTCCAATAAATTCTGGAGCCATGATATTTGTAAAACGATCAGGCCGATCAGGGAGAGCGTAATCAGTATGACAATGACGGGGAAAGTTCTCTTCATTCTCACAAATATAACGGGAACTGCCAAATGCCATATAGCAGAGACCAGCTTTATCAGGATTTTAACGGCGGGGAATGAAAGTGGCATTTTTGTAAATAAATTCTTTGGCTTATCTTTTCCCTATGGCTGATTTGGCATCCGGCATATTACTTATTTCCGATCCGTTCTTAAAAGACCCCAACTTTATGCGAACCGTTGTGCTCTTATGCGAGCACCAGGATGAGGGCAGTTTCGGGTTTGTGCTGAACAAGACCTTTGACCAGGAACTGGGCGACCTGATCAAAAATGCAGAAGGCATCCGTTTTCCCGTGTATGATGGTGGGCCGGTTCAGAAAGACACACTGCATTTCATTCACCAACAACCGGAATGCATACCCGGTGGTATGGAAGTGGTAGACGGTATTTTCTGGGGTGGTGATTTTGAACTGGTACTGGCACTGTTGAAAGAAAATAAACTCGGCAAAAACGATATCCGTTTTTTCCTTGGTTACAGCGGCTGGGGGGAAGGGCAGCTAAAGGTAGAAATGGATGAAAAAAGCTGGATTACCCGCGATGCCAGCAGGCAATTGGTTTTTAATATGAACACACAACAGATCTGGAAAGCCGCATTACAAGATTTGGGCGGAGAGTATAGCCAGATGGTGAACTATCCTATCGATCCGCAGTTGAATTGATGCCATAATCAATTACCGAATTACGTATTAACAAATTGATCTAAATACTAGTTTCCGTAAACACAAGATTGGTAAAACAAAACGGCCCTGAAAATTCAGAGCCGTTATAAATGATATTCATTACATCCGAAAATCCGAAAATTATAAAGCAGTGGCCCCTTCTACCAGTACTGTTGCTTTATTATTCAACACCTCAACAAAACCACTTTGGATAGAATACAATTCAACATCTTTCTTATCCTTTAAGATCTTCAGGGTGCCTTTTCCCAAAGCGCTTACCATGGGCGCGTGTTTGTCTAGTATCTCAAACAAACCTGAGATACCCGGCAGCATCACACCATATACATCACCGCTGTAGAGCTTTTTTTCGGGAGTTAATATTTCGAGCTTCATAATTAAATTGGTTTGTAGTCTGTGGTCTATGGTTTGTGGTTGTTAATGGTTATTAGTTTTAACTACAGACCCCAAACTACAGACTACAGACCGATCTACTATCCCTTCGCTGCTTCCATCATTTTCTTACCCTTCTCAATCGCATCTTCCAAAGAACCTACGAGGTTGAAAGCTGCTTCAGGGTATTCATCTACTTCTCCGTCCATGATTGAATTAAATGCACGGATCGTATCGTTGATATCTACAAACACACCTTTCAGGCCGGTAAACTGTTCAGCCACGTGGAAAGGCTGACTCAGGAATCGTTGCACTTTACGGGCACGCTGTACGGTCATTTTATCTTCGTCGCTCAACTCATCCATACCGAGGATGGCGATGATATCCTGTAATTCTTTATAACGCTGAAGGATCAACTTAACACGGTTGGCGCAATCATAATGTGCCTCACCTACGATAGCAGGTGTCAGGATCCTTGAAGTAGAATCCAATGGATCTACCGCAGGATAGATACCTAAGTCGGCAATTTTACGACTCAATACGGTTGTGGCATCCAGGTGTGCGAAAGTTGTAGCCGGGGCCGGATCAGTCAGGTCATCCGCTGGCACATATACCGCTTGTACAGAGGTAATGGAACCGTTTTTGGTGGATGTGATACGTTCCTGCATCAATCCCATTTCCGTTGCCAGGGTGGGCTGGTAACCTACCGCTGAAGGCATACGTCCCAACAGGGCCGATACCTCAGAACCTGCCTGGGTGAAACGGAAGATATTATCTACGAAGAACAGAATGTCTTTTCCTTTACCGGTACCATCTCCATCACGGAAATATTCTGCTACGGTCAATCCGCTCAAAGCCACACGTGCACGGGCTCCCGGAGGTTCGTTCATCTGTCCGAATACGAAAGTGGCTTTCGATTCTTTCAATCCTTCCATGTCTACTTTGCTCAGGTCCCATCCGCCTTCTTCCATACTATGTTTGAAAGCATCGCCATATTGCATGATACCTGCTTCGATCATTTCACGTAACAGATCATTTCCTTCACGGGTACGTTCACCTACACCGGCAAATACAGACAATCCGCCATATCCTTTCGCGATATTGTTGATCAATTCCTGAATCAATACGGTTTTACCTACACCCGCACCACCAA
>CAZFKE010000017.1:0-22137 GCA_964519475.1 uncultured Sediminibacterium sp.
GGGAATCATTTGTAATAATTGATTCCCGGAATTAATAATGAGATCGGCAATATGCTGGATATTCAGGCGGTAGGTAATCTCTGTAAATTATACAATGCCATTTTTCATAGCGATACGGTGCAGACCATTGGCCATTTTCCATTTGACCTGAGAGATACGCCGGTACATTTTGTTACCGCAGCGGGTCATAAATTTCATGGGCCAAAAGGCGTAGGCATGCTTTACATCAACGAAAATGTAAAGATCAAACCCTTTATTCATGGCGGTAGCCAGGAAAGAAATATGAGGGCCGGTACTGAAAACCTCTACGGTATTGTAGGCTTTTCCAAAGCCCTGCAATTAGCCACGGATAACTTTGAGCACGACAGCAGCTATATTAAGGGGCTGAAAGTGTACATGATGGAACAACTTAAAAAGCATGTAAAAGGGATTGCTTTTAATGGCGATCAACTAGGTAAATGCCTGTATGCCGTATTGAGTGTGAGCTTCCCGAAAACGGAAAAAAGTGAGATGATCCTTTTCAATCTCGATATCAACAATATCTGCGCCAGCGGCGGAAGCGCCTGTACCAGCGGCGCCGATCAGGGTTCGCATGTAATCAGGGCCATCAACAATAATCCCAACCAGGTAACTGTTCGCTTTTCATTCAGTAAGCACAATACCAAAGAAGAAATCGATACTGTGGTTGAAAAATTAAAAGATTTGATCTGATTTTAACAAGTGTCCGGCATTCGTAAAATAATACATTGCTCCACTAACGATAATCATCTTCATTAAACCCATCACTCTCCTCATCCAGGTTTATAGATCCTAAGTTCATCATGCTGCCCATTAAGTCTTTGAACTCAATCTTTCCGTCAACCACTTTTTTACTGATCAGCGAGTACGAAGAAAGTCCGTGCAATACAAATTCCATCAGCAGGGCATTTTCTTTCTCATTGGCGTGCGGGAAATATTTTTTTACAAAACCATACAGGCCATCCACTTTATATAGGGCTGCAATCTTGTCGGCATCTTTTATGTCCAGAAAAACGTCTAAATGATTTCCGGCATCAAACCAACGAGTGATGGCTTTATAAGGGTTTTCCGGTTCTTTTTCTTCCTCAGATCTTTTACCGGTACCTTTTTTCTTTTTGAGTTGATCCGGATTGGGAAAGTATTGAACAAACTGTGTGCGGATAGATTTATCAACCAGGTTTACGGCCACCTGGTATGGCCCCTCCTGCTCCCCTTCATACACCAATTCAATCTTTCCCGTAATGGCAGGAATAATACCGGTAAGATCGCTGATCCAAACCTGTGTTTGTTTTTCATTGTGAATGATGGCCCTTCGTTCCGCGCTGCTTACGGCATTCTCAAAAGCAGCGATGGTTAACCTTGCACTCACACCGCTTTTTTTATCTACATATTCATTGGCCCTTGCTTCAAAAGCGACCTGTTCAATCAATCGTTTAATCAGGTCGCTTACCACTACTTTTTCTTTCTGTGCATCCAATAAATCCGCCTCCTGTTCCGTTATAGCGAGCGAGGTTTCAATATCTTTCGGGTAATGCGTTAAAATCTGGCTTTCAATCCTGTCTTTCAATGGGGTTACAATACTTCCGCGGTTGGTATAATCTTCAGGATTGGCAGTAAATATAAAAAGAATATCCAAGGGCATACGTAGTTTAAAACCCCGTATCTGTATATCGCCTTCCTGTAAAATATTAAATAAGGCAACCTGTATCCTTGCCTGAAGATCGGGTAATTCATTGATCACAAAAATACCGCGGTTACTTCTGGGGATGATACCATAGTGAATCACTTTTTCATCTGCAAAACTCAATTTCATGTTTGCGGCTTTGATCGGGTCAATATCTCCAATCAGATCTGCCACACTTACATCGGGTGTTGCTAATTTTTCGCCATAGCGTTCCGATCGGTGTATCCATTGCACCGGTGTTTCATCCGCATATTCTACAATCAGGTCTTTCGCAAATTTACTCAGCGGGTTCAATGGATCATCATTTACCTCAGTTCCTGCAATAATGGGAATATATTCATCCATCAGGTCTACCATCTGCCTGGCCATTCTTGTTTTGGCCTGGCCACGTAAACCCAGAAACAAAATGTTATGACGGCTAAGCAAAGCCCTTTCTGTATCAGGTATTACCGTATCCTCATATCCTAAAATTCCGGTGAACGGGTTTTCTTTATTGCGGATAGAATGGATCAGGTTATCACGTATCTCTTCTTTAACTGATTTGGGTTTATAACCGCTTTTCTTTAACTGACCGAGGGTTTTTATTTTTTTGATGTCCATGTTCGAATTGGTGAACTTGTTAAAAATGTTTTGTGAATGATGAATGGTCAATGGTGAATACAGATTCATTTATTCACCATTGACCATTCGCCTAATACACTGTTTTCCGCTTCCCGCTTTCAAAGTCCTTAAAGATAAATGCCCCGAGTTTATCCAGTGAGGCAAAGAATGCTTTTCCATTATTCATCTCTGTAAACTCCTGTACAAATTTCTGCAGGTAAGGATCGGATGCAATCATAAAAGTGGTGATGGGTATTTTGAGTTTCTTGCATTGTGCCGCAAGATTGATACAGCGGTTCACAACTTTCCTGTCGAGACCAAAACTGTTCTTGTAATATTTTTTACCGATCTTCAAACAGGTAGGCTTCCCATCGGTGATCATGAAGATCTGTTTGTTCGGATTCTTTCTTCTTCGCAGAATATCCATCGCCAGTTCCAGCCCTGCAACCGTATTGGTATGATAAGGCCCTACCTGTAAATACGGCAGGTCTTTGATCTCAATACTCCAGGCATCATTTCCAAACACCACGATATCGATGGTATCTTTCGGATATTTCGTGGTAATCAGTTCACTCAATGCCATGGCCACTTTTTTTGCAGGGGTAATCCTGTCCTCGCCATATAATATCATTGAGTGAGAGATATCGATCATCAACACGGTAGAAGTCTGTGTTTTAAAATCACTTTCCCTGATCTGTAAATCATCTTCATGCATGGAAAAATGATCAATACCATGATTGATTTGTGCATTGCGTATGCTTTCCGTAAAATCGATCTGCTCCAGCATATCACCAAACTGAAACGGTCTTGTATCCGGGTTCACTTCATCTCCCTGCCCCGGTTTAAACGTCTGGTGATTACCCTGTTTTGTTTTCTTTAATTTTCCGAATATCTCTTCCAGGCTTTTTTTACGAATGGTTTGCTCAGATTTTCCGGTTATCGAAAAACTGCCGTCCTGCGGATTTTCGTTCATGTAACCATTCTGCTTCAGGTCGTCAATAAAATCGCCCATGCCATAGTCTTCATTGGTAAGCTGGTATTGTCGGTCAAGTTCATTCAGCCATTGCAGGGCTTCACCCGCATCACCATTGGTATACGTAAGTAATTGCATAAACAGGTCCAGCAGTTGTTCAAACTTGCTTTTGCCGTCTGCATTGGGATCAAAATGGGTAAACCGGTGTCCGATCATAACTGTAAACTACAAAAAAGAATTACGCAATAACCATGCGCAGAATTATTAACAGGCAGATAACGGAAAGGTTGTCATACCCCAAAAGAAACAGCCGGGCAGTACCCGGCTGTTATTCGATATGTACTGAAGATCCATTATTTTTTCTTCGCACTGTCTTTCGCTGCTTTTCCCGAATCTGCAGGCGCCATCAATTTACCGGGTATTTGAATACGTGGGTTATAGATGTTTTGCATTTGCTCCAGGCCTTTCAGGTAGTTATCGGTCATCCTTTTTTCTTCGGCCATATTCTCTCCTTTATCGCCCGGCAGCGTATTGTAATAATTCATTTGCTGCTGCATGTCTTTTTTCAGAGAAGCTGCCACTTTTTCTGCCAATGCTTTATCATCCGCCATATAACAGGCTTCAAGAAATAATAATGAGTTACGGTTGTGCTGGTTGGCACGGCTGGTGATGCCATAATCAAAATTACCCTGGTTAAGCATTTTGTCTGCTTTCTGCAACACTTTGCGGGCATCTTCTTTACGGTCTTTAGACGCAAGGTCAATGGCCAGTTCTGCATAAGCAGTCCGGATACTGTTCAGGTGTCTGCGGTTCTCTTCATCAAAATACACGCCTTTTACATTTGCATTCCCGAAACCGAATGTATTCATGGCCTTATCCATCATCCAATCGTCATTTACACGGCTGTTCTCTACCGGTACCAAACGGAAACTCAAACCATCCCGGCGGATATATTTATCAAAGCCCAGGTCTGCTGAAGGATTGGTAAAGTAAATCGGCCTTTTCCATTGATTGGCTGCAATAATATTCAGCAAGGCAAGATCATTTTTCACCATTGCCCCTTTCTGGAGTTCAAAGCGCAACTCACTCACCACACTATCTTTTGCATTTACCGTTCCGTTTTTCAGAACCAAATTCTTATCCACCGGTACAGATATTTTTTTTACCGGATAGGTATTCAGCGGATCCCCTCCACGGGTATTATCAACTTTATCAGGGTCATCGCTGCCTACATAATTTTTCATCATATCGTACAGGTCATAATACCTGTCTTCAGGAATGCCCTCTTTCGGACGATATAAAACATAATCCCGTTTGCCGCCTTCAATCTGTTCAGGCGTCCAGATCACATCTATCGGATCGCTTTGGTTTACTTTGTAACGTAGTTCATTAATATACCAATCGATCCCCAATAAACTAAAGTTCACCACGCGCACATCGGGGCGGATCCCTTCCACTTCCTGCGCATACCATAAAGGATAGGTATCGTTATCGCCATAACTGAATAAGATCGCATTCGGCGCACAGCTTTCAAGGTAATCTTTGGCAAGATCGCGTGGCAATACTTTCTGGCTGCGGTCATGGTCATCCCATTCCTGCTGTGCCATAATTACCGGAACGGCCAGCAAACAAATAATAGTTGCCAAACCGGCTGCTATTGACTGTGATAATTTTGAGCTTAACCAATCCTTTACTTTTAATACGCCCAATCCTATCCATACAGCAAATGCATAGAAGCTTCCTACATATGCGTAATCACGCTCACGTGGCTGGTAGCCGGCCTGGTTGAGGTAAAGAATAATGGCAAAACCTGTAAAGAAGAACAACAACATATTCACCACCCCATCGTCTGATCTTTTTTTGAATTGATAAAACAACCCGATCAATCCGAGTATAAATGGCAGGGCAAATAATTTATTATTGGCTTTATTATTTTTAAGGCTATCGGGCATGGTGCTTTGATCGCCATATAATATGCTATCAAAAGGCGCGATACCGGTAATCCAGTTGCCATCTCTTACATTACCGGCAAACAATCCCTGGTTATCATTTTGTTTACCTGAAAAATTCCACATAAAATACCGGAAATACATCCAGTAGACCTGGTAACCCACAAAGAACTTGATATTATCTAACTGGGTTGGCGCTCGTTCGTATTTACCTTCTCTTGTTTTATTGATACCTAAATAGTACGCATAATAATCAGCATGGTTCTGATCATTGCTCGGATCCCAAACCCTTGGAAATACCATTTTATCCTCTGCTGAATACACATAATGCCTATCTGCACCGATCTCTATGTATTTACCTTTTGATTTCTGGTAACGCATACCCGAGCTTTTCAGATCGATCGGATCGGAAGTAAATTTCTGCCCGTACAATAATGGAAAATCACCATACTGGTCGCGGCCAAGATAACCTACCAGGCTGATAGGATTATCTACATTATACATATCCACGGATGGATTGGCATTACTGCGAATCATGGTGGTTATATAAGTACTGTAACCCATCAACATGAACGTAAAACACCATACGCCCAAACGTAAATACGCCCAGGATTTTTTTGCGGCAAATTTCAATGCCCACCAGATGGCAGCAGCTACCAATATAAAAAAGAAAGTAAATCCTGAGAAGAAAGGCAACCCAAAACTGTTCACAAATGTACGGTCGAATATACCGGCCAGTTTGATAGAATATTGTATTACGCCTACCTGCACCAATCCTACGATGATACAACCGATGGCGAAGAAGATATAGGTACCGCCGTTATACGCCTTCTTTTCTTTATTGATTCGCTCAATTAAGAACAGCAGGCCAATACCTACCAGGGTTCCAAAAAGCATCAATCCGGCCATGGTGCCATCCAAAGGATTGTTATCACTTGATTCGGATGAGGCGCCAATCATCGCTACAATAAAAGCACCGATACCGCCAATCACCGCCAAACGGAGAAACCATTTGCGCAATATATCATAATGAAAACTTTCCCTTCTGCGGAAGTAATAGACCATTACGATGGCAGGTATCGTAAGTAGGTTCAGGAGGTGAACGCCGATAGACAATCCCATCAGAAAGAATATCAATACGATCCATTTATCGGCGCCGGGTTCATCGGCATGGTTCTCCCATTTCAGGATGGCCCAGAATACGATAGCTGTGAAAAAAGATGACATAGCATATACCTCCCCCTCCACAGCGCTGTACCAGAAAGAATCGCTGAAAGTATAGGCCAAAGCACCCACGGCACCGGCACCCATTATTGACCATACTTGTGAAGCACTCAGGATATCCTCGGTTTTCACATTCACGATCTTACGGGCAAAATGGGTAATGGTCCAGAACAGGAAAAGAATAGTAAAGGCACTGGCCAGGGCACTCATCACATTCACGGCCTTGGCAGCCGTAAGCGGGTTGTCGCCAAAAAGAACAATGAATACACGGCCCAGCATCACAAACAAAGGGGCTCCTGGCGGGTGGGGTATCTGTAACTTAAAACAGCTGCTTACAAATTCGCCGCAATCCCAGAAACTGCCCCCGGCTTCTGCGGTTAAAATGTAAACAGTAGCGGCAATCAGGAATACTGCCCATCCAGCAAGGTTATTGATCTTCTTAAACTGCATTGGTTTTGGTTTTTTAAGACTGGCAAACATACCCCAATAATTGTAAAATGGAAAATGAGTAACCGGGAATCAGTTTTTTTAAGAAAACCTTATCTAATCTCAGTGATGATCACCTTCACAATGACAGGCCCACTCTGTTTCAAGATCGATACAGGTAACCACAGTAACCTCATCGTTGCACGGAGCAAAAATAACCCGTAGGTGTTGCCGTTCGCGGGTATACCCTTCCACGGCATATTTTCTGCTGCATTCCTCCCCATTCAATTCACTTTTTCGGTAATTGACAATTCCTGTTTTGAGTATTTCTGCAATCTCCTCTCCTGTAATATGCCGGCAGTCCATACGGCACCTGGCATGCTTACTATATCTAAAGTGCAAAGGATGGCGGTTCAGACCAGGGTTGCTGCCATCGGCATCCGGGTGCCAGGCAACTGCTTGATCGGGATGCCCTGTAACGGTGCTTGGCTGCCGCCTGCAAAGTTTAAGCGACAAACTCATTACGGCAAATACCACGAGGATAATAACAGGAAATGCTTTTCTCAGGTTCATGGATATTCTTTGAATAGGATAACGAAATACGAGCATTTTAGTCATAAATCCCAGTTGCATTATCTTTGCGGCTTATATGGATAAGAAGCGTTCAGTAGCCTTTCACACTTTAGGTTGTAAACTCAATTTCTCAGAAACTTCAACCCTTTCCCGTTTATTGGAAAATGAAGGTTTTGAAAAACGTGGTTTTGATGACCTGGCGGATGTATATGTAATCAACACCTGCTCCGTTACCGATAATGCGGATAAAGAGTGCCGTAGTCTTGTACGACGTATTCAAAGAAAAGCGCCGGAAAGTTTTGTAGTAATCACCGGTTGCTATGCACAGCTGAAACCAAAGGAGATTGCTTCTATACCCGGAGTAGACCTGGTGCTGGGTGCTTCCGAAAAATTTAATATTGCTCAGCATATCAGCGAACTCGCTAAGGGCGATGCAGCCAAAATATGCAGTTGTGATATTGAAGAAGTAAGTGGCTTTCATGCTTCATTCTCGCAAAACGACCGTACCCGTACTTTTTTGAAAGTGCAGGATGGCTGCGATTATAATTGTTCCTTCTGTACCATACCCATGGCAAGGGGTAAAAGCCGGAGCGATTCAATTGCAAATGTGATCGCCAATGTAGAAGAAATAACCAAAGGCGGCGTGAAAGAAGTAGTGCTGACCGGTGTGAACCTTGGCGATTTTGGCAAGGGGCCGGATGGCAATGATAAAAAAGCTGAAAATTTCTTTGACCTCGTAAAAGCTTTGGATGCGGTGAAAGGTATTGAGCGTTACCGGATCTCTTCCATCGAACCAAATTTATTAACCAACGAGATCATTGAGTTTGTAGCCAACAGCGATAAGTTCATGCCTCATTTTCATATCCCCCTGCAAAGTGGAAGCAATGAGGTATTGGCTTTGATGAGAAGGCGCTATAAAAAGGAATTATATGCCGAGCGCGTAAAACTGATCAAAACCTTATTACCGCATTGTGCCATTGGCGTGGATGTGATCGTTGGTTTTCCGGGTGAGACGGACGAACATTTTAAAGAGACTTTTGATTTCCTGCATTCACTCGATATCTCGTATCTGCATGTGTTCACTTATTCTGAACGAGATCATACCAAAGCACTTGAGATCAAACCAGTGATCCCCATTTCTATACGTAATGAAAGAAACAAAACACTTCGCAATCTTTCTTATATGAAGATGCAATATTTCACACAGCAGTTTAGCGGGCAAACCCGAAAAGTTTTATTTGAAGCATTTGAAAAGAACGGGATGATGGAAGGGTATACAGATAATTATATTCGCATTACAACACCCTACCGTACAGAGTGGGCGAATAAGATTGTGGAATGGGAACTGTAATTTCCCCACTATCGAATAATGAACAGGGAATATTGAATGATGAAGCGAATACAACTTCTTTATTCAGTATTCATGATTATATCGGAGATAGATATTCTGCCGGAAACTCAACCACCATAACCTGTCCAAGGCTTTCCAGTTTTACATATACTTTTTTCTTCCCGCCTCTCAATACCGTTCCTTCATTGCCCATGAATACACCGTGGTTTACTTTGATCTTGGTTTCTTCTTTAAAACCTTCCTTTGAAAGGATAAAGATACTGGCATCCTTTTCGGCAAGGTATTTTTTGATGATCTCGATCTCTTCTGTTTTGATGACAGCGGGTTTACCGAGATAGTATACAAAATTCAATACACCATCCGTCATCAACACTTTTGTCTTTTCCGTATCATCAATGTGCACAAATACATAAGATTTGAACAAAGGATCTTCGATGATTTTTTTCCGGTCGCTCCACTGTCTCTCTATTTTTTGCAGCGGGCACCAGCTATTGATACCTTTACGAACCAGAACGGTATCGATTTTTTTCTCCCATCTTGGCTTTGTGTATAAAGCATACCATTTCTTCTCAGGCTGCATTGCAAGCAAATTTTAATTTCAAAACATTGTGTCCTACAGGCTTGAAAGATACATTATTTCAAAACAGTTTGCACCTGTGTATGTACCAGGTCGCTAACCACACCCACCGACTCGCTGATATGCATATCTGAACGAAAGCATTTTAACCAGGCCTGGTAATTTTCTCCACGTTGGTGGTTGGCATTGTTAAACAATTCTCTTTATCAACCGCCATTGCCTGCACATCCATTTCTTCCTTGCTTTTTAGCAAAGTGTTATTCTGGTTAACGGTAGACATTACCTGCTTCTGGCGCGCCCTGTATTTTTCAATATTCAGGCTGATAGCCGTTTCATTATTCTTTGCAAGCCACTGTAAATTACTGTTCAGTAGGTTAAGCGATGGATTGCTTTTGATTTTATCATTCTCTTTTTTGATCACGGTTTCAAAACCTGTATTAACCTGCCATGGTTGGTAAGGTGCTTTTGAGATCTCATCATAAGGTAAAGCGTCGGGATTATCTTTTTCACGGCCTTTATAATATTCATAGGCATCCGGTAAAATAATATCCGGTACAATTCCTTTTAACTGGGTAGAGCCCCCGTTTACACGGTAAAACTTCTGGAAGGTTAATGTCATGGCGCCAAGATCGGTACGGCCACTATACAGGTCGTTACGGTTGCCAAAAGGTATTTGCCTTTGAACGGTTCCTTTGCCATAGGTAGATGTACTGCCGATAATAATCCCTCTTTTATAATCCTGGATAGCACCGGCAAAAATTTCACTGGCTGATGCGCTGAACTCGTTTACCATTACCGCCAGCGGACCATCATACAAAACAGATTCATCATCATCTCTCCAGGTATTCTGGTCTACTTTGCCACCTCTCTCCTTTACCTGTACTACGGGGCCGCTTTTAATAAACAGACCAACCATTTTCACCACTTCGTATAAAGAACCGCCGCCATTATTGCGTACATCTATCACAATGCCCTTTACATTTTCTGCTTTAAGTTTTGCTACTTCCCGGGCTACATCCACTGAGCAGCGGTGATCATTGGCTTCTTCAAAATTAGCATAGAAATCGGGCAGGTAGATATATCCTATTTTATCATTGCCATTCATGATAACGGCACTGCGCACATCCAGTTCCTCCTGTTTTACTTCTTCACGGATCAGGGATACTACTTTCACAGAGGCATCCTGTTTTTTAACCGTAAGCCTTACTTCTGTATCCTTATTACCCCGTATCAGTTTAACCGCATCTGTTACATCATAACCTGCAATATCAACCGGCTCTTCTTTACCCTGTGCTACTTTGGTTATCACATCGCCCACCACAATCTCTTTTGATTTCCATGCAGCAAGACCCGTTACAATAGTGGCGATCTTTACCCCCGCGTCATCTTTTTGCAGGCTGGCGCCAATACCGTAAAACTTTCCGCTCATTCTTTCATCAAATGCTCTTTTTTCTACCGGGGGAAAATAATCGCTGTGGGGATCCATCAGGTTGGTAATCACATTTACAAAAGAATTAAAGCGGTCATCTTCCTTATATGTTTTCTGAATACGCCCATAGGTTTCTTCCATTACTTTCAGGACCTTGGCTCTGGCTTCTCTTTCCAGGGTACTGTCTGCTTTTACCACAAAATCTTTCTGCCCTTTATTCTTCTCGCGGGTATCTATACTTTCCACATATCTTTCGAGTGTATAGAGCTTCAGTTTCTTTCTCCATCTTTCTTTGCGTATTTCTTCGGAAGAAGCAAACGACAGTTTTTCGGGATCGCCATCTGTTGATTCATCTTTGGTGAATTCAAAAGGCTTGGCTAATATTTCTTTGTACAAAGCCATCACTTCGATGATGCGTTTATCATACATAGCACTTACTGCCGGTACAAATTCTATCGGGCCGCCATGGATCTCATCATCAATGGTGGTTTCATATTTTTTAAGCGTTGCTATATCGGCTGCCAGGAAATGCGTTTTATCACCATCCAGCTCATCGATAAATTTTTTGAACACCTGTTTCGAAAAAGCATCGTTGATATTTTTAGGACTGTAATGCAGTTCTTCCAAAATAGACCCTACACTTTTTAATAAACGCTCCCGCTGGGTAAGTATTACTCCGTGGCCACTAATACCAGAACTTCTGAACGCGAAGAACAATCCGCCAAATAATATAATGGCCAGCAATAACAGACCTTTTCTACTCTTCATAAATTGCGTAAATTTTTGCATGATAAGTTTCAAAAATAACCTAAAAAGACGTTTAGCCCATCACCCTTTCACCCCAATTAACAAAGGTTTTGATAGGCGGCAACCAAAAAGAGTTTAAAAATCAGTTTTCAATGAGGAGGATTTGCCCTATTTTTGCCATCCAATAAAACGGAGGGCGTAGCTCAGTTGGTTAGAGCGTCAGTTTGTGGCACTGAAGGCCGGGGGTTCGAGACCCCTCGTTCTCCCAGGAAAAACCTATAAGTGACCCTTATAGGTTTTTAAATTTTATACCATGCATTACGGATTGTTCCTGATCCCCATTATTTCAGCATTCATGGGCTGGTTTATCCCCCGGATAGCCCTAAAAATACTGTTTCGGCCAAGGGAACCGAGAAATATCCTCGGTTTAAAGGTTCAGGGTATTTTTCCCAAAAAACAAGGGCAGATTGCCTATGACCTGGCAAAAATGGTTAGTGAGCAGCTATTGTCAATGGAAGAAATAGAACAAAAGATCGCTGATCCTGCCGGGTTGGAGAAACTGATGCCTATGATCGAAGTGCATATTGACGATTTTTTACGGGTAAAACTGGCCAAAAAAATGCCGGTGATCAGCATGTTTATCGGTGATAAGACGATTACCGAGCTGAAATCTGTATTTATGGATGAGTTACAGGAGTTATTCCCGGTAATCATGAAAAACTATGCACAAGGCTTAAAGGAAGAGCTGCATATAGAAGCTATCATTGCTGATACAATAGGAAATTTCCCACCGGAAAGGTTAGAAACGATTGTTTACCGATTATTTTCAACAGAATTGAAGTACCTGGGGGTATTGGGCGCAACCATCGGCTTTATAATCGGTTTGATACAGGCATTTATTGCCTGTTTGATCTGATTACCGATAAAAAGGGTTGGTCACCGACAATCCGACTATTTCTGCCCCTCATTTTCCAACTTTGCCCATTCAAATTTGTCATATTACCGCTGGTGTAATGAACAGTAAGGGTGAATGGCTTACATCGCAACTTTGCATAATATAATATGAATATCAATTATGAGAAAAATTTTAACTGTCGTTGTTCTGAATCTGTTGTGTATGGCAAGTTTTGCGCAATTCCCGGCGGGAGGTTTCCGTGGGGGTGCCGGTGGCGGAGCCCCGCAAAACATAAATATTGGCCATTTTTATGGTAAACTGGTAGATAGTAAAACCAATAGAGCATTGGAATCTGTAACCGTTCAGTTACTGGGTAACAAATTTGATACGGCTACCAAGAAAATGAAAGAAGTAGTCCTAAACACACAAATCACAAAGGCCAATGGTAATTTCAGTTTTGACAATTTACCTGTTTTCGGAAATTTTAAAATAAAGCTCAGCGCATTGGGTTACACCGCACAGGAAAAACAAATCAGTTTTGGTATTAAAATGCCTGGCAGCGGCGGAGCCAATACAGCAGGAGGCGGACAGGCAGCTATGCAACAGGCATTGTCGATGGCTGATAAAGACCTGGGTAATCTTAAAATGGAAGCTTCTGCAACGGATCTTGGTAATGTTACGGTTACGGCTTCTTCCAAACCACAGTTTGAACTGGGTATTGACAGAAAAATATTTAATGTAGACAAGAACCTGGTAAGCACCGGTCAAACAGCAACAGAGATCATGAAGAATATCCCATCCTTAAATGTGGATATTGATGGGAATGTTACACTGCGTAATGCCGCACCTACTATTTTCATTGATGGAAGGCCAACCACTTTAACACTCGACCAGATACCTGCAGATATTATTGATAAAGTAGAACTGATTACCAACCCCGGAGCCAAATTTGATGCATCCGGTGGTAATGCCGGTATTTTGAATATCGTTTTGAAGAAGAATAAGAAAAGCGGTTATAACGGCGGTCTGAGGGCAGGCATGGATTCACGTGGCAAACCTAATCTTGGCGCTGATATTAACCTTCGCCAGGATAAGGTAAACATTTCTTTGAGTGGAAACTATAACCAGCGTAAATCTCTCTCTGAAGGTATTACCAACAGGAATAATCTTTTAAGTACACCAAGCAATGTATATAATACCAGCAATGCTACCAATACAGGCTATTTTGCTTTTATGCGTGGGGGGCTGGATTATTTTGTGGATAACAGGAATACGATTTCTATAGCGGGTAGTTATGTAAAAGGACAGTTTGATAATGACCAGACACAGCGTGTTGATTCAACCATCAAATCTGTTTACACTTCTTACAACATGATCCGAACACTGAGCCATGCTGTTTTTGAAAACAAAGGAGCACAGTTAAGTTATAAGCACAATTTTGCCAAGAATGGCCATAATATTTCCGGTGATTTCAACTTTAATTCCAGCCAGAATGATAACCAGGCCAATATCAATACACAGAACTATACTACCAACGGCAGCGCCAAAGGACAGGCTCTTCAACAGCAGACCCTGGGCAATGGCACCAATAAATTTTATACGATACAGGCAGATTATGAGAATCCAATCTCAGAAGATAATAAAGTTGAAGCGGGCGCCAGAGCAGCTATCAGGGATTTTACCAATATAAGTGATCAGCTGATCTATAATTATACAACCAATACCTATCAACTGATCCCTTTGATCAGTAATAAATATAAGTTTCATGATGAAGTAATAGCTGCTTATGCAACCTATACTTTCAAAGTAAAGAAATTCAGTTATCAGTTAGGTTTACGTGCAGAAAGCTCCAGTTATACAGGTACTTTACTGAATAATAAAGGAGCGGATTCCGCTACTTTTAAAGTAAGCTACCCGCTGAGCCTCTTCCCCAGTGCGTTCATTACTTATAAAGTGGATGACAAGCAGGATTTCCAGTTTAACTATTCACGCAGGATCAACCGTCCTAATTTCTTCCAGTTAATGCCTTTCCCTGATTATTCTGATCCGCAGAATATTAATATCGGTAATGCAGGATTAAAACCCGAATTCACGAATTCATTTGAAGTATCCTATAACAATGCATATAAAAGAAATTCAAATTTCCTGGCAACGGTTTTCTTTAAGCATACAACTGATCTCATTACCCGTTATGTATACAGGGATAAAAGTGGTTTGGCCAATGGCGATAGTGCTTATTTCAATACCTATATTAATGCAGATTATAGTTATACGTATGGTGTTGAGCTAACCAATAAAATGCCGGTAACCAAATGGTGGGATTTAACATTGAGCTTTAACCTATTTGATTCAAAGATTAATGCAACTGTTCCCGGGCAGAACCTGAGCAATTCACTGGTAAGCTGGTTTACTAAAATGAACAGCAGTTTTAAAATTACAAAAGGATTATCTGTTCAGTTTAGCGGCGATTACCAGGCGAAAACTGTATTACCTCCTAACTCTGGTGGGGGTATGGGCGGCCGAGGCGGTGGTGGCGGTATGATGTTTGGCGGCGGACCGCAATCTACCTCGCAGGGCTATAACCTGCCACGTTATGGATTTGAACTGGCTATCCGTAAAGACTGGACATGGAAGAACGGACAAAGCGGTTCACTAACAGTAAGCATGAATGATATCTTTAAAACACAGGTATTCAAATCCTACTCAGAGAGTACTTACTTTACACAGAACAGTGAGCGTACCAGGGATCAGCAGATTGTACGTATGAACTTCAGTTACCGTTTTGGTAAATTCGATGCTACTTTGTTCAAACGCAAAAATACCAAGGCAGACCAGAGTGGTGGTGCAGATATGATAGGACAACAGTAATGAAAAATCAGAAATAAAATAATCAGTAAGAGCTGCCTGATGGTCATCAGGCAGCTCTTACATTTAACAGGTATTCGAATCCGTTTGTACAAGCAACTTCAAAGAAATTTCAGCGCCTCATGATTATTTATCTATTCTTGCCGGTAAGCATGGGTACAAACGAGAATTGTTCAAAAGCCTCCTCTTTAATTGTTCCATCTTCGAGCTTGGTTAGGCGCAGCATTCGCTGGGATTCGCCTTCATCTACAGGGATTACCATCATGCCGCCGGGTTTTAATTGTTGAACCAGTTTGGGCGGCACAAAGGGCGCTGCAGCGGTAATAATAATTTTATCGAAGGGGGCAAAGGTAGGCAGCCCTTCAAAACCATCGCCAAAGAAGAATTTAATATTGGGGTATTTATTTTTGAAATAATAATCTTTCTGCAGATCGTATAATTTTTTTTGGCGCTCGATGGTGAACACCCTGGCCCCGAGTTCTGCCAAAACGGTGGATTGATAAATACTGCCGGTACCAATCTCCAAAACTTTTTCAGTTCGTTTGATTTGCAGGAGCTGTGTCTGATAAGCCACTGTATACGGCTGCGAAATGGTTTGCAACTCGCCTATCGGAAAAGCACGGTCTTCATAAGCGATCTTATCAAATGCTGAATCGAGAAAATAATGACGGGGTATGCTGTTAATAGCTTCCAGCACGGGTTCGTCGGTAATACCTTTTTCTTTTAATAAGTCCACCAGCCGCTTTCGCAGCCATTTGTGCTGGTAGCTGTCTTCATATTTTCTCATAGCACAACGAATATACACCGAAGAAAGAAGAGAGAAATGGGCATTTGGGGTGGTGCAAAAAGAAAATGAGGGGCAGAAGTTATTCAGAGCAGGAAGTATGTTGAAAAAATGCCACAGATCACACAGATTTTCGCAGCATTATGCTGTGGTGATCTGTGGCAAAAACTTATTGCAATTTCATGTCCTCAATAATCTTTTGGATCTTATTTTCAAGCAATGCAAATGTTGCATCATACAACTCTTTACTTTCCAGTTTGGTATTTACACTGAAATAAAATTTGATTTTAGGCTCTGTTCCGGAAGGGCGTGCAGAAATCTTGGTTCCGTCTGCAGTGATGAACTGAAGCACATTACTTTTGGGTAATTCAATCTTCCAGGTTTCACCGGTCACCAGGTTAGTTCCTTTCTGCAATTGATAATCCAGCAAAGTGGTTACCTGTGCGCCGCTGATGGTCTTGGGCGGATGGCTGCGGTAGCCTTCCATCATATCGGCGATCTCTTTCTGTCCGTTCATTCCTTTTTTGGTAATACTGATCAGGTTCTCGTAATAAAAACCATGCTGCACATAAAGTTCGATCATTTTATCAAACAGGGTCTTACCGCGGTTTTTTTCATACGCCGCCATTTCACACATTAATGCAACAGCGCTAACCGCATCTTTATCGCGGATCTGGTTACCGATCATCAAACCAAAACTCTCTTCGCCGCCAATTACATAATTTTTCTTGCCATCCAGTTCCTTGATCTTTTCAGCAATCCATTTAAAACCGGTAAGCACATTATAACACGCTACCCCATTTTGCTTAGCTACTTCATTAATCATCTCGGTAGTAACGATGGTGGTAATCACCATATCATTGGGTTGGGCAATGCCTTTGGCTTTGCGGGCTTCCATCATATAGGTGAAGGCAAGAACAGCCGTTTGGTTCCCGTTCATCAATACCCATTCCCCTTTATGGTTCTTTACACCAATACCTACGCGGTCGGCATCCGGATCCGTTCCCAATAAAATATCCGCATTCAGTTCTTTGGCTTTTTTAAGGCCGATACTCATCGTTTCACTTTCTTCAGGATTAGGGTACACAACCGTTGGGAAATTTCCATCCGGTGTGGATTGTTCATCCACGATGGTTACCTGGGTAAAACCAAAACGTTTCAGCACATCCGGAACCAAGGTAATACCGGTTCCGTGAATAGGGGTATATACGATCTTCAGGTCGTGTTGTTTCGCGATGACATCGGGATACACACTCAATCCTTTCACCATATCCATATATGCGTTATCCATCTCTTTTCCTATAAGGGTAATATTGGCAGCGCCACCCTCAAATTTCACATCGTTTACATTGGTAATGGCTTCTACTTCTTTGATCACATTTACATCGTGTGGCGGCACCAGTTGTCCGCCATCATTCCAATACGCTTTATACCCGTTATACTCTTTCGGATTATGCGATGCGGTACAAACCACGCCTGCTTTGCATGTAAGATTGCGGATAGCAAAACTCAATTCCGGTGTTGGGCGCAGGGCTTCAAACAAAAATACTTTGATACCATTGGGAGCAAATACATTGGCCGTAGTTTCTGCAATAAAGCGGCTGTTATTACGGCTATCATGTGCAATCGCAACTTTTATTTCCTCATTCCCGTATGTTTTTTTAAGGTAATTGGCAAAGCCCTGTGTAGCCATGCCGATCGTGTATTTATTGATACGGTTGGTTCCGATTCCCATGATACCTCTTAATCCACCGGTACCGAATTCGAGGTTGCGGTAAAAAGCGTCGGCGAGTTCATCGGGGTTTTCTGATTGCAGTTTTGTGATGGCATCTTTGGTGGCCTGGTCATAGTTCCCATTGATCCAGACATTGATTTTTTCCTGAATGGCAGCGTCCATAGTCATATTTTTTTAGTTGATCCTGACCCAATTACAGAACAAGTTTATGAATAATTTTCCCAATTTCAAGGCGAATACGCAGAACCCTTGTGATTTACTGATTATGTTTGAGGTAGTGAAGAAAATCCTGTACATAGCTTTGTTACTGTTTACCCTGCCATCCTTTTCTCAGGATACGTTAAAAGCATCTGTACCGGGGATGCCGGTATCCATTCACAAAAAAAGGATTCTTATCGCCGCTGCCGGAAGTGCCCTTTTTTATGGTTCCAGCCTGGCGGCTTTATCCAATACATGGTACAAAAAATACCCGCAATCTTCTTTTCATTTTTTTAATGATAACGATGACTGGCTGCAGATGGATAAAGCCGGCCATGTATTCAGTGCCTACGCTACCGGCAAAATGGGTATGGAGCTCTGGCGCTGGGCAGGGCTTTCGAAAAAACAAAGAATTTGGACCGGTGGTTTAAGCGGCGCAGGCTTTATGACAGTGATCGAAATATTAGACGGCTTCTCTTCCGGATGGGGTTTTAGTGTGGGTGATATGGGCGCCAATTTAGCCGGCAGTGGTTTATTTATTGGCCAGCAACTGGCATGGGACGAGCAGCGGGTACAGGTAAAATTTTCTTTCCATATCAATGATTATGGCAGCCCGGAACTTAACCAACGCGCCGATGCGTTGTTTGGAAGAAGAATGATTGAACGGATGTTAAAGGATTATAACAGCCAGACCTACTGGCTGAGTGTGAACCTGAAATCATTCGCCAGAAAATCGAACCTTCCGGCCTGGTTAAATATTGATCTGGGCTATGGAGCCGAAGGTATGTTTGGCGGAACGGTGAATGTTCTGAAAGATGCCAATGGAAATATTCTTTTCGACCGGAGGGATATTCCGCGTCTCAGAAAATGGTATATCTCACCGGATATTGACCTGACAAAAATCAGGACCAAAAGCCATTTTTGGAAAACTACTTTCTTTTTACTGAACTCATTAAAATTCCCGGCGCCCTCAATTGGTTTTTCTAAGAAAGGAGTTGAGTGGGAATGGATTCATTTTTAGAGAGAGTACATTGACCATGGTCTATTGACTTTTCCAAATAAATAATTATCTTTAAGTATGCCCAACAGGAAAATATTACCCATCATATATGCTGGTTCACTCACATCAATTCTACCTGTGTTGCTGGCAAAATCAACAGATTCCCATACGCTGATGATGTGGGTTGCAATCGGTGTAGCCACTCAATTCCTCTTTGCTTTTGCCGCCATGGCAGAACTAAAAAATCTCACCCATCTGAGGGATGAACAAAAAAGAAGATGGAGTGGTTTATTATTAGTAGCCCCTTTATTATTTGGCTTTTTTTATTTGAAGAATTTACGCGGTAAAATAGATCTTGTCAACTGATAACAAAACCAAATTCTAAACAATATATGCTCCAATCACTTCGCCGTCTTTTACTTCCACTTGTATATGATCCTGTAAAGTAGTTGCCACAGAAAGCCCTACATAATCGGGTTTTACAGGATAGAGTTTATGCATTCTTTCCACCAGCACAAGGGTATGGATGCTTTGGGGATGGTATTCGAGTAAAGGTTTTAGCGCATACATCAATGCCTTACCGGTATTGGTTACATCATCTGCAATAATTATATGAAGGCCGTCAAAATTAACCGCCTCACTCAGTTCTACCTTGGCAGGTTTTGATTTATCCATCGTAACAGAAATGATTTTTATTTCATTGACCACATATTGCTTAAGCAGGCTGCCTATTTTTTCTGCAATCACGGTACCACTATTGCGGATACCGATGATCACAACAGGAATGGCATCCCCATTCAGTTCTTCAGCAAGTTCCAGTGCCATACGTTGCATTTTCTGTTCGGCAGCTTCTTTATTGAGAATGTAATTGACGGGGTCCATATGCGGGGATTAATACTCAAAATAACAACAATAAAAGCATCCCGCAATCGGGTTTACAACAAAGCAAAATGGTTACCTTAGCAAAATAAGCATTTACTTATGCAGTATGTACAACAGGCTTTGTTTGTATTGCTCTCCGCAGCAGCCATCTGGCTATTTGCCAAAAAAGCCGGCGAGATCAGGAGGAATATTTTGTTGGGTAAGGATGAGGGCCTGAATGATCACCCTTCATTGCGGTTTAAAAACCTGGTGCTGCTGGCATTGGGACAGAAAAAAATGTTCAAGAACCCCTTGGTAGCCTTCATGCATTTTGTGATATATGCGGGATTTATCATCATTAACCTGGAAGTACTGGAGATTGTATTAGATGGTTTGCTGGGCAAGCATCGTTTATTTGCCCCACTACTTGGTCCTTTATATAACTGGCTGATTAACGGGTTTGAATTTTTGGCGGTTGGGGTTATATTCGTTTGTGTTATTTTCCTCTGCCGTAGAAACATCATTAAGCTGAAACGCTTTATTCATAAGGATCTGAATGGCTGGCCACGAAGCGATGCAAATTATATCCTGATCACCGAGATCCTTTTGATGAGTTTATTTCTTACCATGAATGCGACCGACCAGGTATTACAGGCTAATGGCAATGCGCACTTTCATCCAACAGGTAGTTTTTATTTTTCAAGTTTACTTACCCCAATATTTATCGGAGACAACAATAGTAGTTTAATGGTTATTGAAAGAACCTGTTGGTGGCTGCATATAACCGGCATCTTTGCTTTTCTTAATTACCTGCCTTATTCCAAACACCTGCATATTATACTCGCATTCCCCAACGCCTATTATGCAAGGTTGGAAGTACCGGGTAAAATGAAAAATATGCCTGCTGTACAAAATGAAGTATTGTATGCCATGCAACCCGAAACTGCCCCAACCGATGCTGTACCGCCTGCGCGTTTTGGTGCCAAAGATATTTTTGACCTGAGCTGGAAAAATTTATTGGATGCCTATAGTTGCACAGAGTGCGGACGATGCACTTCTGCCTGCCCCGCCAATCTTACCGGTAAACGACTCAGCCCCAGAAAAATCATGATGGCCACACGCGACAGGATGGAAGATGTGGGCAGGAATATGAACCAGAATACACATTTTGCAGATGATGGTAAATCTTTACTTCACAATTATATCAGCGTAGAAGAACTTCGTGCCTGCACCACTTGCAATGCCTGCGTAGAAGCTTGTCCGGTAAGTATTTCACCATTAGAAATTATTACAGAACTCCGCCGTTCCTTAATTATGGAAGAAAGTAGTGCCCCGCAGGAATGGAACGGCACATTCAGTAATATTGAAAATAATTTCGCCCCCTGGAAATTTTCTCCGGATGACAGGGATAAATGGGCAGTGGAAATGGGGGCATAAGAAATATTGAAATCAAGATTATATGGAACTCTCCGCTTTTCCGTTCTCTATTACAGACTTTTCAGGTATGGAACCTACACTGCATAATGGTATTACCGGGAAAGCAGCATGGAAAACCTTGCATAGGGATGCCATCAGGATACGCCAGGTAACTTATTCACCCAATTATCTTGCCGACCATTGGTGCAGCAAGGGCCATATTATTTTCTGCATAGAAGGTGCCATGGAAACTGAACTGGAAGATGGCAGCAAACATTTACTCAGCAAAGGGTTGATGTACACGGTTGGTGATAACGCAGGGCAACACCGAACTTTTTCAGAAAAGGGTTGTGTGTTGTTTATTGTGGATTAAGAGAGCAGCGGGCAATGCTAAATCCATGGATTGTATAACATTCTCCAAAATTGTATTAAAGCCGTAATCATAAATATGACCCCCATAATTTTATTCAGTGTTTGATTACTGGTTTTCATTTTACTTACCATCCAGTTCCCACCATGAATATACACGGCAAGGCCTATCAGTGTTCCTGCTCCGGCACCTATTGTAAATGCGTTAAAGGGAATGATAGCTATAGGCAATACTTTGGTCTGGATCAAAGTGGATGTCCATAAGAACCAAAAGGGTATTTGTGCGGGGTTCAATGCACTCATGCTCAACCCCAATATAAATCTGTTTAGCGTATTATTTAATAGCAGCGCTTTCTTTTCACTAGCCTGCTTTCTGGCGGCGGTAAATGCCAATACTCCTAAAACAAGGAACAAGACAACGGTTAACCAACCCAGGGCAAGAAACAAAACCCTGTGCTGCACC
>CAZFKE010000017.1:22188-43499 GCA_964519475.1 uncultured Sediminibacterium sp.
ATCCATTCCGGTTAAAGCAAGACGGAGATAGATCATTTCAACAATAGCAACACCTATTGCATATTGCCAGGCTTTTTTAACGCCTTCTTGTATACATATCTGTGTAGAAGTAAAACTCATATTCCCCAGGGGCAACTGCCCGAGAAAACTAACCAGGAACCCCATAAAAATGATATAGGCCATAGGTGTTGAAAATAGGGAATATTATGTTGAATTTTAAATATGGTATGTTGAATTATTAACGAAATCATATTCAAAATTCAGCATAGTACATTCGAAATAGTTCCAGTACATTCGTAAAAACATTGTTGTATGAAGGTGAATACCATGGCAGAAATGATGATGAATGGGGAAACACCCGATATCCTTTTCTGGGTGGGATGCGCCGGAAGCTTTGACCAGCGCGCGCAAAAGATCACCAAAGCATTTGCTACAATTTTAGATAAGGTTGGCTATAAATATGCAATACTTGGAAAAGAAGAAGCCTGCACCGGTGATCCTGCCCGCCGCGCAGGCAATGAATTCCTGTTTCAAATGATGGCTTACCAGAATATCCAGGTATTGAATGGCTATGGGATTAAAAAAATAGTAACTACCTGCCCGCATTGTTTTAACACACTTAAGAATGAATACCCTGAATTGGGTGGAACATACGAAGTGATACATCACAGCACGCTTTTGCAGCAACTGATTGATGAAGGCAGGATCAAGCTGAAAGAAAGCGGGAGTTTTACAGGCAAAAAAATATCTTACCACGACAGCTGCTACCTTGGCCGCGCCAACAATATTTATGAAGCCCCGCGTAAAGTACTCGAAGCATTGGATGCAGAGCTGGTTGAAATGAAACGTTGCCGAACCAATGGCCTCTGCTGCGGAGCGGGGGGTGCACAAATGTTCAAAGAAGATGAACCCGGCGATAAGCGGATCAATATTGAACGCACAGATGAAGCGCTGGCCACCGGTGCTGCGTTTATTGCCGCTGCCTGTCCGTTCTGTAATACCATGATGACAGATGGCGTAAAAAACCGTGAAAAAGAAACGGAAGTGGCTGTATGGGATATTGCAGAGATGATTGCGGCGAGTATGGTATAATTGCTAACCGGTACAACATAAAGACAGCTATGTTTTCACTCAAACATTTTTCATGGAAGAAATGGTTACTACTTACGGTATTCATTTTCATCATTACTTTCCTGCTCCAATATTTTCTGCATATGAGCAATGAAACACCAGCACAACTGCTGAAGAGCACCTCGCTTAGCCGCAGGCTGATAACGGCACTTGCACTGGGTTTATTTATCAGTTTCCTAAATACAGACAGACAGAAGTGATTTTTGCGGTATCGGGTTAAAACAAAATAGGTTATTGTGGTATCCCTATCCATCTCGTAAAAGGAGCGGCAAACGGAATATGATCAACCCGGTTACGATAATAGGCCTATATACCGAGAATAGCCGAAATCCGGGCAAATTTGTATTTTTGCATCATGGATTTTGAATACAAACACCTTATCCCAGAAGATTTTAGCCCTTCTTCCCGCGTCTGGATCTACCAGAGTAACCGCCTGTTCTTTATCAGCGAAGCTTTGCAGATAGAAGATATGATGAATGATTTCCTGGAAAAATGGAATACACATGGCACGCCTGTAAAAGGCTATGCCAATCTCCTGTTCGGGCAGTTTGTTGTTTTGATGGCAGATGAAAGCGCAGCAGGCGTTAGCGGATGCAGTACAGACAGCTCTGTAAGAATGATCAAACAAATAGAAGAATTGTTTAAGGTAGATATGTTTAATAGGCAGAATCTTGCATTTGTAGTGAAAGATAAAATTCAAATCATACCGCTGGCGCAGTTAACCTATGCATTTGAGAACAATTTTATTACGCAGGATACCCTTTACTTTAATAACCTTGTTTTGGATAAAGCTTCGCTTATGAATCAATGGATGGTACCGGTAAAAGATAGCTGGTTGGCGTCAAGAATATCAAAACAAACGGTTTAATCAATCGCCACAGATTTTCACGGAAAAATATTCTATGAAATTTGACGGCCTTACTACCATACTTTAGACGAACTGCAGCGAAGCATTGCTTTTTATAAAGACCTGTCTGGGTTTGCATTAGATGAATATAGTGAAGAATGGGGCTAGTGCCATCTGCATAAAGACGAAGTGAACATTATGTTCGCTAAACCCAATAAACACGCAGGGTATGATGGCCACCCATTGTTTACCGGTAGTTTTTATTTCTATACCGAAGATATTGATACGCTTTGGGAAGTATTAAAAAACAAAGCATCGGTAAAGTATCCTATTGGCAATTTTGAACATCATATGCGCAAATTTGCTATCGTGGATAATAACGGACACCTGTTACAATTTGGATAAGAGCTGAAAAAAGGAGAACCCGTTACCGAACGGTAAGAATAACACTGTTCCAAAAAAATAAAAAAACATACAAAGAGAATGCTAACACGCTTTTTATTTCTCTCTCAACTTATCTAATGCCTCTTTTTTCTGCTTGTCATCCAGCTTGCTTTTGAGTATCGTTTTGCTGATCTGGTAACTTACCGATAAACGGAAATTCTGTGTATTGCTCTCACTATGACTCTCAATAGTAAAATTAGTCCCGTAGGTAAACCCATCATATTTCTGTAAGCCCAAAGGATCAATGGCAGCAAGGGATACGATCAATCTTTTGTTAAAGAATTTATGCATGGCACTGATGCTCATATTGATATTACTGCGCCCCTTACCCTGCGGATTGGCATAGCTGCTGTAACGGTTATTAGCTTCTATCACCGTAAGGTTATCCGGTGCATACGTGTAATTTACGGTTGTGTAAAAATTGCCACCGTCTATATAGCGATATAATCGTTTTTCTTTATCACTGTACTTATTATAAACATACCCCCCACTGATATTTATTTTAAACTTTCGGGTTATGGTAATGCCCGCCCATATACTTCCGGAATACTCTTCCTGGTCAGAGATGTTCTGGTAAGTAGTTTGCGTTTTACCACTATCAATCAGGGTACGGATGGAATTGAATACATTCTTTACCCGGTTATACCCTGCATTGGCATTGATATTAAATTTCTTCGCCACATAACTGACGCTGAAATCATAGTTATCCGTTAATGCCGGTGTGATCATGGGGTTGCCAAAACGCACATTATACGGATCGCTGTAATCAATATTGGGGTTCAGTTCTGTAATACCCGGCCGGCGAATGGTTTCGCGGTAAACCCACGACATATTCAACGACTTACTAAATTCCTTTCGGAAAGTAATATTGGGTAATAAGCGCCAGTATGAATTATTCGCATCCGCAGAATTGCCTTTAATAAACTGGAAATCCGATATTGTTTGTTCTGCCTGCGCACCGGCTATTAAACGCCAATGAAAAGGCAGGCTTATCACCAATGCCGCACGCAAGGTAAAAATCGATTGATGGAAATAAAAATTATTACTCAGCAGATCATTCCCGATATATCTGCCATCAAATTTTCTGAGAAAGCTGGTACTTAAAATATTGTGATAGGTATTATTGGAGTAAGAGGCCCCGGTAGACAAATAGATCGTTCCTGTATCATTCAAAGGTTTATTATAATTACCGTTAAAATAAAATGAACGGATATAATTATCGGTAAGCTGTACCTGCGTAGAATCCAAACCAGTTGGCAGGAAATTGGATTGCAGGAACTGCTGATAAAAATCCCTGTCGTTATTGTTCTTGCTAAAACTTAATCCGCTATACAATTGTAGCTTCTCAACGGGGTTGGTTCCTTTCCATTGATAAGAAGCTGATAAACCATGGCTATACCCGTTTCCATCATACTGATTGGTACGGGCACTGGCTTTATATACACGCATGGTACTGTCCAGATTGGAGGAAACAATATCTGAGTGGTTATGATAATAGTTCAGGTTTCCCTGGTAAACAAGGCTTGCCGTACTTCTTTTGGTAAAATCATAATCCGCCTGTACCCGTGCATTGGGATAGGTATTGCGATTGGTAAAAGCAGTATGGGTATAAAAATAATTTACTGAATCGGGATACATATTCTGCCGTTGCGAATAAGAACTGCCCCTTACTTCTCCATTACCTACACCAATGCTGGAAGTGAAATTCAACTTACTACTCCGGTAATTAAAATTGCCCGAAATGGATTTTTCACCCTTGGACCCCATACTCATCCCTATTCTTTCATAAATACCTACCCGCCCTTTCTTGGTAATGATATTAATTACTCCTCCGGGGTAAGTGGCATATTCCGGTGGTGGGTTACTCATGATCTCTACTTTCTCCACCACATTGGCAGGAAGACTTTCGAGCAGGTCGGATAATTGCTGCCCGCTTAGGTTTACGGGTTTTTCATCCAGTAAGATCAAGGGTTCTTTCCCCTGCATTAACAGTGTGCCGTCAGGGTTTACATTCATCATGGGAAGGTTACGCAGCATTTCAGAAGCGCTGCTGCCACTGCTAAGGGGGCTTTCCGAAACATTGTAGATCAGTTTTCCCTCCTTGTTCTCGATTAATGGCTTTTCGGCATAGACAATCACTTCATTCAAAGAAGTGGAAGCTTCGTTCAGTTTTATATCACCAAGGTTAATGTCCAGCCTGTCGGCATACATATGGATACTATCCATTTCCGTTTTGGAAAACCCTATAATATCAATGGATATTTTATAATAACCGGGGACGAGTTTCTGAAAATCAAAACCGCCATTCTTGTCGGCTACAATAGCGATGGCCCTGGCTGAATCATCATGCCGTTTAAGACGTATACTGGCAAAAGCAAGGGGCTTACCCGATTTACCATCCAGCACATTACCCAGAATGCTGCCCCACAAAGTTTTGGATTTGCTATTTACCTGAGCTGAGATCGAGGTTAATATCCCAATAAGACAGATTGTTAGGAGAAATTTGAACATTTGTTATTGCTTGGAGCAAAGTAACGCTAAACACTTAATAATTTGAGAAAATATAGATGTATGGTTATTTTTGCAAATATATTTATTCAATTATGTACACTCTTTACGGAATTCCCAATTGCGATACGGTAAAAAAAGCCCGCACCTGGCTGGAAAAGCAAAAAATCCCCTATGAATTTCACGACTACAAAAAAGCGGGCATCACCCCTGCCAAGCTCAGACAATGGAGCTCACAGGCTGGCTGGGAAATCCTGCTCAACAAAAAAGGAACCACCTGGAGAAACCTGGATGAAAAAATACAGGCTTCCGTTACTAATGAAAAAGCAGCTGTTAAACTATTAAGTGAGCATACAAGCGCCATTAAAAGGCCAATAATTGAGAAGGGAGAGAAGGTTGTGCTGGTGGGTTTTGATGAAGAAGCTTATGGTAAACTTTTGAAGAAATAATCTTTGCACAGGAAAGCCGCAAACTTGCAGATAAAACTGATCTGACAGCTTGCGGCTTTATTTTTTAGGAAATTATTTAGACAGTAACTGCTTCAATGTTTGTGTAAGTGCCTCGCCACGAAGGTCACGGGCAATGATCTTTCCCGTAGGATCAATCAACATATTTGCAGGGATGCTTTGAATATGATATAACTGTGCTACCGCATTGTTCCAGTATTGAAGATCGCTCACATGTGTCCAGGTAAGCTTATCGGCTTTAATAGCTTCAAGCCAGTTGGGTTTTGATTGATCAAGTGATATACCCAGTACCGTAAAATTCTTGTCCTTGAATGTGTTGTATGCACTTACCACATTCGGATTTTCCATACGGCAAGGCCTGCACCAGCTGGCCCAGAAATCTATCAATACATATTTACCCCGAAAAGAAGCCAGCGAAATGGCTTTACCATTTACATCTTTCTGTGTAAACTCAAGCGCCTGTGTGCCTACTGCTCCCACCTGTGGTGTTCTTGCATCGGTCAATGTTTTATCAATCAGCCTGGCGAAGGAGCCTTTTTTAGCCGGGCCCTGAAGCAGGTTATATTTTGCCTCCAGATCATCCGGTCCGGTAAACAACGACATTTCAGCCACCAGCATATAAGCGCTTACCGGAGAAGCCGGTTTTTCTGTAATAAACTTTACAGTAGCATTCATGATATTCTCACGCAGGGAGGAATACTCTTTCACCAGCTGGTCTTTTTTAGCCGCATCTTTTTCTGCCTGTATCAGTTTCACCTGGCTGTTAAGCCTGTCATAATAAGGAACAAATTCCTGCCTGAAACCCATATAGTCAGTATGCGAAGCAGACCCGTTTACTTGTACATTCTTCAGGTCTGCCATATCACCGTTCACAGTAACCTGATCATTGGCAATAAATAATTCTACCGGTTCCTTACTGCCTGCAAAACTGAGGATAAAGAGATCGGGGTCGCTGGACTCACCTTTTACCGTAAAAGCGCCATTCACCGCATTGTCTGTAGCCAGTACTTTATTGTCTATGGCAGACAAAAGCGATACCTGTGCATTCAGGCCTTTAATATTTCCTTTGATGGTAAATCCTTTATTGGTTTGCGCCATACATAAGATGGGCACCAACAGGGTAAGGGTAAAAATTTTTTTCATATTATTTTGAATGGCGTTTATGCAATACATCTGCAACATCTTGCAATGTAAAACCTTTGGCGTTAAGCAAAAGCAAATAATGGAACATCAGATCGGCCGCTTCGTTAATGAATAGCGCATCATTATTGTCCTTGGCCTCTATCACCAGTTCTACCGCTTCCTCACCTACTTTCTGGGCAATTTTATTAATGCCTTTGGTAAACAGCTTAGCCACATACGACTCTTCAGGCGAAGCCAGCTTACGCAAACGGATGATTTCTTCCAGGTATAACAAAAAATTGTCGGCATGGTTGCTTTCGCTCCAGCAGGTATCTGCCCCGGTATGGCAAACCGGGCCCAGGGGGTGTGCTTTAATCAATAAAGTATCATGGTCACAATCCGATGCAATGCTTTTCAGTTCCAGAAAATTGCCACTTTCCTCTCCTTTTGTCCATAAGCGTTGTTTACTGCGGCTATAAAAAGTAACTTTCCCTGTCTGTTCTGTTTTCTCCAATGCTTCCGGATTCATAAAACCCAGCATCAATACCTTATGTGTGGTAAAGTCCTGCACAATGGCAGGTACCAATCCATCCGCATATTTCGCAAAATCTATTTTCATATTTCCGTCTTTCGGTTCTTTATTCGGCTTTGGTTGTGTCACTCACTTGTACTGCAGCAACGCTACGCGGCTTTTCTATATAAATACTTAGACCGTTATTTCTATTAAATCCTTACAACGATCCCTTCATTATTCAAATACGCTTTCAATTCCGGTATGGCAATTTCTTTAAAATGAAAGATGCTGGCTGCCAAAGCCGCATCTGCTTTTCCATGGGTAAACACATCTACAAAATGTTCCATCGTTCCCCCGCCACCGGATGCAATTACCGGTACCGGCAGCAAACCTGCCAATGCCGAGGTAATTTCCAGCGCAAACCCCTGCTTGGTACCATCATGGTTCATTGAAGTTAACAATATTTCGCCTGCACCGGCTTCTACGGCCTGTTTTGCCCAATCAATGCAGCGGGTACCTGTTGGGGTGCGGCCGCCATTCAGGTATACATACCATTCGCCATCTGCCTCCTGTTTGGTATCAATGGCCAGTACTACGCATTGACTCCCAAACTCTTTGGCCAGATCGACCACTAATTGCGGGTTTTTATAGGCAGCTGTATTTACCGATATTTTATCTGCACCGTTTTGCAACAATACGCTCACATCTTCCACGCTGCTGATACCGCCACCCACCGTAAAAGGGATATTGATATGATGGGATATTTTATTAACCAGTTCGCTTAAGGTCTTGCGCTTTTCAACCGTAGCGGTAATATCGAGGAACACCAGCTCATCCGCACCCTGTTGTGCATACAATGCCCCCAGTTCTACCGGATCGCCGGCATCGCGGATATCCTCAAAATTTACGCCTTTTACCGTTCTGCCGTCTTTAATATCAAGACAGGGAATGATTCTTTTTGTCAGCATATCAATTCTTTGCGCCTTTATGCCTTTGCGTGAAATTTTCAGCAACGGCGTGAAAGCCCGGTTTACAATTTTTTTAATTCGTCAAGCGATATTCTGTTTTCATATATCGCTTTTCCTACAATCGCTCCTGCACACCCGATCTTTTCGAGTTCTTCCAGATCTGCTATGGAACTTACCCCCCCACTCGCAATAAAATGGAGTTGCGGGAATTGGGTAATGATCTTTGTATATAATTCTATAGAGGGCCCTTCCAGTTTTCCATCCTTACTTACATCGGTACAGAACAACTGTGTAACACCTTTTGAAAAATATTTTCCAATAAAATCGTAGATATCAATATCTGTGGTTTCCAACCACCCACCAATGGCAATCTTTTCTTTCTTTACATCTGCGCCCAGTAAAAACTTATCAGCCCCAAATTTTTGTAACCACTCAATAAATACGATTTCATTCTTTACAGCCAGGCTGCCGATTGTTGCCAGGGCAGCGCCCGATTTAAAAACGATCTCTATATCTTCTATCTTTTTAATACCTCCGCCAAAATCAATAACCAGAGAAGTATTACTGGCAATTGCCTCCAATACCTTCCAATTCTTTACAGTGCCTGCTTTTGCGCCGTCCAGGTCAACCAAATGTAGGCGGCTTAATCCTGCTGCTTCAAACTCTTTGGCTACTTCCAAAGGGTTCTCATTGTAGATCGTTTTCTGTTGATAATCACCCTGCGTAAGGCGGACGCATTTTCCATCGATGATATCTATTGCGGGGATGATTTGCATTGGCGTAATTAGAAATGAATAATTGGGTTTAAAGAATGAGGAAGTTCCTTAGTATCTGTTCTCCCACGACCGCGCTTTTTTCGGGGTGGAACTGGGTTCCATAAAAATTATTTTTGTGCAGGGCTGAACTATAGGGTTGGATATAATCGGTTGTAGCAATGCTGTGTTGGCCCCGGGCTGCATAATAGCCATGAACAAAATAAGCATAGCTGTTTTCTGCAATTCCTTTGAACAGTGCTGTTTTCAGATCATAGATCGTGTTCCAGCCCATCTGGGGTATCTTGATCGCGGATTGCGCAGATTGATTATATGATTGCCCGGTTTTAAACCATTTAACCTGTTCTTCAAAAATACCTAAACAGGGTGTATCATTTTCTTCACTGTAGGCACACATGAGTTGCATGCCCAAACAAATTCCCAGAACAGGTTGCTGCAGGTTTTTGATCACCGTATCCAATCCCCTTTCTTCCAGGTATTTCATGGCGGTGCTGGCTTCACCCACACCGGGAAAAATCACTTTATCTGCCGTTTTAATTTGTGCGTGGTCATCCGTTACAATGGCTTCCATACCTATCCGTTCCAGCGCATACAGTACCGACTGTATATTTCCTGCATTGTATTTGATAATTACCAGTTTCATTTGGTTGTATTTTTCTTATCAGATAATATTCTGTAAGAATTTTTTTGTTGTTATCTGAATATCATCGGCACTTTCCAACGCTTTAATAAAGGCCGTTCCGATAATGGCCCCATTCGCATATTTACAAGCTGATGCAAAGGTTTCTTTGTCTTTAATGCCAAAACCCACCAAAACCGGATTTTTCAATTTTCTCTCCTGCAATTTTTTCAGGTATACCTCTACGGCATTAAAATCTTTATCCTTACCGGTTGTTGCAGAAGAACTTACTGCATATACAAAACCGGTACTTAATTCATCCAATTTGTGAACGCGTTCATCTGAAGTTTCAGGTGTCACCAGGAAAATAAAATCCAATCCGTACTTTTTTATGATGGCTCCATATTCTGTTTCAAATTCGTATTCAGGTAAGTCGGGCAATATCAATCCATCTACACCTACTGCCGCTGCCGCTTTACAGAAATTTTCAAAACCATATTGCAGAATGGGATTCATGTAACCCATCAATATAACAGGCAGGTTAATCTCTTTTCTAAAATCTTTCAGTTGCGCAAATAATATGGCAATGGTCATTCCGTTTTCGAGTGCTTTGGTACTGCTGGCCTGGATTACCGGACCATCGGCTAATGGATCACTGTAGGGCATCCCCAGTTCAACAAGATCGGCACCGTTTTGCTCTAAAGCTTTCAGTATGGCAAGCGTGCTGTTGCGTTGCGGGTAGCCTGCTGTGCAATACACATTCAGTACCTTATTTTGTTTTCTTGCGAAAAGTTCTTGTATTCTGCTCATGTTATGTTCGCTACTAATTTATAAAGACGCAAAGCGGCACAAAGTTTTCTCAGGTAATTAAATATCCATTGCTTTCATATAAGTGGCAAGGTCTTTATCTCCCCTTCCACTCAAACAAACCACAACCTTATCTGTGGTTTTCAAATTCAGTTTTCCCAATACGGCAAAAGCATGCGCTGTTTCCAGTGCAGGAATAATACCTTCTGTTTTGCTTACATGAAATGCTGCTTTTAAAGCCTCATCATCCGTTGCACTTAAAAAAGTACCCCGGCCGCTCTTAAACAAATTCGCATGTAAAGGGCCAACACCCGGATAATCCAGTCCGGCTGAAATGCTGTGTGGCTCTACTACCTGGCCATCTTCTGTTTGCATTACCAGGCTTTTGCTTCCGTGTAAGATCCCCGGTTTGCCTAATTGCGTTGTGGCAGCACTCATACCGCTGTGTACGCCATGCCCGGCCGCTTCTACCGCTACCAATTGCACACTCAGTTCATCCAGAAAATGATAGAAAGCGCCGGCTGCATTACTGCCGCCGCCCACACAAGCCACTACATGCGTTGGTAATTCGCTTCCTGTTTTTTCTTTCAACTGCATCCTGGTCTCTTCACTGATCACGCTTTGAAAACGGGCCACCATATCCGGGTAAGGATGCGGGCCTACTACACTGCCAATAATATAATGGGTATCCACCGGGTTATTGATCCAGTCGCGGATAGCTTCATTGGTGGCATCTTTTAATGTTTTGCTGCCACTCATAGCAGGTATTACTTTTGCACCCAGCATTTTCATTCTTGCTACGTTTGGCGCCTGCCGTTCAATATCTTTTTCGCCCATGTATACAATGCATTCCATTCCTTTTAAAGCACAAACGGTTGCCGTAGCCACACCGTGCTGACCTGCACCGGTTTCGGCAATAATCCTTGTTTTACCCAGTTTTCTTGCCAGTAATATCTGGCCAATGGTATTGTTGATCTTGTGTGCACCTGTATGGCAAAGGTCTTCCCGCTTCAAATAGACAGATGTGTTAAATTCCTTACTCAATCTTTCCGCCAGGAATAAGGGAGTGGGCCTGCCCACATAATCTTTTAGCAATAACTGGAATTCTTTCTGAAAAGAAGGCTCATACATAATATCAAGATACTTTTCTTTCAGCTCTTCCACATTTCTGTGCAGCATCTCCGGAATATATGCGCCGCCAAATGAACCATAGTAACCCTGTTCATTCGGATGCTGGAACGTAATCTCTTTTTTCATTTCCATTATGATCAGATTCTTATTATTGTTGTTATAAAATCGCGCAGTTTATCCATGTCTTTCACGCCGGGTGATGTTTCAAATTTGCTGTTCACATCTATCGAGAAAAGATCATGTGCCACCGGGTCTTTCATGAATTCTTTCAGTTTATCCGTATCATCATGTTCAATACCTCCACTCAGAAAAAACGGTTTACGGATGTTTAACCCATGCAACATATTCCAATCAAATTTTCTTCCTGTTCCTCCATAACCGGCGCCTTCTGTATCAAAGAGGAACATATCTGCGACATCCTGGTAATCTTTCACTTTCCATAAAATATTATCATCTTCACGCAAACGAAATGCTTTTACCACTGTTACATAATCTGCAATCTTCTCGCAATATTTGGGCGTTTCATCCCCATGCAGCTGTACAAGGTATAAACCACAATCATCTACCGTTTCCAGCACTTCTTCAATGGGCGCGTTTACAAATACACCTACTTTGTTGATACCCTTTCCTTTGATCTTTTTGATCGCGGGCCGGGGCATAAACTTATATACATAACGCGGCGATTTGGGATAAAAGATAAACCCTGCAAATTCCACCCCCATTTCGTCGAGTTGTAATACCTGTTCTTCACTTGTCATGCCGCAAACTTTACTACGCATGTTATTTTGCTTTTAGTTGATTCACAAAATCAGCAAAAGCAATCGAAGGGCTTGGCTGTTTCATAAAGTTCTCTCCAATCAGAAATCCTTTGAAACCTGCCGAGCGTAAAGTTACAATAGTATCCACACTACTGATACCGCTTTCAGCTATGGCGGGCTTATCGCTGGGTATCTTGTTAATAAGACCCAGTGAGGTATCAATACTTACTTCAAAGGTTTTCAGGTTACGGTTATTTACGCCTACCAGGGTTACTTCGTCGCAGATATGATCCAGTTCTTCGGCGTTGTGTATTTCCAGTAACACTTCAAGGCCAAGGCCTCTAGCCGTTACAGCCATTTGCTTTACTTCGGCAGGCGTTAAACAGGCTGCAATCAATAAGATCACTTCTGCGCCATACGCTTTGGCTTCTACCAACTGGTATTCATCGATCATGAAATCTTTCCGCAGTAACGGCACTTCATGAATGGTTGCTGCCAGCAGATCGTTTAAGGTTCCGCCAAAAAACTCTTCATCCGTTAAAACAGAGATCCCCGATGCACCATATTTGGCATACGCAGTAGTAACTTCTTCAACAGTTACTTTATCATTAATGATCCCCTTGCTTGGCGATTTTCTTTTGAACTCTGCAATGATGCCTGTTTTGGATGGATCCAGTAAAAACTTCTTTAACGATAAAGTTTCATGGCCAAAGAATTCCCTTTTCTCCAGTTCTGCAACAGAAGTTTGCTGTTTGCGCAAGGCAACTTCTTTTCTTTTCTGCGCAATGATGGTATCTAAAATATTCATCTTACTGGATACTGATTAAGGTTTGTAATGATTGATATGCTTTGCCGCTTTCCAGACTATTCACTGCTGCTTCATAAGCATCTTCATAAGAAGTATATTTACCGGTACAGTGTAATGCCATGGCAGCATTGGCCAATACAACCGCATTTTGTGCCCAACTACCTTCGCCTTTAATGATCTTGGTAAAGATCTTTGCTGCTTCTTCAACAGAATTGCCGCCATGAATATCTTCCGCAGAAACAATACGCTTGCCTAATTGTTCGGGTGTCATTACTCTTTCACCAATATTGGTGATTACTTTTGTATCGTTGGTGAGTGAGATCTCATCATATCCATCCAGGCTGTGTATAATGGTAAAGGCATTACCTGTTTGCTGCAAAAGATAATTATAAATACGAGCCATCTCTAAATTATACACACCTACCAACTGAAAAGCCGGTTGGGCCGGATTTACCATCGGCCCCAGCATATTGAAAAAGGTTCTCACGCCCAAATTTTTACGAATAGGCCCAACCATTTTTAAGGCAGGATGAAATAAAGGTGCATGCAGAAAGCAAATACTGGCTGATTCTACTTCTTTCAGCAAAGCAGCATTATCATTCTTGAATTTGTATCCCAGTTGCTCCATTACATTAGATGCACCACTGATAGAAGTTGCTCCATAATTGCCATGTTTGGCCACTTTTTGTCCGGCACCCGCCACAATAAAACACGATAATGTAGAAATATTAAATGTATTCTTTCCATCACCGCCCGTACCCACAATATCCATCACCTGGTAACCATTCAAATCGATCTTTATACAAAGTTCCAATAAAGCATCGCGAAACCCCTGCAGCTCCTCAATGGTAATACTGCGCATGAGGAATACAGTAATGAAGGCCGACATCTCGCTCTCATTGTATTGCCCGCGCGACATATTTACCAGAATTTCTTTGGCCTCTTCGCGTGAAAGCGTTTTGTACTCAAATAAATATTGTAAAATCTTTTTCATACTACTTGTTTAACCAGTTATGGATCATTTTCTCTCCGTCAGGCGTTAATACACTTTCCGGATGAAACTGTACACCTTGCACATCATATTTTGAATGTTGTATCCCCATAATATACTGATGATCATCTCTTGCTGTTATCTCTAATGCATCTGGAAAATCTTTATCACTCAACACCCAACTATGATAGCGGCCCACTTCCATCGTATCCGGTAAACCTTCAAACAACTTACTCCTGACTCCAGACTTCTCACTCCTGACTAAAATAGGCATTGCCACACCATGGTATACCTGCGACAGATTTACCAGCGTTCCGCCAAAAGCCTCCCCAATCGCCTGGTGCCCCAAACACACACCCAGTATGGATTTGCTGGATGCATATTCTTTGATCAGCGGTAATAACATACCCGCTTCTGAGGGAATACCGGGGCCGGGGGATAAAATGATCTTATCATATACCTTCACATTCTCCATCGGAATTTCATCATTGCGGAATACATCCACTTTGCCATGTGTGATCTTTTCAACTAAATGAACTAAGTTGTAGGTAAAAGAATCGTAATTATCAAAAACTAAAATTTTCATTATTTTTTTCTTTACTGTCGGCTATTCACTATTTACTTTTAATTAAATATCTCCAGCTATTTCAATCGCTTTCTTCAAAGCATTTAATTTATTATTTACCTCCTGCAATTCATTCTCCGGAACACTTGCCGCCACTACACCGGCTCCTGCCTGGTAGGTAAGCGTATTGTTTCTGCTTAAGAAGGTACGGATCATAATGGCATGATTACAGCTTCCGTCAAATCCCATAAAACCAATGCCACCCCCATAATAACTACGCGCTGTTGGCTCATAATTATCAATGATCTCCATCGCTTTAAACTTGGGTGCGCCGCTTAAGGTTCCGGCAGGAAAAGTTTTGGCCAATAACTCAAAAGGATTTTGGTCTTTTTTAACGCGTCCGGTTACTTCACTTACCAAATGAATTACATGACTGTAATACTGTACTTCACGATAATGTGTCACCACCACTTCATCACAAGCACGGCTAAGATCATTGCGGGCCAGATCAACCAGCATCACGTGTTCTGCATTTTCTTTGGCATCGAGCAATAATTTTTCTGCCATCTGCTGATCAAGTTCATTATCACCGGTTCGTTTAAAAGTTCCGGCAATCGGGTGAACAATGGCTTTCCCATTTTGAATGATCAGTTGGGCTTCCGGTGAAGAACCCATCAGCTTATAATCGCCGTAATCAAAAAAGAATAAATAGGGCGAGGGGTTCACGCTGCGCAAAGCGCGGTACACATTAAATTCATCTCCCGTAAAGCTTTGCTGGAAACGCCTGCTGAGAACGATCTGGAACACATCGCCACGCATACAACGGCTGATGCCTTTCTGCACCATTTCTTTGTATTCGGCATCCGTCATATTCGAACTCTCATTGGCATCCGACCTGAAAGGGAATACCGGTACATCTTTACTCCTGATCAATGATTCTACAACCGCCACATCCGATTCCAGACCGTCTATCCTGTTCTCACAAATAAACAGTTCATCTTTAAAATGATTGAAAGCAATCACATACTGATATAAACGATACCGCATCAAAGGAATGATCGGCGCTTCACTGTTCGCAGTTTGTAATGAGATCGTATCAAAGAATGGAACCGCATCAAAACAGGTATACCCAAATAAACCCTGGGCAAATTTTCCTTCTTTTACTTCGGGCGCCTCCACAGTAAAATGCTGCATATAGCCCCATAAAAGATCCGGAACTTCGGAAGTGTTTTTGATTGCTACTTTTTCAGGCTTCTGCCCGGGTAATTTACGTTCAATACTTTTGGTAGAGCTGATCTCAATCCCGCCAATCGCATTAATCCCAATAAAAGAATAACTGTTCTCAGCTGCATGGTGGTCGGTGCTTTCCAGCAAAACCGTATCCCTGAACCTGTCGCGGATCCGCAAATAAATACCTACCGGCGTAAACACATCGGCCAGCATTTTTTTGCATTGGGTTTGTAAAACTATTTTCTTCATATCCTGTCTCCAAACGGAGTGTTTTATGTTATCAACTTCTCATCTCTATTCAATATTGTTGCGTCGCACACTTCAAGTTCCTATCCGCTCATCAACTATTTTCTTAGCCCACGCTCAGGGTTGGGTACAAAAAACCCCAACATCTCTGTCGGGGTTCTGAATATAATTCAAAATAGTACTGGCTATGCCATTACAATCCCCGAACGGAGTTTGTATGCCACCACCAATATTTGTTTGTAAACTGGTTCATTGCAATGCAAATTTGCAGGAGAATCCGTTTATAAACAAATTTTTTTTGTCGAAGGGCATCTTACTTACCTTCATTTCCCAACTACTTGCTATGAGAAACCGTCGCATATTGGCTTTGCTTGCCTTGGCAATAACCCTTTCAACCCATGCCCAAAAAACAGACACGGCTATTTTATTGATTCCCGACAGGGTGTTCGACGGGGAACAGATGCATACCAACTGGGCTGTATGGGTTCAGAACAACAGGATTATGGCGGCAGGTGAATCTTCTTCCATCAAACCGGGAATGGTTTTCAAAACAATTACTTTACAAGGCGCTACTTTATTGCCCGGACTGATTGAAGGGCATTCTCATTTATTACTGCATCCGTATAACGAAACCAAATGGGATGACCAGGTATTGCATGAATCCAGGGCCGAGCGGATGGCAAGAGCTGTGGTCCATGCCAGAAAAACCCTCGAAGCCGGTTTTACCACCGTACGCGACCTGGGAACAGAAGGTGCGGGGTATGATGATGTGGGTTTAAAAACGGCCATCGAAAAAGGAATCATTCCCGGGCCGAGAATGATCATTGCCACACGTGCCATTGTTGCTACGGGAAGTTACGGGCCCAAATTAGAGAACCTCGACGATGAACCCATCCGTGGTGCAGCAGAAGCCGATGGAACAGATGCATTGATCAAAGAAGTACGGAAGCAGATAGGTAATGGCGCAGATCTAATCAAAGTATATGCAGATTACCGCTGGGGGCTCAATAAAAAAGCCGAACCCACTTTTACTTTGGAAGAATTGAAAAGGATTGTTGAAACAGCTGCTTCCAGTGGACGCAAAGTGGCGGCACATGCCAGTACAACAGAAGGCATGAGAAGAGCCATTCTTGCGGGCATATCTACCATTGAACACGGGGATAATGGAACGGCAGAAATATTTCAAATGATGGCAGATAAGAAAGTGGCCTATTGCCCTACCATCAGCGCCAGCGAAGCCACTTCCGCATATGATGGCTGGGAGCAAGGCACCCTGCCGGAACCGGATAGAGTAAGCACCAAGAAAAAAGCGGTAGCACTTGCTTTACAAAAAGGCGTTACCATCTGCATGGGTGGCGATGTGGGCGTTTACCCCCATGGCGATAATGCACGCGAAATGGAAGCCATGGTTCGGTACGGAATGAAACCCGCCGAGGTTTTAAAAACTGCCACATCCGTAAATGCAGATGTATTTGGTTATGGGGAACATATTGGAAGGATTAAGAAAGGGTTGCTGGCTGATCTTATTGCTGTGAAAGGGAATCCAACTGAAAATATTTCTGATGTACGAAATACCTTGTTAGTAATGAAAGACGGAATTATCTATGTAAATAATCTGCATTGAATATTTTGCCACAACAAGAACGGGGAACGAAGAAAAAAAGAGTTTCGAAAATACAGCGACTCTTTTTTTCTTCGTTTCTCTCTTGGCGAATCCTTACAACTTTGTTATTTATAAATAAATGAATATTGATCATGTTTTGCTTTATCAGCTTTACTGCAATAGACAGAACAAACCCGATGATATAAGAATAGTCTGCACTTAAAAGTTATTATTCCAGACTCCAGAATTATTCTAAAGCACTCCCTTGGTAGAAGGAAGATAATTACTGAAAGGGTCTCTCTTCACTGCCATTCTGATTGCTTTGGCAAATGCTTTAAAGATCGCTTCAATTTTATGGTGTTCATTTTCGCCTTTGCATTCAATGTTCAGGTTGCATTTGGCTGCATCACTAAAGGATTTAAAAAAATGGAAGAACATTTCTGTTGGCATCTCCCCTATTTTTTCCCTTTTGAATTCGGCATTCCAAACGATCCAGTTACGGCCGCCAAAATCTATCAGCACTTTGGCTTCGGCCTCGTCCATGGGTAAAGCAAAACCGTAGCGCTCCATACCGCGTTTATCCGCCAGTGCTTTGGCAAATGCTTCTCCCAGTGCAATCCCGGTATCTTCGATTGCATGATGCTCATCGATATGCAGATCTCCCTGAGTTAAAATAGTAAGGTCCATTTTACCATGGCGGGCAATCTGATCGAGCATATGGTCAAAGAACCCGAGACCTGTTGAAATAGTAGTTTTACCGCTTCCGTCCAGATTCAATTCTACTTTGATCTGTGTTTCATTGGTATTTCTTTCATGTACTACTTTACGCAATCCCAGTTTCAGAAATGCGTATATATCTGCCCAGTTATCGGTTTCAAAAGCAATCGTATCGCGCAGCTTTTGTTCCTGCTCCTCTGTTAACAAAAGTGATTGTACCGGTGAGCGGAAATAAATAGCCTTACACCCGAGGTTCTTTGCCAGCTCAATATCGCTCCACCTGTCGCCGATCACAAATGAATTGGCCAGGTCGTATACATCCGTATGCATTAAATGCTGTACCATGGCTGTTCCCGGCTTACGTGTAGGTTTATTTTCGTTGGCAAAGGTTTTATCAATATGCACTTCATCAAATACAAAACCTTCGCCTTCCAATGTGCGGAGCATTAGATTTTGATACGGGTAGAAATCTTTTTCAGGATAAGAATCTGTACCCAGCCCGTCCTGATTCGTCACCATCACTTTATAATAATCCAATTCAGCGGCAATTCTTGCTAAAGCAGTGATAGCGCCGGGTACAAAAGAAGTTTTATCGGTACTGTCAACCTGGAAATCGGTTGGTGGTTCCAATAAAACAACTCCGTCCCTATCAATAAATAGAATCCGTTTGCCCATACTATTTGATTTTTGCCCTTACCGCTTTTACTTCTGCAACTGTTACGGCAGAAGCTTTATTGCTCCATGAATTTCTTACATAGGTTAACACATCAGCTATTTGCTGATCGGTAAGTTCCCTGTGCGCTGCCATATTATTACTGTAAAATTCACCGTCGATTTCCACCCTGTCTGTCATGCCTTTCAGAACAATGCCGATGATCTTAGCTTTATCCTTACCTACTACTGCTGTGGCTCCATCCAAAGGTGCATTAAGGTGCGGTACACCACCGCCATCTACCTGGTGACAGGATAGACATTGCGACAGGTACACTGCTTTGCCCCGATTGATAGAAGCGGCAGGAGCGGGAGATGTTACAACTGGTTTTGCCGAGGGCTTTGTTGCCGGTGCCGCTTTTTTGGGTGCTGTCTGAAAACTCATCAACAATATCATGAGTGCGATCGGGCCCACTATTTTCTTCATCAATTTTCTTATTTTCCGTTATAAATGATACGATAGATAGATCCTTTCTGATCATCTGACACATACAAAGAACCATCGGGGCCTTGTGCCAATCCGCATGGGCGATGTGCGGCACTGCGAGGCGTTACCCCTGCTTCCATGCCTGAGAAACCATTTGCAAATACTTCCCATTTACCGGTGGGTTTTCCATTTTCGAAAGGAACAAATACAACAAAGTATCCTTCCTGCGGCAAAGGTGCGCGGTTCCAGGAGCCATGGAAGGCGACAAATGCACCATTCCGATACCTGGCAGGAAATTGGTTTCCTGTATAGAATAACAAACCATTCGGCGCCATATGTGCAGGGAATGCCATTACCGGGTCGATAAACTCTTTTGAACCTTCTTTCTTACCATCGCCACCGTATTCCGGCGCCTGCATTTTTTTATGCTGTGCAGGATCATAATAGATATAAGGCCATCCGGCATTGTCTCCTTTTTTTAAAGCATACATGGTTTCGGCAGGCAGTTCTGCATTGTCTTTTTCAGTGTACAGGTCAGGGAAAATATTATGCAGGTCGTCTCGTCCATGCTGCATCACAAATAATTGATTTAATTGTGTGTTCCAATCAAGTCCTACTACATTACGTAACCCTGTTGCATAGCGGGCACCATCCGCATAGGTCTGGTTCAATTTATCTGCTTTGAATTGCCAGATACCACCGGCAGAATCCAGGATCGGGCAAGGCATCATACCCAAGGAACCAGGCTTTCTGTCAAGCACCTGGCAGGAATTAGAATACGCACCAATGTTCACATAAATATTACCTGCATTATCCAGCGCAATGGATTTGGTTTCGTGCTGGTTGCCTTTCTTTAAGCCGGTAATAATCTTTTCTGCTTTGGAAGCATCGATCACATCGCCTGCTTCATTGATTTTATAACGAAAAACTTCTTCATCGGAGGAAGCATATAAATAGCCGTTTTTGATAGCGATACCTGTTCCGCCATAGTTACCGATACCCGTGGTTACATCAGATTTACCATCGCCATTGGTATCATGTAATTTCAAGATGCCTTTTCCTTCCGCTACCTTGCCCATGATTTTTGCATATACATCACCCTGAGCGGTAACAACAATATGCCTTGTTTTACCCAGGTTATCGGCCACTTTCAGGGCACCGAAACCAGCAGGCAATTTGAGACCGGCGTTATCAGCATCCGGTACAACCGCATAGGCTGATTTATTTTTAACAGGTTTGTCGCCCGGATCAGCAGCAGCTGTAAAAGCACTGAACCCTACTGTAAGCAGCGCAAGTGATAAAACAGAAAAAGATTTTTTCATATGTGTTGGTTATTTGGGTTTGAAATTACAATGAAAACAGATAATTGCACAGTTTGTTTATTGGGCATACCATTCCTGCATGGCATCTATCAATAATGTATTCTCTTTTTCTGTGCCAACCGTTATCCGCAGGCAGTCTTCACAGAGTTTTACATTGCTCCTGTCGCGCAGAACAATACCCCGGGTAAGCAGGAATTCATAAATCTTCCTTGCCTTTTTGATCTTTACTAAGAGGAAGTTGGCATCCGAGGGATACACTTTTTCAACAGTGGGCATGGAACGAAAGACTTCCGCTAACGCTTCACGCATATCTACTAAAAGCCGGATCATATCGTTTACCTGTCCTACTTCATCCAAAGCTTTTAGCGCCAGTTCCTGGGTTGCCTGGTTTACATTATAGGGTGGCTTTACTTTATCCAGTATTTCAATAATAGCAACAGAAGCAAATGCCATACCCAGGCGAAGGCCTGCCAAACCCCATGCTTTACTAAAGGTTTGCATAACCACTACATTGGGATAATCTGTGAGTTCCTGTATAAATGATTTTTGTTTTGCAAAATTGATATAGGCTTCATCAATCACCACAATACCCTTGAAATTAT
>CAZFKE010000017.1:43509-70680 GCA_964519475.1 uncultured Sediminibacterium sp.
TATTCAGCACCGTTTCAATATCCATGCGGTGTAAACAATTACCGGTTGGGTTATTGGGCGAGCAGAGCCAGATAAGTTTGGTATGGGCATCCACCAGGTTTTCAAGATGGATCAGGTCCAGCTGGAAATCTTCTGTTAAGGGCGCTTTTTTAATCATTACATCATTGATATTGGCACTCACTTCATACATGCCATAGGTTGGCGGGCAGATGATAATATTATCCTTACCCGGTTCACAAAAAGCCCGGAATAAGAGATCGATACATTCATCGCTGCCATTGCCCAGGAAAATATGTTCTGCGGCAACGCCTTTAACCACGGACAATTTTTCTTTGATAGCCCGCTGGTGTGGATCGGGGTAACGGTTATACCATTTGGTAAGCGGTGAGCCCAGGCTGTTCTCATTCGCATCAAGAAATACTTTGGCCTCTCCGCTGAATTCATCACGGGCGGAAGAATACGGGCTTAATTTCTGAATATTGGGGCGGATGAGTTTATTAAGATCGAAAGACATGCGTTATTTTTAAAAGGTATTGTATTTAGTTATTGCCTATAATATTTTTTGATAATGGAACCCAAGAATCTGGTATCCCTCGTTTGACCAGAACTTTTGTCCACCATGATTCGCTGTATAACAATTCAATTCAGAAGCCACACAACCTTTTGATTTGGCATATTCGTATACCCATTCCATCATTTCTTCACCGATATTTTTTCCGCGGTAATCCGGCAGTATGATCACATTATCGGGTTCAATATGTTTTCCTATATAATATTTGGTCAGAATCCAGATGCCACAAATACCGATCAATTCCTTCTCATGAAATGCACCAACACATTCATATCCACTATCTGCCATTTCTGTTAAACGCTCTTCTAAAACAGCTGCAGGGATCTTATCATTCAGCACCTGTAAGAGTGGGATGATGGAGAAGATGTTTTCCCTGGGTATTAATCGGTAAGTGTACATAGTATTCGTATTTGCGTTATCACTTCCCGGAAAGACGGGGGTAGGCTAACTAGACCTCATGCAATGTTTTATAACATTCTCCGGCACTCCATTCAATTCTCATCATCCAATAACCCATTCTCAATTACCTTCAAAACCATTTCCATTCTATTTACTGCATCAAATCATTTAATCGCAAAATGCTAATGCCATATGCTGCAAGTGCGTTATTGCTTCTCAGGTCATAGACTTTCTATAGGTCTTAGCAAATTCTTTCAGGTTTGGGTATACGGGATGATTTACCTTTTCATGGTATTTAATTAACCTGCCCCTCCCGGGAGGGGATATTGCCTATTCTAATTCCTACGGCATCAGCGTGGGCATGTAACCCTTCCGCATCCGCCATCAGCATTACTGTTTTTCCAATATTCTTCAATCCTTCCTTCGATAATTTCTGATACGTAACTTTCTTAACAAAACTGTCTACACTTACCCCGCTATAGGCTTTGGCAAAACCATTGGTGGGTAATGTGTGATTGGTTCCACTGGCATAATCGCCCACGCTTTCCGGGGAATAATTACCAAGAAAAACTGAACCCGCATTCACAATCTTTTCTGCAATTGTTTCATCTTCCTTACATGCAATAATCAGGTGTTCGGCTGCATATTCATTTACCAATGCAATCGCTTCATTCATATCTTTTACAACAATAGCAGAACTATTCTCCAAGGCTTTGGCAGCAATATCCTTTCTTGGCAGGAGCGCCAGCTGTTTTTCTAATTCTGTTTCAATGTTTTTCACTATTAACTCATCAATGGTCACTAACAATACCTGGCTATCAATCCCATGTTCTGCCTGGCTCAACAGATCTGCGGCAACAAATGCTGCATTGGCAGTTTCATCAGCCATTACACATACTTCACTGGGACCGGCAGGCATATCTATGGCAATACCTTCCTGTTGTGCCAGTTGCTTGGCACAGGTTACGTATTGATTACCCGGGCCAAATATTTTATATACCTGCGGAACCGTTTCTGTTCCGTAGGCCATAGCAGCAATTGCCTGTACACCACCGATTTTAAACACAGCATGAATACCGGTTAATTTAGCCGCATATAAAACAGCAGGATGCAGTTTTCCATCTTTACCCGGAGGCGAACAAAGAACCACTTCTTTACAACCCGCAATTCTGGCCGGAATAGCCAACATTAATATGGTTGAAAACAAAGGCGCTGTTCCGCCGGGAATGTATAGGCCCACTTTTTCAATGCCCACACTTTTACGCCAGCATTTTACACCGGGCATGGTTTCCACTACTTCAACAGCTGATACCTGTTTTTCATGAAACAGTTCAATATTAGCAGCCGCTTGCTGAATTGCCTGCTTCAATTCATCTGACAATACAGCTTCAGATTCGTTGATCTCATTTTCTGAAACAAGAAAACTATCCAACAGCACCCCATCAAACTGTTGGGTAAATTGTTTTACAGCCGCATCGCCATCCTGTTTCACTTCGCTCATAACCGCTCTTACCTTCTTCAACAGTGTAGTATTGTCAATAGCCGGCCGCTGCAGCACCTGCTTCCATGTATCTTCAGATGGATTTTTTATCAATTTCATTATAGAGTCAATATAAAGTTAAACCTGTAGTTCGTCAGACATGGGAAGCGAATCGTGAATTTATATCTTGTACTCACGCCTTACCATTCACGCTCAAACAATCATTTTCTCAATCGGTACCACCAATATGCCCTGTGCCCCTGCTGCTTTTAATTGTTCAATAATATCCCAGAAATCATTTTCATTTAATACGCTGTGTACACTGCTCCAGCCTTCTTCTGCGAGTGGCAATACCGTAGGGCTTTTCATTCCCGGCAGTAATCCAATGATCTCTTTCAGTTTATGATTGGGCGCATTCAGCAATACATATTTATTGTTCTTTGCTTTTTTAACGGCCTGTATCCTGAACAATAAACGGTCGAGCAATTGTTGTTTGGCTGTATCCAGTTTTGCATGGCGGATTAATACAGCTTGCGATTGGAGAATGGTTTCTGTTTCTTTCAATCCATTCATGAACAGGGTAGAACCACTGCTCACCAGGTCACAGATCGCATCTGCCAAACCGATACCCGGGGCTATTTCCACGCTGCCACTGATCTCATGTATTTCGGCAGATACCCCTTTTGCATTCAGGAAATCAGCAAGTATTACCGGGTAGCTGGTAGCAATTTTTTTACCTGACATAAACTGAACACCGGTATAGTCTTCCCCTTTTCTTACGGCAAGGCTGAGACGGCATTTACCAAATCCGAGTTTATCCACCACATCCACTTTCTTTTTCTTTTCATATACCACATTCTCTCCCACAAAACCAATATCAGCGACAGCATCTTCTACGTATTGGGGTATATCATCATCACGCAGAAAATAGACTTCTATAGGGAAATTATTGGCTTCCGCTTTCAGCTTGTTCACTCCATTGCTGATATCAATGCCACATTCCTTCAACAGTTTGATGGAATCATCATGCAGCCTGCCACTTTTCTGAATGGCCAATTTCAGCTTAACCGTTTCTGTGCCGGTTGTGTTTTGATTTGTGTCTTTCATACTTCGATCGGTTTGCGATATTTTTTCCGGAAGAACAATACCCCCTTCAGGAGTTGGGGTTAATCAAAAAGGGCCTACCGATAAGGTAAGCCCTTTAATGTTTTATTGCAACAGGCACAAAACACCAACAGCCTACCCCCGGGGTAAGAAATGATGGTGATGTATGTGTACCAGTATTTTCATAATGAGGCACAAAAGTAAAGCCATCTGCATTTACCGGCAAATATTTTTTCCCGCAGATCCCAGGCGCTAAAATCTGATTTTTTTATAAGTATCTTGCTAATCACCTAAATAGGGGTTATATGAAGCAAATATGGATTCTTTTAATGGGTTGTACCATCATCCCCGCATGCATCTCTCATCTTTCTGCACAGGTAAAAAGAAAACTGGTCTGGAGTGATGAATTTAATTACAAAGGCCTGCCCGATTCAAGCAAATGGAGTTATGATGTAGGTGGCAATGGCTGGGGCAACCATGAACTGCAATACTATACCGGCAAAAAAACAGATAATGCCAGGGTGGAAAACGGATACCTCGTTATAGAAGCCAAAAAAGAAACGATCGGAAAAAATACCTATTCATCTGCCCGTATCCATACCAAGGGTAAATACGATTTCACTTACGGTCATGTTGATGTACGCGCTAAAATACCCAAAGGCTTCGGCACCTGGCCCGCTATCTGGATGCTGGGCTCGGCCACTCCCTTTAAATGGCCCGATGATGGTGAGATAGATATTATGGAACATGTAGGTTATAACCAGGGAGTGATTCATGCTTCTGCGCACACCAGAAAATATTTTCACAGCATCGGCACCCAAAAAACAGCCACCACCTCTTTACCTGATTGCAGCGAGGCTTTTCATGTGTACTCCCTCGACTGGGATGCAGAAAGCATTACGATGCTGATCGATAGCAAACCCTACTTTACTTTTAAAAATGAACATACCGGTAAAGAAGCCTGGCCATTTGACCAACCTTTTCACATCTTATTGAATATTGCGGTGGGTGGTGACTGGGGCGGACAGAAAGGTGTTGACGAAACGATTTTCCCTCAAAAAATGGAGATCGATTATGTAAGAGTTTATCAATAACGGCTCTACCATACAAACCAAACTAACATGAGAAAAATTAACCAAATCATCAGGTTATTAAGCCTGATCTGTGCATTCAGTTCGTTATACGGACAGGATGCCGTAAGCTACCAAACCCCTCCCAAAGACATTGCCGACCTCTTGCTGGCAAAGCCCACGCCTGGTGTGAGTATTGACAGCAAAGCAGAATGGATGTTGGTAAGCGAACGCAATTCCTACCCCACCGTAGAAGAACTGGGCCAGCCGGAAAACCGTATAGCCGGCTTGCGTTTAAACCCGAATAATTTCTCGCCTAGCAGGCAGACTTTCTTCAATAATTTTCGTTTGAAGAATATTAAATCGAACCAGGAATTTGCAGTAGAAGGCTTACCGGCAAATTTACTGGCTGGTAATACAACATGGAACCCGTCTGAAACAAAGATCGCTTTTACCAATACAACCGCAAGCAAAGTTGATCTGTATGTGATTGATATAGCTACTAAAAAAGCAACTAAGATCAATAAGCAGGCAGTGAATATGGTATTAGGACTTTCCTATACATGGGTTGATGACAATACGATCTTGTATAAAGCCACTACACAACCCGCAGCCAATGCACCTAAACGGCCTGTTACGCCAAAAGGCCCAACAATACAGCAAAATCTTGGTAAGACATCACCCAGTCCTACTTTCCAGGACCTCATCAAATCGCCTTATGATGAACAGTTATTTGAATTTTATGCAACAGCGCAATTGGTGCAGTATAAAAATGGGGTAGAAACCCATATCGGCAAACCCGGGTTATTAAGTTCTTTTGTATTATCGCCCGATAAGAAATATATGATGGTGCGTACTTTACAGAAACCCTTCTCTTACTTGGTTACGGCCAATGGATTTCCATCCACCGTAAGTATTACTGATCTTACCGGAAAAACGGTAAAGGTTTTGGCTGAATTACCTTCTTCGGAAGGAACACCATCAGGCTATGATAACACCCAAAATATACCACGTGGTTTTGACTGGAGAGATGATGAACCTGCAACCATTACCTGGGCCATGCCTTTAGATAGTGGTATCATCAAAAAACAAGTTGAATACCATGATGCGGTGTATGCTTTAGCTGCACCCTTTACAAATGGAGCAAAAGAACTTTTCAAAACCAAAATGCGGTATGCAGGCACCAATTGGGGTGATGCTTCTTTATCATTGGTAACAGAGATCTCCCGGAGTAAGCAAATGAATAGGGTTAGCCGTTACAATACCGGCACGAATACACTTGAGTTATTATGGGAACGCAATCAGACCGATGCGTATAATAACCCCGGTACGCCTATCACTACTAAAAATAAATTCGGCAGAACTGTTATTCAGACAACAGATAATGGCACAAAGATCCTGATGAACAATATAATCGGTTCATCTCCAAAAGGTGATCTTCCTTTTCTTGCCAAGTTTGACCTGGCTTCGAAAAAGAGTGATATCATCTGGCGTTGCCCGGAAGGTATTTTTGAAATGGTAGAAGATGTGATTGATGCAGACAAACTCGTATTACTTACCAGACGCGAATCACAAAAGGAAGCGCCCAATTATTTTATCAAGAACCTGGCGCTGCGTATGGCAGACAAAGCCATCACCCATTTCAGCAATCCCTACCCGCAATTGGAAGGTGTAAATAAAGAGAAAATCAAATACAAAAGAGCCGATGGTGTTGACCTTACCGGCGATCTTTATCTGCCAAAAGGATATAATAAAGACAAAGATGGTCCGTTACCTGTTCTGATCTGGGCTTACCCAAGGGAATTTAACTCTGCTGCAGATGCGGCACAGATCAGGGGTAGCAAGGATCGGTTTACCAGCATTGGCTGGGGCTCGCCTATTTTTTATGTAACACAGGGTTATGCTATTCTGGATAATGCAGAAATGCCTATTGTTGCTTCAGGCCCGGATAAAAAACCGAATGATGATTTTGTAGCGCAGCTAAAAATGAATGCCGAAGCCGCTATCAATAAACTGGCAGAAATGGGTATAGGTGATAAAAACCGCGTAGCGGTTGGCGGACATAGTTATGGCGCTTTCATGACGGCAAACTTACTGTCGCATACCCATCTCTTCAAAGCCGGTATTGCCAGAAGTGGTGCGTATAACAGAACCTTAACGCCTTTTGGTTTCCAGAATGAGGAGCGTACTTACTGGCAGGCACCACAATTGTATAATGAAATGAGCCCGTTTATGTATGCCGATCAGATTAAAACACCCATCCTCTTAATACATGGAGAAGCAGACGATAATACCGGCACCTACCCCATTAACAGTGAACGTTTGTTTGCAGCCATCAAAGGCAATGGCGGAACGGTTCGTTTTGTATTCCTGCCTTATGAAGCACATGGCTATCGCGGAAAAGAAAACCTCTTACATATGTTATGGGAGCAGAACCAATGGCTGGAGAAATATGTGAAGAATAGTAAATAAGTAAACATCCATCGCCACAGATGCACAGATCAGTACAGAAAAAACATCTGTTAAAATCTGTGCATCTGTGGCGAAATTTTATCCTTTCAATAACTGCTCAATCATTAATTCAAATTCTTTCTTAAACGTTTCATAATGCAAGCCAGTTCCCGGGCCTGCAAAGCCTGTATGAATCTTAGCTACTTTGCCCGTCTTATCAACAATAATCATAGAAGGAAAAGATTTGATCGGCGTTAACTGCGGTAATGTTTTCTCTGTTCGTAAACTATCAGAAACCGTAACACCGGTATTCAATAAAGTATATTGAATATTAAACCGGTTCCTGAATTTTTCAATACTCTTTTTCGATCTCTCAAAATCGGTACTGTATTCATAAGCCAGTGCAATCACCTCTACCCCTTTCTGTTTATTCTTAGCATAAAAATCGCTCAGGAAAGCTGTTTCATCCATACAATTCGGGCACCACGAACCCATGATCTGAACGATCACCACTTTATTCCTGAACTTGGGATCATCTATCGAAACCATTTGCTTATTCAGGTCCTGAAAACGGAAACGTAATTTCTCATCGGGGTATTTCATAAACATGGCTGCCAGATCGGGCAACACAACCTGCTCATTTTTTTCAGCTATCCAGGGTTCTGCCCTAACGGCACCGGTATAAAACATACCACTGCTTATCTTTTGTCCATTCTCAATTTTGGCAACAAAAGAAAACGCATGCGCGCCATCAAAGGTGGAAAGGTGAAGGCTATCCCCATTAACGGTTCCGGTTAAATACCGGTAATCACCGGTTGGCGTTAATATGGTGCCGCGAATCATGTTTCCCTTTTGTTGCCATTCGCCGATAGCCGGTTTGTATAATGCTGAATTTTCGGTAAAGGTAACAGACCATTTACCGGTTATATCCGCAACGGCAGGCTGGATATTTGATACTGCCTGATCTGTTTGTGGCGCTGCCGTAAAAGGCATAACCTGTGTTTTTACAGCACCTCCTTTTGTCCATATGCCTTCCCATTTTCTGCCAGATACTTTTTTGATCCTGAAAACAGATTCAAATACCGGCATCTCTATCAGCAAAGAGTCTTTTACCTCTTTTACCTTATTTACCCGTATCCTTTCATTGGCATTGATAATATACAGTACTGTTTTACCCTTCTCCGTTTTTATATCAAAATGAAAATCGATTACATGCCCATCCTGTCGGTATAAATGGCCGTTCCAGGCCCCCTGTTGCAATGGGCTTTGTGCGAATACATTCATATAGAATACCCCTGCCAGAAAAACCATCCCATATTTTTTCAAACACATATGCTTATCCGTTTAGTCTGCAAGAATACAAACAGTCAAACCATTCAATCTACTATTTCGGGAAATACTGAAGGATCGTGAACGAAACAGGGGTTATTGATCAGCATGCCGCTTTTTGATCTGTAACTCTTCCCATGGCGTAGAACCATCTTTTTCGCGGGTAAAGATGAGGTCAATAGCTTCACCGATTACGATCTCTGCAGTAGTGTACACTTTACAACTGGTCAGCAAATGCCCGCCAATGGTCTTACCGGTACTATCAGAAATGGAGAGATGAATATGTGATCCATTGACAGACACAGTTCCTGCAAGGCTAAGGATCTCGAAATGGCCTTTATCGCTATAACCCTTCTCCTGGTTGGCAAAACGGATATTATATTCAGTAAGGCTGCCCACACAGGCGGCGATACATCCGGCCTGTATATTTTTTGCCTCTACAAAACTGTCGATGGATTGCTTTAGGTCTTGTCCGGGTTTCAGCCGGAACGCATAGCTGGCGCTCATAGTTTGATGGAATTTGCAGGAACAAAAAAGATACCCATACAAAATACGCGGATAGCTTTTTTGATCATATTACTAAGATACAGTAAGCTGCCGATCTTGCAATCGCTTCCCAAAACGTATCGCAAACGTTTGAAATGGGTTAGCCCCGTAAAAACATGGTCTTCTTTCGGGTTTCTCACGGGCAATCTTTATCTTACGGTTTGTAAAAATAAAACTACCATGCGATTGCTGCTATCCTTTTGCTTTACATTAGTATCCTTATGCCTTTCTGCACAGAAATATTACCTGTTCATCGGTACCTATACCTCCGGTGGCAGTAAGGGAATTTATGTGTATGAATTCAATGCCAAAAATGGTGAAACCAAATGGGTAAGCAATACCGATAGTGCCGCCAATCCTTCTTTTTTAACAATAGCCCCAGACGGGAAACATCTTTATGCCGTAAATGAGATCAGCCGTTCGCAAGCCGGTTTGGTTGCGGCATATGCATTTGATCCCGTATCCGGAAAATTGAGTTTGATCAACCGTCAATCAAGTGGCACGGAAAATCCCTGCCATATCTCCATTACCAAAAATGGCAAATGGCTGGCCGTTGCCAATTATACCGGCGGAAGCTTAGCTACTTTTCCGGTAAATACAGACGGTTCTATCCAGCCATTTACACAACATATTATTCATGAAGGGAAAGGGGTAAACCCGCAAAGACAGGAGAAAGCCCATGTACATTCTGTGTTCTTTTCACCGGATGAAAAATTTCTCTTCACACCCGATTTAGGAATGGACCAGGTAACTACTTATCAATTCAATCCGAATACTACACAACCGCTAACACCGGCACCCGTTCCATTTACAGCAGCAGAGCCCGGAAGCGGACCAAGGCATCTGGATTTTTCACCCAATGGCAAATACATGTACGTGATCGAAGAAATGGGAGGAACCGTGAGTGCTTATGCATATAATAATGGCGTTGCCAAACGTATCCAGCGAATAGCTACACACCATGCAGATTATAAAGGACAGCCCGGAAGTGCCGATATACATATTTCACCTGACGGAAAATTTTTATATGCCTCCAACCGTGGCAATGAAAATAATCTCGCCATTTTTTCTATTGCAGCAAATGGTAAATTATCTTCTGTTGGCTATCAATCCACACTGGGTGAGCAACCCCGTAATTTCATGATCGATCCAACGGGGAATTTCCTGTTAGTGGCTAATCAGAAGACCAGCAATATTGTGGTATACAAAAGAGATAGAGGAACCGGTTTGTTACAGGTATTACCCAAACAACTGGAAATTCCCAATCCTGTTTGCCTGAAAATGCTGGCGAAGAAATAATTTATTGATCACTGTTTACCCTTAAACCCACTGTATGCAAAACTGGAAGATCAAAGCCTCATTGTTCCTGAATTATTTTGTGTTTGCTATCCTGCTTAACAGTGTGGGAATTCTTATCCAAAAATCTATCAATACATATCATGTTGATGAGCTGAAAGCCAGTTCCCTGGAAGCTTTTAAAGATCTATCCATCGCCTTTGTGTCATTTCTGATCGGTTCATTTCTGCCCCGACTAGGCTATAAAAAAGGAATGTTGATCGCTTTGGCGCTTGTGTTTGCGGGCTGCTTGGGCATGTATTGGGGCAATTCATTCACTTCTGTAAGAATATTATTTGCCTGTGTGGGTATTTCATTCGCGGTGATCAAAGTATCTGTTTACTCTTTGATTGGTTTGATCACAAGCAATGATAAAGAACACAAAAGCCTGCTAAGCGCCATCGAAAGCTTTTTTATGATCGGGATCGCAGCGGGCTTTGTAGCCTTTCCCTTATTTTATAGTGATACCGATCCGGATGCATGGTTACGCATTTACCTGGTATTGGCAGGACTGGTTGCATTATCTTTTCTTTTTCTGTTCTTCGCCGATTTTACACTGAAATATGAAATACCCGGCATAAATATCAAAGACGATTTTATGGAGATGATCCTTTTGCTGAAAAGGCCATTGGTATTGGTGTTTGCTGTAGCTGCTTTTATGTATGTGATGACAGAACAGGGCATCATGAGCTGGCTACCCACATTTAACCAGAAAATTTTGCACCTCCCCGAAAAAACAAGTGTGTTTATGGCGGTAATACTAATGCTGTCTATTGCACTCGGAAGATATGTTTCCTCACTGCTGGTCAAACGTATCTCTTGGTTTTATATTCTTACCGCCTGCCTCATGGGTGCTGCATTGATGGTATTGCTAGTATTGCCTCAAACACAGAGTCTGGCGCCAAAGGAAATCAATTCCATGAGCGATGTTCCCGTGATCGCTTATGTATTCCCGCTCATCGGCTTCTTCCTGGCACCGATTTATCCGATGGTCAACTCATATGTATTGAGCGCTACTGAAAAAAACTTTCACAGCCCGATGGCTTCATTGTTGGTATTCTTTTCAGCGATTGGAGGAACACTGGGTTCAAGACTTGTAGGATACCTTTTTAAAAATATAGGTGGAGAGAAAGCTTTTTATTTTTCCTTGATTCCAATGGCCATTCTCATCCTCTGCCTGTTTATTTTTAAACAATTGGAGAACAAATTCAAAGCCACTAATTCCAACGGTATCAAATAATCTTGTATGCCCATTCTCCCGCATTTTTATATTGAAAGCCTTTCACCCCTGTATGAAGATGTTCAGTTAAGTGAAATATTTTCAGACTCCAAGTTCTTTGTGGATTGTATTCCCCTGTTTACACCGCAGGAGATCATCACGAATTATATTACCGCAAAAGACAAACCCGGTTTTGATCTCAAAGCTTTTGTAACCAGCCATTTTATTTTACCCGCAGAAAGCGATAACAGTTATTCTTCTGCCAATAAATCTTTACCTGAACATCTATCCGGGCTCTGGAATGTATTGATGCGGAAACGAGACGAACAGGGCGGCACATTGATCCCTTTACCTCATTCCTATATTGTTCCCGGCGGTCGTTTCAGGGAAGTGTATTATTGGGATAGTTATTTTACCATGCTGGGCTTACAGGTTTCCAAAAGAGTGGATATCATTCAAAACATGATCGATAATTTTTCATACCTGATAGACCAGGCAGGGTTCATTCCCAATGGAAACCGAACGTATTATCTTGGCCGCTCACAACCTCCTTTTTTTGCATGGATGTTATCTGTGCTGGAAGAAGAAAAAGGAAAAACGTTTATACAACACTATCTTCCGCAACTGGAAAATGAATATTCTTTCTGGATGGATGGTGCAGAATTGCTGACGGAAGAAAATACGGCACACCGAAGAGTGGTATCCATGCCTGATGGCAGTATCCTTAACCGCTATTGGGATGATCGCGATACGCCAAGGCCTGAAGCGTATATCGAAGACAAGCACCTGGCAAAAGTATCCGGAAGGGAAGAAAGCATGGTTTACAGGCATATACGTGCGGCGGCAGAATCGGGCTGGGATTTCAGCAGCCGCTGGTTCAGGGATGAAAAAAATATGGGAACCATACAAACCACTGATATTATTCCGGTAGACCTGAATTGTTTATTAGTGTTTATGGAAACCTATCTTTCCCATTTATATGAAGGCAAAGACAACCAGCATTCTGCCATCATGTTACAGCGCGCTGAACAAAGAAAAAAAGCCATTCAGCAATATTGCTGGAATGAAGAAAAAGGGTTTTATTTTGATTATCATTTCACGGATAAAGCACCAACCCGTTGTTATTCATTGGCCGCATTGTTTCCGTTATTTATGCAACTTGCCAGTAAAGAGCAATCCGATAAAGTGGCAAAGAATATAGAAGAAAAATTTCTGAAGCCTGGTGGGCTGATCACCACACTTCATACTACCGGACAACAATGGGATGCCCCGAATGGCTGGGCCCCTTTACAATGGATTGCATATAAAGGATTAAAACAATTGCCTTACGGCCATACCACACTTGCTGAGAAAATCAGAAAGAACTGGATGCAGAACAATGAAAAAGTATTTGCAGAAACAGGTAAAATGATGGAGAAATACAATGTAACCGATACAGCCACTAAAGCGGGTGGTGGGGAATATCCCAATCAGGATGGTTTTGGCTGGACAAATGGCGTCTATCTTATATTATTAGCACAGTAGTTTATGATTTTGCAGTTGTGTTTTGAATGTTGCGTGAACTATGGATGTTTCTAATCTATATTCATCATTTAAATGCTCAGTGTTTCCTGTGTTTGTGATGATGGCTTTTCGGTTGTGGATGCATATGCGCTTCTTTCTCTGAATCTACTACAATCTTTCGCTGGTTTTGCAGGGCCCCCAACCCAATCAGCGCCATAGCAAGTATCAGAAATACATACTGCACCATAAACGTTTCGCCAAGCAGCATCCATTGAATAAAAACGAATACACTAACCATCACTCCCTGCAACATGATAAAGAATGAATACAAACGATTCTTACTCAGGATCAGGAAAATAACCACCGCAGACAAAATTCCGACGGTAAATAATAATACCCAACCTAATACCAGGTAATTGGAAAAAAGGGTACCGTTCAATAAATAAAATGGGAGGCCCAGAGAGCTACCGGTAGGATCCTTGATCATATGGTAACTGAATAACAATGCCGCTGCAGAAAGCAACAACAAAATGGCAACTGATAATTGACGCGCAGCTTTCATTTTGTAGTGTTAAACCTACAAGGTAAGTAAAATGTTTACAAATTCACTTACTTAAATCAATATTATATTAACAATTTCAACTAATACCTACCAGTGGCGTATTAGTTTGTATTGCTGCTCCAGTTGTAAAATGCATCCACATCCTTTTTAAATTGTTGCAGGGAAGGCTTATGGATATAGTACATATGGCCGGCCTCATAAAAATGAAATTGTATATTTTTTCTTTGCTCGGGTCTCAGCAACATATGTTCAATATCAAACTGGGCGGTAAAATAAGGCGTGGCAAAATCATAGTACCCGCATCCTACGTATACTTTTAAGGCAGGATTTTTAGACATAGCATCCCGCAGGCTTTCAGCCACATTTAAAAACTGGTTTTGAACATTGTTATAATTCCATGGCCCCACATCGCCGAAAATATTATAGCCTTTCTCTTCTTTAAAATTCAGCTCTTTCTCAAAATAATCATTGATGGTTGCCGTAAAGGGGCCGTCAATATTTGCAAATGAGGGGTCAAAACTGAAACTATCACCGGCATCATCTATGTCCCTGCCCGTAAATCTTGCATCCAGTCTTCCGATAGTTAATCCATCTTTCCTGCGCAACTCTTTCCAGAAACGGCCTTCTTCTACACGCAGGTTACACTGCAGGCAGAACTCTTTACTTAATCCTGTATAATAACTCAGCTTTGCTGCGATGGCATCTTTCTCAGCCTCTGTTAACCAACCGCCTTTTAATAAAGCGGTAGCATATTCTCCAATTGCAAACTGTTCCGATTCTTTTAATGTCTTTTTCAGATCGGCCTGTAATGCGGGAGCTAATTTTTTATGATACCAGGCTGCTGCCGTGTACGATGGAATATATAAAGCACGCGGCAGATCATTACCTACATAGTAATCATTGGTGCCAAAATTCAACACCGCCGAGATCAAAAATATCCCGTTCAGAAAAATGCGGTACCGGTCCTGCAGAAATTTTGATAAGCCTGCTGCTCTTGTGGTTCCATAACTTTCGCCGGCAAGGTATTTGGGCGATCCCCATCTCTCATAACGCGATAAAAAATGACGGATAAAGGATCCCATCGATGAAACATCTTCTACATAGCCATGAAACTGTTTAGGGCTTTCACCGGGCGCAGCACGACTAAATCCTGTAGACACAGGATCAATAAATACAAGATCTGTTTTATTCAGCCAGGTAAATTCGTTTTGAATGTATTGATAAGGTGGTGCAGTGGCTACCCCTTCATCGCTAAGTAATACACGCCGCGGGCCAAGGCCTCCCATATGTAACCACACGGAAGACGAGCCCGGCCCACCATTAAAAGTAAATGTTACAGGGCGTTTACCTGCTTCCTCGCCTTCCTTCTTATAATAGGTGAAGAATACTTTGGCGATCAGTTTACCTGTATCATTTTTTAGATTCAGATAACCGGTATGGGCTGTATATTCTATTTTCTTTCCATCTACGGTTACACTGTTATGGGTAATGGTGGCTTCCACACCTGCCGGAACCAATTCCGGGATAGCAGGGGTTGTTGTTGATTTTTGCGAGAAGGCCGCTAAGGAAATAAAGCAGCCGGTAATAAGTAGTAATCGGATTTTCATAAGTAGTAGTTGGATAGTCAAGATACAAAAAAAACGTTCTTCAATGCTTTTGCATAGCATTAAATTCCCACACAAACACACTAGGCATGGTTTTATAAACTACTTTTTTGTAGCCACTACTTCTATATCAAACATCAGCACGCTGTTGGGTGGTATGGCTTTGCTTCGGCTGCGGATAGAATAGGCCAATGCTGATGGTATCAGTATCCTTATCTTTCCGCCCACCCTACACATGGGAAGGGCTATCTGCCAGCCGCGTATCAAACGCTTTAATGGGAAACTGGCAGGTTTGTCTTTTGTCTGATCAATCACACTACCCTCTTTTAATAAAATACCTTTATAAAAAACTGTTATGGTATCATTTAATGAAATATAATCTCCATTGCCTTCTTTCAATATCTGATAATAAATACCCTCCCTGCTTCCCGTTGTATCTATCTGTTTGTTTTTTACCGCCTCCATAATCAGTTGATGGTCTTTTACAGCCTGTTTGGCACTGTCTGCATTTTTATTCCAGTCGATCACCGGTTTCTGATTGGCTTCCGGGCGATTAAATACATCTCCAAACTTTGCATTGGCCGGCTGAAAACCACCGTTCCACAAATAAAACTTTCCATCGTTCACGCCCGCACCATAATCAATCCTGTCTCCTGCCTTAGCTGTGGCGTCATAAGAAAATGAGCTCTTGGTTAATTCAAGCCATTGTCCGTTTTCTTTTTGTATCCATTGGTTGCCAAACAAAGCTTTCCGCTGCAACTGCCCATTCACACCCCAGAAATTTTCATTGAATGAATAGAGACTACGCAGGTTCTGCCCGTCTTTCGGTGCACGAAAACTGGCGATCAGTTTCCATTTCTGCCATTCGGGCAAAAAGAAATACCCGGTATAGATTGTCGTTTGCGAAGCACTATCCGTTAAAGCGGTTACCATCAGTTTATACGTTTGCCCGGTTTTCCAGGGATATACCCAATGGCTATGCCCACCCGTTCCTTCATTACCGAAGCCGTCTGCAAATACGTCTTCTCCTTTCGCCAATAGCATTACTTTATTAGAATCGGCCACTTTGTTTCTGTCAGCCGCTTCTTTACCCGCATCCCAAACAGAAAAAATCACTCTTCGCTCAGATTCGCTGTTTACCTGTATACCAAAATAACCGCGTGCAAAACCGCAGGCCATATAATAACTGTGCAGATGATCAAATCCATTGGGTATTGTGATCTCATTATAAAAGGCAATTGCCTTTATGGAATCCCCTATCGGGTAACGCAAATGAACAGAAGCCGCATTTCTTCTGGGTTTGGAATTATAATGTAAGCCTGCGGTTGCTGCACCGGTTAATTGCACTGCACGGATATCTGCAATACTGTTTCTTGCTTTTTTAATTACCGAAAGGGTAATCGAATAAAAACCACTATCCCTGATGGTAACCGTTCCGGCATTGATCAGTTTACATTTTGGAGAAGCCGGAATTTTTACCGGAAAATCTTTCCCCAATAACGATACTTTCAGGATCGTTCCTTCCGCCGTATTCTTAGCATCTAAGGCAACGGATAGTTTCCCCGGTTTACGCACATAGAAAAAATACCGGATCTGCTGCTCGGCATCTTTCCATTGCTGAACTCCGTTCTTTTCTGAGAATAATAAAGATTCCTGTTTTTCTGCGGGAAGCGCATAACCGGTAAAGGCAGGAATGATAACGGTTTGTGCAGACAAACAGGAAAAAATGCCCATAGCAATAAGTAACAGGTACGAACGAAGCATGGTTGTTTTTTAGGTGGCCAAACTTAAGAAAAGATATTGTGTTATGCTATTTAATTGCGGGTTGAAAAGATAGGGTATTCCCTTTTGCTGCTTTGTATTTTCGTGTTATAGCAGATAATATATTTGCCACCATACCAGTAAAACACAAAAGTTACTTAAGAAAAATTAAGGGGTTCTTAAAAAATCACGGAACCAGTAACCGGAGTTTTTGATGGTACGCAATTGCGTTTTAAAATCGATATGAATAAGGCCAAAGCGGGCAGCATAGCCTTCCGACCATTCAAAATTATCAGTGAGTGTCCAGGCAAAATAGCCGTTTACATTCACACCCTCTTTTTTGGCGCGCAGCATGGCGGCAATATATTGCTCAAAATAATCAATGCGTTTGGTATCATTTACTACGCCATTGACCAGGGTATCTTTAAAAAAAGCCCCGCCTTCGCTCACAATAATCTCTTTCACACCGCCATATAACCAGAAACGTTTGATCATCCTGTAAAAGCTATCCGCATTAATCTCCCAGCCCATATCGGTATGCGGTACTTTGCGTGTGGCCGCTTTTACTTCTGATGCATGGATATAAGGGATCAATGCATTGTATTTAACCGTAAGGGCAAAATAGTTTTGTACACCAATAAAATCAAAATTGAATTTCATCCTTTCCGTATACCGCCAGGCTTTGTTATGCAATTGCAGTTTATCCAGCAATGGAAAGTTTTCCACTTCCGGATAGCCCCTGCCTAATACAGGTTCTATGAATAATCGGTTAAGCATGGCATCCATTCTTTTCGCGGCAAGCATATCTTCTTCCCTTTGTGAATAGGGCATTACTTCACTGCAGGAAAACGTTGTGCCGATATTGGCTTTCGGTACCAATGCCCGCAATATCCTTCCACCTTCTGCCTGGCAAAGCGCCGCATTGTGCACTGCGGGAAGAAAATTGCTGAGGCCTGTTTTACCGGGTGCATGTATTCCAACGCCATACCCTAAAGAAGTAAAACCTGCCGGCTCATTCAGTACGATCCAGTTCTTTACTTTATCCCCATATTCTTCTGCACAAACCGTGGCAAAACGGGTAAACCATTTCAGCATCTGGTGACTTGTCCAGCCACCATTTTTTTGCAATTCCTGCGGCAGGTCCCAATGATATAAGGTAATATAGGGAGTAAGTCCCAATTGCAAACACTCATCAATAAGCCTATGATAAAAAGCGATTCCTTCTTTATTCACCCTTCCAATACCCTCAGGCAAGATCCTGCTCCAGGAAATAGAAAAACGAAAAACACGGAACCCCAATGCTTTTACGAGCATCAGGTCGTCTTTGTAACGGTAATAAAAATCACAGGCTTCGCTCGGTTTACCCGCGCCCTTGATCTTTCCGCTGCGGCGTGAAAAGCTGTCCCAGATTGATAATCCACGCCCATCCACATTGTATGCCCCTTCGTTCTGGGCAGCCGCCATGGCCACGCCCCACTGAAAATCAGGACCAAAAGCGCGGGCATTGAGTTTATGCTGGTATGACAAAGTGGATTATTTAGGTAAAAGTCGACATATCCACCCGAACGGTAATATTATTCCAAAGTTATTTTTTGGGGCAAGTGGAAAAAAAGTTAATTAAACGTTTGTTTAATTCAAACAATTGTTTAACATTTGCCTTTTCAAAATGATTTTATGAGTGCCGATAAGAAAGAAATTATCATGAATGCTGCCATTGAGCTCTTTGCAGAAAAGGGGTTTGAAGGCACATCCATCCGGGACCTGGCCACGAAGGCAGATGTGAATGTTGCGATGGTGAACTATTATTTTGGATCGAAAGACAAACTGTTTGAAGCGTTGTTAGAGCAGAAAGCCACTTTTATGCGGGGCAGATTGGATGAGATCGCTTCCAACAGCAAACTGAGCGAGATAGAGAAGATAGACGCCATCGTGGAAAGTTATGTAGCCCGGATCTTATCCCAGCCTTCGTTTCACCGTGTATTACACCAGGAATTGCTGATGGGTGAAAGAGAAACACTTCACCAGAATATTGTAAAGGTTTTTGGAAAAAATACGCTTGTCTTAAAAAATATTATCGAGCAGGGCATTAAAAAGAAAATATTTAAAAAAGTAGATCCCGAATTAACGATGGCCACTTTGATTGGAACCATTAACCAGGTAATGTTGTCAAAAACACTTTGCAGCATGTTTATTAACAGGGAAGAGGGATTTGACCCCTATACCGATGTGGCCTTTAAGAACCGCATCATCAAACACTTAAAACAATTGCTGCATTCCTATCTATTGAATAACTAAGAACAACAAACTATAAAAATATGTCAGAAGAAAAAAAATCACCGGTAAGAACCATCATTTTGGTTGCCGTATTATTGGCAGCAGGTTACTTCGGTTATAAGAAGATCCATTTTGTATTAACGCATGAAACCACCGATAATGCACAGATCGAAACACAGATCACCCCTGTATTACCGCGTGTGGCAGGTTATGTAAAAAGCATTGCCGTAAAAGATTACGATTCCGTAAAAACCGGCCAGTTAGTTGTAGAACTGGATGATGCAGAACTGCAAACACAATTACTGGAGATGGAAGCCGACTTCCGCCAGGCAGAAGTAGATGTGACCAATGCAAAAGCGGCATTAAATAATGCCGTTGTGTCGCTCAGCGTAAACAGGGGCAATATTGACCTTAGCCAGATGCGCAAACAAAAAGCAGAAGATGACCTGAAAAGGGATCAGAATCTTTTTAAAGACCAGGCCATTACCAAAAAACAATTAGACGACACAAAATTTACAGTTGAAACCGCCGCCCAGCAGGTAGAGAACAGCAAAACAGATCTTACCGCTGCACAAAGCCGCATCGCGGTTTTACAGGCAGGCGTGGCAAAAGCCATTGCAGCCTTAGAGGTGAAGAAAGCCAAGATAGAACAAACCAAACTGAAACTCACTTACACAAAGATTTATGCACCACAGGCTGGTAAGATCGGTAAGAAAAATGTTTCTGAAGGACAGTATGTGCAGGCAGGTACCCCTTTATTTTCCATTGTAAACGATACCACTTATTGGGTGATCGCCAATTTTAAAGAGAACCAGTTAAAAAAATTATATCCCGGTAAAGAAGTAGATATTGAGATTGATGCATTCCCCGATCAGAAGATCACGGGCGTGATCGAAAGTTTGAGTGAAGCGACCGGCGCTAAATTCTCTTTGCTGCCCCCGGATAATGCCAGTGGCAACTTTGTAAAAGTTACGCAGCGTGTACCGGTAAAGATCCAGATCAAAAACATTAATCAATACAGGAATATGCTGAGGGCAGGATTGAGTGTGTTTGTGGTGGCAAACACGAACTAATCCCTTACTGCCCTCCCTGCGAGAGTAGGAATGATTTTCCGTGTCGGAAGAATTTCTATTGAAGAAAATATAATACAGCATGGCAACACCTAAAGGATTTGCGAGAGCAATTATTGTACTGACTACTGTAACGGCTGCAGTGATGGAGTTGATTGATACTTCCATCGTGAATGTGGCCCTCAGTGATATGAGCGGCAGCCTGGGTGTAAATATTGAAGACATCAGTTGGGTTATCACTTCCTATGCGATCGCTAACGTGATCATTATTCCGCTTACCGGCTTCCTGGCTGAATATTTTGGCAGAAAAAATTATTATATCGTATCAATGATCATCTTTACCATTGCCTCGTACATGTGCGGGCAATCGGATACACTGGTGGAGATCATTATCTGGCGTTTTATCCAAGGTGTGGGTGGCGGCGCTTTATTGTCAACTTCACAGGCCATCCTGTTTGATGCGTTTGAACCGCAGGACAGGCCCATTGCTTCTGGATTATTCGGAATGGGTATTGTACTGGGGCCAACACTGGGGCCAACACTGGGTGGATACATCATCGATCACGCCTCATGGCCTTTGATCTTTATGATCAATATCCCGATCGGTGTGCTGGCTACTTTTCTTGCATTCACTTTTATCGATAAAAAAGAAGGCGAGGGTACCAGGAAAAAAGAAATCAAGATTGATTATACAGGTATCCTTTTATTAACCGTGGGTATTGGTTGTTTACAATATGTGCTGGAAAGAGGAGAATCGGAAGACTGGTTCAGCAGCCAGACCATACAGATTACTTCCTTACTGGCTTTTCTGGGCATGGTAGGATTTGTGTGGTATGAACTCAGCATTAAGAACCCTGCTGTGAATTTAAAAGTATTGGGCAACCGTAACCTTGCGTTCACCACCATCTTCACCTTTGTAGTGGGATTGGGATTATTCACATCGGTATTTGTATTTCCCGTTTTGGCACAAAGAACTTTAGGCTTTACCGCATTTGAAACAGGGTTAACCCTGCTTGCCCCAACCATGATTACAGTATTAATGATGCCATTGATTGGTAAGATGATGAGTAAAGGCGTAACACCGATACCTTTTGTGGTCATTGGATTTCTATTATTCGCGGCTTATTCGTGGATGAGCGCGGAAATGAGTCCGGATGTAGGCAAAGGAGATTTCTTTATACCACTTGCCTTGCGAGCCGTGGGTATCAGTATGGTGCAGTTACCATTGATCAACCAGGCGGTAGCAGGATTGGCGCCCAAAGATTATCCGGCGGGTATTGCACTGAATAATATGATCCGGCAGCTGGGCGGGGCATTTGGTATTGCGTTGGCAAACAATTATATCGCGCATCAATATGCACAACATAGGATTGACCTGGTAACCAAAGTAACGGGCGAATCACAAATGTTTATTGAACGAAGTAATACAATTACACAAGGTATCATTGCAAGATCAGGAGATATAGCAGGCGCCAGTAATAAGGCATTGGCAACAATCAATGGAATTGTTGACAGACAGGCTTATTATCTCTCTTATCTCGACACCTTCCGTTTGATCACCATCTTCTTTATACTTGTGATTCCACTGGTAGGATTTCTGAGGGTAAAGAAAAAATCAGCAGAAGAGATTGCGGCCGCGATGAAAGCAACAGAAGAAGCGCATTAGGGTGATCAGGAAAGGTTAGCCTTTAGAAATTTAAAAAGTTGAGAATATATATAAAACCCTTTATTCCGAACAAAGCGTAGCAGATAGAGAAATAACGAAACAATTATAACAGCAGAATTTACATACAATGAAAAAGATTCTTATTACAACCTTCATGGTTACTTCGGCACTGGCATTGCATGCACAGGTAACAGTGAATAATGAATTGAAAACTTTGATCAGCCAGTCATTTGGCTATTTTCCGAAAGTGAAGGAAGTACAGAATATGGTAACGACGGCACAGGAGAAAATATCCCTTACCCAGCTGAACAAGTTTCCGGATATTACGGCGGATGCTTCGTATGCCTATGTTCGCCCAAAAATCGAACTGCCTTTAAATGGCGATGTATTTCAGTTTGCACCGGTAAATAATTTCAGTGGCGCATTGAATGCAACCTATGCCCTGTTTGATTTTGGGAGATTACAGGCAAATATTGAACGTTCCAAAAACGATCTGCAATTGGCCAAACACAATGTGGATTATGTAAAATCGCAACTGGCTAACCAGGTTGCGACCATTTACTACAATATTGTGTACCTGCAAAAAGCCATGAGTATACAGGACAGTGTGATCAACTTCCTGAATGAGAATAAAAAAATTGTAGAAAGTCAGTTACAAAACGGAACCGCTTTGCGTATTGACCTGCTTAATATCCAGGCATCCATTGATAATGAAGATAACCGTAAGATAGATCTGAAGAACAGTTTAGAAAAGCAACTTAATTTATTAGCGTATACTACCGGTGTAAAACAAAGTAACGGCAGTTATTTTGATTTTGACATCAACCTTACTGATGCCAACAGCGCTTTAGGACTGGCACAAACCAATAACCTGGATTTTGTATTAGCTAAAGATAAAATTAAACAAGCCCAAAGCGATCTGGCCATTACCAAAGTAGCCGATAAACCGTTGATAGGCCTGAAAGCCGCTGCGGGTATAAAGAATGGCTATGTGCCGTATGTAAACGATCCGCGCTTTAACTATTTAGCCGGTGTTTCTTTTACCATGCCTGTTTATAATGCCGGGAAGAATAAACAACAGCAGAAGCTGCAACAAAACATCATTAAACAAAATGAAATGGCTGTGGAAAGTTTAAGCAGTACTTATAAAAAAGATATTGACCAGGCATTAACCGATATAGCCACCAACTTAGAAAGAATTAAAAATACCCGTGGCCAGATAGACCAGGCGAAAGCCGCCCAGATGCTCGCCACCAACCGTTTAAAAGGCGGAACCGGAACCCATCTGGAAATTACCAATGCCAGTACCAATGTTCAACGTGCAGCGCTTACCAAGCTTCAATATGAATACCAGTTGTGTTTGGCAAAACTGGAGTTGACGAGATTGATGGGATACCAGTATTGGTAGTCGTCTTTGCGGGGAATGAAGCTGTTTGTGCTACAAATTTCTGAGCGTTTGATTTTTTAGTCTGTAATTTCCTTCGTTCCCCGCCGTAACGATTATACGGCATCAAACCAAACCGGCGTTTTATCATCCGGGCTTGCATTATAGTTAATGAACAGCTCCTCCCCTTTTTTAATCGTCCTGATTGTTGTAATGGTTATCAGTTCCGATGCATAATCCATTTCATAATCGCAGTTGGCGTTGTAAGAATGGTTATAGATAGAAATATACCCAAGGCCAATGCAAACTGATTTGTCATCATCGGCTCCCCATTCAAAAAGGTAATTATACAGCATCGTCTTCTCCGCATCATCCCGCTCTGCGGCACTTAATACCAATACCGGTGATATTTCAATAAGGGTATTGGCCGGTATTCTTTCACCGGCAAATACACCCCGCCCCCTATTAGCAGACGGAGCCACAACTAAGATCGGTAATATCATATACAGTGAAGATAGTAGAAAGTATATGGAATAATAAACAAGGAATATAGAATGTTGAACTGATTTTCGCACCCCGATGTCGAATCCCTAATTATTAATTTTTAATTATTAATTACTAATTAAATTGCAGCCATGTCACTCGAATTAGAACAGCCCGGCATCTTCGAGCAGTTTGAACAACTGATTGCTACAGAAGATAAGCTCCAGATACGCGAGTTCCTGGATGACCAGAACATTTCTGATGTGGCTGACCTGATTAACGAGTTCCCCGACTATGAGGCGCAGATCATTGCCAATATGGCCATACACCGCGCAGCCAGTGTGTTTAAGATCCTGGATATTGCCCAGCAGAAAAATATTGTTAAAGAATTACCCTCGGCCAAAACAGCAGAACTCCTGAATGAATTACCCGCGGATGACCGTACCGACTTTCTGGAAGAATTACCCAAAGCGGCTATCCGCGACCTGATCAAATTATTGGACCCTGATGAAAGAAAGATTACGCTTTCCCTGTTGGGCTATCCTGAAGACAGCGTGGGCCGTTTGATGACGCCGGATTATGTGTACATCTATCTCTATAATACCGTTAGCGAAGTATTTGACACCATTCGCAAACATGCCCGGAACAGTGAGACCATTGATGTATTGTATGTAATAGATGAAACCGGGCAGCTGATAGACGATATCCGGATCCGAGATGTGATCCTCGCCTCTCCAGAGAAAAGAGTGGACGAGATTATTGATGGCCGCTATGTTTCTTTAAATGTGAACGACGACCAGGAACATGCCAGCCAGGTATTTAAAATGAATAACCGAGTGGCCCTGCCCGTTGTGGATGATAACAATATATTGCTGGGTATTGTAACCATCGATGATATGTTATGGGTAGCCAATGAAGAATTCAGTGAAGACATGCAGAAAATGGGAGGTACCGAAGCCCTGAATGAACCTTATCTGGATATCCCTTTCTTTAAACTGATTCAGAAAAGAGCAGGCTGGCTTGTAGTACTTTTTTTAAGTGAGATGTTAACGGCAACGGCGATGGCTTATTTTTCCGACGAACTTTCCAAGGCATTGGTGCTGTCCATTTTTGTACCCTTAATCATGTCGAGCGGAGGCAATAGCGGTTCGCAGGCATCCACCCTGATCATACAGGCTATGGCCGTAGGCGAAGTAGCTATTTCCGACTGGTGGCGTGTAATGCGCCGAGAAATTTTCAGCGGTCTTACCTTGGGAACTATATTGGGTGTAATTGGTTTTATCCGGATCATTATCTGGCACCAGTTAATGAGCCATGGTGTAATAACCGACCTGTATGGACCGCATTGGATTTTAATTGCTTTCACCATCAGTTTCTCGTTGATTGGCGTGGTGTTATGGGGTACACTCACCGGTTCCATGTTACCCATCGTACTCAAAAAACTTGGCGCCGACCCCGCCGCATCTTCCGCGCCATTTGTAGCCACACTGGTAGATGTAACCGGACTGATCATTTATTTTAGTGTGGCGTATCTGTTCCTGAGCAGTACAGTGCTGGTTGGATTATAAGCAAGCCTAAGCCTGTTTCCCTTTTTAATTATTTGAATACCGACTGTTGTGCATGCAGCCGCTTTTGTTGCGTCGCAATCCTTTCAGCTGCAGGTTCATTGAGCGGCAAGTTAGCTTTGTGAAGAAACCTTTTTACAAATTCCCTTATTCTCTCTTCAAATGATTTATATTTATTGTACAACAGTAACTCCCTGTATTGTTAACCTGTAAAAGCATTATGCTTTTCTGTAAAACGTACTGTTGTATGCAAACATTTGTTTTAAAACCTTTCCATCACCGTGGAGAAGAATGTATCGGCATTTATTTTACGCATTGCCATACCCTAACAGACATTATAAAGAAACAGCCGAATGCCAAATGGAGCCGTACAAAAGGCTGCTGGTATATACCCTGCAACTGTGTGCAGTATGAACAATTGGTGAATGACAGTTTAGGCAAGGCAACGATAGCATATAGCCTGCTGAAAATTTACCTGCAGCAAAGAAAAGCGCTGGTACCCGTAACAAAGCATGTTATGGCGCCTGCCTCTGCCCATATGATATTGCAGCACCCTTTAAGCGAAGTGAACCTGCTGGCCCTTACTGCTTTGCGGAATAGGCTGATGATAAAGGGATATAGCCCTAATACCATCCGCAGTTACTGCAACGAGTTTCATCAACTATTACGTTTGCTCGGGAAACGTTCGGTAAATGAACTTACAAAAGAACAGATTATGTCCTACCTGCTATGGCTATTGGAAAAGCAAGGACATAGTGAAACGAAAGTGCATACCACCGTAAATACGATTAAATTTTATTTTGAGCAGGTGCTGGGTAAAGAAAAAGCATTCTATGATCTGCCGAGGCCGAAGAAGCCATTTAAATTACCTGCTGTGCTGGCAGAAGAAGAGATCATAAAACTGATTCAGAAACTAAGTAACCTGAAACACAAAGCCATCCTGATGACCGGTTATGCAGCGGGGATGCGGGTTAGCGAGATCATCCATTTACAAATAGCGGATATAGACAGTAAGCGAATGATGATACATATACATGGGGCCAAAGGAAAAAAGGACCGGATGGTACCCTTATCGAAAAAGCTGCTGGAAACATTGCGCGCGTATTACCGATTGTATAAGCCGAAGCGATATATTTTTGAAAATCCTGCAGGTGGCATGTATAGTATAAGAAGTGCTCAACAGATATTACATGATGCCAAGGAGCAGGCCGGCATAACCAAGAAAGGGAGCATACATATGCTGCGGCATAGTTATGCCACACACCTGATGGAGGGAGGAACGGATATCCGGATCATCCAGGAATTATTGGGGCATAACAGTATCCGGACTACCATGTTGTACACCCATGTAAGCAAAAAAGATCTTGGCAGGATTGAAAGCCCTTTAGACAAACTGAGTTGGTAATCATCTGCGCATTTTGGGTAGATGGTTTGCGTTTTTTGGGTAGATAAACTACTCAAACTTTGTAATGGCTACCCAAAAAACGCATTTAGTTTTGCTCAAAATCAATCGTTTAGTATTTTGGTTGGGTATAAAAGTTGCGTACTTTTAAGTGTTAGCTGCCATTCGGCAATACTAATCAGCAAAATGAAAAAATGAAAGAGTATTATTTTCAGTATACTATTACTAAGAAAGCCTTTGTTGTAACATTATTAGGTATAGCAACTTTCATTTTAACTGAGCTTATAGGAATATATTTTAAGCTCAATCTCATTATAGTTTTGGCAATAAGTTTTTACATTGCTTTTTTGCTTTTTAATAAATTTAAAAAAAAAGTAGTTGCAAATTGCACTG
>CAZFKE010000017.1:70751-72214 GCA_964519475.1 uncultured Sediminibacterium sp.
ATATACACATTGTTAGCGTTTCGTTTTTGAGCTTTGGAATTTGAAAATAATATAACAACTGTATATTTTAATGACTTAACTTCTTATAAGGCTTACTATGGCCGGGCAGGATCTGCATTTTATTTAAAAACAAATAGTAAGAAATTGAAAATTTCAGTTAATAATAACTATTGCAGCACTTCTAGTTTTAATGCATTTTGTAAAGACGCAATAACACGGATAAAAAGCTATAAAGACAGCGAACTTCTGTAAATGTAAAAACGGCAGCTAACACCGGCTTTCAGCAATTGGGGCCGGACGGAATAGCGTCTTTTATCTTCAGCAAAAATCCTAGCTTCAGATCCAAGGCGACCAGCTCCACACGGTCGACATAATATTTGCCAAGCTTTTGTATCTTTATTCAGCAACAGCAGGCCAAGCGCGACGGAAGTGCATTCCCCAACTGCTTAAAGCCCTGACCGTTAGTGGCAAGCGCAAACGATCCCACTAAGATTCATGATTTCGCCCTTTGAAATGCAATGTTTACCTAACTCAATATATCTATGACAATGAGAAAATTATTGCCTTTTTTGATTCTTATATCGGCTTGTGCTGATAATATCAACTCCAAAAAAAGTATAAACCTTGCCGATAATAGGCCAAAGGATCAGATATCCTTAATGAATCGAATAAATAGTATTAGAGACGATTACTTTAATACTTATGAAAATTCAGCGAAATTAGATATGAAAATAGATTCATTTACTCGATACGCTTTAGATTCATTGAAAGATATCAAAAATTGGGTAGTGGTTATTAATGAAATAAATGATAACCCATATTCAGCGAATTCTTTTGCAAATGGCTTTTATGATTTGAATTCCACGCCTGTATATAATCTCATATTATATTCAACTATCAAAAATTATGATAAAGTGGATGCTTCCTTAGACAGTATAAATCATCCGCAGGCCGATGTTGTATTTATGACATATACGATACCAAAACAGCCTAAAGGAGATATTCTAAAAAAACAGGTAGAGCTTATTAAGACACTAAACAGAGGTGATACTCTATTGGTGTCAGGTGGAATAACGTATATAAATAAAAAGCTAAAGCCAGACTTTAGTAAGTTCTTTAAAGATAGTGGAGAGTGGTACCTAGATTTATTGGCAACCGATATAAAAAAGAACTGATTGTCTTTGCCTAAAACGTTTTCGGCGGGTACCGAAACGCCAGCCACTAACACCGGCTTCACGCAATTGGGGCATGACGAATATATGTTTTCATCAGCATTACAAATCCCGGCTTCAGCTTCAGGGCGACCCAACGCGGCTCGTCTGTAGAATATGTCATTAAGCTTTTGTACATTTATTCAGCGGCAGTTACCAGGCTTGACGGAAGTGCATGCCCCAACTGCTTAAAGCCCTGACCGTTATGCGCAATTATAATAGCACTCTAATAAATTGAAAAAAGCAATAAAC
>CAZFKE010000018.1:0-8168 GCA_964519475.1 uncultured Sediminibacterium sp.
CTCCGACCTTCGGGTTATGAGCCCGACGAGCTACCGCTGCTCTACCTCGCGATGTTTGGAGCGCGAAGGTAGGGTTGGGAAGACTAGTATCCAAATATTATTTGTCTTACTCGTCTGTTTTATGCTTTACAGAAGCGCCGCCGCTGGCACTGATATCGCGGATAAGCCCGCTGCCTTTGTAATAGATGCTACTGCCGCCACTGGCCTGTGCATTTAATTCTTTATTGACCGTGATCCTAATATCGGATGCACCGCTGGCCTGAATTTTACACATATCCGTCTTAAGATCGTATGCTTTGATATTACAGGCGCCACTGGCATCCATACTGGTGGATTCGGCTTTGCCGGAAATTTTGATATTTGATGCGCCGCTGGCGTCCAGTTTTAATTTACCAATGGAAACCTCCCCGTTAAAATCACTCGCCCCGGACATTTCGATTTTAAGTTCGTTCTGTTTGATCGTGCCGGTAGCTTTTACATTACAGGCTCCCGAAGCTTCGATACCTGTTAAGGTTTTAAAAGTTACATAGGCTTTCATCTTGTTATTGTTCCAGAGTTTCCAGTTGATGCCCCTGCCATCCACATAGATGCGCAGGGTTGAACCTTTTACTTCGGTACGGATTCTTGATTTGATTTCATTTGAACTGGCGCTGATGGCTACCGCTTCTTCATTTCCCTGGGATAGATACAGATCAATGGCTCCGGAAACTTCCACAGCGCTAAAGCTGCCTACACTGCGTATTTCAGCGTTGGCATCTACAACCACATTTTTTTCGTTCTGGGCATGGGCCGAGATGAGTCCCAAAGCCCAGACCATAGCGGATATCATTTTCTTCATGGGGTATTTTTCAGGTTCAACGGATTGGTTGGTTTAAAGTTACAGTTGTGCAGAATTCCCCGATCACCTATTTTTGCATCAGAATTTCCTCGGGGTGCTGAAAGATGGTGTGTGCACACGCCATCCGCCGGCTGAGATAATACCCGTTGAACCTGAACAGGGTAATTCCTGCGAAGGGAAGGTCTACATTTTTTACAGTCCCTCTCCATTAGCTATTCCCTGTTCCCATTATTAACTTTTTAAAGCAAAAAACATGAAAAAGTTTTTGGGAACAACGATGCTGGCATTGATCACATTCATTGCTACAGCACAACCCAGCAAAAGCCTTGTACAAGGCACTGTTACAGAAACCTCGTCTAAAACCCCTATTGCCGGAGCTACCATCAGCTTGGGTAACCGAAAAACCGTTACCGACGAACAAGGTACATTCAGTTTTAGTAAAGTAAACAAAGGCGTTTACGAGCTTATTGTAAACAGTCTCGGATTTAAAGATGCCAAACAAACCGTAACCGCCAATGGCACAGACATCAAGTTAGGTGTTCAACTAACTGCTACGGCCTTGTTCCTTCAGCCCCTGGAAGTGAAATCGGTTCGCGCATCGGACAAAGCGCCGTTTGTAAAAACGAATATTTCCAAAGAAGATATTGCGAAGGCAAATCTTGGACAGGATATCCTTCTGTAGTGGTAAGCGCTGATGCAGGTACCGGTGTGGGGTATACTGCTATGCGGATTCGCGGCACAGACGCAACCCGGATTAATGTTACGCTGAATGGCATCCCCTATAATGATGCGGAAAGCCTGGGTACTTATTTTGTGGATCTTCCTGATTTTGTTTCTTCGGTAAGCAGCATACAGGTGCAGCGGGGTGTGGGCACTTCTTCCAATGGTGCAGGTGCTTTTGGGGCAACCTTAAATATGTCGACCCATGAGTACAATGAAAAAGCCTACGGTGAATCCAACAACAGTTTTGGTTCTTTCCATACCTGGAAAAATACATTGAAAGGCGGAACCGGTTTGATCGATGGCCATTTTACGGTTGATGCAAGGTTGAGCCGTATTAGCAGTGATGGCTATATTGACAGGGCTAAAAGTGATTTGAAATCTTACTATGTCAGTACGGCCTATATCAATAAAAAATCTTCTTTGCGCCTGAATATTTTTTCCGGTAAAGAAAAAACCTACCAGGCATGGTATGGTGTACCGGATTATTTACTGGCTAGCGACAGAACCAATAATCCCGCCGGTACAGAAAAAACGGGAACCCCTTATGATAACCAGACTGATAATTATACGCAGACACATTACCAGTTATTTTTCAATCATTCATTCAGTGCCCGCTGGTCGTTCAATACTGCTGTATTTCTTTCGAAGGGCAAGGGATACTATGAAGAATACAAAGCAGACCAGGCTTATGCGGATTATGGATTGCCCAATGTAATTGTATCAGGAGCCACTGTTAAAACAACAGACCTTGTGCGCCAGCGTTGGCTGGATAATGATTTCTACGGGCAGATCGCTTCGCTTCAGTACAAAGACATAAAAGATGAACTGACTTTTGGCGGAGGCTGGACAAAATATACCGGTCAACATTTTGGTAATATTATCTGGATGAAGACAGGGTCTGTATCGAAAGAATATCGTTATTATGATTACCCTGCCACAAAAACGGATGTCAATCTTTACGCTAAATGGCAGCACCAGTTAAGTACACACTGGTTAAGTTTTGGCGATCTTCAGTACCGCCGGGTAAACCATGATATGCGCGGATTTGAAGGAAACCCCAGCTTGAACGTGAACCGCAGTTTTGATTTTATAAATCCGAAAGCAGGTATTACCTATACCCATAATGGTTTTCAGGCTTTCTTCAGTTATGCGCTGGGACAGAAGGAGCCTAACCGGGATGATTTTCAGGCAGGCGTAAAAAGCCAGCCTAAAGCAGAGACCTTACATGATATAGAATGGGGAATTGAAAAGCGGAAAAGTAATTATCATTTTGGTGCGAACCTTTATTACATGTATTACTACAACCAACTGGTGTTAACGGGCCAGATCAATGATGTAGGCGCTTATACAAGGGCCAATGTTCCGCACAGTTATCGTTTGGGTATTGAATTGCAGGGAGGTGCTATATTAGATAAGTGTATTACGGTTGCCGGCAATTTTTCTGTAAGCAGGAATAAAGTGAGCTCATATATTGAGTACATTGACAATTATGATAATGGCGGACAGAATGCAGTAGCACATAAGAATACGGATATCTCCTTCTCTCCTTCTGTTGTGGCAGGTGCAACGATCAATGTATTGCCTTTACAGCATCTTGAGATCAGCCTGTTGAGCAAATATGTTGGCAAACAATACATGGATAACAGCCAGCGGGAAGACAGGAAGCTGAACGCATTCTTTACAGAAGATATCCGCGCCAGCGTAACCTTGAAGAAGGTATTGTTCTCCGAGATCCATCTTATTGGACAGGTAAATAATATCTTCAATAAAATGTATGAGCCTAATGGATATACGTACAGTTATATTGCTTCCAACACTTTATCAACATCCAATGGTTATTACCCGATGGCAGGAACGAATTATATGCTTGGGGTGAATATCAAGCTTTAGAACAGATGGGTATTGAACAAACGAACAAAGGACAAATGAATGAAGAAGTAAATATTTGCAAGAAACACACTTCCATATTCAATTGTTCCTTGTTTGTCTGTTCAATATTCTATTTCGCAATTTTCTCCTGCCAGGCAAGCATACCACCGGTTACATTAATTACATTTTTATAACCCATGGTTTCGAGGATAAGACAGGCCTGTCCGCTGCGGTTGCCGCTGCGGCAGTAAACGTACACAGTTTCATCTTTCAGGTCGTCTATGTCTTCCGTTTGCATGGTTTGCACTTTACCTAAGGGCAATAATAAGCCGCCTATATTGAATTCAGCATTCTCATGAGGTTCACGAACATCAACGAGGTTCAATTTTTCACCCGAGTCAATTTTGGCTTTCAGTTCTTCTACAGTAATGGTTTGCATAAAATATAAGTAAGGGTTCTGAATTAGTTTTTGGGTGTATGGGTTGTATCCATTAACGGCGCTGAGCTGCCGATGTAAATATCTACTACTTGTCCCTGCCTGATTTTATTAGGAATCCTTAATCCGGACGGACCAATAGAATCGGTAAGCCTTTCTGGGCTCTGTCTTACCACAAAAGAAGTAGCTGAATCTTTAATTGGCCCGATAGCCATGACAGAACCAATACTTACACTAATACCGGAAAGAAAATTACGGGCCTCATCCAATGTCATACCCACGAGGTTGGGCATATCCATATCGCCACCGCCTTCGCCGCTGCCCAGAACAAAACTGATGACGGTGCCGATGGGTATTTTGGTGCCCGGAGAAATGGGCTGGCCATTAAATAATTGTTCCAATACAGCGTTGCGGGCAATATCAGGTTTATAAGACACCTCTCCCATTTTTAATCCGAGGCTCACGAGATACATCTCAGCACTTTTAATGGAGAAGCCTGCCAGGTTAGGCATTTCAACCTGCGGCGGTATGGTTCGGTTAATGGTTAAGTAAATTGTGCGGCCGTGTTTTACTATCGCATCTGCATCGGGGATCTGCCTAACCACGGCTTGTTTGGCAATACTGTCTACATAAATCGAATCCTGAACAACCACATCAAAACCTTTGTCTTCGAGCAATTGTTTGGCAGCAAGGTAATTCTGCCCGGCTACCGAAGGCACTTTTTCTGTTTTACCAGAACCCGTAAGCCATGAAAGCGAGGCAAAGAACAACAACAACAGGACGAGTATAAGACCGAGTCCTGCCAGTATGTTTACCCAGAGAGGTTTAGATGTTATGTATGTAAACAAGGGAGCCTATTTTGAAATTCGGGAATTTTTTATACGGTCTAGGTTTGAAATTTCGGGGAAGATAAGTCAATTCCAAAATCTGCCATTTCAAAATTTAAAAATTAACGAAACGCCTGTTCAATTACGGCTGAATAAAAATCTTTTAAACTCATTCCCATTGCCCGTACCTGCTGTGGTATTACGCTGGCTTCGCTTTGTCCGGGAACCGTATTTACTTCAAGCATATAAGGCTGACCCTTTTCGATATTGTAAATAAAATCGATCCTTACTACGCCGCGGCAGTTCAATACTTCATAAGCGCGTTGGGCGGCGGCTTCCAGCTGACCTTTCATAGCAGGATCTATTTCTGCGGGTGTAATCTCTTTGCTTTTGCCCTGGTATTTGGCTTCAAAATCAAAGAATTCATTCCCGGTGATGATCTCTGTGATGGGTAGCACTTGAATACCGTCTTTGGTTTTAACAACACCAATCGTGAATTCCCTGCCACTGATAAATTCTTCTATCAAAACCTGATCGTCTTCTTTAAATGCTTTTACTAGAGCAGGGGCAAGTTCTTCAGGGGTATTTACTTTACTCATGCCAATACTGCTACCTCCGTTATTAGGTTTTACAAAAACCGGAAGGGCAAGTTGTTTCAGTATTGCTTCATGACTTACCGGTGTATGCTTAAAAAGGTGCAATGATTTAGCAACATTAATCCCACCAAAAGCCGCAACAGCCACCGTATAACGCTTATTAAAGGTAAGCGCTGAAGTAGCTGCATCGCAACTGGTGTAAGGCAGTTTCAGCATATCGAAATAGCCTTGTAGTTTCCCATCTTCGCCCGGTGTTCCGTGAATGCAGAGAAGTACGGCATCAAAATGTATTTTAGCCGCATGATCATTCACAGAGAAATCATCCCTGTTCACTTTTGATTTTTCTCCGTTAACCGGCTCATACCACCAGCCTTCTGGATTAATATCTATACGGTATACATCGTATTTATCCCTGTCAACGTTATTCCCTACGGTTATAGCGCTTTTATAACTGATCTGTGCCTCACTGCTCAATCCTCCGGTTACCAATGCGATTTTTTTCTTCATGTTTCAATTTTATGGAACAAATATAATATTGATGTAAGCAGGATAGGGTAAGGAAACGTGAAATGTTTTTAATTGGGAAAGGTCTCCGGTGATTGTGGGACACAATCACTAACTGCCAGGCAACAAAAAGGTGAAGAAACTACCTCGTCTCTTCACCTCACGTTGACGGGAAATATCACCCGCCGTTACTGGTTGTTGCCATTTGCGGCAACAATTATTAATACTACGATTAACAAGTCTAAGCTACACCTACTTCCAGCTTTTTGCAAGTTTTGGGTGTTAAAGTTTAGCACATTGTATTGTGCATTAGATGTGCATTTTATCTTTTTTGGCAAGCAAAACTTCTACGGTTTCCTGGTACATCTCATCGGGCACACAGCAGTCAACCGGGCAAACCGCCGCGCACTGGGGTTCTTCATGGAAGCCCTGGCATTCGGTGCATTTGTTGGGGGTTATGTAATAGGTGTCGGTGCTGATCGGCGCAAAACGTGTGTCGGCGCTTACGACTGTTCCATCTAATAAGGTGAAATTACCTTTTACGGTTGTTCCGTCTGAAATAGACCATTCAACGCCACCCTCATAAATAGCGTTGTTAGGGCATTCCGGCTCGCATGCGCCGCAGTTGATACACTCTTCTGTAATTTTGATAGCCATACAAAATGGGTTTGTTGGGTTAGTGATTCTACATTTGCAGTTCAAAAATACGGAAGCGAAATCATTTTACAAGAACGAATTATGCTGATGGAACGCCTTGGCCAATATATGCTGGGCCATGAGGAAGAATGGGAGGCGATCAAAGAAAGGGCTTACCGGGAGAATCCATGGTTTATTCCTGAATTTATTGAGCATGCGGTTACCCATATTGCCATCAATTTTCTGAATCCGTCATTTTTACAGGAATGGGCATCCCGTTATGAAATTTTTTCAGAGCGGGCATCCCCTAAGAATGTAGGCCTGGTTATGGCAGGAAATATACCCCTGGTAGGTTTTCATGATTTTCTGTGTGTGTTTATCAGTGGGCATTCTGTAACGATCAAGCCCTCTTCCAAAGATGAGATCCTGATCAAGCACCTGGTAAAAAAGCTCTACGAATGGGAGATCACGATCCAAAATTCGGTTTCATTTGCCGATAGGCTGAATGGATGTGATGCGTATATCGCTACAGGCAGCAATAATTCGAGCCGCTATTTTGATTACTATTTTGGAAAATACCCCAATATCATCCGTCGCAACCGTACTTCGGTGGCTGTGCTGGATAATACGGAAACAAGGGAAGAACTGGAAGCTTTGGCAAAAGATATCCAGTTATATTTTGGTTTGGGTTGCCGGAATATCACCAAACTCTATGTGCCACAGGAATATGATTTTATCCCATTGCTGGCCGCTCTGAAGAAATACGCGTACTTTATCGATTTCCATAAATACAAACATAATTTCGATTATCACCTGGCGCTGTTGATCATGGGTAATAAATATTATATGACCAATGATGTGGTGATATTGACAGAGAACACCTCACCCTTCTCACCCGTAAGCCAGGTACATTATGAATTTTATACCGATGCATCCATGGTAAGAGCCGCTTTGTTGCATAATGAGGATATTCAATGCGTGCTTGGGCATGGAATGGTTCCCTTCGGCAAGGCGCAAAGCCCTTCTTTAACAGATTATGCGGATGGGGTGGATACGATGTCGTTTTTGGCGGGTTTGTGAGGGTGCATCCGCGGTCTGAACCGTGTGTAAGAACCCAGGATCCCATCAACATCCGATAAAACGTATGATGGATGATTTGCAATTCATGAAAGAAATATTGCGTTAACTTGTACCCTTATCTACGAGGATTGCCGTAAAACATTTGTTAAATGCTGCAGAAGGTGAACTGTCAATTAAACAGCTTCGTTTATTTGCTATCAGAAAGGCACACTATTTGAAAGATTATATTTAATAAAAAACGAAACATGAATATGAAACTCAACAACATTCTAGCCGTAGTGGCCATTAGCGCTACCACCGCCGTTTTGAGTGTTTGGGGCTATGGCAAGGTTATGGAACACCAGACTGCCGGCATACAGGATTCGGGTAAGGTACCGGCCAATTATGCAGGTTTTTTTGGGAATGCCCCTGCAGGCGGACCAGTAGATTTTACACCGGCTGCCACTACAGCTACTCCTGCGGTAGTGCATATTAAAACCAAAACAAAAGCCAAGCAGGTTAGCAATAATACCAGTGGCCCGCGCGGCCGTAATCCTTTCTCTGATTTTTTTGGAGACGATTTTGGTGATTTTTTTGGCGGCCCGAGGGTAATACCTGAGCAGCGTGCCAGCGGAAGCGGTGTGGTGATTACGGAAGACGGATATATTGTTACCAATAAC
>CAZFKE010000018.1:8178-57168 GCA_964519475.1 uncultured Sediminibacterium sp.
ACCACGTAGTGGATGGCGCAGATGAGATCAATGTAACCTTAGCGAATAAAAAATCTTATAAAGCAACCGTTATTGGTGCCGATGCCAGCAGCGATCTGGCTGTTATTAAAATTGAGGGCAAAGGCCTGCCTTATCTTGTGTATGGCAACAGCGATGAAGCCAAACTGGGACAATGGGTATTGGCCATCGGTTATCCTTTGAACCTGGATGTAACTGTTACAGCGGGCATCGTGAGCGCCAAATCGAGATCGATTGGTATAAACGACAGACAGAGCAATGCAGCCATCGAATCTTTTATACAAACAGATGCAGCGGTTAACCCGGGTAATAGTGGTGGTGCATTGATCAATACCAATGGTGAGCTGATCGGTATCAACTCTGCAATCGCTTCCCCTACGGGTTCTTATGCGGGTTACTCTTATGCGATCCCTGTAAATATTGTAAAGAAAGTAGTTACGGATATTGTAAAGTTTGGAACGGTACAAAGAGCTTATATCGGTATACAATACCCAAGGGAAAATATTACTGATGAACAGCGCAAGGAACTGGGAACCGGTTATAAAGAAGGTGAAGGCGTTTATGTAATTGATGTACCTGCCCAGGGCGCTGCTGCACTGGCCGGCGTAAAGAAAGGCGATATCGTTACCAAGATAAATGGCGTGGCCGTATCATCCGGGCCTGAATTACAGGAACAGGTAACCCGTTACAAACCCGGTGATAAAATTTCATTAACCTATGTACGTAACGGTAAAGAAAGCACCGTACCACTTACCTTGAAAAATAAAGCGGGGAATACGGATGTTGTAAAAACAACCGGTATCCTTGAAAAGCTGGGTGCTGAATTGGTAACCGTTGATACAAAAACCGCTTCTGCCAACCAGATCAATGGTGGGGTGGTTGTTAAAAAAATCAATGATGGATTATTGAAGAAAACCAGGATGCAGGAAGGTTTTATCATTACCAGTGTGAACGACACGGAAATCAAATCGGTAGCGGATCTGGATAAAATCCTTTCCTTAAACAAAGGAAGAAAAGTAAAGATCGAAGGTGTGTATCCAGGATTTGAGAGTACGTATCCGTATCCTTTGGATTTGAGTGATCTTGAATAATTAAGACTAGCATACTATTTGTTCAATTCGGCTGTTCAATATGAACAGCCGAATTTTTTTACGTTATTGCGTTTTTTCGTATACCACATATTCACCCGCCTGCAACTCAAAGTTTTCTTTTCCGTCAAATGAAAAGCTGAGTCCAGAGAACACATTTCGGAATGTACCGGAGAACCATTGATTGTCTACCGTTATTTTTACGCGGTCTTCATTGGATAAATTTAATAATACCAATACCACATCGCCTGCGTTTCTGCGGATATAAGCCATTAACTGATTGTCGTTCTGGCTAGGAAGGATAAAGGTTTCCCCATCATTGACCGCTTTATTTTCTTTTCTGAGTTGTAATAGTGTTTTGTAGAAATCGTGCAGGATGGGTGTACCTGTCCAATCAATACTGTCTTTATGAAAAAAATGCAATCGTTTTGTATTGGCCATTTCCTGTCCGCTGTAAACCAGCGGCATGCCCTGCCAGGTAACCGTAAATACGGCCCATGCTTTTGCGGCCTTACCATATTTTTCATATTCCGTTCCGTTCCAGCTATTCTCATCGTGGTTAGTAGTAAAGAATAATTTGATGGCACCCTGCGGGTATTGTGTGTAAGCATGTAAGACCTGTCTGATATCGTTCAGGGAAGCATTGCCTTTTGCATATTTCTCTGTTTCATGCATCCACCACCAGGCATAGCTGGCATCGTAGGCATTGTGATAAGACGCTTCTTCGCATTCTGCCAGCCAGAATAAGGGTTTTATCGCGTCGCATTGTTTGCGTGCTTCTACCCAGAAATCCAAAGGAACCAGGTGTGCCATATCGCAACGAAATCCATCAATACCACATTCAATAACCCAATACTTCATGGCATTCATCATCGCCATCCGCATATCGTTTCTATTATAATCGAGATCGATCACATCTTTCCATCCATTTCTTTCTGTAAAATTCCCTTTCTGGTCTTTTACATACCATTCCGGATGTTCCATTGTCCAATGATGGTCCCAGCCGGTATGGTTAGCTACCCAGTCGATGATGAGTTTAAAACCCAGCGTATGCGCTTCATTCACTAAATTTTTAAAATCATCCAGTGTGCCAAATTCGGGATTGATAGCAGTATAACTGCTGCAGGCATAATAACTGCCAAGAGAACCCAATCTTTCTTTTACACTAATGGGCGTGATGGGCATTAGCCATAAAATATCCACACCCATATTTTTTAACCTTGGTAAATGTTTACTGAATGCGGTAAAACTACCTTCTGTTGTGTATTGCCGGATATTGACTTCATAGATATTAGAACCTTTGGCCCAGGCAACCGTCGAATTATTTTGACTCATATACGTTTTGTCTGCTTACAAATAAATAGTTTTAGGGTACAAGCACATGAGCGAGCAACCGAAACTGGAAAGAAAGATAAGCCTTTTACAGGCTACCGCCATCAATATGACCGACATGGTGGGCATTGGCCCCTTTGTGGTATTGAGTGTGGTGGCAGAGACCCTTCGCGGCCCATGGTTTTTGTATGCATGGATTGCCGGCGCCTTTCTTTCATTTATTGATGCGATGATCTGGAGCCAGTTGGGTTCTACCTATCCTCTTGCCGGTGGTAGTTATAATTTTTTAAAAGAAGGCTACGGACCCAAATGGGGAAAGCTGATGAGTTTTTTATTTGTTTGGCAAACGATGATACAGGCCCCCTTAGTGATTGCTTCCGCTGCTATTGGTTTTGCGCAATATTTCGGATACATTATTCATTTGAATGAATGGCAGAGTAAATGCATGAGTGGTACTTTAGTGTTGTTGATCGTGCTTTTATTATATCGGAAAATAGAAGCCATCGGAAAAATCAGTGTGTTGCTATGGGTAGGGGTATTGATCACGCTTTCATGGATTATTGGCGGGGGTATTTTCCATGGCCATTTTATGGAACCGATCAAACACATCAATAACGGATTACGGATAGATCATGCTTTTGCAGCGGCTTTGGGCTTTGCCAGTGTAAAAAGTGTATATAGTTATTTGGGGTATTATAATGTTTGTCATTTAGGCGGAGAGATCATCCATCCCAAAAAAAATATCCCAAAAAGTATGTTTATTTCCATTGCTGGCATTGCGGTTCTGTACCTGATGATGAATGTAAGCGTGGCTTCTGTTTTACCTTTGGAACAGATACAGAAAAGTAAATTTGTGGTCAGTGAGTTTGTACAGCAATTATCCGGATCGACATCTGCAAAAGTAGCTACGGTGTTAATTTTATGGGTGGCTTTTGCTTCTGTATTTTCTGCCACATTGGGTTATAGCCGCGTACCTTATGCAGCGGCAAGCGATGGAGCTTTCTTTAAAGTATTTGCAAAACTGCATCCTACCAAACATTTTCCGCATGTTTCTTTGTTGTTTTTAGGAGGGGTTGCTTTTGTGTTCAGCCTGCTGTTTAAATTGAGAGATGTGATCGATGCGATATTGGCGATGCGGATCCTGATACAATTCATCGGACAGGGTATTGGCCTTTTATGGCTGGTAAAAAGAAAAGGGAAAGAACATTTTGCCTGGCGGATGCCTTTGTATCCTCTACCCGTTATCTTAGCCATATTGATCTGGGGGTATATCTTTTTTTCTACCGGGCAGAAAATGATGATGGGAGGACTCACGGTGATCATACTTGGCGTTATTGCTTATTTAATAAAAGCAAAACGGAATAAGGAATGGCCGTTTGACAGGCAATTAAAAATTAATAATTACTAATTTCTTTTTTCGGTAAACCCTCTCTGTTGTTGGCGGCTCTGCGGTGAAAAGGTAATATCATTAACCGTAGAGCTGTGGGAGAAACAGAGGCAACTACAGGGCAATTAATAATTATTAATTATTAATTTTTAATTCCTTCTTTGTAATCATCTGCAATAGTAAGCTAAGTAAAACTACGGCCACCGCTCCTACTACATTCAACCAAAGGAATCCAAGGCCGATAATTTCGTATTTATCAAGCAGGAAAAATACAATCACCAGTAACTCACCAAGGATGGCTGCTATAAAGACGGCATTGCTGCCTACTTTTTTCAGATAGAAGGCTACTAAGAAGATGCCCAGTATCACACCATAGAATAAAGACCCCAATACATTCACCGCTTCAATTAAACTGCCCATACCTGTGGCAAATTCTGCAGTGATCACAGAAAAAATACCCCAGGCCAATGTATAGTACTTGGAAGCCTTGTATTCATCTGCACATTGTTCAATATTGGTATTGTCATATTTCGTTCCGCCAAACCGGAGATGAAAGTCGACCATGGTGCAGGATGCAAGCGAATTTAATGCGGCTGCAATAGAACCCCAGGCTGCGAGGAAGATGATGGCAATAAGAAGGCCCACAATTCCTTTCGGCAAAAAATCAACAACAAAACGCAGGAAGATATAATTGGTATCACTGGTATCATCAGACGGTAAAGCTTTCTTTAAAACGGTTTTATATTCTTTCTGGAGAGCAGTTAGTTTTACTGAGCCGTCACGCAAACTATCTTTATAATTATCTTTTTTTTGAATGATATAGTTTTTACTTAATTGCTGTTGTAATATTTGTTGCTCATCAAATCTCTTTCCAATACTTAACAGCGAATCTTTATAAGGGGTGGCCATGGCTTTATCTGCAACTGCCTTATTAAAAAATACCGGGGCCGAATTAAATTGGTAGAAAGTGAATAACATAGCACCCAATAACAATATCAAAAACTGCATGGGTACTTTTACGAGGCCGTTCATCAAAAGCCCGATACGGCTTTCCGTATTGCCTTTTGCAGTAAGGTAACGGCCCACTTGCGACTGGTCAGTTCCAAAATACGAGAGTGCAAGAAAGAAACCGCCGATTACACCGCTGATAATATTGTATTTATCTTTCCAGTCAAATCCTTTGGAAGAAATACCTGTAGTAATCACATTTAGCTTACCGGATGCGCCACTAACTTTCAGGGCATCTGTAAAACCAACACCCTCAGGCAAATAATGTACAATGCAATAACCTGCAACGAACATACCGATGAATATGATCAGTAATTGCAATTGCTGTGTATAAGCAACGGCTTTGGCCCCGCCGCTTACTGTATAAATAATTAACAACCCTCCCATCACAATATTCGTCCAGAAAATATCCCAGCCTAATAAAGAAGATAAGATAATAGAAGGAGCGTAAATACTGATGCCCGTTGATAATCCCCTCGACAATAAAAACAGGAAAGAAGTAAAAGTCCTTGTTTTCAGGTCAAACCTTTTTTCGAGGAACTCGTAAGCGGTGAACACTTTTACTTTATGAAATAACGGAACGAATGTGACACATAAAATCACCATAGCGATAGGCAATCCGAAATAGTATTGTACAAATCGCATCCCGTCAGTGAATGCCTGTCCGGGTGCGGATAAGAAAGTAATGGCACTTGCCTGCGTTCCCATAATACTTAAGAGAACCAGGTACCAGGGCATACTCCTGTCGCTAAGGAAATAGCCTTCCATATTCTTGCTGGTACGGCTTTTGTATAAGCCATAGGCAATAATACCGGTAAGGGTAATGATCAGTACAATCCAATCCGCTTTACTCATGAAAAGTATTTAGTAAACCAGATAAAGAAAACAATCAATAATACCAATGCCCCAATTACAAATCCATACCAGCGGCGCCAGGTGGAGAATAGGGGTATGTGTTCTTTGTTTGACATATTTTTTTATCATTTCGAGGAACGAAGCAATCTGTACTAAAATATTCAGAGCCACAAATATTTCAGTTCACAGGTTGCTTCGTTGTTCCTCACTGCAAGTACGGTTTATTTTTTTCTTCCTCCTCCACTACTCATCATTCCTCCTGCCAGCAATCCCAACATCAGGCCAATAATTAAGCCCACCTTCACATTTTTGATAAAAAAACCGATTCCAAGGCCGATCAGGATGATGGTAACAATGCCTATTCTTTTTCTGGGTTGCATTATTCTATTTGTTTTTAGGCATGGCGATCAGGTTAGCCAGGATCCGGTAGGCGCCGGGGATACCTGCAGGTAATTCGCGAAAAAGTACCAGGCTTACATAAGCAAAGTTTCCTTTGCCATATTTGGCAATGGCCAGGCTTCCGTTACTTTCCTTCTCACCCGTATCACTCATAGCCAAGGGCATTTCGAAATGTGAATCTGATTGAGATACCTGGTAGGTACTTCGCTCCTGAATCCATCCTTCAAAATCTTTATCGGTTATCTTGTTCGGGTAATTCAATATCGTGTGCTCAGGTAATATAAATCTCACTTTCGCATCTTCTTCGGTAACCCTTGAGCCGGCACTGATTGAGAAAGGATACGGCCCGAGTTTTAAGGGCTTATTAGCCCCAACCGTATTGCTCTTGATATATTGAGCGATCAGGTTCCCGCCATTCTCCACATATTTATTCAATACATCATTTTTTGCTGTAAGAAATTCAAAAATATTGCTGGCACGGATACCCGTGATCACTGCATCAAATTGTTTCAGGTTATCTTCCGTGATATCTGTTTCATTCAAAAACTTTACTTCATAGCCCAGTTGTTCTAAAGCTTGTGGCACTTTATCACCCGCACCAACAATATAGCCGATCTTTTTACCTTCTATCTTGATATTGAGGTTGAGCAAATTGGTTTTTGCCTGGGTGAAATAGGTAATCGTAGGAATATGATCGTAAGCGATCACCTTTGTATTACCCAGAAAAATTCCTACTGTACTGCTGCTGGCGGTTAATGATTCTCTGCTATTAGCCTCTTTATTTTTGGGCTTCAGCATATAAAAGGCATCTTTCTCCTTTTCATGAGGAGTTGCAGATTGTGCTTTTTCATCAAAATCCCATTCTTTCGGTTTTACTATAGCAGACTGAAGAGGCAATAAGGAACCACTATTCATTTTAAATTGGCTCTGCACTTTTATAGACTGGCCGTTCAACGAAATAAAATTTTCTTTGGTAAAATTCAATTCCACTTTAGGGAGCACAGCTAATGGTTGATATAACTCTCCTTTTGCCGGATCTACCACTTTATATTGTACAGGTCTCCTGATCGTAAAATCTTCTCCTTCAATGGAAACTGTATACCATGCTTCAAATGAAGGATCATTCTCTGCTTTACCAATCAAAAGTTGGTCTTTGATGACAAACTGTCCTTCTTCTTTAGGATATTCGAGCCAATAAGGTTGTGATAGTTTTTTATCTGCAGCTACTGGCAATACCCTGTTAAACGTGAAGTTATTATTGACAGATAATGATGCGTTAACTATTGTATCAAAATTTTCTAGTTGGATATTCTTTACGACTACATTCGCTTCTTTACGTTTATTGAAAAAGAAATTCACATTCAACACATCACCTTGCGCCACATTTTCCTGTGCCGTTGTTGCTTCACTGAATAAGGCTGAACACGCTTCAATCAAATCCTGTGTTTCTGCCAGTTTTTTGTTGCGCCAGTTTCCTGCCGGTAAGGTTTTTATCGAACGATACAAATTTACCAATGCCGGAACAGATGCTTCAGGCTGCTCAAACTTATAGCTGCTTATGATTGTATTTATCTGCGTCTGAATCTTTTCCCCGCCATTGATTCGTTTCCAGTCAATCACAATACCCTCCATCAAGTCATTTTTCGGTGCATCACCACCGAGCGTGGTAAAGAACTCATATACCTGCCCCCTTCTTCTTGGCCTGCCCTCTCCCTGGCTTTTGTGCAGGGTTCTTGCTTCACCACCTAATTCTCCATAACTTTTGCCGATCAATGTATTGTATCCACCTACTTCCACTTTCAACTGGTCATTAGCAGTTGTATTGGTTCCACCAAAATTGAATGTATTCCATAAAATTCTTTTTGCCTGCCAGGGTTGCACACCATATTTGAATTGTTCCGGAAACCTTTTCGGATCAGCTGCTACTGTAAAAGCTTCCTGTGCCAGAACAGAAGAAGCCGCATGGTGTCCATGCCCGGCCCTTGCATCACCCGGGAAGCGGGTGATGATGATATCGGGTTGAAATTTTCTGATCATCCATACTACATCGCTCAGTACTTTTTCCCTGTCCCAAATGCGTAAGGCTTCTTCCCAACTTTTACTAAATCCAAATTCATAGGCCCTGCTAAAATATTGTTCCGCCCCATCAATCCTTCTTGCTGCCAGTAACTCCTGCGTGCGTATCAATCCCAATTCAACACCTTGTTCGCTGCCGATCAGGTTTTGTCCGCCATCTCCGCGGGTTAAACTTAAATAGCCGGTACGGTATAATTTTTCCTTTGCGAGGTATGGGAGAAAACCATTGTTCTCATCATCCGGGTGTGCAGCAATGTATAATACACTGCCCAATACATTCAGTTTTTTCAGTTGCATATAGATATCCGTGCTACTGCTCGTGGTTGGCACTTGTGCTGAAGATGCAGAAAGCTGAAAGCAGAAAGCTAACAGCAGGAGACTGAAGGCTTTTTGGAATTTATTCATATAACACACTCTTTTATAGAATTACCGAAGATAATGTTCCTTACCTGATTGCTCTCACCGTTCAACAAAAAAACTGTTTATAACAACAAAGGTCAGGTACGAGTACCTGACCTTTGTATACCGATACTTTTTTTAATGCCCTACCAGGAATACGGCATTACAGAACAACATCTTTCCGTTTTCCCAGAAACTGCGGAATAACGGGTCTTCTGTAAAATAGACCACACTGCCCGAACCCATATTCTGAACACCCAGCATAACCCCATCCTTTATCTTTCCTTTAATTTTTATGCCCGCAAAACCGGTTACGTAGGCATCCTTTTTCATTACGCCTACATTCCATCCATCTTTTAAAAATTCGAATACGCTTTCGTCTTGTTTTAGGGTGAAATAATAATCCGGGTAACCGAATGCCAGCGGATGGGTATTATCCAGTTCCATTTTATAAATAGCCCCGGGGATAGCGTTGCTTAAAGATTGGCCTCCACGATCAGCATATTTTTTTACGCTGGCATATTCGCCTTTGTCGTCATTCTTATCTTCTTTCAGTTTTATACCCCAATCCGCCCCAGCCATAATGGCTACTGCATTATCGATAGCAATGATCTTGCCGCCGGATCTTACAAAATCTTTCAGTTTATCAGTGGTAGGTTTATCACCAAGATTGCGGTAGTTGCCATCCGGCACAATCAATACCTGATAACTCTTAAGGTTAACCCTTGCAAGGTCTGCGGCATTGATAAGTGTTACCGGATAATCAAGTTGTTGTTCAAAGAAATGCCAGATCTCGCCAGAACCTAAGGAAGAACTCTGTTCGCCGCTGATCAATGCTACTTTTAATCCCGCATTGATCGTTTTTACATCAGGCGATCCGAAATCAGTTCCTTTATCCATAAAGCCTGTTTCAACAGCAACAGGCTGAATATTATATTTTTTGCAGGCATCGTTTGCCAGTTGATTCCAGTTTGCGGGGTTACCGGTTCTGATAATGATCAATGTTCCCCTCTCATACATTTTACCATTGTATGTAAAGGGTTTTTCGGAAAAGCGAACTTTTACGCCGTTTTTTAATAAATAGCCAACGAGTTTGGCTGCATTCAAAGATCGATAAGGAATCAGAACGCCATATGAAGAACCCACAGGCGCAATATCGGATCCCATCTTTACATCACCTGTTATATCCAGTTTTTCTTTTACGGCATAGGCTTTTATACCATATGCATAAGGAACCGACCATGCCGTAATATCATAGGTGTTTGAATCCGTAACAACCGTTTTGGGCTCGAGCAAAACCTTGGCCATTACCGATCTTGGCTGATAAGCACTTACCGCCAAATGAAACCCTTCATCTGCAAATGCATCATCTTTCCCGGTAAAATAATTATAGCCGCGGAAGTTTTTATCAGATAATGACCCATAAATAATCCCATTCTGATCCAGCAATGCCATTACTGATTTCATTTTATTCTCATCGTTTGTGGTGAGCACATAGGTTTTGTATTCACCTATTTTTCCACTGCGGCCGTCTTCAAAATATTTTTTAAACTCATCAATCACTTTCTGTTTGTTACGGGAAGCCGTTTCAATGGTTGATAAGCCCGTTGTAAAATGGTGCGTGGCGCGGTCAACCAGTGTTAACGTATCTTCATCGGCTTTAATAATACCCAGTCCAGCCCTGCCACCGCCGGCCTGTTCGTAGGTCATCCCAATCGCACCATTATATATGGGATACGTATCTCCATAAGACGGATACAGAAGATCATATCTTTCTTTGGTATAAAACAGCCATCCTTTTTTATCAAAATAAGCCGCATTATTTTTACCGATCATCAACTGAAAATCTTTCTGCCATTGTGTAATGACTTCATGGTACGGGTCGGCAGCGGGGGCAAAATAATAAGGGCCATTAATACCCTGCTCATGAAAATCTACATGCACCTGTGGCATCCACTGGTTGTATTTTTTTAAACGCTGCTGGGTTTCTACCTGTGTTTGCCAGGCCCAGTCGCGGTTAAGGTCAAAGTTATAGTGGTTACTTCTGCCGCCGGGCCAGGGTTCTGCATGTTCCCTTGATGATGGATCAGCATTATAGGTTTTCCCTACCATACTATTGAACCAGTTCACATACCTGTCGCGGCCATCGGGATTAATACAAGGATCCATTACAACTACTGTGTTCTTTAACCACTCTTTGGTTTGTGCATTATCGGGATCTACCAATGCATATAAAGTAAGTAAGGCTGCTTCGGAAGAAGAGGTTTCATTGCCATGCACGTTATAACTCAGCCAAACAATAGCCGGAGCCGTTTCAGCAGTTGGCGCCAATTTATCTTTCGACAACCCTGCCAGGCGCAGGTTATTTAAACGGATCGCTTCCAGGTTTTTCAGATTTTCGGGCGTGCCAATAAATGCCAGTATCAGCTCGCGGCCCTCATGGGTTTCTCCATATTTTTCTATCTTAACCATTTCCGGTTTTGCCTGTGCTACAGCCCTGAAATATTCCACCAGTTTATGATGGCGGGTATATCGGGTGCCGATCTTATAGCCCATATACTGCTCGGGACTTTGCAGGTTTTGTGCAAATAACCCCGTGCTTGCCAGTAAAAACAGGAATGCAAATAATAATTTCTTCATATAATAATAAAATGAGTGGTGAATGTAGGGAAGAATAAAATACAGCCCTTCAATGGCATCCATTTTTTTATACCCCTGGTTAGAAAATCCGGTGACCCTGTTATAAAAACCTGTAATTTTCTGCCATGAGAAAAACGACCATCTTCCTTTTGGCCTTTTGCGCCCCTTTTCTTATTTCCGCACAATCCGTAAAGTCGATCGTGGGCCCCGGAAAAGAAATCAATCCTTATAAATATACCATTGTAAAAAAAGCCGAATTCAGTAAGGCTTCCGTGAGCAGCGCACATCCTTTGGCGAGTATGGTTGGCGCGGCCATAATGCAGCGCGGCGGTAATGCGTTTGATGCGGCGATTGCCACACAACTAACACTGGCCGTGGTTTATCCCGGTGCCGGTAATATTGGCGGCGGTGGATTTTTATTGGGAAGGAAATCCGACGGAGAATTGATTGGCATTGATTACCGTGAAGCTGCCCCTGAAAAAGCCGGGCGCGATATGTACCTTGATAAAAACGGTAATGCACAGATGGCCCTTTCTCAAACAGGCCATCTTGCCTCCGGTATTCCCGGAACCATTGCGGGATTATTTGCCACTTTATCTTATGCGAAACTACCTATCAAAGAATTGATTCAACCTGCTATTGATATTGCCGAGAAAGGTTATGCGATCTCGGAAGCAGAAGCAAACGGGTTGAATGCAACCCGTGAGTCTTTTGTCAAATTCAGTACCAGACCAACTGCTTTCGTTAAAGAAGCTAAGTGGAAGGCAGGCGATACACTTATACAGAAAGAACTGGCTGCTACTTTAAAACGCATTCAGAAAGAAGGCGCCCCCGGATTTTATACCGGTGAGACCGCCAGGCTGATTGTAGAAGAAATGCAACGCGGCAATGGGATCATTTCACTGGATGATTTGAAAAACTATACCGCCAAACTCCGCAACCCATTGGAATTTGAATACCGCGGCCACCAGATCATCAGTTTTGCGCCGCCAAGCAGTGGGGGCATCCTGATTGCACAGATGTTGAAGATGATTGAAAAATATCCGATGGGGTCTTATGGTTTTCAATCGCTGAAAAGCGTACAACTTATGATCGAGGCAGAACGCCGCGCTTATGCCGACCGTGCTGAATTTATGGGCGATCCTGATTTTTACCATGTGCCCGTAAAAACCCTGATGAGTGAAGCCTACCTATCACAAAGGATGAGTGATTATAACCCGGAAAAACCAAGTGCAAGTTCAGCCATTAAAGCGGGTGTGATCAAAGAGAGTGAAGAAACCACGCATATCAGTATTGTAGATGCCGCCGGTAATATGGTTTCCATTACCACAACTTTAAATGGCGGATACGGAAGCAGGACCGTTATAGGCGGCGCCGGATTTTTAATGAATAATGAAATGGATGATTTCAGCGTAAAACCCGGCGCACCTAATATGTATGGCGCATTGGGTGGTGAAGCCAATGCCATTGTTCCCGGCAAACGCATGCTGAGTTCTATGACGCCAACCCTGATCCTGAAAAATAATAAACCGTATGTGGTGGTTGGCACACCCGGCGGAACAACCATTCCCACTTCTGTTTATCAGGCTATCGTGAACATCATCGATTTTGCTATGAGCGCCGATGATGCTGTGAACAGACCCAAATTCCACCACCAATGGCAGCCCGATGTAGTTACCGTTGAAAAAGATTTTGATGCCAATACCAGAAAACAATTACAGGACATGGGCTACAAAATCACTGAGCGTGGCAGCATTGGAAGAACAGAAGCGATCAGGTTTTTGAGTAATGGGAAGCGGGAAACCGTGGCAGATAAACGTGGAGATGATTCTGTTGCGGGATTTTAAAGAACAAGGAATATTGGTTATTCAAATCTCATCTGCAAAAAGAATTGGTATGACATTCGAAACAGGTTTCTTACAAGATTCCATCAAGCGTTTCAAATACTATAAAGAACTTGGTGATAAAACTTTTGAGCAATTGGAAGAAGCAGATCTTTTCTTCCAGCCATCTTCTGAAAGTAACAGTATTGCGATAATCGTGCAGCACATGTATGGCAATATGCTTAGCCGCTGGACAAATTTTTTGACCGAAGACGGCGAAAAAGAATGGCGCAGGCGGGATGCCGAGTTTGAAATCATGCAGTACAGCAAGGCAGATATGATCTCTTTTTGGAATGATGGCTGGCAATGTTTATTGGATGCCTTAGAAAGTTTACAACCCGAAGACCTTAGCAAAACCATCACTATCCGTACAGAACCCCTCAGCGTATACGATGCCATACTCCGCCAGCTTGCGCATTACCCTTACCATGTTGGACAGATTGTTTACCTGGGAAGATTAGTGAAGAATACACAATGGAAATCGTTGAGCATTCCAAAAGGAAAGAGCGCGGATTATCTGGAAAGCGTGAAGAAGGAACAGAAGAAATAGTTTGGAGGCAACAAAGTCGGCCATTTTTTTTGTGGAAGACGCCGTTGCCTCATGTTCTCTGCGGCTGGCATGGGTTGCGCCTATTAACATTTTGCGATTATGCAGTGTTTTACAAAATGCAGCGGTAGGGATAAGCAGCGTATAGGATGTAATCTTTATGTAATATTATATGAAATATTTTCTTTCCCTTATCATCATCTCTATTGTATGTTCCTGTAACAATGAGCCTAAACAAAACAGGTCTCCCATCATCGGCACATGGGAATTGGTGGCTGCTACTTCAACCGAGAAAGAGATGACCGTTTCTACTTTGCATCCTAACACAAGGATGATCAAAATCATTAACCCTACCCATTTTGCTTTTTTCAGCCATGCAATTGGTGGAGGGAAAGATTCTGCCGGCAATCAATTTAGTGCAGGCGGCGGATCCTATACGTTACTGGATAGTGTGTACACCGAGAACCTTGAATATTTTGTGGACCCAAGATGGGAGAACCATACATTCCGCTTTACCATTCGTTTATCCGGCGATACCTTAATACAGAAAGGTGTTGAGAAAATTGACAGCCTGGGCATCGACCATATTATTGTTGAAAAATATAAGAAAGTGAAAAACGGTTACTAGTTGACAACAGCTAAAAGGAAAAATAATTTTTATACCGTATATTTATTTTAACCAACCCAACTGTTATGAATGCTTCCAAAACAACCAAGATACTTTTTTGGGTATCTACCATTATTATATTCCTGTTTGAAGGCGTTATACCGGCTTTTACTTTTCAAACAGAAATGGCTAAAGAAGGTATGCGCCACCTGGGCTATCCCATTTATTTTGGGTCTGTACTTGCCGTATTCAAAGTTTGCGGTACGCTTATCCTGATCGTACCCAAATTTCCTGCACGTATAAAAGAATGGGCCTATGCAGGTTTTACCTTTGATTTTATTTTTGCCTCCATTAGTTATGTATTTGTGGATGGATTTGGCGGCTTTGCTGCATTTCCCTTGATATTTCTCGCTTTGCTGATCGTATCTTATACGTCTTATTATAAAATGATCACGCCAAAGAGCAATACTTGACTATTATTACAATCCTGCCACAGATGTGCAAATATTATTGATCAGCCTGCACATTTGTTCAGGGCTTTCAGAATATGGGTTTGCTGCATAAAAGCATCGGTGCTGTTATGGGTTTCATTTTGGTAAAAAACTCATTTGCCTCATAACCTATATAAGCTAGTTTTAATAACGCAGTATATTAAACACTAGCTTATTAAATTTTATTTTATGCCCGCGTTTATTCAAAAACCGCTTACCGGTATTCCTTCCTTTTATGCATCCTATATTTCCAAAGTGCCGGATGACGGCCAACTCTTGCTGCATTTGCAGGCTATTCTGACAGAAACGCTGCAGTTGGCCCGCTCAATGTCAGCAGAAAAACTGCACTATCGTTATGCCGATGGTAAATGGACAATCAAGGATATCCTGGTTCATTTATCCGACTGTGAAAGAGTGATCATCTACCGCGCCATGCGTATGGGACGGGGCGATACCACTAATCTGCCGGGTTTTGATGAGAACCTGTTTGTAGAAAATGCACATGCCGTCAACAGAACGCTGGAAGATATTCTTACAGAATTATCGGCTGCCCGCAGCGCCAGTATTGCTTTTATTCAAAGCCTTTCTGAAGAAGCACTGAACCGTGAAGGAAATGCAAACGGATACCCTTTATCCTGCAGGTTATTGGTGAATCATTTGTACGGGCACCACAAACATCATTTAATGATTATCAAAGAGAGGTATCTTCCCTAATGTGCACTAACGCCTATTGAATGAAATGAATTTGTTACCTGTATTTTATAAAATGTCAGGGATAACTCAGCTTAAATGATCTTATTATCTTCTGTTTCAATAACAGAGTGATTTACAGAGCAGACTCATTATTTAGATATCCCGCCGGGACACCTAAGTACTGCATTGCCCATCCCTATATTCTCTTTCCCACATTTTTTTCAACGAAAAGAAAATCAGCTACGATACACAAAAATATTCTGCACATACACCCATTTGCAGTTACGATAAGACAGGCTATTGTATTTATATACAATATACCCATAACAAAAAACAGCGTTCCCAAATAAGTGAATGATGTAAGAATCACTCCTTTTCATGTAACACTACCCCCAGCATATTAACATAGGTTTGTGAGTATAAAAAATCATTCATACAACCGTGAAATAAAATAGTGACAGCTGTCATTTATCTCTGTCTTTCGGTGTTTTCACTTACAATCTAATCTCTATTTATGAAAAGAAAGTCTTATTCCATTGAAACAGCCTGTTTGCAGGTAAGCAGAAGCTTTTCAGCGCTGCTCACCAACAAATGGCTGATAGCATTACTGCTGATTATTGTTGCAGCAAGCTGTAAAAAAGTTACTGAAGAAACAGGTATCGTCGGTGTTTGTCCGGTAGTCGTTAGCACCGATCCTTCAGATAAAGCCGTTGACGTGGCCCTTAACAAGATCATTACTGCCAACTTTAATACGGATATGAATCCCGCATCGATCAATGCTGCTTCATTTGTATTGAAGCAAGGTACCCAGATCATTTCCGGAACCGTTGCATCCACTACCAATGGGGCATCTTTTACGTTTAAACCTGATGTGGCTTTGTTGCCATTCACCGTATATACAGGCACCATTACAACCGCTGCTACCGATAAATTTAAAACAGCGATGGTTAGCGATTATGTATGGACGTTTACAACCATACCACAGGTTACCGTTGCCGTTAATCTGCCTGCAGGTGGAACGGTTATCGGAGCAGGCACGTTTGCCCAGGGTTCTACGGTAACCGTAGCAGCCACGCCTAAAACCGGGTATACCTTTACCAACTGGACCGACAGTGGTTCAACCACCAGCGTATCAACCAGTCCGAGTTACCAGTTTAAAATGAATGGCAACCGGGCATTAATCGCCAATTTCACCATCATACCACCGGCTAAGTTTGCCGTGGTAACATCATCCAACCCTATTGCAGGAGGATCAACATTTGGAAGCGGTTCTTATGATGTTGGTACCAATGTGACCATTATCGAATCACCTAACCCGGGATATACTTTTGTTAACTGGACTGAAAACGGAACAGTGGTGTCTACGAGTTCGAGTTTTCAATTTGTCTTAACTGCCAACAGAACGTTTGTAGCCAATTTCAGTCTTGTACCGGCTTTACAATTTGCCGTTATCCTTTCTTCCAATCCGGCAGCAGGCGGAACCAACAGCGGATCGGGCTCATATACATCCGGCGCTTCGGTTACCATCAACGCTTCGCCGAATACAGGCTATACATTTGTTAACTGGACAGAAGGAACAACCGTTGTATCAAATAGCCCATCGTATACTTTTGTGATAACCGGTAACAGAACATTGGTTGCCAATTTTGTGATCAACAGTTATACATTAACCACCAGTTCCAACCCGCTTGCAGGCGGAACCATTACCAGAAATCCTGATCAGTTAAAGTATAACCATGGAACACAGGTGTTGCTTACTGCCTTGCCAAATACCGGGTATACATTTACTAACTGGACAGAGAATGGGACGATCTTATCAACAAGCGCGGCTTACCAGATCTCTATGACAAGTAACCGGTCACTGGTTGCCAACTTTAAATTGAACAGTTATGGTTTAACGCTTCTCATCAACCCTTCAGCGGGGGGAAGTGTTACCAAGAATCCTGACCAGGCATCTTACGATAGCGGAACAAGTGTAATACTTACCGCCACACCTAATGCAGGTTATACATTCACTTCATGGTCTGGAGATGCTACGGGCACTGCCAATCCATTAACGATTGTCATGAATGCAAACAAGAGCATCACAGCCAATTTTACAGCCGTAGTTCCGGTAGTAAACTTAGGCACCGCAGCTAATTTTGGTGCCTTCGGCGGTAATGCAGGAATAACCAATCAGGGTACCACCACCGTGATCAATAACGGAAGCATTGGCACAACCGCTGCTTCTACCTTAATAACCGGATTTCATGATCAAACAGGAGACAAATACACAGAAACACCATTGAATATCGGTGATGTGAAACTGAGGATATACACAGATGCCCCTCCACCCGTAATATTTGCAGCTGGCGGTCCTTACGGCGGAAACGCAGTAACCAAGCAGATTGCAGATCAGGGTCTTGCTGATGCGCAAGCAGCCTATATCAGTATCTCGCCTGCTTCTAAACCCGGTGGCACTGATCCCGGCGCAGGTGAATTAGGTGGATTGGTATTGGCACCCGGTACTTATAAAGCGGCAGCGGGTAGTTTCAAGATATCTCTGTTAGACCTTACCCTGGATGCAAAAGGCGATCCTAATGCGGTATGGATATTCCAGGCTCCATCCAGTTTAACGGTAGGTACCCCTTCGAGCGCCAGAAGCATCAATCTGATAGGAGGCGCTTTAGCTAAAAATGTATTCTGGTATGTAGGAAGTACAGCAGTCATTAACTATGGCGGTGGCGGAACCATGGTAGGAACGATTATTGCTAACTCAGGCGTTACCTTTTCTAATCCTACGATAGCAGTTACCGGTGTTCAGTGTATACTTAATGGCAGGGCACTTTCATTGGTATCTTCTGTTACTATGGTAAAAACAACCATCAATAACCAATAAACTTAATAAAGCATGTATCCTGCTTTCGGGCAGGATACATGCTAACTAAACAACCGCTTTCATTTTAAAAAAAGACCTATATGTTACAATCTTATACAACAAAACTAAAATTCGCATCCATCTTACTGGTGTTGGTTTTTGCAGGCCTTACGGGCCAAACACAGGCAGTAACGCGTACACAGCCCGTTTGGTGGTTTGGTGCATCGGCCGCTGCTAACTTCAATACCTTTCGCGGAACAACGCAGGTATTGAATGAAACCCTTACCGTACCAACCGCCTTTCATAAAGGAAAAGGCATTAAACCCTATGCTTCTCTTTTAATGGAATACCGTCCCGGTAAAGTATGGGGTGGCATGCTCAATGTAGCCTATGATAACCGCGGTGGACAATTTGAAGAGGTAATTGCACCCTGTAATTGCCCGGCTAACTTAACCACCAATATCGGTTATGTGGCTATTGAACCCAGTTTACGTGTAGCACCATTCAAATCTGCTTTTTACATTTTTGCAGGCCCTACCCTCGGCTTCAACGTAACCAAAACCTTTGCCTATACACAGTTAAAGCAGCCGGATACCAAGGCAGACTGGAGTGATCTCCGCAAAACCGTTTTATCGGCACAGGTAGGACTGGGCATTGATATTCCTTTGTCTGAACCGGCAAGCGAAACACAGATGACCCTTTCACCCTTCGCTTCTTTTCAAACCGATCTGGGTAACAGCCCACGCAAAGTAGAATCATGGTCTATTTATACAGTGCGTGCCGGTATTGCACTTAAGTTTGGCACAAAAAGAAGAGCCGCCACTGAAAGAAAAACAGATACCGTAACCATTACCAATAATATCGTAACGGCTGCACCTGTTGTAGAAAAAGAAGTCGCATTCTCTGTTCGCGGGCCAAAAGCAATTCCTACCACACGTCAGGTGAAAGAAACTTTCCCTATCCGTAAATCTGTATTTTTTGATATGGGTTCAACAGAGATACCAGCGCGTTATGTACTGTTAAGCCAATCACAGGCTAGTTCTTTCAAAGAAGAAAAATTACAGGAAGCACAACCGAATGATTTAAGTAAAGGCCGTTCTGCCAGGCAGATGGCAGTCTATCATAATATCTTAAATATTATTGGTGATCGGATGCGTGCCAACCCGCAAAGTAGTATTACCCTGGTGGGTGCATCAGATAAAGACCCGGCACAGGGCAAAGTAATGGCAGAAACCATCAAACATTATTTAGTGGCCAACTTTGGTATTGATGCAGCCAGGATCAGTACAGAAGGCAGGGATAAACCTTTGATTCCTTCAGAACAACCCGGTGGTACCAAAGAACTTGACCTCTTGCGCGAAGGTGACAGAAGGGTTGATATTACAAGTAATTCTCCCGAACTGATGTTACAGGTAGGTGGTGCAACCTCAGATTACATGAAGCCTGTTCAAATCTATGCTTTCCAGGAAGATCCATTGGATAGTCATGTGATCTTTACCAACGAGGGTGCAAATGTATTGCTTGAGTCATGGAATGTTGACATGACTGATGACCAGGGAACTGTTCAGCACTATGGCCCTTTTTACCAGGACCAGGCTTCTGTACCCGGCAAAACAGTTTTGGGTAGTAATACACAAGGCAATTATAAAGTGGTTATGACCGGCCAAACCAAGACAGGCCATTCTGTAAGAAAAGAAAGTTCTGTTAGCCTGATAAAAGGAGAGGATACCAAACAGGAAGGCCTTCGTTACAGTGTGTTGTATGATTTTGATAAATCAAAAACAAAAGAAGCTTACGAAAAATTCCTGACAGAAATTGTAGCGCCACTAATCGCTGAGAACAGCACCGTGATCATTCATGGCCATACAGATATTATTGGAGAAGAAAAACACAATTACAATTTATCTGTAGAAAGGGCGAAAGATGGCCAGCAGATCCTTGAGCGTGCTTTAAAGAATGCAGGCAAGAAAGGGGTGAAATTTGAAAGTTATGGCTTTGGAGAAGATATTGCCTTGGCACCTTTTGAAAACAATTTACCGGAAGGCCGTTTTTACAACAGGGCAGTGATAATTGATATCATACCTGTTAAATAGTTATATCATTCTTAATGTATAACAAAATATGGCTCATGTTAAACATGAGCCATATTTTGTTACATACGTATACCCAAAAAACTACACCCTTGTGGTAAATACATATCCGTAAGCCAAATCAGGTAAAATGTAGCAGAGAATTAATAGGTTCTCATTCTATTTTTTCTGACCTTTAGTATGTTAAAACATGGGTGAATTATTGAAATTTTGTATAAAAACTTTATTAAAATAAGGAACAAGATCTATTTAACACCCTTTGTTTACTGCAAATGACAATCTAACGTCATACTACAGGACAGACTGCTTAGTCTACAGGCAGAAAAGCTGATGGAAAGAACCAGAAAGATGTACCACTAAACAGGCACCTGATTTTTAGTAAGTTTTTGAGCTGCAGGTAATTGCTCACCTCACACTGCTATTCAAAGCAGCAAAAGAACAGCATGTATTTCTGCTATAAAAGCCCATACGCCTAACTAGATCCCTGCCCTTTCTTTCATTGGCTTGCCGCCAAAACACACGCAATGAAACTATATATAAAATATATGGTAAGCCTACGCTGTAAGATGATGGTGAAGGAAGAGTTGTTAAAACTCGGACTTCACTATGTGATTGTAGACCTTGGCGTGGTGGAAATACTTGAAGATATTACACAGGCACAGCATGACCAGTTGAAAGAAAACCTGTCTATATCCGGCCTGGAATTACTGGATGATAAGAAGAGTATCCTGATAGACAGAATAAAAAATGTGATCATTGAAATGATCCATTATACAGATGAATTACCCGATGTGAATTATTCGGTCTATATCAGCGAAAAGCTGCACTACGACTATACTTATCTCTCCAATTTATTTTCTGAAGTAAAAGGGATTACGATTCAGCAATTCATTATCATTCATAAAATTGAAAGGGTAAAAGAGTTGTTACTATATGATGAATTGAATCTTACAGAGATAGCCTACCTCATGCATTACAGCAGTGTGGCACACTTGTCTAATCAGTTTAAAAAAGCAACCGGGTTGTCTCCATCCTTTTTTAAACAAATGCAACAAAAGCGGAAACAGAACCTGGAAAACATGTGATATCTGTAAGATAATATCATGAACATGTAATATATTAAAATGCCCTTTCAGGAACTTTACTATTCTATCTCATGTAAAGAGATATGAATATACTATGACGAAAACAAGCTGCCTGGGCATCTGGATGGATCATGCAAATGCATATATCATACCATTTACTGCTGACCCTACCGGAACAAAAATCACCAAATCAGCGCTTAGAAATGAACAAACAGAAGATAGCCTTCTGAAAGGCGAAAAGAAGATGCATCACAAAGAGCAGGATGAGCAATGGGACTTTTATCGCAAATTGGTAACCATTATTGAACATTATACGCATGTTATCCTGTTCGGGCCTACCGATGCTAAAAAAGAACTGTATAATATCCTAAAGGCCAACCATACTTTCAACAATGTTAAGATAGAGATGAAACAAACCGATAAAATGTCGGAAAACCAGCAGCATGCATTTGTAAAGGAATATTTCTCAAAATAATAAAAGCATAGACAGATATCAAAAAAAAAGCATAGGTAATTAAGGGATATTAAGCCTACATTTGAAAAAAGGGGATAGAAAAGCTACCACTGTTTAATTACCTTCATTATCTATTCGTTTAAACTTAATTACACTTATCTTGGAAAATCAGGAATTTGAAAAATCGAAAGCATTTATTATTGTTGAAATACTGGAATACATTCCTAATTCTGTTTTAATCAAAACCATCATTAAAAAAACAACCGGCAATGTAAGTGCGGTTTCTTTTGATTCAGGAGAAACATTTTCTGAAAGGATCTCTCCCTTCGATACTTTTATACAGATCATCGATGGGCAGGCTGAAATTGTGATCAATGGTCATAGCCATTTACTGGAAACCGGCCACTCAATCATCATTCCTGCTCATTCGCGCAACTCAATTAATGCTAACGTCAGGTTTAAAATGTTATCTACCATCATTAAGAGTGGTTATGAAGAAGTAAGCTGATTCATCTATTAATCATACTATTCCAAGGGCAATAAGTGAATCATGTAACTTATTGCCCTTGTTCTGTAATAGATAGCCAGCCAAAGCACCCCAACTTTGTCAGGTAATGAATAAGCTATACAGGAATACAGAAATGGGGTTTGAAAAACTAACTTCTTTTGCTACGTTTATCCTGGGCAATTCGGTCACTTTTATTCTTGCGTTGTTAACCGTGATTTTCTGGATCACTAACCGGATGTTTTATACGCAGGATATACACCATATGATCGGAGACCTGATATTGGGTGTAACCTTCCTTAGCCTCTTCATTATACAGAAATCATTTAACCGTTTTTCTGCATCGCTGCATTTAAAAGTAAATGAATTGGTGGCATCGCATGAGCCGGCTAATAATTCAGTGATCAATGTAGAGCAGAAAACAGAAGCAGAAATCACTGAACTAACGAAAGAGTATGCAGAACTGGCGGAAATTATAGATACGATTTCACCGGAAGCATTCAATAAAAATAATGATGAACACAAAAAGCCCATCTGAAATTGACAAATACGCAAACTAACCTATTTACAGACGCTGGCAACATCACGAAGTTTGCCTGGCAGTTTTGTAAAGAATTGTTCAAGCCTCCTTATGAGTTTAAGGAATTCATAAAGCAGTGTTCTCGCGTAGGCTATCAATCCTTGCCATTGGTTGCCATCACAGGATTTATTATGGGAGTGGTGCTTACACTTCAGTCACGCCCTACCCTTGCAGGTTTTGGCGCTGAGTCGTGGTTGCCCAGTATGGTTGGATTATCACTCATCAGGGAAATAGCCCCCGTGATCACCGCACTGATCTGTGCCGGTAATATCGCATCCGGTATTGCGGCAGAGCTGGGTTCTATGAAAGTAACTGAACAGATTGATGCCATGGAAGTTTCTGCCATCAACCCTTACAAATACCTGGCTGTTACCAGAATATTGGCCACTACCTTAATGATACCTCTACTGGTATTTTTTGCAGATCTGGTAGGTGTGGCTGGCGGATATATTGGTATGAACATTCACAGCGATATCGGTTTCATCCGCTATGTTGATAAAGTATTTGAATCGCTGGGTTTTATTGATATCCTTCCTGCAACGATCAAAACATTTTTCTTCGGATTTGCAATAGGCCTGATCGGTTGTTACAAAGGCTTTACCGCGGCAAACGGAACAGAAAGTGTGGGTAAGGCCGCCAATTCTGCAGTGGTGGTTGCTTCTTTAACCATTTTTATTATTGATATGCTGGCTGTTCAGATCACCGACTTATTCTTTTAAATGACAACTGAAAAAAACGATACAAATCCGGATCAGGCAAACCCTAGTAATACGGTTATCGATATCAAAGGTTTATACAAATCGTTTGGTGATAACAATGATGTATTAAAAGGGGTTGACCTTACCGTACGCAAATCGGAAAACCTTGTTTTATTAGGCAGGTCAGGATCAGGTAAATCGGTCATTATTAAATGTGTTGCAGGATTGGTAGAAGCCGATAAAGGCGAGATTAAGGTATTTGATACACTATTATCCGGGATACGCAATACGGAATTAAACGCAATCAGGTTACGCATCGGGTTTCTTTTTCAAAGTTCTGCATTATATGATTCCATGTCTGTAAGGGAGAACCTTGCTTTTCCATTAGCCCGTCATTCCAAAGAACTGAGTACGGAAGACATTAACCATGCCATTGAAGAAGAGCTGCAAAATGTAGGCCTTGCCGAAGCTATTGATAAAATGCCTTCCGAATTATCAGGAGGCATGCGTAAGCGGATAGGCCTTGCACGAACACTGATTTTAAAACCGGAAATCATTTTGTATGACGAACCGACCACAGGACTGGATTCTATTACTTCAAGAGAAATCAGTGAACTGATATTAACGATCCAGAAAAAAAATAAAACAAGTTCTATCATCATTACACACGATATGGCCTGTGCCAAATTAACCGGCGACAGACTTCTGGTTTTAAAAGACGGTGTGATCTGTGCGGAAGGCAGTTATACGGAATTGGAAAAAAGCGAAGACAAGGGAGTAAGTGCTTTTTTTGTTTGATCATTCACTTAAAAAAAATATTATGAAAAAAGAATCGGGCAATACGTGGAAACTGGGCATGTTTGTAGTGCTGGGCCTCGCCATCTTTATAACGATCGTCTATCTGATTGGCAAACAGAAAAACTTATTTGGTTCAACCTTTATACTACGGTCGCAATTCACAACGGTAAGCGGTTTGAAAGTGGGCAATAATGTACGTTTCTCGGGCATTAACATAGGTACCGTAGATGATATTACATTGATAAACGATACTACCGTGATGGTAAATCTGGTAATTAAGAAGGATGTACAGAAATTTTTAAAATCCGATGCACGCACAGGTATCAGTTCTGATGGGCTGATGGGTGATAAAGTAGTGTCTATCTCTCCCGGCAGCAGTACAAAACCCATTGTGAAAGATAATAGCATCCTTATGGCAAAAGATCCGATAGAAATGGATAATATCATGCTTAGTGTAAAAAACAGTGTGGATAATATAGACATCATCACTAATCAACTCGCAGAGTTTACCTATAAATTGAATAATGGCAAAGGCGCTTTATCCAAACTGATGACCGATGAAAAATTCGGCAAATCACTGGATGCCACCATGACCAATCTGCAAACCGGCACGAAAGGCCTAAGCGATAATATGGAAGCAGCCAAAAGCAATTTTCTGCTGAAAGGTTTCTTCAATAAAAAGAAAAGAGAAGCAGCTAAAAAGCAGGAAGCCTTAAAAAAAGAAGAGGAATTAAAGAAACAGGAAGCTCCGAAGAAAAAAAACTCGAAAGACAATAATTAATCCAATACTATTTAAACATACTTTATGAAAATTCTCGGGTTTACACTTGCCATTCTTGGCCTCGTCATGATCATTTATACCGGATTCAATTATGTAACTACAGAAAAAGTAGTTGACCTGGGTCCTATACAGGTCAATGCTCAAAAGAATCATCCTGTTCAATGGTCGCCTATTGTTGGAGCGGTATTATTGGTTGGCGGAATTGTTGTTTTAGTGATCGACAACAAGAAAGGAAAATAATAATATGTAACGTGTTGTACTACTAGATACTTCATTAAGTATCTGCTTTTGAAAATACAAAATGATTGTGATTATGGTTTTGATGAATGATTGCTAATCAGTACCTGTGGACAGGCCTATTTTGTTCTAAGTAAAAACAGCCTGGCAACAAGTATGGGCCTAACGGCCGAAAGCGACCAGCGATCTCGAATAGGCGAGTGATTGATTTCTAATCGTACAACGCCTTAATATGTAATAAGCGTAATATTTTATCGGAATGATGTAATAGCCACCCGGCATAAGGAACGCAACTTCATGGTTTTAAAACACCATATATGCCAAACGAAGAGACTAACAAAAATATGCCCGCACTCAGGGCTATTCAACTTACGGAAACAAATCCACAGGGCTATCCCCTATATCCTGTAAAGGATACTATCTATCAGAAAGACAAAGAAAACACCACTATCGGCCCTAATAATATTATGAAATCGAAAATGTCTATTCCAGAGTGCTCTGAAAATGAAAAAGCTTTCCGGGAAGACATATCTGAAGATTATCTTGACATACCCAGCCCAAAAATGAATGATACGGATAAGATGCAGGATAGTAGAGAGGAAGAAAATGAACATGATAATATAGGAGATGACCCTTTGCACCTGCCTGAAGCAGATAATGGTGGATGATAGGATTTGCGAGTAGACGATATGTAAATCATGTAAGTATACAAACTCATGTTATAATACTTTTTTAAAAATCGAATGCCAACTTTACATAGCGTTAAGGCAACATGACCAATTATCCGGAGAATGCACTTCAACTATTTTCTTTCTGCTTCCCAACTACTCTTTCTTGTATCGGAACATAAACGGAAAATTTTGAAAACAATGGTATAACAGCATTTAATTGTGACATAAAGAATATGCTACTAACTGAAGTAATTATGTTTTATGGATTGTTTTGTACTTGACCCACATGCTGCATCACAGTTACTTCATTAAAATAAGCATCGATGCAGTATATAGAGCACTATCTATAAATTGTCAACATAGCAAATTTGAAATCTGCAAAAAATAGTAGGCCGTTTCAGAATCAGGTATAACGGTGCTTCCTAAGAATAGAATTCTGAATGATCCGGCGCATGCTGTGTTTATATATTGTAAGAAAACTGATTCAAAAAACCGATCATGATAGAAATTACAAAAATTGGTATCCTGCTTAATAAAACCGATCTTGATTTTGAAAATACCGGAGTATTAAATCCAGCTGCCATCAGAGATGGTGACTATGTTCATTTATTTTACAGGGCCGTAAGCACCGGTAATCATTCAACCATAGGTTACTGCAGGTTAAAAGGCCCGCTAACCATTGATGCCCGCGACGAAAAACCTTTACTGGTTCCTGATTTCGAGTATGAGAGTCATGGACTGGAGGACCCAAGAATCGTTAAAATTGACGACCTGTATTATTTAACCTATACAGCTTATGATGGCATTACTGCACTGGCAGCTTTAGCAGTATCCAAAGACCTGGTGCACTTTGATAAACGGGGTCTGATCTCTCCACGCGTACCTTATCCTGAGTTCAACTACCTGGCTTCTATTTCGGGTACTTTAAATGAAAAATACCTGCGTTATAATGAGCGAAACCGTATGCTGTTTACAGAAGGGAGAAAATTATATCTATGGGATAAGAATATGATCTTCTTCCCAAGAAGGATACAAGGGAAACTCTGTTTTCTTCACCGGATAAAACCAGATATACAAATCACTTTTATATATGAGGTAGAAGAATTAACTGATCTATTCTGGCAAACCTATTTCCTGCAATTCAAAAAACATATAGCCCTTTCACCAAAGTATGATCATGAAGTGAGTTATATCGGCGGCGGATGCCCGCCCATTGAAACCGAACACGGATGGATACTCATCTATCATGGAGTTTGCGATACCATTAAAGGATACGTGTATTCAGCCTGCGCAGCATTACTTGATCTTGAAGATCCACGGAAAGAAATTTCACGTCTGCCCTATCCATTGTTTAAACCGGCATACCACTGGGAATTAAGAGGCGAAGTAAATAATGTCTGCTTTCCTACCGGTACCGCATTGTTTGAAGATACTTTATACATATACTATGGTGCAGCAGATGAAAGGATCGCATGTGCTTCATTGAGTTTAACCGGATTATTAAAGGAGTTACTGCTAAACCGACCCAACCATGATAACTGACCTCAATATATTAGATGTAAACAATGAAAGTATTGAGAAGAATGTACAATACCTTTTCAGAGCCAGGGATCTTGTTGAGGAAACAGCACACGCATTGCCAGAGATACTGTTTATTACTTCTTACCCGCCAAGAGAATGTGGTATTGCCACATACTCGCAGGACCTGGTGAGCGCATTGAATTATAAATTTAACCGTTCCTTTAATATAAGAATCTGTGCATTGGAAACCAATTCGGAAAGATTTGTGTATGCTGAGGAAGTAAAATACAAGCTGAATACCGACAGTGAAGAATCATTCATCAAACTGGCCGACACGATCAATACAAGCCCGGATATATGTCTTGTAATGATTCAGCATGAATTTGGCTTATATAAAACAGTAACAACCGCATTCCAGCAACTACTCGAAACCATTAATAAACCCATTATTACTGTATTCCATACCGTACTGCCTGCACCCAATAAAATAGTAAAAGAAAGTGTACAACAGATAGCCGATATTTCGGCAGCAGTTATCGTAATGACAAATACTTCTGCAAAAATACTTACTGATGATTATGAGATCAAAAAAGAAAAATTAACCATAATCCCTCATGGTACCCATCTGGTACAACACCTGGATAAAGAGATGCTGAAGAAAAAATATCATTTATCCGGCAGAAAAATATTATCCACATTTGGCCTGCTTAGTTCAGGAAAAAGTATTGAAACAACTATACAGGCATTACCTGCTATTATATCAGCAGAACCGGATGTGCTTTTCCTGATCATCGGAAAAACACATCCATCCGTAGTAAAATCAGAAGGTGAAACATACCGCCGTATGCTGGAAGCCACCGTTTTTGAATTAAATATACAGGAACATGTACGCTTCATCAATCATTTTTTACCCTTACCAGAGTTATTGGAATACCTGCAACTGACAGATATTTATTTATTCACCTCCAAAGATCCTAACCAGGCAGTAAGCGGAACATTTTCATATGCCATTAGCTGTGGCTGCCCGGTTATTTCTACACCTATTCCACATGCACGCGAGGTATTGCTGAATGATTCCGGGATTATTGTAGCATTTGAGAATACAAAGCAAATTGGCGAAGCCGTAACTGGTTTATTAATGGATGAAAATCACAGAAAAAATATTAGCTTAAATGGATTGCATAGTATGGCATCCACAGCCTGGGAAAATTCAGCGATTTCCCATTTAAAACTATTTGATCAGCTAAGCCAGCACAAACTTTTAGTTGAGTACAATATTCCCCCGGTAAACCTGGATCATATCAAAAAACTAACTACCCGTTTTGGAATGATCCAATTCTCTAAAATCAACCAGCCGGATATCCATTCAGGGTATACACTGGATGACAATGCAAGAGCGCTTATTGCCATATGTCAGCATTATGAATTAACATCAGACAGCCATGACCTTGCTTATATTGACATTTATCTGAATTTTATCAAATTTTGCCAGTTACCCGATGGCCGGTTCCTCAATTATGTAAATGAGTTGAAAGAGTTTACTGAGCAAAACAAAGAAACCAACCTTGAAGATGCAAATGGCCGTGCTATCTGGGCCATTGGCTATCTCATTTCCATTGATTCCTTGTTACCTCATTCATACACAGAAAAGGCCACATCAATTTTATTTAGTGCATTATTAAATACCAATGGGATGCATTCAACCCGTGCAATGGCATTTATCATTAAAGGTCTTTATTATTGTAATACAAGCAAGCCTTCTACCCTTAATACATACCTGATCCGCAAACTGGCTAACAGGCTTGTTCAGATGTACCGGCACGAAGCAGATAATACATGGCAATGGTTCGAAGCATATCTAACCTATGCCAACAGTCTTCTCCCGGAAGCCATGCTTTGTGCCTGGCTGGCCACGGGAGAACCGGTCTATAAAGAGATTGCTAAAACAGCATTTGATTTTTTGCTATCCAAGACTTTTATACGAAACCATATTAAGGTGATATCCAATAAAAACTGGTTATCCAAAGGAAAGGAACCTACAGAACCGGTAATTGGCGGGGAACAACCTATTGACGTTGCTTATACGATTATTGCCTTAGGGAAATTCTACCAGGTGTATAAAAATGAAGATTACCTCTTAAAAATGAAGAATGGATTCAACTGGTTCCTGGGCGATAATCATCTGCAACAGGTAATTTACAATCCGTGTACAGGCGGTTGTTACGACGGGTTGGAAGAAAAGAGCGTAAATCTGAACCAGGGAGCCGAATCAACAGTAAGTTATCTGATGGCAAAACTAACTGTAGAAAAAATTCAGATGGATATGCCTGTCATTCATGTACTGGGAAATATCATTGCCATACCCGAGAGCAAAAGCCAGCCAGGTTAATGTGTGAATCTTATAACTTATCCTATTCATCATGTAACAGTTAACAAAGTGGCAATAGTCAACTTTGTATTACAAAAGCAAGAAACCCCGGCTGATGAACAGTTGAAAACTACCTAAGACAATTTTAATCACTCAACTTTCTTAAATCAAATACCATGAAAAGATCCATCACCATTTTTGCTGCCTGCACATTGCTATCAGGTGCCGTATTCGTCAGTTGCAGTACTCCGGCTGAAAAAGTAGAGAAAGCTGAAAATAATGTTGTTAAGGCTAATAACGAATTGGACAGCGCTAATAAAGAATACATGGCCGATATGGCTAAATTCAAAAAAGAAAATGATGAAAGGATTGCAGCAAACAATAAAAGCATTGCCGAATTCAATGCACGGATAGCAGATCAAAAAGCCACGGCCAAAGCTGATTACAAAATAAAGATTGTTGAGCTGGAGAAGAAGAATACAGACATGAAGAAAAAAATGGATGATTACAAAGAAAACGGAAAAGACAATTGGTCAAAATTCAAAGCAGAATTCAGTCACGATATGGATGATCTGGGTAAAGCATTCAAAAACTTTGGTGTTAAAAACGTAAAATAGACTTAAACATAAATATTATGACAAACTCAAACGACAGCATAAAAATAATAGGCGCTTTATTACTCGGCGCAGCAGTAGGTGGTGCACTGGGTATTCTGATGGCGCCGGATAAAGGCAGTGAGACCCGTAAAAAGATCCTTGCCAAAAGTGATGATCTGACAGATGCCTTAAAAGATAAATTCCAGTTATTTCTTGATGAAGTAAAAAGAGAAATGGAAACTGTGAAAAATAAAGCCAATGTGTTTATGGGAGACGGCATTGCAAAAGCAGAAAAGTTTGAGATAGACTGATCCTCATACAAATTAAACCCCTAAGAAGAACAAACAGCCGGGATACTTAATTCCGGCTGTTATCTGTTATCTTAAAATTGATGATATGGAAGCAAACACAAACTTAATTGAACCTCTTTTAGAACGAGTTAAAGATTATGGCAAAACAAGTCTGGAACTAATTAAGTTACAATCCATAGATAAGGCTGCTAATATTCTGTCTACATTGATCTCTCGCCTATGCTTTATATTGACATTGGTCATTTTCCTTCTCACACTCAATATTGCCATTGCACTTTGGTTGGGAGATCTGATGGGGAAATCATATAACGGTTTCCTGGCGGTTGCCGGATTTTATGCCGCCGTTACTATTATCCTGTATTTTATGCAACCCAGCATCAAAGCCCGTGTCATCAATTCGATCATCAGGCTCTTGCTTAACTAAAACAATATGCAAAAGATAAATACCTTAACCGATTTAAAAAAGGCCATCGCGATGGTTGAAAATAAAAAAGTTTACGAATGGGCCCTGCTCAATGAGCAAATACTGGTTGTTAGGAACAGCCTACACCCATGGCAACTCTTAAAAAGATCCTTTAAGGAAATTGTCTTTTCACCACCAGTTAAAGACGATCTGTTGGGAACAGTAATGGGGTTAACAGCCGGTGTTCTTTCCAAGGCATTGATTGTAGGTACTACCCATAATCCAATTAAAGTGCTGTTGGGAGCCCTTTTGCAAATGAAAGTTTCCAATACTGTTGCACAAAATGCCGGAACACTTGGCTTTATTGCTAGTAACCTTATGGGGTTACTCCATAAAAAGAAAGAAAGAAAAACCGAAACCATCATCATCCCTTCCAACCCGCTCAGAGAAATATTCTGACAGGAATCATGGCCTTGCCATACAATGAATCATCATTAATCACTAAATTGTTAGCAGATAAATGAAGTTCCTTCTGTATCACCAAGCATTGACCGATCATGAAAACCGTTATTGTTTGCCTTAGTTTTCTGTTGCTATCAGTAACAGCTATATTTAGTCAAAACAAAGCTTATACCGAAAAACACCGCCCCCAATTCCATTTCTCCCCTCCTGCCCATTGGATGAACGATCCGAATGGTATGGTTTATTATAAAGGTGAATACCACCTATTTTACCAATATTATCCTGACAGTACTGTTTGGGGACCGATGCATTGGGGGCATGCCATCAGCAAAGACCTCATTCATTGGCAGCACCTGCCCATTGCACTATACCCGGACTCTTTGGGTTATATTTTTTCAGGCAGCGTAGTGGTAGATAAAAATAACAGCAGTGGCTTTCAGGAAGGAGCAGAATCGCCTTTGGTTGCTATCTATACCTATCATAACATGACCGGAGAAAAAAATGGAAAGTTAGATTTTCAAACACAAGGCATTGCTTACAGTCTCGATAAAGGAAGAACCTGGAAAAAATATGCCCATAACCCCGTGATCAAAAATCCGGGGTATAAAGATTTCCGCGATCCAAAAGTGATGTGGCACAAAGCTTCCAAACAGTGGATCTTAACCATGGCGGCAGGAAATGAAATACAATTTTATCGATCAACCAATTTAAAAAATTGGGAACTGACTGGAACTTTTGGCAAAGAAGAAGGCAATCATGGCGGGGTATGGGAATGTCCGGACTTATTTGAAATGCAAACAGGCAAAGGCAAGGAAACCAAATGGATATTACTTGTAAGCATTGGAAACGGCGCTCCAAACGGAGGAAGCGGCACCCAATATTTTGTGGGCAATTTCGACGGAAACACATTTACAAATCATAATAGCAAACAAACTACGCTATGGTTGGATTATGGCACAGATAACTATGCAGGTGTAACCTGGAGCAATGCACCGGATAACAGAAGATTGTTTCTGGGTTGGATGAGTAACTGGCAATATGCACAAACCGTTCCCACAAAATCATGGCGGAGTGCGATGACTTTACCCAGAGAAATCAATTTATGGGAAACACCGCAAGGTTATCGCCTGAAAACATCTCCGGTAAAGGAAATAGAAAGCTTGCACGTAACCGGATCCCATACAAATTTTGTTTCAGGCAAAGCCTATAATTTCTCTTTAGCAGCGTTACAGTTACAATACGATCTTGGCAAATCAGGCAGTGATGATTTTGGTATTGAAATATTCAATAGCCAAAACGAAAGCTTACAAATAGGTTTCAACGTGCAGCGAAATGAATTCTATATTGACAGGACACATTTCTCCAATCATTCCTTTTCAAAAGAATTTCCGGCTGTTCATATTGCTCCTCGTTTAAAGAGTTCCAAAAAAATGTCACTGCATGTATTCATAGATCATTCATCGCTTGAATTACTAGCAGATGATGGAACCGTGGTAATGACAGATATTTTTTTCCCTTCTGAAGATTTTAATAAGATCAGAACTTTTGAGAAGCATGGCGCACCCCGGCTTCAATCCGGGAAATTGATTCAACTTAAATCCATCTGGTAAATACGCTGCGGCTAACCGCTACATTTTACCACGGAGAATCGGGCAGCAGGAGTAAAGCAGAGAAATTTATTGTAGAAGCACCCGGCTTATTCCTAATTTCACACACTTAAATACACCTATTATGACACAACAGGAAATCACTATCAAAATGATCTTAACAGCCTGGCAGGCTCAAAATGTGCAGGTTGATAAACTGATCGAAAAATTAACCGATGAACAATGGATGAGCGATACAGCTCCCGGTCGCAACAGCGGCATCTACCTGCTCGGGCATCTTACCGCCGTAAATGATGGCATGATTTCACTTCTTGGTTTTGGCGAAAAACTGCACCCTGAATTAGAGGATATTTTTTTAGTCAACAAAGATAAATCCGGCCAAACCATGCCATCTCTTTCTGAGTTAAAAAAATACTGGAAAGAGATCAATGCTGCGCTAAGCTCGCATATAGAAAGTATGTCATCTGCTGATTGGTTAACAAGGCATACCAAAGTTTCTGAAGAAGATTTTGCCAAAGAACCCCATAGGAACAAATTGAATATTATTATTTCCAGAACGAATCACCAAAGTTATCACCTGGGTCAATTGGCTTATTTATAAAAAGATTGATCTGATAAAATTGCTACAGTGTTCACAGAACAAGCCTTTGTTGTTTAGTGAACGCTGTGGCAAAAAATGGTTAACGCATACTTAATGAAACGAAGTCTTCTTTTTTTCATACACTCTTTTGCCGGACTTGTCTCCGGTTTATTTATTTTATTGATGTCTCTTTCCGGCGCTCTATTGGTCTTTCATGAAGAACTGGACAGCTTGCAGTTTCCTGTAATCATTCAACAAAGTAATGCACCGGCCATATCTATCGACAGTTCTTACCAATTATTACAACAACAATACCCTCATGCACAAATCAGCAGTTGCAGCCTGGCAGAGAACAATCATCATCCATTTATTTTCTCATTATATGATTCTTCTTTTAAGCAGGGTATAGAACAGATGCAGGTATTCATGCATCCGCAAACCGGCGCTGTTTTAAAAACAAGAGGTGGCGCAAACGATATCACCCATAATGGTATGGGCTGGCTGACTAAATTTCATAATTCCTTTCACCTGAAACAAAAAGGAGAATGGTTATTGGGTGTTTTATCGATGATATTCCTGATCAGTATCCTTACCGGCATTATTCTATTCCGAAGAAAGATCAAATATGTATTGACTTTTAAAAAAGATATCTATACAAAAACAAATCTTCACCAGGTAATGGGTGTATATGCTTTATTATTCAATCTGATGATTGCCGGCACCGGCTTCTGGATGCAACGTTACGTATTCAAAAAAGAATTTTATGCTGAGCAAAAACCTTATACGCCTGTCTTCAAACCGAGTGGCAAACTGTTTTTTAGCTTAGACAGCGCTTTACAAAAAACCAAACAATCGCACCCGGATTATACCGGGTATATCATATACTTTGCCCAATCTAAAAAAAGTAATACTGTGTTGTATGGAAGCCAAAGCAGCAATTCCTTTATCCATTCAAAAAAATATGCAGATGCCATTTTTCTTGACAGCAGTGGAGCGATTGCTAAAACAGCTTTTGTAAAGGAAATCCCTTACGAGAACCGCCGCGATATCATTAATGCCCAGATCCATTACGGCAGGTATGGTGGCTGGCCCGTAAAAATTCTGTATAGCTTGTTCGGTTTAACCGGCGGATTACTCAGCATCACAGGTTTTGCCATTTGGATGAAAAGAAGAAATCATTCTATCTGATATTGAAGCCATTTCTAAAAAATATTATCCGGAAACTACAATTAGCGGGATGGCTTGACTCATTTCTATTCACGCTGGCAAAATACAGGAACCGAAAAATCAACCGCAGATATCTAGAAGAACATCCAAACATTATTTTACCGGATGATTATGATGTGTATGAAACCTATCAGCTCAATTACCAAAAATTTATTGAGGATGGAAACTTAGCAGCAAAAGAGATGATTGAATGGACAACTACTTACCTCAATAATCCTCAGCCGAAGATACTTGATTGGGGTTGTGGGGTTGGAAGAATGGTAAGGCATATAAAAGAATATCATTCATCAGCCATGCTATTTGCCTGCGATATTGATCAGCGAAAAATAGAATGGAATAAGAAGCATTACCCGAATATTGATTTCTCACTTATCTCTTATACACCACCTACTCATTATGCGAATGAACAGTTTGATCTGATCTGCGGTATTTCTATCTTCACACATATTGATGCAGCATCCCAAGATGCATGGCTAAAAGAATTGCAACGCTTATTGCACCCAAATGGAATTTTATTCATCAGCACACAAGGACAACAATACAGTAGAAAGTTATCATCCGTAGAAAAGAAACTATTGAATCAGCATGGCATCTTCACACAAAGCTATCATCATAAAGGACATCGCATGATGTCGACCTATCATCACCCGGATCATTTTAAAACAAAAATCGCTCCCTATTTTTTAGTGAAAGAATTTTATGACGGAGAATCTCATCCTGAAAAAATGGGTGGGCAAGATTTGTGGATCCTCCAAAAAAAATAAACGCCATTGCGAGGAATGAAACAATCTGGGCTTCAAAATTCAGTCACACCGCTATTTGATACTCAGATTGCTTTATCGTTCCTTCTGGCAATGACGTTTTTCCATATTCAATATTTCCTATTTCTGCAATTCCGCTTCCTTCTTCGCTCTATATTCCGGATCTTTTACCAGTTTCTGTACATCATCCAGCTTGGCAATATAAATACTACGGCCATGCGTGCCTAGTATCAGGTCGTTGTCTCGGGGATGTAAAGCAATATCATGCACCGGAACACTATAGGGTAATCCTTTGTTCCACATCATTGAACTATTACCGGCATCCAGGCTTACATACAATCCGCCATCGGTACCAATATAGAGCAGGTTCTCATTGGTAAGGTCTTCTTTCACCACATTGATTGGTTCATTTGGAAGGTCTTTACCAATTTGTTTCCAGGTAGCCCCATAATCTTCGCTCACATACAGATAAGGAAGGAAATGATCATTCCTGTATCCATTCAATGAAGCATAGACGCGGCCTTCTTTAAACGCGCTGGCGGTTACACGGCTTACATACAAACCTTTTGGTAATTTTTTATTGATCGGTTCCCAAGTGTACCCGCCGTCTTTGGTAACTTGTATATTCCCATCATCGGTTCCCACATAAATCAACCCAAAACGCAGCGGGCTTTCACTAATGGTTGTGGTTGTGCCAAATGGCACATCTCCCTGTTTGGGATTGGTGGTAAGATCACCACTCAAAGCAACGGAACTATCTCCCTTATTAAAAGAGCGATGAAATTTATTGCTTCCATAATAAAATACATCCTGGTTATGACGGCTGATCAGGATCGGGGTTTGCCAGTTATAACGCAAAGCCGGTTCACCCAGGTCGCGTGAAGGCCTGACTGATTTTGAATTCTCAAAACGGTTTCCCCCGGCGCCCAATACCTGCCTGGAATATGCACCAAACTGAGAGCCGCTATACACGGTTTTATTATCGCGCCAGTCAACCTGCACCTGCATGCCATCACCACCATTGATGCCTTTAAAAGGATTCTCACCGGAATCATACCAGTCATAATTTTCTTTGGTGGCACTTGATCCGTACCAGGTTCCGTTATCCTGTAAACCGCCATATACATTATAGGGTTTGTCCATATCAAAAGTTACATTGTAAAATTGTCCAACAGGGGGTGTATTGGCTTTGAACCAATGTTCACCATCATCATAGGTAATATTACATCCTCCATCGTTTCCGATAATGATATGGCTGTCTTTCTTAGGATCAAACCATGCTACATGGTGATCGGCATGCACATTATCTCCGCCCATAAATTTGAAAGTTTTACCACCGTCGGTACTCATCTCAACATCAAATCCTGTTAATACAATTTTATTATCATCTACAGGGCTTACCCACACTTTACCAAAGTAATAGCCATAGGTACTGTACATGGTAAGCGGTTTTGTATGGGTTTTTCTCCATGTTTTACCGGCATCATCACTGCGGTATAATTCGCAACCGATAATGGGTGTTTCAAACAGCGCGGTATTGGCATCAAACAAATAATCCCAGATAACACTTGCCGGGAATTTATCTTTTGAAACGGCATCCTTGATAGATGCCGCCGTATATTTTTGAGGGATCCCATTTCTGCGTGAGCTTATAAACGCAGTTAGCTTTTTATCATCCAATGCAAGAAATTGTTCTTTGGTCAGATCTTTAAAATCGCGAAGCACATAACGTGTGGTATCAGGCTTGGGAATGGCATCTCCCGACTGGTGAAAATTATTATCTACCACCGCATACACCACATTGCTATGCTGCTGGGATACGGCAATCCCGATCCTTCCCACACCTTCACCGGATGGAAAACCACTTCCTTCTACAGATAGCAAGGCCCAGCTATCACCGCCATTGGTACTTTTATAGATACCACTTGTTTTACCTCCTTCTTCAAAATTCCAGGCATTCCGTGTGCGGTACCACATGGCCGAATACAAAGTGTTCGGATCTTTTGCATCGATGTCGATATCTATCCCGCCGGTATTCTCATCAATATATAAAGTTTGTTTCCAGGTTTTGCCGCCATCGCTGGTTTTGTAAATGCCACGGTCTTTATTGGGTGAATATAAATGCCCCAGGACAGCTACCCATGCTACATTATTATCCGTGGGATGCAATACGATTTTACCAATATGCTGGCTTTCCGGCAAACCCAGGTATTCCCAGGTTTTACCATTATTGTCTGATTTATATATGCCAACCCCTGCATAAGAAGAGCGGCTGCTGTTTACTTCACCTGTACCCAGCCAGATCGTGCGGGTTTTCCAGTTAACGGCCATATCACCAACGGTTAACACATCTTCTGAATCAAAAACAGATGTGAAACTCTGACCGTTATTGCTGGTATACCATAAACCGCCGGAAGCATACGCCACATAAAATTCAGTCGGGTCATCGGGATTGGCATCCACATCCACAACACGGCCACTCATAATGCTTGGGCCTACATTTCGGAAAGCAGTGTTATTGACAAGGGATTTCTTTACAAGGGCTTTCCGCTGATCCGCTGCCTTCAAACGGTCTGAAGCAGATGTAGGCTTAACCTGGGCTCCGGCAGATATAGCCAGCAGCAATAACAATTGGATTGTTAATTTTCTCATTGCAGTATTGAATATTTGTAGTTTTGAGTACCCAATTTAGGCATTATGCGATTTCTTCTGCTACCATTGTTCATTTTCTTTTCTGCCGGGCTAAATGCCCAGTACAAAAGCTTTCGCATCAGCGGCAACGGCAAAGACACGTTGGATAAAATGGATATGAATGGCCAGAAGCAAGGCAAATGGCTGGTAAAAGTACCTGCTCTTCGTGGTGAGCCGGGTTATGAAGAGGAAGGTGTATTTATAAACAACCGGAAAGAAGGTACCTGGAGACGGTTTAACCTGATGGGTGATCTGCTGGCCATTGAAAATTATAAATGGGGCAACAAACATGGGCTTTGCCGGTATTTTACCATAAACGGCCCGGAACATGATGAGAACTGGCGGGCTGTAAACCCCGAAAAAGCCTACGATACCATAGATGTAGCCGATCCGAAGTTTCCGGATAAAATAGAACGGGTTGTGGTAAAAAATGAGGGCAATTCACTCAGGCATGGCACCTGGAAATACTATTACCCTCCCACCGGAGGCCTGGTTAAAACCGAAAATTATTTCCTGGATAAACTTGTAGAACCCGGATCCGACAATGATCCTGCCCAGGGCCTTACCAAAGTAGTGAATGATACTGTCAAGCCCAAAGCACCTGCGAAACCCAAGGCTGTACTGGATTTTGAAAAAAAGACCAATGGCAAGAAAAAAGCGGTAAGAGATGGGAGAACAGGATAAGAATATTGACCGCAAGAACAAGCAACAGGTGACCAACTATTTAAGACTTTTTTCTTCGTTTTTAGCTAAAAAGATATTTTCTCGGGAGCAACCTTCCCGCTTCCTTTTCCGTATTCCATAAATCAGAGTAGCTTAGTACTCAGGACATACTTATTGTTGTATCCTACTAAAGAAAATTGCCCCGGGAGATACACCAGATATCGAGCCTCATCGACGGTTGTTGTAAAAACGACCGTAACAGCCAGCGTGACCTTTACCACTGGCTGTATGACTATGCTATGAAAATCAGTTTCCGGTATGTGAGCCGTCAGGAAGAAGCTGAAGAACTGGTGAATGAATCTTTTATCAAATTATTTAAAAACATTCAGCAGTTTGACGGCACCCGTGCAGGCGAAACCGAAGCCCTGTTGAAAGGGTGGTTCAAACGGATTGTGGTGAATACCTGTATTGATCATTTACGAAAGACGCATTTAAAATTAGTGAGTCAGGAGATCAGCGAAGAGAGTGAAACCTTTGCAGACGACCGGGAAAATGCTGTTGATAAACTATTGTACCGAGAGATCATTGAAGCGATTAAAAAACTGACACCGGTGTACAGGACCGTTTTTAACCTTTTCGTGATTGAAGGTTATAGCCATGAAGAGATATCAGATATGCTGAACATAAGTGTGGGTGCATCAAAATCCAATTTGTCTAAAGCAAGGCACAACCTGAGAAAAATTATTATCCAACATAACGCATACAAAACATATGTATAATCTAGGCGACGATAACGAGCTTGACCGATTGAGCAGGGAGGCAGCCGGACGATACGACCCCCCCGGAAATACCCATTGGCAGGCCCTTAGTGAAGAGCTGGACAAAATAATGCCCCAGGAAAAGAAAAAAAGAAGATTTCCTTTCTGGTGGATATTGCCTGGCCTGCTGGCAGGTGGCGCCATTACGTACGGAATTATTAAAAAGGATGGCAACAGCAGTGCATCCATTGAAAGAAATATACCGGCAGTTTCAACAGCTAAAACAAATGAACAGGCAACCCTACCCGATAACAATGACCAGCCTACCAAACAAACCATAACCACAACGGATACAAAAACAGAAAAACCGGCTGAGGAAAAAGTTGCCATAGCCACACCACAAATAAAAGAAAGCGCAACTGCTTTGTTGAAAACAGGTAAACCAGGGGCTAAGATTTTGTTATTCAAAAAAGCAAGAAATACTGTTACCCTAAATAGCCATATACTTGCTTCCAAATCCATTGACAAAGTTGTAGCAGAATCAACTCCTGTTCAGTTATCTCAGTTATCAGTAGCCATTCCTGAAATATCCAGCACTGCAGAACAAACGCTGATCGCTACAGAACAGAAAAAAGTAACCAAAGAAACCGGTCAACCACAGCAACCGGTAAATACGGCTCCTGCCAAAACAGAAAAAGAACCGGTTGCAGAAGAGTATCCAGTAAAAGAAGATATCAAAAAAGCTAACCTGAAAAATAGATTACCCGCTCGTGGCAAAGGCTGGAGTTTTGGATTATTGACAGGAATAGACAAAAGCACTGTAAAATTCAAATACGGATATTCGCCGGGCTTCAACCTCGGACTGGAACTTGCTTATCATTTTAATGACAAATGGGCGGTAAGAACCGGTGGCATTTTTACGCAAAAAAATTACAAATTAGCCGGTGAAGATTTTACTGCTCCCAAAGGAACGCCAATAAGTTATTATAAACTAGACAGGGTAGATGGATCTTGCCATATGTGGGAAGTACCCCTGCTCGTTAGTTATACGCTTCGTACAAGGGGCAATAAAAGCATTAGATTGAATACCGGGCTTAGCTCTTATTTTATGACCCATGAAGACTACGACTATTATTACCCGTATAATGGTGTTCCCAGTTCCAGGACTGCCTCTTATAACTCAACAGATACACATATTTTGTCTATTGCGCATCTGTCGGCGGGTTTTGAAAACAGACTGAGCAAAACAATATCATGGCAGATAGAGCCTTATGCCAAGATACCGCTGGGTGGCATTGGGTTTGGCAGCATACGGCTGAGCAGCTTTGGCGTTAATCTTTCTGTACAATACAGGCAACCGGCCAAAAAGTAATTTCGTATATAATGCATGTACTAAAGCAATACTGATATCCTTGGATAGCCATCAAGTCTATTTAATGCAGATGGCAGATACAATGATTTATTAACGGGGCTTCATTGTATCAACTGCATTAAAGAAAAAGCAACTCATTTTTGAGTTGCTTTATGTTTTGGTGAGGAGTCTGAAATAACCTCACTTCTGACTTATTTCAACATCTTATCAAAATGCTTCCTGAAAAACAATACCTGGTAATCGATAGCTTTCTCCCAATACGCCCAATTATGTTCTCCGGGTCTTTCTGTATAATCGTGCGGGATCTTTAGTTTGAGCATTTTTTCGTGAACGGGTCGGTTCATCGACAAAACCCTGTCTTCTGTACCGCAATCAATAATAATGGCCAGCGAAGAATCTTTTGGATAATTATCCATCATATTGAGTACACTCCAATCGTGCCAGTATTTTCGATTAGCCGCTGTATCACCCAGTCTTTTTTCAACGCCATAGTTCTGTGTGATCACTGAAACATGCAAGGCACCGCTCATACTTCCGCAGGCACTGAATATGTCTTCGTGTCTGAATCCTAAGAATAAGCCACCATGCCCACCCATACTCAGGCCGGTAATGGCCCTCCCCTTTCTGTTTGCAATGGTGCGGTAATTGGCATCCATATATTTAGGCACTTCGATACCAACAAAGGTTTCAAAACGATAGGTAGTGTCAATCGGACTATCAAAATACCAACTGGTAAACCCGCCATCCGGGCAAACGATTATCACCTGATGCTGATCGGCTAACTGCTGTATATGCGGCACTTTATTAATCCAGTTGGAATAAGACCCGAACGCACCATGCAGCAGGTAGATCACCGGGTAGTTTTTGTTTTTCTCCGTTTTATACGCAGACGGGGTGATAATGACTGTTTTTATACCCCGGTGCATGCTGTTGCTGTAGATTTCTATTGAGTCCACACTAGCGGCTTGCGTGCCAAGGGTTATAAGGAGGAAACTTAACAGGCTGAACAGTTTCATATAGTTGATTGGTTTTTGTAAAGTATGGTGCGCAAATCATGCATGAGAAAATAATACTTACACAAAGGATGCACGCCTCACGAAAAAGCCACCTCAAATTAATCAAGGTGGCTTTATCATTCATACGGAATGAAAATTATTTTTTCTGTAATGCATTCTGCATAGGATTAAGACCGGATGATTGTCCGCGTGCGCCCCCACCCGCCCTTGCTTTGAACAAGGCAAATTTGCTGGGTTCGCCTGTAATAGGCCAGCTGTTATTGGATTCATTGATATCTGCTGTTTCCTTTAAGGGGTCCAGTTTAATTGCCGTTGCTTTCTTCCTGGTAAGAAATACTTTGGTTACTTTATTTTCATTCAGGCGCCAGATCTGTGCAGGTATTCTTTCAACCTGTTTCGTCCCGTCTTCGAAAGTAAATTCAACAATGATGGGCATAACCAATCCCCCTTTGTTTGAGAAAGCAATTTCATACAAATGCACATCTGCATATTTTGCTTTATCCTCGGCGGTCAAAGGTTCTGCGGGGCTACCAAAGCCACCCGAAGCAGGGGTCAATTTCGTAACAGAATCATAAGGTTCGATACCACGATCGTACCTCCAGTAAAAATCACGCAGGCTGGTATCGGCATCTGTGGCGAATACAATTTTTTTATCTTCCCTGTTACGGATCTTGGATATATCATCAAAGGTTGGGATCATTGGTTTGGACAGGCCGGTATTATTTGCACCGGCAAACCCAGCGCCTGCGCGCGGAACGGCATTCGGATCAAACACTGCATGTTTTACAGAATCAATCGAAATATCACAAGGATCAATACCATAGAACCATCCTCTCCAAAACCAATCCAGGTCTTCTCCACTCGCATCTTCCATGGTACGGAACAAGTCGGCCGGTGTTGGATGTTTAAATGCCCAACGCCTTGCATACTCACGGAAGGAGAAATCAAACAGCTCTCGGCCCATAATGGTTTCACGAAGGATATTCAAGCCCGTTGCAGGTTTTGTATATGCGTTAGGACCGAACTGAACAATATTTTCACTATTGGTCATAATCGGCTCTAACTGATCTTTGGGTAAACGCATATAATCTGTCTGTGAAGAGGCAAAACCTTTTCTGGAAGGATATTTATTATCATACAATTCTTCCGTGAGGTATTCAACAAAAGAGTTCAGCCCCTCATCCATCCATGACCACTGGCGTTCATCACTATTTACAATCATCGGGAAAAAATTATGCCCCACTTCGTGAATGATCACTCCCAGCATACCATTCTTGGCAGTTTCGCTATACGTTCCGTCTTTATCTGTGCGGCCATAGTTAAAACAGATCATCGGATATTCCATACCATTGGCAGCTTCAATACTTTGTGCCACAGGGTATGGATAAGGGATAGAGAATTTAGAATAAGAACGGATGGTATGTGCCACTACTTTAGTAGAGAACTTACGGTATAAACCATAGGCCTCTTTTGCATAACCACTCATGCACATGATTTTCTTGCCTTCTACATAAGTGGGCATGGCATCCCATATATATTTTCGGCTGGATGTCCAGGCAAAATCACGCACATTCTCTGCTTTGAAAACCCAGGTTTTTTTAGCGGTACTTTTTCCTTTCTCCGCATTCACCGCTTCTGCGAGTGTTACCACTTCTACGGGTTCTTTAGCGGCCTGTGCCTGGTTCCAGCGCGCTAACTGAGCAGCTGATAAAACCTGCGGATAATTCTGGCACTGTCCTGTTGCCAGCACCACATGATCAGCCGGCACAGTGATCTGTACATTGAAATTTCCAAATGCCAACGCAAATTCTCCACGTCCGGTGAACTGGTGGTTCTGCCATCCCTGGAAATCGCTGTACACGCATAAACGCGGGTACCATTGCGCCATGGTAAAAAGGTTATTGGCGTCATCGCCCAGTGTTTCATATCCACCCCGTCCGCGGAAAGTATTCCGGTCAGAGATTTTATAATTCCAATCAAGGTTAAATACAAACTGCTGACCGGGTTTTACGGGGCTTGGCAGATCAATACGCATCATCGTTTTGTTGATGGTATAGGATAAGGCTTTCCCGCTGGCATCTGTTAGTTTGGTAATGATATCGCCATAGCCATTGTCTTTTTTCGCGTCTTGTAATGCATCAATGGTGCTGGTATTGATAGACCTTCCAAGATTGCTTTCATTCTGGTAATTGGCATTGTTAACGGTGCTATGCTCGTTCTCATCTAACTGCAACCAGATATAGGTTAGTACATCGGGAGAGTTGTTAAAATAGGTTACGGTTTCGCTTCCTTTTAATTTCAGGTTAGGCTCATCCAGTTCGGCTTTGATGGTATAGTCAGCTCTTTGCTGCCAGTATTTAGGGCCCGGCGCTCCGCTGGCTGTTCGGTATTCATTGGGCGTAGGCAATATCGTACCCAGTTGCTCAAACTTATTACCGTGATTGGAATTAGGATTGTTGTGTATGTCCTGCGCATACATTATGCTAACGGAACAAAGCAACATCATCAGAAAAAGTAATTTTCTCATTTCTATGTTTAGTTTAATAAAGGAACAAATCTTTCGATTGCCATCTGAACTGCTAAAGCGAAAATGCCGGCTGATATGGCCAGAAGATACTCGCGGCGGCTGCACTTCAGAATATTCACGAATATAAAGGAAATCAATAAAATTCCGGTCACGACCAGCAACTGGCCTGCCTCGAGCCCCACATTAAAGGCCAGTAGCGGCCAAACCACAGTATGCCCGGTACCCAGCAGGCTTTTCAGGTAACTGCTAAAACCCAGTCCATGCACCAGGCCAAAGAAAAGTGCCAGGAAATAAATGAATGGAAATTTAGTTTTAAAAACAAATTTCTTCACAAACAGGTTAGTAAACGCTGTAATTACAATTGTTACCGGTATTAAAAATTCTATCCATTTTACGGAGTACTGCACCAGGTTAAAAACGCTGAGGGCAAGGGTGATGGAATGGCCAATGGTAAATGCCGTTACCAGGATCAGTAGTTTTCGCCAGTCGCTGAACTGGTAACGGATGGTTAGGGCCATAACAAAAAGGATATGGTCCAATGCCCTCCAGTCGGCAATATGCTTCCAACCAATTTCAAAATATAATCCGAAATCATTCATGTGCAGGGTTTGAAATTATTGATGACATTTGCAGTAATCAAAAAATGATGGCTGAATGGTAAATATAATGGTTCAATGGATGTTAACGGGCATGCTGGCGCTGATACACCCTTTTTTTGTTTCAGTTATTGAAATAAATCATAATGCGAAAGAGGCTACTGTAGAAATCAGTGTTCGGGTGTTTACGGAGGATATGGAAAAGACGCTCCAGAAATATACGAGCACTAAAATTGACATGGCCAACCCTGCTGATAATGCTTTTCTGGAGAAACAGCTGGGTAATTATCTTTCTCAGAAACTGCAACTTAAAATTGATGGCAAACCCGTTACGCTTAACTATGTTGGACATGAGATCCAGAAAGAAAGCGTATGGTGTTATTTAGAAGTGCCTAAGATACCTGATATGAAAAAGCTGGAAGTGAATTGTACCTTTTTATATGATTTTGAAAAATCGCAGAGTAATATTTTTCATGTAAAGAGCAGGAATACGGATAAAAGTTATAAGCTGGATTATCCGAAGAATAGTGTGGTGTTTGAATTTTAAGTAACAAAAAATATCAGAGTTGAACAATATTGTTACGAATGGCATAAATCACTAACCCTACGCGTGAACTGGCTCCTGTTTTTTTAAATAAGTTGTCGCGATAGGTATCTATGGTTTTAATACTTAGAAAAAGTTTATCGGCGATTTCTTTATACGTAAGCTCTGTGCAAGCTAATTTAAGGACTTCCAATTCACGGCTATTCAATTGAATATCAGGTTTGGCTATCGCATCTTTTTGCAATTGATGAACCAGTCGGCCAGTAAGAAAGTCTGTATAATAAAAACCTTTTTCCAAAATAGCGATAATGGCTCTCTTGAGATCACCGGTTTCAACATCTTTAGACAGATAACCCCTCGCACCCATTTTTAACATCCGCATAATGGTTTCTTCTTTTTCGATCATGGAAATAATGAGCACGGGAACTTCAGGAAAATGTTCATTCATCCAGGAAATAGACTGAAAACCATCAATTACCGGCATATTAATATCCAAAATAACCAGCCGAGGCGGTTCTTTTGCAGCTTTTAGAAGTGAGATTAATTCTTCTCCATTGGAGGCTTCTCCTTTCACGCAATACTCTTCTCCAAGAGATTCGATGATATTTCTTAACCCTTTCCTGAAAAGGTTATGATCATCCGCGATAATAATGGTAATAGGTAAGGGACCGGTACTCATGTTTCTTGAACAGTAATTGGCACGCTAATATAGCATTTTGTACCCTTTCCCGGTTTACTATCTATCCAAAAATTACCACCCAGTAACTTAGCCCGGTTCTCTACATTTATAAGACCCACCCCACCAATAGCACTGATTAATCTGGCAGGATCATCTACAATAAACCCCTTGCCATCATCTTCTATAGAAATAAGCAGGCATTCTTTCTCAAATATCAGGCTAATCATTACTTGTTTGGGATTAGCGTATTTAATCACATTATGAAGCAGTTCCTGACATATTCGGTATAATATGATCTGCTTATCGTTAGGGAGCGCCCATTCATCTCCGGTAACAGAAAAACTTACTTCAAATAAGTTAAGCTTTTGAATACGTTCCGTTTCTAGACGTATGGCCTGACTTTGCACAATCCGATCAAATTGACCTACTCATTCCGGCGCAAACTGACCTACTTTTTTGCTGGCAAAGATTTGAACTTTCAAGGATCGTATAATTAGTTTTCATACATGCGTTTTGTATTTGCACTCTAATACTGCAGCATTACAAATTTACAAACAGCACACGCATTTTCCTTCCGTTAATTGCTTTCCCATTTATTGTCTTTACTATCAATTGATTGATAACAATACGAATGCTTTAATTCGATTACAATGCATCAATTAATGATCTGTATGGATAAATTGTTTGCTGTTGCCTGGTAAAAAATATGGAGAAGAATTGGTCTCTATAAAGGGGGTCAGTTTCGCCCGGTTTACTATGATCAGTTTAAACCGGACAAGGCTGTAACATCAAAACCGGTATTGATTGATCTCTGCAATCGGATTTTGCAGTATTGCATTATTATTAGTTTTACTAAAGTGATAAACGATTGATTAGTACTGATTAGCAAAGCAGATTAAGAAGATAAATTAAAAAATATACTGTTTACAATAAAAAAAATCCTGTATCCTGTTACTACCTATGCCCAAAACTGAGTAATATCCTCCCCTCTGTATACTCAGTGTATCGGTAGAATTTACAAAACCCTTATGGTAAAACCCCATGGATAGTACCCCCTACTATTTAAAGGGCCGTGTATTGTCTGAGAAATTTAAAAGCGGTAATTCAATGATTTCATTTTAGTATAGAAACCGATCGTATGAACTTTATTACTTCACCTATGTCAAAAAACAGAACAGAGGCATTAACCGCCAGGGAAATAGAGATATTAGAACACTTGGCAAAAGGAAAATTAAATAAAGAAATAAGCATTGAATTAGAGATCACACTGGATACTGTAAAAAACACATAAAAAATATTTACCGGAAAATACATGCAAGAAACAGGATAGATGCCGTGCATTATGCTTTGCAGCTAAACGCTGAGAAAACCAGTAAGCGCATTATATCCTGAACCACTTTATCATCTGTTAAATGACTCCTTGCGTATGCAATGGGTAACGGGCTAAAAAATAAAAATAGCCCGAACGGGAATCGTATTTGTTAAACCAAATATACAGACCATGAAACACTATCTACAACTAAAGCTGCTGCTGCTGCTCATTTGCCTGCAAGGGTACAGCATAGCTCAAAAAACGAAACCTGCTCCGCGATGGCGTTTGCAGGCAACCGCAGGTACTTCATTCAATTATTTCACAGATGAACAGCCGCATACGGGTATGGATGTGGGGGGTACCGCACATCTCCGTTTGAACTATTTATCATCTAATCATTTCAGTTTCTATGCTGAAACGGGTTATGCAGCCGCCGGTGGATTGCTTACAAAGTTCACAGACAATACGTGGCTTGGATTTGATCCCACCATTACATTCAAAAACGTCAAACAGAGCAACTATCTAATACACAGCCTGGAGTCAAGCGTTGGCGCTGCATATACAATCAGTACAAAAGGTTTGTGGTCTGTGAAAGTTTATGTGGCGCCAACCCTTAACCTCACTATGGGGGAAACGGAAAACTACGAGAAAACGGGAAACCTGATTTCCGGAGTATCCAATTCACCCGGTGTGATTGCTACGATCAATGGCAACCAGTATGTTGACAAATTTAAACCTTACTGGTGGAGTGCCACATCCGGTTTACAGATCGGGCTTCCTGTTAAGAAAATGCAGGAGATACTGATTGATTTTCGTT
>CAZFKE010000018.1:57178-66436 GCA_964519475.1 uncultured Sediminibacterium sp.
ATGGGGATTAAGCTCTGTATTGGATGATTACTCGTATATCGGCACCGCCGGTGTTTCGGGAAATATCAGAACCAGTTCATTCCGTTTGGGACTGGGCTATTCCATTCCTGCTTTTGGAAAAAAAAATAAATAGCCAAAAAAATAACTTATTCAAATTTTTATCACAAACCAAAACAAATAAACTATGTTACCATTAAAAGCCATTAAAACCATTACAGCCATTATGCTGGTGGTGGCCACTTTTACCGCTTGCAAAAAAGACGCTTTCAGCGAGAAGGACGCTATTGCGGCGCAAACTACTTTATTACAAACAAAATTTTCGTACGACCTAGCCATTAAACAAATTGATCTGCAAATTCAAAGAAGCGGTGATAGTGCTAAAATTGTTATTCAGAATTTGATTAACAGTGGTGCTACAGCGCTGGAAGTGCTTAAGCAAACCAATATGCTGGCTCAGATTTTACAAAACCAGAATAACTATTTGGCGCAGCTTAGATATGCCGACAGCCTCGCCCGTAACACGGCAGTTATCAGCGATAAATTAAAAGCTGCAAGAAAAGCCTTTGATGATAGTGTTACCAATGCTATTAATAATGCTACCCTCAAATTACAATTACAACATAATTATGCCATAACCGTAACAGATGTTAATGGTAATACACCTATTGCAAACGCCAGTGTTTCTGTTTTAACTTATGGCAGTACCACACTTACTACTGCAACAACAAATGCTTCAGGTATAGCCAAATTTGACGGTATTATTGTAGATCCTGCTGCCAGTTTTATTATTAGTGCCACTAATTATGGATCTGTACTTATCCAGGAAAATAATTTAACTGTTCTAGGATCTGCATTACAAACTTCCGGAAGCCTAAGTGTAACCACAAGCAGTAAATCTGCCACTGTACAATTATACAATGCTGCCTCTAACAGAAATACAGTAGCTGGCTCAATCCTGGGCGATTTAGATTTGACCAACGGTGATGGAGCTGAAGGAATTTCTGGACAATTAATCACCTTTGCATCAAATGGTGCTATTACATTAAATGGTGTTTCAGCTGTGTATCAATTCTCAACCCTTAGCGATGCGAATGGTAAATATTCAATCAGTCTTCCAGATGGATCGTTTACAACTTCTTATCCCAATATCAAAATACTGCAAAAATTATTTGTGAATGCATGGCAGGATGAAGATGCCACATCTGCCTTACCCAGAATAGATTCTGTTGGCGCGACCCTGGCAACCTCAGGTGCTAATGTAACCTCAGGTTCAGCAACAGGCTATTACTTTCAGTTTCCAAACGATATCAATGGCAAAACAGTTATTGCGGCAAATGGAACCGCTTTCCCTAATAACAGTAACAATCCATTCTCGCCTTATAACTACGCCACAAACGGTAATTTCACTAATTTTCCATTTGTGAATATTGGATCAGGAGGTGTTAGAACAGATAGTTTGCAGGGTAGCTCTTCATTTGCAAATACCTGGTATTTCAATAACAGCAATACACAATCTATTTTTGAAACTCCTCGATATAGAACAAGGGCAAATACTGCTGCACAGCCGTTGGACACGGTTGTAGTGAAGCTGGTATCTTTGGTACCGGGTTGGTTTGGAAATAAAGCTCCTTTATTAAAAACAGTTATTTCTGCCAATGGTTTAGCAAATAATCCAGTACAACTGCAAAGACAGGATAACAGCCAATATATTCAAACCGTAGTTGTAGCAGGTGTAAATCCACAAACGCCACTAGGACCTACTAATTATCCACAAGGAGTATTTGGCACAAATTATACATTAAACCCAGCCTATTCCTATTATGTAGCCGGTGCAGGAGGCGTATTTAATCAGGCTGCCATGTATACACCTAGCGGCAGGCTAGCATTTACTAATCTTAGCTTTGGAACCCAAACATACGCGCCAACAAATAATCTTGGCACAAACACTACATTTATCTCAATAAGTGGGGGAAGATCTTACGTTTTACCAATTGAGTACAAAGCTACAGTAGCACGTGATAGAAATCCGAGATAAGTACTCATTTCTCAATTTTATTAAATTATAAGCAACCAAAAGAGGTGGGTAATTGCCCACCTCTTTTATGTAGCATTCGAAATAATTTCAGATACTAAAATTCCATTTCAAAAAATATAAAAAATAGAATTAAGGAATATCCAAAGGTTCATTAGTAGATACCAATACTTTATCAATCCGGTGGTTATCCATATCTACGATTTCAAACTTGAATACTTTCCACTCCAGCGTATCACCGGTTAGTGGAATTTTTTCCAGCCGATGAATGATAAAACCTGCAAGTGTATCAAAATCCTGGTCACCTTCCATCATCCATTCTGTTTTATCAAAACTGGAAAGGAAATCATAAAAGGGTATTTGCGCATCTATCAGATAAGAACCATCCGCTCGTTGTACAATTTCATGGTCTTCATCTTCTTCCTGAGGTATATCGCCTACAATCGCTTCCAGGATATCGTTCAATGTCATCAAACCCTGCACGCTGCCATATTCATCCACAATAAAACACTGGTGTATCTTAGTCTGCCTGAATTTTTCAAGCACCTGATAAGCCGTATTATTTTCAGGAACATACATGGCTTCATTCATGATAGAACTAACCGTTGCTGATGAATCGGCAGAAAAAAGATCTTTAATGCTTACAATGCCTTTGATCTTGTCGATATTCTTTTCACAAACGGGATAAACAGAATGAACTACGTCTTCCAGTGAATTCTTCACTTCGGCAACTGTTTTACCGGCTTCTATCCAGATGATATCACTTCTATGCGTCATTAGCGAAGTAATATTTCTGTCGCTGAGATGAAATACCCTTTCGATAATATCCTGTTCGGCTTCTTCAATGGCACCCTGCTCTGTTCCTTCGCTGATGATGGCTTTGATCTCTTCTTCGGTTACCTGTGCATCACTGGCTTTAATATTCATGAGCCGGATAATGAGGTTGGCAGAATGTGTTAAGAGCCAGGTAAATGGAAAAGTTAACCAGGCAACGATACGCATGGGGCCGGAAGCTGATTTAGCGATGGCTTCGGGATTGCTGAGGCCAATCCGTTTGGGCACCAGTTCGCCCAAGACCAAAGAAAAATATGTGATGATGATTACAATTAGTGTGGTAGCAATCGTTCCGGCATAAGGCCGGATCAGATCAAATTTCTGCAGCCATTCCTGCATGGGTTGTTTAAAACTATCGCCCGAATAAATACCGGTAAGCACACCGATCAAGGTGATACCGATTTGTACGGTTGATAAAAAAGTTTCCGGGTGATTAGCCAGTTCAAGTGCACGTTTGGCTTCGCTATCGCCTTTGGCCGCCTGTCCCTCCAGCCGGGCTTTACGGGCAGATATCAGGGCGATCTCTGCCATGGAAAACAGGGCATTGATACAGATCAGGATGAATATAATAAAGACTTCTGTCATAATGAATTATATCAAATCTAATCAATACCTGCGAAAAGATCAGGGTTTGCCGTTTAAGGCAATAAGAAGATATTTGGAAACCTCCCTGTCGCGGGTAGCAGGATTGAGGAAGGGAAGGGATAAAGCCGTTACCCCAAAATGGGGGCCTTCGTGTAATATTTTCATTGCAGGAAATGCTTTTTGGAACACGGGAAGGCTGTCTTTGGAAGTAAGGATAATATTATCCGCATGCAGGTCCTGAAAGTTTTGTTTCTCAGGAAAAACATATTTACCATAAAAATGAAAGGCCCTACCCTCGTGTATTCCGTAAATAAGTATCCTGTTTTTATCTATTTTTTGCTGATCAATAAAAGTAGCTGCATCATTGCCCAATTGATATTTTAAAACATTGGAATAAAATGCTGTGTTAAGAAAAACATTTACACCGGTAACCGTAAAAAATGCAACACTTAATAAAACAGGCAATTGATTTTTCTTTGAGAAAAGTATCCAATAGAAAGTGACCAGGCCTAAGCCTGCCAATACAGCCACAAATGCTGGTATGGCTTCAAATGGCCAGGCCATGAGTATTACAGCGGCTACCCAGAGTAACGAAAAGATGAAAGAATGAAAGATGAGTAAAGGTTTTTTCCATTGCACTAATTCGTCTGTAAATAATAGACGGTAAAGAAATTTTGCCGTAACAATCGCTGCCAGCGGAAATACAACAAAAATATAATGTGGCAATTGCGCCTGGCTTCTGGCGAGAATACAATAGGTAATGATAAAACCACCAGTACTCATCCATTCTTCATGGGCTGCCAATTTAAACTTTCCTACAATAAGATCTTTCAATGAAAATAGGCATCCGATCAAAAAGAAAAAGATCCAGGGCAGAAAACTCCACATCATGTTTTCCAGCAGGAATGTGAAATGGTTCATTTCGTTGAAATGATTTTCGCCTGTATAACGGCCAAAACTTTGTGTCCAGTAATAAAAACGTAACCCGGAATGGATCGGTTCCCCATTGATCAGTTTTCCGGGATGCAGATCAAACTGCTGATAAAGCCCTATACTCATGGGCACAAGCATTACTGCAATAATGACCGCACCTAAAAGATATTCCCAGCGAAACAATTGTTTCCATTCTCTTTTCAAAATAAAATGCGGCACCCATGCAAAAACAGGCACCATCAATGCGATAGGCCCTTTTGTCATCATACCACAGGCAATGGCCATAAATGCCAACAGAAAATGTTTCCATTGGTTGGTTTGGTACCAGGCTGCCATCTGCCAAAGACTGAAGGCCACCCAACCCATCAGCATCGTATCGCAACGAACATCATGGGTAATCAGAAACATAGCCTGGCAGGAAGCCAATACCATGGCGCTTAATTGCGCAATTTCTTTTTTATAAAATACTAGTGCTAATTGGTAGGTAGCATACACAGCCAGTATCGCCAACAGAAAAGAAGGTAGCCGATAGGCCCAATCATGCACACCCCATATTTTCATGCTTATGGCAGATAACCAGAAAAGCATGGGTGGCTTATCAAGATAATCATTACCCAGGTCGAATACCTGCAAATAACTCTTGTTCTCCATCATTTCGCGGCTGATGGATGCATATTGGGATGCATCAATATCCATTAAAGGGATCATGATCATACCCAGCAATGCAGTGATACCGCAGGCCCATAAAACAAGCTGAAAACTACGAGTTGCTATCATTGAAAATATACTGTTTCAAAATTAACTTATTTAACTTACCTACTGCCCCTGTTTGCACAGCAGAAAGAGATGATGAGCGAAGCGATACAGGGTTGGGTCAGGTTGTTAACTGACCGATCTTTTGATTGTATACCGTTGCAGTAAGATAACCCATGCCGCAGCCCAATAACCCGCCACAGATCACATCCAACGGATAATGAACCCCCACATACACCTGGCCATAACTAATGGTTGCCGCCCAAACAAAACAAAGCCATCCCCATTTTTTTAAAACCGGTTTCAGCGTAAGAAAAATAAACATGGCAAAACCAAAATGATTGGTGGCATGTGAAGAAGTAAAACTATAGCCACCCGAACAATTACTCAGCAATAACCTTACCTGCCCCATCAAAAAAGGATCGCGGCAAGGCCTTGGGCGGGCTACCCAGTTTTTGATCAATGTGCTGCTCAACTGGTCTGTGAGTACCAATGTAATCACCACAAACAATATCCACAAAATGGCTTTTTGTTTAAAATTCATCAAAGAAAAAATGATCAGAAACAGATATACGGGTATCCATGTATTGGCTTCGCGCCACCATGGAAAAACACTATCAAGGAAAGGATGGGTCCATACCGTATTGATCTTGAAGAACAAATACGTATCACATTGATCAAGCCAGAACCATAATTTTTGAAAAATGCTTAGCAGCAGTATAGACGATTGCATAGCTTGTAAAGATAGGATTTGTACAATAGTTATCCGAAAGCGCATTTTAACAAAAAAGAAAAACGGCCGCCTTGCACGTTTTAAAATATTGGAGTAATTTAGGATGATGAAAATGCCGCTTACAATACTGCTGCTGGGAAGTATCGTTTCTTCCGGGTTTTCACAGATCAGTACTAAGATCGCCCAAAATCTACAAACCCATCCCATTCCCGATACAACGATTCAGCGTTTTAAAGATGAAGGGAAGAAAAACCAGGTTCCCAACTATGGTATGCCAAATGCCATACAGGTGAAACCACAACCCAATATATATAAAGGGAATAACGGACAGGGGTTTGATATTTATGAATCTCCTCTTGACAATATGGCCATATTGAAACCGGACAGCAGTTTTGCTTCGAATATGCCTTCGCCAAAAAAATATGGCATTCAACAAACACCGAGAATACTGTTCTTGCCGGAAAATATCATCAAACAAAATGATACAGTACCTTCTACAAAATTTTTAGACTTACTTCTTAGAAAACAGTGGCAGCCAAATTCTACGCCAAAAAAATAGAGAGGCTTCTATTTTATCGTTTACATTTTCAGGGGTATAGAAATCGTTCAATTTCTGTTCAGTTTACACTCGTCAAAAAATATCAGTTCTTTTTCGCAATGATGATCATCCTTGGAGATTTTTTTATATCATACCTGTTCAACCCGTAATCCCCAAACACTTCCTGCACCTGCATTCCCTGGTAAGACAACATATCCGTAAAATCGCCAAGCGAGAATTTGGCTACACGTTCTGTATATAAATGTTTCGGCGCTTTATTTTCTGTATCCGTAATCTGTATCTGTTTAAAGAAATGATCCTCATCCTGCCATTTAGTAATATGAAATGTTACCGCATCAATAGTAGTGGTAAATAATTTCTGAAGGCGGTCTTCTTCAAAATGAACGTTCAGGTAATCGATCACAAAGATCCCTCCCGAAGTAAGGCTTTGGGCAATGGTGCGGATCGCATTATCATGCTCGCGCCTGGTCTTAAAATAACCAAAACTGGTAAAAAAATTAAAAGCATATTGAAAATAATGGATCCAGAAAGGAGAACGCATATCATGCTGAAAAAAATGCAGGTATGCTCCTTCATCCTGTTTGGCCTCTTCAATAGAGGCTGCAGAAAGGTCGATCCCCGTAACATCAAAACCCATATCGGCCAGTGCCTTGCTATGCCTTCCTTTTCCGCAGGCAATATCTACCATTGTACTTCCCGGGGCCGGTCTGAGGTATTGAATAAGGGTATTGATAAACTGCATGGCCTCATCCTCATCGCGGTGCTGGTACAGCATATGATAGTAATGTGAATTGAACCAGTCTTTATACCACGCTTTATACTGCATACCTTCTCTTTGCTACAAAATTACGTGCAAGGGGCAAACAAAAAATTTCTATTATGTTTGTATCCTTCAAAACCGTGGATCATGGCATTAATCAAGAGCATTTCAGGCATCAGGGGTACTATTGGCGGGAAACCCGGGGACACATTAAGTCCACTGGATATAGTTCGATTTACCGCTGCTTTCGGCACTTTACTTATCAGGGAATCGAATAATAAAAAAGTCGTTATCGGCCGCGATGGACGTATCAGCGGCGAAATGGTACAACGCCTTGTGGTAAGTACCTTAAACGCGCTTGGATTAGACGTAATGGATCTTGGCCTCAGCACTACCCCTACCGTTGAAATGGCCGTGGTATTTGAAAATGCAGCCGGGGGTATTATTCTTACGGCCAGTCATAACCCGAAAGAGTGGAATGCATTGAAATTACTGAACAGCAAAGGCGAATTTATCAGCGGAGAAATCGGCGCCAAATTGCTTGAAATCGCGGCAAAAGAAGATTTTGTATTTGCACCGGTTGATCAATTAGGCACGTATACCAGTAATGATGCACTCTTACAGAAACATATGGATGCCATTGTAAATTACCCACTGGTAGATATGGCCGCTATTAAAAAAGCAAAATTCAAAATTGTACTCGATGCCATTAACAGCAGCGGCGCTTTTGCCGTACCCATGTTATTAAAAGCATTGGGTGTTACGCAAATAACGGTTTTGAATGGAGAGGTAAACGGCAAATTTGCACATAACCCGGAACCACTACCGGAAAACCTCCTGGAATTGTGCAACGAAGTGCAAAAACAAAAAGCCGATATAGGCATTGCCGTTGATCCGGATGTTGACCGTCTCTGTTTTGTTTGCGAAGACGGATCCTTATTTGGCGAAGAATATACACTGGTAGCGGTTGCTGATTATATACTGAAAAACAGAAAAGGGAATACGGTTAGTAATATGTCATCTACACGTGCTTTGAAAGATGTAACGCTAAAACATGGCGGCCAATACACGCCAAGCGCCGTTGGAGAAGTGAATGTGGTGAATAAAATGAAAGAAGTAAATGCTGTGATCGGTGGAGAGGGGAATGGCGGTATCATTGTTCCAGACCTGCATTATGGAAGGGATGCTTTGATCGGTATCGCATTATTCCTTACGCATCTGGCCAAAGAAAAAAAATCTGTACGCCAATTACGCAATACCTACCCGGATTATTTTATGAGCAAGAACAAGATTGAGCTGACGCCGGGATTTGACCTGAAAAAAATATTTGACCATATCAAAAAAAAATACAAGAAGAACGAGATCAATACCGAAGACGGGCTCAAAATAGAATTTGAGAACGACTGGGTACACTTACGCACCAGCAACACAGAACCCATCATACGCATATACGCAGAAAGTAATTTCGAGACCACCGCTTCCAATATTGCGCAAAAACTGATGAAGGATATAAGGGAGGCGATGTAGCAAAGCAGTTCATGGTTTTTGGTGCACGATGCGTAGCAGGAAGTCTTACGCAAGCAAATTCAGGGATAGCACAAACTGACCATGGGCCATGGACTGTGGACGATATTTTCTTACTTTTGTGCCCTTATGGAAAGAATCTACCTCGATAACGCCGCAACCACCTCTCTTGATCCTCAAGTACTGGAAGCGATGATGCCTTACCTGACCACAAACTTCGGTAACCCGTCTTCCATTTACAGCTATGGCCGTGAGAGCCGTATGGCCATTGAAAATGCGCGTAAATCTGTAGCAAAAACATTGAATGCACACCCAGCAGAAATTTTCTTTACCAGTGAAGAAATTATGGAAAAATTGTCTTTACTGCAAGAGAAGTTAATTTTAATCATCGGATAAATCTGTCGATTGGATTTAAAATATTTGAAAATGGGCGAAAAGAACGCGCAACGGAACGTACGAGATTGAAAACGTATGTGTTCAAATTATTGCAGTAACGAAACGATAAACACTATTTAATCTTCGAGCAATCGGCTTTCTTATATTTC
>CAZFKE010000018.1:66446-66670 GCA_964519475.1 uncultured Sediminibacterium sp.
ACATCCGCTGTGCGCGACCTGGGCTGCAAACACATTATTTCTTCTGTCATAGAACACCATGCTACTACCCATACCGTAGAGCATTTATACCATACCGGTGAAGCGGCATTGAGTTATGTAAAACTGCTGCCCAACGGACATATTGACCTTGAAGATCTTGAAAAACTTCTGGCCGAAAGCGAAGAGAAATGCCTGGTAACCCTGATGCATGCCAATAATGAGAT
>CAZFKE010000019.1:0-35241 GCA_964519475.1 uncultured Sediminibacterium sp.
CGTTACTACCTGCTCTTCCTTTTGTTTGATGGTTACCTTACCATCTTTATCTTCAATGCTAATCTCACCAATATTACTTTTATTGATGATTTTGATCAATTCGTGAATTTGCTTTAGGTCCATAAATGGCAAGTTTTAGGGGTAAAAACAGTGATTTTGGGTCAAATAGGGGGGCAAAATAGCCTTTTTTTGATAAAAAAGGGGATTTTCTTTGTTTCGCAGATTTATCTGTTGAGCCTCTTCCACCATCCGGCAAGGGATAAAAGAAGGGCAACCGGCGGGTTGCCCTTGTGCTTGATATGATAATACTTTACGCCAGGCTCTTTACATGCCCTGACAGCTATTTACTTCTCTTCCTTAACACGTTCAACATAAGAACCGTCTTTGGTGTTTACCCTGATCAGTTCGCCGTCTTCTACAAACAAGGGCACCATTACAGTAGCGCCTGTTTCAACCGTAGCGGCTTTAAGGGCACGGGTAGCGGTATCGCCACGTAGACCCGGCTCGCAGTAGGTAATCTTCAGAACGATCTTTTCAGGCAATTCTGCACCGATAGGCTGTTCCGTTTCTGTATTGATGAATACGAATACTTCAGAGCCATCCATGAGGAACTGCGGAGAATCGATCATTTCTTCGGCAAGGGCAATCTGTTCGAAAGTCTCATTATTCATGAGGTTATAACCCGTATCGTCTTTATAAAGGAACTGGAATGCTTTCTTTTCTACGCGAACAGGGAAGATGTTTTCACCGCTGTTCCAGGTTTTCTCAATAGAACGCTTATTATCAACGCCTTTAAGCTTGGCCCACACTTTAGCGGCTGCACGGGCTGTTTTGTTTTCGCCAAATTCCACTACTGAATATAAGCTGCCGTCCAGTTTCAGGATCATGCCACGGCTGATGTCGGATGTTGTTGCCATTGTAATTGTTTTTTAATGAAATACCCTTTCAGGCAGCCGCAAAAGTAGGGATTGGCGCGCAAATACAAGAAAGCTTATGAGATTATGTTCTGAACCGTATTTCTGCCTCTATAACCTGAAAATCCATTGATTGTAGGAAAACGTTTCATACAAAAAAGGATATCTGTTAAAAAAAAGTCAACAGAATAGGCTGCGCGCAGAAACCACCCTGTATCTATCATGCATAGCAACAAAAAAACCTATGAAAAATCTTTTACGCTTTGCCTGCATACTTTTCTGTTTGTTTTTACAAGTACAATTGCTTGCCAACACAGTTATTGTAAAAGGAACGGTTACAGATTCTTCCCATAACCCGGTTGCCAACAGAACGGTAAAGATTTACAGTACAGATACCAGCAATCATGGTTGCCTGATCTCCCATACCAAAATCACCAACCCGAATGGATATTATATAGACACACTTACCTGTAATGGTGATATCCGTAAACTGGTGATTATTGTTGAGAATTGTAACGGTACCAAAATATATAACTATCCGTCTTTTTACCCGAATACCATTGTTGAAAGTAATTTTATTATCTGCAGCCCTACCACGCCAGCCGGTATCGTTCGCTGTAAAGCGGCGTTTTCTTATACATCTTCCGCCAATGGCGTAAAATTTAATAGTGCCGGTTCTGCGGGGTCTTATGCTGCAGACAGTATAGTAAGCCGCACATGGACATTTGGTGATTCTTCCCCGGCATTAACCGGAAATATTGCTGGTCCAGTACATGCTTATGCAAAACCAGGTATCTATTCTGTTTGTTTAAGCATCAAAACAAAGAATGGTTGCGAGAGTAAATATTGCAGCACGGTGGTTTTCACACCGCCTTCCAATGATTGTAATCTTCAGGCAGTATTTTTTGCAGAAAAGATCGGCAATAAAGCCTTCCGTTTCATCAGCAGCCAGAGCAGTACTTTATTGGGCGATAGCATTGTACAGCGCATCTGGAAATTTGGCGATGGTTTTTCTATCGATGGCAACCAGGCAAATCCTTCAAGACAATATAAGGATACAGGCCTCTATACGGTTTGCCTGAGTATTAGAACGGCAAAAGGTTGTGAAAAACAGTATTGTTTGAATCTGGTCGTGCGGGATTCTGTTGTACGCACCTATTGCAAAGCCTATTTCTTATTCAGTGCAAAGGGCACTACCGTAAAGTTCAGTGCCGCCGCATCTGTTGCACCCACAAACGACAGTATCATCAGCCGCACCTGGTTATTTGGTGACAACACGCCTGCTTTAACCGGCAACAGGCTTGATCCTTCTCATATTTATGCAAAAGCAGGAACCTATACTATTTGCCTTTACATCAAAACCAAAAGCGGATGTGAAAGCAACTTCTGCCGGAGTATTACTGTACATGATAGTATAGCTACCCCAACCCATTGCAAAGCCTATTTCAACTATACTATTAAAGATTCACTGGTTGTCTTTAACAGTGCAGGTTCAACGGGTACGTCTCCATCAGACAGTATTATCAGCCGTACCTGGTATTATTTCGATAGTACCCATTCATTAACCTTGCCAGGTAATATCATCTCACCATCGTATCCCTATACCAAACCGGGTACCTATACTGTTTACCTTGTAATCAAAACCAAAAGTGGATGTGAAAGTAAGTATGCAGGCAAAGTAGTAATCGAACCCAAGCCTGTTCGTACCAATTGTAAAGCGTATTTCAATTATACCATCAAAGATTCTGTGATCATATTTAACAGTGCTTATTCAACAGGTACTACCCCTTCTGACAGTATCATCAGCCGCACCTGGAGCTATACAGACAGTTCCACTTCTGTATCCTTACCGGGTAACGTGATTGCACCTTCTTATCCTTATACAAAGCCCGGCTCTTATAAAGTTAAATTGGTTATTAAAACAAAAGCAGGTTGTGAAAGCAGCTATATCGGAACCGTAATAATCCCGCGTAAACCGGCACCTGTTAATTGCAAGGCTTATTTCAACTTTACAATTCAGGATAAAACGGTAAAATTCAACAGTAGATATGCTGTTGCCACTTCAACGCAGGATAGCATCATCAGCCGCACCTGGTTCTTTGGCGACAGCTCCACTACCTATGCTTTACAGGGTAATATTATTGATCCCACACATACCTATCAGAAACCAGGCACTTATCATGTATACCTCTATATCAAAACCAAAGCAGGTTGTGAAAGCAAGTATGAAGCAACCATTGTGATCGCACCAACTCATTGCGAAGTGAAAGTACAGTTCGGCGCAGAAAAGATCAGCCTGAAAAAGATACAATACAACAGCAGTTTGGCTTCAACAGCTGCAGGTGATAGTATTGTAGAACGCAACTGGAAATTTGGCGACAATACTTCACTGGGAGGTAATGTGATCAGTCCTGTAAAAGAGTTCTCACTGATGGGCTTCTACAATACCTGCTTACAGGTAAGAACCGCTAATGGTTGCGAAGCACAAATTTGTAAGGAAGTAACCATAAGAGATACCGTTACCACCCCACAGAATTCTGTTGAGTATATCAAGATCATCAGCATTAACCCTAACCCGGTAATTACAAGAATGATGGCAACTATCTACAGCAGGAATACCAATGTAGAAGCAGAGATTTCTATCTATGATATTTATGGAACCGGAAAAATGAATTTCAAAAAACTCTTAATACAGGGCAATAATACTATTGAAATAGCCACCGACTTTTTACCACATGGCCCTTACTTCCTGAGAGTGAGTACCAAGAATGGAAAAGACAGTAAAACTTTTTATAAGCTGTAATATTTATCATCCAATTCCCCCTCAAACAGGCACAATAGACCGTGCCTGTTTTCATTTGGATACACACTTGTTAAAAAAAATTTAATACCTTAATTGTACTAAACCCGGAATCAGTATCAAAGTCTATTATACCGTACCACATTTTAAAACCTTACAAAAACATTTGTCATGAAAAGAATCCTTTTTGCTTCTGTTGCCGCATTGCTTTTTTCTGTAAGCGCTATGGCACAAACCGGCACCACGACTCCACCCGCTACCGATAGAAAAGCGGATATGAAAGACATGCGTAAAGACCTTACAGACATCAGAAAAGACAGGGCAGAACGCCGTAAAGAGATCAAAGAAGGTGATAAAGACAAGGCCAGGGAATTAACCAAAGACATTAAAGCCGACAAAAAAGACATTAAGAATGATGCCAAAGACCTGAGAGGAGATGGTGTTAAACACCCTGTAAAAAGAGCAGAAAGGCAGATTCATGAAGCGCATGAAAAAAGGCATGGATAATCGCCCATAAAGCCCAAATAAAAAATAGTCCGCTATTGGCGGACTATTTTTTATTTGTCATACCCGTTAAGAAATGGTTTGATTACATTTATATCTATGAAAAGAACTGCATTATTTCTATGCATCCTTATTTTATCTGCGATAGCTTTTGCGCATGAGTTCTGGCTGCATCCTCGAAAATATTTTTATTCGATCCGCGAAACGGCGAATATCCGGTTTGCTGTGGGAGAAAATTTTGAGGGGGAGAACTGGAAAGGCAATAAGGATAAAATTATGCAACTGGTACATTATACACCATCAGAAGGCATGATTGATATTGCCGGCCGCCTTTCTGCAAGCACCGGCGATTCTTTACAATTACCCCTCCAGGAAGAAGGGACACATATGGTGATCTTTAATAGCACCAATTCTTTTATCAGACTCGAGGCAGATAAATTCAATGAATATTTGAAAGAAGATGGCCATGATGAAGCTGCGCTTTACCGCAAAACACATGGAGAAGAAAACACTTCCGGCACCGAACATTATCAAAGAAGCGTAAAAACCATTCTACAGGTAAGCGGAAAACTTACCGATGCCTGTACCCGGCCCACCAGCCTGCCGCTGGATATTATCCCGGGTGAAAACCCATATTCCATACCCAATCCTTCCACAAACAAAAAACCGGTAATGGTAAAATTCAGGGTTCTCTTTAACGGGGAAGCATTGAGTAATGCCCTAGTAAGGGGATGGTACCATGTGCCCGGAAAAGGGGTTAAGGCAGACACCGTTCGAACCAATAAAAAAGGATGGGTAAGTCTGGAGAGGCATCCCGGCATTTATATGGTGAGCTGCGTACATATGGAAAGGGCCACCAAGGGCAGTGAGGCCGACTGGCAAAGCTATTGGAGCAGCCTCAGTTTTGAATATTCCCAGTTTTTTACCCGTAACAGCGTCCATTAAGCTCCCGTGTAAAAAAACTCCAAACTTTAAACCCCAAACTTTAAACCCTACCCTCTTTTAACCTATTTTTGCCGCGAATTTCAAAACAACCGAAACATTTCTCATGGCAGTATTAGTGAATAAAAACTCGAAAATTATTGTGCAGGGGTTTACCGGTACAGAAGGTACTTTTCATGCTACCCAAATGATCGAGTACGGAACCCATGTGGTTGGTGGTGTAACCCCTAATAAAGGTGGAACCACACACCTGGACAAACCTGTATTCAATACCGTAGCGGATGCCGTTGCCAAAACCGGGGCAGATGTAAGTATCATTTTCGTACCACCGGCATTTGCGGCTGATGCGATCATGGAAGCTACAGATGCAGGTATCAGCCTGGTGGTTTGCATTACAGAAGGTATTCCTGTGCAGGATATGGTAAAAGTGAAGAATTATTTACTGGGTAAGAATACAAGGCTGATCGGGCCAAACTGTCCGGGTGTAATTACCGCAGGTGAAGCCAAAGTAGGTATCATGCCTGGCTTTATCTTTAAACCGGGCCGTATCGGTATCGTATCAAAAAGTGGCACACTCACTTATGAAGCAGCTGACCAGGTGGTAAAAGCGGGTTTAGGTATCAGCACCGCTATCGGTATTGGCGGAGATCCGATTATCGGAACCCCCACCAAAGAAGCGGTGGAACTATTAATGAATGACCCCGAAACAGATGGCATTATCATGATCGGCGAAATTGGCGGAAGCATGGAAGCAGATGCGGCACGTTGGATCAAAGACAATAAAACAAAACCAGTAGTGGGCTTTATTGCCGGACAAACCGCCCCTCCCGGCCGCCGTATGGGCCACGCAGGTGCGATCATTGGTGGCGCCGATGATACGGCTGCAGCAAAAATGAAGATCATGACGGAATGTGGTATTGAAGTTGTGGCCAGTCCTGCGGATATTGGTATTAAGATGGCTGCTATCCTAAAAAAATAAATATACAATTTATATAGAAAGATCCCGATCGGTATATGCCGGTCGGGATTTTTTATTGCCTGACACATCCAAAGCATTTCAAACAAAGTCGCAAAAAAGTCAATGTTCTCTTTGCCACTTTACTCTTTATTTTGTTTGCCTGAAACCATAGAACAACTGTACAATTTTTTGTTAATCGGCAGTAACTTGTGTGCAATCATCGGCAATTTTGCATCACAACGATAAGAAAGAATCGAAAAACAGATACATGGCTTTACGAAAATTATACAGCTTATTTTTTTTAGTGATCCTATCCTTTACAGCAAAGACTCAATCTATTGATACGGCATTTAAGAATGAATGGCTTGGTATAGACACCCTAATCGTTGGGCATGGCCTTACCAAAACGGCCTTAGACAAGGTCAATATCCTTTATAAAAAGGCCAGACAACGGCAACTGCAGGGACAGGTGATCAAATGCTTATTATACCAATATAGTTTACAAGAGCGGATTACGGCACAAGACCCTAATCCGGTTTTAAAAAATATGGAGAAGGAATTATCCGCAAGCAATAACAGCCTACAGAAGGCTGTCTTGCACTCGTTGTTGGCTACATTGTATAAGCAATATTTTGAGAATCATCGCTGGAGTATTTATAATAGAAAGAAAACAAACGGCATTCCTAAGGAGGATATTACCACATGGGGTATGGATGATTTTACTTCGGCTATTACCCAACATTACCAGCTTTCTTTATCAAACCCTGAACTACTCAAACAAAGTCGCATTGAGACCTACCAGGCAGTGGTATTGAAAGGAAATATGCCAGGACAGGCTTCCCTTTTTGACCTGCTGGCTCATGAAGCATTGAATTATTTCAAAACCGGCGAAGCGGGTATGTCAAAACCCATAGATGCATTTATATTAGACGATACTGCTTCTTTAGGCACCACCGATCAATTTATAAAGGCAAGATTTAAGACAAAAGACAGCAGCTCACAAGCCTGGATCAGTTTACAATTATTTAAAGAGTTGTTGTTGGCTCATCAAAATGATACAGATAAAAATATTTTTATCGAAAATAACCTGGAAAGGATTGAATGGGTATACGGCGAAACAAATTTTTCTCAGAAAGAAATACTGTATAAAAAAGCACTGGAAGAAATTACGCAAATGAATAGAGGTAATGCAACGATAGCACAAGCATGGTATCTATTAGCAAAAACAGCATCAGATAACGCAGAAAAATATTCGCCCTTTGCAGATACCCTTAACCGATATGGTTATGTACAGCGGATTGCCGATGAAGCGTTGTTACTTTACAAAGAAGATAATCGCGGGGTTATTAACCTGAAGAATCTTTTACTTGAGATCTCGCGAAAAGAATTACGCACAAAAACAGAATCTGTCAATATTCCGGGTAAGGCTTTCCGGGTACTGGTAAGTTACCGCAATATAGATACCGTTTTTTTCAGGGTTATTCGGCTCGAAAATGGCCAGGATATCCGAAATAGAACGGGTGATAGGGATTTCTGGGAAAAGGTAATAGCCTATCAGCCTTATCAAACTTTTGAGCAGGTTCTCCCTGCAACCCACGATCACCAGTTACATGCTGTTGAAATAAAACTGGAAAGCCTTCCTATCGGAGAATATGCACTGATCAGTTCCAGCGGAAAATCTTTTACTGAACAGAAGGATAAATTATGTGTACAATCTTTTTTCATATCCAATATGAGCTATATACAAAACGGCGGGGACATCTTTGTGCTCAACCGCGAAACCGGGAAACCCATTGCCAATGTTAAAGTAGCTATCTATCAAAAGATCTATGAGTCGTCTGAAAGAAAATTTACCTACGAAAATTTGGCAAATAAAATAACTGATGAACATGGCTTTATAAAGATAGAAACAAAACAGAATGCATACAATTTCCGCTTTGTTTTCTTTAAAGGAAACGACAGGCTTGATATAAAAAATACGCAATTAATTTCTTATGAGAATGATCAACCCGACCCGTTAAATGAAAAAGCTGCTGAATTTGAAAAGAATAACAGCCGTGTTTTCCTTTTTACAGACAGATCTATCTATCGCCCGGGGCAACCCGTTTCTTTTAAAGGTATTGCTGTTACCAGAGATTTTAATACAAAACTGAGCAAACTGATCAGCAGGAAAGATAGCAGCCGGGTATATCTCATAGATGTCAATGGCAAGAAAACTGATTCCCTGAAAATCGTCTTGAATGAGTATGGATCTTTTTATGGTAGTTTCAGGCTTCCGCAGAATGGGGTAACAGGCCGTTACAGTATCAGCGTTCCAGCCATTACCTATCAGGTATCCGGTGCTACTATTTCTGTTGAAGAATACAAACGCCCCAGCTTTGATGTTTCGTTTGAAACACCAAAGGGTTCCTATCGGTTGAATGAAATGATTACACTTACAGGAACTACCCTGTCTTATGCAGGTAATCCCATTGACGGGGCGAAAGTATCTTATACCGTAAAACGAAATACCCGGCTTTCAGAGCCCCTTTATTGGAGAAGGCCCGTCCCTTCCGGGAACCAGCGAGAGATAAGTCGTGGCGAAATAAAAACAGATGCCACAGGTAAATTCAGCATCAGCTTTAAGGCGCTTACTGATGATATCATAGACCAAAGCGCTAACCCGAATTTTGATTTTTCCATTACAGCGGATGTAACAGATATTAATGGCGAAACACGAAGCGGACAAACATCTGTTATAATCGGTGTTTCTTCTTTGTTATTGGATATCCTGGTACCGTCATTAGCAGAGACTGACAGTCTCAAAAAAATATATATCAGCACTACAAACCTCAGTTATGAAAAAGAACCGGCTAAAGTTCAGTTGAAAATCTATGCGTTACAAATTCCGGAACATCCTGTTCGCAAAAGATATTGGGAAAGGCCCGATCAGTTTGTCATGAATAAAAACGAATTCAACCGCTACTTTCCAACAGATGAATATGAAGAAGAAAGTAATATGCGAACCTGGCCGGTTGCGCAAATGGTTCAAGATGCGGTTATTAATACAAAAGACGCAGATACATTACCGATCATACAAGGATTATTAAAAGCTGGATATTATAAAATAGAAGCTACTGCATTTGACAAATATGGTGTTGAAGTAAGGTCCATTCAATATACGCAGTTGTTTGACAGGAATATGAAAGCTTCAGTCAATCCATTCTATTATACGGTAAATGGAACTGCCAATCCGGGTGAGACAGCTTCTTTTATCAGTGGTAGTATAGCCAACCATGTATACCTGATCAGAAAAACAGAAAGCCCAAAACAGAAACAAAATAATTATTCATTTATTGAAAGAAATAAGGGTATAGAAACGATTAATTATTCGCCAGATGAAACAGAAAGAGGCGGTGTAAATATCAGTGAAGTGTTTGTGATTGACAACCGGGCATATGTTCATCAATATATGATCAACGTACCATGGAATAATAAACAATTACAGGTAACATATGCCAGTTACCGAGATAAAACAGAACCAGGCAGTAACGAGAAATGGACGGTAACCGTACAAACCGAAAAGAAGGAAGCAGCTCCGGCAGAATTACTTACGGGTATGTATGATGCATCGCTTGACCAATTCCAATCTCACCTATGGAATATACCATCCGTTTGGCAGAACAGGTATCCTATGACTCATTTTAGTGGATTCGGCAATTTTACCATTGAGACAGCCATTGAAAATGATATTTCTGAAACGCCACACGAAGAGCAGACTGTTACGTATGATCAACTTGCCGCATTTGCTTCCGACTTGTGGAATCGTAACCTAACAAAATGGATCAACGACTCTACCCTGCATATTCAGATATCGTTGAAGAGATCTTTACAGTCTATGAATGAACCCGTAACAGTTGGTTCCGGAATAAAAAGAGAATCCATGCTGTATGATACCCGCTTACAGTTAAAGGGCAATACACCAAAAGATCAGAATAAAGCAATGAGTGGCAGCATCAGTGGAAACTTACCGCCCCCTGCCATGCCGCTAGAAAAATTTACAGCACCCTACACACAGTCTGCTATCGATACCGTATTATCGCAAACAGGGATGTTAACAGCCATCCCTAACACGTATAGAAAGAACTTTGCCGAAACGGCCTTCTTCTTCCCACAACTCTATGCAGATTCATCCGGAAAATACAGTTTTCATTTTACCATGCCGGAAGCGCTTACGCAATGGAAATGGATGAGTATAGCGCATACAAAAGATCTTGCGTTTGGCTCTTACAGCGCCAATATTATAACGCAGAAGAAACTGATGATACAACCCAATGCACCCAGGTTTTTACGTGAGGGCGATGTAATGGAATTTAGTGCTAAAATTGTAAACTTGAGTGACAAAGAAATTACAGGGCAGGTAAGTTTTGAATTAGTGGATGCAGCAACAAAGACTTCGATAGATGGCTGGTTTCAGAATGTTTTTCCTTCTCAATATTTTACGGTGGACGCCGGCAAAAGTTTTCCACTGAAGTTTCCGATACAGGTTCCCTACAGTTTTAATCAACCACTTGCCTGGCGCATTATTGCCAAAGCGGGTGAGTATAGCGATGGAGAGGAAAACAGCCTGCCTGTTCTTACCAACCGTGTATTGGTAACTGAAAGTCTACCATTGTTCTTACAGAATGATACAACACAAGCATTCAAATTTGATAAATTGATTCACACAGAAAGTGAATCCCTCTCAAATGAAAGCATTACCGTAGAATACACCACTAACCCCGTTTGGTATGCCGTACAGGCATTACCGTATTTAATGGAGTACCCATACGAATGCGCTGAACAAACTTTTAATCGTTTCTATGCAAATAGTCTCGCTTCTTTTATTGTAAACAAGGATCCGAAGATCAAACAGGTATTTGAGCAATGGAAAGCAGATTCAGTTTCTTTGCAAAGCAACCTGCAGAAAAATGAAGAACTGAAACAAGTACTGCTGCAGGAAACGCCATGGGTTATGGAGGCTGAAAGCGAAGATCAGCAAAAGAAAAATATTGTGTTGTTGTTTGACATGACCCGATTAAGCAGCCAAACAGAATCACTGATTGAAAAATTATCTGCGCTACAACTACCTGATGGAAGTTTCAGCTGGTTTAAAGGGGGGCAGCCAGACAGGTATATGACCCATTATATTCTCACAGGAATTGGCAAACTAAAAAAACTGGGGGCATTATCGCCCGAAATAATACTTCGCCTCAGAAATATTTTAGTAAATGCTATTCAATATTCAGACAGGGAAATTGCCGTAGATTACCATGGGCTCAGTAAAAATAAAGCAGATCTGAACAAACAACAGATCTCAGGCACACAAATCGACTACCTCTACATGCGCAGTTTCTTTCGGGATATTGCACAACAATCGCCGAAGGCATATGACTTCTATTATCAGCAGGGTAAACGATTCTGGATGAAACAGAACAGTTATGATCGCGCCAAATTAGGCCTGGTGTGTTTCCGTAACAGGGATGAAAAATTTGCCACTGGCCTTATCTTACCTGCTTTACAGGAAAATTCAATTAACAACCCAAAACTGGGCATGTACTGGATAGCAACATATGCGGGCCATTGGTATCAATCGCCCATTGAATACCAGAGTATGATGATTGCATTTATGAGTGAGATCAATCATAATGAATCACTTACCAAAAGCATCCACGCCATGAAAACATGGCTGCTGCTTAATAAACAAACCAGTAACTGGAAAACAACTGTTGCAACGGCAGATGCCTGTTATGCTTTATTGCTAAACGGAAAAGACTGGTTACCTGCAGAAAGAAAAATAACCATTCAGTTAGGCGCATACACTATCCATAGTAACAATGAAAAAACAACAGCCGGTACCGGCTACTTCAAAAAAAGAATAGAAGGTAAACAGGTAATACCAGAAATGGGAAATATTACAGTAACTACAAACAGTCCTGTTTCCCAATTTACACATTACAATGTTTCCCAATCGCCTTCATGGGGAAGTGTGTACTGGCAATACTTTGAAGACATGGACAAAGTAACTGCAGCAGCTTCGCCTCTTTCTATCTATAAGAAATTATTTATTGAAAAGAATACAGATAAAGGCAAAGTACTGGAACCCGTTAAAGAAGGGGATGAATTAAAAACAGGCGATCAAGTAGTTATTCGTCTGGAACTACGGAGCGATCGTGACATGGATTACCTGCATGTAAAAGATATGCGCGCTTCTTCCATGGAACCCGTAAATGTTTTGAGCAGCTACAAATGGCAGGATGGCCTTGGTTATTATGAAAGCATACGGGATGCCAGCACTCATTTCTTCATAGGTCATTTACCAAAAGGGACGTATGTATTCGAATACCCTGTATTGATTACGCATACCGGTTTATTTTCAGTTGGATTAGCCACTATCCAATGTATGTATGCGCCGGAGTTTATCAGTCATTCTGAAGGTATAAAAATCCGGGTGGCCGAATCGGTTCGATAAAAAAAGTATGAAGAAAACAATTGTGTCCTAAAAAATTCTTTTTCTTCTTTTCTTCGTTTCTCTCCTAGCGAAAGGCTTTTTTACGACCTTTACTTTTAATGAATATCGATTATCTCATTATTGGTCAGGGCATCTGTGGCACATTCCTTAGTCATGCATTAATGAAAGCAGGAAAATCTGTAGTCGTTATGGATGAAGACCGCCCGTTCAGTTCCTCCAAAGTGGCCAGTGGCGTAATCAACCCCATCACCGGCAGAAGAATGGTAAGAACCTGGGAGATTGAAAAACTGATGCCATATGCGGTAGCATCGTATACCGCATTGGGTGAAGAATTCAATGTACCACTGATCCGCCAATGCAATATCCTCGACTTCCATCCCAGCCCGCAAATGGTGATGGCTTTTGCTGAAAGGCAACCGGAAGAGAAAGAATATTTACACATCCCGGAAAATGCAGACAGATGGAGAACCTATTTCCATTATGATTTCAGTATTGGCGAGATCAGTCCCTGCTGGCTGATCGATCTCAATACTTTACTTGTCAAGTGGAGAGCGCAATTGAAAGTAAAAAATGCTTTGCTGGAAGAGGTTTTTTATTGGGAGGATTGTGAAGTATCGGATGATCATGTCAGTTATCAGAACATTACAGCCCAAAAAATAATTTTCTGTGAAGGGGTTTCGGGTTTTGATAACCCTTATTTTCATCTCCTGCCTTATGCACGAAACAAGGGACAGGCATTAATCGTTCGCATTCCGGGTTTGCCGCAAACGAATATTTATAAACAAGGTACTGTGATGGTTCCCTGGAAGGAAGATCTTTTCTGGGTAGGTTCCACCTATGAATGGAATTTCACCGATACGCATCCTTCACCCGATTTCCGCAATAAAACCGAAACACATTTGAAACACTGGGTTAAACTTCCTTTTGAAACCGTTGATCATTTAGCCGGTGAAAGGCCCGCCAACATGGAGCGCCGGCCATTTGTGGGGCTGCACCCGTTAAACCCATCAGTGGGTGTGTTTAACGGCATGGGCACCAAGGGATGTTCATTGGCTCCTTATTTTTCAATAGAGTTTACCAATTATCTTGTACATGGTGAACCCATCAATCCCCAGGCAGATATAAAAAGATTTACAAAGATTTTGAGCCGTGGAAAATAGCTTTCCTTATTTTTAGAAATCAAGTCAGAGATTACACAGACTTCTTCTGTATGAATCCGTGCAATCTGTGGCCAAAAAAACTAACCATGGCCAAAGAGAATTCTGCTGCTATCCCTTATAGCATTCCGCTCAGCTACCGCAAAATGGAAAACCTGCATATTGTTTTCTGGCTGTTTAAAGATGTGGCCTGGTGTATGGTATGGCGGCCATTGGGGATTATGATGATCTTTCCCACCTTAATTGTTTCGATAGTGATCGCATGGAGAACGCGCCAGTATATGTCGGAACTATGCCATAACCTCGCTATCACCATCTGGATCACTGCCAACTCTTACTGGATGATCAGTGAATTTTTAGGGTTTGACACAAAACGATTGTTCAATAATTATACTTTCAAGCACCTGGCCATTATCCCGTTCAGCCTTGGCCTGTTGATACTGGGATTCTATTACCTGTACTGGAAACCCCGTCACCGCAACGAACTTGAAACCATGTAGCAAAAACGCCGAAAAAACACTCATTTTACCGTTCATCAGAGAACGTTCACCATTCGTGAAAGCGCAAGTCCCGCTGCTCACTGTTCCCCTTCATCGTCTGGCCCCATCTGCTATATCTTTACGTTATCAAAGTAAATGGAGCCTCGCTCCCATGACATATGAACCCATCGCTTGACACCCAGCTTTTCCGATTCCGTCAGCACATCAAACCACCGGGAAAATAATTCCCATCGTTCCGTAACCATTTCAGGCCAAAGATTGTCCGGTATGTATTACCGCTTTACTGATGCAGGATTGTATCATTACTGATAGCGTTATATTTACCCATCATCTTTCCATGGTAGCCGCAGCGCGGCTCAGGAACCGTATTAACCAAATTTCAAACTGACCACTTATGAATACCCAAATGAAACCGATCGTACTGGCCATTGTAGGATGTGCCGCTTTACTATTACTTTTTTCCTGTAATGATACACAGCATAATGAAGATATCACCCAATCAGTCAATAAGAATGGTTCGGTAGAAACTGCCGTACAGGTAGAACATCTTGATAGTTTACATGATGTATTGATCACTACTCATAAAATATGGGCGCAAAACCAGGAAGTAAAAACCGTTACCTACCGCGATACGCTGCCTGCATTAGGTATAGAACATACTACTGCTGAAAATACCGATGGTGAAATCAAAGATGTACATGTGAAAAAAGATTACGAAATATTTATCACCGTTAAATAAGCCATGCAACCATGAAAAAATCAAGATGCATAGAGTTGGTACTCATTACCGCTGCATTGGCCAGCTGTAACCAGCCTAAGAAAGACTGGGATGACAATAACAAGGTTCACCTGCGCAGTGATACCACAGCTCCATATACCCGTGTTTACCATCACAGCGGTATAGGAACGGCCTTATTATGGTACTATGCTTTCAGGCCTTACGGAAGTTATAATAATGGCTATTACCAAAGAGCCGGGTATTATTCAGGAGGCATCAGTTCCTATTCCAATATTGGCAGTAATGGGTTTAAAGGATCTGTGGCAAGGGGTGGATTTGGAAGAGGAGGATTTAGTGTAAGCAGTTAACCCCCCACCCCCCTGAAGGGGAAGTTAGATGGGTATACCTGATTTTAAAAAAACAACTAATTAATAAACAGTAAACAAAATAAATTCCCCCTTCAGGGGGTTAGGAGGTATGAAACGAATTACAACAACAGCACGCAATAACTGGCAATCTGCCGTAGAAGCATTAGGTTTTGGTTTTCACAGCACTACTGTTCCTTATTGGGATGAAAGTGTGTATTATGAAATGGAAATGAGTGAGATCTTATTCATTGAAAAAGCAACGGCGGAATTATGGAACCTTTGTCTTGGCGCAGTGCAGCATGTAATCGATAATCATCTTTACAGCAAATTCGGGATCCCCGAATGGATCGTTCCGCAGATTGAGAAAAGCTGGGCGGAAGATCATCCTGCTATCTATGGACGATTTGACCTTTGTTACAAAAACGGTGAAGTAAAAATGTTAGAATTCAATGCCGATACCCCTACCAGCCTGTATGAAGCCGGTATTGTACAATGGTTTTGGTTACAGGATTTTGATCAGAACAAAGACCAGTTCAACAGTGTTCATGAAAAACTGATTGCTTATTGGAAATATTTGAAAAATTATCTTAATCCAGGCACACTTCATTTTACTTGTCTGAAAGAAACATTGGAGGATTTAACCAATGTTGAATACATGCGCGATTGCGCCATCCAGGCAGGGCTAGAAACCAAGCTGGTCTTTATAGATGACCTGGGCTGGGATGAAACAAGCAACCAGTTTCTTGACCTGGAAGGATTACCTATTAAAAACATATTCAAGCTATACCCATGGGAATGGTTACTGACCGATGATTTTGGCAAACACATTCCCGAAGACAGTAACCGTGCTTTATGGATAGAGCCTGCATGGAAAATGATTTTATCCAATAAAGCTATCTTACCTGTTTTGTGGGAATTATATCCCGGCTGTCCCTATGTATTACCCGCTTATTTTGAAGAAGGCAAACTCACAAATTATGTGAAGAAACCCATCTTGTCGAGAGAGGGGGCCAATATCGATTTAGTAATGAAAAATATCTCGATTCAAAAAACAAACGGCGTGTATGGCGCCGAAGGATTTATTTTCCAGGAATTATATACGCTGCCTAATTTCTCGGACCATTATCCTGTTATCGGCAGTTGGGTAATTGGACAGGATCCAGCAGGCATAGGAATTCGCGAAGCAACTACTTTGGTAACTGATAACCTAAGCCGTTTTGTACCGCATTTGATCGTATAAGTATGGCACTGGCGTTAACAAAACAAGCGCCACTCAAGGGATGGCGCTTGCCGGAAACAGGATCAATACCGGGTGAAAATATACCTCGATATCATTCCACCTGTATAATTCGTTGCAATGATCTGGTTACCGGGAAATACTACATCGTCAAAATACAAATCGGCTGAACCGTGGGTATAGCTATCATACACATGTATTTCAAACGAATGATGAAGATCATTATAATAAATTCCATATTGGTCGTAATACCCAGAGGATACAGAACGGATATCCCATGATCCACGCATCAGGCTGTAGCCATCATCGTATTTGGCAGTGCCGTCATGATAAAAGCTAAAGACTCCTCTTTCCAGTCCTGTATTAAAATAATGCCAGCCATAACCATTGCTTTGGGTTGACTCTGTTAATACCCAGGAGCCGGAGACCGGTAATATGGCCGGGCCGGAAACTGACTTTACACAACTCTGTGCAAAAAACAGAATAAAAAGAATTGGCAGGTAGCGTAAATATCTTTTCATATAATCGGTTTAGGTTACAGGATTATTTTACTACTGATACCTATTCAATTCTGCTACCAGAAATCCTTTATATTCCATAGAATTGCCCTTTTAATGAATATTTAACGTATGGCAAAACACCTTACGTTTGATGGACAGTGTACAACAAAATAGTTCGCATAGCAAACATCAGAACGGATTAACCGGTAGAATGTTTACCAGGATTTTATTTTGCTTGCCAACAGCGTAGTGCCAAATCCTAAAATAGCAATTAAGGTAAACGACCAGCGAAGATTAAATGCCTGTGCAATAAAACCGATCACAGGCGGGCCTATTAGGAATCCTAGAAATCCAATACTTGATACGGCTGTTAATGCCAATCCCGGCGAAAAGGTTTTTGATCTTCCTGCAGCACTATACACAAGAGGGATAACAGAAGATACCCCGATCCCTACTAATAAGAATCCGGTAGTAGCCGTAACGATACCGGGAAATAACACGGCTGTTAATAACCCGATCGTGATCACAACACCACTTCCTTGTAAAACCTTTTGTGTACCCACTTTGGTAACGATCTTATCTCCAATAAAACGGCCACCGGCCATCGTACTCATAAATGCTGCATAACCCAGCGTGGTGAGTTCTTTGGGGGCATGCACCACTTTTTGAAAATATACGCCGCTCCAGTCAAACATCGTTCCTTCACAAGCCATACAACTGAATGCGATCAATCCTAATTGTAATAAAATACGGTCGGGCTTAACAAAAAAAGATTGTTCGCTTTGACTGGCATCTTTAGGTAATGTATAGCGCTGAATATACACCACCAATAGAATACTGCCGCCGGCAATAAAACAAAAATGTACAAAAGGAGAAACCTCTTTCGAAACCACAAATGCACCAATCGCCGCACCGGTAAAACCTGCCAGGCTCCAGATGCCGTGAAAAGAGGCCATGATAGAACGTCCATATAAGTTCTCCACGCCTACAGCCTGTGTATTGATGGAGATATTACAGAGATTGCCCAGTAACCCATATAAAAAAACAAAAGGGATCAATGCCCAGACCGTATTGGCCATTCCGATAAAAATCAGGATCAACGGATAACAGATAGCTGCTATGGTAACCAATTTCTTACTCCCGAATTGGGTAATTATCCAGCCGGATATTAATAAACTAACCATTGAACCAATTGGAAGGGCAACCAAAACACCCCCCAAAGCGGCATCATTAAGCTGAAGATGCGCCTTAATATCAGGTATACGGCTTGCCCAGCTGGCAAAACTTAGTCCGACAATAAAAAAGAAAGCACCCACGGCCAAACGGTGGGCTCTTTTGGAAATAGGAGCTGTCATGCATGCAAAGATGCATAAAATAGAAAATAGGGCGGTTTTTTATAAGGAAATGGCTCAATTCGGGCAGCATGGCCCATTTCGGTTATATTTGCCGTCCGAAAACCTGAGACGTTTACCATGAGCTGTGAATCTTTAACCGTGCGTTTTAAAGCCACTCAGATTCCCCACTCACAATCAACGATCCACGGCTCACAAAAACAAGCAATCGAAAAACAGCAATTCTATGTACCGTTCGCACACATGTGGAGAATTACGAATCAGTGATGTTAATTCAGAGACCACCCTGGCAGGATGGGTTCAGACCGTAAGGAAATTTGGAGCCATTACTTTTGTTGACCTTCGCGACCGTTATGGCATTACCCAGTTATTGTTCGGTGAAGAACTGAATGGCTTGCTGGATGCCAATCCCCTGGGAAGGGAATTTGTGTTGCAGGCAACCGGAAAAGTTTCTGAAAGAAGCAGTAAAAATATAAATATTCCAACAGGTGAGATTGAAATAACTGTCAAATCATTCAAGATCTTAAATAAATCGGCTATTCCTCCTTTCACTATCCAGGATGATACAGATGGTGGTGATGATATCCGCATGAAATACCGCTTCCTCGATCTTCGTCGTAATGCTGTGAAGAAAAATTTAGAGTTGCGTTATGCGGTGAACCGTTCTGCAAGAAATTATCTGCATGAAAATCATTTCATGGATATTGAAACACCCTTCCTGATCAAATCCACGCCGGAAGGTGCCAGGGATTTTGTGGTGCCATCCAGGATGAATCCCGGGCAATTTTATGCCTTACCCCAATCGCCGCAAACTTTTAAGCAATTACTGATGGTGAGTGGCTATGACCGTTACTATCAGATCGTAAAATGTTTCAGGGATGAAGATCTACGTGCCGACAGGCAGCCCGAGTTTACACAGATAGACTGTGAGATGGCTTTTGTAGAGCAGGAGGATATTCTGAACATGTTTGAAAAGTTGATCAAACGCATTTTCAAAGATGTAAAGAATATTGATTATACCGAAGCCGTAGAACGCATGAGCTGGGAAGAAGCCATGTGGCAGTATGGAAACGATAAACCCGATATCCGTTTTGGCATGAAGATCGCCAATCTGAAATCTGCCTTCCTGAAAAGCGGGCAAATACAGGCAAGTGGCGAATTGATAAATGGCGCAGGTTTCGGTGTATTTGATCAGGCAGAAACGGTTTTGGCGATTGCCGTTCCGGGTTGCAGCGAATACACGCGTAAACAAACCGATGAATTAACAGAATGGGTGAAACGTCCGCAGATAGGCATGATGGGATTGGTATACATTAAATGCAATGCAGACGGCACTTACAAAAGCAGCATAGATAAATTCTATACAGAAGATAAATTAAAAGCTATTGCCGATGCAGCTGGCGCCAAGGCAGGCGATCTTGTTTTAATACTCGCAGGCCGTGAAGAAAGAACGCGTAAAGCCACCAGCGAATTACGTTTGGAAATGGGCAAGCGTTTAGGTTTCAGAAAGGATGATGAATTCAAATTATTATGGGTAATGGATTTCCCTTTGTTTGAATATGCAGAAGAAGATAACCGATGGGTTGCTCGTCACCATCCTTTCACTTCACCTAAGCCTGATCATATTGAGATGATGATCAACAATAATCCTTTGATTGAAAATGCCGATAAATATTTAGACCATCCGTATGCCAATATCAAAGCCAATGCCTATGATATGGTATTGAACGGAAATGAAATTGGCGGGGGCTCTATCCGTATCTATCAAAGGGAACTGCAGGAAAAAATGTTTGCAGCGCTGGGCATGAGTGAAGAAGAAGCCCTGCACAAATTTGGTTTCTTACTCGGCGCATTTGAATATGGCGCCCCCCCTCATGGTGGCATTGCTTTCGGTTTCGACCGTTTGTGTTCGATCCTTGGCGGCAGTGAAAGTATCCGTGATTTTATCGCCTTCCCTAAAAACAATAGCGGGCGTGATGTAATGCTGGATGCGCCAAGTTCCATTGATGATAAGCAGTTTGATGAGTTGCAGATTAAATTGAATTTGAAATAATATTCGTAACTTAGGATATGAAAATTCAGATTGAACCTCATACTTTGGCGAGAGCAGAAGAAAGGGGAGCTAACCTGAAGGAAATTGAGGATACTTTGCAGAACGGCATTCCGATAGCCGCTAAAAAAACAAGACTGGCAAAATCTAAAGTCTTCATTTTCGAGGCAGAAAGAAATGGTGAATTTTATAAAGAAAAGAAACTTGAAGTGTATTATGTGATCGAAAACGATACATTTATCACAGTAACAGTATATGTTTTTTACGGAAAATTTAATATATGACAATTCATTACGATTCAAAAACAGATCTACTCTATTTAAGACTAGAGTCATCAGAACAGCTGATTACAAACAAAAGAGTTTCTGATGATATAGTATTGGATATGGGAGCAAATGACAAGATCATCGGCATTGAAATCATGGATGCCTCTAAACATGTAAATCTGGAAAAATTGATGCCGGTTAGCTACTCGGAAGCTAGTTAATCCTATAAACTATAGTGTAAGCCTGTTAGTAAAACTAACAGGCTTTTTAAATTAGATTTCATGATACCTGACTACCAAACATTGATGCTTCCTATACTTAAATATAAGCGATAGAAATGAACACTCAATTCATGTTGTAACTGATCAGCTTGCAAAGGATTATAATTTAACAGAAGAAGAGTTGAATAAGTTTGTGCCAAGTGGGCAACAAAGGGTTTTCGCCAATAGAGTGTCTTGGGCAAAATCATATCTCAAAATGGCAGATCTTATAAAACTTACAAAAAGCTCGCATTTTATAATTACAGAAAAAGGATTAGAAATTTTACGACAAAATCCGGAATCTTTAAATTTAAAAGCTCTTATACAATTTCCAATTGCTCGGAAGATAGTTTCAGTTTCAGAAAGTTCCAGCGTTAACCACAAAGAAAATATAGACGTAGAAACGCCTGAAGAGCAAATTGAAAGCGGTTATCGTAAAATAAGAATATCAATAGAACAAGAAATACTATCTAAACTAAAATCAGTTCATCCATCTTTTTTTGAAAGAATTGTCATTGAATTACTAGTGAAAATGGGTTACGGTGGCTCAATTCAAGATGCTGGCAAGGCAATTGGTAAAAGTGGTGATGAAGGGATTGACGGAATTATAAAAGAAGATAAACTCGGACTTGATGTTATTTATATACAAGCCAAGCGCTGGGAAGGAATAGTTGGCAGACCTGAAATACAAAAATTCGTTGGAGCTTTGGCTGGACAAAGGGCTAAAAAAGGGGTGTTTATAACAACTTCGGGGTTTACGAAGGAGGCCCTTGGATATGCAAGTCAGATGAATACTAAAATTGTTTTAATAGATGGGGAAACACTTGCTCAGTATATGATTGATTATAATCTCGGGGTTTCAGTTCAAAATATCTATGAAATCAAGAAAATAGATTCTGATTATTTTGAAGAAGAATAATTTGAACATACGGAACAAATTATCATAGAATAAATATGTTTCCCATCTTCAGAATCTGAAGTCAGAAAACAGTTCACATCGCAAAAAATCTTATCTTAGAAACGTTGCTCGTCCAAATCCGAATGGATGGCAACATTTTTTATTTGTACCTGACCATACAAATTAACTGTTTATGACCGGAGATATCCTCTTCCAGCAATACCCTGTTGTGCCCCATATCTGGGACGAAATGAAGAATTTTGAAAGCATCAGGCAACAATACCATACTATTTTTGATGCCGTAAGCAAACTGAAGCTGGACGATCTTTTACAAAAAGACAAACTGGCCAGCGAGTTATTTATGAGCCAAGGTATCACTTTCACTGTGTATAGTGATAACGAGGGTATTGAGCGGATCTTTCCCTTTGATATTATTCCACGTATCATCACTTCTTCCGAATGGGACCATATTGAAGCCGGTATCAAACAAAGGCTGAAAGCATTAAATCTATTTTTGAAAGATATTTATAGCGAACAGCAGATTGTAAAAGACAATATTATTCCTGCAGCGTTGATTGCCACCTGTCCGCATTTTACCAAAGAGATCTTTGGCATACAGGTTCCATATGATATTTATGTGCATATTGCCGGTATTGACCTGATACGTGGGGATGATGGCACTTTTTATATCCTGGAAGACAATCTCCGCACCCCATCAGGCGTATCGTATATGCTGGAGAACCGGGAAGTTACCAAACGCATCTTCCCCGATTTGCTTGCCAACAGTAATGTACGGATGATCAATAATTATCCGTTGATCCTGCATGATAATTTAATGGCATTATCGCCAAGACAGAATGAAAACCCTGTTGTGGTATTGCTTACTCCCGGTGTATTCAACTCTGCTTATTTTGAACATACTTTTCTTGCCCGTCAAATGGGTATTCCCCTGGTGGAAGGGCGCGACCTTGTAGTCGATAACCAGAAAGTATATATGAAAACAACAGCCGGGCTAAGCCAGGTAGATGTGATCTATCGAAGAGTAGATGATGAATTTTTAGACCCGCTTGTTTTCAGGCCCGATAGTGCATTGGGTGTTCCCGGGTTGATCAGTGCTTACCGAAAAGGGAATGTTGCCATTGTAAATGCTTTAGGCAATGGCGTAGCAGATGACAAAGCCGTTTACGCATATGTTCCGGCTATGATCAAATATTACCTGAACGAAGAACCGGTCTTATCCAATGTGCCTACTTACCAGATGAAGAATGCTGATGAACGTCAGCATGTATTTGACAACATGGAGCGGATGGTGATCAAAGAAACCAATCAATCGGGTGGTTATGGTATGGTGATGGGAAACAGTGCTGGCAAAGAAACCCTGGAAAAAGCAAAAAGTATGATCCTTGCCAACCCACGAAATTTTATCGCGCAGCCAATCATTCAATTATCAACCGTTCCCTGTTTGCTTGATGGCAAATTACTACCCCGTCATGTAGACCTTCGTCCCTATGCATTATGTGGCCCTAACGGCATTGAAATTGTTCCGGGTGGATTAACCAGAGTGGCATTGAGGGAAGGATCGCTGGTAGTGAATTCATCACAAGGCGGGGGAAGCAAGGATACCTGGGTGGTCGATATGCCATGACGGCGGTAACCGCAAATCGTTAATCGCTTGACCTGAGTAAAAACATTCATAATATGACAAGTAAAAAAATATGCTAAGTAGAATCGCCGACTCATTATTCTGGCTTCACCGGTACATGGAAAGGGCCGATGGTATGTTGCGTATGATCAAGACCAGTTATATCTTATCATTCGATAAAGTAGCCAGTGGTATTACCTGGGAGCCTGCACTCAAAATATTTACTTCTTTATCTCCTGAAGAAATTGAAGCGTTAAAAAAGAATGATACCGCTGTATTGCAATATTTACTTACAGATACCAAAAACCTGAACTCCTTAAAGGTAATTGTTACTCGGGCAAGAGAAAATGCAAGGGGGGTGCAGGACCAGATCACCAAGGAAGTATGGGAGCAGGTGAACCAGTTGTATCATATGATCAACCATCCTTCTCTCTCTGAAAAACTATCCGGGCCGGATGCGATTGTGGTGATCGATGCATTAATCAGCAGCAGCGACCAGTTTTGTGGTATTACCGACAGCACCATGCCCAGAGGCCAGGGCTGGAATTATATGAACCTTGGAAAATTTACGGAACGGTGTTTGTCAACAGTAGAGTTTACCAATGTTTTCTTTCAGATGGTAGACTACGATTTTACCAAAGAGGAAGATATCTTATTCTGGCGAAGCCTGCTACTGGCGCTTTCCGGTTATGAACTGCACCTCAAAAATTACAGTAACCAGAACCATAACTGCAATGTGGCACAACAGGTATTGTTTGATAAAAATTTCCCCCGTTCTTTGTACTATGCATTGGAAAGAGCGAATAAATACCTTAGCGATGTTACCGATTCAAACCCGGTAGAAGGAACACCTCCTTTATGCTTATTGTTTGGGAGACTCCATAGTTATGTAAAATTTGCAGACCTTGCCATGGTAGCAGAAACAGGGTTGGAAACATTTTTAAAAGAAATAAGAAAAGAGTTGAATGAGTTTAGCAGGATGTTGGGTCAGACCTATTTTTCTTATTCGTAAACACACCACGAATGCCGATTTTTAAGATACACCACATTACAAAATACGAGTACGACAGGCCGGTGAAAGAAAGTATGAATCATATTATGATCTATCCCTATCAGTCTGCCGACCAGGAAATATTGCAACACGAATTGCTGATCACCGGTAAACCTGAAGTATATACCTATGTTGATTACTGGGGCAATAAGGTGGGCACATTCAACCTGCTTTCGCCGCATAGGGAACTGATAATAGAAAGTAAATTATTGATCCGCACTTTATCACCCGACCAGCTTCCTTTACCAAACGATGCATTTGCCAAAGAGGTAGAATCTATTGCTTATAACGATCTGCACCTGCTCCAGTTAGAAAAAGTATCTAACATAAAAGCTATCGATGTGATGGAACAATTTGTAGCAACCTTATACTACCCCGGAAAAGATATCCGATCCGCCGTAGAAGATACCTGCAAATTTATTTTTACCGAATTCACCTATATCAAAGGCATTACTACTATCGAATCAACCGTTGATGAGATATTGGAAAAAAAAGCGGGTGTGTGCCAGGATTTTGCCCATGTAATGCTGGAGCTTTTACGGATGATGAATATCCCTTCACGGTATGTAAGCGGATATATCTGTCCCAACAAAAATGGTATGCGCGGCGAAGGTGCCACACACGCCTGGGTGGAAGCGTATATCCCCGGTTTTGGCTGGGCAGGTATCGATCCCACCAATAATGTTTGGGCAACCAATCACCATGTAAAACTGGCTGTTGGGCGCGATTTTACAGATTGTACGCCTGTAAAAGGAACTTTCAAAGGCCCCGCAAGGCAATCCCTGTCTGTTTATGTATCTGTTGGCTATGAAGATGGCGAAACTTTTGAAGAACTCACCAGGGTTCAGCTAGAAAAGCAATCTGCAGCTGAGCTTGCTGAAATTATTATTGATACATTTGCGGGACAGCAGCAACAACAATAATAACTGCCTATCCTGTAATGAAAGCATTAACCCTTTTCCGAGTACTCACATTTATCTTGTTGCCCATTGCTGCCTTATTTGGCGTAATCGATTTCTTTATGTTGTTCACAGCACTGGCCAACCCGGCTATGCTATTCATTGTATTTATCATGGCTGGATTTGTGATTTATACTTTTTCCAGTCTTCGTTTTCTTACCAAAGGTATTGACCTGAATAAACCTTGCAAACCTGCTTTAAAAGACTGGATCAAAGTAAATGGCTATGTATCTATTTTCCTGGGTGTTAGTTTTTTGATGAATGCCTTAACCGTATTCTTTTCCAGTGAAGCGGGCCTTAGGCAAATACTTAAACAGTTCCTGGAAACACAACCCAATGTGCCCCCGATGCTAACCCCGGAATTATTCATTTATATGATGAAAATAGCCGCGTATTTCCTTTTTTTTGTAAGCGTGGTATTGTTGGCACATATCCCTGTTAATTTCCGTTTACTAAAACAATATGGCTACCTGTTTGAGGAACCAACCGCGGCAGAATAGATTTTTTGCACCAAACGCATTACAGCGTTATCCCCCTCCTGTTTTTTTGTTACTTTTCCGGTGTGAACAATCATGTCCCTTTAGCTGAACGAATGCGCCCCGAAACCCTGGATGACCTGGTTGGGCAGGAACATCTCACAGGTAAGGGTAGTATTTTGCGAACATCGATCGAGCAAGGTAAAATTCCTTCAATGATCCTTTGGGGGCCACCCGGCGTTGGTAAAACAACCATTGCCAATATTATTGCCCATACTTTACAGGTTTCTTATTTTCAGCTAAGTGCCATCAGCAGTGGTGTAAAAGAAGTAAGGGAAGTGATTGAAGAAGCCAAACAAAAAAAAGCGACCATTTTATTTATTGATGAGATACACCGCTTCAACAAAGGCCAGCAGGATGCTTTATTAGGCGCCGTTGAGAAAGGAATTATCACCTTGATTGGCGCTACTACTGAAAGCCCTTCTTTTGAAGTCAATAGCGCCTTGCTTAGCCGTTGCCAGGTATATGTATTGAAAGCTTTACAGGATAAAGACCTGATCAGGCTTTTGAAACAGACAATGGAAAAAGATGCAGACTTAACAGCAAAGAATATTGTATTAAAAGAAACAGAAGCGTTAATCAACATAAGCGGTGGCGACGCAAGAAAATTATTAAACCTGTTTGAATTAGTGGCAGGTAATGCTGCTGCATCACAAACGAATCAGATTGAAATCACGGATGCTGTTGTAATGCAGATAGCTCAAAAGAAAATAGCCTTGTACGATAAACAGGGCGAGCAACATTATGATATCATTTCTGCTTTTATCAAAAGCATGCGTGGCAGTGATCCGAATGGTGCTTTGTATTGGTTGGCAAGAATGATCGAAGGGGGTGAAGATGTAAAATTCATTGCCCGGCGAATGCTCATTTTTGCGAGTGAAGATATTGGCAATGCCAATCCCAATGCACTTCTCCTGGCTAATGCCGCATTTGATGCCGTATCTAAAATCGGTTACCCGGAAAGCAATATTATCCTTTCGCAATGTGTAAGTTACCTGGCATCATCAGCCAAAAGCAATGCAGCAGTGGTGGCCATTGGTGCCGCACAGGCAGCCGTTAAACAATTTGGCGATCTACCTGTTCCCTTGCATATCCGCAATGCACCAACAAGAATGATGAAGGATATGGATTATGGAAAAGATTACCAATATTCTCATCTCGGTGAAGGTAATTTTATTGAACAGGAATATTTACCCGAAAAAATAACCGGCACCAAATTCTATGATCCCGGAAACAATGCCCGTGAAAATGAATTACGCAAATTCTTGAAAGAACGGTGGAAGGGGAAATACGGGTATTAAGATTTCGCACAACTAAAAAATATAACCCTGCAAAAGGAAGTCCCTCCGGGGCATTGATGATGGCAGCCCCTAAAGGGCAATAAACACCTACCCTGTATTTATATCCATAGAGCCCGAATCCCTGAGCGGATATTTTGTGTGAAGAGATTTGATTTTTTTATCTTTAGTATAGCCATATACTCCTGACCATAACCACTCAAATCATGAAACGATTGCAGCTTTCAGCCATTTTAACTTTTACATTTCTGATATTTCATTCTTGTACATTTCTAACACCTGCTACTCCTTCATCTTCTGGTACCGACAGTATTCCCGGCCGCGCCTGGTGGAAAGAGGCGGTGGTGTACCAGATCTATCCCCGTTCATTTAAAGACAGTGACGGCGATGGTGTGGGCGATTTGAAAGGTATTATTTCTAAACTGGATTATATCAAAAGTTTAGGGGTGGATGTAATATGGCTCAATCCCATTTATCAATCGCCCAATTATGATAATGGGTATGATGTCAGCGATTACACAAAAATCCAACCCCAATATGGCAGCAATGAAGATTTTGACCAACTCTTAAAAGGGTTACATGAAAGAGGCATTCAGCTGGTCATGGATATGGTAGTTAACCACAGTAGCTCCGAGCATGAATGGTTTAAGCAGGCAAAGAGTTCACGCACCAATCCTTATAGAGATTATTATCATTGGTGGAATGCGGAAAGAGGCAAACCCACACCCCGCTTCAGTTTTTTTGATGTGAATAATGATGCATGGAAATACGATACAGCAACCAACGCCTATTACCTGCACTATTTTGCGCAACAACAACCCGATCTGAATTGGGAGAACCCCAAACTGAGGCAGGAGGTTTACAAAATGATGCGCTTCTGGCTGGATAAAGGCGTCGATGGTTTACGAATGGATGCCTTTCAATATGTGGCAAAGGATACCAGCTTTCCTGTATTTCCCAAAGGTTATGAAAAAACGATTGCAAAATATTATGGAACGGGACCACACCTTCATGAGTATATCCAGGAAATGGATAGAGAAGTATTCAGCAAATACAATATTATGACTGTTGCCGAAGGCGCCGGAAGCTCGCCGGAAGAAGCGATGAATTTTGTAGATCCGGCACGGCATGAATTCAGTATGGCTTATCATTTTGAAGGAATTGATTTTGGAAATTTTGAACCGAATTATAGCCTGACAGGATTTAAAGAAGTGTATTCTTATTGGGATAGCAGCTTCAGTAATAAAGGCTGGCTTGCCATCTTCCTGGCCAATCATGATCAGCCCCGCATGCTATCGCATTGGGGCAATGATACACCTGAATTCCGCGAGGTATCTTCTAAAATGCTAACTACGTTTCTCATGACTATGCGCGGCACACCTTATTATTATTATGGAGATGAATTAGGCATGTCCAATATCCGGTTTGCCGATATAGAAGACTACCGGGATATAGAAACAAAAAACAAGTACAAACAACTGCAACAAAATAAAGGCGATCTGAAAAAATTTATTGATCAACAAAAAATAAGGGCAAGGGACAACGGCCGGACACCTTTTCAATGGGATGCAGGTACCTATGCAGGGTTTTCAACAGCAATGCCCTGGTTAAAAGTAAATCCTAACTATCCAACCATTAATCAGGAAGCTGAAGAGAAAGATCCGAACAGCGTGTTGAATTATTTCAGGAAGAGCGTAAAGCTTCGTAAAAACAATCCCATACTGGTTTATGGAAAATATACTTTACTGGATAAAAACAACCCCGACATATATGCATTTACAAGGGAATTGAATGGTAAAACATTCTTGATATTATTAAATTTCAGGAACAAAACGGCTACTGCTCAAACAGGTAAAGACCTTAGTAAGGCAACATTTCTTTTAGGCAATTATCAGAATTCATCAAAAGGAGAAACACTCCGGCCATATGAGGCTGTTGTTTATGAGTTACACTAACACTAATCTGAGCAAGACATTAATCCCCCTACACATCATCATACACGGTTTATTGTAAAAAATAGGGTACAGTCATCCGACTTAACAAAAAATCATCCGTGGACATATGATGGTTGCCATAGCCTTTGATTCCGGAATAAAATACATCGCGGAGACTTATATGGTTAGTAGTTATTACGTTTGAGTTATACCCTATAATATATAACGCTATCAAAATCAGTTGTAGCATAAGTTGATTCCTTAACTTTATTGCTCAACTATACTACATGAGAAAACAATTATCCCTGTTCTGTATGCTGGCCATCCTAGGGCAGTCGCTTTGGGCACAAACCACCATTAACCGTGATCCCGAAATTGAGAAAATGGTGAAAGAGGTTTCATCCGATTCTTTGAAATCTTATATCACCCAAATGGTAAGTTTCGGAACACGCAATACTTTAAGCACACATACCGGAGATCCCAAACGTGGAATTCCAGCTGCTAGAAACTGGGTCCTGAATAAATTCAATGAATTTGCCAAACAATCTAATGGACGCTTAACGGCCTTTATCGATACAGTTACTTTACAACCTGATAAAAGAAGAATTGATACCCCTACCCTTCTGGGTAATGTAGTGGCTACCTTGCAGGGAACCGACCCGAATGATAAACGAATTTTCCTGATCAGTGGCCACCTGGATAATATGCGTTCAAGCCCAATAGACAGGATAGGCGATGCGCCTGGCGCCAATGATGATGGCAGCGGAAGTGCCGCTGTACTTGAATGTGCGAGGATCATGAGTAAACATGGTTTCCCGGCTACCCTTATTTTTGTTACGGTTAGTGGTGAAGAGCAGGGATTATTAGGTGCCGCTTTCATGGCTAATAAAGCAAAAAAAGAGGGATGGAATATTGAAGCCGACCTTAACAATGATATTATGGGTAGCAATAACAGCAGCGAAACCAATATCATCGACAACACCCGTATCCGCGTATTCAGCGAAGGGCTTTCTGTATTAGATACGGGACGTGTAGCTACCAATATCCGTAACCTGGGATTGGAAAACGATGGCAAAGCACGGCAGCTCGCACGTTATGTAAAAGAGATCGGTGAACGCTATGTAGAAAACCTTGAAATAGTAATGGTTTACAGAAATGACCGCTTCTTAAGGGGTGGCGACCATTCTCCCTATGTTCAGAATGGTTTCGCCGCAGTGCGTATTACAGAGATGAATGAAAACTATTACCACCAGCATCAGAATGTGAGAAAAGAAAACGGCATCCAATACGGCGACCTAGCAGAATTCATGGATTTTGAATATCTCCGCAAGAATACCGCCATGAACCTGAGTACACTGGCCAATTTATCGAAAGCGCCCTCAATGCCGGAAGAAGTAAAGATCGAAGCAACTAAACTTACAAACTATTCTTCCATCAGCTGGAAAATGCCAAAAAGCGGGAAAGTAAACGGTTATTATGTTTTAATACGTGAAACCACCAGTGCATTCTGGCAAAAGAAAATATTTACCACACAAACAGAATATAACCTGCCCTATTCGAAAGACAATTATTTCTTTGCTGTACAGTCCGTAAATGAAACCGGAAATGAAAGTCTTCCCGTAATACCCGGTGTTGCCGGAAGATAAAGTGAAATAGAACCATAAGAAAAAGCCGCAGATGAAAATAAATCTGCGGCTTTTTCATTCTAACTACTAACTACTGGTTGCCAATTTTCTCCGGCACCAATCTCCCCAATACATTTTCCGTTTCTTCTGCCCCTCTTGCACCACCCTCATGGTATTCTGCATCTTCATTCACTTCCCAAAGATCATATAACTCTTTTCCCGCGATGATATTTTTGGCAGCCAGCATCGACGTCATCATACTATGATCCTGGTTATTGTATTTGTGCATACCGTTACGGCCCACTAAATATAAACCCGGGTATGATTTCAATGCTTCACGAACAGCTTCTACATTTTCTTTGTATGAATGATCATATACAGGATAGGCTTTGGGCTGCCTGACCACATACCCATCTACCACAGCACTGTCTTTGGTTAAACCGATCTGTTCAATTTCTTTTTTAGCCAGGTTAATCAGTGTTTCATCACTACTGGTCCATAAACCGTCTCCTTCAAAACAGAAATATTCAAGGCCGTAACAAGCCATATCAGGATCGGGCACCATGAACGGACTCCAGGATTTGAAATTCTGTATACGTCCTACTTTCACGCTTGGATCATGTATATAGATCCAGTTATCGGTAAAAGCATCTTCATCTTTACAGATCAATACCACAGTTAAAAAATCACGATAAGCTAAATGCGCGGCCGAACTAAATGCATTTTCAGGAAAACGGGGCGCCACAGATGCGATCAATTCGCGCATAGGTGCGGATGATAAAACATAATCATAATCACCCAGTGTTCTTCCATCCGTTGTATGAACCGTCCATTTGCTATCGGCAGTATTAATATTTTTTACACCACAATTCATTTCAATCTGTACACCCAATGCTCTGCTTTTGGCAGCGCAGGTTTCCCACATCATACCCGGTCCATATTTAGGATAACGGAATGAGTCGATCAGTGTTTTGATCACTTTGTCTTTATCAGCGCCTCCGGCTTTGGGTTTAAATAATGCATTCCAGATAGCGCTGCTGAGTGATAAGCCCTTGATACGCTGCGCCGCCCAATCGGCAGAAATTTCTTTACAGGGAATCCCCCATACTTTTTCAGTATAGGTTTTAAAAAAAATAGTAAATAAACGCTGCCCAAACTGGTTTACTACCCAATCCTCAAAATTTGTCGGGTCCTTAACCGGAAAGGCTTTGGCTTTTAAATAACTGAGTACACACAAACCACTTTCAATAATACCCAGCTTATTCAATGCTTCAAAAGCCACTAAGGGGTAAGAAAAGAATTTTTTATTGTAATAGATACGCGAACTGCGGGGCCGTTCCAGCATTTCATCGCCAAGGATCTCTGTCCAGAAATCTTCCACTTCTTTTGATTTGGAAAAGAACCGGTGCCCACCAATATCAAAATGATACCCTTTATACGTTTCGGTACGTGAGATACCGCCTACATATTGCGGATCCTTTTCAAACACGGTTACCTGTTCACCTGCTTTACCTAATAAATAGGCAGCCGTTAATCCTGCAGGGCCCGCTCCAATTATGGCAATTCGTTTTGACATCTTTTATACGTAATAATCCCGGGTTATTTAATAAAGTGGCAAAGGTGTGAAATTATTGTGGTTCTACCGCTATTTTTGCCCACTAAAAGCCAATTGCCGCATCGGGGAACTTTTTAAATATATTCATCTATGGTCCAGCCTAACTATACCATTACCTGCAAACCCTTTGCCAGTCTTAGTCCGCATGAATTATATGCCATTATGCAATTACGTAATGAGGTATTTGTGGTTGAACAAAATTGTGTTTACCAGGATGCAGATAACAAAGACCCATATTGCCATCACCTGATGATATGGGATGGACAAAAGCTGGTGGCTTATTCACGTTTATTACCAAAAGGATTGGCATACGAGCAGATGTCCATCGGCAGGGTGATTAGTTCCCCTGCTTATCGTGGAACGGGAGCAGGTAAATTATTGATTACAAAAGCCATGGAAGCCTGTCATCAACTATTTGGAGAGGGAGCGATCCGCATAGGCGCACAGTTGTACCTCAAAAAATTTTACGAATCATTCGGGTTTGTACAAACCAGCGAGATATATCTGGAAGATAATATTGAACACATTGAAATGATCAGGGGCTAAGGCATGCTATTTGCAAACTCCGCTTCTCCCTGCTTCTGGATTGAAATGAATTTCCTATTCACCGCAAAGTCGCAAAGAGCAGTGGATCTTTCGGAGACAATTCCCTATAATGCCAACTCTATCTTCAGGAAACGGGCCGTATGGCTTTTTGTAACATTGACCATTTTCTCCGGCACGCCTTCAAACAAGATCGTTCCACCGCCATCACCACCCTCGGGCCCGAGATCGATGATATGATCGGCAACTTTAATCACATCTAAATTGTGTTCGATTACCAAAACACTATTACCGCGGTCTACCAGCTTATTCAATACATCTAATAAATGCTGGATATCCTGAAAATGTAAACCGGTAGTGGGTTCATCCAGTATATAAAAAGTTTTACCGGTATCTTTTTTACTCAGTTCCGTTGCCAGTTTCACACGCTGTGCCTCACCGCCACTAAGGGTTACAGCAGATTGGCCCAGGGTGATATAACCCAGGCCCACATCCTGTAATACTTTTATTTTTCGATAGAGATAAGCAATGGGTTGAAAGAATTCACAGGCTTCATCCACCGTCATATTCAATACATCGCTGATCGATTTTCCTTTATAACGGATCTCCAGTGTTTCGCGGTTATATCTCTTACCATTGCATTTTTCACAATGCACATACACATCCGGCAGAAAATTCATTTCTATCACACGCATACCACCGCCTTCACAAACATCACACCTACCACCCTTTACATTGAACGAAAAACGACCCGCATTATACCCTCGTATTTTAGCTTCAGGTATCGCTGCGAACAAAGTCCTGATCTCTGTAAAGAACCCGCAATAGGTTGCCGGGTTACTGCGTGGCGTTCGCCCAATGGGTGATTGATCTATCTCGATTACTTTATCAATATGCGCTAACCCTGTAACGCTTTTGAAAGGCATTGGCGTAACGCGGCTGTTATAGCAATGTTTGGAAAGGATCGGATACAGTGTTTCATTGATCAGTGTCGACTTACCACTTCCGCTTACCCCACTTACCACAATCAGTTTGCCCAGTGGGAAACTTACATGCACATTTTTCAGGTTATTGCCACTGGCTCCTTTCAGCTCGAGCAGGTTACCATTACCCTGTCTTCTTTCTTTGGGAATGGCAATACTTTTTTTGCCATTCAGGTACATAGCTGTTTCAGAACCGCTCTCCAGTACTTCGGCAGGTGTTCCCGCAGCAACAATGTGTCCGCCATAGATACCCGCTTTCGGGCCGATATCAACAAGATGGTCGGCTGCCATCATAATATCCTTATCATGTTCCACAACCAAAACACTGTTTCCAATATTCCGCAGGTTTTGTAAAGCCAGTATCAACTGATGGTTATCACGTTGATGTAAACCGATAGAAGGCTCATCAAGTATATAAGTAATACCCTGTAATTGCGATCCGATCTGCGTGGCCAGTCTTATCCTTTGGGATTCACCACCACTAAGGCTTCTGGAAGGACGATTGAGTGATAAATACGTTAACCCAACATCCAACAAAAAATGGACTCGCTCCCTGATTTCTTTTAAAATATCTTTTGCAATCTGGTTTTGTTTATTGCTTAATCTTTTTTCAAGTGTTTCAAACCAGGCGTATAATTTATTGAGGTTCATATCGCTTAATTCCGCAATATTCTTCTCGTCAATTTTAAACCAAAGGCTTTCTTTACGGAGCCTTGCACCCTTGCAGGTAGTACAGATTTTCAACTCCATGAATTTCTCTACCCATTCACGCAACGACTCACTCTGGCTATTTCCGGCAAACCATCTTTTCAGCATAGGCACAATACCTTCAAATTCTCCTTCATAAAGTGAACCGCCGGTAACTTCGTCCATATCGGTTACTTCCAGTGAACTGCCTTCAGGATTGCCATATAATAGGATATTCAAGGATGCCGGCGAAAGGTCTTTAATGGGTTTATCAAGGTTGATCTTATTTTTCTTTGCCAGTATTTCCACATTTCTGAACAGGTAGGCATCCCGCTGTTCACCCAGGGGTACAATACCGCCTTCCTTCACACTTAATTTGGTATCAGGTATGATCGCCTCCATACTGATACTGTATACATTGCCCAATCCCTTACAAGTAGGACATGCCCCATAC
>CAZFKE010000019.1:35318-35815 GCA_964519475.1 uncultured Sediminibacterium sp.
AGTTGAATGAAAATGCATTGGGTGAAGGCTCTTCGTAACTGATACCGGTATCTTCACACATCAGTTGTTTAGAATATTGAATTGTCTTATGGGTATCATTCAATAAAAGGAACATCAGTTCCTTACCCATTTTCAAAGTCTGCTGCACACTTTGGCTCAGGCGCACTTTCATATCATCTGTAACCTGCAACCTGTCAATTACCACTTCAATATCGTGGATCTTATATCTGTCTACCTGCAGCTTGGGCGTAATATCCATCACTTCCCCATCCACCCTTACTTTTAGAAACCCTTTTTTTCGGATATCTTCAAACAGTTCACGGTAATGCCCTTTTCTTCCACGGATCAACGGGGCAAGTAGGCTAATCTTTTTGTTCTTGTATTTGGTAAAGATATTTTCAACAATTTCTTCTTCGCTAAACTTCACCATTTTCTTACCGGTATTATAACTATATGCTTCCCCCACCCTTGCAAATAACAAACGCATAAAATCGTAC
>CAZFKE010000019.1:35839-54271 GCA_964519475.1 uncultured Sediminibacterium sp.
AACCCGGTGATCTTATCAACATCGGGTCTTTCCATATCGCCCATGAACTGCCTTGCATACGCACTGAAACTTTCCATATAGCGGCGCTGACCTTCGTTGTAAATCGTATCAAATGCAAGAGACGATTTACCACTTCCGCTCACACCGGTAAATACCACCAGTTTATTCTTGGGTATAGAAATATCAATATCCTTGAGGTTATGTTCCCTTGCACCAAATACTTCAATCAACTCTTCCGCTACGACTGCATTATTCGGTTCTTTACCCTTTTTTGTAACCACCTGCTTTGCCATGCTAAATTTCTTAGGATTTAAAAGTACTAACATTTGGCTTGGTAAGAAGTTTAAAAAAATTAACAGCATTTAACAAGTTGATTTTTCACTATTGGGTATCATATTTAATATTTTTATATGCAAATCCTACTTATGAAAAACCGACTACTGATTTATTTTGCAATTTTTATGGGAATGGAAGCCCAAGCCCAGTTGAACAAAGACACACAAATAGCGGGTGTACAACTGCCTTTGATCGTAAATGACATGTACTTTACACGGTTAGCCTGGAGCACGGGTTCATCGCAAAATGAATTTGGCATCAGTGTGGCACCCAGCTATGCTTTTGTGATCGATGACAACTGGTTAATAGGTATTCAGGCAACACTGGGTGTATAAACAATCAGTTATACCAATGGCTTTTCTAAAAAACAGGCTTCTGTTTTGGAAATATGAAAATCAGCCCTATACCTTTGCGGCAGTTCTTTACATTACTTATCAAGAAAAGCAGAGGGATTTTGGCCCTGCAAAGCCTTGGCAACGCATACAGTTCGTTCAACCGTATGAAGGCGCGTACTCCAATCCCGCTAATAGCCTGAAGAGATAAGGCAGCGTAAAGTTTGCAAAAATTAGATCGCAACTTGTGAGATAACCTATTCAAGCTCATCTGGCTTACCGGATGAGCTTTTTTAATGCCTGTCCCCGGAGCTACAGCAATATGAGCAAACACGGAGAAAAAGTGGATTCAACCGGTTTCAATCCCTTCCTTTATTACGTTTTGGATAAAGCTGGAAGATATTGTTGACCGCTCGGGGCATTTTTTTGAACAGATTTTCAACAGGCCAATACATTTTCGAAAGGAGGAATATTATCTGATGAACCGGTTTCATGACAAACGAATGAAAGATCACATAAATAAGTCGAGTAATTTTGCAGAATAATAGAAATACAGATTCAACCATGGATGCACACAAACAGTTAACGATTGGCCTATTTGGCTTTGGTGTGGTAGGTGAAGGGCTTTATAAAGTATTGCAGCAAACGCCATCTTTAAAAGCGAGTATTAAAAAAGTATGTATCAAGAACCCGGGCAAACCTAGAAATGCACCGGCTTCGCTTTTTACAACAGAAAAAGAGGATATTCTTTTTGACGAAAGTATCAATGTGGTCGTAGAGGTGATTGATGATGCCAATGCGGCATTTGAGATTGTATCCATTGCATTGCGAAATGGCAAAGCAGTAGTAAGTGCAAGTAAAAAAATGATCGCAGAACACCTGCCTGAAATTTTACAACTGCAACAGGAAACGGGATTGCCTTTCCTGTGTGAAGCCGCTGCCTGTGCCTCCATCCCGGTTATCCGCAACCTGGAAGAATATTATGATAATGATCTGCTGCATTCCATCCGTGCGATTGTAAATGGATCAACCAACTTTATCCTCACCAAAATGTTTGAAGACAGATTAGATTTTCAGGCAGCGTTGATATTGGCACAACAACTTGGCTTTGCAGAAAGCAATCCCAAACTAGACATAGAAGGATATGATGCGGTTAATAAATGGGTGATTGTACTTAACCATGCATATGGTATTGTGGAACACCCGGATAATATCCTGTTTACCGGCATTCAAAATATTCAACTGAGTGATGCAGTGGTAGCAAAGGAAAAAAACTTCGATATCAAACTGATTGCCCAGGCAAAAAAATTAAAAAATGGACAGGTAGCTGCATTTGTTCTGCCTCAGTTTGTGAAACTTGATGAGCCATTGTCTTTCGTGAAAAATGAATACAACGGTGTTGTAATAGAAAGCGGATTTGCCGATAAACAATTTTTTTACGGCAAAGGCGCAGGCAGTTTCCCAACGGCTTCGGCTGTTTTAAGTGATATTGGTGCCCTCCGGTATGATTACAAGTATGAATACAAAAAATTATACCACCACCAACCGCATGAACTTACCCATGATTATTACCTGAAAGTATATGTGAGTTTTGACGACTGGAAATACATACCCCGCGAAAGGTTTGAATGGATTGAAGAATGGCATGCGGATGCCGACCGAAAATACCTGATTGGCGTGGTTCATGTAAACCAGCTAACAGGCAGCAACTGGTGGAGAGAGAATGGAACTTCACTTATCTTATCGGTAGACCCGATTATTGATAACCTCGATATCATCAATTTAAAAAAGCGCAGCCTGGAACTGGCGGGCGTTGTATAGTGTTTTGTTCTTGTTTGAGTTTTATTGGTCCCGCCCTAACCGGCGGGACTTTTTTATATGGCTTACAAAAGCTTACTTGCAGTAAATTTGTAAAAAAGTTTACCTGCATGTTTCGTAAAGCCGTATTTAGCAATAGGAATTTCATCACTGCATGTATCCTTACTTTGGCTGTTGGCATCTACCTCATTATCGATTCGTGTATTGTAGGCAGAAATGAATTCTTTTTGATGTTAAACAAAGATCTGGGTAAACCGGCCGACTATTTTTTCAGTTACTGGACCAACCTGGGCGATGGTATTATCTGGATAGTGGTTGCCCTTATTTTTTTTCTTTACAGGAAGAATAAATTTCCTTTATTGATTGCGGCTATCCTCTTTTCTACCTTGTTAACGCAGGTAACAAAAAATTATGCATTTCCTGCAGAGCCAAGGCCAACTGCAGCCATACAGGATATCACCCATATTCATACGGTTCCGGGAGTAGAACTGCATACAGCCTATAGTTTCCCATCAGGACATACCACGACCGCTTTTACCATTTATTTACTGGCCTGTTTATGTATACGCAGAAACTGGATCATTCCGGTGGGGTTTCTTTACGCAATCTTAGTGGGGTATTCAAGAATATACCTTGCACAACATTTTCCGCTGGATGTTGGCGGCGGGATGATTGCATCCTTGATTACCATACTGATCTCTCTTTACATTCAGCAACAATGGGAAAAAAGAGAGCCGCAGATCTGATAATCCTGCGGCTCAGAAATGGCTGTTCAGTGCATGTATCCCACACAGCAACCGGTATGATTCATTCATTTATTACTCTTTCCATCTCCACTCACCCTGAATTTGTAACGCTTCTTTCAGGTTATTTTTTAACAGAAAATCACGTGTTTCCTCATCTGTAAAATGTTTGGATTTGATCTCTTTCGAGTCGGCAATCCCATATAATAACATAGTGCTGAAACGAACCGTGTTTTTGATTCCTTTTTCATCCACCAGTGTAAACACATCGCAATCGGCATGGTAACAGGGCCCGGCATTGTTTGGTAAATTTCCACCTGCCCCACCACCGGTAGGTACACCTTGTAACATAAATGGCTCATGGTCACTATGTAATCCCGCCCCTACCCTGAATATGTTTTTATAACTGCTGTCAAAACTGCGGGCAAGGTTACCGATTGACTGAAATAATTCTTTACTGTCTTCTGAAGTACTGGAATATCCCTGGGGATCATTTGTCATATCATAATCCAGCATGTAACGGAGTTGGCTGATACTTTTATCCTTAATAGCGGCTTCTACATAAAATTTAGATCCAAGCAACCCTTCTTCCTCACCCATAAACAGAATGAACTCAACGGTCCTTTCGGGTTGCAGGTTAAGGGCCTTAAAGGTTCTGGCCATATCCAATACAGAAAAAGAACCAATACCATTATCGATAGCGCCCGTAGCCAGGTCCCAGCTATCGAGGTGGCCGCCTACAACCACTTTTTCATCAGGAATCGTTTTCCCTTTGATGGTAGCCACCACATTTCTGGCTTTGATCAATCCTGAAAAATTGGTCATGGCAATATGTGTATAGAATTTACTGTTGGCCAGTTTTTCTTTCAATTCCATACCGGTTTCTTTGCCAATACAAACTGCGGGGATAGGTATTAGTTTACCCGTAACAGAAGCGGTACCTGTTAACAGAATCCCACCGGCAGCCGTATTGATGACCACAATTCCTTTTGCACCATATTTAGTAGCAATTGCTGTTTTTTCTGAACGGTGTAAAGATTTGGTTCCCGGCTTTGAACCCGGCAATACGCCAAGATAAACCAAGGCAATCTTTCCTTTGGCTTTATCAGGATTGGCCAGGTAATCTTCTTCCATGCCATTACCCATATCAACCAGTTCTAAAGTTACATCTACTGCAACGGGCGAGTGAGCAAGGGTTACAGACTTGATGGGTTCTAGATTATTTACATCCTGCCCGATACCCACAACCAGTGTTCCGCGGCTCCAGCTTTCTACTTCAAAAGGCTGGTAACGCACATCTTTAAAACCATAAGACTTAAGCAGGTTATATGCAAATGCTTCCGCTTTCATTCCATTGGCAGAACCCGTTAAACGATGGCCGATGGTTTCAGTAGCCAGTTTTAATGTACTGTATGCTTTTGAATGGGTTAATACTTCCTCATTGATCTTTCCGAAAATAGTTTTCCATTCCGGTTTTTCCTGGGAAAAAAGATTTGTGAAACTTACCAGGCATAGTATGGTAAGAAAGCCTGTTTGTTTTTTCATGTTCAGTTAGTTTGAGGGGACAATTTATTCATAAAATCCGAAAATGGCTACTGGTTAGCAATAACACTATCCATTTTGTATATTTAAGAACCAAAACAAAAATTCATGAAATATTGTATCCCGCTTATATTCAGCTTCTTCTTTCTCTCGGTTCATGGGCAAAAAAATACCTCTATCTCGTTTGAAAAATGGTTAAGCCTTAAACAGGTGGGTTCACCGGTTATCTCATCTAATGGAAAATATATTGCTTACACCGTAACCTCAACCGATTGGGCAGGTAATGGTTATGATAATGAAATTTGGCTTTCACATGAAGGACAGGAACCGGTGCAGCTTACGCGTACCGCTAAAGGCAGCAGCAGTTCTCCGGCATTTACACCGGATAACCGATATGTAAGTTTTCTTGCCGACAGAGGCGAGAAAACCCAATTGTTTATTATTCCGGTTGATGGCGGAGAAGCCTTACCCATTACCAAAGATGAAGATGGAATCAGCAATTATGACTGGAGTCCTGATGGAAAAAAAATTGTGTATTCCAAAGCGGAACCGGACAGTAAAAAAGAAAAAGCGCTGAAAGATCGTTACGGTGCATTTGCTGTAGAGGGAGAAGAATATAAACTGAGTCATTTATGGTTATTGGACTATCATTATGATTCTGTGATGCTGGCTGGCCAATACCCCTGTTACACTTCAAAAGATTCCAACGTAAAAAACCCCGACTGCTATAAAATACCTGTTGCCAAGAAATTAACAGATGGAAATTTTACCATTGCCGGTTTTTCATGGAGCCCCGATGGAACATCTGTGATCTTTAACAAACAACCCAACCCACTTATCAATTCATCTATGTACAGCGATATTGCGATCATAGATATTGCTTCAAAAAAAACAGATATACTTATTGCCCATCCAACCGGGGATGCATTTACAGAATGGAGCCCAGATGGAAAAGCTTTTATCTACCGCAGTTCGGTGGACGATTCTTTATCTAATTTTTTTAAGAATTCGCGTTTATTCATCTATGATATGGCTACTAAAAAAAGCCGTGAGATAGGAGTAGATATCGATGAAAACAAAAGCATCTATGCCTGGACCGAAAAAGGAATCTTTTTTAGTGCCGCACAAAAAATGAAAACCGCCGTATATCAAATGGACCCACAAACAGGTATATCCAAACAGATCAAAACCCGGTTGGATAATACAGGCAATATCAGTTTTGCAAAGAAAGCAGATAAAGTAGCTGTGGCAGGAAGAAATTTTACTGACCTGCCTGAAATTTATACCGGCTCTTTAGAAGGCGACTGGAAAAAGATCAGTAATGCCAATGTACAGATCAATACCTGGAACACTCCGGTGAATGAGATCGTTGACTGGAAAAGTAAAGACGGAGTTATCATTGAAGGCGTTTTATTAAAACCACGTAATTACGATCCCACAAAAAAATATCCCCTATTAGTAGTAATACATGGCGGCCCAACCGGAACCGACCGGCCGGAACCAACACCAACCTATGTTTACCCTATCATGCAATGGGTTGAGAAAGGCGCATTGGTATTGCGCGTAAATTACCGTGGCAGCGCCGGATATGGTGAAAAATTCCGTTCACTCAATGTAAGGAATTTAGGTGTGGGGGATATGTGGGATGTACTTAGCGGCGTAGAATCCTTAGCCAAAAAAGGAATGATCGATACTACCCGTATGGGATGCATGGGATGGAGCCAGGGAGGATATATTTCTGCTTTCCTTACCACCAATACCACTATGTTTAAAGCCATTTCTGTTGGAGCGGGTATTTCTAACTGGATCACCTATTATGTAAGCACTGATATTACCCCTTTCACCCGTCAATATTTAAAAGCAACGCCCTGGCAGGATATGGACATCTATACCAAAACCTCTCCCATGACCAATATCAATAAAGCCAAAACGCCTACATTGATCCAGCATGGTGAACTTGACAAGCGTGTTCCCATTCCGAATGCATATGAATTGTATAGGGGTTTACAGGATAGAGGCATCCCGTCTAAACTCATTGTTTACAAAGGATTTGGACATGGCATCACTAAACCAAAAGAACGCCTCGCCGCTATCTGGCACAACTGGCAATGGTTTAACCATTATGTTTTTGGAGAACAGGAAGAAGCCCTGCCTGTTGAGTAGAAATGATTAATAGATATCAAGGTCATTACCATACACAACCTTACCCGTATAGTGCTGTTGAATTTCTTTGAGCATACTTTCTTTTGAAGCGCCCCATAATAATTGGTGGGTTAATACCAGGAGTTTGGGTTTTACTTTATTGGCAATCTCAGCCAGTTGCTCGGTTGATGTATGAAAAACAGAATGATAGGCCTGCCATTTTTTATCGCGTTTTACAAAACCTTCCATCGAATAGACTTCATGAACCAATATATCACAGTCCAGTGCATTCTTGATAAGGTTTTCACTGAACGTACAATCGCCCGAAACAACAATTACTTTATCAGCAGTTTCAAACCGGTAACCATATGCTTCAGGCCAGGAACCATGATGCACTTTGAACGCTTTCACCACAAGATTAGAATCCTTATAAACAATACCTTCCTTTACTTCATGCACGTTTACCTGATAAGCTAATGGATTTCCATGTTCCAACCCCTGTATCCTGAGATGAATATCTTCTTGATAAGCAAAAAGTATATGATCCGTCATTGAACGCAATCCTTTAGGGCCATATACTTCAAGCGGTTTTTCCCTTTCCAGCACCGCTGGTGTGAATATAAAATCAGGGTACCCTGCGGTATGATCTGAATGAAGATGGGTGATAAATAAGCGGCTTAATGTGGAAGCCCCTAAAGAACCGATGCCTTTGTTTTTAGCTTCGGCAGCACGTCGTACTACGCCAGGCCCGCAGTCAACTACGTACGCCCTATTCTTTACAACGATCGCCAATGAAGGCCCGGATCTTTCCGGGTCGGGATTGGGTGTACCTGTTCCGAGCAATACCAATTGCGTTCCGGGCAGGGTTTCCTGACCCTTCACAATCGATGCAGTGAAAACAATAAGATATAATAAAATGAATTTCATTATCCGGAATTGATGAATGGTATTCTATCATTCCACCAAAAACATTTTCTTTCTTCCCTCACTCAACAATGTCAATACATCTTCTTCGGTGCCGATAAACGGCCCGGAAGATTCAATTTTTTTGGTGGCCATAGCAGCAGCAAATTCACCCGCTTCCTGCAAACCTGCTCCTTTTAACCTTTTGAATAAATAACCGGCCATATAGGTATCGCCACAACCGGTACCATCAATCACCGCCATCGGCACATAAGCAGGAATATCAAAAAAAATCCCTTCATGATAGATTACTGAACCTTTACTGCCTAGTGTAATGATCACTTCCTTCACGCCCCATTCTGCCAATAACCTGGCTCCTGCCCTGATATCAGTAATACCTGTAAGTACTTTCATCTCATACTCATTGGCTTTAAGAATATCAATATATCGCAAAGCTTCTTTTTTAGCTGCCCAATCTATGGCAACCACTTCTTCATTTCTTACTTCACGCAGGTAGCCCTGCACATCCAGTGACAACTTTCCTTTTTTAGATAGTGCCCTGATCGTTTCTACACATATATCATCTGCCAGCAAAGGCCCCAAATGGTAAATACTTGCCTCCACTGAAGATAGTTGCGCTGCTGTAAAAGGATCTGCTTTCTGAAATACTTTTTGTGTGCGTTGGTCCTGGTTCTCTGAATAACGATTCTCAAAAAAAACTGTGTGCCGGCTCGGTAATACTTTCACTTCAATACCATTGCTTCTGAGCGCAAACACTGCATCCATCTCTTTCTCTGCCAAAGCTGTAACCAGCAGATAAGCAATATTCATTTTATGGATTGCATTCGAAAAGTAAAAAGAAGTACCTCCCGGCATATATACAACCGACTGCGTAGTAACAATTTTATCTAAGGTGATATGTCCAATGCAACAGATATCATACATGCTTACAGGATTTTGTTTGTTAGCCACTGGTTAGGGTAGTTTGCTAAAGTAGCTAATACGGTGCTTTTACCAAAATACATACAGGTTAATTCATGTTAATTACGTCATAACCCCTTTACGGGGACAGTCATTGTACTACATGAGTTTAGTCACTGACTCTATTGCAGGCATTAAACATATTTATGATTTTTGTATCTGTTATGGAAAAGATACTCATTGCAGACAAGCAAAATCTTATCCGAACAGGGCTTACGCATATTCTAAAGCTTCATTATCCTCAGGCAGAAATTTTTTCGGTAGGAGATGGCGAATCTTTAATAAAAGAGGTCTTGTCCGGAAAATGGAACCTGGTGATATGTGACCTATACCTTCCGGAATTTAATGGTATCAAGTCTATCAAGAAATTAAAATCTTCACACCCCCAAACCGCTTTCCTGATAATCAGTACGTATAATCCGGAATTATATGCAGTACGCGTATTTAAAGCGGGGGCATCCGGATATTTGCATAAAGATACCTCCCCGGAAGAACTGGTTAGAGCAGTTCAGTGTTGTTTATCTGGTAAGAAATACATCAGTGAAGATGTAGCTGAAAAACTATTGAACCGTATTGATAGCGACAAAGAACCACACGAACTATTGACCAATAAAGAACTGGAAATTTTCAAGATGCTCGCTTTGGGGAAATCGGTTACATATATCTCTCAATATCATTCTATGGCAGTGGCTACCGTAAGTACCTACCGCACCAGGATATTGCACAAACTGAATATGAGTTCCACGTCTGAAATAACACGGTATGCCATCGCCCACAATATCATTTCGGACCTAGATTTTTACTCAAACAATTAGATCCCATATACAGTAGTTCTGCTGCTGTATGCTTATGTAATAAACGATTCGCATAATTTTTCTTCGGCTTTACATGTCTACCAGACATACAGTAAACCTATGAGCCCTGTATCTGGATGAAGACCTGTCATTTAATACCCCCCAACTATCATCATGATAGGAAAGCCTCTCAGTAATGAGGGGCTTTTAGTATGTAGTGAGGCCACAAATAGACTGAATCAAAAAATCGGCTACAACACCAGAAATACCGGAGACGGTAGGAAGGAAATTGAGAAAGTTGAAAAACGATCAAAATATAAATGATTTACAGGTTCCTCCATCTAACAGGCTTGAAAAACTAAAAGATGATTTAATGCGGTTAAAAAATAAACTAAGCAATGAATCTAAAAAATACGATTCAATCAGAATGAATGATCAATGGCGCATAATTTTTATTTGGAACAATAGCCATGCGGAAAAGGTTGAAATAATTGATTATCCCTAAAGGATTAAACCTGAAAAACACACATCCGGGAGAAGTGTTGGCGAAAGGGTTTTAACTCCAATCGGTATTACGGCTTACCGTCTTTCAAAAGATTTCTGAATTCCGCAAACACGGATTTAAACATTATAAAATACAGAAGACGTATTACTTCCAGCGCTGCACTCAGGCTTTCTAAGCACTTTATTAACTTGCAAAATTCTGGCCGGGTTTACAAGACGATTATGACATGGAAGATGAAAAATCCAAATGGAAAAAGAATTGAATTCAATAAAACAGTATTCGGGAACCGCAGCTTAGTTTTCAAAACCCTTCTCCTAAAATGAAAAAAGGCCAATCATTGCTGATTGGTCTTTTTTGTCGGGAAGACAGGATTCGAACCTGCGACCCCCTGGTCCCAAACCAGGTGCGCTACCGGCCTGCGCTACTTCCCGATAAATCCACCGAAGCATACGCAAAGATGGGTGTATGATTTACCGATTTTTCTTACCTGCCTTGCCTTAGCTAGGCAGATCCGAGCGGTGAGGGAGGGATTCGAACCCTCGGTACAGTTTAACCCGTACGGCAGTTTAGCAAACTACTGGATTGAGCCACTCTCCCACCTCACCGTTCCTGCTCCTTTCAGAGAGGGCTGCAAAAATAGGTGCAGATGTGCTAACTGCCAAAAATGTAGCAGGAAAGTTTAGAGTTTGCTGCTTTGCGTTTGGATTTATGGACAAAAAAAGAGCCGGTTACCCAGTAACCGGCTCTTTACACTTATAACTATTTTTATTATGCTTTAATTTCAAGGCCAAACCCAAAACCTGAAACTTACATTGCTGCCAACTGCACTTTCTGTGTCAGTTCCATCACATTCTCACGGAAAATAGAGTCGGTATCCATCAAATCCTTCACCGTTTGACAGGAGTGGATAACCGTGGTATGATCACGACCGCCAAAATGCTCGCCAATCGTTTTTAAAGAGTTTTTTGTGAATGCTTTTGCCAGGTACATAGTAATCTGCCTTGCCTGAACGATCTCGCGTTTGCGGGTTTTCTGTAATAATTTATCGTAAGACACATCAAAGTACTCGCAAACCATTTTCTGTATTGCATCGATCGTTATCTCTTTGCTACTTGTTTTTACAAAATTGCGGAGTACTTTCTTGGCAAGTTCCACATCAATATCTTTCTTGTTCAATGAAGATTGTGCCAGCAAAGAAATTAATGCCCCTTCCAGTTCACGAACATTGGTATTGATATTATAGGCTACATATTTGACCACTTCTTTCGGCATATCCAAGCCATCATTCTTCATTTTCTTTTCCAGGATCTCAATACGGGTTTCGTAATCAGGTATCTGAAGATCGGCACTCAATCCCCAACGAAAACGGCTCAGTAATCTTTCCTGCATACCATCCAGGTCTTTAGGCGGCTTATCTGAAGTAAGCACCAATTGCTTACCGCTCTGGTGGAGGTGATTGAAGATGGCAAAAAATGCATCCTGACTTTTTTCGGCCCGGCTGAAAAACTGTACATCATCAATAATCAAAACATCGATCAATTGGTAAAAATGGATAAAATCATTTATTGCATTATTACGGCTATGATCCTGAAACTGGTTAATAAATTTTTCACTGCTTACATATAATACCACTTTACCCGGATGCAGCCTTTTTACATCATTTCCAATAGCTTGGGCCAGGTGTGTTTTACCCAAACCCACACCACCATAGATCACGAGTGGATTAAATGAGTTGGCACCGGGTTTTTCTGCAACCGTTTTACCAGCGCGGCGGGCCACACGGTTGCAATCTCCTTCAATAAATGAATCGAAGATATACATGTGGTTCAGCTGCGGATCGATCTGCATTTTTTTTAACCCGGGAATAACGAATGGATTCTTCACCGGGTTATCAATTACCAGTGGAAAATTCATTTCATTATTATTATAGGTCTTCATATTGCTGGCAGGGATGTCCATTGAACCGTTACGGCTATTGGAATTACCGCTATCAACCATGATACGGTATTCCAGTCTCGCTTCTTTTCCTAATTCACGTTTTAAAGTCTTTGCCAGTAGATTTACGTAATGCTCTTCAAGATACTCGTAAAAGAATTGGCTGGGAACCTGGATCAATAATACATTGGCTTTTAATTCAACAGGATTAATCGGCTCGAACCATGTTTTAAAATGTTGCCACTCTACAATGTCTTTGATGATTTTTAAACAATTGCTCCAGACTGATTCAGCGTTCTTGGCCATACGAAAAAAGAGATATTATAATGAGTTAGAATATTCGCTTAAACCTTCAAGTTATCTTATTTTCTCCATTTGTGGAAATGTTGAAAAAAATAAATTGGGGGTGCGAATATGTAGACTTTATGTTGAAAAAAAAATTTTTTATTCACTTGTTTTTTTCCCTATAACTACAGTATGGCTATTTGCGAGATTTTTTCTTCCGCCACTTGAAAAACTGAAGTCCAACCGCCCCAACTGAATTCCCGCCCAACCTACCTGGTTTACCACTGTATCGCCTCCTTTACGGTTCTTGTATTTTCTGGGTTCTTCAAAGAAACGATGGGTATGGCCTCCGATAATCAGGTCAATATCAAAGGTTTCTTTAGCCAGTATCGCATCACTCAGCTTATCATCCTCATATTTATCACCTAAATGAGATAAACAGATCACCATATCACAGCCTTTTTTCCGCAAAAACTCGGCAGTTCGATTGGCCGATTCAATAGGGTTCAGGTAGATCGTTTTCCCATATAGGTTTTCGGGCACCAACCCTTTTAATTCTATGCCTACTCCCAATACACCTATTCTTAAACCTGCTTTTTGAAAAATAGTATAAGGTTGGAACTTTGATTCCATGGCCGTACCTGTAAAATCATAATTGCAGATCAATATCGGGAAATGGGCATGTTGTAACTGCGAGGCAAAGTTTTCCAACCCGCCATCAAAATCGTAGTTGCCCATGGTGGCTGCATCATATCCCATCATGGACATAGCTTTCATTTCCGGTTCTCCTTTATATATATTGAAATAAGGTGTGCCCTGAAAAATATCTCCCGCATCCAGCAACAATACTTCCCCAACTTCCTTCCGGATCTCATTAATCAATGCAGCACGGGCAGCCACACCTCCCAATCCCTGGTTACGGCTTCCATCCATAGGGAAGGGATCCAATCGGCTATGTACATCATTGGTATGCAGAATGGTTATTTTTCGCATACCGGCTGCTTCCGCATGAACAGGCACTAATGAACCCATGGCCAATATGCCTCCTGCAAAAGCGGTTTCCTTTACAAATCTTCTACGGTTAATTGGCAACATTTACAACACGGTTTTCTATTTGATAATCCAGCGGCTTACCTTGCTGTGTAATCATTTGTACGTATTCGATCAATGCATCACGCATTAAATAACCTTTATCCTGTTTAGGTATCCTGCGCAGCATATCACAATCACTACCTCCATTAGCCACATAGTCTGAATTGGCAATCACATAGATAGTCTCTTTATCCAAAAGCTTGCCATTGATGATTACCTGAACTGCTTTTTTTTCTTTGATCCCCATCGTTACGCCTGCAGAAACAGGCCAGCCGCCATCTGCAGCCGTTTTATCAAGAAACTGCTGTAAAACCGAACCCTTTACTTCCTGTAATACGATCAGGTTATCAAAAGGCATAAGTTCAAATATCTTTCCGGTAGTGATATTTCCTTTGGGGATATACGAACGGATACCACCCTGGTTCATAAAACCGGCGTCTACTTTTTTATTGATTTTTTTTTATGCCATAAAATTTATTTGATATGCCATAAAATTTACTAAACCCCTTTCCGGTTGCTTTTCCTGCATATGTGTTTTTGAAAACCCGATTACTGTATTCATTGATTCATCCAGCGTTTTGGAATAAGGCTGCAACATCTTCAGCATAGAAGAATCGATTGCCTGTTTTTTTTCAATACGGTAATCCTGAAAGGAAAGAGTGGTGGTTTGCTGACTGCTGCTGCAGGATACAGTCAATAACAACATGAAACAAAAGAATGAAAAATTCCTGCGCATAGTTAGTTTGGGTTGTAATTGGTAAGATACAATTTTAATCAGCCTGCAAAAGCATTTTTTTAGCTTTCAACTGAATTTTAATACTACTTTTGGACACTTAAAAAATAAGATATGTCTTACGAAATCGTTGGTAAACTGGTAGCCGTATTTGATGTGGTTCAGCGAACCGAGACCTTTAAAACCAGGGAATTTGTGATCGAGAAATCAGAAGACATTGGAGGCAGAGTCATTACCAATTATGTAAAGTTTCAATGTGTGCAGGACAAGACTGCCATGCCCGACCGTTTTACGCTGGGCGATGATGTAAAAGTGCAGTTCAACATCAAAGGAACCAAGTGGGTAAAGGATGGCAGGGAGAACTATATTACCAACCTCGATGCCTGGAGAATGGAAACGATGAAAATAGGACAATCTGGCAACAGTGCAGATAACAGTAATTATAATGATATGCCACCGGCAGCGGATGTGGTGGACGACTTACCATTTTAGTGAAAAGCCAGACGATAGCAGTCTGGCGCATTTTCAAAAAAGTATCCGGACTGATCATTTCTGACTTCAGACTTTTCACTGCTTTTTAGGATAAACCCCTAACAGTATGCAAAAAGATATTTCTTTAAAACTCACCCCAGGTGAGGCTGCAGACACGGCAGTAATTGTACAATATATTGCCAGATCGCTTGGCAGGAAAGAAGCCGATATCACCGGCTTCTTCAGGTATAAACAATCCATTGATGCACGAGGAAAACAGGTATGGATCAACCTTGTGGTAAAAGCATTTATTGATGAGCCTTTTCATCAAAGAGATATTTATCCCGTTCAATTTACAGAGGTAAGCAAGGCCAAAACCCATGTTATCATTATCGGTGCGGGGCCGGCAGGTTTGTTTGCTGCATTGAAACTGATTGAGGCAGGTATTCAACCCATTGTGCTGGAAAGAGGCAAAGATGTAAAATCACGCCGCCGCGATCTTGCCCAACTGAACCGTGAAGGCATTGTAAATCCAGAAAGCAATTATTGTTTTGGCGAAGGCGGTGCAGGAACCTATAGTGACGGGAAATTATACACCCGGAGCAGTAAGAGAGGAGACATTAACCGCATCCTGAATATATTTTTCCAGTTTGGTGCAGATGAAAAGGTTTTGTATGAAGCCCATCCGCATATAGGTACAAACAAATTACCACAGATTATTACGGCCATGCGTGAACAGATCCTGGATAGTGGCGGGATCTTTCTGTTTGAGAAAAAAGTAACCGACTTCATCATTGAAGGCGAGGAACTCAAAGGTGTTACAACAGCAGATGGGGATACGATCACCGGGGATGCGGTTATTTTAGCTACCGGTCATTCGGCACGGGATATTTTCGAACTATTACATGCAAAGGATTTGCTGATAGAAGCCAAACCCTTTGCTCTGGGTGTGCGCATAGAACATCCCCAAAGCCTGATCGATTCTATACAGTATCATTGCCAGGTAAGAGACGGCAATCTTCCCCCGGCTTCGTACGGTTTGGTGGAACAAGTAGATGAAAAAGGAGTGTTTAGTTTTTGTATGTGCCCGGGCGGCATCATCGCACCCGCTGCAACCAATAAAGACGAATTGGTTGTCAACGGCTGGAGTCCCAGCAAAAGAAATAATCCGTATGCAAACAGCGGTATGGTAGTACAGGTAGAAATAGCCGATGCTATCAACTATTTTAAAAAAAACCATTCCCCGGGTTCTCCATTCCAAAATACCCAAACCGATTCTCCTCTTCTCCTCATGCATTTCCAGCAAGCTATTGAAAAAGCCGCTTTCGGTGCCGGTGGTGGTGGCCTGGTGGCTCCTGCCCAAAGAATGGTCGATTTTTGCACGAATACAGTTTCAGCTAATCTTCCCCACTGCAGTTATTTGCCAGGAGTAACCTCTATAGATACCCGGGAAGTGCTACCCGGTTTTATTTCTCACAGTTTGCAAAAAGGGTTTATGGCTTTTGGTAAAAAAATGCGGGGATATTATACCAATGATGCCATCATCGTATCAACAGAAAGCAGGACTTCTTCCCCTGTACGAATACCTCGAAATGCAGATACACTGGCTCACCCACAGTTAACTAATTTTTATCCTTGCGGTGAAGGTGCCGGGTATGCAGGTGGTATTGTAAGTGCAGCGATGGACGGCGAAAGAGTGGCAGATATGATCATAAAAAAGGAGAGGTAAGAAACCTCCCCTCACCAAAAAACAATTTATCAGTTACTTGCTAAACTCGGAAATCCAAACGATAACAGGAGAAACAAGTTGTTAAAAGAGGCAGGAATAGCGGATCTGATATCCCCCCGGTATCTGACCACTATTCCTGCAAACCGGTGGGTGTTTAACGACCAACCGGTATCATTCTCTTTAACAGGTTAAAAATAGGCCAGTGGAAAATCCTGGCATACGGGAAAAACCCCGTTTTTTTGAAACAAAGGGAAAAAGCCGTTTTATACCTGCACCAATCCGTTCTTAATGGCATATAAAGCAATTCCCAAACGGGTGTTTACATTCAATTTCTTGAATAATGAATCGCGGTAGCCGTCAACCGTTCTGGGGCTAATGCGCATTTCGTCGGCTATTTGTTTATGGCTTTTTTCGGTACAGGCCCAGCGGAGAAAACTGAGCTCCTGTTCGCTAAACATAATCCGGGATTCCGGACCCTGTCCATCTTTAGGTTTCATTTTGGGTTTGATGAGTTCATTATAATAATAGCCATTTTCATGAACCTGGTGCAAAGCTGCTCTTAGTTCAACGGGGTCGCAATCTTTTAAAATATATCCACGGGCTCCGTTCTTTAGCATCCGGATAATAATAAAATCATTTTTAATCATGCTTAATGCCAGCACTTTTACATCCGGATAATGTTGCTTTAGCCACCAGGCCGTTTTTACACCATCCATTACCGGCATGGTAATATCAAGGAGGACGATATCAGGAATAGGTTTGGTTTGAAATTCTTCGATCATTTCCTGACCGTTTCCCGCTTCGAGAACGATTTCAAAATCCTGTAATAGTTCAATTAATATTGCGAGGCTTTTGCGCAATATCACGTGGTCATCAACCAAAGCGATCCGGATCTTAGTCATGTGGCTTGAATGCAAGTTTAACAATAGTGCCTGCACCCAGTTCACTAATTATTTCCAAATTGGCGCCGATCATGGACGCCCTTTGCCGGATACTGCTTAACCCGATACCGGCTTTGAAATCTGCACTTCGGCTATCAAAACCTTTGCCATTATCAGCCAGGCTTACATGGATTTCTCCATTTTCTTTTGACAGGTGTGCCGCTACATGATTGGCCCCGGAATGTTTTACCACATTATGCAATATTTCCTGCACCATCCTGTGAAGAAAAATGACTTTGCTTTTATCAATGGATAGTGTTTCGAGTTCTGTATGGAAAGATGTTGTAAATAAGCCTGTTTTAGACAATTGGTTTAACTGGTGCTGTATAGCCACCAAAAATCCTTCTTCTACCAAGCGGTCGGCATAATAACCCGCACTTAAATCGCGGAGTTGTTTAATGGCATCGGTAAGCATGGTTTTCACATCCTGTAATTTTTCATTACCGGCATTTTCATACGTCAAAATATTCAGGTTAACTTTAATAATGCTAAGTATCTGGCCAACATTATCATGGATTTCCTGGCTGATGGTTTTAAAAGTATGTTCCTGCATCTCCAGTTGCGCCTGAAGAAGTTCTTGATGAAATTGATCTTCACGTTCCTTTCTTTCTTTCAGTATCTTCCTTTTGCGGCGTACAAAATTAACAATCACTAAAAAACTAATGAATCCGAAAAGCATTATAAAAAGGCTTGCCATTAGGATAGCTATAATGATACCTTCTTTGGGTGCTTGCATAGAATTATTGATATAGATATACTTAAATATAAAATAACACTAAGAAAACGAGGAATCGCATTCAACAAATTAACTCCGAATAAAGTAAGACTATTATTTCTTATGAGTTCATGCAAAGAGAATGAAATGCTAACCCCAGAATAAAATAGTGCTACTCCAAATGCAATCCAAAATCCTGGTTCTTTGATCAAAGTAATTTCATCATCATCATCATTAAATTTAAGATACAGGTAAAACACTGCTATGAATGAAAGAAACAAACCAGAAATAACAACTGCATCAAAAAAGTGTATTTTACTACTTTGAAAAAAAAAGTAACTGATAAAATAACTAATAAAACTAAGTCCCACTAAAAAAACTATGAGCCTGTTTAAAAATAGAATTTAAAAAATTATAAAGGGCATAAGCTAAACT
>CAZFKE010000020.1:0-49291 GCA_964519475.1 uncultured Sediminibacterium sp.
CGCCGGAATGAGTAGGTCAATTTGTTCGGATTGTGCAATTTAAGTATTGGTATTAGTGGTAGAGTAAATCAAAATACATACAATGTCACTGAACCGCCAGCACGTAAATTAACCCAAGAAATGCTTAATGAAATTTTATCAAAAATACCTTCTAAAGATGCTTATATCAAGTTGACATTTCAAATGGGTAACGAAGAAGTTCAAAATTTAGCACAAGAAATAGGTAGTAAATTAGTTAGCCTTGGGTACACAATACGAGAAACTAATGCTTACGGTGTCATAGCACCAAATTATCCAAATAAGGTTATAACTCAAATAACTAAAAGTGGAAGCATAGACATAACGGTATATCCTCTAAAATAACCTAAATAAAAATTTGAATTATAGCTGCAACCCACCCACAAATTGCCATTATTCTATAAAATTCAATATCAAAAAAATCATCCCCTTCTTTAAATACGGGGTTTTCCCCGTTTCTTTTTTTTAACACGGTTTTTAGGTTTATAACCTAAAAACTTAATATTATGCCGAGACAACACAACACCAATAGGGCAGGTGGAGCATGGACAGATGCCCAAAAATTAGCAGTTTGGCAAAAGGGTAGGCAAATACCCAATTATCCTGATACTCAATGGCGTTGGGACACATGCGGACAAGTAATGCAATGGTCTCAATACGGGAATAGAAACTCGGATACAGGTTGGGAGATTGACCATATTAATCCTGTTGCAAATGGCGGTGGAGACGAAATAGGAAATCTACAACCATTGAACTGGAAAAATAATGCCGCAAAGGGTGATATCCTTAATTGGAAGTGTGGTCAATAGTATTCTCATTTACAACCAAATCAGTAGGTGGCGCAGTAGATACAACTAAATAGTCTACTGAATCACAACCTATTTCTATTACATAATACCCTCTTTCCCAAAGTTCCATTTTCAATTCTTTATTGGAACGGCCAATTTCTGGGCTAACCATATTAAGTTTTTAGGGGTCAAATAATGTATCTGGTCAACTACGTATTTTTTATCACTAACTTATTTAATATTACCCTTACTTAGTGATATATCGTATGTAGTTGCCAAATTTATTCTCACACAAAGGCCAAAGGCACGGTTAGATCAGTTGTTATTTTGTTTATCTAGCTTCCTATTTATATAAACCATTAAATAAGAACTTAAACGTTCCATAAGGTTGTGCACGGAAAGTGATCTCCGGGCCAAAAGCATAGAGTTTTCCTTTGCCGTAATCTGCTTTAAAAGCAACAACGCCATCTCTTAAATAAGACTGCCCCCAGGCCCAGCCGCTTCTTAACGGTTGATCGGTTGAGAACCAGGCAAGTGGTTTTACGGTTCCTTTCACTTGTGCCTCGGGTTGAATAGTGAATACAGGACTTGCATCGAAATACACATCCGCTTTGGAACGCATACCTGCTGCTGCCAGATCCGTTGAATCTACGCTTACCTGTAAGATACTTCCCGGGATATAATATTTTTCTCCAGGAATATTTCTCTCCTGTCCGTTTACAATTTCTGTCAGTGCATTGTGAACTGGCAAAGCAAGATGGTAAGCCAGGTTGGTACTGCTTCCGATGCTGATGATATTGCCACCCTCTTCCATAAACTTTTTTAGTTGTGGAATAGATTTAGCGGCCGTTATCCTTCCCAAACGGTTGCGGTATTCTTCCGGAATAGAATCTGCTTTGGGTTCAGGTAAAATAAACCCGCCGCCACGGCCGCCGGTAGCGCCTGCATTTAAAGAAGGAATGGCACCGCCAACAAATACGATCACATCATATTTTGATTTCAGGTTGCCGGTATCAATATCTTTTGTGTAAATGATCTCCGGTGTAAAATGGTACTGTTCAAAAATATAACGGATCCAGCCCGATGGCATTGAGCCACCATAGTTATCCCATAAAGCAATCCTGGCTGCAGATACTTTAGAAATATTGGATGGCTTCCTGGCAACTGCTATCGCATCCACACCAAAATCTGCGATCAGTTTTTCAATGATCGTTTTTGTTTTTGCCGAAGCAGGAATATAAAAAGATCCTTTTGCAAAATGAGTGTCTGCAACAGAATCATGTATGCGGTTAACTTCAATACCTGCCTTCAGCAGCTCATTGGTTACAGTAAATGAATGATTGGCAGAAGCGTTTAACACATAACCAGTAATGGTTTTCGCTGCTGTGATGGTTCCTTTGGTTGATTGCAATTGCCCGTAAGCAATTCTTTCAAAAGGCCCGTCAAATGCATTCAGCACGCGGGTAAAATCAATACCCATCTGGTAAGCCAATGTCCAACCCGCGGCATCGTAAGGCGCAACAGGTGGCCCGCCGGGATATTGGAAATCATTCGGATGATCCTGTGGTTCAAACATATCCAGGATATGCGGCCTGAATGCCTGGTTGGTTTTAATGATATAAGAACCTGTGGGATAGGTTTTGTTCTCAACCGTAAAAGAAGCCGTTGCTTTCTGCACCAGCATACCGCTGGTGATCATTGTATTAATAAATCTTATGGCCGTTGCAAAATCAGCCTGGTTGGCAGGAATGATATAACCCCGTGGATCACGATAAGAAGGGTTCTTAAATACGCTATCGTATATTTTTGTAGGGATGGTATTTCTGTTGCCGAAATTTTCATTGGGAGTAGCATCTACAGCAGTGCTGCGTGCACCTAAAGCATTTTGTTGAGATGCCTGGTAGATCTTCGTAATTTCTGCAGAACGTTTTGGTGATAATGTCCAGGTATCTTTTTCTCCCCGTTCAATCGAGTTGCGGCCCATTTTATAAATATTATACAGCAATTCATCTTTATGGCGCATCGCATAATTCAATACCCCATAATTTAAGGAAACGGAATAATCGATGGACTGCCTGAAATGCCATTTCTGCGGCAACACAGGAAAAGGCGTAGCACTGCTCGGTATCAAACGTTCAGGCACAACCGGAATATCCATCGGTGTTGGGTTTCCGATGATCTCGGTTAGCAACCCCACCATATTGTGGAAATAAGTAGACGTTCTTAATCCACCATTGTACCAGGTAGAATACACAGAGCCCGCTCTTGCGGTATAGCCCGGTTTGCCTTCTGCATTTAGCCTGTTGATCATCGCTGCACCCACGGCATCCAGGCTGGTTACCACCAACGGATCAAATGTATAGTTAAACGGATCACGAAAAGGAGGCCCTGCCACCACTGAACCGGGAGGACCGGTCTGGTGATGGTTATACATTATCTGTGGCAACCATTCCACAAACAATTGCCTTCCCAAGTTTTGCGATTCTTTCAAATTAAACATGTAGAAATCGCGGTTATTATCATGGCCCGCATATTTTTCGTATAGTCTTGGTATATTTTGTGTGGTCCGCTTTTCTTTATTGCTTTCGCGCATATACCAGCTGGAAACGAGTTCCTGACCATCGGGGTTAGCATGTGAACATAAAACGATTACATCATTTAGAATTTTCTCTGTCTCAGCATCTTTACGGCTGGCCAGTTGCCAGATGCTCTCGATCAATTGGTGCGCACCCACTACTTCTGTCGCATGCAAGCCACCATCGATCCATACTACCGCCTTACCTTCTGCAGCTAAAGCCTGCGCCTGTTCATCAGTAAGGTTTTCAGCATGGGCCAGTTGTTGTGAGATCTTTTTATAGCGGTCTAAATTCTTCAGGTTTTCCGGACTGGAAATGATACACATATATTGCGAACGGCCTTCTTCGGTCTTACCCATATCAACCAGTTTTACTCGATCGGAGGCTGCGGCTAATTTTTTTAAATAGGCTTCTGTTTGTGTGTAAGTGGCCAATTGGTAATCATCGCCAATAGTAAATCCGAAATGTTCTTTTGGAGAAGGAAGTTGTGCATGGACGGTAAACGAAACAGATACCAATGCCGCCAGGCAAAAGAATAAGCATAATCTTTTCATGAAGTTAGTTTTGGTAATAGGGGAACAATCATTATTGAAGGTTTCAATTTATGACATTCCTTAATACGAGAAGGTAAAAAAGCGATGATTATCGGTAATAGAGAGTCTTTACCCCCTTAAAGGCCCGTAGTTACATGTTCTTGTTCTAAAAATCCTGAAATGGAAAAAAATAATTGGATTTTTCGTTTTAATACCGAAATTTAAGCAATCGATTGCATACTGCAGCCATAGGGTTCCGCCACGGGTAATAAGAAGTGATGAAGATAGCCATTTTGCTAAAAAACTTCTTAGGCATCTATCGGAAAACGGATTTGTCAGGAAGTGATCATACCCATAAAAAATCCGAACCCTCATTCAAATAGATACAACATGAAAAAACAAAAAAAGACAGTAAGCAGGAGAGCGTTCCTGAACTCGTCTGTAAAAGTTGCCGGCGGGGGTTTGATCCTCAGCGGTTTTCCCACTATTGTTCCTGCAAGTGTATTTGGAAAAACTGCGCCCAGTAACCTGATCAATGTGGCATCTATCGGTTGCGGGCGGATATCTACCAGTCATGATATGACGGGTGTTGCCCGTTATGCCGGTGCACGTATTATGGCTGTCTGTGATCTGGATAGAAACCGCGCAGATGCAGGTCCAGCAGCAGTTAGACAAAACTATATACGTGGCGCTAAGTATAACGGTGGACTGAAAGGGGATTGGGATATTAAAGTGTATTACGATTATAAAGAGTTATTGCAGAATAAAGATATTGATGCCGTGCATGTAAGTTTGCCTGATCACCAGCACGCCATTGTAAGTGTGCATGCAGTGAATGCAGGTAAAGATGTATACCTCCAAAAACCTGCTTCTTTAACGATTGAGGAAGGAAGGATTTTGAGTAATGCTGTTAAGAGAACCGGAAGGATTTTTCAGATGGGAAGCCAGCAGCGTGGTAATGATCCCTGGCCACAGTTCAAAAAAGCATGTGAGCTGGTTCGCAATGGACGTATTGGTAAACTGAAAACAATTGAAGTAGGATTACCCGGTGACCCCGGTGGTGGCAGCAGGATAGAGATGCCGGTACCTTCAACACTCAATTACGATGCATGGTTAGGTGCCACACCTGAACAGTATTACACAGAAGACCGGGTACATAGCCAGGATGCTTCGCCCAAAGGTGTTTCCAGCAGACCGGGATGGTTGCGATGTGAGCAGTTTGGTGCAGGTATGATTACCGGATGGGGCGCGCACCATATAGATATTGCCCATTGGGGCATGGGAATGGAATACAGCGGCCCGATAGAAGTATGGGGTAAAGCAGGCTTTCCTTCGGATGATCCTAATTACAAAGGGCTATGGGATGTGCATGGCATTTTCAGAACAGAAGCGATGTATGCAAATGGTGTTCACATGATCGTTTCCAATGAACTGCCGAATGGTGTAAAATTTATAGGATCAGAAGGATGGATATGGGTAACAAGAGGTAATTACCGTGTTACTGATACAGATCCGGTGGCTGATAACAGCGGCACAAAACCGATTGATGCCAGTAATCCAAAATTATTGCAATCCGTGATAGGCCCGAATGAAATTCATTTGCTCGAAAGCGGCGAGCAGCATGTGAACTGGTTGGAAAGTGTAAAATCAAGGCAACAGCCAAGTACACCTGTGGAAATCGGGCACCGTTCCTGCAGTGCCTGCCTCTTGCACCAGATAGCCATGAAGCTGAAAAGAAAGATCTATTGGGATCCGGAAAAAGAAGCCTTCAAAAACAATGATACAGAAGCTACGGCGATGTTATCAAGGCCCAGAAGAAAAAAATATGATTTCACAGCATAAAATAAAAACCTGCCTAATACAGGTCTTCATCGCTTCCTGTTTTCTTCAGGACAGGCGATCTGTTAAAAAGCAGCGCCGTTTGCACAATGGTAGCGGTTAACTGTATACTGCCCATGATGATGAAGAGAAGGTTAAATGAAAAATAATAAATAACCAGTCCCCCGATAGCAATGGCGATGCCTGATATCAATTGGCTATGTCCGCCTGCTATCCCCCAAAAAAGAGAATCATCGGAAGACTCCAGATATTTGGCAAATAACGAGTCCCAGATAGGTGTGCTTAAAGCTTCTGCAATGGCTAAACCTATTTGTAATAAAAACAATTGGGTACTGTTGTGAATAAACAGATAACAAAAAGTGAATACGGTATTTAATAAATAACCCATGATCAGGGCTATTTCCTTGTGTTTCGACTTGCGTAATAACTTTCCGAATACGATATATAAAATGCCTGTTAATACAAGGTATAAGGATAAAGCCCAGGTCAGATCCAGAATATCGCCGCCTATCTTTTCTGAAAAGACTGCAAACAAGGGAGTGAACAATCCTTCCCCAAAAAACCATAAACTGGAAGCAATCAATAAAATCTTGTGTGCCTTTGTAAAATTCATTTCCCTATCTGTTGAATCTGTCGATTAATTAGGTTCTTAAAAATCAAAATTTGACAAAGACCCCAAATTCTGCATAGAAGTTATTAGAAAGCGTAACCTCAGACTGCGGAGTAGAATTTACCGTAACAGAATTTTGTGATCCGTTATTCTGCCGGATGCTGATAGTAGTTGTGGTATAGATCGGATTTTTAGGAATGGCAAGCGTAGGTGTAAACATGAACCCTATATTTTTTGTTTCATAAGTAAACGGAACCCATACCTCATAATCAAGCAGGGTTATTTTATTATTTTGTACCGTGGTTACGGCAGTAGCTGTAGCGCCGGCAGCCAAACCCGTCCCGTTTTTTTTGCCGAGTTTCCGGCTGATATAGCCTTCATAGGAATGTAACGAACTCCAGTTTGTTGAAAAAGAAGGTTCTATGCTGAACTGATTGCCTTCTTCACCAAATACAAAATCATGAGAAAGGCCAAGGGTTAAGCCGATATCTGTTTTAGTGGCAAAGGTTAGATCGATTCCTCCATTTACCTGAATAGCATTCAGGTCATAACTGAGCAAAGAACCGATATTCCCTTTGATATCACTCTTGATGGTAGTGCTGGATGAATTATACCAACTTTTGTTTCCATATACCGATCCGCTGAGTTTTTCAGAAGCCGTAAAATTATAGCCAAGGTCTAACGCAGCATAATCAATGCGGTTGCCATTTTTGCCAGACAGGTAAGAAAGGGTGCCCGAAATAAAAAAACCGGCTTTGTCATAATACCCGGCCGACAAACCAAGATAAGGCATGGGCAATGAATCTTTACGGCCATAGTACACCGAATTGGTAAGATAATTGCCGGCTATTTTCACATAAGAAGCCTTATCCTTTTCGCCAGGTGTTTCTGTTTGTGACCAGCCACGGTTCAGGCATATGACAAGTAGGATGAAAAAAATAATATAGCTTTTTTTAGTAAAAATAAAATGTTTCATAGTGGGGGTATAGGATGATTGATGACTTAAATGTAAGCACAAAATCAGTTCTGTACCCCGTTGTAACAGGTGTCTGGCAAGTAATCAGTATGTGATCGGTTACCAGGGCTTATGATAAATACCTAATTTCAAAAGGATAGCGTTGTAGCGTAGGAAACGTTTTTCCCCGGTAGATGATAGGGCTAGTCAAATGATAAAACCACTTTTCCATTTTCAATCTCAGGGTTCTCTATCACTTTTAGCGCCTCATGAATTTGCAGGAAATGAAAACGGTGTGTGATCATATCCTTCACCTGCAAAGTGCCCGATCTGAAATATTCGATGACTACCGGGAATTTATGATTGTGTAATCTGGATCCTCTTACATCAATTTCGCGCGCCGTAATACTTAATTGGTTTATTGCCGAAGTTTCTTTAGTAAATCCAAGCGAGATCACTCTTCCGGCCGAACAAACATAGGTAAGCGTTTGTTCAAAAGATTTTGTTGAGCATACCGCATCAATTACTACCGTGGCGCCATTCCCTTCTGTCAGTTTCATGATCTCTTCTGTAACATCCACTATTTTGGCATTGATGGCCAGATCTGCCCCATATTGTCTTGCAAAATCTAAACGTATATCAACAATGTCTGAAATGTAACAGATAGCCCCTGCCAGTTTCACTCTTTTTAAAATACTTAAACCCACAGGGCCTGCTCCAATAATAAAAACCACATCGTCTTTGGTAAGTTCTGCGCGCGAACAAACCTGTTCGGCAATCGTAAAGGGTTCAATCATCACGGCTTCTTCCCAGGAAAGATTTTCGGGAATATGATAAATACTATCCTGTGGCATCACAATATATTCCTGGTATCCGCCATCCACATGTACCGATCTTACTTTTAATTTACCGCAAACATTACGTCTCCCGATACGGCACTGGTAACAGGTTCCGCAACTGATCACAGGATCCATGATCACACGGTCGCCAATAGCAAAACCTTTCACCTCGTTTCCTTTTTCAACAACCTCTCCAACAATTTCATGACCTATCACTCTTGGATAGGTTGCCACTGAAGAAGTGCCATGATAAATATGTATATCCGATCCGCAGATACCAGCTGCTTTCACTTTTATCAAAACCTCATTGGGCAATTGAATCTCAGGCATGGGCCTGTCTTCGATGACAAGGTTATTCGGCGATTCAACACAAAGTGCTTTCATAAAAATAAGTTTACAATACAGGTTTGGAAAGCGCTTTTACCCTGGCCCAAACCTTATCATCAACAGGTATCCCCAACTGATTATTTTCATCACGCGTTTTCGCAGACTGTTCTCCGGGAAAAAAAACTTGTCCATTTTCTTTTGCCGGAACAGACGTCTTGATTTGTGTGATGGTTTCGTTTAAAGCCTGGTCAATAAATTCCTGTGTATTGATCTTTGCCGGATTGATCGCCATATAAATCTGGTTACTGCTGCCACCACTTCCTTTCTGGATCTTATCAATTCCTGCGGTGGTCAATCCGCCAGACAATAATGCGGAAACAAGATCAAGCATCACTGCAAATCCGGAACCTTTCCAGTAGCCGATCGGCATAATGCGTCGTGTTTCTGCAATGGCGCCGGGATCATCCGTAATGTTTCCCTCATGATCAAAACCGCCGGGATAAGGAAGTTTTTGTCCTTTATCTCTTGTTCCCCAGAGTTTCCCATAAGAATATTGTGAGATAGCCATATCCAGCACAATATGCCCTTCTTTACGCGGCACTGCCATTACAAAAGGATTGTTACCAATCGCTTCTGATTTTCCGCCCCATGCCGGCATGCAGGATTCGGTATTGGTCCAGCAGATCGCTACATACCCTTTTTCCGCGGCCATCCATCCATAAGCGCCGCCCCGCATCCAATGAGTTGTATTTTTTAGACTTACAAGACCCATTCCATTTTTTTCTGCAATCTCGGTAGCTCGGTTCATCGCAAATATCGCATTCAACACACCCGGACCCATATTACCGTTATAAATTTCTAAGGCACCCAGATTCATCTCTAAGGAAGGGCTGGCATGTGGATCAACCAACCCGGTATTCAGGTATTCTACAAATCTTTCTACCCGGTTTAATCCATGCGAAGCCACACCATCACGTGTAGACTCGGTATGGATCTGCGCACAGGTATCGGCTTTTTCTTCCGGCATACCGGCAAGTATAAAAGCCGATTGGATCGTCGCTTTCATTTCATCAAACGAAATTCTGGTCATATGGCTAAACGGTTAAGTTATTCTACCACTAAGGTTAGTTAAAAATCCCGGCTTTTAGGCTTCAAACGTTTTTTTATTTACTAAAACCTTTGCGTAACTGAAAGCGTTTTTTTGCAGCAGCCACTTTTTTATTGACAGATAATTCTATTGATTTCATTATGCGGTACCGGTTTGCAAAGATCAAAAAAGATAAGACGGAATATATTCCCTATCCCTTGTGATTCAAAAATGGGAAGCCTCAAAAGGAAAAGCCACCCAAAAATATTTTTCAGTTTTTCGTTAATCCATTTTTTCGTTGCTAGCCATTTTAAATCGCTATGCAAAACCCAGTATCCCGGAAACCGGTTTCCAATCTGGGAAAACGGCAGTTGATTTGTCAATCATTTATCGTCAAAAAAAAAATTACAAAAAGTATAAATATGTATAGTTGTCGCTATAATGGGATGCTGTTTACACATCTATCTAATTTTCTCCGGCTTTTTATATATTAAAAAAATATTAAAATCAATAGGTTGTAAAATACCGGGCAAATAACAAATAGTTAATTTTTTTTTATAGATTTATGCAGCGTTTATTTTTTACAAATGGTCCCATTTAAGGATAAACGGATGAATAACTCTTAAAACCAACTAACATGAGAAAAAAACTGCTATTAGTGGTTTGTGCCTATGCTATGGCTATTTTGGCTGGCTTTGCACAAACGGCTACTGTAACCGGTAAGGTTATGGACGACAAAGGCTCTCCTGTGCCAGGAGCAAGCATTCTAGAAAAAGGTACTAAAAATGGAACCAGTGCCGGAAACGACGGTTCGTTTAGTATGAAAGTAAAATCCGGGGCCACACTTGTTATTTCGGCTGTGGGATTCGAATCCAAAAGTCAGGCAGCTTCTTCATCCAATTTAATGATCCAGCTTGCACCAGATGTAAGATCACTTAGTGAAGTGGTAGTAACCGGTACAGGTGTGGCTACCAGTAAAAGAAGATTGGGTATTGCAGTAGAATCGATCAAATCGGATAAACTTCCGGTTGTTCCTGCAGCAACCATCGACCAGGCCCTGATCGGTAAAATACCGGGCGCACAGATTTCTACCGTTTCTGGAAATCCGGGCGACCAGGTTAACATCGTATTAAGGGGTATCAATACCGTTCAGGGTGGTACAAGGCCCTTGGTATTGATGGACGGAGCGGAAATTCCTTTCTCTAATTTAACTTCCCTAGACCTTTCGCAGGTAGAACGTGTGGAAGTGGTACAGGGTGCCGCCTCAGCTTCGCTTTATGGTGCACAAGGAGCGAACGGTGTTATCCAGATCTTTACCAAGAAAGGTGTAAAAGGCAAAATCAGCATTTCGGCATCTTCAAGTGTCGCTTTTAACTCTTATATCAATTCAGGTAATTTCGGTAAAGCCAGCCTGCATCCTTATTTAACGGATGCAAATGGTAATCTTATTGCAGCCGGTTCCAACGCGAGTTTGGGATATGCCGCAGGCGATAAATTGAAAGTAGATCCGGTTCTGGGTACCATACTGGGTTCAAATTCCATTGCCTATCGTTATGGAAGCGATGTTGCACCTAACCCGGCCGCACCTGGGGAAACCTCTAGTTTCACCCGTTACGGTATCCTTGACCCAAGAAACCAGAATAACCAGGCCTATGCCGGTAACTTTAAATATGTTGATCACTTTGCCCAGGTATTACAAACAGGACAATCTATCAACAACTCCGTTAATATCAGCGGAGGCAGTGATAGAACAGATTTCAGTCTTACTTTTTCCAATAACCGCACTACATCCGCCCTGCTGAAAGATAATGGCGCATTGGATAAAACCAATATTACCGTAAACCTGGGAACAGAATTATTCAAAGGGTTCACCCTTCGTTCCATTACCCAACTGATTTATACTTCCAACAATATGCATCCGGGCCTTGGTGCGCCGGGCGGTACTTTCTTTGGAGCCGGTAACAGCAATGCAAATGTGGGGGGTGTATATGGTTTCCTGAACACTTCTCCTTTCTATAGCTTAACAGATACCACTAACGGAGGCTTTTACCCGGCTTACCAGAAAGCAAGTTTTTTGAGTGTGAACGCATTCAATCCTTTTTATATACTGAATACTACAAAAGGAGACAGCAAACGTTATGATATCCTTCAGAACTTTGAAGCGAATTACAAAATCAATAAATTCCTTAGCCTGAATGCACGGTATGGTATCACGTATAAAAATGAAAACGATATCTGGACTTACTATAACCAGTCACTGAATCCCAGTTCTAATTATTATAGTAACTGGTCATCTTCCTATAATGGAGCAGACAATACCGGGGAAGTGGATAATTTCCAGTATGCCAACACAAGACAAAATTTCTTTGCCAGTGCGATTATCACAACTGATTTCCAGAGAGATTTTAAAATTAAATTCCCCGTTCAGACAACCACACAGCTTTCTTATGACTACCGTAAGAATAAATACCAGGAATTTGATAACTGGGGACAGTCTTTACCTTTAAATCCTCCGTTCAATTTCCAGTCTACACAAAGTCAGCATACCATTTTAGATTATATTCAACCTTTTGTAACCTATGGTTATTTGGTAGATCAGAAATTTGATTTCGGAAACTATGGTGGTGTAACCGGAGGATTCAGAACAGACTATTCTTCCGCATTTGGAGCCGGTTCTGCTCCCTTTACTTTCCCGCATTACAATGGTTATCTGAACCTTTCTTCGTTTAATTTCTGGGATAGAGTCAGCAATTTTATTCCCACTTTTAAATTAAGGGCGGCTTATGGACAGGCGGGTATTCAGCCCGGTGCATTCGACAGGTATCCGGTGTTGAACTCACAACCTACAGGTAATGACCTGGGCTATACCAATCAGACACAATCCAGAAATCCGAATCTGAATGTGGAAGTTTCATCAGAAACAGAAATTGGTACGGACCTGAGTTTTAATATTAACAAAAGCAATTGGTTCAGGAATGTGAATGTGTCTTTCTCTTATTGGAAACGCAGCACAGAGAATGCGATCTTCACACAGAATGTACCGCCTTCTACCGGAGCTACGCAATTGCTTACCAATGCAATCTCCTTATCATCCAATGGCTGGCAGGCTGGTATTAATATCCCAATACTGGCAACTAAAAATTTCAACTGGGATTTCACAACCAACTTAGGTCACCAGACTTCTACGATCGATAAAGTTACCGGTGGCGATATTCCATTGACTTCTTCTGCCGGAAGTACCTCGTTGGTGCTTTCTGCGGGAAGAAAGATTGGTGAGATTTATGGATACAAAGCTTTAACCAGTGTTGACCAGTTAAGAGCAGATGGTAAAACACCTTTTATCAATCCTGCCAATCAGGGAAAATATGAAGTCGTAAATGGAAGAGTGGTTAACTCAACCACCAAAGCGATATTTTTCTCTGATGAAGCTGTATCCTTAGGAGATCCTAATCCAACGCTTACGGCATCCTTCATCAATACGGTTAGCTATAAAGGATTTTTAACACTCTCTTTCCAGCTTGACTGGATTGATGGTGCACACCTTTACGCACAAACAAAAGAGTGGATGTACCGTGATGGAATCAGCAATGATTTTCAGCAACCGGTTACCATCAACGGACAAACCGGTGCATGGACAGCCTATTATGCCAGTGCCTATTATGCACTGGGTAATACAGCAAAAGGGGTAGGTAATAACGTTACCAAAGATTATTTCTATTATAATTCTTCATTTGCAAGATTAAGAAATGTTTCTGTTGGGATAGATTTTTCAAGATTTGCCAAACAGAACTGGTTAAAAAAATGCCAATTGGTATTGAGTGGAAGAAACCTGATGACGTTTACGAAATATTCAGGATTGGATCCTGAGATCAGTTCCGGTGCTTCTAACTCGGCGTTTGACAGGGGTGTGGATCATAGTACGATTCCTAACCTGAAATCATACCAGGTTACCTTAAACCTTGGCTTCTAATTTTACTAATCTTTAAAGTTAATAGAGATGAAAAAAACAAAATATTTTATGAATAGAAATGGCAGAGGGTATACTTTATATATTCTCCCCATTTTCTTACTAATCCTTGTTTCAAGCGCATGCAAGAAGCAATTGGATGTAAAGGATCCCAATGATCCCACTTTTGCGGGTAATGTAAATTCAGAAGCCGGGTTGGCCGCTTATGCAAAAGGCGGTATTTACTGGAATGGTTTTAATTATGGTGACGGCTGGTTGGGCGATAGCTATTTCTCCCTGCCATGGGGCTACCATGAATTGATGGGTGATGTGATTGGCGGTGGACAGGGCTCGAACAACCAGACCACTACGGTAGGTGTGCCCGATAATTTGCTGGCGGACCCTACCAATCCGAGTACTGCTTTTGTAAATACGGCACCACAAGCCCTGGCCATCATTAGAGGGTTTAATACATCTGCAGCAACTGCCAACTCCAATAATGCGGTTTATTATGAGTGGATTAATATGTATGCAATGATCAACTCCTGTAATCTGACTTTGGAAAACCTGGGTGGTATTACGTTAACCGCTGATAAAGCCAATACCGTTAAAGCCTGGTGTTATTGGTGGAAGGGGTTTGCGTATGCACAGCTTGGAACGATGTACTATGCCGGTTTGATCGTTGACAAATCGAATACAATTGTGAACACATATGTTTCACAGGATAAGATTATTGCGGAATCTAACAAGAACCTGAACCTGGCGATGACAACATTGAAAGGGATCTCCAATCAGGGTGATTATGCAAGCATGATTGCACAGTTGATACCCACCCAATGCCAGACAGGTCTTGGAATGCCTCCATCCTCTGCTCAGTGGGTAAGAACCATCAATACCATGCTGGCTCGTAATATTGTATTAAATAAACTGGCTCCGTTTGTAAACGGTAATCCAAATGCAACCATCAGTAAAGCAACTATACCTGCTATGACAGCTGCCGACTGGCAGGCTGTGATCACCTATTGTAATGCAGGTATCCAAAAAGGCGACTATGTATTTACAGGCAGATCAACCGCTTCCAATTCCTTCTTTTCATCCACCGGTGGTTCGGTAGCAAGTATTTGCGCCCAGAGTAATCAAAACAGTACCTATAAAGTAAGTGAACGCCTGGTACAGCAATTCAAATCAGGTGATAAGCGATTGGCTAATTTCTCACAAACTTTTGGAACATTTTATGGAGATGCCAATACAAATACCACACGTTTCAGTCTGGTAGATGGGGCTGCCTCAGGTTTAACAGGAGTACCTGTTTTAGGATCCAGGTTACCGGGTGGCGTGGAAATTTATATCGGGCCAACTTATGAAGAAAATCAGTTAATGCTGGCTGAGGCGAATATCCGTTCTTCAAATATTGTGGCCGGACTTATCAATATTGATAATGTAAGGTCTTACCAGGGTTCTGGTGTGTCGCCCCTGGCCGGACTTGCTTTAACTGCCTCTCAGGCTTTAAGCGAGTTAACAATGGAAAGAATAGCAGCACTTGCTTTCCGTGGACTTTCATTTTACGATTCACGGAGATGGGGTTGGACATACAGCACCAAAAACGGAGGTGGCAGATATGGTTGTACACTTATTTTTAATAAAGTGCTGTACACCAATGCTATGATCAATTATAATTTCATGGATTACTGGGATGTTCCTGCGGATGAAACAGAAAAGAATCCACCGGGAACCGGAAGTTCTCCTGTAACCAATCAGAATTACTAAAGAAACAAAGCAGAAGAAAGAAAATATGGATACTTGTTTTGTAAGAGCTGAAATGAGCGACCCATTACAAGTAAAAAGCGATATAATTTTCTCTTGTTATCTTCTCGTTTTTTAGAAAGTGATAACACGGCCCATGTATCTACATGGGCCTTTTTTTAACGTATCGTTCAAGGGAAATGCTTGAAGATGGTTATTCTATAAACTATGATCGGTTCCTTTTTTCTGAAACAAAAAATATTTATGATTATGTATTGCCGCACATGGCAGCGGATGGAAACCTAACGGCTACAGGAGGCATCTTGTCGCTATCGTATGTATTTTTTAATTGAAATAATTACTGAATTGATTGTTTCAATTCGTCCAGGTTAAGGATGGAAAATTTTTTACCCTCCATACGGATTGTCTTTTCCTCAGACAGTTCATTCATGATACGAAAAACTGTTTCATAAGTTGTTCCCGCATAGGAAGCAATATCCTGTTTGGTTATCGTAATGTCTACAAAGCCTTCTTTGTTTACACCATACTTGTCTTTTAATTTTAACAAGGTATGAACCACCCTTACTTTTACAGGCATATGCGCCATATTACGCATTTTCTTTTCAGATTCCTGAAGCTCTGAGGCAAAGAACATCATTAACTGAAACGTAAGTTCATGATTTACTTTTAAGGAAGACAGAAAAAAGGAAAGGTCTATAAAGCATGCGGTTACCGGTTCTAAAGCCGTACCGGATACCGGATAGTTAGGGTCGTTGCCCAAACCCCTGTGCCCAACAATATCACCGGGCCCGGCAAACCTCACGATCAGTTCTTTTTCGCTATCCCAGTTCTTATGTACTTTTACTTTTCCTGAATTGATAAAGTACATCCCGGTTACTTCTTCACCTTCTTTGAAAAGAAGTTCCCCTTTCTTAAAATCAAAATTTTTCCGGTTTGCATCAATTGCCGGCAGCCATTCTTTTAAACAGGACCTGCAAAATGAGCAGCTTTTCAGATCGCAGCTATGCTTACTTTTTTTCATGTAGCGTTTGATATGGAGCAATATACGTTTTTATCAAAGATGGATGAAGCGATACCACTTCGCCTACAATGATAATAGCCGGATTGGTTATCCCGGCATGCTGAGACCTGAATGAAATATCTTTTACGGCACCGATGATAATCTTTTCTTTATCCGTTGTGCCATCTTGTATAATAGCCACCGGTGTTTCTTTTTTACCATATGCAGAAAAGATATCCATGATCTGTTCCAGTTTACTCATGGCCATCAGGATGATTACGGTAGCGGAGGATTGCGCTGCCAGTTGAATATCTGCCGAAATATCCCCGCTTTGTGTGGTGCCAGTGGTTACCCAAAAACTTTCATTGATACCGCGGCAGGTAAGTGGGATCATCTGCATGGCCGGCACGGCAATGGCACTGGAAATACCCGGAATGATTTCTATATCGATGCCATGTTGCCTGGCTGTTTCAATTTCTTCCTGTGCACGGCCAAATACAAACGGATCACCCCCTTTCAAACGAACAACCCTTCCGTGTGAAAAAGCGTACGCAATGATCAGGTGATTGATTTCAGATTGAGAAAGTGCATGGCAACCATACCGTTTCCCCACAAAACGGGTAATAGCTTCGGGTGATGCATAATCCAGTAATGCATGGTTAGCCAATGCATCATACAGGATAACATCTGCCTGTTGGATGGTTTTTATGGCTTTTAAGGTAATCAGGTCCGGATCTCCCGGTCCTGCACCTACTAATGATAAAATAGGCCTTTTCATGATCTACAAATAAATATTATTAAAAATAAAATGTCAATATTTTTTTATAAATATACTTGAAATATCAAAATGAATGATTAATTTCATGACATAGATAATATTATTATTCAATTTGTGTAGAATAATGAGTAAATAATATTAAATATAAAAAATTGTAATATCGATTGTTTGCCATTCCGGGCTTTTATTTATTCACCTAAATCACAAAAGATGAAAATCGTGATGATTGGTAACGGAATGGTAGGATACAAGTTTTGCGAAAAACTGGTTGCCAAGGCGCCCAAAGACAGTTTTGAGATAACTGTCTTTGGCGAAGAGGTTCGCCCGGCTTACGATAGGGTGCACCTTAGCGAGTTTTTCTCGGGCAAATCTGCCGAAGACCTATCCCTTGCCCCTTCAGATTGGTATACTGCCAACCAGATCCAGCTCTATCTGGGTGACCCTATAAAGGAAATCAATAGGGAACAAAAGAGGGTCCACTCTGTAAGAGGACTTTCTGTTGCTTATGATATATTAATATTGGCTACCGGCTCTTCTGCTTTTGTGCCCCCAATCCCCGGCGTTGAAAAGAACGGGGTATTCATCTATCGTACTATCGAGGACCTGGAACTGATGAAAGACTGGGCCAAAAAATCCAAAAAAGGCGCTGTAATCGGTGGTGGATTATTGGGTCTGGAAGCAGCCAAAGCGATGATCGACCTTGGTATTACGGATACACATGTAATAGAATTCGCTCCGCGTTTAATGCCAAGACAGATTGATGCAGCCGGATCTGCCATCCTCAAAAACAAGCTGGAAACACTTGGATTAAAAATCCTTACCAATACCAATACCGCGGAGATACAGGGAGATGAATCGATCAAAGCTATGCGGTTTGCTGATGAATCTACTATTGAGGTAGATATGCTGGTTATTTCGGCAGGCATCAAACCCAGGGATGAATTAGCGAAATCATCAGGATTGGAAACAGGTTCTCGCGGTGGTATTATAGTAAACGAGCGGATGCAGACAAGTGACCCAAACATTTTTGCAATCGGAGAATGTGCTTTATATAAAGACATGATCTATGGCCTGGTGGCACCCGGTTATGAAATGGCAGAAGTGGTAGCCGATTATTTATTAGGCGGACAAAAAGCATTTAACGGTTTTGATATGAGCACCAAGCTCAAACTGATTGGTGTGGATGTGGCCAGCTTTGGTGATCCTTTTGTTCCTGTTTGCAATGGAAGAACGGTTGTGCTGGAAGACACGATGAAAGGTATCTATAAGCGTATCAATATTTCTACCGATGGAAGGTATTTATTAGGCGGCATATTGATTGGAGATGCAGATGCCTATAATATGTTATTGCAGACGGCGAAAAATAAAGTGATCCTGCCGCCTAATCCGGAGGATATTATTCTGGGATCAAGAGGCGGAGAAAGCAGCGGTGGGGATAGCGTATCGGCTTTACCGGATGAAGCCATTATCTGCAGTTGTGAAAGTGTGACCAAAGAAAATATCTGTAAATCGGTTACAGAACACAATTGTGAATCGATCGATAGTATAAAAAAATGCACCAAAGCCGGCACCGGTTGCGGTGGTTGTGTGCCGATGGTAAAAGACCTGATGTTATATACCATGGCAGCTAACGGCAAATATGTACGGAATGTGATCTGCGAACATTTTCAGTATTCGCGCCAGGAATTGTTTGACCTGGTAAAAATCAACCAGCTGAAATCGTATGACGATGTGCTGGATATGTTTGGGAAGAATGATGGATGCGAAATCTGCAAGCCTGTTGTGGCTTCTATATTAGCAAGCCTTTGGAATGAACTGATCCTCGATAAAGGCAATGCTACGGCACAGGATTCCAATGATCGGTTTTTGGCTAATATTCAGAAGGGCGGTACGTATTCTGTTGTGCCACGCATTCCCGGTGGTGAGATCACGCCTGATAAATTGATTGTGATCGGGCAGGTGGCCAAAGAATATAATCTATACACAAAAATAACCGGTGGCCAACGTATCGATCTGTTTGGGGCACATTTATCGGATCTTCCTTCTATCTGGAAAAAATTAATTGAAGCCGGTTTTGAAAGCGGCCATGCATATGGCAAAGCATTACGCACCGTGAAAAGCTGCGTGGGCAGTACCTGGTGCCGTTTTGGTTTGCATGATAGCGTAAGTTTTGCGATACAGATAGAAGAAAGGTATCGTGGATTAAGAGCCCCGCATAAAATAAAATCAGGGGTATCTGGTTGTATCCGTGAATGTGCGGAAGCGCGTTCGAAAGACTTTGGCATTATTGCCACTGAAAAAGGATGGAACCTGTATGTGTGCGGTAATGGAGGATCTAAACCACAACATGCTTTATTGTTCGCCACAGATCTTGACAGTGAAACCTGCATTAAATACATCGACCGCTTTTTAATGTTCTATATCAAAACAGCCGATCCCTTAATGAGAACAGCGCCCTGGTTGAATAAAATGGAAGGCGGTATTGCGTACCTGCAGAACGTGATCATTAATGACAGCCTGGGGATTGCAGCGGAGCTGGAAAAGGAAATGCAGTTATTGGTAGATAGTTATAAATGCGAATGGAAAGAAGTGGTGGATAATCCGGAATTGCAAAAAAAGTTCAGCCATTTTGTGAATGCACCGGGAGAAAAAGATCCATCTGTACAATTTGAACCGATGCGGGAACAGAAGAAAGTAACGGATTGGAAATGATGCAAATTCGGTGATTGTGAGACACAATCACCACCCATCATTAGGAAATCGAAAGTAAAAAGCAAATAAAAATATCGTAACTGACCCTTACGAAAATTATAAAATCATAAAACCCAACCCATGACTATTACAGAAACCGAAGGCAGAACCAGTTGGTTCGTTGCCTGCAAAACCGAAGACGTACCGGTAAATGGCGGTGTATGTGTAAAATACGAAGATCGGCAGATTGCCCTCTTTCATTTTGCCAGAAGGGGTGCATGGTATGCCACGCAGAATGAATGTCCGCACAGGAATCAAATGGCGCTGAGCCGTGGAATGATCGGCAGCCATGATACCGAACCCAAAGTGGCATGCCCCTTTCACAAAAAAACATTTTCACTGGAAACGGGTGACTGCCTGAGTGGAGATGATTATCAGATCAAAACCTACCCGGTCAAGGTAATGAATGGCTTTGTATATATAGGCATTGATCAGGACGAAAATTAATCCGATTGCTACACCCTATACCCAACACCCATTGTTAACCAAATTAACCCCTATGACACAACACTAAAAAAACACCCGGCAGATTGCAGTCTGGCCGGGCTAAGAAATTCAAGATGGCTAAAAATTATTCACCTTAAAAATCAAGTAAAATTAACATGAAAAAAAGTACAACACTCATATTATGTGCGATTATTTTATGTTCGGCTTTTAACCCGCTGAAAAGTCAGTTCTCTTTAACAGGGCAATTAAGAACCCGGACCGAAATACGCAATGGCCTTGGCAACCTGGTTGTACAGGGCTCGCCTACCGCAGCATTTACCTCTCAACGTACAAGGTTGATATTTGGTTATAAGTGGGACAGGCTAACCTTTGGCGCTGCTTTGCAGGATGTGCGGGTATGGGGGCAGGATGCTTCTTCCATTACCAATAATGATGGAAGCCGATTAATGCTTCATGAAGCCTGGGCCGATCTAACCCTGGCCAATATGGCCGATACAACTGTTAAGTTTAAGATGTTTGATCTTATGTCGATAAAAATAGGCAGGCAGGAACTGATCTATGATGATAGCCGTTTGATAGGCAACCTGGATTGGTTGCAACAGGCTAGACGACATGATATGGCTCTTTTAAAAACAGTGCATCATGGATGGCAGGTAGACCTGGGTTATGCGTTTAACCAGAATGCAGATGCATTTGGCACTACAAATACTTCTTATGTGCCGGGTAACCTTCCTGCGTATACAAAAAATTCACAGGGAGTATTGGTACCGGTTCCTGCGGGCATTGTTCCACTGGCCGCGGGGGGTAGTGCGGCTAATAACAGTTCACTTGCCGGTACATCTGTTTTTGCCAATCCTCCCGGTACCAATGGGGCAACACAGGATTATCAATCATTTACCAGTTTATATATCAGCCGGAAATTTAACCAGACAAAATTTTCTTTTTTATTCTTTAATGACAATTTCGGAAAATATAAACTGGATAGCGTAGGCAATGCAGCGACAGGGTATGTATATGGTCGCCGTTTTGTTACATCCGGTGCATCTGATACGTATGATTATTCTGGTGCACAGCATCGTTACACATATGGATTGATGATCAACCATACACTGGGCAATGCATCCGGTTTTGGTAAGATAGCTATTCAGGCAGCGTATTATAAACAATCCGGAAGCAACCGCGATGGGTTGGATATGAATGCTTATCACTACACGTTAGCAGCAACCTACCAAAAAGGAAAATTCAGTTTTACACCGGGGTATGATGTGTTGTCTGGAAATAATGCAGCTTCTCCCAGCGGGAAAGATAACCGTTTTGACCCCTTATACGGAACACCACATAAGTTCTGGGGTTACATGGATTATTTCTATGCCGGTACCGGTTCACCTGCAGGTGGATTGAATAACGCATACTTTAAAATAAAATACACATCTAACCTGCTGAGCCTTGGTGCCGACTTCCATAATTTTTCATTGAGCAGGGATATGAAGAAAGCGGATGGTACACTGATCGGTAAACAATTGGGTAAAGAAATAGACCTGCAGCTGAATTATAACATGAACAAGTTTACCAATATAGAACTGGGGTATTCGATCATGTCTGCAACAGAGAATATGCCGTTTGCCAAAGCACAGGCTACTACAGATGTTGCAGCGGCTGCATATCATAAAACCGGTAACTGGTTTTATGCCATGCTGAAGTTTACACCGGATTTTTTATATACCAAACCTGTTGCCATAAGACAATAGGGTTACTGTTGATTGTTTGCTGAGTGTTTTCGATTGCTGCCATATTTTTTGTGTGAACATTTTTTCACCTGTTAATTCAAAACCATGAAACCTTATATAAAAAAATACTTGCTCGCATTTTCATTGATATTGGTTATTACCGGATCGATGGCCAATAAAATAAATCCACCAGGCAGAAAAATAAAACTGGGGTTTATTCCCCTTACAGATTGCGCCCCGTTAGTGGCTGCAAAAGAACTGGGCTTGTTTGCTAAATATGGCGTTGATGTAGAACTTTCCAAAGAAGCATCCTGGGCCAATATCCGCGATAAAATCCTGAATGGCGAACTGGATGGCGCACATTGTCTGTTCTCGATGCCTTTGTCTGTGTATACCGGTATTGGCGGTAAAGCAGGTGCTGAAATGAAGATTGCCATGATGCTGAACAATAATGGCCAGGCGATTACACTATCCAAAGATTTCTGCGGATTGGTGGGCTATAAAGAAATCAATAAAGTAGCGGCTGCTGTGAAGAATGTACAATCCAGAAAGGAGGTCACATTTGCGATGACCTTCCCCGGCGGTACGCATGATATCTGGCTTCGTAACTGGATGGCTGCTGCAGGTATCAATCAAAAATCCGTTGGCATTATCACGATTCCTCCGCCGCAAATGGTTGCGAATATGAAAGTAGATAATATGGAAGGCTTTTGCGTAGGTGAGCCCTGGAATGGGGTAGCCGTTGCGCAGGGTGTTGGCTTTACGCATATTTCATCACAGGATATCTGGAAAAATCATCCAGAAAAAGCATTGGTGGTGAATGCGCAGTTTGCCGCTGCTGATAAAGAAGACCTGAAAAAAGTAATGAAAGCCATTATTGAAGCTTCCCGCTGGCTGGATGATATGGGCAATCGTAAAAAAGCCGCAACCTGGCTGGCAAAGCCCTATTATGTAAATGCTCCGGTACAGGTTCTGGAAGCAAGACTGATGGGTACCAGTGATCTGGGATGTGATCTGGGTGTACAGAAATATAAAGATGATTACATGGTCTTTTACAACAAAGGGCTTGTGCCCACTCCGCTCAAAGCAAATGCTATCTGGTTTTTGGCACAATATATTCGTTTTGGTTATCTGAAATCAGAACCGAATTATAAAGACATCGCTGAGAAATTAATACTGGATGACCTGTTTGCAGAAGTAGCCAAGGAAATGCAGGTGCCAGTGCAACCCGATATGAAACCATTTAAAACAACGTATGATGTTCTTTTCGATCCCAATAATGTGGGGGCTTATCTGAAAACAACCAAACGTTAAAACAAAATATTGTTATATGCAATCCTTCTCTATAAAAAAAACCGGATCTAACCTGCTGTATTTTATACTCAGCATGTGCATACTGTTAGGTATTTGGGCATTGATCTCTAAGCTTACCAAAGCGGAGATCCCCGGCCCTAAAGCTACCTGGCTGGTGTTTAAAGAATTAATGGCAGAACCTTTTTACGATCGGGGCCCTAATGACAAAGGCATCGGCAATCAATTGATGAGTTCATTGTTAAGGGTATTCTACGGCTTTGGTTTGGGCAGCATGGTTGCCATACCTGCCGGATTGATCATGGGCGCTTCCAAAACGGGGATGAAATTATTAAACCCTTTAGTACAGATACTGAGGCCCGTATCGCCATTGGCCTGGTTTCCGTTGGGTTTGCTGGCTTTTAAATCTGCCGGGGGAGCTACTATTTTTATTATCGCCATCACTTCACTCTGGCCTACTCTGATTAATACCGCGTTCGGCGTGGCCAGTATCCCGGCAGATCATAAAAATGTAGGTAAAGTATTTGGTTTCTCTGCATGGAAATACCTAACCAAGATCATGTTGCCTTTTGCATTACCGCATATGATTACCGGTCTGCGTTTATCGATCGGTGTTGCCTGGATGGTAATTGTTGCCGGTGAAATGTTATCAGGCGGTGTGGGTATCGGTTTTTTTGTATGGGATAGCTGGAATGGCCTTTCACTCGAAAAAATATTGATCGCTATTCTCATTATCGGTGCTGTTGGATTGTTATTGGATAAATTTTTTAACGCCCTGCAGAATGCTTTCGCATGGGAAAAAAACTAAGATCATGTTAGATACAAACTACACAGAGGATATTATAGAACAGGTAAATGAACTGATCAGCATACCTGCAAGAGAAATCGCTGTTGATATACGAAATGTGACGGTTTCTTTTAAAGGTAAGAAAGGCATGTATACCGCTATTGAGGATATCAGCCTGACGATCCAGAAAGGAGAGATCATTTCATTTATCGGGCATTCCGGTTGCGGAAAATCTACTTTAATGAATACCATTTCCGGTATGGTAACGCCCAGTATTGGCGAGGTAATGGCGAATGGCAACCTGGTAAAAGGGCCGGGTCCGGACAGGGGCGTGGTATTTCAGAATTACTCTTTGCTGCCCTGGCTAAGTGTGTATAAAAATATTAATGTTGCAGTAGATGCTGTATTCAAACAAAAAACACAGGAAGATAAAACGGCATTAATTGAGAAGAACCTGAAAATGGTGAATCTATGGGATCACCGCGACAAATTGCCCGGCCATTTATCCGGTGGCATGAAACAACGGGTGGCTATAGCAAGGGCTTTTGCAATCGATCCGAAAGTATTGTTATTGGATGAGCCCTTTGGTGCACTGGATGCATTAACTAAGAGCAGTATGCATGTTGAATTATTGAAAATGTGGAATATCGATCACCGTGAAAAAACCATTGTGATGGTAACACATGATATTGAAGAAGCCATCTTTTTATCAGACAGGATCGTGGTGATGAATAATGGCCCCGCTGCCACTATCCGCGAAATTGTGGATGTGCATTTGCCCAGGCCCAGGAATAAAAAAGATATCGTGCATGATCCTGTTTATATGGAGATCCATGACAGGCTGTTAAATCTCTTGATCGATAAGTTTTCTATCAACGATTAAATAAAGTAAGGTTACCTATTTCTAAATCATCATTATTACCGATTATGTTATCAGCCGCCCAACAACCTTTAGCCAAACTGAAAGTGTTTTCTGTCAAAGGAGTTCAGATGAGGACCTTCCATATTACCTGGCTTACTTTCTTTTTCTGTTTCTTCGCCTGGTTTGGTATTGCACCCTTAATGCCATTGGTGGCAGAGCAATTGCATTTAACCAAAGCGCAGAAAGGGAATATCGGTATTGCTTCGGTATCTGCTACCATCATCGCGCGACTGGTTATTGGCCGCTTGGTAGATAAATGGGGGCCAAGAAAAACCTATACTTTATTGCTGTTGCTTTCTGCAATACCCGTTCTGTTAATTGGCTTAAGCAACAGCTATATCAGTTTTCTTTTATTCCGTTTAAGTATTGGGGTTATCGGTGCTTCTTTTGTGATTACGCAATACCATACTTCGGTAATGTTTGCACCCAATATAAAAGGAACCGCAAATGCTGTAGCAGGTGGCTGGGGTAATACCGGTGGGGGAGCCACGCAGATTATCATGCCATTGATTGCAGCAGGTTTTGTGGGTTTGGGATGGGTAAGTACGGCTAATAGCTGGCGTTTGGCAATGATTGTACCGGGTATAATTTTGTTCATCATGGCTTTTGTATACTACCGTTATACAAAAGATACACCGGCAGGTAATTTTGATGAAATAGACATGCCGGTAAAAACAAAAAAGCAAAATACGCTACTGCTGGCAGCCAAAGATTATCGTACCTGGATATTGACGATCGCTTATGCGGCCTGTTTTGGTGTGGAAATTACGGTTGATAATTATGCAGCTACCTTTTTTCATGAAGAATACAAAGCCACCCTTATCATGGCGGGCTTACTGGCAAGTTTTTTTGGCTGGCTTAATTTATTTGCAAGGGCATTGGGTGGAATTTTTTCCGACAAAATCGGTTCACGATTTGGTTTTGATGGAAAAGTAAGTTTCCTGGCAGTATTATTATTGCTGGAAGGCTTAAGTATTATCTGGTTTGCGAAATCCGGTGGGCTGGCATTGGCCATAACGCTTATGTTCACATTCGGTCTTTGTTTAAAAATGGCCAATGGCGCCACGTATAGTATTGTTCCGTTTGTAAATCCGGAAGCCGTTGGTGGTGTGGCCGGCATTGTGGGGGCAGGTGGAAACATAGGCGCAATGCTGATCGGTTTCCTGTTTAAGAGCATGCCCTATGCGGAAGCTTTTTATTATCTGGGTTTTGTGGTATTGTTTGTAGGCCTGCTGATCGCATTCAGTAAACTAAAATTCAGGGTTACAAATAAAAATTATCCGTATCAGTCAAATACAGTGAAAGCTGTTTAATACCTATGGCAGAATCTTTTAAAACAACCTGTTGTTATTGCGGTGTCGGTTGCGGGATTATGGTTTCTAAAGACCGCAATGGCAAGCTGCTGGTTGAGGGAGATAAAGATCACCCGGTAAACAAAGGCATGCTTTGCAGTAAAGGAATGAACCTGCATTATACCGTGATGGATACCAGCGACAGGTTATTGTATCCTGAGATCCGGTATAATAAAAATCAGCCAAGACAAAGGGTATCATGGGAGAAGGCCATGGAGCGGACAGCAGCTGTTTTTAAAACACTGATCAATAAATATGGTCCCGATTCGGTTGCCATTTATGCATCCGGCCAATGTTTAACCGAAGAATATTATGTCTTGAATAAACTGATGAAAGGGTTTATCGGCAGTAATAATATTGATACGAACAGCCGCTTATGTATGAGCAGCGCCGTAATGGGATACAAACTTTCTTTAGGGGAAGATGCCGTACCGGTAAGCTATGAAGATATAGAACTGGCCGATTGTATTTTTGTTACAGGTGCCAACCCTGCCTGGTGCCATCCAATTTTATGGCGGAGGGTAGAAGCCGCCAGGGAAGCCAATCCCCACCTGAAGATTATTGTAAGCGATCCACGGAAAACACAAACCTGTTCCATGGCGAATGTGCATTTACAATTGAATCCGGGAACAGATATTGTATTGCATCATGCTATCGGCCGTTGTTTGATAGAGCAGGGAGATATTGATGCAGATTTTATTACAGATCATGCAGAAGGATTTGAAAAATATGCAGCGCTTGTCATGCAGCGTTCTGTTGCAGAAGCAGCGATCATCTGTGGTGTAGCTGAAAGCGATATACGATTGACCGCCGGATATATTGGTAATAGCAAAGGTTTTATTACCATGTGGACGATGGGGCTGAACCAGAGTGTGATTGGTGTTAATAAAAATCTCAGCCTCATCAATCTTAACCTGATCACAGGCCATATCGGTAAACAGGGTAGCGGGCCTTTTTCGCTTACCGGCCAACCCAATGCCATGGGTGGCAGAGAAGTGGGAGGACTGTCTAATTTATTACCCGCACATAGAAACCTTTTGCTGGCAGAAGACAGAGAATACGTAGAAAAATTCTGGGGTGGGGGCAAGATCGCACCCAAACCGGGTTTTACGGCAACAGAAATGTTTGATGCATTACATGATGAAAAACTAAAAGCGATCTGGATCATCTGTACCAATCCTTTGATTAGTTTACCCGATGTAAGGGTGGTGGAAGCCGGATTGAAAAAAGCAAAATTTGTAGTTGTTCAGGATATTAGCAATACATTGGAAACACTGCCCTACGCAGATGTGGTTTTCCCTGCAGCGGCATGGGCTGAGAAAGAAGGCACCATGACAAATTCTGAACGCCGTATCAGTTATCTCGAGAAAGGAGTAGATGCGCCGGGCGAAGCTTTGCCGGATGCAGAAATTGTTTGTCGATTTGCCAAAGCGATGGGATTCCAAGGATTTGATTATACAGGCGCTGCTGACATATATGCCGAACATTGTGCATTAACGGAAGGAACGAATATTGATATCAGTGGATTAAGTTACGAAATCCTGAAAAATAAAAGATCGGTGCAATGGCCTTATCCCAAAGGAACAACCGATAGCGGAACCGCCCGTTTATTTGAGGACAGAAAATTTTATACCCCATCAGCCAAGGCCATCATTCATGCGGTTCCGGATAATAATGAGTCGGAAGCGGTAACACCCGATTTCCCACTTGTGTTAACCACAGGAAGGATTCGGGACCAATGGCATACACGAAGTAAGACCGGGAAAGTAAATAAACTGAACCAGCATATTGCCGAAGCTTTTCTGGAAATACATCCTGCAGATGCTTTATTACGTAAGATCAGCGACGGGCAATTAGTAGAAATCACCAACCTCCGCGGTAATGTAAGGGTAAAGGCGAAATATTCCGATGGAATTAAACAGGGTGTTGTTTTTCTTCCGATGCACTGGGGTAAAGTGCTGAATAGTGATTTGAATCGTGCCAATAACCTCACCAATAAATTGATTGATCCCGTTTCAAAAGAGCCTGATTTTAAATTCAGTGCAGTGCAGGTGGCTGCTTATAAAAAACAAGCTCAGAAGATTATTCTTATTGGAGCGGGAGCAGGTTCATTTGGATTTATTAAAAGTTACCGTGCAGTAAATACAGAAGACGAGATTGTTGTATTCAGTAAAGAGAATTTCCCTTTTTACAACCGCGTTATGTTACCGGATTATATCAGCGGTGTGCAGGAATGGGAACAACTTATTAAGATGCAGACAGAAGAAGAGTTTATATATAATATTCAGTTGCATAGAGGGGTAAGTGTTGAGCAGATCAACAGAGAGAGCAAAACAGTAATAGACAGTAAAGGAGTCATGCATCATTATGATGTACTCATCATGGCTACCGGCAGCCGCGCAACAATGTTGCGGGATATACCGGCATTAAAAGGTATATTCAGTATGCGCAGCAGGATGGATGCGGATAATTTCAAAGATCATATCGATCCCCAAAAAGGAAAAGTAGTGATCGTGGGTGGTGGATTATTAGGAATAGAATTGGCGGCATCGCTACGCGAAGTAAATGTTGAGGTAGTTATCATACAGCGTATTTCACGTTTGATGGACAGGCAGCTGGATATTTTAGGCAGTCAATTACTGGATGAGATTCTTCGTGACAAAGGTGTTGAGATCTATTATAATGATGAAATAGAACGGTTTCTCGGATCATACGATGTAGAAGGGATCTGTCTGAAAAGCGGGTTAACCATCCATTGCCAGGCTATTGTGATCGCTATTGGTACAACCCCCAATATTGAATTGGCAAAAACGGCCGGTATAGAAGTAAAACGGGGTGTGATTGTTGATGATTACCTGCAAACGAATGACCCATCTATTTATGCGATCGGCGAGATAGCAGAGTTTAAAGGATTTCTCTATGGCATAACTGCGGCAGCCGAACAACAGGCAGATATTGTTGCAAGACATCTGAGTGGCGATATATCGCTGTATTACAAAGGTTCGCTGCTGATGAACATATTAAAGATGCACGGCACCACCTTATGCTCTATGGGATTGGCAGAAACGCCTGACGACCCGGCTTATGAAGAAGTAGTATTTATTGATAAAGCTAAACAGTATTACAAAAAATGCATCATTCATAAGGATAAACTGGTGGGTGCCATATTGATCGGTGATAAAGCAGAATTCATAGAATTTAAAGGACTGATTGAAAACCAGATTGAGCTGAGTGAAAAACGACTCGCCTTATTAAGAAGCGGTAACCATGCAGAACCCGTGATCGGAAAATTAGTTTGCAGTTGCGGGAATGTGGGGGAAGGGAATATCCTGGCTAAAATAAAGGAAGGATGTGCCGAATTAAAAGAATTATGTAAAGTATCCGGAGCCGGACAGGGCTGCGGCAGTTGCCGTTCTGAAGTGCAGCAGATCCTAAATAATTATCTGATAAAGGCAGAAGAACCTGAATGGGTAAAATAAAAACGATGATCCAGTATTTCAAATTTGATGAAGACTTTGTAGCGGAAAATATACGCTGTATCCCTATGATTGCGAGGTTTAAGCTGGATGCCTGTGGTATTAAACTAAAACTGAAAGAATGGAGCATCATGAATGAAGAGGAGCGAGAAAATTTATCGGAATATGCTTGTGATACAGTAGATGAAATCCGATCCTATCGTCAATATGTTAAAACGCTGATATTATACCGGACCGGCGAGGAAGCGCAGGATATAGAAGTCGAGAAGGAACCGGCCTGGGCCAATGATAACAAAGTGCCTGAGTTAGTACAACAAAAACTTTCCTCGCTCAATTTTCATTTGGAGCCGGGCAAGTGGGAACAGTTAAGCGTTTTGCAACGGTTTGTGTTGGTAAAGCTGAGCAGGCCCAGCCATGAAAACAGAAATTTTCCAATCGCTATGAAAGAATTCGGTTTATTATGAGATACGCATTTCAATTTAAAGTAAATTTTACCGGCGGTATCATATCGCCAGGACATCTTTTGCATATTATGAAGGCAGTTGAAGAAGCGGGTATTGAAGAAGTCCGTTTTGGATTACGCCAACAATTATTGATCAATTCCGGTAATAAGCATCATGACAGGTTAGTGGCATCTCTGAAAAAAAATAAAATCGACTATGAAGTAAATACGAACGAATATCCCAATATAATCAGTTCATACGCAGCAGAAGGCATTTTTACACCCGACTCCTGGTTACGTGAAGGAGTGTATAAAGATATTTTTGATCTCTTTGATTATACACCCCGGCTAAAGATTAATATCTCTGATGCAAACCAGTCTTTTACGCCTTTTTTTACCGGACATATTAACTGGATCGCTTCTTCTGCAGGCCATTTCTGGTACCTCTTTATCCGCTTTCCGAAAAGGAAAGAATTATACCAATGGCCCGAGCTGGTATATACCAATGACGTTCCCCGTTTGTCAAAATATATTGAGGAAGGGATCATCACAGACCATATTACTGACGGCCCTTCGCTGCATAAAAAGGTAAATGAGAATACTACCCTTATTGTCAAATCGGTTGATCAGCCTTTGCAATTACCTAAATTTCAATTACCCTATTATGAAGGGTTTAATAATTATGGTAATAAATCTTGGTTAGGCATTTATCGCCGTGATGAATTATTTCCTGTAAAATTCTTAAAAGATATTGCCAACACCTGTCTCAAAACGAAAGTAGGTCAATTGTATACTACCCCTTGGAAATCTATTGTGATCAAGGGAATTGAAAGGTCAGACAGGTCTTTATGGGATTATGTATTAGGCAAATACCGTATTAATGTGAGGCATGCTTCCAATGAACTGGGTTGGCAGGTAGAAGATAATAACGATGACGGACTTACGATCAAACGGCATATCATACGTTTATTCGATAAAGAGGATGTACGCACATTTGGTCTCTGCTTTGCAGTAAAAACGCAGCATAAAGCCATGCTGTTTGGTTCTGTTTTAATAGAACGCCGTTACGGAATTGTTCGAAATAAAACCGTAGCATTGGATACTTATGATATTTCTTATACACAAAATTTTAATCCTAATTCTTCTACCTATATACTTTTCAGGGAAGCGGTAAAAAAAGAACACCTGGATACTTATTTAATTTCTGTATGTAAATATTATTATGAGATGCAGCCTGAAGAGACGAATGAGGATCTGATTGATTTTACATCCGCTGTTGAAGAACCCGCTGCAGAAGTGCCCGGAATGTTGTATCAATGCCCTCATTGTTTAACTGTATATGATGAAGGAGAGGGCGAAATACCTGCAGGAATCCCCGCTGGCACTTTGTTCGGCGATCTCCCTGATACATATTGTTGTTCATTATGCGAAGCACCCAAAGAAGAATTTATTCCTATAGAAAGAGCTGTGATCAGCGGGTTAACAACTTAAATCGTGCCGGGTATTGATATTCTTAAAATAAGGCTTCCACTCCTCGGGAAGCGCTGTTAGGGAAGTATTTAATGTTTCCAGCATATGCTTCATACTGGGCTTGCCCAGGCTTCCGTTTTGATAAGCACTAAAGATCCTGTTGAGTCCATGCGCTGTGTAAATACCGCATAGAGGTTCTGCTTCCTGCTGCTGTGTAAAAACAAAAGCTTCTTTATCGGGCGATTGTGTTTGTTGTAAGCGTAATGCGTCAAAAACAATGGTATCCATAAATAAAAGATCGCAGGCAAATAACAGGATATCTTCTTCGGGCATTTGTATATGTGCACTGAATAGTCCGCGTAAAGGACCGCCAATACTTAGTTTTTCGTTATCAACAATCAGTTGGTTCTCGCTGAAATGCTTTGCATACGAGGTAAATTGTTCATCATTCACCGAAATAGCAATAGACGATACAACCTTAGCCAGTTTCTGATAAGCATTTTCGGCCCAGGTAATCCCGTCAGTAAACAATAAACCTTTGTCACTGCCCATTCTGCTGCTCTTGCCGCCACAAAGTAATAAGCCTTTCATCTGTAAGAGGTTTAGTGTTTATCCGCATGGCCCAGGTCTTTGCCGGGATGCACTACATCGCGAACTTTTTGTTTCAGTTCTTTGATCTCTGGAAAACCACCCTGTTCTTTCCTGTCAAACAGCAATATTTCATCAATGCGAATGGTAAATTTTCCACCGGTTTCACTGGGTACAAGCGTTACACTTTGAACATCCTCTGTAAAAGTAGACAAGATCTCCTGTGCCATATAGGCCGCCCGTAAAAGCCAGTTGCATTTTGGGCAGTATTCGATGGTAATGGTGGGTTTCATGTTTGCGTATTAAATGCTGTTTAAAGTTAGGCATTGTAAATGAAGATAAGAAGTATCATTACGTGCGCAGGGCAGGCAATCTTTCCTGAAATATGCATATGGTATTTGCGCAAATACAAAAACAGAGGGTTAGTTTTTGTATAATCTGCCCTTCAATTTATGTTTTTTGGGATGAGGGATAACTGACTTGTTTTGAAAATCACTGCTGATCACACTGATATTACCATCCACTTCCAACATGGCCAGATCCACTTTCTGCATGTCTTTGACACCGTGTTCACGGGCGGCAGCTTCCAGTTCTTCCATGGTAATTTCTGCTTTTTTGCAATTTTCTATATTCGCCACACCTTTATAAATGAGAAGGGTACACTCTCCCTGGATCAGCTCACTAATTCTTTTATTTCTATACAATATCTGTTTAAGGGTAAAATTAGCCAGGAATAAAGCGCCTGCTGCTACCAGGCCACCTCTTAGAGAAGTATCCGGACCTACCATGGCATTCTGAACAGCATTGCTGATCAGCAGGATAAAGACCAGGTCGATGACGGATAACTGTGCCAATTCTTTTTTGCCAAATATCCTGATGGCAACAATCATAAAGATATAGACAGAGAGAGTGCGCAATATGATTTCTACAAAGGGATTATGTATAAAAGCCAGGTTAATTTGCAAAAAGTTCATATAAATATATTTTGATAAAGTTGAGGATAAAAAGAGTAGCAGCGCACCCATTCTTTCCGAACGGCTGGAATGTTAATTCCTATGTAACCTTTTAAAACGAAAACAAAATTACTCTTTTAAATTTAGTAACTTTTAGCCCCCGGAATCGGTTATTTTCATTGATCAAAGATAAAATCCGGAAAGTTAAGCAGATCGGCAATTAACCAATCGGAAACATCAGGTATATCTTAAATATCAAAATTATATGAGCTGTTATACTAGAAAAAAGTTCCTTTTATTTTCACTTTTTGTCTGTTTGTTAGGGTTCTTGCAACCCGGTTATTCACAAAAAACACACCATAAGCTCCATAAACTTTCAGATTCGGTATTGATCATAACAAATACAGATACTGCTGTTTCGGTATTGATCAATAAGATTGAATCTTACACCTATACGATTGATCATACCAATTTTCTTATAAAAAATCAGGTAGATGTAACACCTATTGCCATTGAATTAATGGCAATAGATAAAAGACTGGAAGGGTTTAAATCTACCTTCGAAAAAAAAGGCGCTCAAATGAATCTCCGGAGCGTCAACAGTTCTGCTATCCTTGTAAAAGAAATTGCCAATAAATTAGCCGGATATCAGGCTAATCTTTCTGCTTACAGTAAAGAATTATCGCAGAGCAATAAAGAGGTCAAGAAAATTATTAACGACCCGGTATTAATGGAGGACGTAGCTGATTCAGTTCTGAAAGACCAGATAGAAGATATACTTGGGGAAGGAAAGAGTTTAGATTCGGCACAAGTGCAAACACTAAGTCGTGTTAATTTAATACTTAACCATGTATCTATAAGTTTACTTCAGGCTGATGATATTGTATCTGATCTGGGTTATCTATCTATTGCAAAAAAATCGTCGATGTGGGGCATAGAAGAAAAGCCCTTGTTACAGGTTACCTCTTCAGACTATCATCAGACTTTATGGGATATAGGCTGGCAAACATTACAAAGGTCTGCAAAGATTATTTCAATTTACATAAGCGGAAAATGGAATATACTTGCGATAAGCCTGCTCGTATTTATTTTCATAACTACCTGGTGTTTGTCAAATATGTACCGGATCAGAAGATCCGAAACCGCAAGCGATATCCTGGCGCCGGTTCATTTATTAAAAAGAAGCGTTTTATTGGGATGTCTGATGGGTTTCTTTACCTATACGCCATTCTTTTTCGCTAATCCGCCAATGTCTTTCTTACATTTTATCGAATTGTTCCGGATAATCTTCCTTTCCTTTTTGATCTTCCCCTTTTTAACCGTTTCATCAAAGAAGATCTGGTGTTTGCTATTAGGGGTATGGGTCTACTATGCTTTTGACGACCTGCTTCTGGACTCGGCGTTTGCCGAACGTTGGACTTTACTCATCGCAGGTATCGCATTTCTGATCATTTGCCTAAGGCTGATTATAAGCAGTAAGGAAAATTTTATAGAGATACCTGAATCTTCTGCTGCAAAAAGCCTGGTCATTTTTTCTTTGGCACAGGTTATCCTATCTATTGTTATGAACATAACCGGCAGATTAACCCTTGCTAAAATTTTAGGAGTCAGTGCTATACAATGCCTGATGCTGGGGGTATCGCTCCAGATGTTTTGCACAATGATACTGGAAGCCATTTATATGCAATCAGAAATTTTTTCAAAAACACGGTTTTCTGATTTAATCAATTTTAAAGAATTACAGATAAAACTAAAAACCATATTATGGATCATCGCTTCTGTGGTTTGGCTAATATCATTACTGCGTAATTATACAATGTATGACGGGCTGATAAAAGAAGCTACGGTATTTTTTAATCAGCAAAGAAGTATTGGCAATATGGCTTTTACTTTTAAAAGTGTTGCTGTATTTATTTGTATTATATGGGTATCTTCTGTGATCTCTACAGTGATCCATTTCTTTTTTGGTAATGTAAGCGAGCAGGAATCGGGGTATCGAAAGCGTATCGGATCTATGATGTTATTGATACGGTTGATTATTTGGACATTGGGCTTCCTGGTTGCTGTTGCAGCAGCAGGTATTCCGCTGGACAGGCTTTCGTTTATGCTGGGTGCATTGGGCATAGGTATTGGCTTTGGTTTACAAAATATTGTCAATAACCTGGTTTCGGGTATTATTATTGCTTTTGAAAGACCCATTCAGGTTGGAGACATTATTGAGGTAGGTAATAAAAAAGGAACGGTAAAGGAAATAGGCGTACGCTCCAGCAAAATGAAAAATTCCGAAGGCGCAGATATTATCGTTCCCAACGGAGATCTGTTATCTCAGCATCTCATCAACTGGACCATGCAGGATAACATGCGGCGAATTGAATTTTTAATTGCTCTGCCTTATTTAACAGATGTAAACAAAGTAAAATCGATCATTCAATCAAGATTACTGGTAAATGAGGGTATTTTACAATCGCCCGATCCGGCGGTAATTATTCAGTCATTTACAGATAAAGCGATAGAAATAAAAGTAATGTGCTGGGTACCTGATTTAACAAAAGCCGGATCGGTCCGAAGCAATGTTATGCTGGATATATATAATTCTTTAATGGCTGGCGGCATTGACCTAAAGCCTTCCAATATTTCATAAACCATATCGGTTATCTGAGGGGGTAACTTTATCAACTTAATTTTCCATTCACATGAATCTTACAATCGTATTGGGTTTGGCAGCAGCAGCCTGCACAACCATTTCCTTTCTGCCGCAAGCCATTAAGACCATTCGTACAAAAGATACTTCCGGTATTTCATTATTTATGTATTCACTCTTTGCTTTTGGTACCTTGTTATGGCTTTTATTTGGTTTATTTACCGGCAATATACCGATCGTATCGGCCAATGCCATTACACTAATCTTTTCAATTATCATTCTTATTTATAAAATCAAATACAAATAAATCGCAGCATTATGAATAATACAGCCAGATTAAAAGGCCAGTCTGCTTTGGTCACAGGTGCCAACAGTGGTATAGGCAAAGGTGTAGCCATTGCTTTGGCGAATGAAGGTGCAAATGTTGTTGTCAATTATATTACTCATCCTGAAGCAGCGTCAGATATCGTTAATGAAATAAAAAGCAAAGGTGGAAATGCTATCGCCCTCCAGGCGGATGTAAGTAATGAGGAGCAGGTGCAGGCAATGTTCAGTGAAATGTATAAACAATTTGGAACCATTGATATACTGGTAAATAACGCCGGGCTGCAAAAAGATGCCCCTTTTAAGGATATGACGCTTGCCCAATGGCAAACGGTAATCAATATCAATTTGACAGGACAATTTTTATGCGCCAGGGAAGCCGTAAGAGAATTTTTGCGCAGGGGCATGGTACCCGAAAGAAGTAAGGCATTAGGTAAAATTATTTGTATGAGTAGTGTTCACGAAGTAATTCCCTGGGGTGGGCATGTGAATTACGCCAGTTCAAAAGGTGGCGTAATGATGCTGATGAAGAGCATGGCCCAGGAACTGGCTCCTGATAAGATCCGGGTTAACAGTATTGGCCCGGGTGCTATTCAAACACCTATCAACCGCGCCGCATGGGAAACACCGGAGGCATTAAAAAACCTGCTTACATTAATTCCCTATGGCCGGATAGGACAAACAGAAGATATCGGTAACCTGGCTGTTTGGCTGGCAAGCGATGAATCGGATTATATAACAGGCGCCACTGTTTTTATGGACGGGGGCATGACGCTTTACCCCGGGTTTAGTACCAATGGATAAAAGCAAGTAAAAATTATGTTCATGAATCCGGAGCAACAACGACTCAATGATAACGCCTCAAAAGAAATTCCGCTGGAATTATGGGGGCCCTATGTTAGTGAAAGACAATGGGGCACTGTTCGGGAAGATTACAGTGACAATGGGGATGCCTGGAATTATTTTCCACATGATCATGCACGAAGCCGTGTTTACCGCTGGGGAGAAGATGGATTAGCAGGGATCTCAGACTATGAGCAAAATCTTTGTTTTGCCATTGCGCTATGGAATGGTAAGGATCCTATATTGAAAGAACGTTTATTTGGTTTAACGAATAATGAAGGAAACCATGGAGAGGATGTAAAGGAATTGTACTACTATCTAGATAATGTGCCTTCGCATTATTATATGAAATACCTGTATAAATATCCGCAGGCAGCATATCCTTACGCGGATTTAGTGAATACAAACCGGAACAGAACAAAGCAGGAACCGGAATATGAAATCCTGGATTCAGGTGTTTTTAATGATCATCAATATTTTGATGTTTATGTAACTTATGCAAAAGAAGATAGTAATGATATTTTTATCAAAATCGATATTGTGAACAGGTATGCGGCACCTGCTGAAATTACGGTGCTTCCTACACTCTGGTTTTATAATAAATGGCAATTCAATGGGGTAAAAGAAAAACCTTCTCTTTTACTTAGTAATAAAAAAACAGTTGCGGTTACGCATGAAAAGCTGGGTGAGTATTATTTTTATTTTCAGGATACGGATGATATCTGGTTTACAGAGAATGAAACCAATCAGGAAAAACTGTTTAACAAGCCCAATACATCACTGTTTGTTAAAGACACTTTTCATGACGCAGTAATTGATAATAAGAACAGGGCTGCTTTAAAAGACAAAATACAAGGAACCAAATGTGCACCGGTTTACCGGAAAACGATAACGGGTAATGATTCTTATACGATTTATCTGCGTTTAACAAAAAAGGTAACAGACGATCCTTTTATAAAAGGCTTTGAAACGATTTTTGACATTCGCCAAAAAGAAGCAGATGTTTTTTACCGGGATATTTTTGACAAAAATATTTCTGAAGAATTGGCATTAATAAAACGACAGGCATTTGCAGGTCTGTTATGGAGCAAACAATACTATCATTTTGATGTGGAAAGATGGATTCAGACAAGTGATGGGATAACACCTGTAACCGGTAATAGAGCAAGAGGTCGTAACAGCGGATGGATGAACCTGAAAAATCAGGATATAATTTTAATGCCGGATAAATGGGAATATCCATGGTATGCGGCATGGGACCTCTCTTTTCATTGTATTGCCATAGCGGCCATCGATCCGGTATTTGCAAAAAATCAACTGATTATTCTTACACGTGAATGGTATATGAACCCCGATGGCCAGATACCAGCTTACGAATGGAATTTCAGTGATGTTAACCCGCCGGTTCAGGCATTTGCAGCCTTTCAGGTGTATACGATAGAAAAAGAAAAGACAGGCATAGGGGATATTCAGTTTCTTAAAAAAATTTTTCAAAAACTGATCATAAACTTTACCTGGTGGGCCAATCGGAAAGATGCAAATAATAACAATGTATTTGAGGGCGGCTTCTTAGGATTGGATAATATTGGTGTGTTTAATAGAAGTACACAGTTGCCAAATGAGAAAGCATTGGAACAAACAGATGGAACCAGTTGGATGGGCATGTATGCCTTGAATATGATGGATATGGCACTTGAAATAGCCGGTGTTGACAATGCTTTTGAAGATTCTGTCACAAAATTTTATGAGCATTTTACGTTAATAGCTGAAGCTTTAAATGAATTTGGTTTATGGAATAAGGAAGACCTTTTTTATTATGATATATTAAGCCTTAATGAAGGTGCCCCGATTTCTTTAAAGTTACGGTCAATCGTGGGCCTATCACCCTTATTTGCTGTATCCATTATTAAACAGCAGCTACTGGAAACATTACCGGATTTTAAAAAAAGAATGCATTGGTTTATCAATTACAGGATTCAAAACAGAAAGCACCTTGCACACACGGTAAGTATTGATGAATCCAGTATCCTTCTTTCTTTAACGGATAAACAAAAGCTGACAGACCTGGTTAAAAAAATGTTAGAGGAAACCGAGTTCTTATCCGTAGGAGGTATACGTGCATTAAGTAAGTATTATCAGAATGATCCTTACAATATTACCATCGCAAATGCTAATTATTCGGTTAGTTATGATCCCGGAGATTCCACCTCGGGCCTATTTGGTGGCAACTCCAACTGGCGCGGCCCTGTATGGATGCCCATAAATTACTTATTGGTAAAAGCGATAAAAAAATTTGGGGAGTTCTATCAGGATGATCTGCAGATCGAGTTTCCTTCTAATTCGGGAAACCTGCTAACGCTGGATGCAGTAGCAAAAATGATTAGTGAGCGTAACCTTTCTATTTTTAAAAGAAATAAGCATAACGAGAGGCCGGTATATGGCCCATACAATGGGTTCTATCAACAGCCGGAAAATGAAAACCTGATCTTATTTCACGAGTATTTTCATGGAGATACCGGAAGAGGATTAGGTGCAAGCCATCAAACAGGGTGGACAGCTCTGGTAACTGACCTGTAACCCGTATGAATTCTTTTATTTGTTCCTATAGAAATTGATTATTTTCAATACTCGTATTTTCTTTCTTTCATTAAACCAGCTTGTCATGTCATCAAATTCATCACGTAGAGCATTCCTCTGCCAAACTTCTCTTGCATCGTTAGGTGTATTGGTTGCCGGAAAATCGGTTCTTGCCGGTAATCTCTTCCAATCCAAACCCAACTCGCTTATTAAAGGCGTACAGATCGGGGTTACCACTTATTCATTCAGAAGCATGCCGGGCCATCCGGATAAATTGTTGCAGTATTGTATAGATAGTAATATCAATGCAGTTGAATTAAAGGGAGATGAAGTGGAAGACTACTTAGGTAAACCTGTTAATCCCGTTAAAATACCGGCCCGCGTAGCCGGACAGCCAAAGCAGGAGTTAAGCGAAGAAATGAAGGCTCAGCTTAAACAATACCAGCAACAGGTGGCTGCCTGGAGAGAATCCATATCGATGGATAAGTTTGCAGAAGTGCGCAAAAAATTTAATGCCGCGGGGGTATATTTTTTCGCATACAAACCCAATGCACTTGCCCCTGAAAATACAGATGCAGAAATTACCTACGCCTTACGTGCTGCAAAAGCGTTAGGTGCCAAGTCGGTTTCCGTTGAACTGCCTTCAGATCCCGCTCAAACCAAAAGACTGGGTAATCTTGCGGAAAAGCAAAAAGTATATATAGGCTACCACGCGCACCTGCAGGCATCCGAAACTGCATGGGATACCGCCCTGGCTCAATCACCATACAATACCCTTAACCTTGATTGCGGGCATTATATGGCGGCAGGTAATTCCAAAGAAAGTTTATTGTCTTTGATCGAATCCAAACACCAGCGGATTACCAGCATGCACCTTAAAGACAGAAAAAACAAAGCCAACGGCGGTAAAAATATGCCATGGGGTGAAGGCGATACGCCCTTGAAAGAGATCTTAATGCTGCTGAAAGAAAAAAAATATAAAATGCCGGCTACCATCGAACTGGAATACGATATTCCTGCCGGCTCTGATGCCGTAAAAGAAACCAAACGGTGCAGAGATTATGCGCAAATATTATTGGAAGGATAATTGCTTACATAAAATAAAGAACAAATGGCCAATAGGTTTCTATTGGCCATTTGTTTTACAGCTGGTTCCGACCTTGCTGAGCTTGAATACAATCATTTTCTTACAAGCCAAAAACAAGGGTATCGGTTGGTTTAGGAGTATAAGTGCCGAAAAGTTTATCCCAATAAGGAAGGATAGAACTGTAATTCGAATGGGTTTCTTTTATCAGTTTGCTATGATGGATCCTGTGCATGATAGGCGAAACGATCAGGCGCCTGATACGCATATCCCAACGACCGGATATCTTGATATTGGAATGATGGAAGATGATTACAGGAAACAAAATAAATCCATACAACACGATGGCGGTTGGCTCCAGCCCCAGTAAGGGAAACACCATACTTCTTGCGGCAAAAGATAACAGCAATTCCCCCAAATGAAATCTTACGGCAGAAGTGCTGTTCAGTTTTTCATCTTTATGATGAAACCGGTGAAATGCCCAGAAAAATGGAACTATATGATTCAACCTGTGCCACCAGTACATAAAACAATCGATCACTATAAAACCGATCAGTAGTTCAATTACAAATGGGACTTTCATAAGCTGCAACAAACCAAAATGCTGCTGATTAAAAAAAATGATCCATTGCTGGAAATAGTACCCTGCCATAAATACAATAACCAGGTTTACCAGGCCAATGCCAATATTTCTGATATCGTGTTGATAATCGATAAGCTCTTTTCGCTGTGGATACAATATCTCACTGATATATACTAACAGAAAGATACCGCCCGACAGATAAGTTTGTATAGATCGCAAAAGAAGTAACATTGTTAACAATTTAGGCTATTCATGTATAATACCGAAATTTCCCTAAACGTTCCCCTTCAGCCGGCAACAATGACTTCTTTACATTCTTCAATAAGGTACTATTTATTTTATTTTCACTGAGTGGTGAAAATAATTGTATTTGAATGCACACCTGAAGACTTAGTTCTTTCAGTAAGACTATACGCTTAGATAATTTCCGGATTTTTAATCATTTTTTGTTTGTAAATGAAAAAAACTACTATGATTTTTACGTCATAACTATTGGATTATCACGCTTCATCTACGGGACCTGAACCAGGGATCTTCTGATTATTTGTTTAACGACCTCTATTAAGTTTTTACCTTTGAATTGAGGCTGAGGAGCAAGTGGGTATAAGGCTTGACCCGTTCTCTCAATAAATGCAGCTTGTAAACCTGAATGCATCGCCCCTGCAATATCCCATCCATGAGCCGCCACCATTATCATTTCTTCCTTATGTACTCCCAGTATATTGGCTGCATATTCATAACTCTCCTGAGCCGGTTTATATTTTTTAACCTGATCTATGCTTAGTGTAGCTTCAAAATAATGTTTAATTCCGGCAGATTCTAATTGAGCGGATAGGGTAGAAGGCGGAGAATTAGTTAATGTGGCCAGTCTGAAACCGGCTTCTTTCAACATGTGCAACCCTTCAATTACATCTGAATAAGCCTTTAGCTTTTTAATTGTACTGAGGGCATCCTTTTTCAGGGTTGGGTTTAAATGAACTCCAAAATTAACAGAAGCCATATCCAATGTTGCATTGGCGATTGATAAAAAATCATGGTAATCGGTGCTATTGGCAACCAGGCTATATTGCAATAACAACCCGAACCACACCTGGAATCCTTTATCATTAAAAAGCAGGGCATTGATTTTTTTCTTTAATGGGGTCATGTCCATTAAGGTTTCATTTACATCAAATAAGATAACACCTGGCTTTTTAATTTTGTCTATTGTACTGGGTTGAATTTTCATCAAATTAATTTTTTCATTACAAGCATTTACATCAGCATAAAAGGAGGTGAAAAGTGATATGAGGAGAATGTATTTCATGAAAATATAATTTTATATACATGATAAAGGTAGCACCGTAATAACATTCCTATTGCCAAGAGTATGTGATGTTTTTCTCTATTTTCTCCATATTTATTTTTTGTAATTGGTCTGTTAAACCTTTAAATTCCGCTTTTTATGTTTTATAAATTAATAGCACAGGCCTTACGACCTTTACTATTAATTTATGAAAGATTAGGCAGTTGGCGCTTTCCAAACAAATTTTTGAAAAGCGGCATCTACAGGGGTGTTTGCCATATGATTTGTGTAGTTACTAATTATTTTTTGAGATAAACCTAAAATAATTTCCAGCAACTGGCGCTCTGTATATCCTGCTGCATAAAATGCTTCCAATTCTGCATCGGATACTCTTCCACGATTACGGACTATAGATAAAGTCATGTCATGTAATGCCTGTAATTTTTCTGTGGGTAATGCAGTTTTGTTTCTTAAAGCTTCAGTAATATGATCATCTACTTTCATCATAGCAGCGATACCGGTATGTGCAGGCACGCAGTAATGACACTCATGTTCTACATTGATGGTTTGCCATACAACAGTAAGCTCATCATTGTTAAAAGATGAATTGACAAAAAGTTCGTGTAATGTTTTGTAAGCTTCCAATAGACCAGGTGCCCCTGCAAGTACTCCGTGCAAATTAGGGATGAAGCCATAACTTTTTAAGGAAGCTTCCAATAAGGGTTTGCTGTTTTCCGGTGCAGATGCTACATTGTGAATCTGTAAAGTGCTCATTTTTCTTTTTTTAGAATTAGTAATACCAGTTAAGGACTTCTGTTGTAACTGGGTAGTTTCCAGAAGCAAAATTACCTGCGGCATAAAACGGTTAAATGGACAATTAGCCCCGCATTATGGACATTTAGATCAATGTGTATGATTGGTACGGTATGCACTGGGTGTAATGCTTTCCTTTTTCTTAAAAAGCCTGGTAAAATAGAGCGGGTCATTAAAGCCAACTTCGTAGGCAATTTCGCTGATTGACATGTCCGAGATTGTCAAAAGTTCTTTTGCTTTTTTTAATTTTTCGTTGATAAAATAATTGGCGGGATTATCATTATATATTTTTTTAAACTCCCGTTTAAAGGAGGATAAACTCAGGTTGCACAATCTGGATAATTCTTCGATGGTAAGATTTGAATACAGGTGCAGGTCAATTACATTTTTTATATTGATATTCCTTGTGGAGTATAGATCGGTTATCAATTCTAAAACGGAGGCTACATTTTTTGTTTGTATCAACAACAGGATCAGTTCTTTTATTTTTAATTCGAGCAGATCTTCATTAACCAGTGAAGGATTCTCAAAGTAAAATTCCAAAGACTCGACATATCTGGAAATGATGGCTTCGTTCACCATATGATTCACTTTGCCATTGAAATTCCTTTTTTTAATCAAAGCAGGCAATTCCCTGAGATACAGGTTTTTTAAAATTTCGGGATATAAATGAACTGCAATTACTTCTACCCGGTCGTTTTTTGTTTTTTTTAGAAAATCAAGAAAATATGTTCCGCATTTCAGCAATACCGCTTCCTGGTTAGCAATCCGAAGATTGTCTTCGGATGATAATAATGTAGAAACAGCCCCTTTCATGTGAACGAAGCAACCTCCATTTTGAAATATGGCTTCGTGCCTGTAAGGAGATGTAAAAATCACTTTTTCAATGATGATTTTCTCCTGATATTCGAAAGTTTTACGTTCTATAATCATTTTGGACGATTGTTAAAAGGGTTAAAAGAGGGGATTTGAATGCTTACTAGCGTTTCTATTTTTTTAGCCCTCCGTTAGCCAAAGAATCTGATTCTGCCTGCATAAATCATTTGAAGATCGGCATCCATAATATGGATGAAGTGATAAGTAAAGAAGAAAAGGTATTCAATTAGTTAACTCAATACCGACGGTAAGTAAAGTTGTATATTCATACCTGGCTTTTAAACATACATCCTATTGTGAAAATACATTTTTTGGTTTAACAGGAATACGAAGATTTGATTTGCTGCACATTACCAGCCAATATACTCAGGCGGTTTTATTCCTTTTAATCGCAAATAAACAATTAATTGCGCTCTGTGATGAGTTTGGTGATCTTCAATAAGGTTAAGAAACTGGTATTTATTTTTATTGCCTGCAAAGAATTTCGATTCTTTGGATAATGTAGTAGTATCTAATTTAGAAATGGATAAAAGTGCATAATCATAGGCTTTGCTAACCAGTTGTATGATGGCCGCTTTGTCCAATAAAAGTAAATGCTCTTTTGTTTCGGTGAAAGGGTTTGGATTTTCAGCCAGGTAAGTAGAAGAGAGCCAATAGAGGTTTTGGGTGATATGTATCAATTGCTCGCCAAAGCTCATTTCACCTTCAACGGGTTTAAAAGAATATAAAGTATCCGGCATAAGTCTGGCTACAGCTAAAGTATACTCTTTCGAATGGGTCATTTTCTGAAAATGACTTTGGATTAATTTTTCAGATTGAGCTTGTACATTTACGAATTGCCCAAAAAAGGTAAACAGAAGTATAAAAACATATTTCATTTTAGCAACAGATATTAACCTTCAAATTAACGATAAAACCGGCTATTGAAATGGAATTTATTTTGTGTAATGCTTCGATAGGCTGGAAAGCCCGCTGGAATTTACCCCATTCGCCAAATGTCACTGATCCCTGTTCACCCTTTTAAATTTATCCATTTCCCCAGATCCATTTGACCACTGATTAGTATTGATTAATCAATGGGCATGAATTGTTTTTAAGAATAGCATGTCAATTATTTTAAAGAGTTAGTTAAAATGGCGTGAGGGGTACAAGGTCTCTGATTTTTCCATTTTTTTATTGCCTTGATTGAATAGGTATTTATCGCTTCTTCAAAACTTGTAAAGAGTAAGGGAGTAGATACATAAGAAAAGGAAAAGACGCTATGAAAGCCAATACTTTGGGTAGCAGTCAGCGTTCACTGAAAATTCTCAAAACTTACCCACAATTCCCTCAAACATTCCCCTCCGAAAACAAAAAACCCTGAAACTCAACGGTATCAGGGTTTTTGTATTTTCTACGTAGCCGGTACGGGAATCGAACCCGTCTTTGCCCCGTGAAAGGGGGCTGTCCTAGCCGATAGACGAACCGGCCATGGTTTTTGTCTTTCGGGTTGCAAAAATAAGAGGCAATTTCTTTTCTGCCAAACTTTTTTATCAAAATACCCAAAATCATTTGATAAACTGTAAATTTGTTCCTCTAACGCAATTATTTAAATAAAAACAGTTATCAATGAGTACAGTAAAAGTGGCTATTAACGGTTTCGGAAGAATCGGTCGTCTGGTGTTTCGTCAGATTTACAATATGAAGGGAATTGATGTGGTTGCTATTAATGACCTGACTAGTCCGGCGGTTTTAGCTCATTTATTGAAGTACGATAGTGCACAAGGACGTTTTGATGCTACTGTTACTTCAACAGAAGATTCAATTGTAGTAAACGGTGAAACCGTTAAAATATATGCTCAGAAAGATCCTTCTCAAATTCCTTGGGGAGCACACGGTGTAGATGTAGTAATTGAGTCAACCGGATTCTTTACTGATAAGGATAAAGCAGCTGCACACCTGGCAGCCGGTGCTAAGCGTGTAGTCATTTCTGCACCTGCAACAGGAGATTTAAAAACAGTTGTATACAACGTAAACCACAGCATTTTGGACGGTTCTGAAACCATCATTTCCTGTGCTTCTTGTACCACTAACTGTTTAGCGCCTATGGCTAAAGTATTGAATGATCAATTTGGTATCCAGACTGGTATCATGACTACTATTCACGCCTATACCAACGACCAGAATACTTTGGATGCACCGCACCCTAAAGGCGATTTGAGAAGAGCAAGAGCTGCTGCTTCTAATATTGTTCCTAACAGTACAGGTGCTGCTAAGGCAATCGGATTGGTTTTACCTGAATTAAAAGGAAAATTAGACGGAAGTGCTCAGCGTGTTCCAACCATCACTGGTTCTTTAACTGAACTGGTTTCTATCTTAAACAAGAAAGTAACTGCTGAAGAAGTAAATGCTGCAATGAAAGCTGCTGCAAACGAAAGCTTCGGTTACAATGAAGATGAAATTGTAAGTACAGATATTATCGGCACCCATTTCGGTTCATTGTTTGATGCTACACAAACCAAAGTAATGACTGTTGGCGATGCTCAGATGGTGAAAACTGTTAGCTGGTACGACAATGAAATGAGCTATGTAAGTCAGTTGGTAAGAACTGTAAAATATTTTGCAGGCTTAATCAGCAAGTAAATAGTTGAAAAAATCTATAGAAAGCCGTTCTGATTATTCAGGACGGCTTTTGTTTTTTGGTTAAATTGCCAATAAATATTTTATATGGCAAGTCCTTTTGAATCGTTTCATTTTGCTGGAAAGAAAGCATTAATCCGTGTAGACTTTAATGTCCCTTTAGATAAACAAACTTATGCAATTGGGGATGACAATCGCATGCGTGCAGCAGTCCCAACAATCGTCAAAATATTGAAGGATGGCGGGTCTGTTATTTTAATGAGCCACCTGGGTCGTCCCAAGGAAGGTCCTGAAACCAAAAGTTCATTAGTTCATATAACCGGACACTTGCAATCCCTTCTTACCAAAGCAATGGAAAAGGAAGTGTTGGTACAATTTGCCGACGATTGCATTGGAGAGGAAGCATTTGATAAATCAGCTGCTTTGCAGGCGGGAGAAGTATTGTTACTGGAAAATCTTCGCTTTTATAAGGAAGAAGAAAAAGGAGATGCTGCATTTGCAGAGAAGCTTAGTAAGTTGGGAGACGTATATGTGAATGATGCATTTGGAACTGCTCACAGGGCGCATGCTTCCACTGCTGTTATTGCACAGTTTTTTGCTCCCGGAAATAAAATGTTTGGCTTATTAATGGAAGGAGAAGTAAAAGCTGCTGAATTGGTTTTGCATAAAGCAGAAAAACCTTTTACCGCCATTATTGGAGGTGCCAAAGTGAGTGATAAAATTCTGATCATCGAAAACTTATTGGAGAGAGCAACAGATATTATCATTGGTGGAGGAATGGCATACACATTCATGAAAGCAAAAGGTGGTGCCATCGGTAAAAGTTTATGCGAAGACGATCGTTTGAATACGGCACTTGAAATATTGGAAAAAGCTGCGGCAAAGGGTGTAACCATACATTTGCCGGTAGATAGTCTGGTAGCAGACAGTAATCAGGTACCCGATGGCTGGATGGGATTGGATATTGGTCCAAAAGCGATTGAGGCATTTACATCTGCCATCACCCGTTCAAAAACCATATTATGGAATGGTCCGATGGGGGTTTTTGAAATGGAAAAATTCCAGGCAGGTACCAAAGCAATTGCAGTAGCAGTTGCCAATGCCACCGCAAAGGGTGCGTATAGTTTAGTAGGAGGTGGCGATAGTGTAGCGGCTGTTAATCAATTTGGATTTGCCGATCAGGTAAGTTATGTAAGTACAGGGGGAGGAGCCATGCTGGAATATTTTGAAGGTAAAATATTACCAGGCATCGCTGCCATTTCCAATAGCTAATTAAGCAACATCTTCACCTGTAGCAGCTTTCATTAAAAAGAACCAGTCTTCTCTGGTTAGTTTGATGGAAGCTGCTTTTTTTGCCTGCTCCAGTCTTTCTGCTTTGGTTGTGCCAATAACAGGAAGAATACCTGCTGGGTGCGTATTTAGCCAGGCAATCAGCATTTCATTCAATCCCATGGCATATTTTTCTGAAAGCAAGTGAGCCGCATTTGAGATGCTTCTGAAATGTGGATGCAGGTCATCTGTTAATAAACCTCCACCCAAAGGTGCCCATGCCATTGGAATTATGTCATTCTCTATGCAATTGTCCAATATGCCATTGGTAAAAGGAGAAGTACAGATGATAGATACTTCAATCTGATTATAAGCAATGGGTACCCACTTTTTAAGCATATTTACCTGATGGGGCAAGAAGTTCGAAACGCCAAATGATCTGACCTTTCCCTGAATCTGCAGGGTTTGAATGGCTTCAGCAACATCTTCCGGATGCAATAAAGGATCAGGTCTGTGAATCAGCAAAACATCCAGATAGTCGGTCCCAAAGTTCTTTAGTGATTGTTCTGCCGATCGGATAATGTGTTTTTTGCTGGTATTGTAAGATTTGATGGAATGCTCCGGCCGATTTTCGGTAACCATCTGAATCCCGCATTTGGTAATCAGTTTCATTTGCGGACGGAGGGTCTTGTCTTCTTTTAAAGCCTCCCCAAATTCTTCTTCTGTTGTATAATCTCCGTAAATATCTGCGTGATCAAAACTATTTACCCCAATTGATAAACACTGATCAATCATCTGGCGATAATCGTACGTAGTAAAATTGGCCCCCCATTTTCCCCATCGCATACATCCTGCAACCGGACTACTTAGCATCATATTTTTTTCCATGCTTAAATATAGAAATAAAAAAAACTCGTTCTGTTTTCAGAACGAGTTTTATAAATCGGTAGGATTGTTAGATTAATATCTGTTGTATCCGCCACCGCCGTTTCCACGATCGCGATTACCGCCACCGTATCCACCGCCGCCGCGATTGCCACTACCAAAGCCGCCGCGATTACCGCCGCCGCCACCATAAGGCTTCTTCTTAA
>CAZFKE010000020.1:49434-51688 GCA_964519475.1 uncultured Sediminibacterium sp.
CAATTTTGCGATCCATTACCTCAGTATCGTGTAATGCTGCGATAGCTGCACGGGCAGCATCATCATCAGCCATTTCAACGAAACCAAAGCCTTTGCTGCGGTCGTTGTTAAATTTGTCGGTAACGATTTTGGCACTGCTTACTTCACCATAGGGAGCAAACAGATTTTGCAGGTCTTCACTAGACATATTCCAGTTCAGATTTCCAACGTAAATGTTCATTTTTAAGAAATTAAGTGATCAAAAAACCAAAGCTAAAACAGTAACCAAAAACCCTGAACCATTTACGTAAAAACGTTCTGAGACCTGGAACTTCTGCATTTGGACAGTTAAAGATAGGGCTTTTAATGATTTGGGCGTTTTTTTCAAAAAAAATGACAAAACTTTCTACACAAGCCAATATACCGCATATGCGGTATTGTGCCAATTGAATCCGGCAGCTACATTCACCAAAAAAAGAATATGCGTAAATGGATCAAATTGGTCATTGTAATGATGATGCTGACCAACCTTAATGCTCAGCAACTTGAGATTGTAAAATATTCATTTGATGATGACAAATATGGTATAGCCAAATTGGCTAATACAATGAGAAGAGATTCTGTAGACGCAGGTATAGAAAATGGCAAGTATATTTTTCAGAACTACCATATAAAAAAAGGAGTGAGCAAGTGGTCACTTTTAAATTATGGACTTAATAGTAAGGCTAATACGGGATATAAGGCATCCATTACTCAATTAGCAGGATTACAAGATTACTCATATGGTTTGGTGGTTAATGCCGAGAACGGAAGCAACTATATCATGTTTGGTATTGCAAGTAATGGGTATTACATTTTATTGTACTCTAAATCAGGAACGACTACCAATATCTCCAACGGTTGGGTTAAATCATCATTGGTAAAAACTGGATATAATGCTATTAATGAATTATACATTGAGAAAATTGGAAACAATTACCAGTTTTTTTTAAATGATGTTTCATTAAAAACACAGTCTATTGAACTAGCAAAATTCTCTGCAAATGTTGGATTGTTTGCCAATAGTAATATGAAAGTTGGTCTTGAGCAATTAGAGATAAAACAATGGAATAGTCAAACAACTATTCCAGGTAAAATTGTACGTGGCTACACCCCAATGACTATTGTGCCTGTAGCAGCTAAGCCTGTGCCTACCATTTCTAAACAAAACGAAGTATACCGGATAGAGCTGAGTACTTTCAATAATCGTTACGGTATAAAAGATAAAGAGGGGTATCGATTGGTTGACCCAGTTTTCAACTTTGCTTATTTGAATAATGGATTTTTCATCGCAGGAGATGAATCAACTAACTCAATGGGGGTATACGATATACAAGGTAATATGATCATTCCTCCCATCATGAAGAAAATTAATATGAGCAAAGATAAATCTGCGGTTTATTTCTCATGCAGATCTGAGTCGGGTTTTTGGGGATTGGTTGATCAGAATGGTAAAACAGTACTGCCTTTTTTATACAACTATCTTGATGCTGTATCCGAGGGACTGGTTTATATGAAAAATGCCAAGGGGTGGGGTGTTATTGACTTAACCGGGTTGCCTTTGGTTGCCCCAGGGTCTATTGATGACGAAACTGATCGCAAAAAAAAGAATTTTCGAATACCAAATAAAGTAATTAATGGAAGAATTATAGTATCTGCCAGTAAATCAGATGGGGGGAAAATGGGAGTTATGGATATACAAGGAAATTGGGTAATCATGCCCAAATATTATAGCATGCGCTATGTAGACACCAATCAATCTTACATAGTATCTATGCCAAAGCCAACTGATACTAAAAGATTATTGCATGGTGTAATTGACAAAAATGGATCAATCATTATTCCAATAAAGTATTCATCCTTGTCTCCTAAAGGGAAAAATTATATTGCTTCTGAAGGAGATGATCCATTTAATGATGATTTTACAGATGAGGCAATGGCTGCAGCCGATGATGATCTTTTTGATTTCTTAGAGGACGAGGAGGAGGAAGTTATTCAAAATAAGATGAAATGGGGGCTGTTTAGTCATACCGGCTCAACGATATTGCCTTTCAATTATGACGATTTAACTACGAATTCAGAAGTGGGCATCTTAACCTTAAAGCAATTGAATCCTACTACCAAAAAGATGGTCAGCTTTCTTTATGATCAATCAACTAAATCAATGCTAAGTCTTGCTGCTTATGATGAATACAAATATGATTCAATCCTTTTTAAAGGGAAACCCAAAAATTAT
>CAZFKE010000020.1:51788-54191 GCA_964519475.1 uncultured Sediminibacterium sp.
AATCGGGGCATTTACTATTTCTTCAGAAGTGATTAACCTTCTACTACTTCAAATTCAATCTCCGTATTGTTTCCGTTACCAAAGTCGATAGTAGCTTTATAAGTTCCTAACTCTTTAACATCGTCTACAATAGTGATACGCTTACGATCGATCTCATAACCTTTTTGGTCACGGATAGCACGAGTAATTTGTAAAGAAGTAACCGCACCAAAGATTTTACCGCTGGTACCAGTTTTAGCACCCACTTTAACAGGAGATGACTTCAACACATCAATTACTTTGTTGATTTCAGCCAACATAGCAGCTTCCTTCTTTGCTTTAACTTTAAGCTTTTCTTCTAATTGTTTCATATTAGAAGGACTTGCTTCAACAGCAAATTTTTGAGGAATCAAAAAGTTACGTGCATAGCCATTTTTAACGGTTACTAGTTCGTTCTTACCGCCTAAATTGTCTACGTCTTGAATTAAAATTACTTGCATGTTTTGTTGTTTAGTCCCAGCGCCCAATCATTTGATTTTGATTTGACTGTCTCACGCAATGCGTGATTAGGGATGGTTAACTAATTGTTCTATTTCAATAAATCTGTTACATAAGGCAACAAAGACATTTGACGTGCCTTTTTAACAGCGTCGGTTACTTTACGTTGATATTTTAAAGAGTTACCAGACAAACGACGAGGTAATAATTTACCTTGTTCGTTGATGAACTTCTTCAAAAACTCTACGTCTTTGTAGTCTACGTATTTAATACCGTATTTCTTAAAACGACAGAATTTCTTCTTTGGTTTCTCTTGCTTAATAGCGGTCAGGTACTTTATTTCGTTCTTTGCCATGATTATGCTTCCGCTTTTTCAATTTTAGGAAATCCGCCATTTCTCTTGGTGTAGTTGTACTCGACGGCGTATTTGTCGAGACGAGTAATCATGTGACGCATCACTTGCTCATCACGTAGTAATTGGATTTTCAATTTCTCAATTCCTTCTGCAGGAAGAGTGAATTCTAAAACCCAGTAGATACCAGTGGTTTTCTTTTGAATAGGGTAAGCGAGTGATTTCAATCCCCATGGATTGTTGTGAACGGTTGCACCGCCCAGTTCAGTGATCAGGTCTTGGAATTTCTTTTGAGAAGATTTGAAATCTTCTTCAGAAAGAACCGGAGTAAAGATCACCATCAATTCGTAATTGTTCATTACTTGAATTTTTTTGGTTAAAAATTGGTTTTGCCCAGTGGATTCTTGCAAGCAAGAAAATCTGCCAAATACAGATTTGGGGCTGCAAAAGTATGTATTATGGGGGGCTTAACCAAAATTTGGGAGAACTAATTCCAAATAATGCCCATAAAAACGGGCTTATTAAAAAAAATATATATGTATCTATCGCCTCAAGACTATAAAAGTAGGGAAATGATCACTAAATCCACCCCTATAATGATTCCCATCCCAAGTTCGCATGGGGTACCCTTTATACCTCCCGGTATTTTCGGTCATAAAAGGTTGATGATAAATTCCTGCTTTAATAAACCGCCAATGATGCGTAGTACTGTCAAAAAATGAATGCGATATAAGGATCTGATCGAATAAACCCCAGACATCTTTATTGGCGAGGGTTCCAATCCCTCTTTCATAAAACTGTACCCATGGATTGAAAAATATACCTGCATGTAGCTTTTTTGCATCTCCTGTTGCACCCAATGTTTCAATGATGCTGTGGTCGGTAGGGTTGTCGTTCAAATCTCCCATCACAATTATTTTTGCGGTATTATTTTCACGACGTATGGAATCTGCATGGTCCCTGCAAAGTTTTGCTGCAGCAGCTCTTGCTGGTGCACTTCTTTCTTCGCCCCCTCTTCTGCTTGGCCAATGGTTTATATATAGATGTATTTCTTCCCCGCTCAGTTTTCCTTTAACGTATAAAATATCTCTGGTAAAATAGGCTTCTTTACTCCTTCCAGGAAGTGTTACTTCTAATGCTTTGGCATAATACGGATGAAAATACTCAGACTGATACAATAAACCCACATCTACACCACGTACATCTTTAGAATCAAAATGAATGATTTTATATTTTTTATTTCTTAATAAAAAATGATTGACCAAATCAATTAAGACCGTATCATTTTCAATTTCAGCAACACCAATTATTGCAGCACCTCTTGGATGAGCCTGCACGCCAAAATCTTTTAGTACATAAGCTAACTTGAATAACTTATTTGTATAAATTTCACTAGTATAATGTTTAGCTCCCTCTGGTGTAAACTCATCATCATTTACAATAGGGTTATCAATCGTGTCGTATAAATTTTCTAGGTTATAAAAACCAATGACTGCAACCTCAATAGGTTTTTTTTCTTGCCAACCTAATACAAGACAAATTAGTATGATTAACGACCATTTCATGATAGGAAA
>CAZFKE010000021.1:0-8576 GCA_964519475.1 uncultured Sediminibacterium sp.
CTGAAAGTGGAGAATTTTATACTTTTGAATGTAGCGGATTTTAGGGGAGCTTACAATTGTGCTTCAGTTCGAGCTTGACGTTATAAATTTGGCTTATAAATAAAACATCAGCAATATTGCAATTATCAACTTCGGTTATGGGCAGACGGAATGCTAATTCCCCAACAACGCCAAGACTTTTTCGTTAGCAGCCATTTTAGAGGACATTTCCTGCAACCATAATCACTGTAGTTATTGCGACACTTTCCGCTTGCTACAGTCAAAAGGTAACGGGTAATGCAAGCACGGCCAGAATAAGATTTCGATCAAAAATCAGTACACACAAACACTAAAATCAATGCGTTCAAATCCACAAGGTTTCCAAAGCAATGCCTGCCTTTATGCTATTGGAGTAATGGTCGTGTGCCTTCTGGTCAACCGTGCCACTGCACAGCGTCCCTTTACGCAAGTACGGCCACGCATTGTGGTCACTGCTGATCCGGAACTCGACGACAATAACTCACTTGTCCGTTTCTTGCTCTACAGCAGCGACTTGAAAATAGAAGGACTCATCTATGCCAGTAGTCAATTTCACTGGAAAGGGGATGGAAAGGGAACGAAGTGGTTTGTTCCCGGGAGGGAATATACCCGTTTCGGATTAAACTTATGTCCCTGTGAGTCATGGCGCTGGTCCAAAGACGAACGTTTCATTCATGATGCCGTCGAAGCGTATGCGAAAGTATATCCGAACCTGAAAGTGCATAACCCCAATTACCCGGCTGCGGATGAACTCAAGTCCAAAATCCGGTATGGGAACATCGAATTTGATGGAGATATATCAAAAGATTCACCGGGTTCAGACCTGATCAAATCGCTGATGCTGGATAATAAGCCGGGGCCACTGTTTATTACAGCCTGGGGAGGACAAAGCACTATTGCCCGAGCGCTCAAATCAATACAAGAGCAATATGAGCACACAACTGAATGGGAGGGCATTAAAAAGAAAATTTCACGTAAAGTAGTGCTGCTGCCTTCCGGCGATCAGGATGACACGTATGCGCTCTATATCAAACCCAATTGGCCCGATATTGATTACCGACAATTCCGAGGCGGCCCCAACTATGGCTACGGTGCGCAATTGGGTACTAAAGGAGAGGATTCTATTTATTTGACCAGATCCTGGATGAAGGAAAATGTATCAGATCGTGGACCCTTAGGAGCCTTATACCGGGTTTGGGGTGATGGCAAACAGATGGTAAAAGGTGACAAGTTGGATTATTTTGGTCTGTCGGGCTACACAAATGATGAACTAAAGAAAATGGGATATGTAGTGTGGATGCCTGTGCAACCGAAAGGCTCCTGGCTGGGCGAAGGTGACGACTATACATTTATGAACATGCTGGGAAACGGATTGCGTGCCTATGAAATAGGTTCTTATGGTGGCTGGGGTGGCCGTGAGGTAGGCAACAAGGAAGCTATGAATTTTTCTTTCCTTCCTGCTGACTCAATATCCCATGATACAAGTGCCAAAGCAATGGGAACTACACTAAGCACATTAAATAACCAGTTAAACAAAAGTGCAAATGAATTGACATATCCTAATTTCTTTCCGCAGGCACAACGGGATTTTGCAGCTCGACTTAAATGGTCTGTAACAGCTAAGTACTCCAATGCAAATCATGAACCTGTTGTAAAAATTGAAGGGCCGTTAAATGTATTAGCTTCAGCCGGAGAAAAAATACGACTAAATGGGGCAGTTTCAGATCCGGATGGGAATGCGATTTCCGTCAAATGGTGGCAGTTCCAAGTAGGAAGGTATTCCAATAAAGTGCTTATCTCAAATCCTAATTCGGCGCAGGCTGAAGTTCTTATTCCCAATGATGCAGTGGGCGGCCAAACAATTCATCTCATTCTTGAAGCAACAGACGATGGAACCCCATCACTCACAAGGTATCAGCGGATAATTATTACTGTAAAAAATAAATAATTTTTAGACCTTATTGGTTTTCTTCACCAACAAAGTCAGAAAAACTGCTGCTAACATTAGGTTTGGCATTATTGGGGCTTGACGTTATAAATTTGGCTTATAAATAAAACATCGGCAACATTGCAATTATCAACTTCTGTTATCAGCTGACGGAATGCTAATTTCCCAACAACGCCAAGCCTTTTTCGTTGTGCATCACTTTAAAATAAATCGCTTTTATGCAAGAATTGGACTTGAAACAGGTTATTATTCACAAATTAATCTCACTTAATAAAAAAGGCGAAATCACATTTTCTGCAGAATCTGCAAACGAAAATTTAGAAATCATTAAAATAGAGTTGCAAGGAAATCTTGATAAACTAGAAAAGACTTCAAAGATATATGAGATTGCGGCATATATTCTTTTGGCAATATTACTTATAGTTTCATTTATTAAAGTTTTGGATATAAGCAAATGGCCAGACCTTAACAAAGCTGGACTTTTAATTTTATTTACAGCAACAACTTCCCTTCATGCTTTTCACCAAAAAAATAAAGTTGAAAGACTGAAAATGCAAATTATGCTTCTTGACATTTTAGAAATGTTTAGCAGTAAATAATAAGCATAAAATGCTACCTTTTCACTTAAATCCACCTTTTATAATGTTCTAAAAAAGCGAGCGCACAACATTGCAATAAAGCAATTGTGGCTGAACGGAATAGCGTCTTTCATCTGCAACAAATATCCCGACTTCAGTTCCGGCTTGACGGAATTTTAATCGGCAGTAAAATATATTCTCGACTTTTTGTACATTTATCCAGCAACGGTTAGCCATGGGCGACGGAAGATCATTCCCCAACCGCTTAAATGCCTGCACGTTGTGCATCACTTTCCCATCACTATATTTGTTAAAACGATTGTCAATGAAAAGAATTACAGCTTTCTTGATTGCCTTAGGCTTCGCCATTTTTATTTGCCTGCAAGCCACCGCTCAAAAACTGCCCTCACGCTGGGATGAAATAACAGCCGCCGACTGGAATCTTGCTTTAGCCAAAAGCAATAAAACCTGTATTCTTCCTATTGGTATATTGGAAAAACATGGTCCGCATGTGCCCGTGGGCAGCGACCTGATTCGTGTGCGTGAGTATGCATTACGTGCTACGCAAAAAGAATACGCCGTCGTATTCCCTGATTATTTTTACGGGCAGATAAACGAAGCCAAGCACCAGCCAGGTGTGTTTGCTTTGCCCGAAAGAGTGGTATGGGATCTGCTGGAAAATACCTGCGATGAAATTGCGAGGAATGGATTTAGTAAGATCATTATTGTAAATGGCCACGGCGGCAACCCCGAGCTGATAAAATATTTTATACAAACAAGGCTTGAAAAAGAAAGAAATTACGCTGTATATTTTTTCCAGCCATCCTCAGATTCTGCTTTTAATAGACAAGTAACCGCTCTGCGCCGTTCCGATGCCCAAGGCGACCAGCATGCCGGCGAAAAAGAAACATCGGAAGTTTTGTATTTCCGCCCCGATCTGGTGCAATTAGACAGCACCAAAAATGAATCCGGTAAAAACCTGAACCGGCTATCCATACCAAATGTGTACACCGGGATCTGGTGGTACGCCGATTTTCCAAATCATTATGCAGGTGAAGGAGATAAAGCGACAATAGCACTTGGCAAACTGGTAGCGAATCATACCATCAGCCAGTTAATTGATGCGATTAAGGCTATCAAGAGCGACGATAAAACATTGATGCTGCAGAAAGAATTTTTTGATCGGGTGAGAAAGTGAAAAGAAATATAAATTACAATCCAGGAAGTACAAGGCAAAACCAAAACATTATTTACAAAGTTTAGAATTTGGTACTATGCTCCGACATCTAAGGCAAAAAGCGAACGCACAACATGGGGTTTTACTCAAATAGGGCGGACGGAAGCCGTGTTTCAACATTTGTTGTTCGGGCAGGACAAGCCACTTTCGGCTAATTGTAAATCATCAACATTTATTTCAATTTTCATCATCAGTTGGCCGGGGTGGACGGGAGTAATATTCCCAGCAGCGTAAAGCCCTGTTCGCTGGCTGCTGTACATTCCGACATTTCAAGATTTTAGCAAAATCAAGAGATAAATCAATGACATTGAAAAAACTAATTCTTGTAATCACTGCGATCTCTCTTTCAATATTATTGAAGGCACAACAGCTATTGACAAAAGACCAGCAAGAAGTGCAGCAAACTGTTGTAAAAATGTTTGAAGCTTTATCAAAACGAGATTCAATAAGCCTTAAAGCTCATTGCACTGCCGACATTTCCTTATACGAATATGGTCAGGTTTGGAATATTGATACCTTGATAAATAAAGCAATCATTATGAATAAAGCTGCTGACTTTAAACGTAGCAATACTTTTGATTTTATCAGTACTGAAATAGATAAAACTACAGCATGGGTCACTTATCGGCTGAGTTCAGTTATTACAAAGAAAAACAAAGGAACAGTCATACAATGGATGGAAACAGTAGTTCTATCAAGGAATAAAAAAACGTGGAAAATAAAACACCTCCATTCGACACTACTCAAAAAAAATTAGACAATAGGAATTTAATAAATGAGAAATTTGTTTGTATAGCATCCAACATGAGGTTTTGTGCAAGCAGGGCTGGGCATTGAAACTTCAGCTGTTTGCATCGCTGTACTTTGGTTCGGGCTGGACAAATAACAATGCTCTCCCCGCGCAAAGTAATGTACGTTTGGCGTGATTGAAGAGCGATACACTTCAAACGGATGACACATTGAAAAACCAAGACTACTGAAAACTTTTGGTTACGAGTGTAAAGAATCAGATTAATTAACAAATAAAAATTCAATAAAAATTATAAATTAAAATTATGGCAAGTATCCATCCACACATTAATTTCAATGGCAATGCAGAAGAGGCATTCAATTTTTACAAATCAGTATTTGGCGGAGAATTCGCAAAAATAATGCGTTTTAAAGATTTAGCAAGTGCTGAATTTTCAGTAGCAGAAAATGAAGCAAATAAAATAATGCACATTGCTTTACCAATCGGTAAAAATATTTTAATGGCTAATGATGTACCTGAAATACTGGGACGAACAAACGAAAATGAGAACAGAAGCAAAATAGTAATTAGTGCAGAAAGCAAAGAAGAAGCTGACAAATTATTCAATGGACTTTCGGCAGGCGGACAAATTGAAATGCCTATTTCTGTCAGCCCTTGGGGTTCATATTTTGGTATGTTTAGAGACAAATATGGAATTGAATGGATGGTAGATTTTGACCCGAATTATAAGGGACAAATATAGCCGAAGAAAAACAACGAACGCCTAACACAGCATTCACGTTATGACAGCATCGGAAAACAGGAACAAGGCATCAGCAATAAATGAGCATTAGTTCTCAGATAAGGTTTCAGAAATGAGTAACCGAATAATCATTTAGTTTAATATCTTTAAATAGCCAATAACCGGGCAGACGTAACGCGAAAATCCGCCACAACGTAAATGCACGGGGCGTTAGCCGTTATGCAAAAAAAACTAAACCATTACGACTATTTTAAAAATATTGACAATTAAATATGGCAACACCCCAACTAACACCAGCTAAACTATTTAGTGGAAAAACACTGCCTGCTAAATGGAAAGAAGCACAAGCAGCTTTTATTTGCTTCACACCTTTTCCTGCTGGTTTTGAAAAGTATGTTATAGAAATATCAACCGAAAGGTTTTTCTTGCATTCACCTTGCAGCGAAGTAAGGTTATGTGCTTACAATAATATTTCATTTATAATTTTAAGCGAAGTCTATGGCTTTGAAGTGGGCTCAACAACTGTAGAAGAGCTAATCTACTATAGAATAAAAAATATCATTGGCATTGGCTATGTTGGTGCATTTAATGGAGCACCCATAGGGCAAAGGTTTATAGCTCAATCAGCCCTTTCTGATTTACCGTTAGCGAAGCATTATGGAGTTGAAGCAAATGAAAGTGTTTATCCTTCCACTAAATTTTATTCTCTAATGAAAAGTTTAGGGGAAGCTGATGGAACTGTTTGGGAAGAATATTCAGTATGGTGTACCAACAGTTTGTACAGAGAATATCCTACGACCATAAAAGAAATGAAAGAAAAAGGTTGCAGTGTTGTGAATATGGACACTATTTCCGTTTATGCAGTAGCTGATGTTTGTGCAAAAGAGACTGGTGCAGAAATAAATTATATCTACGTAGGAACTGTTACGGATTCTGAAAGTGATGACGGCGAAAGTTGGCAAACTGATCTGATAGAAACAATTACAACTGATAAAAAACAGCCCCATGATGAGCTCTCGGAATACATGGTGGAAAAAGTGCTAACATCAATAACCTCATAATGGTGATGAAGCAATCAGTCCCAAAGTAAGAGAATTTCTTACCGTTGGTGGAAATAAGAAGAATAAAAAACGATTGGGTAATATCCCCTTTGATTCTTTCTACGGATATATGAAAACCCAGAATTGGCAGAATGATGTGAAAGACATTTTAGATGCTTCGATGAAAAAATATGTGTAATACCTCGCAACGAACCGCTAACATCAGGTTTGGCGCAAATGGGGCTTGACGAAAAAACCATCCTCGGCAGTGCATATCACCGCTCCTATTCGGCGAACGGAATTTGCCGGTCATTTGTTGGTTAACTTCCGCTTTTAGTTATAAATTAGCTTGGGTTCCGGGCGGACAGCTTATCAATAAATTTCCCAACCATACAAACGGATATGAATCAAGCTCATGATAACTATTTTTGAGAATCTTAAACCATTTTACTACGAGGCAAAGGGCAACAAATGGTTCCATCTGTTTACTGTTTTTTGCAGAGTGGCTTTGGCTTTGGGTTTTATTCCATCGGGTATAGTAAAAATTTCGGGAGAAAGGTTTACTGCTTTATCCTCTAATCATCCGTTAGGTCATTATTTTGATGCTTTATATCATACAGGTTATTACTATACGTTTATCGGAGTAGCGCAGTTGATCACTGCAATTTTATTACTCATTCCAAGAACAGCACTTATGGGTGCAATTTTCTATTTCCCTGTTATATTGAATATTTGTATTTTAGCTTATGCCACCCGGTTTGAAGGTACCCGTATTACCACATTGATGTTATTGGCTAATCTATATTTGTTCTGCTGGGACTATGACCGATTAAAATACCTCTTACTATCTAAACAATCTAACGCAGATATTTACACAACAAAAACGAAACCAGTAAGCAATCGGTTTCCCTTTGTATTTTTCGGGAGTGTGTTTATGGCTGTAGTTGCAGTCATAGTGATAAATATATTTATATATGAAATTCGCCCCGGTAATTCTTTCATTGAATGTACCAATGGATGTAAAGACAGCAAATATCCGAAAGCGGGGAAAGAATTTTGCGATTGTATTTATAACCAAGGCAAGCCACTTGACAGTTGTTTAAAAATATATGAAGAAGCAAAAACACGAGAAAAAAATAATATCTTAGACTCAATAACCAATAAATAAACTGCCATTAACAATGGTATTTGCCATAGCAGGGTTGGATAAAGTAATATCAGCTAAGTGAGGGGGCATCAGCCGTTCAGGCTTGACGTTCCCTCTTAAGTTTTCGTTCATAGCTTCAACATGCTATTTCAATTGGGCATTTGTGCCTGGCGGGACAATCAACAAATTCCCTGCCTTTGCAAATACTCGAAAGTTAGCGGTCATTGTATAACAGCACGATTAAGCATAATGAAATACAACTTTAATTAAACCAAAAAATATGAAAAAGAAAATTTTATTTGTTGTAAGTCTCCTCTTTGGGCTGATGTTTATAAATGCGGGGCTAAATAAATTTTTTAATTACATGCCTATGCCAAAAGACATGCCTGAAAACATGATGAAAGTTATGAGAGCATTTATGGAAATCAGCTGGTTGATGCCGCTTGTTGGAATTGCTGAAATTTTGGGTGGACTACTTTTCATAACGAATAAATATAGAGCGCTGGGCGCAATCATTATTTTTCCAATTATGATTGGGATACTTTTAACTAACATCATATATGCGCCAACAGGGCTTCCCTTATCAATAGTGCTTCTTGGCATAAATCTTTGGGTAATTATAGAGAACCGTTCGAAATACTTGCCAATGATTAGGTGAAGAAATACATCTGTTTTAACCCTAATTCATTACTGTGAGCATAACAGGTACAAGAAAGTATTGCAGCAATTAGGGCTGACGAATTGCGTCTTTGCCCTACAGTAAAAATTTCAACTTGATCCCTTCTTCCTTACCCGTGAACATACAAAAAAAGCGGCCCGATACCGGGCCGCTTTTTAAAACGATATAACAAGACACTGAAATCAGGCCAGGTCAAATCGGTCAAGATTCATCACCTTGGTCCATGCTGCAACAAAGTCATGCACAAACTTCTCCTGCGAATCTTCGCAGGCATATACTTCAGCAAGGGCGCGAAGCTCTGAGTTAGAGCCCAGGATGAGATCCACACGGGTGCCGGTCCATAGAACCTTACCTGTTTTGCGATCACGGGCCTCAAACACATCCTGCGCATCTGAAACGGCAAACCACTTCGTACCAAAATCGAGCAGGTTTACAA
>CAZFKE010000021.1:8586-51621 GCA_964519475.1 uncultured Sediminibacterium sp.
GTAAACACACCCAGTTGCGACTGGTCAAAGTTCGTGTTCAGCACACGCATACCGCCAATCAATACGGTCATTTCGGGCGCAGTAAGCGTTAACAGTTGTGCCTTGTCCAGCAGCATTTCCTCTGCCGATACCGTATATGTAGCTTTCATATAATTGCGAAACCCATCTGCTCTCGGCTCGAGAACAGCGAACGACTCTATATCGGTCTGTTCCTGTGATGCATCGCCTCTTCCCGGTGTAAATGGAACGTTTACAGAATGGCCACCCTGCTGAGCAGCCTTCTCAACACCTGCACATCCGCCCAAAACGATCAAGTCGGCCATTGAAACCCGCTTTCCGGCAGACTGAGCACCGTTAAATTCCTTTTGAATTTGCTCAAGCGTTGCCAATACACTAGCCAGTTGCGCCGGGTTATTTACTTTCCAGTCTTTCTGTGGAGCTAACCGGATACGCGCACCGTTGGCACCACCGCGTTTATCAGAACCACGGAAAGTGGATGCTGAAGCCCAGGCAGTTGATACCAGCTGGGATACGGAAAGTCCTGAAGCCAATATCTTAGTCTTCAGCGAAGCAATATCTTTATCGTCGATGAGAGTATAAGTAACAGCCGGGATCGGGTCTTGCCAGATCAGCTCTTCAGTAGGCACTTCTTTACCAAGGTAGCGGGAGATGGGTCCCATATCACGGTGTGTAAGTTTAAACCATGCACGGGCAAATGCGTCTGCAAATGCATCCGGATTTTCGAAGAAGTGTCTTGAAACTTTTTCGTAGGCAGGGTCTGCTCTCAGGGCGATATCTGTTGTCAACATAAATGGTGCGTGACGTTTAGTAGCATCATGTGCATCAGGCACTAAACCTGCCCCTGCCCCATCTTTTGGCCGCCACTGGTGTGCGCCCGCAGGGCTCTTGGTCAGCTCCCATTCGTACCCGAAGAGATTTTCGAAATAGTTATGGCTCCATTTGGTTGGGGTGGTTGTCCATGCACCTTCAAGACCGCTGGTAATGGTATGCTCACCAGCGCCGCTACCAAATGTATTTTTCCAGCCGAGGCTTTGCTCCTCAATACCTGCAGCGGCAGGCTCTTTGCCAACATATTGGCCGGGATCTGCAGCGCCATGGGTTTTACCGAAAGTATGTCCTCCGGCAATTAAGGCAACGGTTTCTTCGTCATTCATCGCCATACGGCCAAAGGTTTCGCGTATATCACGGGCTGATGCAAGCGGATCAGGTTTTCCGTTAGGTCCTTCCGGATTTACGTAAATCAAACCCATCTGAACGGCAGCCAATGGGTTCTCCAGTTCACGGTCGCCCGTATAACGATTGTCTCCCAACCACTCTTTTTCAGAACCCCAATAAACGTCTTCAGCGGGTTCCCAAACATCCTCACGTCCGCCACCAAAACCAAAAGTCTTGAAGCCCATTGACTCAAGTGCGCAGTTGCCGGCGAGGATCATCAGGTCTGCCCAGGAAAGTTTTTTGCCATATTTCTTTTTGATCGGCCAAAGCAGCAACCGTGCTTTGTCAAGGTTTGCATTATCGGGCCAGCTGTTAAGTGGCGCAAAACGCTGCGTGCCTGTCCCGCCGCCGCCACGACCATCCTGGATACGGTAAGTACCCGCGCTATGCCATGCCATCCGGATAAAAAACGGGCCATAATGCCCGTAATCAGCGGGCCACCAGTCCTGAGAGGTAGTCATCAGATCGAAGATATCTTTCTTTATATCATCCAGATCCAGACTGTTGAACTCCTTAGCATAGTTAAATGATTCGCCCATCGGGTTTGACAGGGAAGAATTTTGACGAAGGATATTCAATTTTAACTGATTCGGCCACCAATCACGATTTCTGGTGCCACTGCCTGCGCTTTGTTTGAGCGCCCCACCATGAAACGGGCATTTGCCGGCGCCGTTGTCATGAGTTGTGTTATTTTCCATATTATATTGTTTAGTAAACTTTATCGGCGCAAAATTAGTATAATCTCTGTTTGCATTCTGCAAAACCCGAATATAGCAATCATTATATAACCGTAAATAAAAGCTGTAGGAATATTTGGACATCATCTACTCACACACAATTCATAAAACAGGCAAATTGATGGATTGTTTAATCTATCTGTCAATTCTTTTACAGCAAACCATTATACAATTGATTTAAAAGTCACTAATGGGTTTCTTCACCTTAGAAAAGCTGCCAATAATTTATGGCAAAAGGTTAATGTTCTTGCGCAGCAAAAAAGGATCTTTATAAAATAATAAACATAGCACCTCCTATTGGGACAATCCAACAAATAAACGATTTTCTCAACTTTTGTACCTTAGTGCTGCATCAATTTAATAAACCAACCGATTCATATGAAGTTTTATTCTTTAGAACCTTTTGTGCCATCCGGAAATAATTTTGAAGGATCCAGGCAACTTTTCCAGGAATTAGGTTTTACCATACAATGGGATGCCGGTAGTTATATCGGTTTTGAAAGAGACGGATGTAAATTCATTTTACAGCAATATAATAATAAAGCATTTGCAGAAAATTTGATGATCAGTGTTAAAATTGATAACGCAGAAGAATTCTGGCAATGGGTAACTGAGAAAAAATTACCGGAACGATTTGGCATTGCCATCACAGCGCCTTCACAACAACCTTATGGTAAAGAAGTAAATATGATTGATATAGCAGGTGTTTGCTGGCATTTTATTGAATAACCTGATTTATTGAAAAAGGTTACTGTACAACTGTCAAAGTCTCTTTTAGCCACAATTCCCGCGAAGAGGAGCCGATCATGATTCTGAAATCACCCGGTTCAATCACTGTCTTCATCTGCTCATTCAGCATCTGCAGCATAGAAGGAATAATGGTAAACGAAACCGTTTTGGTTTCTCCGGCTTTCAGATAAATGCGTTGAAATCCCTTTAATTCTAATACCGGACGGGCAACGGAAGAAAGCAGGTCCCGGATGTATAACTGAACTACCTCATCCCCATCCCTATTACCTGTGTTCTTTATAGAACAATATACGTTTACAGGCTCATTGGTTTTACTCTGTTTTTTATCGAGATGAATATTACTATATAAGAACTTTGTATAACTGAGACCATAACCAAAAGGGAATAGCGGCTGCCCACTCAGATTGATATAATCATCGCCCCTGCCGGTGGGTTTGTGATTGTATACCCATGGCAATTGTGCTTCTGATAAAGGGAATGTAATAGGCAATCGACCTGCCGGATTATACTCTCCAAACAATACATCAGCTACCGCCCTTCCGCCTTCTTCGCCGGGGTACCATACATCTATCAGTGCGTTTATTTTATCGAGCCAGTTTTGCATGGTTACTGCGCTGCCGCCAACCAATACAACAATTACCGGTTTACCGGTGGCAGCTATTTTTTGTATCATCTCTTCCTGGTGGCCGGGCAGTGAAAGCATGGCCCTGTCCTGGAATTCGCCTTCCTGTATACCAACTGTTACAATTACTGCATCAGAAGCTTTAGCGGTTTCTGCGGCTTCGTTTATTTTCTGCTCCCAATCATTTTTCACATCCATATCTGAAACCAAATGGATATGCGCATTTCCCAAGGCTTCATAAAACTCTACGCGGATATTGTATTGGGTATCTTTTTCAAAAACATAATCAGCCATTACCGTATGATAAGACTGTTTACGCCAGTTATCAACCAGCAATTGATCATTAATGTATAAACGAAACCCATCATTGCCATCCAATCCGATTTTATATTTACCGCTGGCTGTTGCCTTTAATTTACCTGTCCAGCGAACAGCATAATGGTCGGTACGTAATAATGGATCCGGAGAAAACAAGGTCCAGTTAAAATCAATGTTCTTATCAATCCTTATCAGTACAGGTTTTGTTTCCGGTGTAAGAGAGGAAAAATATTCGGCGGTAAATCCATTTACGGATTTGCCATCCAAAAATGTAGTAAAGCGATCTGAAGGAATTACTTTCCATTCAATTGCTTCTCTTCCGCAACCTTCTGCATAATTTACCTTTGTATGCTTTCCCAGTTTTTCGCGAATACCATCCAATATACTAATCTTCTGATTACCCGGGCCGCTGTAGCCGCCCAGTCTGGCTTCTGTGGCATCTGTACCGATTACGGCAATAGAACGGATCTTTTTATTTAAGGGCAACAGATGGTTCTCATTCTTTAATAGCACAACCGATTCCAGTGCTGCCTGTTTTGCCAATGCTTTGTGTGATGTATTGTTGATCCATTTCTCTGCCTCTGTTTCAGAAACATACGGATCTTCAAACAAACCCAATTCAAACTTGGCTCTCAATACCCTTGTTACCGCATCATCGATTCGTTTTTGGCTGATCTGCCCGTTTAAGAAAGGTTCCATAAATAATAAATGATGCTTATACTCGGTCTGAAAGATTATATCCAGCCCATTGCTGATGGCTTTTCGGGCGGCTTCTGCATAATTTTTGGCAGTGAAGTGTAACACATTCGCGCCGCCTACTGCACTGGCATCGGAGATTACAAAGCCCTTGAATTGCCAATCGGATTTTAATTTCTTATTTAATAACCGATCATTGGCTGTACTCGGGCTTCCATCCAGCGAATTATACGCTGTCATAATAGAACGCGAACCTCCGCGCTCAATCGCTGCTTTAAATGGCGGAAGAAAAACTTCCTCCAATAACCTGTCATTGTAATGAATGGGATAGCTATCACGGCCACCATCGCCTACATTGGCAATAAAGTGTTTGGGAGTAGTTACAATACCATTTTTTTCAAAAGGGCTTACAAAAGCCACAGCCATTTCTGAACACAGGAAAGGATCTTCTCCATAGGTTTCTTCTGTTCTTCCCCAGCGCACATCACTGGCGATATTTACTACGGGCGTTAATACATCACGTATCCCCCTGACTTTTGTTTCTAATGAAATTGCCGCTGCCACACGTTTCATTAATGCGGTATCCCAACTGGCAGCTAATCCAATGGCCTGCGGAAAAGAAGTAGCGCCGCTTCTTACCAACCCATGCAATGATTCATCGAATGCGATCATGGGAATGCCTAACCGTGTTTTTTCTACAAAATATTTTTGAATGGTATTGATTTTCCTGGCAAGACTCAGCGCATTTTCTGCAGTACCATATTGCAATAATTGAGAAGTTGCATCCCCGCCCTGCGATGCTGCGCTTACCTGAAAACCAAATATGCCATGCTTGTATTTGGTTTCGTCTGTACCCGGGTCGCCGGGGATCATAAAGAGTTGCCAGAACTTTTCTTCGGGTGTCATTCGCTGCAAGAGATCTTTTACTCTTTGCGCCACCAGTAATTTTTCGTTCTTATATGCAGGTTTTTGCGCCAGTCCGTAAAATCCGGTAACGAATAACACAACCAAAAAGAAAAGTATCCGCTTCATAGTACATTGTTTGGGGGCGTTGAAAAATAAATGATTAAAGTTTTGCAGCCAGTTTTTCTTTCACCCCATTCTCCCATTCATTTCTTAATATACTCAGTACAATACTATCGCGGCGTGTGCCGTCTGCTTTAATTGTATGGCTTCGTAAAACACCTTCTACAATACAACCAATGCTTTTCATAGCAGCAATACTTCGTTCGTTGGTATTATCGGCTCTGAATTCAACACGCTCCATACCCAACCGCTCAAATGCAAATTGAAGTAAAAGATATTTGCAATGCCTGTTTAATCCTGTACCCTGAAATTTGTTTCCATACCAGGTATACCCCAGTTGCAGCGTTTTTTGGGCAACCTGTATATCATAAAAACGGGTACTGCCCGCATATGCCTGTGTTCGCTTATCAAATACAATAAACGGGTATTCTTTCCCGGCGGCCCTGGCTTCTATGGCAGTGTTGATATAGTTTTCAAGGTTCTCTTTACCGGATGCCTTTATCAATGAATATTTCCACAATTCCGGCTCCTTTAGCGAAAATGGCAGCAAATTATTGCAATCTTCTATCTGCAAAGGACGCAATAAAACGCAATCGTCTTCCAGTAAGTATTCTTTCCGGGTATCAAATACATGGTTCATGTTAAAAAGAGATAATTTTAAAGAGTATTGAATATCCGTTGATTACAGGTATTCTTTACATAAAATAAGTAAATTTGTAAGTTAATCTAATAATCAGAAACCATATGTGTGGAATTGTAGGATATACCGGACCCAGAGAAGCTTATCCCGTTATTATTAAAGGATTAAAACGTTTGGAATACCGCGGTTATGATAGTTCCGGAGTGGCCCTTTTGAATAAGGGAAAATTGAACGTCTATAAAAAGAAAGGCAAAGTAGCCGAGCTGGAAGAGTATGCACTGGGCCAGGACTGCCATGGTCATATCGGCATTGGCCATACCCGCTGGGCCACACACGGAGAGCCCAGCGACCGTAACGCCCACCCTCACCAATCGCAAAGCGGTGAACTGGCCATGATACATAATGGAATTATTGAGAACTATACCCAGATTAAACAGGAACTGCTTTCCAAAGGCTATACATTTAAAAGCGATACGGATACGGAAGTATTACTCAACTTTATTGAGGACATTAAAAAGAACAATGAATGTACCCTTGAAGAAGCCCTTCGCATTGCCCTGAAAAGGATTGTGGGAGCTTATTGCATTTTATTGATTTCCAACGAAGATCCCGATACCATCATCGCCGCCAGAAAAGGAAGTCCACTTGTGATCGGTATTGGCAAAGGCGAACATTTTTTAGCCAGCGATGCTTCTCCCATTATCGAGTATACCAAGGAAGTAGTGTATGTAAACGATTACGAGATTGCGATTGTTCGTCCCGATGAACTGATCTTAAAAAATCTTGGTAATGAAAAACAAACCCCTTTCATTACCAAGCTGGATATGGAACTGGCGGCCATTGAGAAAGGCGGCTATGAACATTTCATGCTAAAAGAAATTCACGAACAACCCGATACTATTTTTGACTGTTTGCGCGGAAGATTGCTTACCCAAAGCGGCCAGATTATGATGGCCGGTGTTGAAAATCATATTGAGGCATTCATCAATGCACAGCGAATTATGATCGTAGCCTGCGGAACCAGCTGGCATGCAGGTTTGATAGCAGAATACCTGATAGAAGAATTATGCCGCATACCGGTAGAAGTAGAATACGCTTCAGAATTCCGCTACCGTAACCCGGTAGTGAACAAAGGCGATGTCATCATAGCCATTTCGCAAAGTGGCGAAACGGCAGATACCCTGGTGGCGCTGGAAAGTGCAAAAGAAAAAGGCGCTTTTATTTTTGGCGTGGTAAATGCGGTAGGAAGCAGTATTGCAAGGCTTAGTCATGCAGGTGCTTACACACACTCCGGCCCTGAAATAGGTGTGGCCAGTACCAAAGCTTTTACCGGCCAGTTAGCAGTATTAACCATGATGGCTTTAAAGATCGGCTATGCAAAAGGTACGCTGGCTAAGGAACGCTACCTGCAACTGATGCAGGACCTGGCATCGATTCCCGAAAAAGTAAAAGAGATATTGAAGGATACTTCCCATATTGAACGTATAGCTGTTAAATACAAAAATGCTACTGACTTCCTGTTCTTAGGACGTGGTTATAATTTTCCCGTTGCACTGGAAGGTGCTTTAAAATTAAAAGAGATCTCCTATATACATGCAGAAGGGTATCCTGCTGCGGAAATGAAACACGGCCCGATTGCATTGGTGGATGATAAATTACCCGTAGTATTTGTGGCCACTAAAGATTCTTATTACCAGAAGATCGTTTCCAATGTGCAGGAGATCAAGGCTCGAAAAGGAATGGTGATCGCTGTGGCTACCGCTGAAGACAATGTAATACCGGGCATGGCAGACGATGTCATGTTTGTTCCTGATGCGGATGAAGCAATAGCACCCTTATTAAGTGTGATACCCTTACAATTACTAAGTTACTATACCGGCCTTGCCAAAGGATTGGATGTAGATAAACCGCGTAACCTTGCCAAAAGTGTGACTGTAGAATAAACAACGGTTACTCAAAAAATTAACTGAATGCCGCAGAATATCATTTACAAAACACCATTGGATGCTTTAGGCTATCAATTTATCAAGGATGAATTGATACCGAAGGGTAAGAACGAATATTACCTGCGTGATATGCAGAACCGGAATGGTATCGATTACCGCCGGCTTTCGGCACATGAGATAGAAATGCTGGTTCGCAATGGTAATACCAGCGACGACTGGAATAATATCCTGGTATCAAATGCATTTAATGCGGAACTGGTTAAGAACTGCAAATTTTACGGGCTGGTAAGAATTGGTAAACTCGAATCATTCTGTCTTGGCTTCAGCGATCTGAAAGCACCGGTAGGGTTGTATAATTCAACCATTATCAGTTGTGATTTTGGAGACAATGTGGTGATTGATAATGTAAACTATCTCTCCCACTATATCATTGGCAGTGAAGTAATGATCACCAATGTAAACGAGCTGGTTACCACCAACCATGCCAAGTTCGGCAATGGCATTATTAAAGAAGGTGAAAAAGAAGACGTACGCATTTGGGTAGAAATCTGTAACGAGAATACCGGCCGCCGCGTAATGCCTTTTAATGGTATGCTGGCAGGTGATGCATTCTTATGGAGCCGTAACCGCAATGATAAAACCCTTCAGGAAAAATTTAAATTATTTACCGAACAGCGCTTTGATAACCGCCGCGGTTATTATGGAAAGATTGGCGACAGGACTGTGATCAAGAATTGTAACATCATCAAGGATGTATGGGTAGGAACCGATGCCTATCTGAAAGGGGCCAATAAACTGAAGAACCTTACCGTAAACTCAGGCCCTGAAGGCACCACACAGATCGGTGAAGGTTGTGAAATTGTAAATGGCATTATTGGTTTTGGCTGTCGCTTATTTTATGGCGTGAAAGCGATACGTTTTATCATGGCACCGCATTCACAATTAAAATATGGCGCAAGGCTGATCAATTCTTATCTTGGCAACAATGCCACCATTTCCTGCTGCGAAGTACTGAATTCATTGATCTTCCCTGCACACGAACAACACCATAATAATTCTTTCTTGTGTGCGGCATTGGTGATGGGGCAAAGCAATATTGCCGCGGGAGCCACTATCGGATCAAACCATAACAGCCGGGGTGCAGATGGTGAAGTAATAATGGGTCGCGGTTTCTGGCCGGGACTTTGTGTGAGTTTAAAACATAATTCAAAATTTGCCAGCTTTAGTATACTTACGAAAGGCGATTATCCGACAGAATTAGACGTGCCCTTCCCTTTTTCACTTATCAGTAATGATGTTACTAACGACCGCCTCGTAATCATGCCCGGTTACTGGTTCCTGTATAACCTGTATGCATTGGCACGTAATGCATGGAAATATGTTGACAGGGATAAACGTACCGAACGAATTCAACGACTTGAATATGATTTCCTGGCACCGGATACCATTAATGAAATGTTCCACTCGCTCCAACTGATGGAAACCGCTACCGGTAAAGCCTATCATACTTCTATACAAAAACCTGGGCAAACAGCCGATCATACCGAAGCAGGCAAACACCTGTTACAGAACCATAATAAGATCGTTAATGAATTAGAGATCCTGGCCGATCATGTTGAGAACAGTAAACGAAAAGTGGTTCTTAGCAAAGTATTACCCGCATATAAAGTGTTTGAGGAGCTTATCATTTATTACGGCACCACACAATTATTGCAATTTATTAAAGAAAATAATTTTGCCTCCATCAAAGAACTGGCAGCGGCTTTACCTGCAAGGCTTTCACGTGGAGAATGGGCTAATGTAGGCGGACAATTGATACCCGTAACCGATCTGGAAAGTATGAAAGAGAAAATACGCACAGGTAAAATAAAATCATGGGATGCTGTGCATGAATACTACCAATCACAAGGAGAAAAATATCCTGCACAAAAATGTAAACATGCTTTAGCTTCCTTATCAGAAATAACGGGGATCAACTTGCGGAAATTAGATGCTCAGCAGTTTTCCAATCTCCTTTCAGGAATGGTGGCAACCAAGGAATGGCTTACCAAAGGCATTTATGATTCAAGAGCAAAAGATTATGCCAACCCATACCGAAAAATGGTATATGAAAGTATCGGTGAAATGAATGAAGTGCTTGGTAAACTGGAAGAAAACAGCTTCATCAAACAACAGATTGCCGAACTCCGGGCTTTTAAGAAAGAAATCCTCAGTCTTAAAAAGAAATATAAATTATAACTACCTGGCTAAATGCAAAACGCTTAACGTATATGAACTGCGTTAAGCGTTTTGCGTTAGACATCAAACGTTCAGCATTACAAACGGAATCCAAGTCCCACCTGCATCTGCTGACTGGTCCACTTATCTTTATTATCAATATCGTTGATGTTCTGTAATCCGATATTGTAACGTCCATACACACGCAGGAATTTGAAATTAAGCTGTCCACCTAAAACCAGGGCAAAATCTCCATCTTTAAAAGCCGATTGGCCGTTCTGCAACAAGGTATTGTCTTTTTTAATGAGGATACTATATTGAGGACCTGCATTTAAAGACAGGATGCCACCAATATTATATCGGAAAAGAACCGGGATCGTCAGGTAATCCAGCTTGATCGGCCGGCTGCCGTCAAAAGTGGCGGGGATAGCAGTAGTACTGTAGATACTTCTGAAACTGGACGGTTTTCCGGACGTCTGGCTCCAAAGCAATTCGGGCTGAATACCCCATTTCTTATTAAAATCGATTTCCAGGAAACCGCCTGCATGGTATGACAGGTCAAAGCCGTCATTAAACGACTGCCCTGATATTTTATTCAGGTTCGCTCCTGCTTTTACACCCAGGCGTACACCCTGCGCCTGCGATACCGTTACTATCATTACCAACACAAATGCTGACAAGATTACTTTCTTCATAACAATTGATTTATTTCATTACCTGTTTTCAATGACCGTGCCAGAAATTGTTAATATGAAAAAAATGACTGTGTGCTATCCCTACCTACCCGAAAGATCAGCTTAATTCAATGACCGTTATCTCCGGTAAAATTCCTACCCTGCCCGGGTAACCGATAAAACCATAACCGCGGTTCACATACAATTTCTGGTTGCCATCCTCATACAAACCTGCCCATTGTTTATACATCCATTGCACCGGGCTCCATTTGAAATACGGATTTTCCAAGCCAAATTGCATTCCGTGGGTATGGCCCGCCAGCATGAGATCTACATCAGGATATTTTATTTTTACTTCCGCATCCCAATGGCTGGGATCATGGCTTAATAATATTTTAAAGGGGATTTTTTCTGTTCCGGGATATGCTTCGTTCATCTTGCCATATTTAGGAAAACGTCCCTTGGCCCCCCAGTTCTCAATACCCAGTAAAGCGATCTGCTCGCTATTCTTGTCCAATAACACATGCTCATTCATTAATAAACGCCAGCCCAGCCTGGCATGCACCTGCTTTAGTCTTTCCAGGTTTGCCAATTTTTCCTGTTGGGAAGGCCAGGAAACATAATCACCATAATCATGGTTACCCAAAGAACTGAATACACCCAATGGCGCTTTTACCCGGTTGAATACATCCATATATTCAGTCATTTCATCGGCCCTGTCATTCACCAGGTCACCGGTAAATAAAATCAGGTCTGCATCCTGCTTAAGAATCAAATCCACGCCTTTGTTTACTGCTTCTTTATTTTGAAAGCTTCCGCTATGGATATCGCTGATATGCACAATCTTCAAGCCCTTAAAAGCCTGCGGCAGATTGGCAAATGATAGTTTGATATGTTTTACCTGGTAATTATATTTATTACCAAAGCCATATAAAAGTGTTCCAAATAAACTTCCGCCAATACCCAAACCCAACCAACTCATAAAAGTGGAGCGGGGAATGAAATTGCCTTCACCCATATACCTGGCTCCCGATTCGGGCAATATCTTGCTAAGTGACCAAAGGCCCGCTCTGCGAAGATCATCTGCCAGGAAAAATACAGAACCCAATAGTTTCGCAAAAAAAAGTCCGACTAAAATTGCAAATACATAATTGCGGAAAACTTTGGAGGTTTGCAGTGCCTGGATATAGGGGAACGACAGTAAAGCCAGCAGTGTTAGCCCTGAAACAACCCAGTAGGTTACCTGCACAGCCATTCTGGTCTTTTCACTGGATTGACTACTAACGGTTCTTAATGCCTGGTATACATAAAGATCGAGCAGTAACATGATCAGGGCAATGATCCACCAGGTGCTTGCATTTCTCATAATTGATGATTATCTCTTTCCGTTGACGTTTTAAAAGACCCTTTATTGTAACCCGGCTGTTTTAGAAGTAAACTCAGCAAAGATAGTCTCCGCCAACCCCAAATCAGGCCTGTTGAAAACTTGCCATCCTCACTTAACAGGGTTTGGATAATATTGTTTCGGCAGATGTGCCCTAAAGTGTATTTTTGACCACTTTCAACAAAAAAGCGTATGAAACTGAGCTTTTACGGACATGCTTGTTTTGCAGTAGAGATCAAGGGTAAAAAGATCCTTTTTGACCCCTTTATCACCTATAATGAGCTGGCAAAGCAAATAGATGTGAACAATATTGAAGCAGATTATATCTTCCTCTCGCACGGGCATGCCGATCATATTGCCGATTGCGTTTCCATTGCCCAGCGGACCGGTTGTACGGTGGTTGCCAACTATGAAGTGCATGAATGGCTGAATAAACAAGGCATTGCCAACACCCACCCGATGAATACGGGCGGAAAATGGCATTTTGATTTTGGTACGGTAAAATGTGTGGTAGCCCAGCACAGCAGCGCCATGCCCGACGGGACCTACGGAGGCAACCCAATGGGGTTCGTTTTCCGCTCAGATGAAGGAAATTTTTATTACAGTGGCGATACAGCACTTACGCTGGATATGCAACTGATACCGGGCTGGGCCCAACTGAATTTTGCAGTGATGCCCATCGGCGACAATTTTACCATGGATGTGGCCGATGCAGTAAAAGCGGCAGATTTTGTGGATTGCAAAACCATAGTAGGTGTACATTACAACACATTCGGTTTTATTAAAATAAACGAAGAAGAGGCAAAAGCCTGTTTTACAGCAGCAGGTAAAAAGTTATTGCTACCGGCTATCGGAGAAACAATAGATATTTAAAACAATTAAAAGCCCCTTCAGGGGTTGGGGGTAGTTATTTATGGCGAGAATTATCGGAGTAGCCAATCAAAAAGGCGGGGTAGGCAAAACAACATCGGCAATTAATGTAGCTGCCAGCCTGGCCGTGCTTGAATTCAAAACATTACTGGTTGATGCCGACCCGCAGGCAAACAGCACTACAGGTGTGGGTTTTGATCTCCATAATATCACCAACAGTCTGTATGACTGTATGGTGAATAATGCGTTGGCCGCAGATGTGATACTGAAAAGCGAGATCCCAAACCTGGATATCCTTCCCTCACATATTGATCTGGTAGGCGCTGAGATTGAAATGATCAATTACCCTAACAGGGAAAATGTTTTAAAAGCAATCCTGGATGCTGTTCGCGACCGTTATGATTTTATTATCATTGACTGCTCTCCCTCTTTGGGATTAATTACCGTGAATTCTTTAGTGGCGTCTGACAGTGTGATCGTTCCTGTACAGTGCGAGTTCTTTGCATTGGAAGGATTGGGTAAATTATTAAACACCATTAAGATTGTTCAAAGCCGCCTCAATCCTGAATTACAGATCGAAGGGATCTTGATGACCATGTACGATGGCCGTTTACGTTTATGCAACCAGGTAGTAAGTGAAGTAAGAAGGCATTTTGATGATATGGTTTTCGATACCATCATTCACAGAAACACGAGATTAAGCGAGGCTCCAAGCGTTGGCAAGCCGGTAATTTTATACGATGCCGAAAGCAAAGGCGCGGTTAATTATTTAAACCTTGCCAAAGAAATTTTACAAAATAACGGCATGACAAAAATGTCGAACCAGGAAAGAATCATTGAATAATTAGTAATGAGTAGTTAGTAATGAGTAATTATTAACTACGATGGATCTTACTCCCATTACTAATTACGAATTATAATTACTAATTAAAATGTCCACTCCCAAACAAAATAAAGACCTTATCGGAAAAGGGCTTCGCTCTTTGTTGCAGAATATAGATGCTGATCTGAAGACCACGTCCGGCGCTTTAAAAACAGATGTGGTTGAGCAGGTAACGCATACTATGCGCATACCTATTGCAGATATACAGGTAAACCCCAAACAACCCCGCCGCGATTTTGAAGAAGTTGCTTTGAATGAACTGGCGGCTTCTATCAAACTGCATGATATCATCCAGCCATTAACCGTTTCCAAATTAGCGAATGGTAAATATCAATTAATTGCAGGGGAACGCCGTTTTCGGGCATCTAAAATGGCCGGCTTAACAGATGTACCGGCCTATATCCGTCAGGCAAATGACCAGCAATTACTGGAACTGGCTTTGCTGGAGAACTTACAGAGAGAAGACCTCAATGCCATAGAAATCGCCATCAGTTACAAACGCATGATGGAAGAACTGGACCATACGCAGGAACAGGTTGCAGAAAGAATGGGTAAAGAAAGAACTACCGTTACCAATTATCTGCGTTTATTAAAATTACCCCCCGATATTCAACTGGCTGTGCGCAATGGTTCATTAAGCATGGGGCATGCAAGGGCTTTGGTAAATATCGACACGATTGATAAACAGCTATTTGTTTACAAAGAGATCCAGCAAAAAGGGCTCAGTGTTCGTCAAACAGAGGAGCTTGTTCGCAATATGTACAAGGCTGAAAAAAATAACGGTGTTAAATCTTCCGTAAAGTCTGAACTGGCGCCGGCCTTCAAGAAAATTGAAGATAATTTAGCTTCTCATTTCGGAACCAAAGTAAAGATGGCCCATAATAAAAAAGGTTATGGCAGTATCAGCATCGAGTATTATTCGCTGGAAGAACTCAATAAAATACTGGATGCGATGAATGTTACTGTGAGTTAATTTTCAATGAAATCATACAGGCTCCTTATATTATTATTTGTTTGTGTTGTATGTGCGGCGGCAGCTTTGGCACAAAATGAAAAAAGATCACTGGCTACTGGCTCGCTTTTCAATGCATCCGGAAAGGATTCTGTTATCTCCCAAAAAGACACAGTAGAAAATAAAGCGACTGTAAAAAAAGATACGGTTGCCAAACACCTGCCGCGTATTGCCACACGACGTTCTGCATTGATACCAGGCTGGGGGCAGGCATATAACAAAGAATACTGGAAGATCCCCATCGTGTATGGAATATTAGCCATCCCTACCGGACTATTCTTTTATAATAACAGCTACTATAAGAAAACAAAATTTGCATACGAAGCCAGGTTCAAAGAAGCGCATGGCGATCCAAGCGATGTTCCTTTTATTGATGAACAACTGAAAAATTTAAGTATTACCTCTTTACAGAGTTATCGCAACTCGTTTCGTCGCGATAAGGATTATTCCATTTTATGGTTCCTGCTTGCCTGGGGCCTGCAGGTGGCTGATGCAACGGTATTTGCTCACCTGAAACAGTTTGATGTAAGCAGTGATCTTTCCATGCAGGTTGCGCCTATTTTCAACCCGCAAACACGCAGTTCCGGACTGGGCCTTACACTTAGCCTGAAGAATCCGTCCCGAAAGACAGTCAATACACGGTAGCAGAAATCAGGAATTTCTTCAGATTTCTTAGAGCGAAGTGTTTTATTTGCAAAAGAATGGGTTATGTGATGAAAGTGTAAGGCATAAAATCATTACCAAAAAATCATAAAAATCAGCGATATGAAGATAGCATTGATAGGCTATGGCAAAATGGGAAAAGCAATAGAATTGATAGCCCTGGAAAAAGGACACGAAATTGTATTAAAGATCGATATCGACAACGCTGCCGACCTGAATAAGGAAAATATCTCCCAAGCCGATGTAGCCATCGAGTTTACAGGGCCGCATAGTGCTTTTGGCAATGTAATGAAATGCCTGGAACTGGGTGTGCCCCTGGTCTGTGGTTCAACCGGTTGGCTGGATAAATTTGAAGAAGCTGCACAATATTGCCAACAGCAAAACGGAACACTTATTTATGCAAGTAATTACAGTATCGGCGTAAATCTTTTTTTTGAACTGAACACCTATCTCGCAAAACTGATGGCGGGCCATCCGGATTACCAGGTGCGTATGGAAGAGATCCATCATACTCAGAAAAAGGATGCACCCAGCGGAACTGCTATTACACTGGCTGAACAAGTGCTGCAACATATCAAAACAAAAAAAAACTGGGTAAACCACCAGAGTACTAACCCGGCGGAACTACCCATCATTTCAGAAAGAATAGACCCTGCGCCAGGTACACATAAGATCCTGTATGCATCCCCGGTAGATGATATTGAAATTATACACACAGCACATAACCGTGTGGGTTTTGCCGGCGGGGCCTTATTGGCCGCTTCATTTGCTATTCATAAAAAGGGTATCTTCGGTATGAAAGAAGTGTTAGGCCTGTAAAGTATTCCCCGTTAACAGACTTATGAGCACGAGTGAAAGAAATAGTATCTTCCCCTGATGAAATTTTCTGAAATGGGTGTTCCCTGGTGCCCTTTCAAAAGAATTGATTTTTTATTAATTTACCGGCTACTATGCTTTCTAAGAAAACCCAATATGCATTTAAAGCGCTCACCTTTATGGCTGAGCGAAAGAAAGATGGACCTGTGCTGATAGCCGAAATTTCCAAAAGAAAAAAGATACCTCTCAAATTCCTTGAAAATATATTGCTGGAACTGAGAAAAGCGGGTTTATTAGAAAGTAAAAAAGGCAAAGGCGGCGGTTATTTTTTTAAAGTTGACCCCAAAGATATCCCGTTAGCCATGGTAATGCGTTTGATTGAGGGGCCGATAGCCTTACTGCCTTGTGTAAGCCTTAATTTTTATGAAAAATGCAAGGATTGTGATGAGAAAAAATGCGGACTGAACAGGGTGATGATGCAGGTTAGAGACAATACCCTGGCGATACTGGAAAACAAAACCGTATCCGATCTGGTTTCAAAATAGCAACAAGCAAGTAAACATAATCAAACCCAAAAGAACCCTTTTATGAAAAGAATCATTTTATTATGCAGTACACTGTTAATGATCACCACCTATATAAAAGCGCAAGATATAGGACAGATTATTTCTGGTTCATCTGCCGACGCCAATAGGTATTTCCAAGCTTATCTTGAGCCATTTGGCAAGGGCGAAATACTAAATATGGGACGTGGCTGGTTTAGTTCCGGTAAAGTGCACAAAAAACTGGGATTTGATGTTACGGTAAATGCACAACTGGCTATTATACCAGATGCCAAACAAAGTTTCCTTTTTAACAATTCAGATTATTCCACTTTTAAACTCAAAAGTGGTGCAGGTTCGGCTATGGTACAAACTTTTGCTGGAGACAAGTCATTTCAAACCATTTCTGTTAATACAACCGTAAACGGAAAAAACGTGTCGTATGAATTCAACACCCCGGCAGGGGTTGGTGGGGATCTAAAAAATGCGATAGGTTTTGTAGCAGTTCCTTTACCAGTTGCACAAGTGGGGATAGGGCTTATTAAAAATACCGATCTTAAAGTAAGGTACTTTCCACAAACCAACTTTGGAGATGTAGGTGTTGGTGTATTTGGTGTTGCATTGCAGCATGAGTTCAGTAATTATCTCCCTTTTATTAAAAAAGCACCCTTTCTGCACTTATCCGCACTCGCAGGGTATAACAGTGTAAACGTAATATATAATCTGAAAAACAGTAATATCAGCGGTGCAAACCAAAAAGCAGAACTAAAACTTTCTGCATTTACGCTACAAGGGATTGCTTCAGCAAAACTGGCATTTTTTGAAGTATACACTTCTATAGGATATACTACCGGTAATGCAGATGCCAACCTAAAAGGAACTTACACTATTAATTACAAAGATAATTCAACAGGTACTACCTATAGTAATACGGTAACGGATCCGGTTGCATTGAAATACAGCAATAGCGGTATCTCAAATACATGGGGATTACGGATGAATATAGCATTCTTTAAATTATTTGCGGATTATACTTTTGCCAACTATAATGGCGCGGGTGCAGGACTTGCCTTTAGTTTTAGATAGCTGCATAAAAGCATATATAGAGAAAGGGCTTTGATTGTTCATCAAAGCCCTTTCTCTATAACCAGAGCCATATGCTTATTGAGTTGTAAGGTTTTCTAACATATCTGTTGTCATTTTGCGCAAATCATACTCCGCTTTCCAACCCCAGTCTTTTGCCGCCACACTATCATCAATACTTTGTGGCCAGCTGTTGGCAATGGCCTGCCGGTAATCAGGTACATACTGCATGGCAAAACCAGGAATATGTTTACCGATCTCAGCGCCAATTTCTTTTGGCGAAAAACTCATTCCGGAAATATTATAGGAGGTACGAATCGAAATTTTCTCCGCCGGTGCATCCATCAGTTCCAGTGTGGCACGGATTGCATCGGGCATATACATCATGGGCAGGTAAGTATCTTCCTGCAAAAAGCACTTATATTTTTTTTCCTCCAAAGCACCCTGAAATACCTCAATAGCATAATCTGTGGTACCACCACCCGGTTCTGATTTATAACTGATCAAACCGGGATAACGGATACTTCGCACATCAACTCCATAACGGCTATGGTAATAATTACACCAAAATTCACCGGCATATTTACTGATGCCATACACAGTAATGGGCTCGATGATCGTTTGTTGCGGACAGTTTTGTTTGGGAGAAGTTGGCCCGAATACAGCGATACTGCTTGGCCAGTAAATTTTTTGCAATTTCTCTTCCCGTGCAATATCCAGCACATTCAGTAATCCCTGCATATTCAGGTGCCATGCAAGATTGGGGTTCTTTTCGCCTGTGGCAGATAAGATGGCTGCTAACAAATAAATCTGCGTAATATTCTGTCGGATCACCTGTACATGAAGCATTTCTTTATTCATCACATCCAGACTCACATAAGGTCCGCTGCCCTTTAACAAAGGATTTTCTTCACGCAAATCGGAAGCTACTACATTATGGTTCCCGTATTTTTTACGCAATGCAAGGGTAAGCTCCACACCTATCTGCCCGGAAGCACCTATAACCAATATTTTATCTTTTACAACAGCCATAGCAATCATTTTAGTAAGAACAAAGAAACTTAAGAATATCGAATATTGAACAAGGAATATCGAATGTTGAAGTATAGCCCCCTTCATAATTCGATATTCCTTGTTCCATATTCATTATACAGAAAAACTGTAATTTGCACATTATATACATTTATCCATGCTCCCATCTTACTTAACAAAATTATTCAGGCAACAGTCTTACAACCCCGATAATTTCTTCCTCATCGCCGGCCCATGCGTGGTGGAAAGTGAAGAACTGGTGATGGAAATAGCCGGTGCAGTATCTGCGATCTGTAAACGTCTCGAAATACCATATGTATTTAAAGCCAGCTATCGCAAAGCCAATCGTACAAGTGCCCATTCATTTACAGGTATTGGAGATGATAACGGATTATCGCTCATAAAAAAAGTGGGCACTACATTTGGACTTCCTACCACATCCGATATCCACGCACATGAAGAAGCTGCCATGGCGGCTCCATTTATTGATATTTTACAAATACCCGCGTTCTTATGCCGTCAAACAGATTTATTGATTGCCGCAGCAGAAACCGGAAAAATTGTCAACGTAAAAAAAGGCCAGTTCTTAAGCGGGCCTTCCATGAAATTTGCAGTTGATAAAATTCAGAAAGCCGGTAATGAAAAAGTAATGCTTACCGAAAGAGGCAATACATTCGGCTACCAGGACCTTGTGGTAGACTACAGGAATATTCCCTGGATGCAGGAAAACAAAGTACCTGTGATTATGGATTGTACGCATTCATTACAACAACCTAATCAAACCTCGGGTGTAACAGGTGGTAACCCGCAATTGATCGGAACCATTGCCAGTGCGGCTATTGCTACGGGAGCAGATGGATTATTCATAGAAACGCATCCCAATCCAGCTGTGGCCAAAAGTGATGGGGCAAATATGTTGAAGCTGGATTTATTAGAGCCTTTGCTGGAGAGATTGGTGAGGTTAAGAAAAGCAAGCATATAATGTATGTTTAGCAAGGCACAATTAATATTCCCGGTTCTGCTGTCAGGTTTCTTTTATTCCACAGCACAAATGCCTTACACATATCAAAATAAAACACACTCATTCAAATTGTCTCTGGAATGGTTTGATAGATCAACCACCTGGGGCTCTTCAGATAGTGCGGTTAAAAGTATTACGATAACAAGTTTGAGAGATAAGAAGGTTATCCAGAAAATTACTCCTGAATGGAACTATATTAGCCAGGATAGTACTGAATTGATCTTTGATGATTTCAATTTCGATGGGTTTACCGATTTCAAACTTTTTTCATATGAAGCAAAACATGATATCATATGGAATGTTTTTAATTACTAATTATTAACTACTAATTACTAATTAACCCCTACCAGTTCTTAATCGGATTCCTTTTCCCCGCTAAAATATAATTCTTGATATTGATCCAGAAAGCCAGGATCATGTAAATAATCACCGGTGAGCCGAGTGTAAGAAAGGATACGTAAATAAACCACATCCTGATCCGGGAAGAAGCGATACCCAGCTTCTCGCCAATGGCCGAGCAAACGCCAAAAGCATGTAACTCCAGAAATTCTCTGATCTTTTGCATAGTGATTGTTTGAGTTCAGGGGGTATCCTTGATTCAATATGCAAATTATGACAAATCAGGCGTATAAAAGTTTAAAACTCTTGCCGCCCCCTCCCGTTTTTTCGTAAATTCGCGATTCTAAGTGAAACGCTCAATGCAAAACGCTTAACGCAGATCCCTTTTCTTATACGCGTTAAGCTTACGTGTTAAGCCTCCGGAAAATCCTAAAAATCAAGAAATATGGCTTTTGACATTGAAATGATCAAAAAAGTGTACGCCGAGATGCCTGCGAAAGTAGACGCTGCCCGTAAAGCGCTGGGCCGGCCTTTAACACTCAGTGAAAAAATATTGTTCGCCCACCTGCATGCCGATCAGCCACTGGCCGGTTTTGAAAGAGGGAAAACCTATGTTGATTTTGCGCCGGACCGTGTAGCCATGCAGGATGCTACCGCTCAGATGGCCCTCTTACAGTTTATGCAGGCAGGGCGCCCCAAGGTAGCTGTTCCTTCTACGGTACATTGCGATCACCTGATCACTGCCAAAGTGGAAGCCAAACAGGATTTGCAGGTAGCTAATACAGAAAGCAAAGAGGTTTATGATTTCCTGGCCTCTGTATCCAATAAATATGGCATCGGTTTCTGGAAACCCGGCGCCGGTATTATTCACCAGGTGGTATTGGAAAACTATGCTTTCCCGGGGGGTATGATGATCGGAACCGACTCTCATACGGTAAATGCCGGTGGATTAGGCATGATCGCGATTGGCGTAGGCGGCGCCGATGCCTGCGATGTAATGGCCGGTTTGCCATGGGAACTGAAATGGCCCAAATTGATCGGTGTAAAACTGACCGGTAAACTAAATGGCTGGACAGCCCCTAAAGATGTGATCTTAAAAGTTGCCGGCATCCTTACTGTAAAAGGCGGAACCGGTGCGATTGTTGAATATTTTGGTGAAGGCGCCACCAGCATGAGCTGTACCGGTAAAGGAACCATTTGTAATATGGGTGCCGAGATCGGCGCTACCACGTCTACTTTTGGTTACGATGCCAGTATGAGCCGTTACCTTGCCGCTACGGGCCGCGAAGAAGTAGCTTCTTTAGCGGATACTGTTGCTGCTTACCTCAATGCAGATCCAGAAGTATATGCAGATCCTAAGAAATATTTTGATGAAGTGATCGAGATCAACCTGAGCGAACTGGAACCGCACCTGAACGGACCATTCACTCCGGATCTGGCTACCCCCATTTCTAAAATGAAAGAAGCCGCCGCCGCAAACGGCTGGCCTACCAAAATTGAAGTGGGTTTGATCGGAAGCTGTACCAACAGTTCTTATGAAGATATCAGTCGCGCAGTAAGCCTCGCTAAGCAGGTAAAAGCCAAAGGCCTTTCCTTGAAAAGTGAATTCACCATAACGCCCGGTTCCGAACAAGTCCGGTTCACGATCGAGCGAGACGGTTTCTTAGCTGAGTTCGATAAGATCGGTGCCAAAGTATTTGCCAATGCCTGCGGACCCTGTATCGGTATGTGGGACAGGGTAGGCGCTGAGAAAAAAGAAAAGAACACCATCGTTCACAGCTTCAACAGGAACTTTGCCAAACGGGCAGATGGTAATCCGAATACATTTGCCTTTGTAGGTTCTCCGGAACTGGTTACGGCATTGGCTATTGCGGGTGATCTGAACTTTAATCCATTAACCGATACCTTAACCAATGATAAAGGCGAACAGGTAAAACTGGATGCCCCTAGCGGTTTTGAATTACCGGTAAAAGGTTTTGCAGTAGATGACCCCGGTTACCAGGCGCCTGCAGCGGATGGCAGTGCTGTAACAGTAGCAGTGGCAGTTGACAGCAAACGTTTACAATTACTGGCGCCTTTTGCAGCATGGGAAGGAACCGATCTGAAAGGATTGAAACTCCTGATCAAAGCCAAAGGAAAATGTACGACTGACCATATTTCCATGGCAGGCCCATGGTTAAAATTCCGTGGCCACCTCGATAATATCAGTAACAATATGCTGATTGGTGCTGTAAATTTTTACAACGAAAAAACAGATAACGTAAAAAATCAACTCACTGGTGAATATGGCCCGGTACCTGCCACACAACGCGCATACAAAGCCGCAGGCGTGGGAAGTATTGTAGTGGGTGATGAAAACTATGGCGAAGGAAGCTCCCGCGAGCACGCAGCCATGGAACCGCGTTTTTTAGGTGTTCGTGCTATATTGGTAAAATCATTTGCCCGTATCCATGAAACCAACCTGAAAAAACAGGGTATGCTGGCCCTCACTTTTGCGGAAAAATCGGACTACGATAAGATTCAGGAAGATGATAGCATTGATATTATTGGCTTAACTTCTTTTGCACCGGGTACACCCTTAACACTGGTCTTCACACATGCAGACGGAAGCAAAGACAGCATCATGGCCAACCACACTTACAACCAACAGCAGATCGAATGGTTTAAAGCAGGTGCAGCTTTGAATATCATCCGCAAACAAGTTGCCGGTTAAACCAACGGTACGCGAAAGCGGCCTGAACATTTTAACCTGGATACTATTAATAAAAAATCCCGTTCTAAAAAGCGGGATTTTTTATGCCTACTACTCATTCTCCAATCGCAACTTTTCAAAAAATTCCTTTTCATTTATCTCTTTCACTTCTCCCGGCAACAAACCATCCAGGTGAATATCCTCAATAGATAATCTTATCAATCGTTTACAACGATGATGAATGGCCGCCGCCATTTTCCTTACCTGGTGAAATTTACCTTCTGTTAGCGTTATCTGTAACCAGGTTGAAGGAACATCTTCTCTTAATTCATACCCGGAAGAAAATAAATTTTCAGGTTTGTGCACGATCAAAACATTGCATGCTGTTGTTATATAATCAACACCAGCTTTTACCTTGATAGAAATTCCTTCCCGCAACTGCTGCACACTTTCTTCACTCACTTTATTCTTTACCTGAACAAGATAGGTTCTGGTATGCGGCGTTTTACCTTGAAATAATAACCGGGTAATCTTCGGGTTTGTAGTTAACAATAATAATCCTTCAGAATGATTATCCAGTCTTCCAATCGCATGTGTACCCTCCGGAAAATCAAAATCGAGGTCACCCAGCAAAACCACCTTATGGCTGCTGATAAACTGTGATACCATTTGATAAGGCTTATTGAGTATGAAGTACCGATATGCATCCATAAATGAAAAGTAATCAGATCTGTTCAATAAAAGAATCAGAAACCTGTGAATGATACAACTAATCAGGAAATACATGTAAGCCCTGCTTTTTTGATAATCAGACCTTTGTTGCTACCAATGCTGACCCTGAAAATCTGGAACAAGGGTACCTATTACTTTAATCAAAATCAAACATGTATGAAAAAAATCAACACAAAATTATTACCGCTTACATTGGGCTTACTAACCATGGCACTTGGCGTGGCTTCCTGTAAATCCGGATCGGATGCTAAGCAAGCTATGGCTGATTCAATTCAGGCAAAACTTACTGCTGATTCTGTGATCAAGGTATATAAAGAAGATTCAACACAAAAAGCTATCTCGGCAGGAATGGCAAAACCCAATGCCGATAAAAAACACGGCAAAGGAAAAGTGGTTTTCCAAAGTGATTGGGAAGCCAGTTATGAGAAAGAATATTCCACAATGGTAATTGAAATGGACAAAGAAGGCATTTATAACAGAGCAGAGATCAAACCTTCTTTTCCCGGTGGCCAAAAAGCGCTGGCTAAATATATTCAGGATAATATTGTCTACCCCGAACCCGCTATCGATAATGGTGTGGAAGCAACGGTAAATGTAGTATTCGCAGTAGACGAGAACGGAAAAGTATATACACCCCGTTTGAAAAATGAAAAACAGGGATATGGCATGGATGAAGCAGCTTTAGAGGTTGTATCTAAAATGCCTAAATGGAACCCGGGCCAGATCAAAGGTAAAAATGTAAAAAGTTATTACACTTTACCCATCAGTTTTGTAATCAATTAAAGGCAGGGCGGGTAAAACAGCCTGAAGGTTCAATTCAATACATAAACAAATCCCGCAAGATTGCGGGATTTGTTTATGTATTACCCATTCAGTTCTTCGGAAAATTAGGATCTGCTTTTACTTCATTGATCTGCTGCATATGCCGGTTGCTATGCGCCCCAATAAAAAGGATCATCTGATAGCTGTCGAGTACACCAATAGGTAACGGGTTAACATGGTTGCGAAGATCATCATTGGTTGTATTTACATAATCAATCAGTTTATCCCTGCTTTTGGAGAAAGATTGCCAGGCCTCATCCATGGTTTTAAAGGGCGTATTTACAGGTTCTAACGCTGCGAATGTTTTTACTTTGGTAGTCCTGTCTTCAATATTCTTGATCACTTCTTCATCTTTGATCTTTACATCTGCTCTTTTTTCCGGTGTGGCAGGTTGTTTTAATCCAGCATCCACCATTCCCCATAACATCTGCTCGCTTTGGGCAATATGCTTTACGCAATCCTCCACACTCCACCTATCCGGCCCCGGCTTAAATTTCAGTTGCACTTCGCTAAGCCCTTGTGTTGCCTCCCATATCCCTTTTTTGGTTTCTTTTAAAAAATCAGTAGCCAGTTTTCTTTCTTCTTTATTAATAGTCGTATCTGCCAGCGAGAAAGAAAATAAGAGAACGGCAGACAGGATGAAGATGATCTTTTTCATACAAAATAATTTAGATTAATAGTTGTCAATAAACAAGTTTTGAACAGAGCGAAAAGATAAAAAGAAAGATCAGGAAATGCAATAGCCATAGCGTACTGCCAATAAAGAACCGGATCGGTTCCAAGTAATCTCAACTGTGTTTGCTACATATATTAACCGCAAGATGTTGTAAACAAACCTCTTCTATATTATTTTTAACCAATGGATCTGCTATTATTCAACAAAAAATATTCGAGATCAGGGATAGGAAAGTACTGTTCGGCTATAATCTGGCCATACTCTATAACGTAGAAACAAAAGATTCAACGAACAGGTAAAACACAATCTGTATCATTTCCCGAAGCGTTTTATATTTCAGTTAATGCAAAAGAATGGATCTTATACAAAATAATTCCAAGTTCTACACCTCCTCTAACCGGCCGCAAAATGCGACCGCATTCATTAGAAAGCGAAATGAACAATACTTGCCTTATGTGTTTACTGCGCACGGCATAGCAATGGCAGCCAGTGTATTAAAGAGTGAGAAATCAGTTATTGCCAACATCGCTATTGTAAACGCATTTATCGCACCCAGGCAGATTGCTCTTCATCACAAAGAACTGGCAGAAAAACCGGCTCTATTAGAAAATAATAACAACAAACAATTCAAGGGAATCTGCGAGGCTTTGAATTACCTGATCGACAAAAGCAGAAAGAAGAGGATTTCAGTAAAAGACAGAGGGTTGGGTTTACCAGATAAATCCTTAACATTACACTTTCACAAATGCCAATGGAACAACACAAAGACCCGCTTCATGGAAAAACTTTGCAGGTAATCCTTACCGAACTGGTTGCCTATTTTGGCTGGGAAACCCTGGGGCAACATATACCCATCAATTGTTTTAACAGTAATCCCAGTATAAATTCCAGCCTGAAATTTTTGCGAAAAACGCCCTGGGCCAGAAAAAAAGTGGAAGACTTATATATTCGAATGGTCGAAAAATAAAGGGTGATGACCATTGGCCACCACCCTGCTTACCAAAACCGAACCAGCTTAATTCACAACGATCTCTTTTGTCTCAGGTTTTTTCCCCGGTATCACCGGTAAACTTACCTCCAATACACCATCCACATATTTTGCGCTGATGTTGTCGGCATCAATGGATTCATCAAGTGTAAATACCCTTTCAAATCCACCCCTGCTGTATTCCCTTCTCACCCATTCAGGCCTTGGGAAACCTTCAGGCGGAAAATACGATACAGTTAATTGGTTACCCTTTACATCCAGGTGAAAATGCTCTTTGATGCGTCCCGGTGCAAACACCAGCATCTCAAAGCTGTTTTCTGTTTTGTAAATGTTTACGGCAGCTCTTTGTACTGAACGGATAGGCAGGTGCCGGTTCCTGCTTCCTTGTTCGCCTTTGGCGGCGCATGACTGATTGTAGTGCATGTTTTTTATTTTACAATGAATAAAATGTTACCAATGAGTAAGACGTTCAAGCAAAAAGAATATTTTACCCGAAAACGAAATATCCGCAAAACTTATCCCACTTAATTTTGTTGATTATGATTCACTTTTAAAAACAAATATGACAAATACGAAAATAGGGCTGGTAACCGGCGGCAGTCGCGGGCTGGGGAAAGACATGGCGCTTCGCCTGGCAGAAAAAGGAAATGATGTGGTCATTACCTATCAATCACAAAAAGAGGCAGCAGAAGCCGTTGTGGCGCAAATAACAGCAACCGGGCGCAAAGCAGTGGCTTTACAACTGGATGTATCTGATTTTTCTTCTCTGGATGGATTTGTAAAAATATTATCAGAAACCCTGCAAAGCCAATGGGGTGTTTCTCATTTTGATTTTCTGATCAATAATGCCGGTATGGGCGCTACCATTCCCTTCACACAGGCAACCGAGGCCGATTTTGACAGGTTTATGAATGCGCATTTCAAGAGTGTGTATTTTCTTACGCAGAAAACTGTACCCATGCTGAATGATGGCGGCCGCATTATCAATATTTCAAGTGGCTCTACAAAATTTTGTGTGCCGGGTTATTCCATATATGCTTCCATGAAAGGAGCGATTGAAACATTAACAAGGTATCTGGCGAAAGAATTGGGTGTAAGGGGCATTACTGTGAATGTAGTAGCACCGGGTCCGATCGAAACAGATTTTAATAACGCAGCTATCCGCAATAATCCTGAAAGAAAAGCCGCTATGGCAACTACTATTGCCCTGGGAAGGGTTGGGAAGGCAGAAGATATTGGTGGTGTGATCGCATTCCTCTGCTCAACAGATGCAGGTTGGATTACCGGTCAGCGTATTGAAGCTTCGGGTGGGATTTCATTATAATTTTCAAGCTGCAGATTACCATCTGTAAAATGAATCTGCAGCTTGATTTTCTCTTTGACTATTTTTTAGCCCGCTCATACTGCACCGGCCATGGAATATCCTGCTGCAAAGCCGATGCCGCATGCAAGGGAAAATAAGGATCACGTAAAAACTCTCTTGCCAATAAGATAAGATCGGCTTCCCCTTTTACTAAAATAGTTTCTGCCTGTTCTGCATCCGTGATCATACCAACCGCCCCTGTTAATATATCGGCTTCCTGTTTGATTTGTTTGGCAAAAGGTACCTGGTAGCCTGGGCCTACCGGTATTTTGGCAGCGCAGATATTTCCTCCTGATGAACAATCAATCAGATCAACACCCATATTTTTTAAAATTTTCGCAAGCTGCACAGCATCATCAATATTCCAGCCGCCTTCTGTCCAGTCGGATGATGATAGCCGAACAAACAATGGTAATTCAGCAGGCCAAACAGTTTGAACAGATGCAACGATCTCCTTTAACAAACGGATACGGTTCTCAAAAATTCCTCCGTATTCATCCACTCTGAAATTACTTAACGGCGAATATAACTGGTGTAATAAATAACCATGCGCCGCATGTATTTCGATTAACTGAAAACCGGCTGCTAACGCTCGTGACGCGGCAGATGTAAAATCTTCAATCACCTGCCGGATCGCTCTTTTACTCAAAGCATCGGGTATCATCGTTCCTTCTTTAAACGGAACAGCGCTGGGTGCTACTATTTGCCAGCCACCATCGGCAATGGGTATTTGTTGCCCACCTCTCCACGGTTGTACACAACTGGCTTTTCTTCCGGCATGAGCGAGTTGCATACCGGCCACGGCACCCTGGTTTTTGATAAAAGCAGTAATACGTTTCAGGTTGGCAATGTGTTCGTCTTTCCAGATACCTATATCATAATGAGTAATCCTGGCTTCAGGTGATACCGCACAGGCTTCTGAAATGATCATCCCTGCGCCACCCGCTGCACGACTTCCTAAATGCACGAGATGCCAATCATTGGTAAAACCATCCTCTGCAGAATACATACACATAGGTGATACTACAATTCTGTTCTTAACCTGGATAGATCGAATGGAAAGTGGTTCAAATAGCAGCGCCATAGATAATTAATATAAAGGATCGATAATTACAAATTTAGTCATTACAAGACTCCCGCAGGCATTGACTTGAACAGCAGGCAGCCATGCGTAACCGTCCCGGCTCTATCATTTTTCAGATGTTTTATGTAGATTTATAACGTTCAATTCTTGCATTATGAAAAGGGCTCATGCTTTTTGGCTTGCCGGTTGTATAGGGTTGCTATGTGCCTGCTCAAAAAACAGCAATAATAGCAGCATCGGCGACTCGGCAAATCCTATCTACGACCTTGTAAAAGGATCATTGACAGTTCCCCCTTTTGATACAGCTGATGTTACCGGCCTTGTTCCGTTGGGCAACCTCAATCCACCGGGGCATACCTTCCCTTCAGACCATATGTATTTTTATTGTTTTACTTCACAGGCATCTTTAAACATCAAATCACCCGGAAATGTTCATATTGTCAGAATAGGAAGAACCCATTATAATGCCGGTTTAGCCGGTGACCATTATGATTATAATATTTCGCTGGGATCAGATAAAAGTTATCTCAACTGGGGGCATGTAAGCAACCTCTCTCCGCGTTTACTTGCAGCGGTAAACAATTTTGCAAATGCACAGTGCCAGCCACAATATGCTACAGGTGGCTCAACGTATACACAATGTTTTCTGACCGTTTCACTGATGGCAACACCCGGAGAGATCTTAGGTATGGCCAATGCCAAAAACGGATGGGCAGGGATGGATTTTGGGGCTTATATCAATGGAGCAGGTACCAATCCATTAGAATATTTTGATGCAAAATCAAGGGCAGCCATGGAAGTCAAGTTGGGCAGGTATGATGGCAAAATAAGAAGAACCATTGCACCTGTTTGCGGTGAATATGAACAGGATATTATTGCTACTGCACAAGGCAATTGGATAAAACAAGGCGGCAATAGAAATCCGGAAGATAATAATATCGCTTTGGTAAAAGACAATATAGAACCCAATAAACAAGTCTTATCAGTGGGTAATGCGGTTCCCGGTTTACCAACGGGCACCTATTATTTTGATCAACAGCCCACCGGATTTACCAACCGCAATTTTGCCGAAGTAAAACCGGATGGCAATATTTATTGTTACACTTTGGGGCTTCCTAATTTTCCTTTCCCGGGATTAAGTATTCTTCCATCCACTTCTGTTATTATACGTATGGATAATGGCACTACCCTTTCTGTAGAAAAAAGAAACTGCGATTGCAATTGCGGTCCTTATTTGTTTGGTACAAATAAAGTAGTTTATACAAGGTAAAAAAATCTTTCATTAGGTATAAACACTCTATGGGTGATTCTTAATGATTTTTAGATTAGCTGATTAAAGTAACAGAATGACTAAAGAGCTAAAATCTCCTACCAGAAAGAGAATTGGATTTAGAAGATCAACTGATGACGACTAAAATTTATTTGAGGAGCCTGGTCTGATCAAAAGAAAGCCCTCACAAAATGCGAGGGCTTTCTTATCAATCATATTTGAATCTAAGTAATCAGAGATCTTATTTAACCTCTTCAAACTCAGCATCTGTAACGGTTTCACCACCAGCCTGTGAACCTGCATTGGCATGAGCGCCTCCAGCTTGTTCACTTGTGCCCTGTCCATTTGCAGCTTGCCCGGCCTCTGCCTGTGCTTTGTAAATTTCTTCACTGGCAGCAGTCCATGCGGTATTCATCTCTGCCATCGCAGCATCCACACCGGCAATATCCTGGTTTTTATGGGCTTCTTTCAGTTTAGCAAGTGCTGCTTCGATCGGTGCTTTTTTATCAGCAGAGATCTTTTCGCCAAATTCTTTAAATTGTTTTTCTGTCTGGAAGATCATGCTGTCTGCAGCGTTCAGTTTTTCTACTTTTTCGCGTGCTTCTTTATCAGCAGTTTCATTGGCTTTTGCTTCGGCTTTCATTTTTTCAACTTCTTCCTTGCTTAAACCGCTACCGGCTTCAATACGGATCTTTTGTTCTTTACCGGTGCCTTTGTCTTTTGCACTTACATGCAACATGCCATTGGCATCAATATCAAACGTTACTTCAATCTGTGGTACACCACGCGGTGCGGGTGGAATACCATCCAGGTTAAACATTCCTAAGCTTTTATTCTGGTTAGCCATAGGTCTTTCTCCCTGCAATACATGGATCTGTACACCAGGCTGGTTATCACTGGCAGTAGAATATACTTCAGTTTTCTTGGTTGGTATGGTTGTATTGGAAGGGATCATGGTAGTCATAATACCACCCATGGTTTCAATACCCAGGCTTAAAGGTGTTACATCCAGCAACAATACATCTTTCACTTCACCGGTTAATACCGCACCCTGTATAGCAGCGCCTAAGGCAACAACTTCATCAGGGTTCACTCCTTTGTTTGGCTTCTTTCCGAAGAATTTCTCTACGATCTCCTGCACTTTAGGGATACGTGTTGAGCCACCCACCAAAATCACTTCATCAATTTGTGAAATATTATATCCGGCATCTTTCAATGCTTCTTCGCATGGTTTTAAGCAACGGGCAAATAATTTATCGGATAACTGTTCAAATTTTGCACGGCTCAATTTTACCACTAAGTGTTTAGGCACGCCATCCACTGCAGTAATATAAGGCAGGTTGATTTCTGTTTCTGAAGAAGAACTCAACTCTACTTTCGCTTTCTCAGAAGCTTCTTTCAAACGCTGTAAAGCCATAGGGTCTTTACGCAGGTCTATTGCTTACTGTGATTTAAATTCATCTGCCAACCAGTCCATGATCACTTTATCAAAATCATCACCACCTAAATGGGTATCTCCATTGGTTGATTTTACTTCAAATACCCCATCGCCCAATTCAAGGATAGAGATATCGAAGGTTCCACCTCCCAGGTCAAACACTGCAATTTTCTGATCGGCATGTTTTTTATCTAACCCATAGGCTAAAGCGGCTGCGGTGGGTTCGTTTACAATACGTCGAACATTCAAACCGGCAATTTCACCGGCTTCTTTGGTTGCCTGGCGCTGTGCATCGTTGAAGTAGGCCGGAACGGTAATAACCGCTTCATTTACTTCATGGCCCAGATAATCTTCGGCCGTTTTCTTCATTTTCTGAAGAATCATAGCAGAAATTTCCTGTGGAGTATACAAGCGGTCTTCAATGGCTACGCGAACCGTATTATTGTCACCTTTGGCTACTTTATAGCTCCAATGGCTGATTTCTTCGGTCACTTCGTCGTATCGGCGGCCCATAAAACGTTTTACACTACTGATGGTATGCTGTGGGTTGGTGATAGCCTGTCTTTTAGCAGGATCTCCCACTTTGCGTTCCCCGTTTTTTAAGAAAGCCACTACTGATGGGGTGGTTCTGCGCCCCTCGTCATTAGCGATCACTACCGGCTCGTTACCTTCCATAACGGCTACACAACTGTTCGTTGTTCCAAGGTCAATTCCTATTATTTTGCCCATAAAATTGAATTTCTGTTTAATAATCAGGTTTTATTAGTCAATCACCATGCCATCAGCACCGGAAATGCAAAAATGGCAGCCTTTTATCCACCCTTTTTCCTGTTTCTGCAGCCCGTATAGGCCATAATAAGTATTTTATGACAGATTTAATGCCCGAAAAAAGACAGAATTCGTAGCTTTATGTACCCCCCGTTCCACTCTCAGGATTTATTTCCCGATTGTACTACATGGAGGTATCCAAAAATCCAACCTTTGATGAACTTATTCGTTTATCTAACCCTTTTGCATAAACTGTTGCGTGGCGAGAAATGATTTATTAACCCGTTGGGTGGTTTTGTTTTGTGGTTCCCTGCTTCTGTGTTCCAGTGCCTGGTCGCAGCGTGGTAGTGTACGTGGTAAAGTGATGAACGATTTCACTAAGGAAACCGTTCCCTTTGCAAGTGTTTTCTGGAAAAAAGCAGGTTTTGGGATTACCACCGATAGCTCAGGCAGCTTCGTTATCAAATTCAGTCAACACCCCATAGATACCCTTGTGGTGAGTTATGTAGGCTTTATGGAAGTCTATAAAGCATTTCGCAGTTCTTCGAAAGACACAATCAATGTTGAGCTGGTACTCAGTAAACTCAAACAATCCAATACGGTTGAGGTGAAATCGAAATTTAACAAAGGGCTTCGTTGGTGGAAAGCCATTGTTACCCATAAGGCAAAGAACAATCCTTACAAATACGATAACTACGCTTATGAATTATACAATAAGGTAGAACTTGATATGAGTAATGTGAACCGGAAATACTTCACTGATAAAAAAATATTACGCCCTTTTGCATTTTTACTGGATAATATTGACAGTGTTTCTGATCACAAACCTTTCCTGCCTGTTTATTTAACAGAAGCCATTTCTGATTATTACTACTCCAATGATCCCTATAAAGTAAGGGAGGAAATCAAAGCTGCCAAGACGGAAGGTTTGAAAAATGAAAGCATGCTCCAGTTCATCGGCGGTATGAATCAGAAAATAAATGTATACGAAAACGCCACGAATGCGTTAGGAAAGGAATTCATCAGCCCATTAAGTGATGTGGGCGACAGATATTATCATTACAAAGGGGCAGACACCCAGTATATTGGCGGACAGCGTTACCTGCATTTATTGTTCACGCCCAAAAGAGAAGGCGAAAATACATTCAGCGGCGATTGCTGGATACATGGCGGCAACTGGGGCATTTACCGCATCAACCTCAATATTTCCGCAACGGCCAATATCAATTATGTAAACCGTTTGAGTATTGTGCAGGAATTCAATCTCAGACCCGATAGCGTATGGATGTTTGCGAAAGATAAAATGGTTATTGATTTTACCCCATTTGGTAAAGAGAAACTGTCTTTTATTGCCCGGAAAACCAGCACCTATAAAGATGTACGTTTAAACGATCCTTCTATTCTGAAAAAACTGACGGAGAACGCTCAAAAAGAAGAAGTGATCGTTGCAGAAACGGCAAGGCAAAAAGACAATACGTTCTGGAAAGAACAAAGACATGAAGAACTCAGCGCGAATGAACAGAAAGTGTACAAGATGATGGACACCATCAGAACCATTCCGGCTTTTATCAGGTATACAAAAATCATAACATTCATTTTTGACGGGCATAAAAAATTCGGCGCCATTGAAATCGGCCCATGGTATAAATGGGTAAGCGGCAACCAACTGGAACGTTTCCGTATGCGTTTTGACCTGGGAACAACGGAGGATTTCAGTAAAAATCTGCGCCTGCATGGTTATCTGGCTTATGGTTTTAAAGATAACCGTTGGAAAGGAAGAGTAGATGTTACTTACCATCTGCCGAATGATAAAGGAATTACGCTCTTTGGCGCATTCACACATGACCTCGATAATGGCCGAACACGTTACAATGATGAAGATATCACTACGGATAATGTTTTCAGTCAGTTGATACGAAGACCGGGCATACCGCAGAAATTCCTGGGTATAGAAGAAATGAAACTGGCCATTACAAAAGAATGGAAGAATAAATTTTCATTACAACCTTTTATAACCCGAACAAAGTACGAAACCTTTAACCCCTTACCAACCACTAACTCCTTACTAAGCAGGCTTGCACAGAACCAGATTACTAGTTCTGAAATAGGGGTTAAAATCAGGTACGCGCCGGGCGAAAGAACCTTTGCACGTCATAGAAAGGAAGTAAAACTGAAAAGCAATCTGCCCGTATTGGAGATCAGGCCGGCATGGGGGATTCAGGATTTCCTGAAATCTGATTACCAATATGTAAGACTTGGCGTAAATATTTCTCAAAGTACACGTATTGCCCGTTGGGGTAAACTTAACTACCTGCTGTATGCGGGAAAGATCTATACAAATGAATCACTTCCTTTCATGTTGCTGGAAACACACCCCGGTAATGAGATCTATTATTATAATAAACAATCCTTCAACCTGATGAACCGGTTTGAATATGTGAGTGATAAATTCGCCGGTATCAACCTTGAGCACAATATTGAAAAGAAATTATTAAACCTGCTCCCTTTCATGCGCAAATCCAATATGCGCCAGTTCTGGAATTTCAAATCTGTCTGGGGCGATCTGAACGATAAAAGCCGGGCACTAAACCGTATTGAATATTACAATGAATACCGTTTACGTTCCTTACGTGGCGGCTTCTATACAGAATTTGGAACGGGTTTTGAAAATATTTTCAAACTGCTGCGTATAGACTTTGTTTGGCGCAATGCCCCGTTGCGTAATATTCCTCCGGGATTAAACCCGATGCTTTTCAAATCAAATACCAATGATTTTGGGGTGTTTGGAAGTGTACGCTTACAATTTTAACAAATTAGCCTGTGCACTTTTGGGCATTTCTTATCTTTAAGGATATGAAATATTTCATTGCCGCCTGCTGTTTTGTTTGTATCCTGTCAACCCTCTACGCTAATCCTATTGAATTAAAAGCGGGTATGCTGATTACCACATCGGTAACGGTTAATCAACACACTTATAACCTGAATGGCTCTGCAGACCTATCAAAACCGCTCATAGTAATTGAAGGACATGATATTGTTGTAGATTTCAACAAAGCCATTCTTCAAGGCTCTAATGACAAAACCAGGCCGGATGAGTTTTATGGATTATCTGTATTCATCAAGAAAGGGTCCAAAAACATTACGGTTAAAAATGCAGTGATCCATGGGTTCAAGATAGCTATCATGGCAGATAGCATTGAGAACCTGACCATTGATGATTGCGACCTAGGTTACAATTACCGTCAGCATTTACAAAGCAACCGCGAAAGGGAAGATATAAGCGACTGGATGAGCTATCACCATAACGAACACGATGAATGGCTTAGGTATGGCGCAGCTATCTACCTGAGAAAATGCAATAAAGCAATGGTATTCAACAACACTGTTACCGGCGGGCAATGTGCATTGATGATGACAGGTACCGAAAAAGCAGAAGTGTACGATAATGATTTTTCTTTCAACTCAGGTATTGGTATCGGCTTATACAGAAGCAGCGATAACCATATTTATCACAACCGTCTTGATTATAATGTTCGCGGGTTCAGTGATGGCAAATACAAACGCGGCCAGGATAGTGCCGCCATTCTTGTATTTGAACAAAGCTGCCATAATATATTCGCTTTTAACCTGGCTACCCATAGCGGGGATGGATTTTTTTTATGGGCCGGCCAAACAACCATGGATTCCGGCAAGGGTGGCAGTAATGATAATTTTATTTATGGAAATGATTTTTCATACGCCCCTACAAATGGCGTAGAAATTACGTTCAGTAAGAATCTCGTGATGAAAAATATTATTAAAGAATGTGACCATGGCATTTGGGGGGGATACAGTTATGATACCGATATCACTGATAATACCTTTGAAAATAACCGGATAGGTATTGCTATTGAACACGGACAGAATATTAATATAGCATTGAATGGGTTTACCGGGGATAAAACGGGCATCAAATTGTGGTCGAGAGAAAAACAGCCCGATGACTGGGCTTACGCTAAACTCCGCAACACCGAAAGTCGTAATTTCTGGATAGCTGCCAACCGCTTTACTGCCAACAACATTGCTTTTGATGTAATGGGAACAGATACCGTTGTATTCAGCGGCAATACTAAACTACTGGTAAAAGAGAATTTAGTATTGGGTGAACGATGGGATAATATAGATACATCAAGAGAAGAAACTTTCCTGGACATGGATTATAATAAAGATGAAAGATTGCAAAAGATAAAAGCGATATCCTTACCTGTTATAACTGTGCCGCAAGCCAAAAATGAAATGCGCATCACCGAATGGGGGCCATATGATTTTCGTTATCCATTCGTATGGCTGAAAACGATTGATGAGAAAGGTTTGTACCATTTTGAACTACTTGGGCCAAAAGGTACATGGGCCATTAATCAATTACAGGGTTTTGAGCTTATCAGTAAGGGAGAAGACAGTTTTCCTTCATCGCTGGTTGCCAAGCCGGATACAACACAACAGCAAAAATTTATTCAACTATCCTACACAGGGCCCTCCTATCAAAATATTTTTGGTAAACAGATGGATGGCCATGCTGTCAATATATTTGAATATCGTTCATTCGATCCTAACACAAAATGGGATGTAAAATGGTATACATGGGATGGGGAACATAACCCCGCAAAAGATTTTACCCGCTTTATACAGGTATTCGATCAACAACCCATCTATGCAGCCAGCACTGATAAGATAGATTATACCTGGTGGGGTAGTATCGATAAACATTTACCAGCTGATTCTTTTGCCACAGTAGCGGTTTCGTCAATGAATCTTAAAGAGGGCAGATACCGGATTGGCATTACGGCAGATGATTTTGTGAAACTTTATATCGACGGTAAAGAAGTAGTTGATGCGTGGGATGCCAGGTATACAGAAAATGATGAGGATACCCATCATCGCATATCGATCCAATTAAAAAAAGGTGAGCATACTTTCAAAATTATTCACGCAGAAAAAACAGGATTGGCCACACTTATGTTTTATATCAGTCCTGAATAACTTCTTTGCCCTAACCTAAGCCTGTGAAGCGGGCTTGAACGTATAATTCTTTTGGGAGAGATAACTGAAAGCCACGACAAAAACAGTGGTAAGCAGTTTTGAAGGGGTTGGATACCATCCAAACACATCCACAAATAATTTCAGGAACCCATAATTCAGGAAAAGACAACCCAACACTACGGTAAAATATTTTCTTAACTGCCGCCGTTTACCCACGGTTGTTTCCTGGAAAACCACGTAACGGCTCAGATAAAAACCTATCGGGAAAGTAACCGTAAACCCGATAAGAAAAGCGGCGATATGAGAGCCGATGGTTAAAAAAGGCAACTTAACCGCTTCTTTCTTTAAAATAAAATTGTAGGAAACAAAGAAAAGCGAGATATCGAGAAAAGTATTAAACCCGCCACAGGCTGCATATCGAAAGGTTTGCAAAGGCATTACCCGTCGGAATAACGGATAGAAAAGATCCACTATTCCTAATATCAGCCTTCGCAATTGGTCATGCAGTTTTCGCATAAGTTGCAACGAAGGTAGGGCATAATTGGTTACTTTTGCGAGCCGAAAATGTTAAGAATATGAGCGTGGTTACACAGATAAAGGATGCAACGGTTAAGGCCATCAGTCAGTTATACGGCATCAACCTGCAAAGCCGGGAGATCCTGGTGAATGCCACCAAACCCGAATTTGAAGGTGATTATACCGTTGTTTTGTTTGCCTTTGTAAAACAGCTTAAAAAATCACCCGACGCCATCGGGCAAGAACTCGGCGATAGTATGGTTGCCCAGAATCCGGAACTTTTTACTTCTTATAATGTAATCAAAGGGTTTTTAAATCTAAGTGTTTCTCATAATTTTTGGTTTGCCTTTATAAACAGTGAATTCGCAAATACACAATTCGGTTATGCGCCTGCCAACGGTCAGCGTGTTATGGTTGAGTATTCTTCTCCGAACACCAATAAACCTTTACATCTTGGCCATTTAAGAAATAATTTTTTGGGAAGAAGTATAGCAGAAATTCTCAAAGCCAATGGTTTTGAGGTAGCCAAGACCTGTATTGTGAACGACCGCGGTATCCATATCTGCAAAAGCATGATCGCCTGGCAGATGTATGCCAATGGGGCAACACCGGCCAGTACCAATACCAAAGGAGATCATTTTGTGGGCGATTATTATGTGAAATTCAATGATGAGTATAAAAGACAGATCAAAGAATTAACCGATAAGAATATTCCGGAAGAACTGGCAGAAAAAGAAGCTCCGATCATGAAAGCCGCACAACAAATGCTGCTAGACTGGGAAGCCGGAAAGCCCGAAGTTAAAGAGCTCTGGCAGAATATGAACAGTTGGGTGTATGCAGGCTTTGATGCCACCTACAAGAGGATTGGCAGCGATTTCGATAAAACCTATTACGAAAGCAGTACCTATCTTTTAGGAAAAGACCTGGTAACTACCGGCCTCGAAAAAGGGGTTTTCTATCAAAAAGAAGATGGTAGTGTATGGATTGATCTAACAGCAGACGGGCTGGATGAAAAATTAGTACGAAGAAAAGATGGCACCTCTGTATATATCACACAGGATATCGGTCTTGCCGAACAAAAACAAAAAGAATTCAATGCCGGACAAAGTATTTATGTGGTGGGAGATGAACAGAACTATCATTTTAAAGTATTGAAACTGATCTGTCAAAAACTGGGGCTGCCTTCTGCAGATGGCATTTATCATTTGAGCTATGGAATGGTAGAATTACCTACCGGTAAAATGAAAAGCCGTGAAGGAACCGTAGTAGATGCAGATGACCTGGTAGAAGAAATGATAAACATTGCCAAACAAAAAACGGAAGAACTGGGTAAGGTAAAAGATTTTACTGCTGAAGAGCTTACTGACCTATACGATATCATTGGCCTGGGCGCATTAAAATTTTTCTTGCTTCGCGTGGATCCAAAAAAGAAAATGGTTTTTAATCCTGAAGAAAGTATCGATTTCCACGGCTTCACCGGGCCCTTTGTACAATACACCCATGCAAGAATAAAAAGTATTCTACGGAAAGCCGGTTCTGAAAAAGAACTGGAAACGCCAAACGCCAAACGCCAAACTTTACTGCCGCTGGAAAAAGAGCTTTCTATCCACCTCGAAATGTTCCCAACAGTACTGCAGGATGCGGCCGCAGAGCACGATCCATCCAAAGTAGCTATTTATGTATTCAACCTGGCTAAGGTATTCAACTCATTCTATGCTGAGCATTCTATCGGCAATGCAGAAACAACAGAGAAAAAAGTATTGCGCTTACAACTGTCACAATTAACGGCTCAGGTAATTAAAAACGGGATGACTGTATTGGGAATAAAGGTTCCAGAAAGGATGTAAAGATTTAATTGATTTTCCTTTACTTTGCAGCTCTTATCGCGGAGGTGGCGAAATTGGTAGACGCACTACTTTGAGGTGGTAGCGCCTTTTACCGGGCGTGGGAGTTCGAATCTCCTCTTCCGCACATATTTAACCCGACTTAACCCAGGTCGGGTTTTTATTTTCGGCACCTTAAGCTTAATTTGTAGAAAAATAATAAATGGCAACCGATATAAAATGCCCAAACTGTGGGCATGAATTTGATAGTGAAAATGTTTTATCTGCTGAAATTGATCAGAAATATCAAAAAGCCTATCAGGAAAAACTTAACAATTCACTACAGGCAGTAGAAGTTGAAAAACAGAAGTTATTAGATGAGCAAAGAAGTTTTGAGGAAAAAAAGAAAAAAGAAAATGAAATATTTTCTCAAAGATTATCTCAAGAAAAACAAAAACTTTACCAAGAACTTCAGGAATCTATTACTAAGACTGTAGCTACCGATTTTGAGAATCAATTAAAAATGCTACAACAGAATGCTGCCGATAATGAAGAGAAATTGAAAGAAGCCCGCAAAAAAGAACTGGAATTTTTACAGAAAGAGCAAAGCCTGAAAATAAAAGAAGAGGAATTACAGATTACCGTTCAACGTCAATTAATAGAAGAACGCGAAAAATTAAAAGAACAATTACAAAAAGAAGAAACCGAAAGGCTCGGTTTAAAAGAACAGGAATACCAGTTACGAATGAAAGAACTGGAAAAACAACTCGACGATCAGAAAAAACTGGCCGAAGAAATGCGGCGTAAATCCGAACAGGGCAGTATGCAGTTACAAGGCGAAGTGCAGGAACTGATGCTGGAGGAAATGCTGCAATCCACTTTTACATTTGATAAAATAGAACCGGTGGGTAAAGGCGTTCGCGGTGCAGATTGTATTCAAACCGTACATAACCGCTTTGGGAATGAAGCTGGTAAGATTATTTATGAAAGTAAACGTACCAAAGACTTCTCTAACGACTGGATAGAAAAACTAAAAGCCGATATGCGCACACTGGGTGCAGATGTTGCCGTTATAGTAACACAGGCATTCCCGAAAGACATGGATAGGTTTGGTGAGAAGGACGGCGTATACATTTGCTCATTTGCAGAAGTAAAAAGCGTAGCCCTTTTATTACGCGATGCATTACTGAAAGTATATGAAGCCAAAAAAAGCCAGGAGAATAAAGGTGATAAAATGGTAATGCTATACGATTACCTAACAGGTGCCGAATTCAACGAACAATGGAAAGCCATCCGCGAAGGATTCATGAGTATGAAACTTAGCATACAACGTGAACGCGATGCCATGGAAAAATTATGGAAGGCCCGCGAAAAACAATTGGAGAAAGTATTGTTGAATGCAGCTTATATCCGCGGCTCTATTGAAGGCATTGCCGGCACAGATGTAAACCTTAGTTTAACAGACGAAACAGATCCACTCTTACTTGAATAACCCTTTCGAAAATATTACCCCGGGCGATAAAACAGATAAACCTTCCCGAAAGAAACCCATCTTCCCGGTAAATGATTACCTGCGCAAATACCTGTTGAAGTACGGGCGTGAAGTGCATCTTCCGGCCAGTTACCAGGATCTGCTGCATTTTACCTACACTGTTCCGCTGAAAGATAAATTTGGCAAGGAAACAACTGCATGGGAAAGGGCTTCTTATGATCTGAAAGAATGGGAATTCCTACGGGAAAACCTGGTGCGCAATTATGCCATACTGAAAACAGAAGGTGATATGAGCTTTATTGATCACCTCGACGTAGCCGGTATCGATTTCTGTTATTTTGGTAACAGCCAGCCATTCCGTATCCGGATCGTTAATAAATTCAATGAAAACTACGATCACTATTATATCAAACAGGCCGACGCCAGCAGGATCTATGGATTGGAACTCGAACATTTATTGTCGCCCAACCGCATGAGTTATTTTACTGATAAAAACACCCTCATTGAAGAACATATACCGGGTATACCCGGCGATATTTTTATCAGCGATTACCTGGGTACACCCGATACTAACCAGGTACGACTGGCCAAAGAGTTTGTCAAATTCAATGAACGCTGTTTTGTACACTTGCTGGGAGATATGCGTTCATACAATTTTGTAGTTAACATCACCCCTGATATTGAAGGTTTCCAGTACCGTATTCGTGCCATCGATTTTGACCAACAGTCTTACGAGGGAAGAAAAAATCTTTACCTGCCACAGTTCTTCAAGGAAAATAAAGCATTGGTAGATGTTGTTCTCAAGCATTTAGATAGTCAATCTATTGCTCAATACCAGGCAGAGGAACGAACCATGATGACCTTCCGTTTAGCTTCTTCGCGTTACCGCATGAAAGAGATACTGGATATCATGATCAACGACAATATTTCCAAACCTGAAAAAATAGAACAGCTAAAAGAAGAGTTAGCCAGGCATTATGGCAACATCATAGCTTTCAGCAAAGCCAAAACCATGGGCCAGCTGGTAAAAGTGCAGATGAAACAATTGCTGAGCAAAAGTTTAAAACTGGTGCCTAAAATGAAGATGCGTTTTGACGACTGATGACCCTTTCAAAATTTTGGATAAGGAATTTTTGAAATAGGCCATATCAATTTACCCACTGCTCAACACCCAGGCTAAACTTAATGCGGCATGCATTTGATAATGTATATCAAGACTACGCTTACTACCCTCTTTTGAAAAAAGAGCCGGAATGATGCCTGCCGGGGAAAATTGAAAATCGTTTATCCGCAACACTTCGCTAAAATCTACATCTCCTTTGCCCCACCATTTAAACATGGCTTCTTTGGCGCTCCAGAGTAAGGTTAAGAGTGCTATTTGCTGTTCCATAGTATGTTGGTGTACAAACAGTAATTCATCCGGATGCAGGAATTTTTCTTTGATCCTTTCCACTCTCGGGGTGATATTTTCAATATCTATCCCAACCCTTGCGTTACTGCTTACTAATGCAGCAGCATAATCACCACAATGAGAAATAGAGAAATGGTATTGCTCATCTGGCAAAAAAGGTTTACGGGTATCTGCGATCTCGATCTCTTCATTGGGAAAATCGGGAAAAAGAAAACGGAGCAGGTACCTTCCTGCCAAATGCTGCAATCGCTTATGCGGATGCGTGGTGCTTCGCTGTAAAGGCACCGACCGCAAAAAGAAAACCTCTTCCTCTTCGATCTTCCATACACCCAAACGGGTGGTCTCGTTAATATCTTGTTGATAAAACAGTGGCACTGCGGAAATTTAGAAATTAGATTGCAGAACTAAGCATTTATTTGCATCTCAATATATAT
>CAZFKE010000022.1:0-13496 GCA_964519475.1 uncultured Sediminibacterium sp.
AAGATTTAATTCAAATAAACATGGTAACTGATCCTATAGCAGACTTCTTAACCAGAATTCGTAATGCTCAGTTGGCCGGCCACAGGCTGGTTGAAATTCCTGCTTCTAATTTGAAGAAGCGTATGACAGAGATCCTGTACGAACAGGGTTATATCCTGAAGTACAAGTTCGAAGAAGATAGCAAACAGGGTTTGATTAAGATCGCATTGAAATACGATCCGCAGACCAAGCAAGCGGCTATCCGTTCTCTGGAAAGAGTAAGCCGTCCGGGTTTACGCCAGTATGCAAAACCCGCTGAGATCAAAAGAGTGATCAATGGTTTGGGTGTTGCTATCCTGAGTACTTCCAAAGGTGTGTTGACCGACAAACAGGCCAAAGCGCAGAATGTGGGTGGTGAAGTGTTGTGTTATATCTCTTAATTTTTTCAGCCTCGGCTGATTAGAAATAAACTTCCGGTCTGACAATTAAGCCTTTTAGTCGGGGCTGACCACGGAACGGAATATTGAATCAAACATTTAAAAATTAATCGACTATGTCTCGTATTGGTAAACAACCCGTAGTGATCCCTGCAGGCGTTACAATTACAGTAAACGCAGAGAATGTGGTAACTGTAAAAGGGCCTAAAGGTGAATTGAAAGAATCAGTGGATAGGGATATCACTGTAACTATAAAGGATGGTGAAGTAACGTTTGTGCGTCCTACAGACCAGATCCGTCATCGTGCTATGCATGGCTTATACCGTGCATTGGTTGGCAATATGGTGAAGGGTGTAACAGAAGGCTATAAGAAAGATCTTGAATTAGTGGGTGTGGGTTTTAAAGCAGCCAATACAGGAAATACCCTGGATCTTGCTTTGGGATATTCACACAATATCATTTTCGAGATTCCAAAAGAATTGAAAGTAACAACCCTTACAGAAAAAGGGCAGAATCCAAAGATCAGCCTGGAAGGAATTGACAAACAATTGATCGGACAGGTTGCCGCTAAATTACGTGGCTTACGTAAACCTGAACCATACAAAGGAAAAGGTGTTAAATATGCTGGTGAGATCCTGAGAAGAAAAGCAGGTAAGGCGGCGGGTAAATAATACCGCCCAGCTTTCTAAAGGAAATCTAAGGAAGAAAATAAAATAATAAACAAACTACCGGCAGAATCGGAAGTTCTAAATAAAAAACAATGGGTAAATTAATTCAAAGGCAGAAGATCAGGTACCGTATCCGTAAAAAGATCGCAGGTACCGCTGTAAAACCACGCCTTTCTGTATTCAGAAGCAATGCAGAGATCTATGCACAATTGATCGACGATGACAATGGCGTAACCTTAGCGGCTGCTTCATCAAGGGATAAAGATATTGCTGCACAGAAAGTTACCAAGATCGAGAAATCTAAAATGGTAGGAGCTGCGGTTGCAAGAAAAGCGATCGAACTGGGTTTAACAGCCTGTGTTTTCGACAGGGGTGGCAACCTGTATCACGGCCGTGTTAAATCTGTGGCTGATGGTGCAAGAGAAGGTGGCCTTCAATTCTAATTCTGCTAACAAAAATTAATCGTTAGATAAATGTCTAAGTTAAACGTAAATAAAGTAAAGTCCGGTGGTGAACTGGAATTGAAAGAGAAAGTAGTGGCTATTAACCGTGTGGTAAAAACAACCAAAGGTGGACGTACTTTCAGCTTCTCGGCATTGGTTGTGGTAGGTAATGAAGGTGGTGTGGTTGGCCATGGCCTGGGTAAAGCAAAAGAAGTTCAGGAAGCGATTGCAAAAGGTATTGAAGATGCTAAAAAGAACCTGGTGAAAGTGCCTATTATGCATGGAACCATTCCCCACGAACAGTGGGCGAAAGAAGGTGCTGCGAAAGTGTTGATTAAGCCGGCTGCACACGGAGCTGGTGTAATTGCAGGAGGCAGCATGCGTGCGGTTCTTGAAAGTGCCGGTGTTACCGACGTATTGGCGAAGAGCCTGGGTTCTGCCAATCCACACAATGTGGTAAAAGCTACCATCAAAGCATTAGGCCTGTTAAGGGAACCTATACAGGTGGCTAAAAACCGCAGCGTGAAATTGAGCAAAGTATTCAACGGATAATTGACCCCCTAACCCCTGAAGGGGAACATGGATAATTCATTATAAAATTAAATGATCCGCCTGGCGGATTCGGGTTATGAAAAAGATAAAAATAACACAGGTTAAAAGCGGTATCGACAGATCTGAGCGTCAGAAACAGACTTTGGTTGCATTGGGTTTGAAAAAAATGCATGCATCTAAAGAAGTAGAAGCTACTCCACAGATCCTGGGGATGGTTAACAAAGTTAGCCACTTGGTGAAAGTTGAAGAGATCGCTTAATAATTTGAAAATTTGAAAATGAGCTAATTTGAAAATGAGTCAACTACGGTTGATTCATTTTTGTTTTCATTTTCAAATTTTCAAATTCACAAATTTTCAAATTAATTCGCGAGGGGCGATTCCCCGTAAGTTCAAATCAATACAAAATGAAACTACACACACTTAAACCTGCAGAAGGTTCAACACACAAATCCATTCGTATCGGCCGTGGTGAGGCATCCGGTAAAGGCGGTACCTCTACAAAAGGTAACAAAGGTGGTCAGAGCCGCGCCGGCTATAAAAGCAAAATGGCACATGAAGGTGGCCAGATGCCTATTCAGCGCCGTATCCCTAAGCGTGGGTTTAAAAATAACAACCGTATTGAATTTAAAGTATTCAATTTAGGCCAGATTGACCAGTTGGCTGAGAAATACGGATTTACCGAATTCTCTCTGGAAAACCTGTATATCAATTCACTGATCAGCCGTACCGATAAAGTAAAAATATTGGCAACAGGCGAATTGAAAGCCAAACTCCTATTCAAAGTAAATGCAGCAAGCGAAAAAGCAAAAGCAGCTATTGAAGCAGCCGGCGGTACCCTTGAAATTATCAAATAATTTTACCGTAAATTGCCAAACGCATAAAACGCGTTTTCGTTGGGTTCTCGAGTATTAACTCTTTCAATTGCATTTAAGTGAAAAAATTAGTTCAGACTTTAAAGAATATTTGGGCCATTGAAGAGCTGCGTAGCAAAATTGTTGTTACCCTAGCTCTGATCTTTACCTACCGTTTGGGAAACCATATTGTTCTACCAGGCTTAGATCCCAATAAGATCGAGGCTGCACAGCGTGCTGCGAAAAGTAATGGTCTCTTGGGCATATTTGATATGTTTGCGGGTGGTGGTTTTTCACAAGCATCCATCCTTGCATTAGGTATCATGCCTTATATCTCTGCTTCCATTTTCATGCAGTTAATGACCATCCTGGTTCCGCAATTGCAGAAAGTACAAAAAGAAGGAGATAGCGGCCGTAAGAAGATCAATCAATGGACACGTTACCTTACAGTAATCGTTACTTTGTTCCAGGCCGGCGCTTATGTGGCTTACCTGAACAGTCCCGGCTATGCAGAAGCCATCCTTCCCGCTTATAAAGCATTCTTTGGTTTTTCAACCATTGTTACTTTAACAGCAGGTACTTTATTTGTGATGTGGCTGGGTGAAAAAATTCAGGATAAAGGATTGGGTAATGGTACTTCTATCATTATCATGGTAGGTATCCTTTCCAGATTGCCGATTTCAATCATCCAGGAGTTCAGCGCCAAAGGCCAGAAAGGCGGCGGTGGTTTACTGATTTTCCTGATCGAAATGGCGATATTGGTTGCTATCATCATGGGGTTGATTATTCTGGTCCAGGGTGTAAGAAAGATACCTGTAAACTATGCCAAGCAAATTATTGGTAACCGCCAGTTTGGTGGTGCACGCCAGTTCCTGCCGGTAAAAGTGAACAGTGCGGGTGTAATGCCAATCATCTTTGCCCAGGCCATCATGTTCCTGCCAACACTGGTTTCTTTTACCAATATAGATTCAGCACAGGGTATTGTTAAGATATTCAACGACCATAGTAATGCATGGTATATGTTGATCTATTCTGTCATGGTGATCGGATTTACCTTCTTATATACCGCTTTGATCTTCAATCCTAAACAGATATCCGAAGACCTGAAACGCAACAACGGATTTATTCCGGGTGTAAAGCCGGGCCAGCCTACTGCTGACTATATCGGTTCTATCATGGATAAGATTACTTTACCGGGTGCTATTTTTCTGGCACTGGTAGGTATCATGCCGGGTTTTGCGCAAAGACTGGGTGTAACACAGGCTTTCAGTTCTTTTTTCGGAGGAACTTCTCTGCTGATCATGGTTGGCGTAATCCTAGATACCTTGCAGCAGATTGAAACGTACCTGTTAATGCGCCAGTACGATGGTTTGATGAAGAGCGGCCGTGTACAGGGAAGGCAAACAGTATCTACTACTACTATTTAATTAAATAATAGCGAACTTTATAAACCTGTCATTCCGTTACAAGCGGAACGACGGGTTTCTTTTTTATCAAGATGCGAGTAAAGAATATGATGATCCACAAAACAGAAGCGGAAGTGATTTCGATGAAAGAATCGGCAAGATTGGTAAGTAAAACACTTACTGAAGTGGCAAAGGTGTTGAAACCTGGCATGACCACTTTAGACATAGATAAGATTTGTGCAGAATTTGTAAAAGATCATAAAGCGGTTCCTTCCTTTTATAACTATCGAGGATACCCGCATAATGTTTGTACTTCTGTGAACGATGTGGTGGTACATGGTTTCCCCAATGATTCCCCTTTGAAAGAGGGCGATATTGTATCCATAGATATGGGTGTGATATTAAATGGCTGGCATGGCGATCATGCATATACTTTTATTTTAGGAGAAGTAGCCCCCGAAATATTACAATTGGTTAAGGTTACCAAAGAATCATTATACAAAGGCATTGAGAAAGCCATTACCAATAACCGTATAGGAGATATCTCTTATGCCATACAGGAGCATACAGAGCATACATACGGCTATGGGGTAGTAAAGGAATTGGTGGGACATGGTTTGGGAAAGAGCATGCATGAAGACCCGCAAGTGCCTAATTATGGCAAAAGAGGAACGGGTCCTAAAATGAAAGAGAATTTGGTATTGGCCATCGAGCCGATGATCAATCTCGGTTCAAGAGAAGTGTTTACGGATGAAGATGGCTGGACCATTCGCACACGCGATGGAAAACCTTCTGTGCATTTTGAACATGATGTTTGTATCAAACGTAACAAAGCTTTGATCTTGTCTGACTATAGTATTATTGAAGCCGCGGAGAAAGCAAATACCAACCTGAATAGTTCGTATTACTAAGTCGGCTTTGTATCTTACACGAATAAATTCCGTAAGATGAATAAAGTCATTTTTAGTATCTTTTTTGCAATCAGTGTATTTAGTGCCGCTGCCCAAACCCCTGAAATACTTACAGTACGCAATTACCGTGAGCAGCATGAGAACAGCTGGATAAGTCAGTATCTATCGTTTCTATCCCTGCCGAATATTCCATCTGTTCCTGCGGATATTAAGATAAATGCATCCCGGATCATGGAGATGATGAAGGAGCGTTCCATTCAAAACATCCAACTTTTATATCCCACAACAAAAGATGCTGCACCTGCTGTATACGGGGAAGTATTGGTGCCGGGCGCTAAGCAAACAATTATTTTCTATGCGCATTACGACGGGCAACCTGTAGACAGTAATAAGTGGGCGAAAGGATTGCATCCTTTTAAACCTGTCATTATTAAAGGATCTGTAAAAGAACAAAATGAATTTGTAGATTTTACCAATACCCTAAAACTCGATCCGGAATGGCGAATAACCGGTAGAGGTTCTTCTGATGATAAAGCAGGTGTAATGGCGATGCTGTTGGCCTATGAATCTATCAAGGCAAATGGGTTAATGCCTGCATTTAATATCAAATTCTTTTTTGAAGGAGAAGAAGAAGCCGGCTCCACACACCTGAATGAAATATTAGCAAATTATAAACCCCTGCTTCAATCAGATCTCTGGATCATTTGTGATGGACCGGTTCATCAATCCGGCAAGAAAACAATCATTTTTGGGGCGAGGGGTGATGCAGGGATGGAAGTAACCGTGTACGGCAGTAAAAGGCCTTTACACAGCGGCCATTACGGTAACTGGGCGCCCAATCCTGCGCTCCAGTTAAGTAAACTGCTGGCATCCATGAAAGGAGATGATGGCAAAGTATGGGTGAAAGGTTTTTATGATAAAGTAAAACCCCTTACTGATGCAGAAAAAAAAGCGATAGCCAATGTACCAGCTCCGGATGCACAGATGAAAGAAGAACTGGGTTTTGTGAATGAAGAAATGAAAGGGCAGTCCTTGATGCAATCAATCATGCTTCCTTCACTTAATATCAATGGAATGCAAAGTGCAGGTACGGGAAAACTGGCCAGCAATATTATTCCTACTACAGCCATTGCCAATCTTGATCTTCGGATGGTGCCAGGAACAGATTACGAGGAGCAACAGCAATTGATAGAAACACATATCCGTAAACAGGGTTTTTTCATAACGCATGATGAGCCTACAGATGGAGAGAGAAAACAATATTCCAAAATTGCAAAAGTAATTTCAAAAAAGGGATATAATGCGCAGCGCACACCGCTGGATCTGCCGGTGGCACAACAGGTAATCAAAGCTGTTCAATCTACGACAATGGATCGGGTTGTATTGATGCCAACGATGGGCGGCAGCCTGCCTTTGTTCTTATTCGAACAGATACTGTCTGCCAAAACCGTAACCGTTCCTATTGCCAATCATGATAATAACCAGCATGCAGAGAATGAAAACCTGCGGATAAAAAATTTCAGGGATGGAATTGAAACGATGGCTGCATTGATGTTGATGAAATAAGATCTATGGAGAAAAAACTAGTTGTGATTGGAGGAGGTGCCGCCGGATTTTTCTGTGCAGTAAATGCTGCAAGAATGAACCCGGATCTGAAAGTGACCATCATAGAAAAATCCAACAAACTATTGTCCAAAGTAAAAGTAAGTGGTGGAGGAAGATGTAATACCACACACGCCTGTTTTGATATCCCTGAACTGGTTAAGCGATATCCCCGCGGACAAAATTTTATTAAAAAAGCGTTTCACTGGTTTAATGCCCATGATACAATCAGCTGGTTTGCAGAAAGGGGCATAGAATTGAAAACAGAAGCAGATGGAAGAATGTTCCCTGTAACCAATGATTCACAAACGATCATTAACTGTTTATTAAAGGAGGCCGATCAATATAAAGTAGAAATTATGATGCAGTCTGAAGTTAGGAGTGTGGAGTCTGGCGTGAATGGATTTATTCTTCAGACTGCTAACTCCAGACTGCTAACCTCCGACTATGTTTGTATTGCGGTGGGTGGTTATCCTAAATCGTCTATGTTTGATTGGTTATGTAAACTTGGCCATACTATTGAAGAACCGGTTCCTTCTTTGTTTACATTCAATATGCCCAATAATCCGGTTACGGAACTGATGGGTGTAAGCGTAGAAAAAGCGGCTGTAAAGGTTGCCGGTACTAAGCTTTCGGAAGAAGGTCCTTTACTGGTTACGCATTGGGGTATGAGTGGCCCGGCTGTTCTGCGTTTATCGGCATGGGGGGCCAGGCAATTGGCAGATATGAACTATCATTTTCATTTATTGGTAAACTGGTTACCGGATTATAAAGAACCTGATCTGCGGAATGATTGGCAATCTTTTCGGGAGGATTATGCAGGACAAAAAATCGGAACCAAAAATCCATTTGGGTTACCGAATAGATTGTGGCTGTACTTATTAAACTGTAGTAAAATCAATCCTGATATTCGTTGGGCAGAGATACCTTCTAGAGAACAAAATAAACTGATTAAAAACCTGACGGCGCAGGAATATCCGGTGAAGGGGAAAACGACTTTCAAAGAAGAATTTGTTACCTGTGGTGGTATTAAGTTGGGTGAGATCGACCCCAATACGATGCAAAGCCGCGTCAAAGCCGGTGTCTTTTTTGCAGGCGAAGTGATCGATGTAGATGGGATTACCGGTGGCTTTAATTTTCAAAATGCCTGGACAAGTGGCTGGATCGCTGCCAAAGCGATTTCTTCCCAAAACTAGTACACTGAATATTCATACAGTAAAAGCTACCTGCCTACACAAGTAGCTTTTAAGTATGCGAGGCTTTATCCTTTTTTCTTAGCGGCAGCGTCTTTATTGGCTTTGTAACGCATATCCGGTGTGCCGTCTTTTTTCAACGGACCGGCAGCAGGGGCAGCCGCTTTGTTTTCTTTATATCTTTTATCCGGTGTGCCATCTGCTTTCATTTTGGCGGCAGGAGTAGTCGCTGCAGGCTTTGCGGGTGTGGCAGTAGCAGTAGCTTTTGGTGCAGCGGCAGGCTTAGCAGCTTCCGCTTTTTTTGCGGCAGCGGCTGGTTTGGCTTTGTCAGCTTTTTTGTCCTGAGCAAATGAAGCAGTAGCCAGGCAAATCATGGCGGTAAAGGCCAGGAAGATTTTTTTCATATAGCATTTTTTAAATGAACTGTTAAGTTAGTAAACAGTTATGGGTTATCAAACAGTACCCACATTAATTTTTTAATAAATAGGTGCCTGCTATCTATCTTGGATGTTGCTACACATAAATCGCCTTTTTTTTAAAAAGCTGGCCGAAATTCTGCCAATTCTTGCGTGGGCGGAAAAAAATAATTAACTTATGTCTCAAATCTTGTGTATATGAGAAAAGTAAGCGATATCCTGCGCCGTAAAGGTAATAAGGTTACCACGGTTACACCCCATACAACAGTTATTGAAGCGTTGCAAATGATGTCTGATCAAAACATCGGCTCTGTAGTTGTGGAAGAGAATGAGGTATTTCTCGGTATTATGACTGAACGAGATTATTCCCGGAAAGTGATCTTAAAAGGAAGGCATTCCAGTAATACTCCTGTAGGAGAGATTATGACCAAGGATTTCCCGCCTGTACAATCATCAGATACAATAGAAGCCTGTATGCAGCTGATGTCGGATAACCATATCCGGTATTTACCTGTTATTGAAAATCAAAAACTGGCTGGTATTATTTCTATTAATGACCTGGTAACGGAAACCATCAAGACACAGGAGGAAACGATCTCACATCTGCACAATTAAATTCCGTCTTAGCGGTAATTTTATGATACGCTTATTTACGACCGCGGGCGGGATCCGTTTCGATCCCTCCCGCTGTCTTACTATTTTTTTCTCAGCGAACCGTATTCACTACCTCCCAGAAAGCTTTTTTCGGTTGCAGGTTCTTATCAAACAAAAGTGGATAATCCTTTCTTCCACGAACAGGAAAATTATCGAGCCAACTGCTTCTGTCAGAAATATTCCAGAAAGTGATACCGGTAATCTGTTTTTTATACTTCTTAAATACAGTAAAACATCTTTTATACATGTCTATTTGTGCAGATTCTTTCTCAGGGGTGAATTCTGTATGGCTGTCTTCCATTTTTCTTTCTCTCGCATCATGTTCTTTGTTGTAAACAGAAATATCGAGTTCGGTTACCTGAATTTTCAATCCAAGATCAACAAATTGTTTTATCGTATGGGTAAGTTCAGATTCAGAGGGTTCGTTAATGGCCCAGTGGCCCTGTAAGCCAATACCATGAATAGGCACTCCTGCATCTTTCAGACTTTTTACAAGTTTATAGATCTTATCCCTTTTTACGGGATTGATCTCATTATAATCATTGTAAAAAAGTAATGCATCAGGATCTGCTTCATGGGCATATTCAAAAGCTTTCGCTATAAAGTCTTCACCGCAGATCCTGAACCAGGGTGAGTTACGCAGGTATTCACCGGGTTTATCAGAGATAGCTTCATTTACCACGTCCCATGCATAAATACTTCCTTTGTACCGGTTAACTACTGTTGTGATATGTTCTTTTAATCTTTGTAATAATACTTCTTTACTTACCGTATCGCCTGCTGCATTGGTAAAAATCCAGCGGGGCGCCTGGTTGTGCCAGCAGAGATTATGCCCGCGAATCTTCAGGTGATTATTCTTAGCGAATGCAACGATCGAATCTGCATCTCCCCAGAAATATTCATTTTCACGCGGATGTATCGGCCCCATCTTCATAGCATTCTCGGGTGTGATGCTGCTGAAGTTCTTAAGGATTAAACCTGCTTCATCTGTTTTTACTGAACGTGGCGATACGGCAACACCCATTGTAAAATACCCGGCAAAATAATCTTTAAGGCCTTTACTGCTATCGGCCGGATTGAGAATCGTGTTCCTGTATGAATGTATTTTTGCTGTACCCGTTACAGCAGCACAAAGGATAACTGTGGTTATGGTAACAGTAAAGAATCGGTTTTTCATAAGATATATTTTATTAACGTACGGTATTGCTTAGGGTTCCTATCTGGTCAATCTTAATATTAACCTGGTCTTTCGATACTAATGAAAAATCATTGCCGGGTACAATCCCGGTCCCTGTCATGATCAGGCAGCCATTTGGAAAAGAACATTCCCGGTATACATAAGATACGAGTTCCTCCGGTGTACGTTTCATCTTATTCAGTTCTATATTACCTGTAAAGACAATTTTTTCATTACCTATGATCTCAAGGCTGATAACGGTACTGGGCGGAATCGGTTTATCGGTAATAAAGATACAGGGACCAACGGCAGCACAGGCATCATAGGTTTTTGCCTGAGGAAGGTATAAAGGGTTTTCACCTTCAATACTTCTGCTGCTCATATCATTTCCAATGGTATAGCCTACAATTTTTCCGGAGGAAGTAACCATAAGTGTGAGCTCAGGCTCGGGAACATCCCAGGTTGAATCCTTTCGGATATTTACTTTATCGCCATGTCCTACCACACGGTGAGCGGTAGCTTTGAAAAATACTTCCGGTCTTTCTGCATGGTACACCCGGCCATAGAAATCACTGCCGCCGGCCGATTTGGATTCTTCTTCCCGCCCGATCTTGCTGCGCAGATAGGTTACACCACAGGCCCATAATTCCTGGCCTTGCATTGGCGGCAAAATAGTGCCTGCCGCCGGTACGTTTGTTTCAGGTAATGTTTGTGTAAGTGTATTTAATTTTTCAAAAAGGGCATCGTCGTTTATCAAAAGATCCCAATCTATTTCTGTAAGCAGAAAAAATTTTTCATTTTTTTCAATAATGATACCTGAACTGGTTTTGTAAAGTCTCATATACTGGTTTATTATTTTCTCATTTGTAAACGCAATACATACATGTCGTTGGTGATATAGAGTATTTTTTCATCTGCAGAAAAAGCACAGTTAGAACTAGCCTCCGGCAATTTTATCTTACCGATCAGTTTACCGGCTTTATTAAATATCCATACGCCACCCGGGCCTGTGGCAAAAACATTTCCGGTTTTATCTACTTTCATTCCATCGGGTAAGCCTTTTAGTTTGCTGTCGTATCCGGCTGCGCTGTAAAATATACGGCCATTGGTAAGACTATCATTGGCAGCTATATCATATGCATACCAATTGGGCTTAGCCGGGTCTGAATTGGCGATCAGCAGTGTTTTTTCACCAGGAAATAAAAGGATACCGTTAGGGCGGGTGAGCGAATCGGTAAGTAATCGCACATCGCCGTTTTTCTTTACTTTGTAAACGCCCTGGAATGGAATTTCTTTTTTTGGGTCATCCATATTTTTTTCTAAACCGTAAGGCGGGTCTGTAAAAAATACTTCTCCCTGGCTGTTATAGATTACATCATTCGGGCTGTTAAATTTTTTACCGGCATAGGTATTCGCAATCGATACAAATTTTGCCGATGGTTTATTCAATGGTGCATCCATCCTTGCTATCTGCCGGTTACCGCACTGGCAGAGAATGAGGTTGCCGGCATTGTCCAGTGTTAATCCATTAGAGCCGGTTTCGCCGCCACGTTTGGCAGTATCAGTATATCCGGATGGAGTAAGGTATATTTCTTTGCCTTTTTCTTCCGTCCATTTATAGATAGTATTCTGTGGCACATCTGAGAAAATAAGCATATGCTCTTTCTCTATCCATAAAGGCCCTTCGCTCCAGTCAAGACCATCTGCAATAATCTCTGGTTTTGCACTGGGTGTGATAAGACTATCAAGAGATGAGTCTAGCCTTTCGATCTCACCGGTGGTTGGATATACTTTTTTGTTTTGACAACTTATTGTGACCGCAGCCAGTAATAAAAAGAATATTTTTCTCATAGCAGTATGAACTATTTTAATTCCAGCACCACCACAGCGTATGGCGGTAATTTGATTTGTAAGGTTGATCCGTTAAGGCTTGCACCGTTGAATACGGATGGCTTTATGTTATTTGGATTTTCAAAACTGTTATAGTTCTGGATCTTATCTGATGTTAAGATCCTGCCGCTTACACTGGTATATTTGGCGCCGCTGATATTGACAGATACTTCCTGTTCTTTATTAGCGTCAATATTTACCAATGAAATATGGGTAAGGCCGTTCTTGTCTTTTGAAGCGGACGCTGAAATGGCTTTCAGTTTTTCTTTACCCATTTTGTACTCATTACTTGTTACAGAGACGGGAAGCATGGTGGCATCCTGGTGTACATTATACATTTCCATTACATGGTAAGTAGGTGTTAAGATAATCTTCTCATCATTGGTAAGGATTACTGCCTGTAATACGTTTACGATCTGTGCCAGGTTGGCCATCTTTACACGGTCGCAATGGTTATTGAAAATATTCAGGGTGGTTCCGGCGATCATAGCATCGCGCATCGTATTCTGTTGGTAAAGGAAAGCGCCGTTGGTTCCCGGTTCTACATCATACCATCCACCCCATTCGTCAACTGCCATAGCTACTCTTTTCTTTGGATCGTATTTGTCCATTACCGCACTATGTTTGCTAACCAGCTCTTCCATTTGTAAAGCCCTTTGCATGGTGGTATAATATTCTTCTTCCGTAAAATGGGTAGCCGGGCCTTTCTTTCCCCATTCAATTACCGAGTAATGGTGCACGCCAACAGCATCCAGCATATTGTGCGGGATATCTCTCATCAATACTTCCGTCCAGTTATAGTCTGCATCACTGGCGCCGGATGCTATTTTGAATATTTTTTCTTTTGGATCGCCATTGGTCATGAATGTAGCATATTGGCGATAGATATTTGCATAGTATTCCGGTTTCATATTACCGCCACAGCCCCATGCTTCATTGCCAATGCCCCAGTATTTTACATGCCATGGATTGGCGCGTCCGTTTTGCTGTCGCAGATCGGGCATCGGGCTGCTGTTATTGGGGTGGATGGTATATTTAACCCAATCAGACAATTCCTGTGGTGTGCCACTCCCTACGTTCCCACTGAGATATGGTTCTGCGCCTAACAACTCACACATATTCAGAAATTCATTCGTGCCAAAACTATTGTCTTCTTTTACATTGCCCCACCATACATTCAACATAGACGGGCGTTTCTCTTTCGGCCCAATACCATCTTTCCAATGGTAAGTATCCGCAAAACAACCACCGGGCCAGCGCAATACCGGTACTTTCAGTTTCTTCAATGCATCCAGTACATCCAGGCGGATGCCTTC
>CAZFKE010000022.1:13582-48517 GCA_964519475.1 uncultured Sediminibacterium sp.
ATACAAGCCGCCATAAATGCAATGGCCAAGGTGCTCGGCAAAATGACCATAGATATTTTTGTTGATGATCTCTGTTCCTTTATCAGCCTGAAGAGAAATTATATTCTGTGCTGAAAGGCTTATGGCAATAAATGTACAAATAATTAAAAAAATCTTTTTCATATAGGTTGTTTAAGGTATTAGCTATTAATTTCAGTTATAGGCTTCAATTGTCTGTATGGTACCATCCTGATTGTATGTTAACTCGGTTACTTTTACATTACGAAGATGGGTTTTGCCTGAGATCTGTGTATCATGATAAAAAAGATACCATTTACCTTTGATCTCTACAATAGAATGGTGATTGGTCCAGCCTTCCACAGGTTTTAAAACGATGCCTTTATAAGTAAATGGCCCATACGGACTATCGCCAACTGCATAACAAATATTATGCGTATCACCGGTTGAATACGAGAAATAATATTTGCCTTTATATTTATGAACCCATGACGCTTCAAAAAAACGCTTGTCATTATTGGATTCCAGAAAAGGTTTACCATTAGCGTCTATAATTTTCACGTTGCGTACTTCTTCAGCAAAGCTTTTCATATCCGCACTTAATTTGGCAATCCTTGGCAGAATGGCTTCCTCGTTGGGTTTGCGGAGTTGGGCATCAGCTGCGTATTTATTATTTGTCCATTTTTGTAATTGTCCGCCCCAGATACCGCCAAAGTACATATAGTAAGAGCCATCACTGTCTTTGAATACAGCAGGGTCGATACTGTAACTTCCTTTCATGGGTTCTTTCTCTGCTTTAAATGGGCCAACAGGACTCTTGCTGCTTGCCACACCCATATGAAATACATCTGTTTTGTCTTTTACCGGGAAGTAGAGATAATACGTTCCGTCTTTATAAGCCGCATCCGGTGCCCACATTTGTCTGCCGGCCCAAGGTACATCTTTCATATCGAGGGCAATACCGTTGTCTGTTACTTTTCCGCCAATGGAATCCATTGACAGGATATGATAATCGCGCATGGCAAAATGACTACCCAGGTCATCTTCTTTAATGCCCGCTTCAAAATCGTGTGAGGGGTACACATAAATTTTTCCATTGAACACATGTGCCGAAGGGTCGGCAGTAAAAATATGTGTGACCAATGGTTGAGAGATCGGTTTCTTTTTTAAAGTGCCTTTTTCCTGAGCTGAGGCAGTGGCAGCTATGAATAATAAGGCAGTTGAGAATATTTTTAATGGCATAGCAAATGGTTTTCTGGTTTATTTAGTTATGGGTATGTTTTATTTTAAGTGAGTTGATCTTCGTTTCAGGCGGCCCTAAATAGCTTGGTTTTACATCACCCATACCGCCTACTATTTTTTGTAATACAACTGCAGGGCTCACCATCCAGTATTTGATCGTGTGTTTGCCTGCTGTTGTTAGCCTATGTATAGTTGTTTTAATGATAATATTATTCGCAACCCATCCTTCCCAAATACGTGTGTTGTTGTCATCTTTATTGATCACAACTATTTGTGGCGTCTCGTTGTCTATCGATATTGCATATTTCAAACCTTCATCGTTGTTAAAATTTAAAGTAGGGGAGAAATATGCCTGCAGTTTTACCGTTCCTGTATCGTATACATATATATCATATTCAAGATGCGGCGATTGGTTACCGGGTGTTTGTTGTGCAGCAGTAACCGGCATCATGGTAATAGCGCTGCCTGTTCGGCCATGATCTGGTAATACCTGCCATTTGATATTATTTCCATTAATAACTTTTGTGAAATGATCCGCTTCTATCGAAATATATGTATCCCGCTGAACAAATACATTGCCCTTAATAGGATTAGGTCCTTCATCTGCTACTGTCTCGGTATCTGTTGTAGTTTCTCCAAAGAACCTTTTCTCCTTTGAAGTATCAACCGGGACATATTGTACTAATGGCATACGGTTTACCGGTGGTTGTTGCCAGTAAGTATAACCAATATGTGTTTGGTCCATCATATGGTTCCATTTGCCATTGGCTATATGATTGTATTCTAAAGAAATCAGGGAATCTTTCATATAGAAACGTTTCGCATTCTCTGCATAAGTGTTGGCCAATGGCGATTTTTTTGCTGCATATATTTTGTTATAAGCAACCGCAGTATATAAATCCTGTAAATTAGAACAGGCTTTTACAGGGTGTAACACTAATTCAAAGAAAGCATCTTTGTATTCAGCAGGAAGGGCTTGGTTGATCTGTTCAGCTTTCTTTACTATATTTTGAAAATCAAGCATAGCCAAAGCTGATTCATGGTAGTTTTCTACGCTATAGGTATTGGCATCCAACAGCTCAGGTTTACGCCGCCCGTTATATTTGCTGTATTTGGCAATGATATCTGCTATCTCAGTTGCATATTTGCTTCCAAACTGGTCTGCCGTCCATTTCTCTGTGTACTTCTGCAAGTCTCTAGGCCCTATCCTTGTTGGGTTCCAGGCATAATCCAGGAAAAAAGAAATAGGGAATTCCATCGGTTTGATATCGCCCACATTGACCACCCAGATATCCCGCACATTATATTCATAGGCCAAATGCATCTGCTCCCAAACTCTGGGAATCGGATTTGTATTGAGCCATTTATAATTTCTTGGTCCGCCTACATAATCAAAATGGTAGTAGATTCCATAACCTCCTTTACGTGGAGCATCTGTAAGCTTGGGAAGTTTACGGAGGTTGCCCCAGTTATCATCACATAATAATAAGGTAATATCATCTGGCACACGCATGCCTTTATCGTAATAATCCTGCACCTCTTTATACAATGCCCAGGATTGTGCTGTGGCTGATGCAGGCTTGCCTGTTACCTCTTCTATAATTTTTCTTTGATCGGCTACAATTTTTTCCAGCAATGCAATATTACTTCCCTGTGTCATGGGCATATCGCCATCGCCCCGCATCCCCATACTTACAACACTTTCATGGTTGCCCATATTCTGTATTCCTTTTCTCCAGAATGCACGAAGAACAGAATCATTGGTTTGATAATTCCATGCACCCCTGCCGTAGCGTTTCCATTCCTGTTGTGCACGCAGCATGGGTTCATGGTGTGAGTTGCTGATTACGATACCATATTTATCCGCTAGTACAGGGTTCAAGGTATCATCATCTGCAAAAGCATTACCCCACATGGCAGGCCATAAATAATTCGCTTTTAAACGAAGTAATAATTCAAATATCTTTTCATACACCCCATGATTTACACCACCGAACTTTTCTTTTGTCCAGCCGGAGAATGCCGGGGCTTCATCATTGATAAAGATACCTCGGTATTTCACCAATGGCCTGTCTTGTAAATGAATGGTATTAGAAATGTAAAGTTCCTTTTTCTTCTTCACCGGAACATCTGCCCACCAATACCAGGGCGAAACGCCCATTTGTTTAGATAATTCAAATACGCCGAATGCGGTTCCTCTTCTGTCGCTGCCCGTTATCACTAATGCTTTTTCTATTCCGGGGAATGGATTGTTTACGATCTGTGTGAGGCCGGCTTCCCATTTACCTGTAAGGCTGTCAATTTGTATTTTTTTATTCCTGATCAGTTCAGCTATCAAAGCTGATTGATCGATGGATCCAATCAGGATACAATGCTTTGTTGATGAAGATGCTTTATGAATAATCTTCGGTTGCCTGCCGGTCACACTTTCCATATCGGCCTGCAAAAAGGAAGCCGCTTTTTGCAGCAGCCAATGGTCCTGTTCATCTACTAATATGGGAATCGCTTCTGTGCTGCTGACAATCGCAAATGATGTGGGTGTTTTTTTATCTGATACAGTTTGTGCAGGTAATTGTACAAGCAACAACCATGCACAAGACAGCAGTAAGCATTTCTTTTTCATATGACAGTGTTAGTCGCTTAGTTCTCAATTATTGCCACCGTTACCGGGAACAAACTGAAACCGTAAACTTTTATAATAATCAAGGGTATGATCAGGTTGTTCTATGCCTGTTGGTAAAGGCATTTTAGAGAAAGTTTGGAAATATAAGAGGCATGCATTTCTCCACCATACCGCTTCTTTTTCCTGTACCGCCAATAACATCTTCACATGATCAAATTGTTCTGCATCAATCAATCCTTTCATACTATCCCAGCTCTGCTGCATAGAACGTACATCATTTACACCGGAATAATATTTGGTACAGAGTTCTTCCCATAGGGTTTTACCGGATCTCATTTTGCGGTTCCAGGCAACATGATGAAACCACAACAAATAATCTTCCGGGCAAGTAGCGGGATCTTCATAGATCTTCCTAACTTCCGGTGCATATTGTTCAAGGGCATTACTGCCATTTGCAGTTCTATCAAATCCAATCCCCCTCGCATCTGCACGATGATAATAAACAGGATTCCAGTCTGCACGACCCAATTTATCAGACCATGGGGAAGGGCCGTAATGGTGACCGTCACCCATAATATGGTGTAACCCCAATGGCGTCATATAATGTACGGCGGCTTCCCTGGAACCAAGCATGATCTTTTTTGTGGTACGTACAAAAGTTGTATCGTTGCTGAATGTCATGCGTATCCAGTCGTCTGCAATTTGTTCAGATGTTACACTATGATCCCATGCAAGTTTCCCGAATGCATACCAGTTGGATTGTGCAAAAGGATGCCCGCACCAGTTTCTTTCATCACCAATATTACTTACACCCGCAATACCTGTTAGCGAATGATGTTCTGCCGTTCCATCAATAATTTTTGTAACTGGGGTTCCTTTACCGTTTGCATAGGTATCTGCGTCCAATACTTCTTTCATTAAAGGGGCTTCGTAAACCAGTTGAGTGCCTTGCCCCAAATATTCCTGGGTAAGCTGGAATTCCATCATCACAGGTGTTTTTGGCATGGCGCCGAATAATGGATGAAAGGGTTCTCTTGGCTGGAAATCCAATGGGCCATTTTTAACCTGTACCATTACATTGTTTTTGAAAGCGCCGTCAAAAGGCCTGAACTCATCATAAGCCTGTTTTGTTCTGTCGGTAGGTGTTTCATTACTATATACAAATGCACGCCACATTACAATGCCCTTATGCGGCGCCAAAGCATCGGCCAGCATATTGGCGCCGTCTGCATGCGATCGTTTATAATTTTGCGGGCCGGGCTGGCCTTCTGAATTCGCTTTTACGAGAAAGCCCCCAAAGTCAGGAATATAACCATAGATTTCATCTACTTTTTTGCGCCACCAATCTTTTACGGTATCATCAAAAGGATCAGCGGTTTTTAATTTTCCTATCTCAATGGGCGCACTGAATTTGGCAGAAAGAAATATTTTTATTCCGTAAGGCCTGAATACATCAGCCAGCGCGGCGACTTTTGTTAAATATTCTTTCGTAAACATCAGCGCATTGGCATTTACATTGTTCACCACGGTTCCGTTGATACCGATAGATGCATTGGCTCTTGCATAGTCTTTGTATCGTTGGTCAATATAACCCGGCAGTAAATGCCAGTTCCAGATAGAGAAGCCGGCATAGCCTCTTTCAACAGTCCGGTTCATATTATCCCAATGATCTAATAACCGGTATTGGATTTTTGGAGAACTTAGGATATTGAGTTGTGCAATACTTTTATGTGTTTGGAGTAATTGTAAAAAATGAAAACTGCCATAGAGAACGCCTGTTTCTGTTTGTGCAGTGATGATGATACAATTTTTGCCCGCTATTTTTTGGGTGGTGATCAGAAAGCCATCTGCCTTTAATTTGTCTAATGGAAGGGGTAGTGAAGCAATAGTTTTTGAAGAGCCGGGTGTGCCAATAACAAGACTGTGTTCCTGCAAGGAAGATAGCAAACTGAATTTCGAATCCAATAATCCGGAAAGGCCATTAATCAATTCATCTTTAATAACGCCAAGGGTAGGGGATTTGCCTTCTATTAATAACCCGGATAATTGTGTTTTATAAGTGGCCAGTATATTCTGATCACTGATCTTATCGTACCTGAGCCATAAACGATAACCATCTTCTGCCTGAAGCGGGTTCATACAAAGGAAAAAGAGTAGCAACAGTGAACACAATTGTTTTTTCATGTGTATCCTTTTTTAGGTTTTATGCCTTCTTTTTCTTCGATGATTCCCGTATGATCAATTCTGATTTGATAATAATGGTATTGGTCAGGTGTATATTGGTATTTCCCTGTAAATGATTAATCAGGTTGCGTGCCACGATCTCGCCAATTTCATTACCCGGGTAATTGATGGTGCTTAATTTCGGTTCAATGATTTTGCTGATGACATCGTTATTAAACCCTACTACTGCAATATCTTCCGGGATACGGATACCCGCTTCTTTCAGTGTTTGAATACAAACCGCTGCACAAAAATCATTGGTAATAAAAATACCGTCCGGCATGGGTTTCATGGCGAGGATCTTCCGGGCAGAATGGATACTGGCTTCTTCACTCAGGTCATCAACGATCACGTATTTATCGATGTATTTCAGGCCATGCTCTGTTAATGCCTGCTGGTAGCCCTTTAAACGTTCTGCGTATACATTCCGTTTCAGGTTGGCGGTAATATGCGCAATGCGTTTACAGCCTTGCTCTATTAAATGCGCGGTGGCTTCATATCCCGCTTTTCGGTTATTGATGATCACTTTGGCGCCTTCGCTGTCTTCAAATACACGGTCAAAGAAAATAACGGGGATACCTTTTCTTTCAAAAGGCTTAAAATGCGAGAGGTCTTCTGTGTCAAAAGCCAGTGAAGCAATTACGCCATCCACTCTTTTGTGAAAAAGGTTTTGTGCGTTGGCTGCTTCTTTTTTAAAGGTTTCTGAAGAGTGTGCAATGATCAGATCATAATTGGCCTCGGTACTGATCTTTTCAATACCTGCCAATACCGATGTCATGAACTGGCTTCTCAATTCATGCACCATCACACCAATGGTATTGGTACGTTGTCTTCTGAGGTTGCTGGCAAAATTATTGGAACGATAACCCAGTTTCTCTGCCAGGTCTGTGATCTTTTTCTTGGTGTGTTTATTGATCGCGGGATGGTCTTTTAAGGCACGGCTTACTGTGGCGGCCGAGAGGTCGAGTTGTTTGGCAATATCGTAGATGGTTATTTCCTTTTCCCGCCTCATAAAATACAATCGGTTGCAATATAGGCGTAAAATAAAAAAAAGCTCAGCTTTTTGTATTCTTTTTCATAGATGATTCGCGGATAATGAGTTCAGAACGCAAAATGATGATATTGGTTGCACTCAGGCTGGAAGCACCTGCCAGGTGGTTGATCAGCTGTGTGGCTGCGGCTTCTCCCATTGCATAACCCGGGTAGTTAACGGTGGTCAGGTTGGGTTCCACCACTTTGCTCATCGGATCGTTGTTAAAACCTACAAAGGCAATATCGCGTGGGATCTGTATACCTGCCTGTTGTAAGGCTCTCATACAGTATACGGCACAGGCATCGTTGGCCGAGAACACAGCATCGGGTCTTTGTTTCATTTTCAGAATATAAGCTGCAGCTTCCATACCGGCATCTTCGCTGAGGTTACTGCTGAGGATGAGCTTTGCATCAATTGCGATCTTATGATCTGTCAAAGCCTGTTTATATCCGCGTAATCTTTCTGCATATACCTGGCTGGTGGTATTTCCGCAAATATGCAGGATTCGTTTATAACCCTGTTCCAGCAGATGGCTGGTAGCTTCATAGGCTGATTTGTAATTGTCTATGATAATACCCATGCAACAGTCATGTTCTTTTATCCTGTCGAAAAAGATCAGGGGTATCTTCTTTTTGAGAAAAGGCTCGAAATGATTTATATTTTCCGTTTCGCCGGATAAGGATACCAGCAGGCCGTCTACGCGGCTATTAAACATGGTTAGTGCATTGGCCATTTCTTTTTTCAGCGTTTCCAGTGACTGGCTTATGATCAGGTTATACCCTTCTGCAGAAGCAATATGCTCCATGCCTGCCAGTACATTCGACATAAAATAACTGCTCAGCCTGGGAACAATTACGCCAATGGTGCGTGTATTCTTTTTACGGAGGTTACTGGCAAAAGTGTTGGAGCGATAACCCAGTTGTCTGGCAAGGTCCTGGATCTTCTTGCGTGTGGTTTTGTTGATCCCCGGATGATCTTTCAACCCACGGCTTACCGTAGCGGCTGATATATTTAATTGCCGGGCTATATCATATATCGTGATTTCCTTTTCTGTAGACATGCTTTACGCTCTGTTATGAAAGTAAGCTATCCTTTTTTAAAAAAATATTATGCAATCGGTTGCAATTTGAAAAAATGTTCCGATATTGGTTCCCGAATCAGGAAAAGTCTTCGCTTTTGCTGTTCTAAAACGATTGTTTCCATGCAGAAAATGCAGTCTATATTTCGCGGCAAATGCAGTGCAGGTAAGATTCCCGTTAATATATTTGTTTACACATCTTTTGTAAGCCTTTGCTGTTACAGCTTTCCATCGTTTATTCAGAAAATAACAGTCTTTACGCTTTTTCGCAGCAATGCAGCAGCTTTCTTGTATTTACAACCGTTACCCATTCGGGTGCAGGATTCACAAAAATTGGTCTTAGGAATAAAAAACGCTGTTTTCAGATAGCATACAGGTAGGGCATTTAATGCCTTTTACCCTATTTTACAATATGCAACCGATTGAAATTTAATAAAATAAATACTTTTTCACAGGCATTGATCAAACACCAACAAGCCAATAAAAGTAGCCATAAGAAAACCCATTACAAACTGCCCTAACCATCTCGATTGCCTTATGCATAATACTAGCTGATCCCTCCTGATTTCTTTTACAGGCACTGCGTGGTATTGCAGTAAAACTGGTCATTCGATAAGGTAATGGCTATTCATTCATCTCAACTAAACAAACTTTTATGAAATTATTGCTCATGCGGCAATCTGCAAAAACGGTACAGGTATTGCTCAGGCCAATGTGTTTGATACCCGCCCTGCTTCTATCAGCCGTGCTAATAATGATGGTACCTGCAAACAGCCTGTATGCCCAGACACAAAAGAAAATAGTTAAGGGGCATGTGACCAATGAAAAAGGAGATGCCATCGCCGGTGCTTCCGTGTTGATCAAAGGAACCAGCACCGGCGTAAACTCGGATGCAAAAGGCGATTATAGTATTTCTGTTGCTAATAACGGAATATTGGTAATTTCTTATGTTGGCTATGAAGCCAAAGAGATCAGGATAACGGCAAGCAGTAATACTGTGAATACACAACTGGAACTGAATAACAAAGACCTGGACCAGGTAATCGTAGTGGGTTACGGAACACAACGTAAGAAAGATGTTACGGGTTCTGTGGTGTCTATTAAGGGAGAAACCTTGCGCGAAGTGCCCGCTCCGAACTTGATTGCACAGCTAAAAGGACGTACTGCCGGTGTGGATATTGTAAGCAATAGTTCAACACCGGGTGGTAGCGGACAAATCCGTATCCGTGGTAACAGAACCATCACCAGCTCATCAGGATCCAGTGATGCATTGGACGGCCCTTTATTGGTAGTTGATGGAATCCCATTTGGCGGAAGCATTAATGATATTGCACCGGACGATGTTGCCAGTATGGAAATATTGAAAGACGCTTCTGCTACCGCGATCTATGGAGCAAGAGGTGCAGGCGGTGTAATCCTGATCAGCACCAAACGGGGAAGAACCGGTAAAGCGGTTTTAAGTTATGATGCTTTTCATGGTGTTTCCAGTGTGATGGGAAAATACAATGTGATGAATGGTACTGAATATGCACAGTTTAAAACAGATGCGGCTTTGTATAACCGTTCCAACTGGCCTACCAGTGGCGGTACTTCTTCTTACCTGTTAACACAGGCGGAGAAAGATGCACTGGCTGCGAATATTTCTACTAACTGGCAGGATCTTCTTTACCAGCATGGATTTACAACCAGTCACCAACTCGGCCTTTCCGGCGGAACGGAAGGAACCCAATACGGATTAAGTGGGGGATACTATAATGAAACGGGTATTATACCTAATCAGAAGTATGAAAGATATTCCCTGCGTTCAACTATCGATCACCGCGTGAGTAGCCGTGTGAAGATCGGGTTGAATACCATTAATACTTTGAGTTATTCCAATACACCCGGCGGTGGCGGTGTGCCCGGCGGTTTGTTACGCCTTACGCCACTAGCCTCTCCCTATAATGCAGACGGAACGGTAAACATCAATCCTGCCGCAGGTTCTATTGATGCGGCAACAGTAAGCCCTTTAACCCTGATCACAAAAGCCAGCTCCATTCTGGCACGTAACAGGAGACTGCGTTCATTCAACAGTTTATATGGAGAGGTGCAGATTATGGAAGGATTGAAATATCGTTTGAATGTTGGATTGGATTATAGCCAGTCTAACGGTAATGGATATAATGGCCCGCTTACTTATACAAATTCATCTACTGCGCAAAGTTCCTCTAATGCAAACGTGAGCAATTCAGAAAGCTGGAGTTACAATATCCAGAACATTGTTTCGTATAATAAAGTATTCAAACAAAAACACAGGTTAGACCTGACGGGTTTGTTTGAAGTAACGAAAGACCATAACCAGGGCAGCGGTTTTAATGTTACCGGCGTACCGGCAGATTATATACAGAGTTCGAATTTTGGATTGGCCAGCGGACAACCAACCGTTAGTGCCGGCAACTTCTCAGAGTCGGGCCTTGTATCTTATATGGGCAGGGCTAATTACGGGTATGATAACCGGTATCTCTTAACGGCTACGGTACGGGTGGATGGTTCTTCCAACTTATCTCCGGGCTACCAGTATTTTACCTATCCCGCATTTGCCATCGGATGGAATATGGCGAATGAAAAATTCATGAAGTCGGTAAACTTTATTTCCACCCTGAAATTAAGGGGTGGATGGGGTATTTCCGGTAACAGAAACGTGGGTGCTTATGCAACCTTAGGTGCATTATCTGCCAGTACCTATAATTTTGGTCAGAGTACTTCCGGGCAACAGTTGGCCTATACCGTTACCTCATTGGCTAATAAAAGTTTAACCTGGCAGTCAACTTCACAAACCAATATTGGTATTGATTTCGGTTTACTAAAGAACAGGATCACGGGTTCTGTGGAAGTATATAAGCAAAATACCAAAGACATTTTGTTGTCTGTAAACCTACCTGCCAGTAATGGTGCGGGAAGTACTTTGAAGAATTTAGGAAAAACGCAGGGTAGTGGTATTGAGATCAGCCTGAGTAGCCTGAATATTCAAACACGCAGTGGGTTTACCTGGAGTACAGATTTGAATTTTTATTTCAACCGTGAAAAGATCACACAGTTAACCACTGTGGCAGAAAAGGAAAATAAGGGCAATGGTTGGTTTGTCGGACAACCGCTTACCGTTATTTATGATGTAAGAAAAATAGGTATCTGGCAATTAACTGATTCTGCAAAAGGGTTACTGGCGGCCCAAACTTCGCCGGTGCAGTATCCCGGACAGATCCGTGCGCAGGATCTGAATGGTGATGGAAAAATTGATGCGAATGATAGGCAGATCCTCGGAAACTTCCAGCCACAATGGGAGGGGGGCATTACCAACCGCTTTAACTATAAAGGATTTGATATGTCGATCGTGATTTTTGCAAGGATGGGAATGAAAGTATTGGTTCCTTACCTCACTGCCGATGGTGGTGCACAGGGCTATCCATTTTTCAACCAGGGGCGTGTGAACCAGTTGCGTACGGATTACTGGACACGCAGCAATGCAACCGATGCATTCCCTGCGCCGGATGCCGGAACCGACAGGCTATTGTTTGGTTCAACACTCGGATACCGGGATGGATCGTTTATCAAATGCAGAAGTATCAACATTGGTTACGAGATACCGGTTTCGGCATTAAAGAGAGCGGGTATCAGTTCATTACGTGTTTATCTGAATACAACCAATCCGTTTATTATTTATGCGCCATTTGTAAGGGATGGCTTTGGGCCTGATCCGGAAGGAAACGGTTATGGTGGTTCTGTAGCGGCAGCAGGTTCTGATGCCGGTGTGCCTTCACGCCAGATCAGTGTTAATGCTAATAACCCTTCATTACGTCAATTCACGATTGGTGTGAATGTAAAATTCTAAACGAATAAAACAGATAACATATGAAACGCTATCATAAAATATTTTATACAGCCCTGCTCATAGGCGCTACGATGCTTACGAACAGTTGTCAGAAATTACTCGAAGAGCATCCGCAATCGAGTATCGTTCCTTCTTTCTTTAACAGTCCAGCAGGGGTACTCGGCGGTATCTCGGGTGTATACAATGATATCCGCAGTGCCTGGGGCACAGAAGGGTTTAGTGCACAAATGGTTGCCGGTACCGATGAGCATTTGGCCGGCGCCAGTGCCAGCGCTTTACCTTTGTACAATTACAATGGGTTAACCAGCTCAACGATAGAAGGCTGGTGGAATACGGCATACACCGATATCAATACCCTTAATGGTGTATTGCAGTATGGACAGTCTATCGACTTACCAGATGCAACCAGGAAACAATATCTGGCACAGGCTAAATTCCTGCGCGCTTTCTGGTATTTCCATTTGGTTCAATTTTTTGGAGATGTGCCTTTGCACCTAACCTTCATTACGGCGCCTTCTCAGGCCGATTCGCGCCAGCCGGTAGCGGATGTGTATGCACAAATCATCAAAGACCTTACAGAAGCATCCGTTGATCTTCCCAACACCCCCACAGATCCTTTCCTGGGTAAGGCAGCAACCAAACCCGTTGCTTTATACCTGTTAGCGAAAGTGTATTTAACAAGGGGCTGGCTGAATAATACACAGGCAGATTTTCAACAGGCATGGACCATTGCAAGTGGCATTATCACTAACAAAGCAAGCTACGGCCTGGATCTGTGGCAGGATTATGGCGATGCCTTTGTTCCGGCCAATGATTATGGTAAAGAAACCATGTTTGTAAGTGATCATACCAGCGATCCTAAATACGGTCAATATACGGTAGGCGGCGCAGCAGCAGGTGGCGGTGCACAAAACTTAACACCCTGGTTCTATATCTGGAACTATCCGTCCAACAGCGGTATCAATTCAAACAAGAATGCATCCGGTATATTGGTGAATAATGGAACTTCTGATATGATCCGTGATGCAGCCAATGGCCGTCCGTTTATCCGAACACGTCCTAACAGTGCGCTCATCGCCAGCGGTGTAAATGCAGGCAAACGTTATTTACTGGATCAGGCATTTGTGAACAGAACCAATGATTCACGTTACGATAATACTTTCCAGAAAGTATGGATATCGAATACAGCCACCTCCAATTCGGCTGCGGCAGCCGGTAATACACGTGGTATTTCTTATACTATGGTACCTGGTGTGGATACTGCGGTATGGATCCCCGATACAGAAATAACCGGTGCGCCGCAGTTTAACGGCACGACTCCTTTTAAAGGTATCATCATTCCGCCAAGTCTTTGGTCAAATACCTATTTCCCTTCTGTGAAAAAATTCATGGATCCAAGCAGGGGTTCAAATTTTAATGATCCTTCCACAAGACCGGTTGTATTGTATCGTTTCTCTGATGTTTATCTTATCGCGGCGGAAGCCTACTTTAAAGATGGCAAATTACCGGAAGCTGCAGCAATGCTGAATGTGGTAAGGCAAAGGGCCGCGTATCGTAAAACCAACACGGCGGCGCAAAATGCAGCAGCTGTGCTGGCACTCACGATTACTGCAGCAGATGTGACCCTTGATTTCATCCTGGATGAACGCAGCCGTGAAACCTTTGGCGAATGGCAGCGTTGGCTGGACCTGGTTCGTACCAAATCCCTGATCAGCCGTGTAACACTTTGGAATCCGGAAGCGGCAACCAATATCAAACCTTTTCATGTATTAAGACCCATACCGCAAACCCAGATTGACAGGGTAGTTGAGGGGCCGGCCTTTCCACAAAACCCCGGGTACTAAATAAAATGGGAACAGTTTTTTGTTAAAGGATAACAGTGGCAGAATACAAGCGAAAAGGTATTCTGCCACTTTACCTCAGGTAAAACATATAGGAATGACTGAAGATGGGGAAATCGCTTTCCGACAGCATACCGAAATACCTGTCATCCGTTCTCAACCGGCTTATTTTTATCAGGGTTGCCGATAAAAGCCTAAGTAAAAAATAACGAAAAAGAAATAGTAAATCAGTCAGAAAGAATCATTCAAAAAAAATAAATTTAGTACCTGTTTTACGCTCCTGATACGATAGGGAATCAGATGATTTTAGGCAGTTTAGATAAAAAATAAACAGTCATTGGCAGTTTTCCCACCGGGAAGCAATTCCCGGTGGTTTGTATACACAATAATGCCGTATATTGACCGGCCGAAAGCATATAGGAATTGTTGTGAAACCATAACAAGTGCCATAACAGACAGACAAACAAAACACAGCATACATGTTATTATTAGGGATAGATGTTGGTACTTCTTCGATCAAAATTTCTGTAGTGGATGCGGCTACACAGCAGGCTGTTGTATCTGCCCAATACCCCGAAACAGAAACCGGTATTACGGCCTTGCAACCCGGCTGGGCAGAGCAATCGCCCGAAATGTGGTGGCTCCATGTGCAGGAAGCCATCTTACAAGCCAATGCCAGCAAAAAATATGATCCGAAAGATATCGGCGCCATCGGTATTGCTTACCAGATGCATGGTTTGGTCTTGGTGGATAAAGAACAGCGGGTACTGCGCGATAGTATTATCTGGTGCGATAGCCGCTCTGTAAATATTGGTAAGGAAGCTTTCGAAAAAATAGGGGAAGAAAAATGTTTATCACACCTGCTCAATTCACCCGGAAATTTTACCGCTTCCAAATTGGCCTGGGTAAAAGCCAATGAACCGGCTGTGTATAAAAAGATCGATAAGATCCTGTTGCCGGGCGATTTTATTGCCATGAAATTCAGCGGGCAAACCACCACAACGATCTCCGCTTTATCTGAAGGCATCTTCTGGGATTTTGCAGAGAATACATTATCAAAAGATGTGTTTGATTATTTTGGCTTTGATGAAAAAATAATCCCGACTATAAAAAAAGTTTTTGAAACACATGGATTTTTGAAAGAAGAGGTGGCTGCGGAATTATCCTTACAAGCAGGCATTCCTATTGCGTATAAAGCAGGTGACCAGCAGAACAATGCGCTTTCACTAAATGTACTGGAACCGGGAGAAGTAGCCGCCACAGCAGGCACTTCAGGCGTTATTTATAGCGTGAGTGATGTTTTGGCTTTTGATAAATTTTCGCGGGTAAATACATTTGCACATGTGAACCATACTTCTTCCTTAAAACGCCTGGGTATTTTACTATGCATTAATGGAACAGGCATCATGAATAACTGGGTACGAACCATCACCGGTGCACAACTCAGTTACAGCCAGATGAATGATGCAGCCCGAAAGATCAATGCAGGAAGTGATGGATTACACATATTGCCGTTTGGCAATGGCGCCGAACGTATGTTAAATAATGCAACGGTGAATGCGCACATCAATAATATTGATTTATACAAACATACTCCTGCGCATATATACCGTGCCGCACAGGAAGGCATTGCTTTCGCTTTTAGGTATGGATTGGATATTATGCGCGAGAATGGTTTACAACCTTCTGTGATCCGTGCAGGAAGGGCCAATTTATTCCTGAGTGATGTATTCATCGAATCATTTGTAAATGCAACAGGTGTTCCCGTTGAATTATATGATTGTGATGGCAGTGTGGGTGCCGCCATTGGTGCCGGACTGGGTGCCGATATTTTCAGTAATGCCAAAGAAGCCTTTCAAAACAGTAAACGTTTGCAATATATTGAACCTACCGTAACGGCTGAATACAACAGCCTGTACCATGATTGGGAAAAATTATTGCATGATCAAATCAGGAAATGATAATTCTTTACAATAAAACCGAAGACCATGAACATTGTAACAGGCGATAAAGCCTTTTTTAAAGAGATAGGACAGATAAAATACGAAGGCACCGGAAGCGATAACCCGCTTGCTTTTCGTTGGTATGACGAATCAAAAGTAGTGGCGTGTAAACCCATGAAAGACTGGTTACGATTTGCCTGTGCTTACTGGCATTCATTTGTAGGCAATGGCGGCGATCCTTTTGGGGAGCCAACACATATTTATCCATGGAACGAGAAACCAGACGCGGTGGAAAGAGCAAAAGATAAAATGGATGCGGCTTTTGAATTCATTACCAAAATGAATATGCCGTATTACTGTTTTCACGATGTGGATGTGGTAGACTATACCAATGATATCAAAGAAAATGAAAGAAGGCTGCAGGCATTGGTAGCCTATGCCAAACAAAAACAGGCGGCCAGTGGGGTTAAATTATTATGGGGTACAGCCAACCTCTTCAGCAACAGGCGTTATATGAACGGGGCGGCTACCAATCCCGATTTTCATGTACTGGCACACGGAGGCGCACAGGTAAAAGCAGCACTGGATGCCACCATTGAACTGGGTGGAGAGAACTATGTGTTCTGGGGCGGACGGGAAGGATATATGAGTTTGCTGAATACGAATATGAAACGTGAAAAAGAGCATCTCGCTAAATTCCTGCACACCGCAAAAGATTATGCAAGAAGAAATGGTTTTAAAGGAACTTTCTTTATCGAACCCAAACCTTGTGAACCCAGCAAGCACCAATATGATTATGACAGCGAAACGGTGATCGGTTTTTTGCGTCAATATGATTTGCTCAATGATTTTAAATTGAATATTGAAGTTAACCATGCAACCCTTGCCGGGCATACATTCCAGCATGAATTGCAGGTAGCAGCAGACGCAGGTGCTTTAGGCAGTATGGATGCGAACCGTGGCGATTACCAGAACGGCTGGGATACGGATCAGTTCCCTAACAACATTAATGAACTCGCAGAAACCATGCTGGTAATTTTAGAAGCCGGTGGTTTTGCTGGCGGTGGTATTAACTTCGACGCCAAACGCAGAAGAAATTCAACCGATCCTGCGGATCTGTTCTATGCGCATGTTGGCGGTATGGATATTTTTGCCCGTGCATTGATCGTGGCTGATGCGGTCTTACAAAATTCTGATTACAAAAAAGTAAGGGCCGACCGCTATGCATCGTATGACAGCGGCACCGGTAAAGCGTTTGAAGAAGGTAAACTAACCCTCGAAGACCTGCGCGATTTTGCTATCGCCAATGGAGAGCCTTCTGTGATTAGTGGTAAACAGGAATACCTGGAGAATCTGATCAACCGGTTTATTTAGTATTGGTGCGGGTGATAGTTGTCAGCTGTCGGGGATTGTTTCTGACAGCTGATAACTATTGCCTTATTCTTTATCGTAATTTGTGAAAAAAGAATGACGAACAAAAAAGCATTCCTATTCGACCTGAATGGAACCATGATAGACGATATGGATTTTCATATCAGGGCCTGGCATAAGATCCTGAACAATCTTGGCGCCAATATCAGTATGGCAGATGTGAAAAAGGAATGTTATGGCAAGAACGGCGAATTGCTGGAACGTGTTTTCCCGGGAAGGTTTTCTGAAGAAGAAAAAACATCCATGAGTTATGCCAAAGAAGCCGAATACCAGCAACAGTTCAAACCCTTGTTGACATTAATTCCCGGACTGGATACCTTCTTATCAACAGCATATCGGCAAAAAATTCCGATGGCCATTGGTTCGGCAGCCATCCTGTTTAATATTGATTTTGTATTGGATGGGTTGGGTCTGCGACATTATTTTCCAGTCATCATCAGTGCTGAATCTGTTAAAGAAAGTAAGCCCCATCCTGAAACGTATTTAGCATGTGCCGAACAACTTGGTATGCCTGCCAAAAACTGTATTGTTTTTGAAGATGCACCCAAGGGGGTAGAAGCGGCTAAAAATGCCGGCATGCGTTGCGTGGTATTAACCACGATGCATACCAGAGAAGAGTTTGGGGCATATGATAATATTGATGGTTTTATCAGCGATTATCATGACCTTCAACTTGCCAAATTGTTTGACTAAGACCAATGTATGAAAAAGGATAACTATGTGATAGGTGTTGATTTCGGAACCGATTCTGTACGTTCCATTCTCGTAAATGCCGCTAATGGCGAAGAAGTATCCTCCTCTATTTTTTATTATCCCCGCTGGAAAAAAGGTTTGTACTGCAATCCATCGCATAACCAGTTCAGGCAACATCCGCTGGATTATGTGGAAGGCTTAGAATATACCATTACAGCCTGTTTGCAAAAAGCCGGCCCCCTAATTGCTGCTGATGTAAAAGGGATTTCGGTTGATACCACGGGTTCCACACCCATTGCCGTTGATGCATCTGGCACCCCGCTTGCTTTATTGCCCGCATTTGAAGACAACCCCAATGCCATGTTTGTATTGTGGAAAGACCATACTTCGGTAAAAGAAGCGGCGGAGTTAAATCAGCATGCACAAAAGTTTGACATTAATTATTTGCAGTTTGTGGGTGGGATCTATTCATCAGAATGGTTTTGGGCAAAACTCTTGCATATGTTACGCGAGGATGAATTGGTGAGAAAGCATTGTTATTCCTGGGTAGAACATTGCGATTGGATCCCTTTTCTGCTTACCGGTGGTAATGATGTCCATCAAATGAAAAGAGGCGTTTGCAGTGCAGGCCATAAAAGCTTATGGGCAGAAGCATTTAACGGATTGCCCCCGGATGAATTCTTCAGTTCATGGGATCCCTTATTAAAAGGGTTCACACAGAAATTATTTACAGATACCTATGCTGCTGATAAAGCGGTTGGTCATCTCTCAACTGAATGGGCCCAAAAATTAGGTCTATCATCAACGGTAATCGTGGGTATTGGCGCTTTTGATTGCCATATGGGCGCAGTTGGCGGACAAATAGAACCGTATCATCTGAGCAAAGTAATGGGCACGTCTACCTGCGATATGCTGGTAGCACCGATTGATGAAGTAAAAGGCAAACTGGTAAAAGGCATCTGTGGCCAGGTGCCCGGTTCCATCATTCCCGGTATGATGGGGATGGAAGCGGGGCAATCTGCTTTCGGTGATGCCTATGCATGGTTCAGGAACTTACTGGAATGGCCGTTGAAAAATATTTTGGCTAATACAACCATTGTTGATCAATCCACCCTAGAAAAAATACAGGCAGAAGTCCACGATAAGCTGATTGCAGAATTAAGCAAGCATGCAGCTCTATTGCCTTTACAGGAAGAGGATGAATTAGCTATTGATTGGCTTAACGGCCGACGCACACCCGATGCCAATCAATTATTGAAAGGAGCGTTTGCAGGATTGAATCTTGCCAGTGATGCGCCACATGTTTTTAAAGCACTGGCAGAAGCCACCTGTTTCGGCGCCCGTAAAATTGTGGATCGCTTCCGCGAAGAAGGTATCCCGGTAAAAGGTCTGATCGGGTTAGGAGGGGTGGCAAAAAAATCATCCTTTATCATGCAAATGATGGCCGATGTGATGAATATGCCCATCCGGATTCACAAAAGTGAACAAACCTGTGCCCTGGGTGCTGCTATGTTTGCTGCTACGGCTGCCGGTATCTATCCGAAAGTGGAGGATGCGATGGCTGCCATGGGACAGGGTTTTGACGCGGTTTACCATCCTGCTCCGTCCCGCGTAGCCATCTATGAAAAAAGATACCAAAACTATACCCGATTGGGGGCATTTATCGAACAACAAACTATCTTGTGAAGAGATAAATTCCTAATTTGAAGATTTGAAAATGATCGAATCCCCATTTTTGAATTTTCAAATTTGCATATTTTCAAATTTGCCGATGAAATATCAACACATACAGGAAGTTGCTTACAAAGCCAATATGCAATTACCCAAACTAAACCTGGTTTTGTTCACATTTGGTAATGTAAGTGTGGTTGACAGAAGCCTCGGTGTATTCGCTATCAAACCAAGTGGTGTTCCTTACGAAGATCTCTCCCCCGAAAAAATGGTGATCGTTGACCTGGATGGAAAAACAGTAGAAGGAAAACTTCGTCCCTCATCAGATACTTTAACGCACGCCGTTCTGTATAAACACTGGCTTAAGATCGGAAGTATTGTTCATACCCATTCCATTTACGCAACTGCCTGGGCACAAACACAAAGGGATATTCCTATTTTTGGAACCACTCATGCTGATCATACTACGGCAGATATTCCCTGCGCCGCACCGATGAGTGACGCAATGATCAAAGGAAATTATGAATACGAAACCGGCATACAGATTCTCAATTGCTTTAAAGAAAAAGGGTTGGATTATGAAGAAGTAGAAATGATGCTGGTAGGAAATCATGCACCTTTTACCTGGGGCGCTACTCCGGAAAAAGCTGTGTACAACAGCGCTGTACTGGAAAATATTGCGCAGATGGCATTCCTTACAGAACAGATCAGGCCCGATTCTCCTCGTTTTAAAGAAGCGTTGATCCAAAAACATTTTGAAACAAAACACGGCCCCGATAGTTATTACGGACAATCCCTAAAACAATCCCTAAACAAACCCCATAAGAGAAAACAAGTTTTTTTATTGCTGATCACAGTTGCTGCCATGGCAGTAGCCTGCAACAGTCCCAAACCCGGTGATGCCGCTGATATGAAATACAGCATTACCGAAAAATCCTTTGGTGTATTTGAGAACGAACCCGTTACCCAATACACCATTGCCAATCCTGCAGGGATGCAGGTAAGCATAATCAATTACGGCGGAACACTTACCAGTATCATCACACCGGATAAAAACAAAAAACCGGGCGATGTGATTTTAGGATTTGATTCTCTCGCCGGATATCTCCAAAAAGGAAATCCTTATTTTGGCTGCCTCGTTGGCCGTTATGGAAACAGGATTGCCAAAGGCAAATTTTCTTTACAGGGACAGTCATACCAAATCACGGTAAACAACAACGGCAATATGTTACATGGCGGTACACGAGGCCTGGATAAAGTGTTGTGGAAGGCCACCAAACTTGCAGGCGATAGTAGTTTACAGTTAACCTACACCAGCAAAGATGGCGACCAGGGCTTTCCCGGAAACCTTGCCATCACCGTTGTGTATACGGTAACAACTGATAATTCTTTACGGATAGAATATAGCGCCACTTCAGATAAAGCCACACCGGTTAATTTAACAAACCACGCTTACTTTAATCTTTCTGCGGGTAAAGAACCTACTATCCTGAATCATGAGTTAATGATCAAAGCAGAAGAATATACAGAAGTAGATACATTCTTGATCCCTACCGGAAAATTACCGGGCGTAAAAGGCACACCCATGGATTTCAATACAGCCAAACCGATTGGAAAAGATATTGCTGCAGTAAAAGGTGGATATGATCATAACTGGGTTTTACGAAGAAGCGGCCCCGGTTTGGAGAAAGTAGCAGAAGTATATGATGCCTCAAGCGGCAGATTATTGGAAGTATTGACAACGGAACCCGGTTTACAATTTTATACCGGTAATTTCTTAGACAGTACCCTTTCCGGTAAAAATAACTGGGTGTATGGAAAACATGCAGCGCTCTGTTTAGAAACACAGCATTTTCCGGATAGCCCCAACCAGCCCGGTTTTCCAAGTACTACCCTGAATCCTGGAGAAACTTATCATCATACAACCGTTTATCGTTTTTCTGTAAAATAAATTTTTATGAAACCAGCCATATTCTTATCCCTGGGTATGCTTTCTTCTGCATTGGTTTATGGACAGCAGAAAGATTATGCTATTCAGTCAGTTCCTTTTACACAGGTAAAACTCTCAGATAATTTCTGGTTACCTAGAATAGAGATAAATAGAACGGTTACCATACCCGCATCTTTTGAAAGATGCGAAAGTACGGGGCGTATTAAGAATTTTATCATGGCTGCCAGAAAAAGCGGCAAGTTTGCAACACGTTATCCTTTTGATGATACCGATATTTATAAGACGATTGAAGGGGCCTCTTTCTCACTGGCAGTTCATCCTGATGCTAAACTGGAAGCCTATTTAGATACACTTATTACCATCATCGGCAATGCACAGGAACCGGATGGGTACTTGTATACTTCCAGAACCATTAACCCTGAAGAAGTGCATCCATGGGCAGGAAAAGAAAGATGGGAGAAGGAAAGAGAGTTAAGTCACGAACTATACAATGCCGGCCATTTATACGAAGCAGCAGCTGCGCATTATCTGGCAACTAAAAAAACTACTTTATTAAATATTGCACTGAAAAATGCAGACCTGGTTTGTTCTGTATTCGGCCCGGATAGAAAACATGTGGCACCTGGCCATGAGATTGTTGAAATGGGTTTAGTGAAACTGTATCGGATCTCGGGCAAAAAAGAATATCTCTCTACTGCAAAATTCTTTGTGGAAGAACGTGGCCATTATACCGGTTATGATGTTAAGAGTAAAGACCAATGGAAAAACGGTGCATACTGGCAGGATGATATTCCCGTTGTAAAGCAACAGGAAGCAGAAGGCCATGCAGTGCGTGCAGGCTATTTATATTCAGCTGTGGCTGATGTGGCTGCATTGACCGGTGATGACAGTTTACTGAGTGCCATCGACAGGATCTGGACAAACATGGTAGAGAAAAAAATGTATGTACAGGGCGGTGTGGGTGCCATTGGCAGCGGAGAGAGTTATGGAAAGAATTATGAATTGCCCAACGCTACTGCATATAATGAAACCTGTGCGGCTGTTGCCAATATTTATTGGAATTACCGCATGTTCCTTTTGCACGGCGATTCAAAATACATTGATGTTCTCGAGAAAACGTTATACAACGGACTCATATCAGGCATTGGCTTGGATGGTAAATCTTTTTTCTATACCAATGCCATGCAGGTAAAAGGAAATTTCTCTCATGTGGATATGGAGAACACCCGCTCCGGTTGGTTCGAGTGTTCCTGTTGCCCAACAAACCTTGCGAGACTCATTCCATCTATACCTGGCTATATGTATGCCCAGAAAAAGGATAACCTGTATGTGAACCTCTTTATCAATGGATCTGTCAGTCTTAAAATTAATAATGTACCATTGGAGATCGTACAGCAGAATGGTTACCCATGGAAGGGCAATTTATCCTTCACCATTAATCCTGCCAATGCAACAGCCTTCAGTTTACAACTAAGGGTTCCCGGATGGGCGCAGAATAAAGCCATGCCATCTTCACTCTATAGTTTTGTTTTGAATACGCCGAATCTCATCAATATAAAAGTAAATGGTAAACTGGCAGAATATACTATGCAGGATGGTTATGCCGTGATCAGCCGTACATGGAAAAAGAATGATATTGTAGAAATGGAATTGCCTATGGATGTAAAAAGAGTAGTGGCCAATGAAAATGTATCAGACGATAAAGGCAAAGTAGCCCTCCAGCGAGGCCCCATTATGTATTGTGCCGAATGGGTAGACAATAACGGAAAGACAAGTAATATCATCATTCCAAACAATACAGCATTCACTGCTGAGTATAAACCCGATCTGCTGAATGGGGTTATGGTACTAAAAGCAGAAGTGCCAACCGTAGTGGTAAATGGTCCGGATCAGATCAGCACTGTAAAACAAACGCTTACTGCCATCCCCTATTATAGTTGGGCAAATCGAGGCAGAGGAGAAATGATGGTATGGTTTCCATCGCAGGTGAAAGATGTGGATCTTCTTACGAAGTAATTAATGATTAGAAATTAATAGTTAAGGATTACCTAAGTAATTAGGATGTGTAAAGTGAAAAGGCAGAAGGAAATGATTATAAAAAAGATATTACAATTCAAACCCTGTTCAGACCCTATGGCCAAAGCAGCCGGTAACAGGGTCGAGACCTGGTGGCTGCGGGCGACCCGGGTCTGTGAACAGCAGAGGAATAGTGATGATAGTGAGTAATTGCATAAAAAAAGGAATAAGAAAGCTAACAGAAATAAACATTTCGATATGATCAATTTAAAAAAGAAAGAAGTCTGGTTCATCACCGGTAGTCAGCATTTATACGGTGATGAAACCTTACAGCAGGTAGCAGCACATTCCAAAGAAATAGCCGGATCATTAAACGATTCTCCACAGATACCCGTTACAGTAATCTATAAGCCAACAGTAAAAACGGCAGAAGAAATTTATGCTGTTTGTATGGAAGCCAATACAGCCGTGGATTGTATCGGTGTTATCACATGGATGCATACATTCTCTCCCGCTAAAATGTGGATTGCCGGATTAAAAATATTGAATAAGCCGATGTTGCATTTCCATACCCAGTTTAACAGGGATATTCCCTGGGCAACCATCGATATGGATTTCATGAATTTGAATCAATCTGCCCACGGCGACCGCGAATTTGGTTTCATTGCCAGCCGTATGCGCCTGAACAGAAAAGTAGTAGTAGGGCATTGGCAGGATAGTGAGTCTTTAGAAAAAATAAATATCTGGGCAAGAGCCGCCGCAGGATGGAACGATTGGCAGGCGGCAAAGTTTGCAAGGTTTGGTGATAATATGCGCAATGTGGCGGTAACAGAAGGAGACAAAGTAGAAGCAGAAATCAAATTCGGGTATAGTGTTAACACGTATGGCATTGGTGATCTTGTAAAAGTTATTAACGAGGTAACGGAATCTCAGATTGATTTGCTTATTGAAGAGTATGAATACGCTTATGTGTTAATGACCTCACTATTGAAAGGAGGTGTGCAACACCCATCACTCCGCGAAGCCGCCAGAATTGAAATAGGGTTACAAACTTTTCTGGAAGCAGGAAATTTTAAAGGCTTTACCGATACATTTGAAGACCTGCATGGCATGGTGCAATTACCGGGCATCGCTGCACAGCGTTTAATGGCCAAAGGTTATGGCTTTGCAGGAGAAGGTGATTGGAAAACAGCGGCACTTGTTCGCGCCATGAAAGTAATGGGTAGCGGATTGAAAGGCGGTAACAGTTTCATGGAAGATTATACTTACCATTTTAATCCGGATAACCGTTTGGTACTGGGAAGCCATATGCTCGAGATCTGCGAAAGCATTGCAGAAGGGAAACCGAGTTGTGAAATTCATCCATTAGGTATTGGCGGTAAAGCTGATCCGGTTCGTCTGGTATTTAATTCCGCACCCGGTACAGCTATCAATGCATCAGTAGTGGATATGGGCAACCGTTTCCGTTTATTGGTGAATGAAGTGATTGCAGTTGCTGCCATGCAAAGCATGCCGAAACTTCCTGTGGCACGCGTTCTCTGGAAACCTTATCCAAACATGCACACCGGTTGCGCCGCATGGATCCTTGCAGGCGGAGCTCACCATACCTGCTACAGCCAGAACCTGACCAGTGAACACCTGACAGATTTTGCAGAGATGGCCAATATCGAATTGGTTCTTATCGATAAAGAAACCAAGATCCATCAATTCAAAAACGAATTACGCTGGAACGAAATGTTTTACAAATCTTGAACGGTGAATGGTCAATAAAGGAGCTGGTATGATAATAAATTCACAATTGACAATTCACCATTCACAACAAACGATCATCAACTCCAAACTCCAAACTCCAAACCCCAAACCCCAAACTCTCCTAAACAATTGCCATTATGAAATCATTGCAAACAGCGGATTACATTGTCTTCCTGGTTTATTTTGTCATCGTAGCCAGTTATGGCTATTGGGTATACCGTCGTAAGAAAAAGGCAAGCACAACTGCTTCGCATGATTATTTTCTTGCCGAAGGTTCGCTTACCTGGTGGGCTATCGGTGCCTCATTAATCGCTTCCAATATCTCTGCAGAGCAGATGATCGGTATGAGTGGTAATGGTTTTAAAATGGGCCTCGCTATTTCTACTTACGAGTGGATGGCCGCTGCCACATTAATGATTGTGGCTATCTTCTTCATTCCTGTTTATCTGAAGAACAAGATCTACACCATGCCGCAATTCCTTAACCAGCGTTACAACAGTACAGTGGCAATGATCATGGCGGTGTTCTGGTTATTATTATATGTGGTGGTTAACCTTACTTCTATTTTATATCTCGGCGCATTGGCTATTCACGCCATTTCAGGGTTGCCTTTGTATTTATGTATGGTCTTCCTCGCAGGGTTTGCCATCATCATCACATTAGGTGGCATGAAAGTGATTGGCTATACAGATGTAATTCAGGTGTTCTTTTTAATCGTAGGTGGTTTGGCAACCACCTATCTCGCATTAAGCCTTGTTTCTGATAAATTTGGCGGGCATGGTATATTCGATGGTTTAAAATTACTGACCGATAAAGCCAACGACCATTTCCACATGATCCTCAAAAAAGACAATCCTAATTTTATCAGTCTGCCGGGATTAACCGTATTGATCGGTGGTATGTGGATCGTAAACCTGAACTATTGGGGTTGTAACCAATACATCACACAACGCGCATTGGGCGCGGATTTGAAAACGGCACGCAGTGGTATTTTATTTGCCGCGTTCTTAAAACTGTTAATGCCGGTGATCGTTGTATTGCCGGGTATTGCAGCGTATGTTCTTTATCAGAACGGCGGCTTCCATGAAGAGATGATGCTGAACGGCGAAATTGTTCAGGATAATGCTTATCCAACAATGTTGAACTTACTCGGACCAGGCTTAAAAGGATTGGCATTTGCCGCATTAACGGCAGCTGTAGTTGCTTCACTGGCCGGCAAAGCCAATAGTATTGCCACCATTTTTACATTGGATATCTACAAGAAAAAAATAGACCCTGAAGCCAGTGAAAAGAAAATGGTTTGGATCGGAAAAATAACAGTAGTAATGGCTTTGATTCTTGGCGTAGTGATCGCCCCGTTTATGGGTATTGATAAAAAAGGCGGATTTGAATTTATACAGGAATACACAGGTTTTGTATCACCAGGTATCTTTGCTATGTTCATTCTCGGGTTCTTCTGGAAAAAAGCATCTTCCAATGCCGCATTGTTTGCAACAGTGGGTGGTTTCTTATTCTCAATCTTCTTCAAATTCCTGCCAAATTTTGTAAACCTCGCTTTCTTAGAACCTTTTGGGTTTGCTGCAAAATCAGGCGACGTATATGAAATTCCTTTTCTCGACAGAATGGGTTTTGTATTCGGACTTTGTATCATCGGTATGATCATCATCAGCTTAATTGATAACAAGCGTGGTGTAAAAGCTAATGGACTGGAAGTAGACAGAAGTATGTTCAAACTCAGTCCCGGATTTGCGGTAGGTGTATTGTTTGTATTGGGTATTCTTACTGCACTGTATACATTTTTCTGGTAAACAAATATTCTTCGCCATCGATTTCGCAGAAAAAATAATATTTTAAACGCTGAATATTGAATTTTGAATGAATAAACCCATTCAGAATTCAATATGTAACATTCAATATAATCATATGATGCAACACACAATGCGTTGGTACGGCCCTGAAGATCCCGTTGATCTCTGGGATATCCGCCAATCCGGCTGTACAGGCGTGGTATCTGCCTTACATCAAATCCCCGTTGGGGAAATCTGGCCGGTAGAAGCCATCAACGAGCGCAAAGCATTAATTGAAGCAGCCGGCATGACCTGGACCGTGATCGAAAGTTTACCCGTTCATGAAGACATCAAACGACAGTACGGCAATTTCCAGGAATGGATTGAGAAATATAAACTGAGTTTGCAAAATGTAGCTGCCTGCGGATTGAAAGTAGTTACCTACAATTTCATGCCCATCCTGGATTGGGTTCGTACAGATGTTGCTTACGAATTGCCCGATCGCAGCCGTGCCTTGTATTTTGAGAAAGCTGCTTTTATCGCATTCGATCTTTTCTTGTTGAAGCGACCGGGTGCAGAAAAAGACTATACAGCGCAAGAAATAGAAAGAGGCAAAAAGAAATTCGCTTCTATGTCGCAGGAAGAAAAAGATCTTTTGTGTAAAAATACCTTATTAGGTCTGCCAGGTAGCCGTGAACAATTTACGCCCGAACAAATTTTTGATGCACTCAAAAAATACGAAGGCATCGACCGTGCAAAACTGAAACAGCATTTGTTCTATTTCTTAAAAGAAGTAGTTCCTGTTGCAGAATCATTAGGACTAAAAATGGCCATCCATCCGGATGACCCCCCTTATTCAGTACTTGGCCTGCCACGTATTATGAGTACAGAAGAAGATGCGAATGATCTTCGTGCGGCTGTGGCTTCACCTGCTAATGGTTTCTGTTTCTGCACCGGATCATTCGGTGTTCGCCCGGATAATGATCTGCCCGGTATGGTAAAACGTCTAGGCGATTATATTCATTTCCTCCATTTAAGAAGCACCAAACGTGACAGCGAAGGAAATTTCTTCGAAGCTGATCACCTCGATGGCGATGTAGATATGTATGCAGTGGTAAAAGAAATTGTGCAGGTACAAAAACGCCGCAACATCTCTATCCCCATGCGCCCCGATCATGGCCACCAGATGCTGGATGACCTCAAAAAATCAGGCGCTTATCCAGGCTATACTGCTATCGGCCGCTTAAGGGGATTAGCAGAATTAAGAGGACTAGAATTGGGTATCAATAGAGCGCTCTGACCGGTATGCTGAGGAAGCAAGCTATATGGCTTTCACTTCGCTTAATGTAATAAATTAATGTGGGAAGCTATCCAATCCGGATGGCTTCACGCATTTTTGGGATAATAGATTGCTTATATTTAAAGGATGGCAGTAATTTTAAAAAAATGTAGTACAAAAAAATCTGAGAAGGCTTAAGTGTATGCACTTTTTGCCTGATAAATAATAACTCGAGGCATTATGAAGCGAAGAACCTTTATCAAACAATCATCTGTATCCGCCCTGGGTGCCGGTTTGCTGGGCGCCATTCCGGTAAATGCCAAAACTTTTGTTGGCGATAAACCCCTTACCGTAAATGCTCAGCGAATCGAATCACGCATATTGGAATTTGCAAAATTCGGGAGGGATGCCAATGGACATGCTTATCGCATGGCTTTTACCAAAGGCGATATAGAAGGGCATGCGTGGTTTACAGAACTGATGAAAAAAGCCGGGCTGGATACAAGCATTGATGCAGCAGGTAATATCATAGGAAAACGAAAAGGCAAAAATCCCTACCTCAAACCCATTGCATTCGGCTCGCATATTGACATGGTGCCGGATGGTGGTAATTACGATGGCCCCTTGGGATCGCTGGCAGCAGTAGAAGTAATAGAAGTACTCAACGAAAATAATCTGGTAACCAATCATCCACTGGAAGTCATCATTTTTGCGGATGAAGAAGGCAGTATGATCGGCAGTAAATCTTTGACCACCGAGATCATGCCTGAGATGTGGAGACCCGTTAGTCAAAGTGGCTTAACCATCGCAGCAGGTGTGAAAGCAATCGGTGGAAATCCTGATAATATCAAAAGTTGCCTTCGCAAGAAAGGGGATATTCATGCATTTTTTGAATTACATATTGAGCAAGGCGGGATCCTTGAAAAAGAAAACGTACAAATTGGTATCGTAGAAGGTATTGTAGGTATAGAACATTGGGAAGTACTGGTAGAAGGTTTTGCCAATCATGCCGGCACTACTCCCATGAACCAACGGCATGATGCTTTATTAGCAGCTTCCAGGCTGGTCATCGCCGTAAATGAAGTAGTTAACAGTGTAAAAGGAAACCAGGTAGGCACCATAGGAAAGATCGCTTCTCTTCCAGGCGCTTATAACGTAATCCCCGGCAAAGTTACTTTAGGCCTGGAGCTTCGCGATCTGTCTGCTGAAAAAATCGAATCCCTTTTTCAGGAAGTAGAAAAACGTGCTGCCGATATTGCAAAGCAATCCGGAACAACCATCCGTTTTTTGCGGCAGCCCCGTGTATCCATACCAGCGCTTACAGATAAAACACTCCAGCAGATCATCTACAAATCCGCACAATCATTAGGACTCAGCACAAAATTTATGCAAAGTGGGGCCGGGCATGATACCCAGCATATGACAGAGATCGCACCCGCCGCTATGATCTTTGTACCAAGTGTGGGCGGCATCAGTCATTCACCAAAAGAATTTACTAAAACAGTAGATATGGCCAATGGTGCAAACGTGTTATTACAAAGTATACTCGCTGTTGATAAAGGATAAATATCGGCTTTACTAATTATACAACTCTGTTAAATCAAATTCATATACTCATGATCAATCTTGCAAAATTTTCAGCCTTCCCAATTTTTATTGGTTTGACGCTCTTGGTTAGCTCGAATACGGCTGCTCAGAATACCAACCCCAAAACTGCAAAACCATCGCTGGCATACTGCGAAAAATATATTGACGGGAAAATGGATGCACACTTAAAAGAATTTAGGGAGCTGGTGTCTATTCCAAGTATCTCTTCTATTCCATCACACAAACCCGATGTGGCAAAAGCAGGCGCATGGATCGTGAATAAATTAAAAGCGATTGGAATAACAACCGCACAACTCATTGCCACCGAAGGAAACCCTGTGGTGTATGGCAGTTGGAATAAAGCACCGGGGAAACCCACTGTTTTAATTTATGCGCATTATGATGTGCAGCCGGTAAAAGAAGCTGAATGGGATAATCCTCCGTTTGCCCCGGTAGTAAAAGAAGGCAAGCTATTCGGCCGTGGTGCCAGTGATGATAAAAGCGGTGTAATGACAAGTATCTGGGCAGTAGAAGCCATGTTAAGCGAAAACGGAACACTACCCGTGAATGTAAAATTTTTGTTTGAAGGCGAAGAAGAAATCGGTAGTCCCAACTTTAAAAATTTTCTGGAAAAAAATAAAGAACTCCTGAAAACAGATTTTGCCGTTACGGCCGATGATATACAATATAGCGAGAACGATCCTGCAATCACCTTAAGTTTACGAGGTGCTGCCCAATTAGAGTTTAGTGTAAAAACAGCCAATACAGATGCGCATTCCGGCCAGTTTGGTGGGAAAACACCCAATGCGGTGGTGGCCATGTCTCAGATCATAAGTTCATTGTATGATAAGCTGGGCAATGTTGCTGTTGAAGGATTTTATGATAAAGTAGTACCGGTTACCGCCCAGCAAAAAGAAATGATCAAAAGAATACCCTATGATCCCGCTAAGGATATGAAAATATTAGGCACTACCGCTGAAGTAGGCGATCCTGCTTATTCGCCCCTTGAACGCATCTGGTATCGTCCTACATTGGAAATAATAGGTATACAGGGCGGTTATACGGCGGCAGAGGGCCATTCAAATATTATACCCGGAAATGCCATGGCAAGAATTACCTGCCGTTTGGTAAACAATCAATCCGGCCAGGAAATTATTGACCTGATTGTAAAACACATCAATAAGCATTGTCCGGCTGGCGCTACGGTTACGTATAAATTCAAGCCCGGTTATGCCAGCCCGATGAAATATCCCAATGATACAAAAGCCTTCCATTATGTGGCAGATGCTTTAACGGAAGTATATGGTAAACAACCTTTACAAATGGCTACCGGCGGCAGCGGCGGAGCCATGTTATCATTTAAAGAAGTATTAGGTGTCTATGCCTATTCACTGGGCTTTGAATTGCCGGATGAAAAATGGCATGCCGCCAATGAATTTTTCCGCGTATCCAGTATGCGCAGAGGACAATTGGTTTACTGTACTTATTTACAGCATCTGGCTGAAGAAGAGAGTAAATTGAGAAAGTAGAAAATATTGCCTAATCATCATTGCAGGAAAAATTTTACCTGCATCATGTTGAGCGAACTCGATATGCATTATTTACTTGCACAACAAAGGATTCGCTTTAATATAATAGCTTTTATATTTTTTAGATTTCTTATCCATACAACCTTCCAGGTTAAGTAGTTTCACATTCCTGAAATCAACCGGTTGTCCCTCACTTTGCAAAGCAATAAATCCATGATCCAGTAATTTGCCATCTATTTTTTGTTTGGGATCATAACGGTTCACCACATCGCCGCCAATTTGTGGTTTTGAATATTGCAGAACGGTATCGCCGTTAATGATATGCGTTACCAGTGAATCGCCAAGCACAATGAGTTCACCTTTGATCCAGCCGTCACCGGGCAGATAGGTTTTTGAACTTGAATTAATACAATGCCTGGTATCTAATTTTCCTTTGTAAACAATATTGGTTCCGGGCGAACACATATTTCCTGTTGGTCTTGGTTTACCATCAGGCAAACCTGCCAATAACTGAAATTCGATAGATATCGGCCAGTCCTGCTCTTTCGGCATCGTACGTGGATCCTGTGAATGATACATCACACCGCTGTTCAATTCTGTATAGCTGGGCGCATCTTTTCTCCATTCACCATTAAAACGATATTCAAATTTTAAATGGTAATAAGAAAACGGTTGTTTGAAATATAAATGCCCAAACTGCTCATGGAATGTATCATATTGATCGTATCGCACTTTAATGATCCCATCTTCTACCCGAAAAGTATTTCCATAATTATCGCCCGTTTCATGATGCTGGATCTTCACAAACCAGTCATTAATATCCCTGCCATTAAACAATGAGATCCATTCTTCTGCGGAAGGTTTGTTTTGCGGTTCTTTGTTTGTGTTGCCAAGTAGACAGCAGGAAAGCAGGATCAGTAAAATCGTATACTTGTAACCTGAGGAAAATACTTGCATGGCGGATGATTTAAAATGCTGAAACAATATAGGAATATTTCACGCAAAGAAGCCCTTCTCCACTGCAGTTTCAAAATATTTCCCCATTTTGGGAACTTTTCATAGTTTTTGTGCAAAACCAGCCATTGAGGGTAATTGCCAAAAAATATTGTGCGATTTTTTGGCTAAGCATCCGGATTGTGAACAGCAACTGAAATCATGGTATAATGAAGCGGAAGATGCAAGCTGGAAAACCCAAACGATACCAAACGGGAATATCCTTCTGCCAGTATTTTAGAAGATAACCGGATTGTTTTTAATAGCAAAGGCAATCACTACCGGCTGATCATCAGGATCAAATATCATTACCAGATGGTATAGATCCGTTTTATTGGAACGCATGCACAATACAATAAAATTGATGCAACAAAAATCTAACTTATGACACCCAAACTCATCAAAACAAAAAAAGATTACCAGAACGCATTACTGCGGCTTGAAACCATCTTTGATGCAAAACCCGGTTCTGCTGAAGGAGATGAATTGGAGGTGCTGGGTATGTTAATTGATGCTTACGAAAAGAATCATTTCCCTAAAGCAGTACCCGATCCCATCGAGCCATAAAATTCAGAATGGAACAACTGGGTTATACGCAATCTGATCTCGCCAATATTGTTGGCTTAAAAAGCAGGGCCAGTGAAATATTAAACAGAAAACGAAAACTAACCCTGGAAATGATCAGGAACTTACATGATACTTTGAATATCCCAACGGATGTGTTGATACAAAGCTATTAATTAAGCCTTCATTGCGAGGAACGAAGAAGTCTGTGCTTTGATTATTAACAGCTTAATAAAGGGTAAGTGTAAAGGCACCTGATTTGGGGGCTTTACACTTTTTTTGATAAGAGAATATGTATATTTAAATATTGAGAAAAGTTTTTCTTTTAAGACTATTAGATATCAAATAATAAATGAAAAGGATGACCCCTTTAATAATTGCACTTCTTTCATCCGTTTTTGCAATCCTTGCTGCATGGTTTCAGCATCAAGAAAAAGAAAAGGGTGAAAAGGAATTTCAAAAGAAAAGGCTGATGATTTTCAATCAGCGCTGATTAAAAAACAGAATCTTTAGATACAGCAAACTATGAAATTAAAAGACTTCAAGGTGAGCTATTGGAAAAGACAACTTTATTGTTAAATGAAAGTAAGATTGTTCAAAAAATTCAAGAAGAATCGATAAAATTTATGACAGGTGATGGAGCTCCGACTCTAAGCTTTTTTGCAAAAGCTGATGAAACTTATTCTCCCTTTTTGTTTAACAAAACAAAATATCCGATTTATGATTTAAGGTTTCGCATAGATAACTTTGATGAAATTGTAAAGTGTAAAACTAAAATAGTCGAAGATGTGTTAGCAATTTACAGAGAGTGCATTGACAAAAATTCTCAAAAAGGAGGGCCGTTCTTTATGGCTCCAGGACAAAGTCAAGGGTTCAATTATTTTATTTCTAAATCTCAAAATCTTAAACATTTCCGCGTTCAAGTAATAACTCGGAAGCAAATTTTTACTTATTTGTGTGTTCTTCATCACTCTGAAAATTTAATTAGATATAGAATTAGAATTTATACTTCAACGGACGATTATAAATTAAAATTGTTAGATGAAAAAGAACAAAGGATAAAAAGCTTTGATTATAATTATCGGAATGAACATTTTTATGCGGATAAAAAAATTATTATAGGACCTATACAGTGAGAATACTGTATAACTAAAAATATTTTCAATCTCTAAAGATTTTTATTTAACAATAAAGAAAGTCCATCACGGATATATTTCGATATAGAACTCCGCTACCTACCAAGAACTAGTTTTACTTTTTACACCAAACAAGATCGTTAACTGGTTTCGCAGACGTATCGAAAAATGAAAACGGCCGAAACGTCCAGCACACAGTTGCTTCCTTCTCTGCTATCGCTGTGGCGGACACTGTCGTTCCTCGCAATGACGATCTGTAGATTGTAAAATAATTGTATTTTTATCTGTAATAATCTGTAATGGAATCCTACAATTCAACTATGAACAATTCCGCCACCCAAGACCATCGTTTCGCCAAAATGATCTTTGGTTCTGTGTATCCCTTGTATCTCACCAAAGTAGAAAAGAAAGGCAGAACCAAAGAAGAATTGAATCAGGTAATTGAATGGTTAACGGGGTACAATACCAAAAAGATAGAACAACTTGTCAAAGAAAAAGTAACGTTTGAAGCCTTCTTTCAAAAAGCTACATTACATCCCAATGCGCATCTTATCACCGGTGTGATTTGTGGGTATCGTGTTGAGGATATCGAAAACCCTTTAACGCAACAAGTCCGTTACCTCGATAAATTGGTGGATGAACTGGCAAAAGGTAGAAAAATGGATAAAATATTGCGCTCTTCATAAGCACTGTAAAAG
>CAZFKE010000022.1:48527-49264 GCA_964519475.1 uncultured Sediminibacterium sp.
CACCTTGCGCTATTTCCTGAATCTCCTTCAATGGTCAAAATTCCTTGGTAAATATTTTATATTTTTTTAATATATTCGGCTAAACAGCCCAAAAAGCGCGGTTTTCAAGCTAAAAACCTCTCAAATTCCTTTCCTATATCCCCTCAGAATCCTACCTTTGCTCCCCCGAAATAAAACCATCGGGTATTTTATGAATCTTATTAATAAACAACTAAACGCAGATGCACAGGAGAACGCCGCGGCTGAAACAGCACCGGAAGTTACTACTGCGACAACAAATGCACCTGTAGCTGAGGCTGCCCCGGTAGCTGAAGTAGCCGCTGCTCCTGTAGCAGTAGCCGAGCCGGTTATTGAAACCGCTCATGATGATTTTGACTGGAGCATCGACAAACGTAATGTGAGTCATTATGCCGAAACAGAAAGAATGAAGTACGACAAAGTGTATGATGACACTTTTGTACAAATTGAAGATGGCGAGATCGTACAAGGTTCCGTTGTGGCTTTAACAAAAACAGATGTGGTTGTAAACATCGGTTTCAAAAGCGATGGCCTGGTTTCTTTGAATGAGTTCCGTGATCTGCAGGGTTTAAAGATCGGTGATGAAGTAGAAGTAATGGTGGTTGAAAAAGAAGACAGGGGTGGTAATCTGCACCTGAGCCGTAAATCAGCCCGTATCTACCGCGCATGGGAAAGAATTGTGGAAGTACATAAAACCGGTGAAGTAATTACCGGTACTG
>CAZFKE010000023.1:0-46638 GCA_964519475.1 uncultured Sediminibacterium sp.
CATCACTGTACACTATGAACCATCAAACGCGCTTCATGACTTTAGTCAAAAATTTGCCCCCGTCAAAAAACGGAAAGCCGGCCACAACTCCCCCAACTGGAACACCTGCGTTACAGCCGGAAGCAAAAGACCTGAAATCAAAACCCATCTCGCTGACACCGGAGGCCGCTACCAACGATTCACCGCTGGAGGACAGAGTGTTGAAGGTTCAGCAACTTTCAGACCTTGTTCAAAAAAGGGATAAGCTACAAATCAGTCTCAAAAAATTGCAGTCTATCAACACATCAACCGAATCCAGAGATTTGAAAATTACCATCGAGGATTCAGAAAATGAGTGGGAAACCTACAATAGCGAAGCCATCAAAATGGCCGTTGATACTCTCATTACTGCCCACAAACAAAGGATTGCAGCCCTTGAGGAAAAAATCTGCTGGTAACTACTCAAGCCCTGCCACCGCTTAGGCAGGGCTTTTATTCCCCTAACTATAAACACACATAAAATGACACACAAAGAAGAGTGTCTTTGCTACTGCATTGACCATTTAAATAGTCGCAACCTTGGCTTTGCCTTTGATTTCTCGACATTCTCCCACTACTACCGCAAGCATAACGGCGCATTTGGCAACGCTTGGAATATCGGCCTTTCTGCCGCCGATATGATGATTCAGAACTACAACACCAAAAAACAGGAGGTAACCCATGACAGAGGAAATGAAAGCCAAACGGCTGCACCTTTCACAGCTTAGCCGCATTGTAAAAATGGGCATCGCTTCCGGTATGTATGAATCGGTAAATGAGGGTTTGGTCGAGATGTACAAGGAGCAGGGGCATGATGAAATACACAGTTTCAAGCAATGGCTAAAACTCGGGTATGTAGTACGCAAAGGAGAAAAAGCCCTTTTGCTTTGGGGAGAGCCTAAGAAATCAGGAAAGCAGGAGAAACCCGAACAGCCAGGACAAGACGATGACGAATATAGATTTTTCCCCCTGGCTTATGTATTCAGCAACTTGCAGGTTGAAAAATTAAAGACCGAAGCAAACGCCCTGTAACCCTTCAAGTAGTCCGGTATGCCCGGACTACTTTCTTTTTACTCAGTCGGTCGTCCCTCCCTCCCTCGCAAAATGAAAGTAGCAAAGAAAAAGCCGCTCCACTTATCATCTTTTTTGTTGTCCTTTTTACCCTCCCGCCCTGCTTCTACTTTAGCATCATGGCCTACAACCTGCGGCAATGCCTCGAAATATTACAGTCCGGAAACTGGTGCAGCTTGCGCTTCATTACGGGCAATGAAAACAAGCGTACCGGCGGCAAGGTAATGGAGCTGGCTAAATGCAGGATTGCCCGCAATAAGCCAGCAGCATCTGTAAAAAATAATGCAGCTACCAGTATTGCCGGTAAGCCCAAAGACCCCAACCATGCGCTGCATTTTACCCGCAATGTGGAGCTGCAAAACCGGCAGATCGTCAAAGTGCATCCCATTCTCATTACCCATATAAACAACACCGCTGTCATATGAGTGATTTTTTGCCCATAGAATTTCTCGAACACAGCCAGTCAGCGGTTTTCTTTTCAAAGTCATCCGCTTCTGCAGGCACATTCAAACAAAACCGCAGAGGCACCGCACAAGATGTACTGAAGCTGCAAAATCAGCTCAATGTTGCCTATTGGGGAGAAGACAACCGCTTCCCGCAAAACATAGAGCAGCAGATGGCACACTGCGGAGTGGGTAAATCAGGGTTAGATTGGAAAGCCCGGGCACTATACGGTGCCGGCATCATACCAGGTAAAATAAAAGGCTACGAAGACGAAGGCAAAAAAGAAATTTTCGAACCGCTCGACAGGGTTAAGTATAAAAAAATTTACGACTTTATCGAAGCCCGCCGCATGTTCCGCTTCTGGCTCGAATACTTCCAGGACTGGGCATGGTTTGCCAATTGCTTCCCCGAAGTCATTCTTTCAAAAGATGGCAAAACCATCACCGGCCTCGTTCACCAGGAAAGCTGCGATTGCCGCTTCCAGCAAATGAACGACAAGGCAGAGATACTCTATGTCCTCATTTCAAAAATGTGGGGCCTGCCATCCACACAATATGCAAAATTCGACCCGGAAAAAAAGGTCCGTGGCTTGCTCGATAAAGGAATTGATGCCATTGCCAGCTCCGATAGCAAATACATCAGCGCTGTGCGTTGCATCGATATGTATGATGCTGTAAACAGCCTAAAATCCATTTCCGAAAGCATGGAGAATAAAAAAGGCCTCAAATCAGCCATCTACCCAACAAACTATCCATCGCCCAATAAACCGTACTACCAGATACCTTACTGGGATGGCGCCAGGCTTGGCGGTTGGGTAGAAATAGCCGCTAAATTCCCGGCCGTTTACAAAATGCTCCTCACAAAAGCTTTCCGCATAAAGTACCACATACAGGTGCCAGAAGTATATTTTGAAAAACTGCACGGTGCAGAATCATGGAGAGCCATGAAGGCAAAAGAAAAATCCGAAAAACGAAGGGAATTGCTGCGCAAAATGGACGAATTCCTGTCTACAGAAAAAGGCGCTTTCAAATCATTCGTTTCCACATTCGATGTCGATCCGCATACAAAAGCAGAATATGGCCTTATCAAAATCACTGAGATCAATGATAAATCCACCATCGACAAAGAAATCATCCTTTCCTCGGCCGCAGATGCGCAATTGCTCACCGCTATGCAGATACACCCTACCCTTTTCGGCGCCGGTACATTCGGCTCTGGGCAGCAGCGCACCGGTGGATCTGATCAGCGGGAAGCCTTCCTTGTGTACAATGCTTTATTGAATTTGGAAAGAAATGTAGCACTCGAACCCCTCTACCTCGTTCGGGATTACAACCGGGAAGTAGGTGGTATATCAGAATGGGAATCCGATATCGTATTCCGCATTCGTGACACAGTGCTCACCACCCTCGACAAAGGGAAAGGAACAGAAAAAACCGTCAGCTAATGTTATTCAAAGACACTATAAAACTCGTTGAATACGCAGAAATAACAGCCACTACGGCCTTTGCATCTGTCAAGCCAACCATTCAGCGCATAGAGGATGAGCACCTCGTTAATACACTTGGCGCCACCCTTTACAAGTCGCTGAATGATGCCTATACCGTAGCATCAAGCGAGTCCTCACTTACTACAGTGCAAAAAGACCTGCTGCACAAGTGCCGTGCCGTCATTGGCAGCTACCTGGGCTATTACTTTGCGCCTATCGGCGAAGTAAAATTTTCCGATGCAGGTGTTCGCCGCAGCGAAACCGCAACCGAAAAAACAGCCTTCCAGTACCAGGTCACCAATTTTCGGGAAGCATGCCTGCAAAATGGGGATGCCGCTTCTGAATTACTCCTTGAATTCCTCGAAGAAAAAAAATCCGACTATACGGACTGGGAAAATAGCGAAGCATTTACCCGGTTCCGTTCCCTGTTCATAAAATCAGGCAAGGAATTCAACCAGTACTTCCCCTCACACTCACCCTATCGCAACTACTGGGCCATGCGCAGCAAAATGCAGGATGTAGAAGAACTGCAGATCAGAGCTGCGATAGGTGATACCCTGTACGAATCGCTGAAAACAAAAAGCAAAGCATCCACACCGACATACACAGATAAGGAAAAAGCATTGCTGGAAAAATTGAAGAAAGCCATTGCAAACCTCACCGTATCGTTTGCAATCCCTTTACTCGCTGTACGGTTAGATGCCAATGGCATCACGGTAGCTACCTCTGCGGCACGCACCAGCAGGGATGCTGATGCCAGCCGCCAAAATGCAAGCGACAACAACATGAGCAACATCATCCGCACAGCCAATGATACAGGCCGGGCATGGCTCGATGATGCTATCAAATATTTAAACAACAATGCAGACGACTTCACCGGCTGGGAAGTTGAAGATGAAGAAGATGATGAATCAGATTTTAATAACGACTTAAACGGATCATTCGCAGCACTATGAAAAAGCAACTCGTTTTTTTACTAATCGCACTTATCAGCAGCACGGCATTATTTAGCCAGGCACAAAACGATATCCGGGCCCGCCGGGTAATTGCCAATGAGCAAATACTGCTGCGCAACACCCGTATCGATTCCATTCTGAACGATACCACCGGCATTGCCGGAAAAACAAAATCGATCCTTACGGCCAAAGCAGTGTATGATTTAGTGCTAGGTCGTTCTGGTGGCGGGGGCGGCACACCCGCAGGCTCAACTAAACAATTCCAATACAACAATGCAGGTGCTTTTGCGGGTAGTGGTATGCTGACACAGGAAACAGACCAAATATTAATTACCGGCACTGGAAGTACGATACCCTTTAAAGTTGATGGCCACGAAGATCTGACGGATGAAATTGTAAACGTATCTCAGTCTGGTGTCAAAAAGTTTTCAATGCACAGTAATGGTGCGATAGAAATGCAAGATGTATCTGCACCAGGCACACCAGCAAGTGGGTATGGTAGTGTTTATGTAAGGACAGATTCTTTGCGTTTTAAAAATGATGCGGGTATTGAGTTTACATTGGGGGCATGTGTAGCAAATTCTGATATTGATACTCTTAATCTTATCAACTTTCACATTGGTCAGGGAAGAAGTTATGACACTTCTTACATGACAACAGATTATATAGGTAATTATTACCATGATGGTAGTGATACGTTGGTTGTAACAAAAATTAAAACAGTTGCAAGCGGAACATCTCCATCTTTAACAGCGAACGCTTACTATAATACTTCATTTGGGACGGGAGGCAATCCTTTATTGACAAGTGACATTACAACTACAAGCACAACCGAAGGTAATAGCTCTACTATATTTTCAAATTATAAAATCCCGCCTGGTAACTGGATATGGAGTAAAATTAATTCAGTAAGCACAAAGCCAACAATGCTTACTATGTCGCTAATTGGATACAGAAAACCTGTTACATATTGGCCGGCTATTTCTTGTGCGGATTCAGATGCTGAAAATTATTTTGCAAGGGTAGAGGCTAAGGGCGGGTATATATCGAATGAAAACAAAACAAGAATTAAGTATGCCATTTTAGAAATGAAAGCCGATGGCATTTGGAGTAAATTGAATGAAATCTGGATAAGCAATCTTACGGGTTCTTTTGCCGGAAGTAATTGTAAGTTGAAATACACAAGTATAGATTCTGTAACTTATGTAAATATCACCTCATCGGATTGGAACACAACAGACGGTGTTGTTTTGCCCCTATCTAATAGCACCAAGTATGTGAACACAAACTATAATACATCTGGTTTGACAGCGGATAATGTTCAGGCAGGTTTATGGCTAACCGATAAGGCAGAAACTGGCACATCTGATATTACCCCCTTTGGTAATGTATCTGGAAGCAATGCAATAGCCATTCAGCTTAGAAATTCGTCTGGCTATATTGACCGTGTTTTTTGCGGTTCAACTTCTACATACGCAACTTACACAGGCAATAAGTTTAAGGAGAATATTTACGGGCTGTTTTCATCAAGCGCTACTTCTTTATCAGCAGTACAAGATTATGAAAAACTTGACAGCAATCTTGTAAGTAGGGGTACTGGTGCCTTACCGAATCTGTCTATTTATCTCGGCGCTTTAAATAACGGCGGTACTCCGATAGCACACAGTGACGGCAATCTGAAAGGGTATTTTTTAGGCACATCATTGAATTATCAAGAATATACCAATGTTGTAGCAGGCGTATTTGGTGCTGCCAATTACAGGGATTACAATATTGATACTAATTGGGTGTATATGTCCTTTGATGCAACATCCGAAAAAATGACAGCTTACAAAGGCTCTTTGTCAAAAATGAATCAAAAAATAACTGTGAACAATCAGTATAAAGGGTATTCATCAACTTTATCACAAAGAGATGCTTCTGTTATTCGTGTAGATTCATTTTACTACCTGGTTCATTCATCAGTACCGTATGGTAATTTCTATGCAGGGAATAGAACTTTTACTTTAATAAAAAGCAGAGATTTACAAAGATGGGAATTGGTTGATACCATAAACGTAACAAGCTCAACAACTAATTTAGTATGGTCTCCCAGATGGTTTGTTGATAACGGAAACTACTACGTCATATTTAATTATGATAGCACAACTACGGGTAGCAATTTCAGGCCGTATTATGTGCAAATAACAGACCTTAACACAGGTTCTCACACTTCTAAGACTGAAATAACTGGTTCTTCAGTTGTGGCCAATGGTATTGATTACAATATCGTTAAAAAGGGTAGCACATATTATCTGACATATAAGAACGAAAGCACCTCTTATTTGGGTAGATTATCGAGCAGCTCACCATTTTCAGGATATAACACTTACACAGATTTGTCATCATTGGGTTCTGGTATCGAGGGCACGCAGTATGTATTTGATGGTAGTACATGGTATTTCTTTTATGATAAATATGCGGCTTTGACCGGAATGCACTACCGAACAAGCACAGATGATTGGGCGACATGGAGTTCCGAAACTCAGTTAGGTGTCGGCACAGACGCAATCCGAAATGGAAATATTATAAATCCCAATGTTTACACAAGAGATTGCCGTAATGATTAAATACGAACCGATGACCACGCAAAAAGTAAATGAAACATTGAAAGGAGCAGCCACCATCTGGCAGTTGTTGTTTGGCATAGGCTCTACTGTTATATCAGTTACTGTATTTCTGCTGATGATGAAGGAGGATGTAAATGCGGCAAAAAAAGACATTGAACGGCATGATAAGCAAATTGAGCGAATGAGTGATGAAATACAGGACGGCCAGCGCCAGATACTCGATGCCATCAATGAGCTGAAACTGCAGCTTAAGGATAAACAGGATCGAAAATAAAAATTGACAATATGAGCATACAACAATTATTAGCTGATTATGGTATTGTTGCCTATGGTATCAGCGTATTTTTTGGAGGCAGGTGGGGCCTGAAGTATTTTAATTACTTCCGCAAAACAAAATACAACTTCCTTGTATTTGCTACACTGTATGCCGGCCTTTGGATGGCAGGGGAAGGATTGGCCGGCACATTCAAACTGGTTGACCTCGGCCGCTACCTGATCACCTATGCAGTGGTAACAAGCTGCTATGATATGGTAGTAGACTGGTTTCCGTTTTTAAAGCCCAAAAAAGAGGAAGAATGACAAGGAAAAACGCATTACTGCTTACCATCCTGTTACTAATGGTGCTGTTTGTGAGTACCTGTGTGCTCACAAGCTGCAGTATTGAAAAATTCTTTTCCCGCCAGCGCAGCGATTCTACCACTGTGGCCAAAACCCAGACTGAAAAAAAAGACAGCACTTCAGCTGGATCTGTTAATACAACCAATACCAAAAGCAAAGAAGATTACGAGTGGTGGCGGGTTATCCTGGAGAATTTGCCGAAGAAAGACACCAATGTTACTGTCAACAATATTTACCCGGCACCAGCCAGGGTAATATACGAGGGGGGCACTGGTAAAATTGAACAGGAAGTTAACAGCAAGGATAGTACATGGTTCTACCAGCTGGCATTGCTCATCAAAGCAACAACCGACAGCACCAATAAGAGAATTGATAACCTGGAGAAGAAAAAAGACGTATCAACACCCGGCCTTGGTATCATCACTGTAATTCTCATTGCAGCCGCTGTAGCCGTCATTTTCAGAGTGATTAGCTACGTAGGCAGTCATTATAAACTCTCAAAAAAGTAACCCATTATGCAATTACCAGAAAAATACAAATGGTTAATCACTATCGGCGTACTTCCCCGCATGATAGAGCATGCCCTTCATTTCTTCGGCATCAAAGAGATCCCCGGCAGCAAAAGCAATCCACTTATCATGAACATGGCCAAAGAGCTGCAGGTTCAAAACATTTACACCAATGATGATATCAGCTGGTGTGCACTCTTCCAGAGCTATATCTGTAAAATTGCTAATAAACCCATGCCCTACAAAGCCTACCAGGTATTGCGGGCAGCCTCCTTTACTAACTGGGGCAAAAAAGTAGAAAAGGGAGATGAGAAGCTTGGAGATATTCTCGTATTCAAGCGGCCCGGTGGCCATCATGTAGGCATGTACATTGCAGAAAGCGACAAGACGTTTTTTGTACTCGGAGGCAACCAGGGCAATTCTGTCAACATTGCCGAAATAGCCAAAGGCCGGCTTATCGCCTGCCGCCGCCATTATGCAGTAGGTCCGCCTGCATCTGTAAAAAAATATAAAATGACTGCCTCCGGCGTGGTTTCCACCAATGAGGCATAATAACTTAACTGGTGGACAGCAGTATCTGAACAAATTTATTATGGGAGACTTCAGAATAATAATTGACTGCGTTGGCGGACACGGTCAGGATCGCAGCAAAAAAGATGGTGAAACGGTAGACTTCAATGCAGATGGTCAAGGAAGTCCTGAAGCACTGGCTGTTGAATTTATTGAAAAATTAAAGCAGTCTGGCTGCTCAGTTGATGCAGCTAAAATTGTGCACTGGCCATTGGATAACTATGGTGGCCCTGAACAAAATGGCCGCCGTCAATATTTGGCAGATAACTTGCTTACAGGGGTACGAACTGGAACCTTCTGATCATTCCGGTTTCTTGTTTTACACTCCTCAATTTCCATTGAGGAGTTTGTCCTTTTTATAACCCTTTTTACATACCAATTTTACCAAAGCAGAATCATAAGGCAATTTTCTTCATTAGTAACCAAAACCCCTGTTTCTACAGGGGTTTTTAGTTGTCCTTTTTGTCGCACGCCGCCGCTGATACTTTTGGTCAAACTAAAAACAATGGCAGAATTATCCGCACTGGCCGTCAAGTACAATACTGACAAATGGGGCCACCACTACTACACCGAGCATTACCAAAAAACATTGCAGCACCTCAAAGAAGAACCAATTACCCTGCTGGAAATAGGTATCGGCGGTTATGAATATCCAGATCGGGGCGGTGCCAGCCTTCGTATGTGGGCCGAGTTTTTCCCAAAAGCAAAAATTGTCGGTTTTGATTATTACGACAAATCAAAACTGCAACTGCCGCCCAATGTAGAAACAGTACAGGGTGATCAGTCAAAATTCATTTCACTGGCTGATCTTGATAATGAAAAAGGGCCCTTTGATGTGGTAATTGATGACGGCAGCCACCAGTGCAGGCACCAGTTATACAGCTTCGAGGTATTATTTCCAAGGCTGAAGCCAAATGGCATCTACATTATCGAAGATGTAGAAACAAGCTACTGGCCCGATTACGGCGGACACCCCACCCGGCACAATATCAATACATGCCTCGGCTACTTTATGGATATGATCCATAAGCTGAACTACCGCACTAATGGCCGGCCTGCCGATTACTTCACAGAAAAGGTAGAGAGCATTCAATTTTTCAACAACATTATTATCATTCGCAAAGGATATAACGCATGATCACTTTTAGCAAATTTGGTCAGCATGGCAACCTGGGCAACCAGTTATTCCAGTATGCTGCCATGATCGGCCTCAGCAAAAAATACGGGCATGATCTGCACCTGCCTCAATGGAAGTACAGCCAGTTTTTTGAAAACGAATTCACCTCAGCCGATGTAAAAACGGATGAGCTTATAAAAGAACCTGCCTTTCACTACACACCTGATTTTTGGGCATCCAAACTAAAAGGCAGTAATGCCAGTTACGATATCCTTGGCTGGTTGCAGTCAGAAAAATACTGGGCACAATGGTTTCCCGATGTGAAAAAAGCCCTTGCCTTCAAGCCGGAATTTATTGCGCAGGTTAAGGAAAAATTGAAGATGCGGGAAAATGAAAACACCATTGCTATCAGCATCCGCCGGGGCGATTATGTAGATAACCCCAATTACGAGCTGTTGCCACCTTCCTACTACATAGGTGCGCTGCACAAATACTTTGATAAATGGGAGTCACAGCGCATATATATCTTCTCCGACGATCTGGATTACTGCAAAGCACATTTTGCAGGATTGACCAATGTCGTTTTTGCCGATTGCCTCAGTGATATAGAGCAGCTCTGCGCCATGGCGCAATGCACGGATTTCATCATTGCCAATAGCACATTCAGCTGGTGGGGTGCATACCTGGCTACGCTCCAGGGTAATTGCCTGCGGGTTATCCGCCCGGCCTATTTGTTTGCCGGTAAGCTGTTGCAATCATCAGACTGGAAGGATCACTACCCGGTAGAGTGGACAGTTTTTGACCACAAAAAAAACCGCATAGACCTCCGGCATGTCACCTTCACCATTCCTGTTTCCTACGATCATAATGACCGCAGGCAAAACCTTGAGTTGTCGGTTCAAATGCTGCTCAAAGATTTTGATACCAATATCATCATCATGGAGCAGGGCAGGCAGCCTGAATTTTCCTATATGGCCCGCTATGGCACTTACCGTTGGTTCCATGAGCCACAGGGTATTTTTCACCGCACCAAAATGCTCAATGAAATGGCCCGCATGGCCACTACACCGGTGGTAGTTAATTGGGATGCTGATATTATCATCCCGCCGGTGCAAATATTGCAGGCAGTAAAGCTCATCAGCTCCGGCAAGGCAGATGTTGTATACCCATATGATGGCCGCTTTGCCAGGGTACACAGGCAAACATGGTTCAATCGTATCAGCAAATACCAGGATGCAGGCATATTCGGCACTCACCAGTTTGATGGCATGAAGCCAACCGATACACTTTCAGATGGCGGCGCTGTTATTTTCAACAAAGAATCCTTTGTCGCCGGCGGCATGGAAAACGAATACTTCCTCTCCTATGGCCCTGAAGACAGGGAACGGTTTCACCGGTTCCAAAAATTAGGGTTTCGCATCAGCCGCATCAATGGTCCGCTATATCACCTGGATCACTGGCGGGGGCAAAACAGTTCGGCTGCCAACACCTGGTTCCGGAAGAATAAAGAAGAGTTTGAGAAAATTAAAGCCATGGATCAGCAGCAGTTGACAGAATATGTCAACACATGGCCATGGCCTAAGAGATCTGTCGTTGTAGTAAGCGAAAAAGATCAGCGGCTCGATGTAGTAATACCGTTGGGCAACAAATCACCGTGGAAAAATAACGAGCTGCGCTATGCCCTGCGCAGTATTCAAAAAAACCTGACCAATTACCGAAACATTATCATTGTCGGCGAAGATCCCGGCTTTCTCACTACCGATCCAAAGCAAGGGCACCAGGTCATACTTATCCCCTTCCCGGACAGAAGCAAATACAACCGGGGGAAAAATATCTTTGAAAAAATACTTCGTGCCGGAGAAGAAATGCCGGCAGATAAAAAATTTCTTTTCAGTAACGATGACATCTTCCTGCTGAAAAAAATGAAAGCTGATGAGGTTCCCTATTATCACAAAGGAAGTTTGAAACCGGCGTTCCAGGCATTACGGCCCGGCGATCCCTACCTCACACAGTTGCAGAATACATACACAGCGCTAAAGAAAGCTGGCCTTCCGGTCAATCATTACGATATACATTATCCTGTCGTTTACCGAAACAAGAATATCGCCGCCCTGCTGTACAAATACGACTGGGGTCTTCCTTATGGTTTCGGTATCAAATCGCTTTACAGCAATACCTGGTGTGTAGATGGAAGGCAAACAGATGACCTCAAGATTAGTGAAGCCCTTACCCTCCAGCAAATAGAAGAACGAACTGCCGGCCGTGAAGTATTCAGCATCGGGGATGGCGCATTAAATACAGAGATGAAAAACTTTTTACAAGAGAAATTCCCTGACCCGTCCCGTTGGGAAAGATAGCTGCCAATGGCAGCCGTTGTTTTAGTACCTGCCCCGGTTCTCCGGGGGAGGTTTTTATAATCAATAATTTTGCCGCATGTACGAGTACCGCTATCCATCCGATGATTACCTGCTCATCATTTATTTTGAAGGGAAGAAATACCAGTACCGGATAAAGCAGTTTCATATTGACCGTTCTGCCACATATTGGCACTTTTACAGTAAAGACCAGGTGCAGGAACTGCGCTATGATCAGCGGCTGAAAAAACTATCCCAGGTACTCATCCCGGGGCAATCACCTTTTTCGGAATCGTTTATACAGGTACTGGAAGAAGATTTTAAACGGATACACCATCAGCCGGATTAACCCCGTTATCAATGCCACATCTGCCCTGTTTTCCGGCTTGTACATGCTTGTCCTTTTATAGCTAAGTTACTCATTACACCTTTGGCTGGTGACAGAAATAAATTTATACCAGCCAGGCAAATTAAATCTCAGCATCCCCTTCCCTACTTCGTGGAATGAACTGCTCATGGAAGAAATACGCCATGTATGCACAATGCTGCTTTCCAGCTTCCAGAATCCCACATCGGTGCGGGCAGCTATACTTACAGGCCTGCTTTCCATCCGGGCAAAAACAAAAGGTATTGAGCTTACAGGCAACATTTTGAAACGTCTCGATGCCGAAGATGCATTTATCAATGGTTACCCGCTATGCGATTTTATCTTTACCGATAACAACCTTACCACACAGCCCTTCCCTGCCGTCAGGCTGCCTTTTGATATTCGCCACCCGTTAAAGTCAGGCACTACATACCATGGCCCCGACAGTGAGTTTAATAACATCACCTGCGGCGAGTTTGAAGATGCAGAAATATTCTTCTACCAGTTTCGGGAAGATCCATCACACGATGCACTGGCACACCTGGCAGCCATTCTGTGGCGGCCAAAGAATACCCCATACATCAGCCTGGTCAACCACCGCAAAGTGGAGTACAATGCAGAAGCAGTAGTACCGCTGTTCAGCCGGTTGCCGGCATGGCAACTATATGCCATTTACACATGGTATGTGGGCTGCAGGGAGCAGCTGCCCAAATTATTCCGACATGCGTTTGGCAGCGAAGGAGGAAAACCAGCCGCTAATGATTACATGGCGTTTACCAAATGCATACATGCAGGTGCAGGCCCCAAAAATGGCAGCCGGGAGCAAATACGGCTAATGCCACTCAAGGAATTCTTTTTTGATATAGATCTCGAAAGCCAGAAAGCCAAAGAGCTGAAGGCCGAACTCGAAAAAAACAAAAAATGAGCAACGTAACTGTAACCGATTATTCCAACTACTTCCGCACACTGGCGGTGGTAGATGAAGATTTGCAGCACAATCCAGATGCAGAAGATGGCACTGCTGATGCGATGGAAAAAAGATTTACCCGGTGGACGGCCGATGAAGCAGTGACCGGCCTTCGCAACCGGGTGGGCTGGCCAGCCCTATTACTGGAAGGATACGAGATCGTAAGCCGGGCACAAGTGCCTTATGATGTGAAAGGATTTTACACCGGCGCATTTACCATACTGGCACATGCCACACCCAATGATTTCAATAGTGAACTGGAAGCATTCGCCACAGCAGAAAGAATTTACCAGAATATCCTGAAGATGATCTTCCAGGATCATTACGGTAAAAACAAAGACCGCTGCACCACTCCCTTTGCAGAGTTTTCTTTTGATAACCTGCAGATCATTCCTGTAGGGCCTTTGTTCGAAAATGAATTTGGCTGGCGGGTAGAGTTTAAGTTCAAACCAAAATACTTGTTACAAATCACCGAGCCGCCCAGCTATGGCACCATCGAAGAAGTATTGCCGCCGGGCAGTTATCTGGATGCCGATGGCTATATCACCATCCCTGCCGGCAGGCTGGTAGAAAAAGTACTGCTGCGGCCGGCGGCTACCAGTAGTATACAGGCGGGCACAGCAGAAGGCAGCGACAATTTAATTCTGGCAGATGAGCAAAATGCAAATACCGACAGGGTGGCCTCCTTCGATTTGGTGTGCCGAACAGAAACAAGAATTTATTTCTCCGGAATTACTTCTCGTACAAAAATCATTGTGTACACCAGAAGCTTGTCAAGATGAATGGAGATTTGAAAACTACTTTTATCCAGGTCACACTTGCCGAATACATGCAGCGGGTAATGACCGCTATGAAAATTGCAGCTGCACGGCAAAAGGTTGGCGTTAGCAATGAAGGCATCCAGTCGCTCAGCTACCGGGTTATGGCGATCGGCGCCGGTGGCACGGCCACACTTTCCTTCAAAGAATACCTGCGCATGGTAGATATGGGCGCCGGCCGTGGCCATCCGCTGGGCGGCCTCAGCAGCATGAAAGCCGTGCTTCAAACCAGCAAGGCAGACGGATATATACAGGTAAAAGACAAAGTGAGAAAGCCGAAAAAGATTTACAGCAAAGTAGCTTACGGCAACCTTACCTGGCTCGAAAACCAGTTGCTCTACGGCTACACCGAGGAAACAATTCAAGCACTTAAAAAAGAAATGCAAAACTGATGGAACTTATTGTAACCAGGGAACCCCAACACATTTTTTCAGGCAACCCGCTTGTGTACCAGTGGGCCATTCATCCATGGAACAGCTCCATGGCGAACCTGAACATATACGCCATCGTTAGTATTGAAATAAGCGGCGCCGTAGTGCTGAAGACAACCAAGATATTCCCGGATGAAAACGGGCTGCTTACGCTGGATATCAGCAGTGTGGCTGATGCGCAGCTCCGCTACTTTACACCGCCGCCGGATCTGGACAGGCCGCTAAATGCCACCGGCCAGTATGATACAGTATATGTGCGCCCCACCCTTTGGAATGGTGAACAGCAGTTTACCCTTACCGGAAGCCCGGATAAAGGAGTAGCATTAATAAAAGGCGGCTTTCAATACGAGTACACCCCGCCAAATGATACATACATCTCTTCCCCTACGAGCAACCCGGTTGTAAAGCCGTTAATGAATTTGAACGAAAAAGAGAGGGTGTTTAAAGAAGATATTTTCTTCTCCGGTTTTGTGGTAGGCAATGTGGCCAACAACAGAAAAATAAACTACGTCATCCGATACCTGCTGGGCGATAATTACCTGGAAGCAACTGGTACTAAGTTCGCATCATTCACACCTGCCGCCAATGGTGTTATATTATTTCCTGCCGGCTATGATCAGCTCGGCCTGCAAAGCCTGCTGCCTTCCGGTGCTATCCCTATCGAGTACGATTTGATTGTGGTGCAAATAGTACCCATCACCGGAGATGTAACAGAGATCACCTCTACTTTCAAAATTGATCACCGAAAATTTTACAACACCAAACAACTCCTTTACCGCAATAGCCTGGGCGGCCTGCAGCCACTTCGCTTGATGGGCGATATTGATTTTGAAGCTGAGTACAAAGGCGATGTGGTCAATACGGTGCCGCCACCTTCCTACATTGTACAAAAAAACCTGCTGCCTGCACAGGCAAGGCCATGGCCGGAAGAGCAATTGAAATTTTCCGGAAATACTGGTTTCCTCGATCAGTTTGAAGCCGACAGAATTAGAGATTTCTTCCTGAGTAGAGAAGTGTATGAGGTAAAAGATAACCGGCTGGTGCCGGTGGTTGTTAATAAGAACAGTGCCAAATTCTACAGTAATAACGATGCGCTGATTGCTATTGATATTGAGTGGAGGCCCGCATTTATCAACCATCACTACTCCCCGGTAATATTGCCTGCCAATACCTGCCCCAAGCCGCTTAGCCTGGCATGGCGCCAGAGTGGTGATGATCAGATAACCGTATTCTGGCAACTGCCTTTCGGCTTTGATTATGCCAGGGTAAAGATCACCTTCGTGTTTGACAGCAGTGTGCAAACCTTCTTTGTAGAAGGTAATTCCGGATCTGCCCGTATTGACTTTACCCGCCCGGTATGGGCTACCACTGCCACCAATATTGTGGTAAGTATAGAAACCTGCTGCGGCCGCTACCTCGCTGCGCCATCCTACAGTGATGTGCTGGCACTTACTGCCAGTTCACTGGCGCCGGAGTTCTCCATCGTAGCGCTGGACGACAGGTATGCACTGGCCAAAGGCTACACCACCGGTGTAAGTATGCCGAATGCACTCCTGAATGACTATGATCCTGATGGAGGCGCCATTGAAGCATTGCCCGACACCGGCGCAACCAATGACGGAGGATATTTTGAAATAGAAACAGACGGAAGTGTGACGTATACGCCACCATCTGCCAGCTACACCGGTACTGATTACTTCGATTATGAAGCCAAACGCACCGGCGGCGGCATTACCGCTACGGCCCGCTATTACATTGTGGTTTATTGATAATCGGGTGTCCTTTTTGCCCTGCCTGTAGCTGACCACTTTTGGGTAAGCTAAACAGCACACCCATGAGTGTAAGAACCGACATTGTAAACCTCAACGTAAACGTAAACGGCAATAAAGCCCAGGCTGATCTCAACAACCTGAGAAAGCGGGCAGCCGATGTTAAGTTTGAAATGGAGGGCCTCAAAAGAGGCACAGCAGAGTACATCAGCAAAAAGAAAGAGCTGGCCGGTATTACCGACGAAATGGCCAAACTGAAAAGACAGATCGGCATCACAGCGCTTACGCAAAAAGAACTGGTAAAAGAGCTGAACACCATGAAGTCGCTGAAGGCAAGTATGCAGCCCTTCACCGATGAATGGAAGAAACTGGACAAAGAGATCAAGAACGTAGAGAACCGGCTATACGATGTGAAAAATGGTGTGCAGGGATTTTCTTCTTTCTTCAGTAAAATAAAAGATGAGGTAAAGCAATTCGGTATGCTGGCAGCCGGGTACCTGGGCTTTCAATTTTTAACCAGCCAGTTTACTAATATCATAAGGGGTGCAGGAAAAATGAGCGATACACTGGCAGACATTCGCCGTGTAGCCGGATTGACAGAGGATGAGGTTAATAACCTCAACAGCTCACTTAAAGAATTAGATACCCGTACCAGTGTGCAGGGTTTGCGAGAGATCACTGTTATTGCCGGTAAACTCGGCGTAGCGAAAGATGATCTGCTTGGATTTACTGAAGCTGTAGATAAACTGGTGGTAACGCTAGGTGATGAACTCGGCGATGCCGGACAGATCACCGATCAGCTCGGTAAAATTCTCAATGTGTTTGACGGCAAGATTACGGGGGATAATATCACCAAACTGGCCAACTCATTTGTAGAGCTGGCCAATACCGGATCTTCCACCGGTGGTTTTATCGCCGACTTTGATCAGCGATTATCCGGTATTGCAAAAACGGCCAACCTTGGCCTTGGCGCTCTTAGTGGATTAGGCGCCGGCCTCGAAGAATTGGGCGGCCGTGTAGAAAGCTCTGCCACTGCTGTACAAAAGATCATTACCAGCATTGCAGCCGATTTACCTGCCGCTGCAAAAATTGCAGGTAAATCTGTACAGGATTTTGCCAACACCTTTGCCAACTCGCCGGAAGAAGCCATTCTGCAGTATGCCGAAGGGCTTACCAAAAACAAGCAGTCCTTTGCACAGATCGTAGCATCGTTCAAGGATGCAGGTGAAGAAGGTGCCAGGGTGATTGAAACACTGAGTAAACTTGGACAGAGCAGTGATTACTTACGGGGAAGAATTGAACTGGGTAAAAAATCAATACAGGAATCAACCGCCATTACCGAAGCATTTAGAATAAAGAATGAAACCTTTGGCGCTACGCTGGATAAACTCGGTAAAGAATTCAATCGGCTTGTACAATCACCGGCGGTAACAGGTTTTTTACAAGGCGCTGTAAATGGCGCATTGCGTTTTATCAAAGCATTGCAGGAGATTCCAAACTTCATCCAGCAAAACAGGGTAGCGTTGATCACATTGGCTGCCGGAATTGTTTTACTCAATGGCGCTTACATCAAAGCAGCCGCATCAGCCATTGCATTTAGAGTGGCGCAGGTATATGCCACAGTGGCTGCCAAAGCAGCTGCTATTGCAACTAACCTGGTAGTAGTAGCGCAAGGCGCCTACATCACTGTTACCAATTTATTGATTGGCCGAATAAATGCAGCCACCGCAGCGCAACGATTATGGAACCATGCAAAGTCTGCAGGTGCGGCAGGATTTGGTTTATTAACCACCGTCATCGGAGGTGCAGTGCTGGCCATTGGTAGCTTGTTATCAAAAAGCCGTGAGCTGAGCGCCTTGCAAAAAGCAGATCAGGAAGTACAGAAAAGGGCCATTGAAATTTATGCCGACCAGGTAACACAGATCGGCATCCTTCGCAAAACCATTGAAAGCGAAAAAACATCACTGGAGCAAAAAAAGCAGGCCTATGATAAACTGATTGAGCTAAACCCTGCATTTGTCAACACACTTAAATTAGATGCAGAAGGTCATCTGCTGGGCGCACAGAGTATAGATACTTATGTAGAGTCGCTGAAAAATAAAGCCGAGGCAGAAGCCAAGTATTCTCTGCTGGTAGATAAGATCAAAGAAAAAGCACAGTTTCTTGCAGAGCTGCGTGCAAAAAATCCAGAACTGGCAAAATTCACCGATTCACAGCTGGAAGGGTTTATCAAAAATATTGCAGGCCAGTCTGTAGGACTGGGTAGCAGTATGAAGGATAAAGTACTGATTGCAGCTGCACAAAAAATGCAGGAGCAATTCAAGGTCATTGAAACGCTGCAAACCGATTTGGAGAATATGAACAACGGGCCTTCCATTGGCGAAAGGTTTGGTGGTTTTTTTGGAGGCTTTACCAATACCAATACTACTACTGGTGGCGGTGGAGGTGGAGATGATAAGGATAAAGAACTGGACAGGCTGAAAAAGGAAGCTGAGGAGTTTGCCGAGGAAATGAAAAAGCTCCGCCGCCAGATAGAGATTGACGGCATGAGCATGGATGAAGCCGAAGTGGCCCGCATTGAAGATAAATATGCAGAGCTGCTGCTGCGGGCAAAAAAATACAGCTACGACCTGCTCGACATTCGTAAGATGGAGATGACAGAGCTGGACAGGCTCTTTGATAAATTTGAAAAAGACCGTGCCGAAAAAGCCAAACGGGCTGCTGAGAAAAAAGCAGAGGAAGAAGCCACTGCACAGGAAAAAGGTATTGACCGCCGCTTCAAAAATGATATGAAGTATGCGGATATCATTGTAGAGGATAATAACCGCAGGGCCAAGAATAAGAAGAAGCAGGAAACTGATGATGAAAATGATGGTGAAGGAAGGCTTCGCCGGCGCATACAACAGATCGTTGAGTATGCGCAAACATTCTACAGCGTATTAGATTCACTGGCCAATTATGTAAACAGAAAGGAGCAGATCGCCTTGGATAAAGACCGAAAGGCCAATGATGAGAAGAAGAAAAACTACAAGCGGCTGCTCGATAATAAATTGCTGAGTGAGGCGCAGTACAACATTAAGGTGGCGCAGCTGGAAGAAGAACTGGCCAATAAGGAACGAGAAATTAAAAGGCGCCAGGCAAAACGAGAGAAGGCGCTGAACATCTTCCAGTCACTGATAAACACAGCCAGCGCCGTAGCTGAAGCATTACCCAATATTCCATTATCCATTGCCGTAGGTGTGGCCGGTGCTATACAAACGGCATTAATTGCGGCCACTCCCCTGCCGGAGTTTGGCTTTGGTGGCTGGATAAAAAAAGGTGATAAGCACAAGGACCCCTCCCGTGGCATTACCGCCCGTATAGAAAGAGATGAGGCCATTATGAGCGCCGCCGCCATGACAGACAGCCGCCGCTATGCAGTGTTTGGTAATGTGGCACAGATCACCTCTGCACTCAATAGCAAAAATGGCGGGGCCAACTGGGCAGGCGGCGCCAAAGTAGTAGAAATGCCCGCCTGGAGAACAAAGACACCGGCACAGATAGACCCTTCTGTACCGGGTATAGTAGCCCGCAGCAACGGATCAGCATCGGCCCCGGCTGCTGCCACACAGGCTACCGATGGCATACTACTGCAAATACTGGCTGAGCAAAAGGCCAATACAGAAGAAATAAAAACCATCAAGACACGGCTGCATGCCGTGGTGAGCATAAAAGAATACAGGGAAATGGAAGAACTCTATGATGCATCCAAAAAAGCAAGCGGACTAAACGGATAAACTATGCTGAAAATTTTTGTGTACGGCCCTTCGGAAAATGGCTACCTCGATCTGGACCCTGCCGCACGGCTGGATATGGAAGAATACACTCCCCTCTTTGATGAGGAGCTGAACACCGGCGAATTTTCCCTGCCGTTTGACGGCATTATGTGGACGGATAATAACCGCCGCCTGCTGGGCCATGCCGAACGCATTGACAGCAACGAACGGCAAACCGAGTTCCTCATCAATGTATATGATGATGATTTTCCGGAGATCACCAAAGGGAAGCTTACCCTGCTGAACAGGCAGGGAAAATATCATTACCGATCCGGTAAATTCTCCGCTACCATCAGCGGCAGCAAAGGCATGTTTGGCTCCGTCATCCGGGGAAAAACACTAAAGGACCTTTCATTTGACATCATTGATTTTGGCAGTGATAACAGCCGGCAATGGGCGCAAAAATTTATGGAAGATGATTTTCCAGAGCTGGCGCATATCCTTTCATTTTGCCCGGTAGCTATAGAAGGTTTTTTTGATACCAACCGGGGCGATTATGCCGGTGAGTTCATTGCTAAAGACACCGTGAATAATGTGGTGATCAAAGACACCGAATGGTTTTTTGGCCGGCCTACCTCTGCTGATCCGGACGACCCGGCCATACCAGGCACAGAAGAATATATTGACTACCGCACAGTACCATTTCTGAAACTGAAAAACGTAGTGCGCAAATGCTTTGAAGATTTTGGCTACACCGTTACCGGCGATTTTATTGATACCAGCGACTTTAACGACCTGGTACTTTTCAATAACTATGCAATAGAGCAGTATGATGTAGAAAATTTTGCTGACCTGAACCGTAAGCTGAACCCCATCAACCACCTGCCCAAAGTACCCATTGCAGAATTTTTAAAAGCGGTATTTACATTTCTAAATATGAAGATGGACTTTGAAGCCGATAACAAAGTGGTGCTCACCTTCCGCAAAAATTACCTGCTTACCCGCACTTTCAAAACCATTGATGATATTGTGCTGGATGTGTTTGAAACGCAGTACGAGGAAGGTGTAAAAAAAGACGGCTACAATATCAACTACACCTGGGACAGCAATGATGGCTACTACAGCGACCGGGTAAAAGACCTGGGCAATAAAACCATTGCCGCTACTGTGGCCACCTATACCGATCTGCTTACGCTGGATATAGGCCGCAGCTTTACTACCGACGATTTGGTGCTGGTAGAAGCAGAAAACATGTACTACCAGCCGGCAGATGCTACCGTGCTGCCCGTAGTAAAATGGGATGCTTATGCCGAGCGGCTGCATGAGTACCGGGAAGGCAATGCAGAAGAAACAAAAGAACTGCTGATAAGCACACTGGCGCAGTATGTAGTATTTAACGAAGCAGAAGGTATAACCCAGCCGGCCAATTACCTGGGCACCCGCCAAAAAGGATCTTACATTAACAACAAGGGCATACTGGTGCAGAATGAATATGGGCTGCGGGTATTTTACAGCCGCTTTTACCAGCCGGCCAGCAGCAGCGTATCAAGGCCCACCAGCCTGAACCATAACCGGGATTACTTAAACGATGTAATGTTCTTTCACAGCCTTAGCCTGCTGGGCGCAGGTGGCCTTATAGAAGATCTGCACCAGGAGTGGCAGGATGCCCGCCGCAATGCAGAAATTATAAAAGCAGATATAAGAAGCAACCGGCAGGATGTGATGCAGGTAAAAGCAAAAAACACTATCGTACTGCAGGGCCGCCGCTTTTTGCTGCAAAAAATGGAGCGGACAATCCCCTTGGAAAGCAGTGTTAAATTGTTCCTGGTAGAGTTGTAACTGCCGGAGCAGCTGAGTATCTTAGCTGCTCAAATTGTCGTTATGAAAATTCTGCTGCTATTTATTTCTGTCATTTTTTTTTGTGCTGCATCAGCACAAAGGATTAAGGATTCTTCTTTTGATAAATTCATAAAAGAGTACCGGATAAGTACCAGCAAGTCAACACTCACTATGAAAATGGGTAAAGGCTTGTCAATTGCATTTCGCAGCGTTGGTAATTCAATACTCCTTCAGCTGGATGGTTACGGATATATAAAAACTGGTGTGAATACAGGAGATGAAGCAATCTTTCTACTCGATGATGACAGCACAATTAAGGCCAATTCTAAAGGCTTACAATTTACAAAACCATACAAGTATGGCGAGTACTTTAATTTTGAGTACGATATTACGGAAGAAGCAGTGGAAGCTTTATGTACTGCTAAACCGGTTGGTCTTCGTTTGTATTATACAAACTACACCGACATAGAATTGGATGCAAAGGATGCTGCAAAAATCAATGAGATGGCAAAGGTTTTCTTAGCTGAGTACCGCAGCAAAAAGAGTCAGTTTTAAATTCTATATTCGCCTTGCGAAGACTTTTACGAATGAGCCTCCACCTTTTTGGTGGCAGGCATACCGGTGCGGCATAATTGCTTAGTCCGGCAAGTGCTCATTCGTGAGTCTTCGCAGTGACCTGTCACCATTTTAAAAAAGGCGGATATGGATGAGGCAGAAAAATTACCCCCGGTAGCCGATGGGCTTTTTGAAAAAATCAAGCAATATATCCGGCAGCACTACGAACCCTGCCAGCAGCCAGGCGATGCAGATGTAACCATGACCACGGCAGAAGTGTACGAAGCCATACAGCGCTTTTACCCCAATGCACCGGTGGATATTGAAATACTGGCCAAGTGGCTTCACGATAATGGCTATACGTTTTTTGATACCGGTAAAATGCGGTTTGAGTGGTTATTCAAATCCGCTTCCTGATTAAGCTCTTCCACCTTCGTCAAAAGGTATTGAAAGCTGATGTCCGGGCAATGGCCGTCTGTATGCTATGCGGAGTGACGGCGGCCGCCGGTATTTCCCTTCAGTAGCAGTTTCAACTCTTTGATCTCTTGTTTTAATTCAGCTATTTCAACCTGCTGATGCTTCCTTTCTTTTTCCAACAGATGTATATTTTCTTTCTGTGTTTGATTCAAATCCAATAAAATTCTTATCTGGTCCTGTGGAGTCAACAACTTCACTTCACCATCATTAAGAAGACTTTCCTGATCGTCTTCTCTTTCCAGCCTTGACTTATAATTACTCAGTGCATTTAGCAGCGACTCATTGCCTCCCCTGGACAAGCATTGGTCAATATAATGCTCGCTGTAGCCGAGATCCAGCTCTATCTGCCTCCTCGACTTACCCATGTCTTTTAGCAAAGACAACTGTGTTTTTATCAAATCCTTGAATTTCATCTAATAAAGGAGTAAGGTTTTTGAACAATTTCGAAATATTGCATTTTTACAATATTTTACTTGTATTGTATTGTTTTTTTACAATATTTTCGTGTTGCAGTACAACAAAATACAATAAAGTTTAATGAAACCAAAGGTAAAACCCCGGATAAACCAGAAACAGGCGCTGCAAAAAGCGCTGAAAGAGGTGGCCCCGGATGTGACAGCGGAGGACCGGAAGCTAGCAATTAAGGAGTTAGCATTAAGCAAATCTACTATTACCACCTACTTACAGGGTAATGTGTACGACCTCAGTACCGGTGTTAAGATTTTGAAAATATTCCGTGAACAGATCCAAAAACGCAATGAAATTATCCATGCCTGACCAATTACCTCCAATCGAGTTTACCCGAAATGACAACTGCAAGTTGTTCCTGGAATACTTTAGTTGCATACGCCCCAACGATGCGGCCCTCTTTGCCCATGGCAACCAGGTAGAGGTAATGCTAAAAGGCGAAAGCCTGGGCATTGCCGAAGTGGTGGCCGTAAAAGTGTTTCGCTTTATAGACCTGAATGATATAGTGAGCTACCTGGATAATGGCCGCCCTGTACAATACATGGCCGCTGCTATAAAAAAGCAGTACGGCGCCGAAAATAATACCGAGCTGGCCCATGTAGTGCTGCACTACATACAGCGCAATTTGGAAACACAAGGCAAGCTGCTGATGGACTGGTGGACAGATGTGTATACCCTGCATGTAAATACTGAACCCAATAAACCGGCGCTGCATGGATAACCACACTTACAACCCAACATTTGATAAAGCGCCTTACCAGCTTTTTGCAAGGCCCAGCATTTGCGATCAGTTGCAGAAAGAAGGACTGAGCGGTGATGTATTGCTGTGGTGGGCTATGAATGGCGCTGAGTGCAGGCTCTGCACTTACTTCTTCGATAACGACAACTACTATGCGGCTGTGCAATCAGTAATTGAAAGTGTAAGCAAGTGGGAAAAGCTGCCTGCCTACAGCATTGTTGACCTGGAAAAATTATTGCCACATGGCTGGCTGGCCAGCCGCAACAACCTTGGCCAGTACGAAGTGTGCATAGATGATATGTGGAAGCTGGAGCCGGTGGTAAGCCCCCGCCTGGCAGATGCGCTGGCGCTGATGCTGCTGCATGCTATAAAGGCCGGTGTATTGAAAGTGGGGCAACTGAATCAGCAGCTGAAAAACTTATTGCCTTTTCAAAAGGCTGGTTGATGGTTACGGACGGTAAAGGGACCGGTTTTACTGGTGGTTGGTTTTGCCGGTTCCCTTTTTTAAAAATGTAGTTCTTTTTTTCTGTTCATAGAGATCGTTAGTTGTAGCCCGGCGAGCCAGCCGGGCACCTTGTGGGGTACTATCAATGGTAGATGGTGAGACTCATAACCTCACGGCTGGTGGTTCGACTCCGCCCCCCGCAACTCTCACAATGATTCATGAAATGATGTATTAATCCGGGGCTTGTGTCTACAGGCCCCTCTTTTAAAAAAACTAAAAACAACCGGGATGAATGAATTGAATTGCACTGTAATCTATTTTGATGTGGCCGGCAAACGGAAATATGTAGCCGAACTGCCCATACGGCCGGACAACCGCATCGTTCCTATTTTTTCTGACAGCCTGGCTATGGCGCACCTGTTCGAAAATGAAGCAGATGCCCGCCAGAAGATTGACCGGTTTGTGAACCACAACAATCACGACTACAAAACAATGCCGCATAAAGTGAAGCTTTCAAAAAGAAATGCTTACAAACTGGAAGGAGGCGATCTGCTATGACGGCATTTGACGGATATGACCAGCTGAGCACTAAAGAGAAGTTTGCCTTCTCTATGCTGAAGGAAGTGAACAGTGACAGTATATGGGGGCTGGCCATTAAAAATGTAGTAACCAAACCTGACTTGCCCAGGTTTCGCCGGCTAATCAGCGACCTGAAGGGCCAGAACGAAGATAACCCTGCTGTAATGCAGCAAATATTAGGCGATGCCTACCACCCTGTAATCAATTGCTAATAATATGCGTAAAGAAATGACCAATTACCAGCTGATGTTGCTTCGTGATGATATTAATTCACAAGCCAACCATAGCCCCGCTTTTGCATTTTTCAACGAACAAAAAATAAAAAACTTTTTTAGCCGCAACGCAATGTCGTTGACGCTGCTCCGCAACAAAACAGCAGAGATAAAAAAACACTACTGCCTGGTAGATGAAACAGGCGAGCCACTTACCAAAGATGTAGACGGAAGAAAAGAGCTGGTATATCCTAGCCAGGAGGCCAGTGAGCAGTGCAAGGAAGAGCTGACAGAGTTTCTTAACCGATCGGTTACTGTCGAATTATAAACGAGCTGTCCGTTAGCCTTGAAGGACAAAAAACTGCCAAGGCACACCGCTGCGCCGGTTCTTCTCGAAATTTTTTATGAGTTTTTTGGACGTAATTAATTAGGCGCAGCGGTTTCATTTTCAAAATCAACTTTTATGAATAAGAAGAAAATTCCCTGGTCAGATGTATTGGCAATGGCTGCCATCACCACGCTAATCTTACTCTTGCTTTACTCCGCTTTTGCTATTGGTAACTGGAATATTAATCCTGGTAAATGGACAAGTCTCAGTAGAGGCATGTTTGCCGCTTTCTATGGAGCCATTGCTGGTGTGATGATAATATCATTCGTTCTTTTTTTAAACAGCGACCATAGCAAATGATCAAACAGGACAGCATAGACCAGGTGCGCCAAATGGCTGAAGTGTACGAGGTAGTGGGCAAGCATGTGGCTTTGAAGCGCAGCGGCAGTGGTTATGTGGGCCTGTGCCCTTTCCATGATGAAAAGAGTGGCAGCTTCAGGGTAAACCCCGCTAAGCAAATGTATAAGTGCTTTGGCTGTGGTAAGAGTGGCGACAGCATCCGCTTCATCATGGAGCATGAACGTAAAACATTTGTGGAAGCCGTTGAGATACTGGCAGCTCAATTCCACATCACTTTAGAATATGATCAGCGCAGCGAACCTACCGAAGAGCAGCGCAATGAAAAAGCTGAGATGCTGCAGCTGGTAAGCTGGGCGCATAAAAAGTATGAGGATCTTCTCTTCTCACTGCCCGCAGATGCCCCTGCTATTGAATACATGCAGGGCCGTGGCTACAGTATAGAGCGAATGAAAGAATGGAGCCTCGGTTTTGCGCCGGACGACTGGAAGTACATCACTACCCCTGTGATCAACATGGGCAGGCATGAGCCTGGTGTAAAATGCGGGTTGCTTTACAGTCAGAATGGTAAGACATGGGATTTTTTTCGTAACAGAATTATTATCCCTATACACGACCTGAACGGTACAGTGATAGGACTGGCCGGCCGCATACTGCCAGGTGCGGACGATGCCAAAAAACAGGTGAAATACCTGAACCCCTGCGAAAGCAGCATTTACCAGAAGAAAAAGCTGTGGTACGGATTGTGGCAGGCGCAAAAAGCCATCCGGGATGCAGGCTTTGCCTACATCTGCGAGGGATACATGGATGTACAGAGTATGCATGATGGCGGGATGGTGAATACTATTGCCAGTTGCGGTACCGAGATAGACGAGCTGCAGGTAAAGTTGCTGAAACGCTACACAGAGCATGCCGTATTGTTTTATGATGGCGATAAGACAGGCACTGATAAAGCTATGAAGCAGGTGAACCTGTTTTTACAGCATGGCTTTAAAGTAAGTGTGGTGCAGCTGGAAGACGGCCGTGACCCGGATGAATTTGTAAGAGAATATTCACTCACTAATAAAGAGGAGGTTTTTGAATGAAGATCATGGGAGCATTTATACGATCGGATGAAGTTGTTGGAATATCTGAAATAGTTGGCGTACAGGATGGGATAAGATTTTATTATCAATTCTCTGTCATTACCAAGTCAACATCAATGGAATTTATAAGTGATAGGGTGGAGGATGTTCACATTGCTACAAAGCATGAGCAGGAAAGCCTGAGAGATTTCAGATTAAAATATGAAATGATAAGGCAAAAAATTGCGCTTCACATCGGCGATGCGGATGCTGTAATTGCAGAAGAGAGAAGAAAAAATTTGATTGAAGACACATTTCATCAGCTGGGCAAAAAAACAGATGAACTTGCCCGCACCATTCAGCATTCAAAATGGAAAAACAAAAATGCCCTGGCAACAACGGTAGGTGAAATATGGGCATACGCCATGGATCTAAAAAAACAAGCTATATGAAGCGAACAACTACTTACGAACAAAAAGCATGGGTGAGTGATCTGTTCATCCTGCTGCTGGTATGCTTACTAATCATCACTATAAACAGGCAGAAAAATGCAATCCATAACAGTCATCCTCGTAATAGCAGTGGTAGTACTGCTGGCGATACAACTATTTCCAAGACAGAAGCCGGCCCTGTGGCTACGCTTCAGCATTAATAACCAAACATTCAAAGGAGTTATCAAAATGATCCAACTCAGAGACGGGCAACAACAGCCCTTTAAAGCAGAGTTTGTTGACCGGGAAGGTCAGCCAACTACCGTACAGGCAGGATCTGTACAGATCAGCAGCTCAGACCCCGAGGTTGCGGAGATCATCCGCAGCGAAACAGATGAAACAGCCTTTACCATCAAGGCGCTGAAGCCCGGCAGTTGCCAGGTAAATGTAAGCGCCGATGCTATTGAAGGCGAAGGGGTACGCAATGTTGAAGATTTTGTGGCAGTAGAAGTTCGTGCCGGCGAAGCCGTAGGTGTGAACATTGCGGCCACCGGCGACCCGGAAGATTACCCGGTAATCGAGTAACGAACAAATGCCTGCCGGCCACGGCTGGCAGGCATTTTAAAAAACAATTTATGTACAGGCTGAAATTTTCTTACAACTGGAACAACAAACTGGACTGCCATGCTCTTACTACCATTCGGGTATTTAACCCGATGGTGCATTTTATCGGCAACAAGGTGGAGATAGTGTTGGAGAAAAAAGATGGTGAAGAAATAAAAGGCACAGGTACCATAAAAGCCGTGAATCGCTTCCTGCTGGAAAATATGACCCCTTTTGTGGCTTATATAGATACCGGCTACAGTGTGGAAGAGTGCAAAAAAATCATTCACCGGATGTATAAGCATATAGACTTTTCTACTTACAAAATGGCGTTGATACTGGTTGTAAAGGATAAACCCGAAAAAAATGGTATTAAAAATTCAACCGAAATTTCTGCCGGGCCAGCGCTGTGAAGTGCTAAACCCGCTGAAGCGGCCTGCCGCCTGGGAACCTGGTGAAGTGCAGATAATAAAAGTGCTGATCGGTAAAACTGGTAACCAGTCGTTCATCTACAATGTGCAGCTTGACCGGCGTACTGCCAGGGTGTCAAAAGCCTATCCCAACGGCAAGCTGATGTTTTTCAATGCAACGAATGCACAGGTAAGAGAAATTTCAAAATAAAAAGTGAGTATTGATATCAACATACAGAATCAATCCGAAGTTGTTGACATGATGACGCCGGAACTGGAAAAACTGGTAGATTTACTGGCCCACATCGCTGTTGATATTACTTTAAAACAAACTAATGAAGAAAGCTGCCAGATACCTCCGCTTCAGTAACGATGGCCAGAGCCAGCACTCGATAGAGCGGCAGGACATTGTGACCGCTGCCTGGTGTGATCACCAAAAGGTGGCCATCATTGATACTTTTATTGATGAAGGTTATTCTGCCCGCACCTTCGACCGGCCAGACCTGAAAGCCCTGATGAGCTTCATCCGCAAAAACTATCGCACTATTGATTACCTCGTCGTGGCAGAGCTTACCCGTTTTTCCCGGGAGGCTGGTGATGCCATTAACCTGGTGAAGCAAATACAGCTTACTTACGGCATCTGTATAGTAAGCGCCGGCAGATCATGCATCTACGATGTGACGGACAGTAATTCATTTTTTATGATGGGACTTGAATTTTTGCTGGGCAATAGCGAAAACATCAAGCGGCAAAATGATATCAACGGCGGCATCTACAGCGCAAAGACCAATGGCAGATGGATACAGGGTGGGCCCGCTCCATTCGGATTTAAAAAAGAAGGTGAGGGTAAAAACCGTCGTCTTGTAATACATGAGGCAGAGGCCGCTATAGTGAAATTTATCTACTCGGCTTTTTTGCGCAATACTCCTGCTTACATCATTAAGGATGATGCCCGCAAAATGGGAATGAAGCGGACGAACAACAGTATTATCCAGGATATTTTGCGCAACCCGCTGTACATGGGATACCAGCAGGTAAAAGCATGGAAGGATAAACCGGGAGGTCTTTACCCGTTGAAAAATTTTACTCCCATCATTGATGAAGTTTCCTGGTATATGGTACAGGAGAAATTCAAACCAAGGCCAAGGGTAGCTATTACCGAAAATTTCCCACTGCGTGGCTTATTAAAATGCTGGTGCGGCCGCTGCCTGACAGGTGCGCCTAGCCGAAATGGTGCAGGCAATTATATCAATTACTATAAATGCCAGCATAGCGGCCACAATAACATTAATGCAGTCAAGGCACATGAGCAGCTGGAAGAGATATTGAACTTACTTAGTCTTCCTGCTATAGCTGTACGAAGGATGGAGCAGCGATCGGAGCAGATCATGGCCGACCGGCTGAAGGAGAGTTCAGCAATTATGTTGCAAAAAAAGACCACACTGGAAGCTGTAGAAACAAAGCTGCACAGTATTGAGGAAAAATTCATTGCCAACCAGCTATCGTTTGAAAGCTATGACAAGTGGCATCGCCAATTGCGGGAGGACAGAATACAACTGCGTGCCTCTATACAGGAACTGGAGAAGCATGGTGAGCAGGTATATTTCCTGCTAAAGAATAACCTCCGCAGGTTGACAGATCTGCGGTCGCTATATACCGGAGCGGCTACTGCTGATAAGCAGGAGCTGCTGCGTCAGGTGTTCGATAACCGATTATACTACCGGCAAAGGGCTTATCGAACACCATTTTTAATGCCGGCCTTTCATCATAACATCAACATTTTAAAGCAAAAACAACTGCTCTTTATTGACGATATGAATGAAGAATCTGGCGATGTGGAGGCCATCAGCCTTCTATCGAACAGGTTCGTTGAGCTTATTTCATTCATATCGTCGGTAAGGGTGGCGTAACTAATTGGTTTTAACCTGTAGACTGACCCATGCCTGAGAATCCGAATAATCTTAAAGACCATCTTCTGTCCCTGCACCAGGACGCCGTGAGCTGGAAAGCCCGGCGACTATGGATTGCTGCTACGGACCCTGATGAGCAAGCTGTAGCTATTGAACATATTGTTGATATGCTTATCTGCATAAGCAACGAAGTGAAGCGGAGTGGTTACATAAAAACGATCACCACAAATATTTCTAATGAAGCAAAGCAGCTCGATATTGAGAAAAAGAAACTTCAGGCAGTATTGTCGGTTTTGGAAAAAAAGGTTTCGAAGCTCCAGAACAAAAAGAGCCGCAGCGAGGATGATGATCAGGAATTGCAGCGGACACTTCAACAGCTCATGGTTCAGAAGGAACTGGAAAAAGAGAGTGCATCTCGTAATGTTTCGGTACTTACAGAATCGCTGTTGAAAAAATCCGTTACCGATCGCCTTAAAGATATAGAGACTAAGCGCCAGGCAGAGATCGTAAGGAAGAAACTGGAGGCACAATTTACCAATGCGGAAGAAGCAGGACTGCCCGCTAATTTTAAAGGCAAACTGGAAGATGCGTTAAAGTACGCCATCTACGAGCATGAGGGAGTGTACTATAGTCGTGGGCAGAAGGGTGACTACCCGGTGAGCAATTTTACCATGAGAATCCTGTATCATGTGGACACCAGTGATGAACAGGCTTTCCGGCTCATTGCTGTGAAAAATGTATACGGCTTTGAATCCTTCATCAACCTGAATACTGATGATTTTGTAAGCCTGGGCGCTTTCAAAAAAGTACTGGCAAGGCGTGGTGATTACATTTTTAAAGGAACAGACAGCGATTTATCCAGGCTACAGGAGCTGCTTCAAAAAGATGAGGTGAAAACGGTGTATGTGAAAACCCTGGGCTGGCACAAGCGGGGAAAATTCTATGGCTTTGCCAATGGTATCTACTGCACGGAGAATTATTCTTTCATCCCTACGGATGAATATGGTATGATCCACCACAAGTCAAAGACCTGGTTTATTCCGGCAGTGAGTAAGATGTATGCTGAAAAGGACGATCAGTTTGTGAATGAGAAGAAATTCATTTATCGGGAACCGGTGCTCAATTTCGGATTTAAAGAGTGGGCAGCGCTTTTTTACAAAACATATGGTGAGAAGAGTATGCCGGCTATTCTTTTCTACATCGGCAGTTTGTTTCGTGACATCATCATGAAGCAGATACAGCGCTACCCTATTCTTTGCCTGTTTGGGCCTCCGGGAGCTGGTAAGGGACAGATGGCAGAAAGTATGATGTGCATGTTTGGCGAAAGGCAAGACCAGATAATGCTTGGCGGCGCCAGTACAGTGGTGGGTTTTATGCGAAAGTTTGCACAGTTTGCTAATGCCATAGTGTGGCTGGATGAATACAAGAATAACCTGCCTATGAAATTCATTGAGAGTTTCAAAAATATTTACGATGGCAAGGGTTACGAGCGGGGAAAAATGACGAATGACTTTACCACTGAAAGCACTCCGATACATAGCAGTTGCATACTATCAGGTCAGGACATGCCAACCATTGAACCGGCCCTGTTTATGCGCACAATACTTCTCTCTTTTGAGGATGGGAAATTTACACCAGAGCAGCGCCAGTCATTTCAGGAGCTGAAGGATCTTGAAGCATCTGGCCTTAGCTATATTACTGCACAGCTGCTCCGATACCGTGAACTGATCGACAAGGATTTTAAAGAAAAACAATTGCTGCTATTTAAGCAGCTGATACGGGAAGTGGCCAATGTGGAAGTAGATGACAGGATGATCTTGAACATATCAATACTACTAACCTTCCACGATTTACTGCTTCATCATATTGATCTGCCATTCACTTTTAAAGAGGCCAAGGAATGGATGATAGATAACATGCTGCACCAGCACACGATACTGGCCGGTAATAATGATGTGGCTAAATTCTGGAGTGTGGTTGAATCTCTCTTCCACCAGGAGATAATACATGAAGGCCGTGATTTCGAATTGAAGGATGGATATATTTTCCTATGCTTGTCGAAAGTGCATCCGCACTACCTGAAAGAAATGCGGATGAGAGGTGATATGAATTTTCTGAGCAAGCCAACGATGGAGCACTACCTGCAGCTGGATAAGACCATTTTTGTGGGCCATAAAAAGATGCGCTTTGCTGATGGCAGCAATAACTATGTGTACCAGATGAAGTACGCTAAACTGAAAATTGATTTGATTAAACTTAAAAATAGCGGGCAAACTGAAGAACAGGCCGCCTTCCAGATGGAGATGAAGTTGCGGGAGATGGAAACACCACTTCCACCAGTTGGTGGTGATGTGGAAGATGCGCCGTTTGGAGAGTGGAGGGCCAGCGAAGGAATTTAAACCGAAGCCACCGGTAATGTGGCATATAATGCACATGGCAAGATTAATTAACAAAGGCAGCGTGGATGATATCAAATCCTACCTGCGGATTAATGAGGACAACTACACAGTGGATGAGCTGAAGAATGAGAAGCTGGCTGAGATAAGGGGCCAGAACAGATCCACTGTACTGAAGCTGCTACAGTCAGCAATTGAACGCAAGGAGCCGAAGGTTACGCTGAAGAAGATCAGTAGAACAACCGGCAAAAATTAAGCTCTTTTATATTTTTTTTTTGATTTTACGGATTTTTTTGGAAAAACCATTTTTTGCGATAGAACGCATAGAACAATAGAACAAAGCTGAAATTCATTTACTTATAAAGATTTTCTGTTCTACGGTGTTCCGGCTTGTTCTACGATGTTCTATTGTTCTATTGTTCTACATGGAAAATTCGCTTTTACGGACTCTAAAAAATATTTTTTATGAAAAAAAATCACCGATTTGCGACTTACTTTTTACTGGCGCTGCTGCTGGCAGGCGTAGTGGTATGGTATTTTACCGGCCTGCATTACCTGGGCGGCTTTGTTTCCGGCTTTTCATTTGCTATTCTTATACTGGCATGGGTAGGCAGGATTCAGGCCAGGAAGGCAGCCGATATTATTGACAAGAAAATAAGGGACGTTTACCAAAACACACAGCCATGACAGCACCCAAACCTCTTTACCTGAATAATGATAATAACCGCTTGCGCTGTGATGCATTTATACAATTGCATTTTGCGCCAATGAAGCAGATAACCGAGTCTGACTTTAGCCAGACATATGTGCTGAAGGTGGATAATGAAGATGTGTTTGTACGAATGGTGGATATGGTACGCATACCATTTGACCAGGTGGGCAGTGTGCTTACACTACCGGCCAGTGGCAAAGAATCTGCTGAGTGGAGAAAAGATTGGCTGAAAACCTACCCCACTACCAATGCCAATACGATGATGGCAGTGTATATGTATAAGCGGATTGATGGGGAGGTCTAACGATTTGGCGGTATGGTTTTGTAAGCCTACCACTACCGTTTCAAATCGCTAAAAAGTTTCAAAGGCTTATAAACCATACCGCATGTTATATTTTAGTTTTGCGTGCGGTGGCAAAAAAGTAAATATATGGCAGTAGCAAGACCAGTACCAAGTTGTCAATTTTGCGGAAAACCAATAGCAAAGGCAATACATAAATCATACAAAGGAGTACCATTTTTTATGCGACCTATTGGAGATAGTTTTATAAGATGGGAGTTTTTTGAGTGTAAATGCAAAGAAGCAAAGAAAGCACGAAAAGAGCATGAAAAATGGAAGAAAGAGCATGGAATTGACATGAGCAAAATTATGGAAGAAATTAAATCGAAGCGTGATGGGGAGGAAAAGCAAAATTAAATATAACGGCCCAGAGATTGCTGACGGGGGCATCGGGTTTGGAGACACGACAAATGTAAAGATGCAACCGGAAGCTAAATAAATCCGCCCCTGTCTGCAATCTCTTTGTAGGACGCAGTCCCGGCGAGATTGAAAAGACTTTCAGGATTTAGTTATTCTCTGGGCCGTAGGGGCCGCAAAGAAAGACACAGGAGTTTAAAAAACGGGTGGATTTCGTTCCCTGACACCCTGTATTGAAAAAAAACTAAATTTTTATAAAATGAAATTAGTAACGGCAACAGAAAACGATGCAGTCGTAGTAGCGCACCAAATGAAAGCAGATATGTTTATGAAAATTCCAAATAATCAGGCTGCAAGGGAAGCAGCTATTGTGGCTTGTGAATGGATTGAAGATTCTTGGCTAAGAGATGGAAGCCCCCATTTTACCGCAACAGCAAAATGCTGGGCAAAGGTGAAAGATGTGTTGCAAAGGATGCCTGATTATTAATTTCTGACTGAAAAGAAACTAAAAATTAATTGTATGGGAAAAAGACTTATGGATACGTTGGAAGATAAAGAAAGAGAGCTGTTTGCCCTTCTTTTCTTGTTAGATAATCAAGGCTATGTGTATTATGATGATGATAATGATGAAGATATTGCATCGTTAGAAAAATACCTGTCTGATCAGAATATCAAATTTGAAAAGGGGCAAAGGAATAGAAAGTATTTAACTGTTTGTGTATAACAATAGTCTCTTTTCTCAGGGTGTCAGGGATTGCGGTCCCTACGTTGAAGCATTGGCGATGCCGCCGTATTAGAATTACGTCAGACCCCAAATTATTATGCAGCACAATAGCGATATACAGATGATAGGCATTCCGTCCAGCGGCGGTATTGCCAATGCACTGTTACCGGCAGTTCATTCTGTCCGGGTGCTCGTTGCTTGCGAATATTCTGGCCGTGTCCGTGATGCTTTTGCGGCAAAGGGATTTGATGCTGTAAGCTGTGATTTATTACCGTCGAGAACGCCGGGCAAACATTACCAGGGAAATGTATTAGACATTATCAACGATAGTTGGGATTTGCTTGTAGGGTTTCCACCATGTACTTATATCAGCAACGTAAACACTAAATGGAGAAACGACATTGAGCGACTAAAAAAAGCATGTAAGGCAATGGAGTTCTTTGCCGAATTGTATGCAGCACCGATACGACACATTTGCCTGGAAAACCCTGTAGGCATGTTATCAACCTGCTTTAGAAAGCCCGACCAAATAATTCATCCCTATTATTTTAACGGAGCCGAAAAAAAGAAAACCTGTTTATGGCTAAAAAACCTGCCACCACTTCAACATTCAAAACATGATACATTATTTGAAACGAAAACACACGGCGAATTATCAGAAGCATTTACAAGCAATGCTTCACATAGGCAATCACATTGGTACAACAACAAAAAAAGCGAACGGTCAACACTCTTTCCGGCTATCGCAAACGCAATGGCTGACCAATGGAGCAGCGTCTTACTGAATTGCCGGTAACGGATTAGGGCTTTGTGTCAGGCAGGGCTTTGAAAAACAAATGTTCAATAACAACAAAAAGTACAGTTATGCAAAAAGATAAGATTATAGGTGTCAGCCCTGCTTGCACAAAACCCCGTGTTAGCAGAGGTGCGTTTTACTTGATAAAGAACCGTGAAAAGATGCCGATTGTAATTAATAATCGTGTCCATGCTATTCGCCAAATATTACTTAATTCAAAAAGCACAACGAGAGCATTTAGAGAATTGAGATTATTATTTGAAAAAACAAAAGTTCAAATTGGCGAATACTGGACACCTGATGGAAGAAAACGGCATCTTTTTATACGAAATGGATTCAAAGGTAAAGCACACTTTCTTATTGAACGGAAGTGAGCATCTCTGCTAACGGCTCCCGGCTTGCCGCCGTTTGAGAGGAATAAAAAAAATAATAAAATGATACAGGTATCTATTGAAACGCAAAGGCTCATTATTATAGGAATTACCGCCGGTGTAGGGTTGGGATTATTATTATTTTTTTTATGGGAACGAAAACGGAGGTAAAAACGAGGCAGAAAATGGCGGCAAACCGATGTAGTGCGAAGTTGCTTCGCCTGAAACGACCCGCCTCGTTTTTTGCCGGGAGCCGTAGTAGCGAAATTAGGCAGGCTCAAGGACGGCGAAGCCGGACGGCCTGCCGTGTGCAGTGGCTTTGAAGCGAAGCAATTTCGCTACTACGTAATGATTAGCGAACATTATTTATAAATCAATCTATTATGACAAGGTTTCAGGAGCTTATCGAAAAGCTGCAATTAGAATTGAGGTGCAAAAAGTATGCAGAGTCAACGATCAGAACCTATACTAGTTGCCTGGCAGTGTTCCTCCGTGCCATGAACGGTAAGCCAAAACCTTTGCCGATTGATGAGGTGAAGAAGTTTTTGGCAAGTATTAAAAATCAGCATTACCACAAACAATTCACGGCCACCATTCGGCACTTTTACCTTTTAGTATTAAAGCAGCCGATCAACCTGCAGGATATTCCTTATCCACGGCCCACAGAATACTTACCAGAGATATTCAGCGTGGAGGAAGTACATCGCCTGGTAAACTCGTATAAGAATCTCAAGCATCGGGCTATCATCCAGATCATGTACAGTTGCGGCCTGCGCATAAGCGAAGTGACAAATATCCTGCTTACTCATTTGAACAAGGACAGGCTGATATTACGGGTTGCCGGTGCCAAAGGATTCAAAGACCGTGATGTGCCGGTACCGGCTGCGACCATGCAACTGATCATCAGCTATTACCAGGCAGAGAAAGACAAGCCCCGAAAGTGGCTGTTTGAAGGCTGGGGACATCAGCAGTATTCTGTACGAAGCATACAGCAGGTATTTTACCAGGGCTGCAGAAGAATTAATTTAAAACGCCGGGTAAAGCCACATAGTCTTCGCCACAGCCGGGCCACACACCTTCATGAAGCCAAAGTGGATATAAAAGATATACAGGACTTCCTCGGCCACAGCAATATTAAAACTACGGCTGATTATTATCTGAAGCTGGCAAAGAAATCACTATCCAGCCGGATCGCCGATGCGGATGCCATCATTGAAACCGTTTTATCAAATCAAAAACTAATTGCAGCTTAGCTCTATGAAAGGATACATACCTATTGAAATACCAACGAAGCGGTACATTAAAGCGTTCATTCAATCGCAGCTGGGACATCAGCCGGTGATTGACCGATATTCTGTGATCGGTGAGAAGCTCTCGGATCTGCTGAGTTATAAAACGAACAGCGAAAGGACGAAGTTCAGCAGCAAATTCAATGTGCATGTGAGGGTGTATATTTCTTACCGGCTTTTTAAAAACAGGGGATGCCACCTGAATGAAACCAACCTGATGTACTTCAATTCATTTATGGAAGATTACATCAAAGAGCTCTTCTACTTCTACATGGATTTTTTCATTGCTATACTTCCATCGTTCAAAACAAATTTACCGGAGGTAAGAAAGCTGCTGGGCATTAATGACGATGACTGGGACGATGATGCCATGCAGAAGGATTACTACCGGTACCGTAAGAGAAAGAACAAAATTCTGCTGTACAAAAAAAATAATATCAACCCTGATCAATGGAAGAAGAACCCGGCATTTGATTATTAATTTTTAAAAAAGTTTCCCGATGTTGTCCTATGGAATGGAAAGCCGGGCGGTGAAAATTAGCTTTGAGGCATGAAGACCGTTTATAACAACATTGAATTAAAACCGGGTGTGCATACCGGTGGTATTTGCAAGATAGAAATAGTGCCGATTGAATGGCTGGATGAGAAAATTGAAACTGACTTCTCCACCGGCGCAGTTGTAGAAGTAAACCTGATTGCCGGTAAAGAATGGATAGTGCTGGAGCTGGCCCCTGACAGTTACCTGTTTGATGAACGGTCAAAAACAAGCAAGGCAGGCGGCTACTATGAGCTGGCTATAAGTGGCCAGGCTAATGATCTGGATGATGAACTGAGGCAACTGCTGGAGACGTTGCGCTACCACCAGTTTGTAGTAAAGGCCACTGACCGGGAGAAACGGCCCCGAATAGCCGGTAATATTGATAAAGGGATGAAAATGAGTATCCCGAATATAAATGATAATGCAGACGGTGGCGGTACACTCAGTGTGGCACTTAATTTTTCTTTTGAGTATGAAAGAATGGCGCCATTTTTTATAACGCCCTGCCAGGGTATTACTAACTGGGACAGGATAGAGATATTGAAAGATGATGGCATACCGCCTTCATTTATGAGCATAAATTTTTTTGATGGCAGCACCACCGGCACTACAGAAGTGGAGATCATTAACGATCCAGGCGATACACACAACCTTACACTTGCCAGTGGGGAATCGGTGATCACCGGAGACGCTGCTTTTTGGGCAGACTACCTGGAGAGTGAGAACATTACCATCCGTTGGCGGAAAAAATGCCGAGGCGTCTTTAATACAGCGTGGGCATCAGATACATTTTTGAATCCATTCTATTGATTTCCTGCAATTTCTTGTCCTTTTCCTTGCGGTGTAGCGTAATGATTTTTACGCTGCACAATGGTAAGAGCAAAAACTATATCTGCAATTTTAAGCGACACATGGCTGATTGATAAATCATGGGTGGATGCCCATGCTCCGCGCATTATAAAAACGATACAGGGTGAACCTGTGGACTGGGGCGGAGGAGAAAGAATGTACAGCGATGATGATGCACCACCTCCTCCACCAGAGAAGGTACATATGCTGATGGCTGATGAAGGCGGTGAAGTATACCAGGCAAGGCCATGGCATAAAACGGACAGTTTCCCTTACAATTCCATTGTTATGATTGATGTGATTGGCCCGGTGCTGAAGTACGGCGACGTATGCAGCTACGGAAGTGTTGACCACATCAACATGATCAACAAATTTGCTAATGCCAAAAATATTGCTGGCATTATCCTGAATATAGACAGCCCGGGCGGACAAGCTGCGGGCACTGCTATGTTTGCTAAAGCCATACGGCAAGCCGTAAGTGCAAAACCAGTGATCGGCATTGTACAGGATGGCATTGCTGCCAGCGCCGCAATGTGGCTGGCTGCTGCCTGCCAGGAGCTGTATGTTACTGAAGATACTGACGAGGTAGGAAGCATCGGCGCTTATGTAACGATGTACGACCTGCGTGGATGGTTTGAAGAGCAGGGAGTGAAAGTGCATGAGATATATGCACCACAATCTGTTGACAAGAATAAAGACTACCGGGATGCCATTGAAGGCAACTACAACCTGGTAGAAGAAGACCTTAAATTTTTGGTGGATGCATTTGTGAATGATGTGAAAGCCTACCGTGGCCAGCGGCTGAAGACTGGCAAAGAAGATCCCTTTACCGGCAAAATGTATAAAGCTGCTGATGCTGCCCGCATCGGCCTTATTGATGGAAAGAAGAGCCTGGAGCAAGTGGTAAAGCGGATGAAGACACTTATTTCTTTACGACAAAAAACCGCAGTTTGATATGAGCACTAAAATTACTTACGCTATTGCAGCGATCGCCGCAACCCTGGCATGGGATGCAACACATGAACCAGGTGCTGATGGTTTGTTTTTGCAGCCGGAAGAAGCAACGCTGTTGAATACTGCATTGGAGAATGCAGCTAAATCAACAGAAGATTTGAACACAGCCAACCAGACCATTGAGGAACAGAACAGCAAAATAACTGAGCTGACCAATGCAGCTACCAAAGATGCGGACACCATTAAGGAACTGAACCAAACAGTGGCTGACCTGCGGGAGCAGGTTAAGAAACTGGGCGGGCAGGAAAGCGGAACAGGAACAAAGCTGGTGACGAAGAAAGAACCTGTTGATGAAGAGAACCCAAAGTCATCCATTCTTGATCCGGAAAGTGACCTGAACCGCTATGCGAAAGCAAGGATTGCTGCCGCAGCGAAAATGAAGGGCAAGAAGTAAGCAATTGCCATTTAGAACTGAACGAGTAAAAATTTTTATTAACCCATAATTTTTTTCCAATGCCGGATACTAACAAGATTACTCTCGACATTGATGATGTGGTAACCTCCTGGGGAGAATACTACCTCAACTCCGGGCAAAACATGGACAACCTGCACATGTTGCCTTTCGAAGAGTATGACACCCAAACCGCAGGGACGATCGTGGAAACCGATCAAACCGTTTTGCGTGAAGCAAACGTAGAAGTAGAGGAGATACTGCAGCAGTACCAGGATGATTTTACCAGCAAGGGCGGCGTTACGTTCGAGCCGGTGAATATCTTCCTGTACAACATCAAAATTGATGTTGGTGTGATCCCTCACAAGTTGATCAATGCCTGGACAGGCTTTTTGACCAACAGCGGCAACGACCCTGAAACATATCCTTTCATTGCCTGGCTGGTAGAGCAGTATTTGCTGAAGCAGGGAAAGGAAGATTTTGAACTGAAAGCAGTGTACACCGGTGTGCATGAAGCCCCGGTAGAAGGTACTGCCGGTGATGCTGAAAAGATCATCAACGGTATCGAATTCCTGCAAAACGCAGGTGTAACAGCCGGCACTATTTCACCCATCAGCACTGTGGACCTGACAAGCAGCGGCCTGTCAGCTAAAGACATGGTGACTGCGATTGAAAATTGGGTGAAGGAAATTCCTGAGAAGTATCGTTACGACATTGCCATGCAGATCAGCATGAGCCGTACACTGCGTGATAAGTTCCGCCAGGGTATGCGTGACAAGTATAATGTGAACTACATGCAGACGGAGCAGCTGACCCGCCTGATGGATTTTGAAAACTTCACCATCGAAGGTCGTGCAAGTATGGCTGGTAAAGGCCGTATCTGGACTACACCGAAGTGGAACCTGCTATTCCCTGTGAAGGGCTTCAGCAACAAAAACGCCTTCGACGTACAGAAGGTGGACCGTAAGCTGAAGTTCCTTACCGACTGGTGGCAGGGTGTGGGCTTTGTTCAGAACCAACTTGTGTTCATGAACGATGCTGAGGCACCTGAGGTATCAAGTTCTTAATTTTTAAACGTCCCGCCTTCGGGCGGGACATTCTTTGACATATGGATCTTACCGGATTAGAAAGAGAAGACCTTATTGAGATCATTGGCAACCAGGCTGACTACATTAAGCGACTGGAGGCACAGTTAAACACTGCTGAAAAAGCACAGCCAGTGCAAAAGAAGCAGGAAACAAAGCCTACCATTCCGCAGCCGGTAGAAGTGCTCGGTAGTCTTCGAAAATTTCGCTTCCCTACTTTTCGGTATAACGGTAAAGTACACCGAAGTGATGAGGCGGTACTGGATAAACCCTTACTGGAAGAGATAGTGAAGCAGACCGGGCAGCAGATCCTGCGCAAAGTGCAGTAAACCCATTATTCATTCATCAATTTTTTACAATGAGCCAATACAGTTTTAAAAATCTGAAGGAGCATGAAAACATTAATAGCGGCGTTGCCGACTATGTGTTGATTGCTCCTGTCCGTGATTTCGAAGAGGGCGGTATTAAATGCCCTACTGCACCCTTTACCGATCCAGGTGATGAGGTGACGATATCAGCGGACCATGTGTTCAAAGCCGGCAAGGCATTTGCAAAAGTGCTGCTGGCGCCTGAAACCAATAAGCTGGATGCGACTACCATCGGCCAGCTAGGCTTTCAGAAGATGGACCAGGTACTGGAGATATTCATTCCCGGATCTTATGCGGAAGTGCATGAGTTTGCTAAGAACCTGATCAACATACCGCTGGTAGTACTGTCTAAAGACAGCAACTGCCCTGCGAATATGTACTACCAGCTGGGCTGCGACTGCGCCTATGCATGGGCAAAGATGGACTTCAGCACTGGTACTACCCGTGACGGTATCAAAGGCTACAAAGGCACTATTACTTACCTGGGCGGTTACATTCAGTTGTACGCTGGTACGGTAAGTGTGCTGGCAGATGCCGGTGAGTCATCTTAATACTTGCTGACCTGAACCTTCATAAATTGGAAAATCCTTCCGGTAACGGGAGGATTTTTTTTGTATCTTTGAGAAGCAAAAACAGGAGCACCACCTGGTAAAAAACTGGTACTACACTATGGCAAGACAGTATCCCCGTTTTCTTTTCAGCAATCCCCAAAACACTAAGAGTAAAGGACCGTTCGTGGTGTCACTAATGCCACCTATTCTCATCTGCCGGGCACTTAACCGTAATACAGGGGAGGCAATGCAGTCAGGTCATGTTTTCTTTTTTGGCAATGTGGCTGTTGAATTGATTGGCCGGCCGTATAAAGAGAACCCTGACGGCAGTTCCCAGGGGGATGAAGTAAAAGTGATGTTGCATGAAATGGCAAAGTGGCTGGATTCGCAGGTAAAATGTGGCGATATAGAGTTATAGGTTGTCCTTTCCCTGCCGAACGCCAATTTGTAGCATTGTGTAATGCTTCAATTGATTAAAAAATGGATAGATGGCCCCCGGGAATTCTTTACGGGGGTTGCCATCTATCGCAAATTACCCGATAAACATGCACCGCTGCTACAACTACTATCACAGGGGCCTTCTGATATCGGGAAGCAAAAGTTGCTGGAAGCGCTAAAAGCTGCTTATACTTCATTGCAGGCGCAGGAGCTGGTGAACCCGGAGCATACCGGCGTAACTGTTCGTAAGGTAGTACTGAAGCCACAGGAGCCTGTAAATACACCACAAGAAACCCCCATTGAAGCAGTACCAGTAAATGAACCACTGTATAAGGCTGCTAAAACAGAGGCAGATAACTTATACAAGCAAGTGATGAATGCCAGGGCTGAACTATTTGCCATGGCCCGCTATGATGGCATGACAGATCCTAACCTGCCGGACCTGATAGAGCAGCGCAGGCCGTTGGCTGTTGATTTGGTAAAAGCATTTAAAAAAGTAAGTGAGCTATACGACCGGGCTGATTATGTAAAAAAGCATGGCCGGCTTCCCGATATTGAAATACCAGCACCAGACGAGGAACTGCTGGAGGAAATACCGGATGCCCAGGTAAAGCAAAAACTGGACAACCTGCGGAAGATCTACAATAAGACGAAAGCAAAACCGGTAACTGCTGAACGGGCATTGAAACTGCAGAAGTGGGAAGTTGAAATTAAAATTCTTGAACAAAGATGGCACTTGTTAAAATAAACGATACGCCGATAGATGACAATGATGGCTTTATGTTTTCATCGGCAGAAGAATGGCAGGGAGTGATCTGCAAAAGCCCTGGCAAACTGCAGAGGCTGCTTAATAGCCTGAAGCATGGTGTACAGCTTCACTACATCAGTGATGGAGACTGGAGTACTCATGACCTGGTAATGTCGCTTATTCAACAATACCAACCGGCAGAGCTTTTCATTTCTACCTATGCCATCCGGGAGCTGCCTGTACGACAGCTGATCATGGCGATGCAGCGCAAAGAAATTATTGGCATTAATATGCTGCTGGATCATCGGGTAAAGGCCAGAACACCGGAAGTGCTGCAACTGGCCACGATGAACCTAAATAAGATTGTACTGGCCAGCGTACACGCAAAAGTTACTGTGATCAAAAGCCCGGCTGGATCAGTAACCATTTGCGGCAGCGCAAACTGGACACAGAACCCCAGAATAGAACAGGGAGTGATCACCCTGGATAATAGCTGTGCTGACTTTCATATTTCGTGGATACAAAAACAACTTGACAATGGCTGCATATTCGACTGAACAACTGAAGCAGGTGACCGAGCTGGCATCACTTTTCTTTACCCCTGCTGAAATTGCATTGATGATGGAATGGGATAGTGAAACATTTATAGAGGACTACAAGAATGAAGATCATCCGGCATTTAAGGCATTTCATTCTGGAAGACTGCAAAGCGAAGTGGACCTGCGCAAGTCAATTATAAAAATGGCAAAGAGCGGAAGCAGCCCTGCACAAACTATGGCAATGGAGATGCTGAATAAATCAAAAATTAAACTGATAGGCCAATGAGCAGTAATGTATCTGATAAACTGATGAAGCGGATGCAGCAAGTTATGCAATCAACCGAGCTGATGCTTGAGAAAACAAAGGACTGGCAGATGATAAAGGCATACGAGAGTAATCGCCTTTTTACAGATGATTATCTTACAACTCAGCAAAAGAAAAAACGGGATCGATATCAGTATATATATAACCAACTGGTAAGCGGAAAATACACGGAGCATGAAGTAGTGACCATGACCATGAAACGCTACCAGATAAAGCAGCAGCAGGCGCATGAGGACCTAAGTTGTGCCAAGGAGATATTCACTACCGTTATCAACATAGATCGGCAGTTTGAAATAAATCTTCAATTGCAAATCAACAGGAGCCTACAACGCAAAGCGGAAGAGATTGGGGACTTAAAAGCAGCTGCAGCATTTGAGAAAAACAGGGTAATGCTCCTTAAACTTTTGCCGGAGCAGGAAGAATCACCAGCTGATATGTTTGAAGGGCATGAAATTGAGGCAGTATTTGATCCTAAACTGCTGGGTGCACCAGATGTTGATATGAAAGAGATCCTTGAGCTGATCAACCAAAAGAGGAAAGTAAAAATTGACCTGGAAAAAGTAGTTACGGATATACCATTTGAAGAAATGAACAATGAAGAAACGGATACACTTTAATAAACCACAGCTGAAAAGCCAGCTGATAGGGGCACCTGTTGAGATTGATGTGATGGGCCGTGGCACGGGCAAAAGTGAAGGGATACTGGCGCCAAAATCGGCGAACTGCTATTTTAAAACAATGCCCAGGGGTACCGGCGTTGTGTTGGGTGCAACGTATAACCAGATTCTGACGAGAACACTTCCGGCACTGGTGGCAGGATGGGAACGAATCGGGTACATTAATAATGTTCATTTTCTTATTGGCAAAAAACCACCAGAGAAGTGGATAAAGCAATGGAAGTGGAAAGGACCATTTCGACCTCCATTTAATTTTCAGTATTTCATCAGCTGGTATAATGGCGCCGGTGCTCATATGGTTAGCCAGGACAGACAAGGGAGCTCCAATGGTATTACTATAGACTGGATTATTGGTGATGAGGCAAAGCTGTTGAATGCAGAAAAGTTTCGGACAGAACTGTTACCTGCTAACCGTGGTATAATTCCTGAATTCTCGAATAATCCTTACCACCATGGCATGACCTTAACTACGGATATGCCTGTGGGTACTGCCGGCAGGTGGATACTTGACTACCGGGAAAAAATGAATGATCTGCGAACTAAATCGCAGACACATAAGGATACAATCAATGAGATATGGAGAATTCAGACTGTTAGGTTTAAACTGCGTTATTTACTTTCCAAAGAAAAAAGGGATGTATTCGTAAGGGAGTTGAGAAAGCAGATTGATGTTCTTGATGCAGAGCTGGTAGATCTGCGCAAAGACCTTGTTTTTTATCAGGAGGCCTCTTCCCTAGAGAATATTCATGCACTCGGAATTGAGTATATAAAGCAGCAGTTGCGTGATACTACACCATTCCAGTTTGACACACAGATATTGAATCTGAGGCCACTAAAGCTTGAAGATGGATTTTATCCTGATTTTGATGAAGAAATACATGGGTATTTTGCTAACGACAATGAATACCTCGACAACTTTGATTATGATTTCGATAAGCTAAAAAGCATTGATTGCCGTAAGGATGCGGATCTGTTAAAGAAGAGTCCCCTGCATATCTCACTTGATTATAACAGGCGAATCCACCCATTGGTAGTTGGGCAGGATACCGGGCAAGAGATCAGGGTAATTAAAGGGATGGCATCACTTTACCCGGGTAAATTAAAAGAGGTACTGCAATCCTTTATTGATTACTATAAGCCACACATTAGGAAAGTGGTTTACTATTGGTACGATCATACGGCAGTTGGTGAACAGCATGAGACTCGTATATGTGATGAGGTTATAAATACCCTTACTGATGGTGGATGGACAGTGATACCAATGTACATTGGTAAACTACCTGGTCACGAATCAAAGTATAGAATGTATGGTCACTTACTAACTAACTCTGGGAAGTACAGCAAGATATTTCGAATAAACAGAGAGAACTGTGATAAGTTGATATTGTCAATGTATCAGGCACAGGCTGAGCTTAGAAAGGATGGGTTTGGTAAGGATAAGAAGAGCGAGAAAGACCCAAATTTTCCTGCGGATGAATCAACACACTATAGTGAAGCACTGGATACAATGCTATTAGGTATGCTTGAATCAGAGCTCAGTTACACAAATGAAGAAGAAAAAGAAAGTACTATTATAATGGATTAATGGTGATGCCGTAGGCCCGGGCTTTACGCTCAAACAATCTTCGATTGCAACTGCTTCAATCCCTATCACAAAATTTGAATGAGGTATCGCTCATGTAGGGAGCCGCCTTGCGGCTATAGCCCTCCATATAGCGTATTGTATTAGCCCTAATACGTCGCTGTATATTCAGTCTATGTATCTGATTATCAATAGATTACTAATCTATTGATTTTCAATAAGTTATCATATACGCCTCCAAAAAGCCAAAAACGAACGCCAAAAGCTGATAG
>CAZFKE010000024.1:0-42324 GCA_964519475.1 uncultured Sediminibacterium sp.
AATGCAAATGCTATTACAGCAACCGGTGTGTATTATATAAAAGGAACCATTGCTGCCACAGGTTGTGGAACTGTACAACCGGTAACAGCAACGATCAATCCGCTACCAACAGTTACGATAGTATCCCCATCGGCAATCTGTACACCCGGTACGATTGATTTAACCAGTCCATCGATAACTTCTGCGGGCAGCACGGCTAATCTTTCATACACCCAATGGAACAATGCAGCGGCTACATCTGCATTGACAAATGCAAATGCTATTACAGCAACCGGTGTGTATTATATAAAAGGAACCATTGCTGCCACAGGTTGTGGAACTGTACAACCGGTAACAGCAACGATCAATCCGCTACCAACAGTTACGATAGTATCCCCATCGGCAATCTGTACACCCGGTACGATTGATTTAACCAGTCCATCGATAACTTCTGCGGGCAGCACGGCTAATCTTTCATACACCCAATGGAACAATGCAGCGGCTACATCTGCATTGACAAATGCAAATGCTATTACAGCAACCGGTGTGTATTATATAAAAGGAACCATTGCTGCCACAGGTTGTGGAACTGTACAACCGGTAACAGCAACGATCAATCCGCTACCAACAGTTACGATAGTATCCCCATCGGCAATCTGTACACCCGGTACGATTGATTTAACCAGTCCATCGATAACTTCTGCGGGCAGCACGGCTAATCTTTCATACACCCAATGGAACAATGCAGCGGCTACATCTGCATTGACAAATGCAAATGCTATTACAGCAACCGGTGTGTATTATATAAAAGGAACCATTGCTGTAACGGGTTGTGCCGTAATAAAACCCGTTACGGCAACCATCGTAAGTAGCCCTTCACTTATCATTACAAACCCGGCAGCAGTTTGTGCCCCTGCAACCATCGATCTTACCACAACAGCCATTACCAAAGGAAGCACACCGGGTTTAATACTCAGCTATTTTACCGATGCCGCCAATACCAATACACTTGCCAACCCCAATACAGTAAGTACCTCTGGTACATATTATATTAAAGGAGCAATAGGAAGCACCGGCTGTGCCCGTTCGCAACCGGTGGTCGTCACCATTAATCCGCAACCGAATGGTGTATTACAAACACCGTCTGTTACTTATATATGCAATGGCTCATCGCTTTTATTAAGTGCATCCAATGCAAATACCTATCAATGGTATTATAATCAGCAACCCATTACCGGTGCTGTTGCCAATACCTATGCAGCAACTGCCGCCGGAGATTATTCGGTAAGATTTATTTCCAATACCGGCTGTTTTAAAGATGCTGCCAATACGTTTACACTAAGCCTGTTAACAAAACCAACACTGCAGTTTGCAATAAGCAGTTCTTGTGCGGGCTCGCCTATCAGTTTTTCCAATCAATCTGTTTTTGGCTCTTCGGGCAATATTAGCTGGCAATGGGATTTTGGGGATGGTTCGGTTTCCAATAGCCTGTCTCCGATCTATACCTATCCAACCGGTGGAAATTATAACATAACCCTGGTAGCCAACAATTCTTCCTGCCCTACACTTACAGAAAAGATAATTGCACCATACACTATTGAAACACCCCGAACACCCATCAGGTATATGACTGTAAATGCCGTTGGTAGTGTGCCGGTTATGCTTAGTTCCAGAAATGCAGGGAATGTGTATTTGTGGCAGCCCTCTACCGGATTAAACAATACCAGCCTTCAGTTTCCAACGGCTATCCTGACGAAAGACATGGAATATACCATTACCATTCATTCTGCAGCGGGCTGTACGGTTACCGATACGGTGTTGGTAAAAGTGGCGATAGATGGTTTTATCTATGTTGCCCAGGCATTTACACCAAACGGAGATGCTGTGAACGACAGGTGTTACCCCATAACGGTGGGTATTCGCTCACTTACTTATTTCAAGATCTTTAACCGATGGGGCAACCTGGTATTTCAAACCCGCGATGCATCACCACAAAACGGATGGGACGGTAAATACAATGGAAAACTGCAGCCCCCGGGAACCTATCAATGGGTGGCGGAAGCAATCGATGGTGGGGGCAATATCGTTAAAAAGACAGGAGCTGTTTTATTGATCAACTAACCCAGGATGCAGGAAACGGGTAAATATATTTTTATGGTTATCTTTTTTTTCTGTGTGTGCTTTCGCGAAGTGCATGCACAGGACCCGCATTTTTCACAATACTTCAGTTCGCCGCTTACGTTTAATCCTGCATTTACCGGCTATTTTGATGGAACAAATCGGCTTGCTTTAAATATCCGTAACCAGTTGATCAACGGAGCTGATCCGTATGTTACCGGAACCGCTTCGTTTGATACAAAAATCCTTAAAAATAAAATAGGCAGCAACGACCGATGGGGATTGGGTATGCTTGGTCTGTATGATCAGTCATTTGGCGGTATTTATAAAAATACGTATCTGAGCATAACAACGGCATTTAATAAAGGATTAGATGCAGAAGGCAATCAAAGTATTGGGATTGGGTTACAGGCAAGTTTTGCTCGCAACAGTGTTGACTTTACCACCCTCTCTTTTAACAGCCAGTTTAACGGCAATGGGTTTGACTTAACCATACCCAGTGGCGAAACGGTGAATAACCGAACCGTGTCTTATATAGATCTGAATGCCGGTGTATTATATAATTACCAGGACGAAAACGGTAACCAGTTTTCAGTGGGTGCGGGGCTGTTTCATATACTGCGGCCCAGGCTTAGTTTTTTCAGTAATACAAATCCTGTTCTCAACCATCGATATACCCTGCATGCCGGTGCCGGCTTTCCGCTGGGTGAACAGGATAATTTTTTTATCAATGCCCATTTTATGGAACAAAACGGTGCAACCGAATCTGTCATCGGCGGTGCTTATGGATTTGATTTGGGAGAAACGAATACGAGCCTATATATCGGATCCTGGCTTCGCATCAAAGATGCTTTTTATCCTTATATCGGATTACGAACACCAGCATATCAGCTGGGTATCAGTTACGATATCATCAACCCGGATATCAGCCAAACCAACCGCTTTAGAGGCAGCAGTGAACTTTCCTTTATTTATTTCTTTGATAAGGATAGGAAGAAGAAGGGGATACCGTGTTTCTTCTAGTTAGCCACAATGGTAAAAAAGCTAAGACATCTATATAACTTTTTAATCCACCACTACTACAAAGTGATCACACTGTTGCTGCCACCAAATGCATTGGCATTCTGGCCATCAGCTTCGGGATCATTGATCCACTCAGTTGCATTGATAAGGTATTTGAATTCGTGCTGTGAATTTTTAGGCAAGGATACATCGCAAGAAAAACTGCCATCTTTCTTTTTGCTCATCGACACTGGGTTTTCCCAATCGTTGTTCAATCCCAATATTTCAACAGTTTCCACATTTTCACCGGCAAAGGAGAACTTTACTTTACAATAGTCTTTTGTCTTGAAATAGGTTTTCTGTATCATTTTTTATTTATTTCTAACCTTTAATACAATTTTCTCGTAAAAGTAACCCTCAAAAATACTTATGAGCGTTAGTATGTTGGTCCCGTCCGCATAGGCCATCATCCCTTGGCTTGTTGGACATTGTACTAGCCAACAAGCCATTAATCACATATAACAACCTGTTAACCTGCTTAATTTTATCTTGATCAGGAAATCAGTAGCTTTATTACTTAGCCCTGAAAAAAATTATCAAATAAACTAACGAGTATGAAAAACATGAAATTCATTCAAGCAGCCCTTGTATCATTTAGTATGCTGCTGGTATCAACAACATCCGTTTGGTCGCAGGCAAGCCCCGCTGCAACGGCAACCGGTAAAGTAGGCGCCGCAACCATCACCATTTATTACAATAGTCCATCCGTAAAAGGAAGGCAGATCTGGGGAGGATTGGTTCCATATGATAAAGTATGGAGAGCCGGTGCCAACCAGGCAACCATTTTCCAGACAGATAAGGATATTAAAGTAGGCGGTAAAGAGTTACCTGCAGGAAAGTATAGCCTGTATGCGCTGGTTGGTGAAAAGGAATGGACCTTTATTATCAATTCTCAAACCGGCCAGTGGGGCATTAACAGGGATGGCTCAACAACAGAAGACCCTGCAAAAGATGTGATCAGGGTAACTGTTAAGCCGGTTAAGTCAGCCACTATGAATGAAAGACTTGTATACACAGTTAACGATAAAGGTTTTGTATTAAGCTGGGAAAATTTAGATGTACCGGTTTCTATAAAATGATGGAACAGTAGTAAATAATAAAAAGACCCCGATGATTTTCATTGGGGTCTTTTTTATCACCTGCTTTGCAAAGCAGGGAGTGATGTACAGCGCGGAAGGGGTAAGCCAACTATTTTTGGTAGCCGATGCCTTCATTAAATTTAAACAAAGCATACGCTTTCCCTTTTAAAAACCCCGGCACATCCGATAACTGTTTTTCTACCGCTGCTTCAGAAACCGGCGTAGTAAAAGGCATTCTTCCACTAGGATTAAATTTACCCAATACAATATCCAACAACGCTTCAGGGGTTGTGCCAAATGTAGCGATAACGCTTTTGATGTTTTTCTTTGTCTGATCATTATAGATTTCATCGATCACCCATGGATTGGTATAGTTAATCGCAAGAATAGTTGGCTTTTTACCGCTAAGTGTATTGATATAATGAATGTCTACAGAATTCTTAGACATAGAAAGGTATAAAGGCGAACCATCCGATTGGAACAAGGATTTAGCACCCGGTGTAATCCATATCAGAATATAATCTGCTTCTTCCGGTGTTTTTACAAATTCAACAGGGTAGGCATTGTTCTTTGGCTGATATACAATGCTTGGGCTGGCGGCCCCCCTTCTCTGAAAATAAGATTCGAAATAAATTTTTGTTTTGGGTTTTAACGGAAGCGCTTTTGTTTCGTTGCGCAGCAATACGATGGACTTACGCATGGCCAGGTCTGCTTTTGCCTGGAATTTGGGATTGCCCACTAGTTTCTCGGCAGCATCTTCATCTACATAAGGGTTTTCAAAAAGACCGAGTGTGAACTTCTCCATCAACAAACGGTACACCGAACTATCCACCAGCTTACTATCCACCATTCCTGATTTTACGGTCTCTAATAATTTTGTAGGATCGGCTGTACCGGAATATAAATTTACGCCGGCTTCCATCGTTCTTTTGTATCGCTCATTGATAGAAAGGTCTTCTGCACCCCAGGGCATCATTTCAATCGGGCCGGTATCTGAATTAATGATCCCTTTAAACCCCAAACTATCCCTCAACAGATCTTTAATCACTGCTTTATTATAGGCATAAGCGATCTTCTCATATTTGGTATCCAGTGGAACAGAATAGTAAGGCATGATGGCAGAAGTTCCTGCTTTGATCGCGGCTTTAAAAGGAATCAGGTTATTCTGAAACATGTCACCGGGGAAATGTTCATACTTCCCCCAATCAAAATGCGGATCCTGCCCGCCAACCCCTGCGCCACCACCGGGAAAATGTTTGGTAGTCATGGCAACAGAAGAGGGAGATAATTTTTTCCCCTGAAAGCCCAGTACTATTTCCGTGATCATTTTGGCAACCCATTCTGCGTTTTCACCAAATGTTCCTTCAATTCTTTGCCAGCGGGGTTCGGTGGATAGATCGGCCATATACATATAACCTTTACGCAAACCCACAGCAGCCCATTCCTGCCGGGCAATGTCTGCAAACTCGCGAACCAGTTTCAGATCGCGCATCGCCGATAAACCCAATTCGCCGGGCCATGTTGAAAAAACGGTTGCGCCCACGCTTAACCCAATGGAAGCATCTTTGGTAATATGATTTCTGGGATTGGAAGCAATGATAGCGGGAATACCCAATCCATCACTCTCGCAAAGCGCCTGTAATTTATTGGCCCATTCGGCAGTAAGTCTTGCACTAACATTGGCACGGAAAATAAAATGACGTAAATGAAATTGCGTAACCCCTTTGGTAGAACCCACAGAATTCATCATGGTAACCGGCAAGGGTTTGCGGGTGAACGGATTGCTGGCCGAAACCTGGTCTTCTTCATTCAGGTCGCTGGAAGGTTGAATGGAGTTATCTGTTGGCGCATTCAGTTGTGTAGAACGCTCACTTTTTAAACGCGCGGTACTGATGAGCATAAAGCCTACTTTTTCTTCCAGGCTCATTTTCGACAGCAGGTCTTTGGCTCGCTCATCATTGGATAGGCGCCAATCTTCATACCTGTCCAGCTTACCATTCCGGTTAAGGTCTTTGAACTGAAGGCTGTTTACGATGATCAATTTTGCGGATCGGTACCCTAATACAGGCTGTGTAATTTTTGATGGGGCTGCCGGCTGGGCAGGAGCGGCACCCATACTAAACAGAGAAACAAAAGCAATAGCCATCGGTTTTGGCAGCATAAAGATTCTTTTAAAGGTTAAAGATGTGTGCTACGGTCATAAACAAACCGGCCGGCTGTTTACTACGGATATTTTTCAGGATAAGGCGGCCCTATACTATATTTCTGCAAGGAAATCTGTGTAATTAAAAGTACCCTGTTTTCTATTTTATGAAAAGAATACCTGCGAAAACGATTTCGGGTAGATGATTAAAACCGGTTAAGCTAAAATGAAAACACCTCATTTAAAAAAAATGAGGTGATAAAAAACGATGATACCTATTTTATAATTTTCCGTTCTTGATTTCTTCTACAACTCCCGGATCTAGCAATGTAGTTGTATCTCCCAAGTTCTCCGTTTCCCCTTCTGCAATCTTTCGTAAAATTCTTCGCATGATCTTTCCACTCCTGGTTTTGGGTAAGCCGCTTACAAATTGAATTTTATCCGGCTTTGCAATGGCCCCAATGATACGGGTAACGGTTTGAAGGATGTCTTTTCTGATCAGGTCGGCAGTACCGTGTGTGTCTTGTGCATGAGAACCCTGGTAGATCACAAATGCATAAATGCCTTGTCCTTTAACATCGTGCGGATAACCAACTACCGCACTTTCTACCACACTTGCGTGCATATTAATCGCATTCTCTACTTCTGCGGTGCCGATGCGGTGGCCGCTTACATTCAATACATCATCTACACGGCCTGTAATTCTGTAAAATCCATTTTCGTCGCGCAAGGCACCATCGCCGGTAAAATACAAGCCAGGATAAGTTGCAAAATAATTGGTTCGGCATCTTTCATGATCACCATAAGTAGTTTTAATGGTTGACGGCCAGGGCGCTTTGATACAAAGGTTCCCACTTACCTTATTGCCTTCTATTTCTTTACCATTCTCATCTACCAATACCGGCTGTACTCCGGGCATGGGCAATGTTGCATAAGAGGGTTTGGATGGCGTAATACCCGCAATATTTGAAATCAGGATGCCACCGGTTTCTGTCTGCCACCAGGTATCTACAATCGGGCAACGTTTTTTACCGATATGTTCATCATACCAATGCCAGGCTTCTTCATTAATCGGTTCACCAACGGTACCCAATACTTTTAAACTGCTAAGATCATGTCCCTGCACGGGCCCTAACCCAAATCCCATTAAACTGCGGATGGCAGTGGGTGCCGTATATAAAATGTTTACATGGAATTTATCTACGATCTTCCAGAAACGGCTGGCATCGGGATAGGTTGGCACACCCTCAAACATTACAGAGGTGGCACATGCACTTAATGGGCCATATATGATATAACTATGCCCGGTTATCCAGCCGATATCAGCTGTACAAAAAAATATATCGCCGGGTTGGTATTGAAAAACATTTACAAAAGTGTAATTGGTATATAACATATACCCCCCGCAGGTATGCACAACTCCTTTGGGCTTGCCGGTTGAGCCCGATGTATATAAAATAAACAAAGGATCATCCGCATCCATTTCTTCTGCAGGAAAATCAGTAAGCCCCAGCGTTTCAACATCTTTTATCTCTTCTTCCCACCAAACATCCCTTCCCTTAATCATAGATACGGGCGTTCTTGTTCTGGTAGCAACAATGACTCTTTTTACTATTCTGTTGCCGATCAATGCATCGTCGATTACAGATTTTAAAGGAATATCTTTTTGTCCGCGGTAAGCGCCATCACAGGTAACAATAAATGCTGCCTGCGCATCATACAAACGATCGGCAATGCTTTGTGCAGAGAATCCGCCAAATACAACCGAGTGAATAGCACCCACCCTTGCGCAAGCCAATACAGCAATAGCCAGTTCGGGTATCATACCCATATAAATACAAACCCGGTCACCTTTTTTTACACCATTATTCTTTAATACATGTGAGAACTGGCAAACTTTCTCATATAATTTTCGGTAGGTAAGAATACGATGGTGTTCATCCGGATCGTTCGGTTCCCAGATCAGGGCAGGCAGATTGCCTGATTTTTCAAGATACCGGTCAAGGCAGTTCTCTGTTATATTCAGTTTGGCGCCTTTAAACCATTCTACACGCGGTTCGGTAAAATTCCAGTTCAGTACGGTTTCCCATTTTTTCTTCCAGGTAAAATGTTCGGCAATGTTCGACCAGAATGCGGCAGGGTCATCTATACTGCGTTGGTAATCGGCATGGTACTGCTCAAGGCTTTTGATCTGGTACGGGTATGACATAACCTTCTTTTAGGGAACTATCTGAATATTAGCGGGCAATGAAATCATAAAATGATTGCATCTGTAAAGTTACTATTTAAACAAAAACAGTAGTAGGGTAAAATGATTTTAATTATAGAAGGTGTCGTCATAAGATGCTAAAAACACTTATCTTAATCACCCAAAAACGGCTGTATGAATAATAATAAGGATACCAAAGGTATTTGGAAAGTGATTGGCGCCTCTTCGCTGGGAACATTGATTGAATGGTATGATTTCTATATTTTCGGCAGTCTTGCCGTAGTGATCGCCAACCAGTTCTTTCCCAAAACAAATCCTACAGCAGCATTGCTTTCTACTTTGGCCACTTTTGCTGCCGGTTTTATCGTCAGGCCTTTTGGTGCACTGGTGTTTGGCCGGCTGGGTGACCTGGTAGGGCGTAAATACACATTCCTGCTCACCCTCGTTTTAATGGGCGGCTCTACATTTGCCATTGGTTGTATACCCAATTATGACAGCATTGGTTTTTTAGCGCCCATACTTGTCTTGTTGCTACGCTTGGTACAAGGGCTTGCCCTGGGTGGTGAATATGGCGGAGCCGCAACCTATGTGGCAGAACACTCACCCGTACATAGAAGGGGTTATTTTACTTCATGGATACAGACCACGGCTACTTTGGGTTTATTCATTTCCTTAGGGGTTATATTATTAACCAGGCATATGCTGGATACAGACCCTGCAAAATCCATTGCTAAGTTTAATGATTGGGGCTGGCGGATTCCTTTCCTGATTTCTATTCTGCTGGTGATTGTTTCCATTTATATCCGGTTGAAAATGTCGGAATCGCCTTTGTATACGAAACTGAAATCGGAAGGAAAGACATCGGTTAACCCGTTAAAGGAAAGCTTTGGCCATAAAGCCAATTTAAAAATGGTATTGCTCGCATTGTTTGGCGCTACCATGGGGCAGGGCGTGGTTTGGTACACAGGGCAATTCTACGCACAATCTTTTATTGAGAATGTTTGTAAGGTTGAGTTCGATCAGTCAAGAACTATTTTGATCTGGGCTATTTTATTTGCCACACCCTTCTTTGTTGTATTCGCATCATTAAGCGATAAGATCGGAAGAAAATGGATCATGCTTATGGGTATGTTACTGGCCGTGGTTTCCTATAATTATCTTTTTACCCATCTCTATAATATTGCTGACGAAAAAGCCAAAACAGAAATAGTTGAAAAACATGAAGTGAAAACGATACTCACTCCCATTGTTCATACAAATGATTCAGTACGAAAAATGATTACCAAAACGGTTTATACTGATGGGATGAGTATGTTGCAGACCCAAACAGATACCGCTTATGCCATGGCCGGCAAAACAACAAAGAAGCCGATTATTACAGCCTCTAAAATCATTAACAGCAAAGACTACTGGAAGATGGTAGGTATCGTATTCATGCTTATCCTATATGTAACCATGGTATATGGGCCTATTGCGGCATTCCTGGTAGAAATGTTCCCTACTAAGATCAGGTATACGTCTATGTCATTGCCTTATCATATTGGTAATGGTGTATTTGGCGGATTAACCCCTTTTATTGCTACCTTATTAACAACGATTTATACGGACAACAAAATGGTAGGGTTGATGTATCCCATTATTATAGCCACATTATGTATGGTAATTGGTGCGATCTATATTAATAACCGTATCAGCCCTGAGGCAGACAGATAAACAGTCACACAAAAATTAAGTATATGAACGCCATTAAAAAATACGCCGGTTTACTCTGGATCATCCTTGGCCCCTTAGGCATCCATTACCTTTTGCAAACAGCCAGCAGCGAGATTGCGAAAAAGCCAGGCATGGACACCCAGATACAATGGGGCGTATTTATAGTTGTGTTTTACCCGATTGCCATTGGTTTTATTCTGTTTGGCTTATATGCGCTGGAAGGGAATTATGATCATCTGCCTGAAGCCAGTGTCGAGATGGATGATTATGAGACCAAACCTTTGTAAGCGAGAAGATATTTTTTAGTGATGTGAATCAAGGTATGCCAGCAGGTGCATAATGTCTTCTTTATCTTTTACACTCACTTTGTGCGTATCAAAATAATGCTGAACAATCGTGGCATAAGCCGGTAATGTTTTTTTTATGGCAGGTATACTTAATTTAAACGGAGAGATTGTTTTGTCTTTGACCAGGTATACATAAAGCTGTTGCTCAAGGGCAAATTCTTTTTCCCTGCTGCCCCCATAGGTAAATACCTCTTTTATTTTTTTGTGATTCCATTGTAACAATTGCAGGTTATCGCCTTCATAAAGTACTTCATACAGGCTTTCCGGATCCTGGTTATCAATGATTGGGAAACCATTTTTAAAACGATACATTACAGAATCTATACCATCTTCTTCCTTAGGATATTTTATATTGAAAGCCGCAATGGGTTGTGCAACCAGGAATAGTTTTTTATTCTGGGTATAATATAATTTATGCTCACATAAAGAAAAACTAATGTTCTTATAAGCAACCATGTTTCCGTTAAGGAATTCAACCGTACCGGATCCCCAGCCCGGGCAAAGCAGGGGCGTTCCTTTAATTCCGATCTCATTGGCAGACTTGATACGGTTACCTTCCATATCATATACTTCAAAAAAACTCATTGTGCCCGAATTACCTATGTATTTGGTTTGGGCAAATAACTGTTGGCCAAACAGTAAGGAAAGAAAAACCATAGGAAACAGCCCGGATCTTTTTTTCATGGCAGCAACTTTAGGTGTTCCTAAAGTTACAAACTAAAAAGAGATATAAAAGAGAGTACCCTTATTTGCAGGTAAACAGCATGACCGGAAAAGGTATAAATTCGTATCATTCAATTACATATAAATACAATGCCTTGCAAAAAAGACAGAATTATATTACATGGGATGAATATTTTATGGGTGTGGCCCTGCTTTCGGCTATGCGTAGCAAAGACCCCGGCACACAGGTAGGCGCCTGTATTGTAAATGATAAAAATAAAATTGTTGGAGCCGGCTATAATGGTTTTCCGATAGGTTGTGATGATGATGAATTTCCCTGGGCAAAACAGGGTGGTTTTCTCGATACCAAATATGCCTATGTATGCCATGCAGAACTAAATGCGATCTTAAATAATATTGGTATAGACCTGGAGGGATGTAAAATATATACTGCCTTATTTCCTTGTAATGAATGTTCCAAAGCCATTATCCAGTCCGGTATAACAGAAGTGGTTTATCTATCAGATAAATATGAAGGAACGGATTCGGCCAAAGCTGCCCGATGGATGCTTGAAAAAGCAGGTATCGTTTGCCGCAGGGTAAAATCAAATTTACCAAACCTGTTATTATCATTCAACGAAGCAGATGTTTAGATACCTATGAATTTGTGTAGCTGACACACCCGGCTAAAACAGGATCCTTTCTATGTAAATGCGATAACTTGCACACATCTTTACTTAATTAGCTGATGAAATGGTTGAATAGGATATGTCTGCTTTTCTTACCACTTATGCTTGGTATAAGTTTGTATGCGCAAAGATCAGCAAGCGCTATAGAAAAATATGAGAAGATACTGGATGTCAACAGTAGTTTATTAACCGGTAAAGACCAGCTACTCATCGTTTTTTCAAAAAATGATACCACCCATAAAGCCGTTCTGGCAGCATTTGAAAAGAAAAGCGGAGGATGGCAGGTGCATGTTAATCCTGTAATAGCCAGTATTGGTAAAAATGGTTTTGCCAGGATAGATGAAAAAAGAGAAGGCGATGGTAAAACGCCTTCTGGCTTATTTAACCTGGGGCAATTATTCAGTTATCAATCATCTGTAAAGACAACGCTTCCTTTTATAAAAACTACCCCTGATGATAAATGGATAGACGATCCAACTTCGGCTGAATACAATACCTATGTAAGGGGCAAGACATCCGCAAAATCTTTTGAACATTTATTATTGAAAAGCGCCGACTATAAATATTGTATGGTGATAGAATACAATACACATCCTGTGGTGAAAGGAAAAGGAAGCGCTATCTTTTTTCATTTGGCTGATAATGCCTATACAGCCACAGAAGGGTGTGTGGCAATTAAAGAAAAAGACATGCTTCGGATATTGCAATGGTTTCAACCGGGTAAGAAAAGAGTAATTTTGATGGGAACAGAACAAACATTGATGGCCGGCTTGCAAAATAAAATAGTTATACACTGATATCGTAAATTATGAAAGAACAAGAACTAAGAAGCCAGAACTGGTTTGGCCGTAAGGGCAAAGACGGATTTATTTACCGTGCCTGGATGAAGAACCAGGGAATACCGGCAGATATGTTTGAAGGCAAACCGGTTATTGGTATTTGTAATACATGGAGTGAGCTTACGCCTTGTAACGCACATTTCAGAGACCTGGCAGAAGCCGTTAAAAAAGGCGTGCTGGAAGCAGGTGGCTTTCCGGTAGAGTTTCCGGTGATGTCGCTGGGCGAAACATTGGTAAAACCTACCGCCATGTTATACCGTAACCTGGTAAGTATGGATGTAGAAGAATCTATCCGCGCAAACCCTGTGGATGGAGTGGTATTGCTTTGCGGTTGTGATAAAACAACCCCATCATTGGTAATGGGTGCCTGTAGTGTGGATATACCCACATTGGTTATTTCCGGCGGTCCCATGCTGAAGGGGCATTGGAGAGGAAAAGATATTGGCACTTCGGATGTATGGCGTTTTGATGTAGCCAATAAATTAGGACAAATAACCCAGGATGAATTTGTAGAAGCCGAAGCCTGTATGGCCAGAACACAGGGCCATTGTGCGGTGATGGGAACGGCCTCAACCATGGCGGTAATGGTAGAAGCATTAGGGCTTTCCTTACCCAACAATGCGTCTATCCCCGCAGCAGATGCCAGGAGAAAAGTACTCTCACAATTATCCGGGAGACGGATTGTAGAAATGGTGAAAGAAGACCTGAGTCTTTCAAAGATCCTTACCCGTAAGGCATTTGAAAATGCGATCATGGTAAATGCAGCCATTGGCGGCTCCACTAATTTTGTTATCCATCTTTTGGCTATTGCAGGCAGGATGGGTATTGATTTAAACATAGAGGATTTTGATAAACACTCGCAAGGAATTCCTTTGCTGGCAAATATTCAGCCTTCGGGAGAGAATTATATGGAAGACCTGTATTACTCAGGTGGCCTGCCGGCAGTGATCAAAGAAATGGCTTCTGTTATGCACAATGAAGCCATTACTGTAAATGGGAAAACGATGGGAGAAAATTGTGTTTCTGCGGAAGTCTACGACAGAAATATCATCGGTACCATGAATAACCCGTTCAAACCCGAATCGGGTATCATTGTTGTAAAAGGAAAACTTTCACCGAATGGCGCGGTAATCAAGCCTTCCGCTGCAAGCGCATCGTTATTAAAACATTCCGGTAAAGCCGTTGTGTTTGAAAATATTGAGGACTATCATGCCCGTATTGAAGATGCTGACCTTGAGATTGATGCCAATAGTATTATGGTATTAAAAAACGTAGGTCCAAAAGGTTACCCGGGTATGGCAGAAGTAGGTAATATGGCTTTACCGAAAAAATTATTGGAACAGGGAGTAACGGACCTGGTAAGAATATCTGATGGAAGAATGAGTGGCACCGGTTTTGGAACAGTGGTATTGCATGTGTCTCCGGAAGCAGCGGTAGGCGGCCCTTTGGCAATGGTAGAGAATGGCGATATCATTACCCTGGATGTTAGCAGTAGAAAACTGCAGCTTGAAGTTTCGGATGAAGAACTGGCTAAGCGAATGAAAAACTGGAAGCTTACAGAAAAAGTAGCAAGCCGCGGCTATGTACATTTATACCAGACCCATGTTGAGCAGGCTCACCTGGGCGCTGATATGGATTTTCTGAAAGGAGGTTCAGGTAGTAAGGTTACCAGGGATTCGCATTAATCTCATGGTATATAAAATATTCTTTGTGCTCCCCGTGTCTTAATGCCATTATCGGTAAACGTTTTGCCACAGCGGCACTAAGGTTTTCTTTAAATAAATGATTATGCAGTTTGCCAATAAAGTTGCCATAGTAACCGGCGCCGGGCAGGGCATTGGTTATGAAATAGCCAATGATCTTGCTAAAGAAGGTGCTTCTGTTATTTTGAATGATATCGATAAAGATTTAGCAGCGGCTTCCGCAAAACGAATTGCCGGGAATACCAATGGTAAATGCATCGCTTTGGCAGGTGATAGCAGCGATACGCTTTTTATTCAGCAAATAGTTGATCACTCAGTGGCGGCGTTTGGCAAACTGGATATTGTGATTGCGAATGCCGGCATTACTTTATATGGCGATTTCTTTACGTATTCACCGGAATCATTTTTTCGCGTAATGCAGGTAAACCTTGGCGGAACATTTTTCTTGGCTCAGGCCGCTGCTAATCAAATGAAAAAACAGACCACCGGCGGTTCCTTATTATTTACTTCCTCTGTTACCGGCCACCAGGCACATAAAGACCTTGCTGCCTATGGAATGAGCAAAGCCGCTCTGGAAATGCTGGCTAAAAATTTAGTACTGGAATTATCTCCTTACAAGATCAATATAAACAGCATCGCCCCCGGCGCCACACAAACTGAACGCACATTAGACGACCCAACCTATGTTGATGTGTGGAGCAGGATTACCCCCATGGGCCGCCCTGCAACGGTTGCAGATATTGCAGGCACGGCTTTGTTTTTGGTATCGGATAAAGCAAAACACATTACCGGACAAACCATTATTGTAGATGGTGGCTGGACCTGTATCAGTCCTTCTCCTTTTCAATAATTCAAAACTATTTTATTTTGCAATCGGTTTGTTATAAGGTTTGATTACTTCATTTTGTAAAAGTTTGTCAAGACCCGCTAACTGCTTTGCAAGATCTGCAGACAATTCTTTATATACTTTGTAAGCGGCATCGGTTGGTTTTCCTTCGCCGGTTTCAATACTCCGCCCGAGTGCCGCTAAACGGTTATTGAGTTTGATAGGGAAGTTCAATGGATCCTGCGAGCTTTGGTTTCTTACCTGGTACAGGTTTTCTTCAATGGCGCTAAGCTGATTGATCATTGTTTGATATTTTTCAGCCACGGCTGCTTTTGCCATATTCTCTTTGATATCTCTTATCGTAATTACTGCCTCATTCGCTTTACTGGTTTGATCACGAACTTTCATGGCTAGTGTAAATTTTTCCTGAACATCTGCCAGGGTTACCCCTTTTATTCTGGGATCTAAACGGATCTCAAAAGATTCCGTAAATGTTTTGCCGGCATTGGTTAACCGTATCTGGTATTTTCCGGGAGGGGCCAATGGGCCGCGGGTAGCACTGGCACTCCATAAAATCATCCCTTTGAAAGAAGTCGCTGCAGGATAACGCAGATCCCACTCATAACGGTTCAGGCCCTTTTTCAGGGTAGGGGGTGGCAGTTTTCTGTCATCTTCATCCTCTGCAGTAGAGTCTGCTTTAGGAGCAGACTTTGCACCGGTAAATGTTTGAATGATCTTCCCTGATGGATCAAGGATCTCTATCTTCAGATCGGTTGTATCTTTTAAAGCGTATTCAAAAACTGCATTCTGAGCACTTCTTACGGCATAATAGGGTTTATATAAGTGAGTGGTCTTATTCTGCACTTCTGCAGAGTACTCTCTTATAGGTGAAACATCGTCCAGCACATAAACAGAACGGCCATGGGTACCGAGTACAATATCTTTTTCGGTTACGGCAATATCCGACACCTGTACATCCGGTAAATTCAACTGCAAGGGTTGCCATTGTTCGCCATTGTTGAAGGAAACCCAAACACCATGTTCCGTTCCTGCATATAGTAACCCTTTACGTGTAATGTCTTCACGGATTACATGAACATAATCATCAGAACGGATTCCGGTAATAATTTTTTTCCAATGCTTACCAAAATCATCCGTCTTCCAGATATATGGCGTGCGGTCATCCATCTGGTAACGTTTGGCGGCAACATAAGCCGTTCCTGCATGATACCTGGATGCTTCAATAATACTCACTCTTGTATTTTTGGGAAGATCAGCCGGTGTAATATTCTCCCAGCTCTTTCCGCCATTTTTGGTGATATGTATCATTCCATCATCCGATCCTGCCCAGATAATATTCGCATCCTGGTAAGAAGGCGCCAGGGCAAAAACCGTTGCATAAATTTCCGGGCCATTCATGTCTCGTGTGATCACACCACCGCTTACCCCCAGGGTATTTGTATCTGCATACGTCAGATCCGGGCTGATCTTTTCCCAGCTTTGACCTTCATTGGTTGTCATCCATATATGTTGCGAGCAGGCATACAAACGTTTCGGATCGGCTGGTGAGAAAACAATCGGGAATGTCCACTGCCATCTTTCCGGCAATACTTTTGCTTCTTCGCCTGAGAAAAATCTTGGGTACACTTGTACATCGCGCATCTGCCCGGTTGCCCTGTTAATCCTGGTAATTAATGCACCCTGGCTACCTGCATAAAAAATATCCGGGTTCCTGGGGTCCTGTGCAATGTATCCGCTTTCACCACCGCCAACGGAATAGGCATAACCCATACCCGGTTTAATGGAATTGTTTCTTATGGCCATATGATTCCAATCTTCACTGGGTACAGCAATCGTTGTATTATCCTGTTGCGCACCCGCAACATGGTAAGGAAAGTCTTTGGTAGCGATAATATGGTATAACTGTGCCGTAGGAAAATCTTCATCGGTCCAGGTTAATCCGCCATTTACAGAGATGGTTCCACCGCCATCATTGGCTTCTGCCAAACGCATCGGATCCGTTGGGTCTATCCACAGGTCATGGTTATCTCCATGTGGAACGCGGATAGATTTGGTAAATGTTACGCCACCATCATTTGATTTATAAAAATTCACATTCAATCCATAAATACCATCTTTGTTTTTTGGGTCGGCCACAATGCGCGAATAATAAAAAGCACGCTGCCTGAGTTTTCTCTCGTTGTTTACCAGCTTCCAGTTATTTCCCCCGTCATCTGAACGATACAGTCCTCCGTCATTCGATTCAACAATCGCCCATACACGATTGGAATCTACCGGCGATACCGCGACACCGATTTTACCAATTGCACTTTTGGGCATTCCCGGGTTTTTAGAAATCTCTGTCCAGGTAGCGCCACCATTCACAGATTTATATAAAGCAGAAGTACCCACATCGGCCCACATTTTATAAGGTGTTCTGTATACTTCCCAGATAGAAGCGTATACGATCTCCGGGTTTTGCGGATCGATTACCAGGTCTTCGGCACCGGCTTTATCGCCTTTGTACAATACTTTTTGCCAGGTCTTTCCGCCATCAATGGTTTTATATACGCCGCGTTCTTCATTAGGGCCAAATGCATGTCCTAAAACGGATACATATACAATATCAGGATTTGTTGGATGAATGCGAACGCGGGAAATGGATTGTGAGTTTTTTAACCCTATGCTCTTCCAGGTCTTGCCTGCATCGGTTGATTTATATACACCATCGCCCTGCATAATATTACCGCGAAATTCTGTTTCGCCTGTGCCGATATAAACAATATCCGGATTGGATTCAGAAACGGCTACGGCACCTACAGAGGAACTGCTGATCTGCCCGTCGGTAACAGGTTTCCAGGTAGTGCCCCCATCGGTTGTTTTCCATAAACCACCACCTACAGCGCCAAAATAATATTCCAACTTGCGTTGCGAACTTCCTGCAATACCCAGGGAACGACCGCCACGGTTAGGGCCGATATTACGCCAGTTCATTCCCTTAAAAAGATTGGAATCTGCTGTTGATGCCGGCTGTGCATAGTTTTTGGAGCCGATGAGTAAGGAAATAAAACTGGTAAGCAGGAATACAAGTGGGTAATTCTTTTTCATGTGTATAGATGTTGATGGATAGAATAGGTGCTTAAGATAATAAACAAACACTTAACCGCTCCATCTTTATGAAATAAATGTTATGTGGAACAATTGTAACTTCCGTTTTTCAAATACAATGGATATACTTTCTTTCTATTCGGTTACCCAATGGACCCTGATCCTGCTGGCTGCTTTTATTATCGGACTCAGCAAAGCCGGGTTAAAAGGTGTTGATATGCTAAGTGTTACGCTGATGGCTTTTGTATTTGGAAGTAAATCTTCTACGGGCATCGTATTACCGCTTTTATGTATGGCAGATATTGCAGCAGTTACGTATTACAATCGCCATGCACAATGGAAACATTTCTGGAAGCTGGCTCCCTGGATGGCTATCGGAATATTATTAGGTGTATACCTGGGTAAGGATATGGATGAAGCAGTATTTCGTAAGATCATGGCCATCATTATTCTGATAACGATCGTGATTGTTGTGGCAATGGAATATCGCAAATCACAACAAGTGCCGCAACATCCTTTATTTGCCGCTACTACGGGGTTAGCCGCCGGCTTTACTACCATGCTCGGAAACCTGGCCGGCGCATTTGCCAATCTGTATTTCCTGGCTATGCGAATGCCGAAAAATGATTTTATTGGAACCGCTGCGTGGCTCTTCTTATGTATCAATCTTTTCAAATTGCCCTTCCAGGTTTTTTTCTGGCATAATATCAATACACAAACGTTACAAACAGATATTGCACTCGTTCCAATATTGGCTTTGGGTTTCTGGGCCGGGTTAAGGATTGTAGGAAAAATAAAAGATGCACAATACCGTAAACTGGTAATCCTGCTAACATTGATCGGATCGATCATGATGTTGGTAAAACGCTGATGCAGCAAGTTAAAATTTTAATCAAACCGCTTTCGGATCATAAAAAGATAAATGGGATTCCATATGAATGATACAGACTGGATCGGCAGTTTAGGCGTTAGTATTTTACTTTCGGCTTTTTTTCTGAATATATTCAATAAACTGTCAAAGGAGAAACCTTATTACGAAATGCTGAATATAGCAGGTGCTGCCATCGCCTGTTATGCATCAGTATTACTTCATTATATCCCGTTCATTATACTGGAAGGCGCATGGTCATTGGTATCCGTAATGGGCCTGATAAAATTTTATAAAAAATAAAAAGAGGATCAGGTGCCTGGTTTGTTCACTCCAATATTTTCACGAAAGTGATTTTCAGGTGATTCGATATTTCCTGTGATTACTATTGTCAGACTTTTTAGGAAATGATACATATTCCAAAATGGCAGGCAGCTTTAAACTGCCATTACTAATCGTACAACACGTTAATAGGGAATACATAGAAAAGCAATTACTAAAACGAAAATGCAGATGCTGTTTGAATATCTGGATAGCTGCAGAGTGGCAGAGCGTTTATGGATTACTTATATGATTACTACTTATTTTATTCCCTGAAAATTCAAATCTTCGCCGGCTAAAAGTCAGGTCAATTTGCCCCGCAATGGATAGTTCAGTTTGAACGGGTTGTGCAATTCATTGGTCAACGATTGCACGCTTACCATAAAATGAAATTCGTCCTGCTATTTTGTTGTGTAATAAAAATTTGTGTCACTTTCATTTTATAGGTAACAGTTTGTTAATATTTGTTGATGTAAAAATCATACACATTTGCAATGTCTTAAAAAGACTTGCTATTAGCATAATTGCCATGAGAGGGTGATTATGTTTTCGATTTATTTGACGAATTACCGTCAACAATTAATCCCATATAAGAAAGGTATCACTGTAATAGGTGTTTGGAGGTTTTATAACCCAAACATTTTCTCGTCATTATATTAAGATAAGGTCCTAACAAAGAAATAAAAATTAAGCTATGATACATTGGAGAAAAAAGGTAAAATGGGTAATGATGGTCATTCTAAGTCTCGTTACTTACGTTTTGCCAGCTCAGGAAGCGAAACCATTAAACGGGTTAGTACTTTCTGACAACGGAGAAATACTTAATGGTGTAAATATTGTTGTAAAGCAATCAGGGAGCACCTATAAGCAATTAGCCACTACCGATGCGAAAGGACAGTTTTCAATTGCTTCATTAAAAGCAGGTATTAAATACCAGATTAGTTTCAATTATATAGGGTATCAGGAGTATATTATTTTTTACATACTCAAAAACAAGGATAATGGTATTTTAACTGTAAAACTAAAACAAGCGATATCAAATTTAAATGATGTGGTAGTGGTAGGTTATGGTACATCCAACAGGAAGGATATAACCGGCTCTATTACCTCGCTTAAATCTGAAGATTTGAATACGGGGGTCGTTTCTACACCGGCAGAGCTATTGCAAGGTAAAGTGGCAGGATTAAACGTAACCAAAAGTGGTGACCCGAGTCAGTCCCCTTCTGTTGTGTTAAGAGGCCCCTCTACCATACGAACAGATAATGGGGCGCAGGAACCATTCTACGTTATAGATGGCGTACCTGGTGCCTCGATTGATGTGTTGGCTCCTTCTGATATAGAAAGTATTGATGTGTTGAAAGATGCTTCATCAACAGCTATTTATGGCTCCAGGGCGGCGAACGGCATTATTATGGTAACAACCAAAAAGGCAAAAGCAGGCCAATCGAGATTATCCTATAATTCATATGCATCAGTGCAGAAAGTTTCTAAGAAAATAGATATGCTTTCAGGAAACGAGCTTCGAAAATATTTAAATGATAACGGGTTATTGCCTTTGGCCAATCCAATTGATGATGACGGATCAAATACAAATTGGCAGGATCTTATCGAAAGAACGAGTTATTCCCAAAACCATAATCTTTCTTTCAGCGGATCATCTGTTAATGCCGAGTACGGGGCAAGCATAAATTATTACAAGAATAACGGGATTATTAATCGTACCTCTCTGGAAAGAGTGATTTATAGAGGGTTTATCAATCAGCGATATTTTAAAGACAGGCTGAACCTCAGTTTGAATGTAACAAACAGTACTTCTAATAGTAATGATGTTGTTCAGCAATATATTTTACCAGGCATGTTATTTTATTTGCCAACGGTAAGTCCGTTTAATACAGATGGAACGTACAAAGAAAACTTTACACGTACCGGTAGCGGAACATTAAATCCATTGTCGTTATTGAATAATAACACAATTAAAACGAATGATACGAAAACACTAATCAACGGCGTTGTTCAGGTAGACATTATAAACGGCCTTAAATTTACATTGAGCGGGTCAACGCAAAAAGATCAGTATAACTACAACAGTTATTTGAACAGCGCATCCGGCTTAGCCGTTAATTTAAATGGAGTAGCCCACAGAACCTCTGTGGCCAATGCCAATAGCATTCTGGAAACCTATTTTAATTATAACAGGAGTTTTGGGCCGCATACAATTAAATTGCTGGCAGGGTATTCCTATCAGCAAAACAGAACCAACGATGGGTTTGGCGTTCAGACGCAAAACTTTTCCAATGATAATCTGACATACAATAATTTATTTCTATCAAACCCCGCTTCCATAGCACAGATAGGATTTGATAACAGCCCGATCTCTACACTCAGAATCGTTTCCTATTACGGACGTGTACAATATCAATTCTCGGATAAATACCTGGTACAAGCATCTTTGAGAGAGGATGGTTCTTCTGCTTTTGGAGCTAATCACCGGTATGGTTTATTTCCGGCTGCATCAATAGGCTGGAAGATGATCAATGAAAATTTCATAAAAAAGTATTCATTTATTAGCGACCTCAAATTAAGGGTAGGATATGGTGTTTCCGGTAATAGTGTGGGTTTTGATGCATTTTCTTCAATATTGGTGTACGGCACTCAGGGGAATGGGAGCAGATTTGTATACAATGGCAATGTTACCAATGCCATTGGTCCCGTAAGAAATAATAACCCGGATCTGAAATGGGAGAGTACGGCTACGTCTAATATAGGATTGGATTTTGGTTTGTTTAAAAACAGGATAACAGGTTCGGTAGATTATTACATAAAGAGAACCTCAGATTTAATTTATGCACAATATCCTGTTTCTTTAACCCAGTATTTTACGAACACCATTACTGCAAACGCAGGGAATATAAAAAATACGGGTATAGAAATTCAACTGAATGCAACGGTAGTAAAAAATGGGATTTTTACCTGGAAAACATCGCTGAACATTTCGCATAATAATAATATTGTAGAAAGCCTTTCCAAGGGACAATTTAATCTTCCATCCTTTTATACAGCCCAATTGGGTGGAAAAGGACAATCCGGAAATTACAGTCAGATCGTACAGCCTGGCAATGCATTAGGCACATTCTATCTTTGGCATTATGTAGGGAAAAATGCAGCTGGGGTAAGTTCTTATCTGAATGCTGCAGGAAATACCATTGCAACACAGCCCTTAACAACTGATCAGCGTATTGCCGGTAATGCGCAACCTGATCTGATATATGGGTTCACCAACAGTTTTTCTTATAAATCATTTGACCTGAACTTTTTGCTTCGCGGTGTTAGCGGGAACCAGATTTTAAATGCCACCCTTGCCAACCTTAATAATCCTGCTGATGCGAGGTTACAGAATATACCAAGATTTACGCTTGGAGAGTCTGCCAAGGATATTAACGGTTATCTGATATCAGATCGTTTTCTGGAAAGTGGTTCTTACCTGCGTTTGGATAATGCAACCATCGGATATACCATTAAGCCTAAAATACAGTCGATTAAAAGTATTCGCTTGTATTTAACGGCTTCCAATCTCTTTGTGATTACCAGATACAAGGGTATCGATCCTGAAATCAATATGGGTGGTCTGACCCCGGGTATCGATAACAATAATTTTTATCCCAAAACACGTAGTTATTTAATTGGACTGAACGCAACATTCTAATCTCCCAAAGCCAAGAAAATGAAAAAAAGATATATAATAGCAACAGGGTTTATCATGATTTTTCTTATGAATTCCTGTACCAAACTGGATGTACCGGTTGAATCACAGTATGTAAATGATAATTTTCCCAATACAAATGCAGATTATACTGCTTTGCTGGGAACGATCTATTCAAACCTGTCGTCCAACTTTGCAGTAAACTACTGGCGGATGCAGGAGCTATCAACGGATGAAGCCATTTTGCCTGCACGCGACGGTAATTTTGATGACGGAGGTCAATTCAGACAGTTGCATTATCATAGCTGGACTTTTGATCACCCCAATGTAATTGGTATATGGCAATGGGGATTTAGCGGTATAAATACCTGTAATCGTTTGTTGACGGTGGTTAATAGCGCAAACTCCTCGGCAAGTGTAAAAGCAGCATATACAGCTGAAATAAGAGCTATGCGCGCTTTGTATTATTTCTTTATGATGGATTTGTATGGAAATGTACCCATTATCACTACTTTTCCGGTTGTGGATTTGCCAGGGACCCAGCCAAGAACCAAAGTGTTTCAGTTTATAGAAAGCGAATTACTTGCCGTATTGCCTTCCTTGCCTTCCAAATCAAACAGCCTTTCCGCGAATACGCTGCAATATGGTCGTCCAACAAAAGGTATGGTATTTGCTTTACTGGCTAAGATGTATCTAAATGCAGGCGTGTATGTGGGCACAACCCGTTACCAGGATGTTGTAGCCATGGCAGATAGCGTACAAAACAACAGCAACTATTATCTTGATGCAAAATACAGGGATATTTTTCTGCCCAATAACGGCCCGCAGATTAATGAAACTATTTTCGCTATTCCTTATGACCAACAGATACCCGGAAATCAGTTTACGCGATTTGGATTTTTCTATTATCTCGCACCGGCATATGGCTTTAATGTGGGTTTAAGTATTGCCATGAGCACTACGCCTGAATTTTATAACCGCTTTAATCTGGCTGGTGATTTCAGAACGAAAACATGGCTGGCTGGCCCGCAATATATTCCGGATGGCAGTGGTGGCTTTACTTCTCAACCTGCATATTATCCGGGTACTACCACGCAAATCAATATCAATCCTGTGTTAACACTGGTACCTCCCAAGCCCATGGATCTCGGTAATACTATTGCAAGCCAGTCTGAAGGGGTTCGGTCTATTAAATATTATCCTGATGTAAATATGATACAGGCTACCCGATTAAACGGAAACGATGTGCCTGTTTTTCGTCTGGCTGATATTTATTTGATGAAGGCAGAAGCCATCTTGCGTGGAGCTACCGCTACTTCTGTAAATGGTGAATTACAAACACCATTGGTATTGTGTAATAAAATACGAGCACGTTCCGGTGCACAGTTGGCCTCGTCAATGGATCTTCCGGGTTTGTTGGATGAACGTGCAAGAGAACTTTTTTGGGAAGGATGGCGTCGGAATGATCTGATTCGTTATGGACAATATGAAGTGAGCTATCCTCTGCCTAATGATAACCTTATGATGAATACAGATCCAAGCCGTAGGCTTTATCCGGTTCCTTCTACAGAATTAAAAACCAATCAGAATCTTGTTCAGAACCCGGGTTACTAGTTATAAAATAATTATTCAGAGAAGGGAAAATTTTATTTTCCCTTCTCTGAATATAAATGCACGTCAAAGGATTGCGATATACTTTACATTAATTTTAAAAAAGTAATGAAACCTCTTCTCTGTATTTTACTGCTGGGATGTTTGTCTTTTATTCCCAATCCACAACTTGATGACCTGGCCATTAACCAGATTCAGGTGATAGGATCTCACAATAGTTATAAGCAGGCGATAGATCCGGTTTTGTTTTCATTTCTGCAGTCAAGGGATTCTGCAAAAATGAGTAAAATTCAATACGGCCATATCAGTCTCACCAACCAACTCGATATGGGATTGTTGAACCTGGAAATAGATATATATGCCGATTCAAAAGGAGGTAAATATGCCCATCCTAAAGCGCTTGATTGGGTGCCTAATCAGGCCCCGTACGATCCTATGAAACTGATGAATGAACCGGGATTTAAGGTATTGCATATACAGGATATCGATTTCAGATCCAATTGTTTAACATTTAAAAATTGTTTACAGGAATTAAGAAACTGGTCGGATGCTCATCCGGATCATTACCCGGTATTTATTACCATGAATGCAAAAGATCAGGAGATTGCTTTACCCGGATTAACTATTCCCGAAAAATTCTCTCCGCAGATTTTCGACAGTCTTGATCAGGTTATTATAGATTATCTGGGCATAAAGCATCTGATAACACCAGATAGGGTTCGTGGTAATTACGAAACACTTAATATGGCAGTATTGCATAATAACTGGCCAAAATTAAAAGAAGCAAAAGGGAAATTTATTTTTATACTGGATGAAAAAGGAGATAAGCGGTCAATGTATATTGCTAATCATCCCTCCCTGAAAAACAGGGTTTTATTTGCCGATGCAGAACCCGGTACACCGGAATCTGCCATTCATATTATGAACAATGCAAAGGAAGACTGGAAATTGATTCAAAATCTGGTTAAACAGGGATATATTATCCGTACACGTGCCGATGCAGATACGGAACAAGCCCGTCAAAATGATAAAAGCAGTTTTAATGCCGCACAAAAGTCAGGGGCACAGATTATAACTACGGATTATTATCAAAAAAGTAATTTTTTTATATCTGATTATACAATCTTTTTTGAAAATGGCAGCAAATATATCCGTGCAAACGCTTTGGTAAAGCCATAGTACATTTTAAAAGATGCGTATATGTCAGGAACAGATAATGCTGAAGTATGGAAGGCTTCCGTTTTCATTTGTTCCGGTTTTTATCCATAATTTTTGTCCTTTTTGGCGATACTGAATTATAACAGTCATTGATAGCTTGAAAGTATGCATATTTGATTCGCTTACATTACATGAAAAGTTTTACGCAAGAAAGTACAAGTACCCCGAAATCACCCTCTATTTCTGGATAATCAAAATGGTATGTATCACCATAAGTGAAACAGCAGCCGATTACCTTATTAACCGCCACCTGAACCTTGGTCGGGCAGGGATATAGTCTGTAATAGTCTTTCTACTGCTTGTTACCTGATTTCGCCCATTCAGGTCAAAAAATATCCTTCTTTATTTTGAGTTGCCAGTTGCCCTGATGGTGTCGGGAATGGTAAAAACACAAAAGAGCCATACGAGCCCTGGAAACCAGTGAAAAGAACAAAACCTGATTTTGGTACTCTGTGGCCTTTTAGTAGAAAATGTAAAAATTTTTGTTATTTTTTTTTCATTTTGCTTGAAATATTACATACATTTAAATAACAACCGATTGCATGGTTTGATTTAAAGCCGTTTATTAATTACCTTTTTTTATTAAAAATAATTGATGAATAAGTGATAAAACAAACAGGTTTTCAAGTAAATCGATGATTTCTTTAACCAAAACAAATTGCCATTATGAAAAACCAGCCAAATGATCATTCATCATTTAGTTTAAACCCATCCCGAGGCCTTTACAGACGAAGGTTCCAAAAAATTATTTTCTCATCGCTGATTTTCCTCATAAGTATTGCAGCAGGAGCACAGGAAAATATCCGTGTAAATGGTATTGTGAAGGATGAGAAAGGTGCGCCTGCAACCAATGTAACCATTACAGTTAAAGGTACCCGAACGGGGGCAACAACAGATGCCAATGGTATTTTTTCTATTGTAGTGCCTAATCAAAAAGCAATTCTTCAGATATCTTCTACTGGCTATCAATCCAGGGAAATACCGGTAGGTAATAAAACTAACTTCAGCATTGATCTTGTTGTTTCTGTTAGTCAGTTAAACGATGTCATTGTTGTAGGATATGGTACCCAAAAGAAAGTAACCGTTTCTGGTTCTGTAGCCACTGTTAAAGGGTCTGAATTGGAAAGGTCTCCCTCCATAAATCTTTCTAACTCCCTCGTGGGACGCTTACCGGGTATCACCGCTATTCAATCGAGTGGCGAACCAGGCTACGATGGTTCAACTATCCGTATTCGTGGAACCAATACGCTTGGAAACAGTGCAGCGCTGGTAGTTATTGACGGAGTACCGGATAGGGCAGGTGGCTTTGAACGCCTTAATCCCGCTGATATTGAAAGTATGTCCGTTTTAAAAGACGCCTCTGCTACTATTTATGGTTCAAGGGCTGCCAATGGCGTAATACTAATTACAACCAAGCAGGGTAAGTCCGGTAAACCCGTGATATCTTATGATTACAATAAAGGATGGGCACAGCCAACCCGTATACCTAAACTGTCTAATGCCGTTCAGTATACAGAATTGCTGAATGAACAAACCTTATTTGGCAGCGTGCCTTCCGATCAATGGTCGGCCGCATGGGATGCTTTTAAGAAAACCGGTACCTATACCCGTACCGATAACAATGTAAAAGTAAATGCTCCTTTCCAGCCTGCAGATATTCAAAAGTTTGCAGATGGTTCTGATCCATGGGGCCATCCGAATACCAATTGGTTTAATGATGCGCTAAAAAAATGGTCGCCTCAGGGCCATCATAATTTACAGATAAGCGGGGGTGCGGAAAATATACGTTTCCTGGCCTCTTTGGGTTACCAGAATGAAGACGCGTATTATAAAAATTCTGCAACCGGTTATAAGCAATATGATATGCGTTTAAACCTGGAAGCCAGAGTGAATAAATATATAACCACAAATATTGGATTAACCGGCCGGGAAGAATACCGTTTCTTTCCTACACAAAGCGCAGGAAGTGTATTCAGGATGCTAATGCGCGGTAAGCCTACAGAACCTGAAATTTGGCCCAATGGTTTACCAGGGCCAGATATTGAAAACGGACAAAACCCTATTGTAATCACCACCAATGAAACAGGTTATGACAGGGATAAGCGTGACTTCTTTCAAACCAACGGAAAAGTAGAAGTAACCAATCCATGGGTTAAAGGATTAAAGTTTTCTTTTACCGCTTCGGTTGATAAGTATATACTTCGGGGCAAAAGATTTGAAACTCCCTGGTCTTTATATTTTTGGGATAAAGTGAGTTATGAAGCGGACGGTAAAACACCGTTACTCCGGAAAAATATTCGTTCCACTTTTTCAGACCCCCGTCTTAGCCAAAGAGATGAAAGTGAGTTAAGGGTTAATTTAACAGGGTTGGTTAACTACGATCATACATATGGTGGCAACCATACCATAAACCTTCTGGCAGGTGTTACTAAAGAAACAAGGGAAGGAGACAACTTCAATGCCTTTAGAAGGTATTTTATTTCCTCTGCCGTAGATCAGCTTTTTGCCGGTGGAACTGCTGAACAAAATACAGGTGGCGGTGGCTTTCAACAGGCCCGTTTAAGTTATTTTGGAAGGGCTGCGTATAACTTTCAGGAAAAATACCTGGCAGAATTTTTATGGCGTTATGATGGGTCCTATATTTTTCCGGAAGATAAAAGATTTGGATTTTTCCCCGGTGTATTGGTGGGCTGGAACATATCAAGAGAAAACTTCTTTAAAGAAAAACTGCCATTTATTAACTATTTGAAACTTCGTGGATCTTATGGGCAGATGGGTAACGACCGTCTCAATTTAGCTGATTACGCATACTTACCTACCTACTCATTAAGTGGAACCCAGGTTATCAACTCAACGGTTCAAAGAACCTTAAGTGAAGTGCGTGTGCCAAATCTTGACTTTACATGGGAGGTGGCAAATAATATGAACCTTGGTTTTGAAGGCAATATATTAAATGGTAAATTATCTTTTGAGTTTGATTACTTTATAAATAAACGTAATCAAATCCTTATTCAGAAGCAAGGGTCAACCGCACAAAGTTCCGGTATCAGCAGCCTGCTGCCACCTGTAAATCTTGGCAAAGTTCAAAACAAAGGATATGAATTTAAGATAGGATATAATGGGAAATCCGGTGACCTAACTTATAACGTTAGTGTAAATGGCGGGTATGCAAAAAATAAAGTAATTTTTTGGGATGAAGCACCCGGAGCACCGGATTATCAATTAGCCACAGGCCATTCATTTGGAACAAACGGATTCGATTTTCTTGCCTATGTATATGATGGTGTTTTCAGAGATCAAAAAGATATTGCTTCCAATACACTCAATTACAGCGCGGCAACGGGTAAGTTATTACCCGGGGATATGAAATTTAAAGATATTAATGGGGATGGTAAAATCGATGGATTAGACCGTATAAGGCTGGACCAAAACAGGGACCCAACATTTACCGGTGGCCTGAATGTTGACCTGAAATACAAGAATTTCGATTTGTCATTTTTACTTCAGGGAGCTACCGGTGGCTTGCTTTTATTTAATGTTAATGAAACGGGCGATTTCGGAAACTATTTAAAATACAGTTACGATCACCGCTGGTCAGTAGAAAATCCAAGCAGTATTGATCCCAGGTTGGCAAATAGAGGAAATACCTATTATACCAATGATGGACAAAACTTTGGAAGCAACACGTATTTCTACAGAAGCAGCGATTACCTGCGCCTGAAAAACATTGAAGTAGGATATAATTTTGACGCACTAACCAAGCAAATGGGTATTAGCCGATTAAGGGTTTATTTTAACGCGTTAAATCTATTTACGCTGGATAAAATGAAAATATGGGATCCTGAGTCCACAAGCGGTAATGGACAATATTATCCACAGCAAAGAATTTTAAATACGGGAATAAAAGTAACCTTTTAAATAAATGAACATGAAATCTATAGTAAACAAAATATTAATGGTGCTTTTGGGCGTAACCAGCTTGCTTACTGCCTGTAAAAAAGACTTTTTAAACACCAAGCCGCTAGACCAGGTACCAGGCAGTGAAACCTGGAAAGATGGCCCTCTTTCGGAAGCTTTTGTAAATGGTATTTACGCCGGTTTAGGTAATGGCGGTTTTGATGAGCAAATGATTGCCTCAGTTTCAGATGAAGCCATTTTTACGCATGCCGGCCGCAGTATCAATGTAGTAAACCAGGGAATATTAAACCCATCTAACCTTGGCTGGGTTAGTGGAAGTTTTCAGTGGACTAATATGTACAATCGCATCAGGTCAGCGAATATTGCTTTAGAAAATCTTCCTAATGCCTCTTTTACAGATAAAAATTTAAAAGACCGCTTACAGGGCGAAGCCCGTTTTTTGCGGGCATATTATTACCAGCAATTATTGCGGTATTATGGCGGCGTTCCCTTAGTAACCAAAACGTATGGATTAAATGAAGATTATACCATTGCCAGAAACAGCTATGCAGAGTGTGTAAATTTCATAGTAAAAGATTGCGATACGGCAGCTCTTTTATTAACAGGGAAAGGCAAAATTCGCGGCAGGGCTTCTGATGTTTCTGCCTTAGCATTAAAATCACGGGTACTATTATATGCAGCGAGTGATTTGCATGATATGCCTACTGCAAAAGCAAAAGCTCCGGCTTTGGCTGCTTACCCTAATCCCGAACTTTTGGGATATGTAAGTGGCGATAGGGTAGCGCGTTGGCAGGCAGCAAAAGATGCCGCCAAAGCCGTTTTGGATTTAGCAGGATCAGGTTATAAAACCAATTTAACCTCTCCTGTAAGTTTTGAAGAAGCTAGAAAAAATTATATTTCTATGGCCATGGGCGGAGGAAGTAAAAGCCCAGACGCAGACGCATCAGCCGCTAAAGAATTATTATTTGAAAGAACATGGTCGCCTGATAAAAACGAAGGGGGAACACAAATTGGGTTATATAATGGACCCAATGGTTATCATAACTGGGCAGGAAATTCGCCTATAGGCCAATTAGTGGATGATTATGAAATGATGGATGGTACCAAATTTAGCTGGAATAATCCTGCTCAAAAAGCCGATCCTTACGAGAACAGGGAACCCCGCTTTTACGCTTCTATTTTATACGATGGTGCTACCTGGAAACCGCGTGATAAAATTTCAGGAAATGTAGATCCCGCTAATCAGATTCAAACAGGTACATACAAAACCAGCAATGCAATCATACCCGGTCTCGATACGCGTCAAAGTTCAATAGAAAACTGGAACGGTTGCTGGACTGGCTATTATTTTAGAAAATTTACAGATCCTGATCCTGCGATTGTTGATAATACTATGCGCCAATATATACCGTGGCCTTTCTTACGGTACACTGAAATCATATTTAATTATGCTGAAGCAAGTATTGAATTGGGATTAGATGCTGAAGCGCGGATGTGGTTAAATAAAATTCGTTTTAGAGCTGGTTTGCCTGCCTTAACAGAATCTGGAGATGCACTAAAGGAACGTTTCAGGAATGAAAAAAGAATAGAAATGGCATACGAAGAACAACGATATCATGACGCCCGTCGTTGGATGATTGCTCCTCAAACACTTGGAAGGAAAACAGTTTATATAACCGTGGAAGGCACACTAAAGGCAGGCGCTACAGCCCCTTCGCCTTATAAGAAAGACAAATCAGTATTCGATTATACCTACTCCCCTGTTGTAAATAATAATCTTGAAGACAGAACATGGGTTGATAAAATGTATTACAGACCTATTGGTTTGGATGAAGTAACAAGGAATACAAAACTAATTCAAAATCCAGGGTATTAATCCAGGGTATATTTGATTAAAAAATCTATGTTGCTTTATAGCGCATAGATTTTTTATTTTTAGTCTTTCCTAAACACATGTTTGCAATGGCCCGCATTAATTCTATCTGTTTTTTATACCTGCCTGTTCTCGTCACAATTTCACTTGTGGGTTGTAATAATCACGCTAATAAAAATCATATAGAAAAAGAACATTTATTTACTTTATTATCTCCCGACAGTACGCATGTAACCTTTGCCAATACATTAACTGAAGCGCCAAACACCAATGTGTTGATGTATGAATATTTTTATAACGGCGGCGGCGTGGCGGTTGGCGATCTAAACGGTGATAATCTGGATGATATTTATTTTACCGGCAATATGTCTGACAATAAACTGTATCTTAATAAGGGCCATATGCAGTTCGAGGACATAACCCTTACAGCAGGCGTTACTAACAGAAATGCACCGTGGCGAACCGGGGCAACCATAGCTGATATAAACGGCGATGGCAAACCGGATATATTCGTAACCTATTCAGGTAAGGTTCGTGGCGAAAACAGGATGAGTCAGTTATTTATTAATACGGGGAATGATGATAAAGGTATTCCTCATTTTACAGAACAGGCTCAGCAATATGGATTAGCGGATTCCGCTTACAGCACACAGGCTTTCTTTTTTGATTATGACCGTGACGGTGATCTTGATATGTTTTTACTCAATCATAATCCAAACAACCTCCCCATTCTGGATGAAGCCAGCACAGCTGCCCTGCTAAAGAAAAGCAATAAATCCATAGGAGTAAGATTGTTTAAGAATACAAATAACCATTTCGATGATGTAACAGAAAAAGCCGGTTTAAGCAGCTCTGAATTAACCTATGGCCTGGGCGCAGGTATTGCAGATATAAACGGGGATGGATGGCAGGATATTTATATAACCAACGATTATAACGTACCTGATTACCTCTATATAAATAATGGTAATGGTACGTTCACAGATAAATTACAGTCCATGCTTGGACATACCTCCCGGTCTTCCATGGGTAATGATATTTCGGATATTAACAATGATGGCTTACCCGATATCTTTTCACTGGATATGCTACCTGAGGACAACTACCGGCAGAAATTATTATTCTCATCCGACAACTATGAAAAATTTGATATTATACTCCGCTCGGGTTTTTATTACCAGTACATGCGTAATATGCTTCACGTAAATAACGGAAATGGAACTTTTAGCGAAATAGGACAACTTTCCGGCATTTCCAATACCGACTGGAGCTGGGCGCCCCTGTTTGCAGATTATGATAATGATGGGTGGAAAGATCTGTATGTAACCAATGGATATACACGCGATTTTACCAACATGGATTTTCTGAAGTATATGAATGATTATGTGCAGACAAAAGGAAGATTAAAAAGAGAAGACGTACTACAGATATTGCAGCAGATGCCTGCTTCAAATGTGGTTAATTATCTCTTCAAAAACAATGGCAACCTTACTTTTAGTAATGTAGGCCATCTATGGGGAACAGACACGGCATCCAATAGCAATGGAGCAGTGTTTGCGGATCTGGATAATGATGGCGATCTTGATATAGTGGTAAATAATGTAAACCTTCCGGCTTTTATTTTTAGAAATGATGCCAATCAACAACTGCAAAACCACTATATAAAAATAAAATTAAAAGGGGCGGATAAAAATCGGGATGGATACGGGGCGAAAGTATTTGTATACCAAAAAAATAAAAAACAATACCTGGAGCAAATGCCGGCAAGAGGTTTTCAATCAACGGTATCGGCCATATTGCATTTTGGCTTAGGTAAAGAAACTTTGGTTGATTCAATAAAAATAGTTTGGCTAAGAGGTAAGGAACAAGTAATTACCAATATAAAAGCGGATCAGCTTATTACGCTGGATGAAACAGAGGCGGTGATTAAACATACCATTTCTGCGCCTGTAAAACCCTTATTTGAAGAAATAAAATCCCCTGTAACATATCATAATGCCCCTAATCAAATTAACGACTTCAAAAAACAGCCCCTACTCGTTAATCCACTTTCCTTTTCGGGGCCATGCCTGGCTAAGGGAGATGTTAATGGCGATGGCCTCGACGATATTTATGCAGGTGGCGGTAGTGGTCAGCCGGGCATTCTGTATATACAACAGAAAAATGGCGAATTTACGCAAAAAAGCCAACCGGCATTTGCTACAGATAAATTATGCGAGGATGCCGATGCTCTTTTTGTTGATGTAAATAATGATGGCTTTAATGATTTATATGTAACAAGCGGCGGATACCATAATTATTCAGCCGGAGATGTTTTATTACAAGACAGGCTATACATTAATGACGGTAAAGGAAATTTTACCAAATCAATAAATGCATTACCTGACATGCATGTAAGTAAAAGTTGTGTAAGGGCTATAGATATAAACGGAGACGGATTTATCGATCTTTTTGTGGGGGGCAGAAATATTCCCGGGCAGTATCCAGAAATCCCCCGGAGCTATTTATTAATAAACGATGGTAAAGGAAAATTTACCGATAAAACGCTCTCTCTTGCACCTCAATTGCAAAATGCAGGAATGATAACCGATGCAGCATGGATAGATATAAATAATGACAAGAAACCTGATCTTATTGTAGTAGGCGAATGGATGCCTATAAGTGTTTTTGTAAACGTAAACGGGAAGTTTGTAAATAAAACAAAGGATTATCTTAGTAAAGAATATAGTGGTTGGTGGAATAAACTACTTGTCACTGATCTGAATGGAGATGGCAAACCGGATTTGGTAATTGGTAATATGGGTTTAAATTCTCAATGCAAAGTAAGTGATACGGAGCCTGCTGAAATGTATTATAAGGACTTCGATAATAATGGATCAGTTGATCCGATGCTTTGTTTTTACATACAGCATACAAGTTATCCTTTTGTAAGCCGGGATGAACTTTTAGAACAGATGAGTATAATGCGTACAAGGTTCACCGATTATAAGTCGTATGCCAATGCAACCATGAAAGATATTTTTACCAGTGAGGAAATGAAAGATGTAAAGCGCCTTCAGGCTACGGATCTTCAAACCACTTATTTTGAAAGTGGCGCAGATGGAAAATTTCATGAAAAGTCATTACCTGTGCAGGCCCAGTTTTCGCCGGTATTTACGATCACTGCATTTGACTATGATAAAGATGGACACACTGATTTGTTATTATGCGGAAATATTAACCATGCCCGTTTGCGTTTTGGGAAATATGATGCCAATTACGGAGTTCTTCTAAAAGGGGATGGTAAAGGTAATTTCAATTACATAAATCAACAGCAATCAGGTTTTCATATTTGGGGCGATGTACGTAGTGTTCTCAATCTAAACAGTTTTTTATTGTTTGGTATTAACCAAAGTGATAGTAAAGCATATAGATTACGATGATGTTTTGTAATGAAAAAATAAATATTATCAGCTACTGTTGTGTTTCTTTCTCCTGTAAGCCATCAAACGATTATCTATGAAACAACGGCCATCCTGTTTAACTGATACGAAAAATAGGATACGTGTATATCCGGGCATACTTATCTTATTTATATTTTTTCTGCTATCATCCTGCATACCCGCAAAAAAACGGCCACTGTTCAGCAATAAGGATATCAGCATGGTCATTACAGAAATGACTAATATTATGTTACACGATATTACTAATCCGCCATTGGCTGCGCGTTTCTTTTCCTATGCCTGTTTAGCAGGTTATGAAGTCGTATCTCAGAATGATACAAGGTATAAAACCATGTATGGCATATTAAATAAATACCCGGATATAAAAAAGCCAGCTACCGGCAAATCTTTTTCTTATCAGTTGGCTGCATTGCTTGCCATGATGGAAACGGCTAAAAAAATGCAGCCTTCGGGAAAGTTAATGCAAGCTTTTGAAGAAAAATTTATAGACTCATGCCGAAAGGCGGGGTTGAATGATGATATACTCAATAATTCAAAGAATTATGCGCTTGCTGTCAGCAGTCAAATACTTGCTTACGCCAAAGCTGATGGGTATAATAAAATCAGTAATCTGCCAAGATATACCCCCCTTACTGCGAATGGTTACTGGTATCCTACACCACCCGGTTTTATGGCTGCAGTGGAACCTAATTTTAATACGGTTCGATCGTTTACGCTTGACTCTTCCGCTCAATTTAAACCGTTGCCTCCAGTAGCTTTTAGTGAAAAAAAGGAATCCTCCTTTTATACATTATCGGCAGCTGTGAAGACAGAAGGCAATGAATTGAACGATGAACATCGGCTTATAGCTGCATTTTGGGATTGTAACCCTTTTGCTATGCAGGATGGAGGACACCTTCAATACGGGTTTAAAAAAATTTCGCCAGGTGCACATTGGTTAGGGATTACAGGTATTGCCTGCTTACGTGCAAACAAGGGTTTTGAAGAAACCATGCAGATATATACTTCTGTTGCTGTTGGGTTAATGGATGCCTTTATCTCTTGTTGGGATGAGAAATACAGAAGCAACCGAATTCGTCCGGAAACGGCTATTCGTAAATACATCGACCCACAATGGGTGCCATTACTACAAACACCTCCTTTTCCTGAATACCCCAGCGGCCATTCTGTTATTTCTAATACATCTGCAGCTATTCTTACCTACTATTTTGGTAATAAATTTTCTTATACAGATAGTGTGGAGGTAACATACGGATTACCTTCCAGGTCATTTCAGTCATTTAAGCAGGCAGCCGCGGAAGCAGCTATATCAAGGTTTTACGGCGGCATTCATTTTATGGATGCCATTTTAAATGGACAACAGCAGGGAACAATCGTAGGTGAGTGGGTGCTAAAAAAATTAAATGAGTAGCAGGCTGGAATAAATTGATCAGGATATCGTGAATGTTTTTTACTGCTATAGTGTTGGGTACTATCCTTAGGCCTCTATACAGTATGCCTGCTGCCACTTCTTTCAGGTGTTAAGGGTTGCTACTCAAAAACCAGTTTATTGCAAAGCAAAAGCCCATGGGTTCGATATATCCTGAAAGAATATTTTTTTACGTAAAGAAGAATCGAACCGAAAAACAAATAAGGAATTTAGCTAGTTACTCAATGTAGATAAGGCTTTCAAGAAAAACAGCCTTGCAGAATCTGCAAAGCTGTTTACTTGGGCTCCCCCTACTAGTCCAGAATTAAACCCTTTATATGACAGTTTGAGGAAAATCTATGATTTGAGCCAGATTTTGAACGAAAACGGCCTCATTGAATAGACGATTCTTATTATATGTTCTGATAATACCATCCCTGTTATAAAAAATTACCTTGTTGAAACAGTATTCCAATCTTTTCCAAAAACCCGTTGAAGGGTTGATGAGGTTCGCGCCTTCGCAGTAGTGCGTATCAAAATCTCCTGTTGTTCAATTTTTTTGAACATTTCATTGGTTAGCATTACTGAGAGGATATTCTCGATGTTCAGGTTCAGGCCCAACTTATTACCCAGCAAAAGTTTAGCCGGGCCAATTAACTTATCCCACTCCTGGGCAATTTTATATTCATTTAATGCATTGCGCATAATGGGTTTTACTGCCCCGCGCAATGTATCGCCTACTGTTCTGCGTAAATAATCTGTCGCCGCTGTACCACCATTTTTTACAATGCCAATGGCATCCCTGATAGACATATGGCTGATGCCGTCAATAAAAATAGGTGCTGATTTGGAAGCCGCGTCAATGGCAGCATTATCCAATGTATTGGTAAACCGGTTTAGTTCTGAAGCGAGCCCCAATCTGTCTAAAGTTTGTACTACTTTTTGGGCCTCGTCGGGTAAAATGGCACTTAATAAAACGTCTTTACTAAATGAGCCTTTCTGACCCAAACTATTTGCACCAAAATTAGATCCAATGATTAGTGCTTCTTTAATCGCACCGGCAGCATCGGCTTCCGACAAAATATTACTCAGTGATTGTAAGGTACTGCAGCCACTGAGGCCCATACTACCGATTATAAAAATGGCAATGATGATTCTTTTCATTTTAGTATAATTTAATTTGCTTTTTCTATTGAACTATCACAATACTACGCACTTATTGAGGTGTGGAATAGAGTAGGACGCTAAATAAGTGAATGATGTAACAGTTTACAAAACTTATGTAATACCTATCAACCCAATGAATTGTTCATACTATTTTTTAACTGTAAACACGTTGAAGCTCTTAGCGTTATTTAATCCAAAAAGCAGAATATTGAATTAAAATAATTCTATGAAAAAGTATGAAATCATTGGGAATTGGATTAGAAAAAAACACAACAACCATGTCAAGGTGGAGAAACCACTTACCTTAACCCCCCTCTTTCCATAAAGCCATGACCCCCTCATTCTGGATATGATGGTTTGAAAATTGTAGGCAAATGAAAAAGCACCTACTCGGGGAACCGTGTAAGTGCTTGATCCAGTTGCTCCCCTTATTGACGAAAGATGCAGCTACGAGAAACTATTTGAGATTGCAATTTATTACAAATCAAACACTTAGTTCCCTTCAAATTGAAGGAAGTTTCAAACAATCAAAGATTTGACATCTTGACGGTTATACTGATTGATCAACAACTCCCATTTGCATTTTATTCATTCTGTCTCCATAAACCTTCAACTTAGAAAACTCTGAATCAAGCTCTCTAAGATCGTCTGAGGTTAACTGAACTTTCAATGCTCCGATATTTTCGTTTAAATGATCTGAATTGCGTGTGCCCGGAATTGAAACGATCCAAGGCTTTTGTGCCATTAGCCATGCAAGAGAAATCTGAGCTGGTGTTGCATCCTTTTTTTGAGCGAAGCGGTTGAGTAATTCGACAATCGGTCTATTTGCCGACATATTTTCGGGTGTAAACCGATCAAATGTTGATCTGAGGTCAGTTTTAGGATCAATTTTAGTGTTACCGTTCATTTTTCCGGTCAGATAACCCATCCCCACTGGCCCCCATGGCACGAAGCCGATTCCGAGTTCTTCAACTGTTTGGAGTACTCCATTTTTTTCTACTTCCCTTTCCATAAACGAGTATTCAGTTTGAACTGCTGTCACTGGTTGTACTGCATGGGCTCTCCTGATAGTTTTTGCACTTGCCTCGGAGAGACCAAAGTGCAAAACTTTTCCCTCCTGGATTAGTTCCTTTACAGCCCCTGCTACATCCTCAATTGGGACATTTGGATCTACACGATGTTGATAATAGAGGTCAATACGATCAGTTCTCAATCGCTTAAGGGACTCTTCAACTACCGTCTTTATACGTTCTGGTCGGCTGTTAAGTCCGCCCTTCTTATCTTTTAATTCAAATCCAAATTTGGTTGCAATAACAACTTTATTGCGAAAAGGTGCAAGTGCTTCTCCAACTAACTCTTCGCTTGTAAATGGGCCGTATACTTCTGCTGTATCAAAAAAAGTTATACCATTTTCATATGCAGCCCTGAGTGTACTTATTCCTTGGGTTTTGTTTGCTGGTGGGCCATAGTTTGCGCTGATGCTCATTGCGCCGGCACCGATTGCCGAAACTTCCAATGAACCTAAATTTCTTCTTTTCATTTTATCGATATTTTTATTTTCTGCAAAAAGTTGAGAGGAGCCTGCCAGCATAATTCCCGCACTTAAAGCCGCTGACTGCTGTATAAATCCCCTTCTTGAATATTCATTTTCCATACTTATTTCCCCTTTATTTAGAGTGAGGCTGCCTGACCTTGACGTTGAAAAGAATGATTTTGAAAATTGAAAACTTTCTGCAAATGCATTGGATAGTTTTCAAGATCTTTTACAATATCGTTACGTCTGAATATGTCAAAGCAGTTGTAGCCTTCCAATATGTTGAAACCACAAAAACGGTAGTTACTAGTAATATTTAGGAATAAGTCTTCGGTACTTTTACCTTGCATCAGTTGTTGAGCGGGATTATCAAATGCTTCAGCTGGTGCGTTAAATGTTGCACAAATCATAAATGTTTTTCCTTGCAAAAGCCCACCTGTGCCATATTGTTTAGTTGGGTTGTCTTTAGTTCTGCCATCTCCAGTCAGGAATGATTTGCTAAATAGGCCGCTGTTGAACACCTCGTCAATATACTTTTTGTAAATCCACGGCGCACCAAACCAATTTACTGGCATCTGTAAAATTATAATGTCAGCTTTTAAATGTTTTTCTTCTTCCTCCTGAGGATTATAACCATTTTCAATGATGGTCTCTAAAATTTCAAATGATTGACTAGTAAAGAAGTCTTTTGCAATTTGATAAAAGGAGTTGTTTAATTTTCCTTCTGTCCAGTTAGGGTAGGTTAAATGTGCATTTATGAGCAATACTCTTTTTGTCTCTGCCATTTCTTTCGATTTAAAGGGTTAATCTTTGACGAGTCAAAATTAGAGTGCCCCAGCAGGGCAGGTGGGCAGAAACCACTAAAAATAAGGAGACAAATTACTGATAGTAAAAAAAACCTGTTTAAACGCGTTGATAATCTAAGTTTTTGTCAGCTACCTGAAGCCTGTATTGTTTAGGTGTTAAATTAACCTGTTTTTTGAAAAACTTAGCAAAGTAATTTGGGTATTCAAAACCTAGCTCATAAGCGATTTCTGTATTATTCAGATCACTTCTTTTTTCAAGCATTTCTTTTGCCTTTTTTATTACAAAGTCATGAATGTTTTCCAGAGTTGACTTTTGAGTAAAATGTTTAATTATGTCGCCGAGGTAGTTCGGAGTTAGATGTAGTTGATCAGCAAAATATTGAACATTGGGAATATGAGAGATGGGCTTGTTGTAATAGTCTTTCAGGAGTTGTTGAAACTCAGAGACGATAGGATTGTATTGTTTGGGGTTTGTAGAAAACTGTCGTTTATAAAATGCTTCAACTAACGAAACCAAAACATGAACATAAGAAAGTAAAACGCCAAAATTTTCTTTTCTACGATCGTAGTATTTTAACATCATACTAAAGATAATTTTGATCTCTTCTTCTTCCTTTTGAGTTAAATACAATGCTTCGTGCTGTCCGTAGTCAAGATATGTTTTAAATAAAAATCGATTTTCTTCAATAATATTTTTAGAAAGTTGCAAGTACATTCCCTCATAGGTAGGTTCCACATCCCAACCTGTCGATAATTCAGGACTATTGAAGAATACTGCGTTAATTGGTTGAGGATTGGGTGCCGCCTTGTCAATAAAATTTGTTTTAATTGATATTCTGTAAAAGTCAACCGTTATAGGTACTGACTTTAAGAGCATATTAGGTGGGTCATAATAACCCATGTCAATATCAATATCCAAGGGTTTTGGTAATCCTATGTACTCATTGAAAGATTCGAAATCTTTGAAGAAAGTCATTTTACAAAGTTATAGTTTTCAGCTGGGTGTCTTTTAGGTCGTAAAATGAAAAAGGGTCATACTATCAAAGTATAACCCTTTTATCTTTTTAATCTGCTCCCCCTTCTGGACTTGAACCAGAGACCCTCTGATTAACAGTCAGATGCTCTAACCAACTGAGCTAAGGAAGAATAAGGCTTTCAGCAATTTTGTGCTTTACTTGTGTAACATTTGTAAAACAAGTGCATTGCTTGGTTAAGAAAATTATTAATAGGGCATAAAAGTAAGTAAAAAAATGTTTTAGGGACATTACAATAACAAATAAATTTCGTTTTCAGGGGACTTTATGATTATGAATAGAGGTAGCCCGTCTCAAAAGAAACCTGTCAGAAATTGAATTAAATGCGCATTACTTCAAATTCTCGATTAGACAGTAAACAAAATACAACATAACTCTATATTATCTTATGCTTTTGAAGCAATACGAATAACCTCCTACTACAGAAAGGGAATAATACACACAATTAAAATGAATGGCTTTCAATATGGCAGATTTTAGAAAGCTTTTCCTTTTAATTGTGCAATTTGTTTTCTGTGCTACAGAATTTTTATAGTGTCAATAAAATCAAGTGTTCCTTTTTAATGCTTATACAGGCATCAAATTGCCCATTAACAAGGCTGGGGATAGCAAGACTTCATCTTTTGAGATGGGGGCAAGCACTTGGACTGGTGGTGCATCTCTCACGTATAAAAGTGAAATAAAAAATAAAAAAGGAAAGTACCTTTATTAGGAATAAAAAGATGCCTTATGTATGATTATAAACTTTGGATAGCTGTATATGCTGCAATAGTTGGTACTGCTTCGTTAATATGGAGATTTTATGAATTTTATTATGACAGAAAAGGCAAATTAAAGATCACACATGCATTCTATACAAACTTCATCATTAACGATGAAATGTTTACTACAATGTTTGATTTTACTATTGTTAACCTTCGTTCAAAAAGGGCAATAATCAGAAGC
>CAZFKE010000024.1:42334-43038 GCA_964519475.1 uncultured Sediminibacterium sp.
TCTGGAATAGTCACATTATCAATACCCCATGTTACACCTGATTTTGTTGCGTAGCGGTAACCAAAAGCTTTTATTTTATCAAGCACTGGTGGTGTAGCATCGATACCATAATTAAAGATAATATCATCAATTAAAGCAGAAAGACGACACAATCTATTCGCCAATTGAAAGGTACATTTCTGGGTGTTTAATTCGTTTGGAATTAGGTGAAAGGTTTAATTATGAAGTAAGATATAGCGACTTCAATAATCTACTTGAAAGGACAAAGGCAACTAAATTCAGATTACGTGTTGAAGACACTACAGGCAGAACTTATAAAACAAAATGGATAAAGATAATTAGAGTGCCTAAAAGTACAGGGACAATTTACGAGACAAAATTGAATGACAATGCAATTTCATTCAATTTCAGAAATGGGTAAACATAGGTTAATGATATAAATAGTTAATTGAGACCTTCTGGGCTTTAATTATAGAGAAAAAGAGAAAAATAGGCTTTTGGAACACTTCTCGTTTTTCTCATGTACAAATAATTTAAGTAGTTGCAATATAATTTATAAGATGGTTACAGTGAAAATACCTGAAAATTTAAACATACTTGCTCTATTGCAGGCTGCTAATATAGAGGTAAAACCTCACCTCGTAGATAAGATAGCATTCATCTGCCATGAGGTGCATTTATCTGCTGTCTATCACAAAAATTAT
>CAZFKE010000024.1:43048-43495 GCA_964519475.1 uncultured Sediminibacterium sp.
ATTTGGAAAAAGTGAACAACCCCTTTTGTCCATTATACTCAAAAATTCTGCAAGCATATATTAAGGACTATGCAAGTATTGAGAAAATACTTATTGAAAAACTGAAGGTTATCGAATGCAATGATAAGTATTCAAAGAGACAGCATGTCAGTTTCGGCTTTAGGTTTAGTGATAAATATTATGGTCAGAAAATGATTGAACACGAGATTACTTCAGTTACTTTATACAACAAAATACAAAAGTTTTTAAAGACTGACCCATTGCCTAATTCTGCTACTAAGCAGCGAAGTTTATTTTTAAAGGAATTCTGGAGCAGTGGTGAATTAAGAATTGATGTTGATTGTGCAATGGAATGGATAGAAGCGACTAATCAGACTGAAATTAATCGCTTAAATTGTAACTATGAAGGAAAGATAAAAACTAAGCAACTAAGCAAGAAAAAGGCGG
>CAZFKE010000025.1:0-14527 GCA_964519475.1 uncultured Sediminibacterium sp.
CAAACCCCAACTCGTCCGTTGCCTGAATCAACCTAGCATCAAAACCCAACGCTTCAAATGTCGGCATGTATTAAAAAATTTGCCGCAAAGGTACTTTTTATATGCCTCTTTGGCGGTTTTTGTTTGAAACCCAACGGTGGCGCTTATTTCAGCTTCTGTTGCGTCGCACACTTGTTCTTCCTGGCCGCTAATCAGCATTGATTATCGGATTTGCAGATGATGGATTAACAAATTAGAAAAAAGCTAATGTTTTACAACCCCCTCATCCGTCATCCGCTAATTCGCTAATCATTTCAAAATCCTACTGATCCCGTTCGCATTCTCTATCAATTCCTTCAAATAATCGAAATTCTCTTTCTCCAGGCAGGCTTTGAACTTACGCAGCTGGGCAATATGCTCATTTAATACATCCAACACATTGTCCCGGTTCTGCATAAAAATAGGTACCCACATGGCCGGATTTGACTTAGCCAGACGCACCGTACTCTCAAAACCACCACTTGCCAGTTCAAAAATGGCATCTTCCTCCCTTTCCTTCTCCAAAACCGTATTGGCCAGTGCAAAGGAAGTGATATGTGAAATATGACTCACATAAGCCACGTGTATATCATGTGCTTCGGCATTCATATAAACGAGGTGCATACCTAATAAGCCATAAACTTTCTCAACCAAGGCTACTGCATCCGCATCACTGTCTTCTTTGCTGCAGATTACAGCCGCTTTATTTTCAAATGCGCCTTTTACCGCTGCTTCCGGACCGCTGTATTCGGTACCCCACATCGGGTGAGTGGCTACAAATCTTCCACGCTGGGGGTTTGTAGCCACAGATTCGCAGATTGTTTTTTTGGTAGAGCCTACATCCATTACGACTTGCTTATCACATAAATCCAAAACAAGCGGCAATAATGATTCGGCGGCATTGATTGGTGTGGCCAATATCACAAGGTCTGAAGCCATAACCGCTTCTGTTAATTCTTTGATCTCATCTACCAGGCCTAATGCCAATGCTTTTTCGCAGTGCAATTTGTTTGCATCAACACCGATCACTTTATCTGCAAATCCTTTTTCTTTCAATGCAAGGGACATTGAACCGCCGATGAGACCGATACCTATGATTGAAATTGTCATTTTAATTAGTAGTTAATAGTTTCTAATTAGTAATTGAAGAACTTGGAAATGATAATGGGTTTTAATAATTACTAACTACTAATTACTAATTCGTAGTATCGCTTCTTCAAATTTCTCAACACTAGCACATAAACTTACTCTTATATATCCATCACCCGCATCACCAAATATTCCTCCGGGTGTTATAAACACGTTTGCATTGTATAATACCTCATCACTTAATGCATAACCGGTTTTATACTTCGATGGAATTTTTGCCCATACAAACATCCCAACCTGTGTTTTAGAAAATTCACAATTGAGCAATGTTAAGAGTTCAAAAACCTTTTCTCTTCTTTGCGCATATACAGCGTTGATGCTGTTGTACCAATCTTTACCAAGACTCAATGCCTTTGCTGCTGCTAGTTGTACCGGTAAGAACATCCCACTGTCCATATTACTTTTGAAACGTAATATTTCATCAATTCTTTCTTTCGCTCCGCAAAGCATACCCACACGCCAGCCGGCCATATTCTGGCTTTTACTTAATGAGTTGAGTTCTATGACCACTTCTTTGGCTCCTTCAATGCTTAATAAACTTGCCGGTGTTTCATTCAGGATAAAACTGTAAGGGTTATCATGACAAATCAAAATATTATGTTTTTTACCAAACGCTACAATCTTTTCGAAGAGGTCTTTGGTTGGTAATTGTCCTGTGGGCATGTGCGGGTAATTAACCCATAACAGTTTTACTTTACTAAGATCAGTTTTTTCGAGTGTGTCGAAATCCGGTGCCCAGTTATTCGCTTCTGTTAATGGGTAAGCAACGGCTTTACCGCCGGCCAGTTTTACCGCACTGCTGTAAGTAGGATAACCGGGATTGGGAATTAATGCTTCATCCCCTTCGTTCAGGTAAGTCATGCAGATATGCATGATCCCTTCTTTACTTCCTATTAACGGCAATATTTCTGTATTGGGGTCCAGCGTTACATGATACCATTTACGATACCAGTCTGCCACTGCGTTTCTCAATACAGCTGAGCCTTTGTAATTCTGGTATGCATGTGTATTCGGTTTTGCCGATTCTTCCTGCAATACTTTTATTACATCAGGATGTGGCGGCAAGTCGGGACTGCCAATACCCAGGTTAATAATGGTTTTGCCCTGTTTATTCAGCTCATCGATTTCTCTCAGTTTCTGGGAGAAATAATATTCGCCAATGCCTTCCAATCGTTTAGAAGTAGTGATCTGCATAATTTATCCTTTTACAACTTTTCCTTTTTTATAGATACCAAAGATCTTTACATTATTGGTAAGTGATTCAATAGCCGTTAATACATTATCAAATTGTTTTCGGGTATCAAATTCCATATCTGCATAAAAACCATACTTGAAATTACTTCCGGGTATAGGCATACTCTGCAGTTTGCTTAAATTGATACCGCCTTCTGCGATCTGCTGTAAAACCTTCGCCAGTATACCTTTGGAGTGATTGGTCTGGAAATAGATAGATGCTTTATCTGCATTAGCCACTTCCTGTGTTTCCTTCTCTCTTTTCAATACAAGAAAGCGTGTTACATTATTTTTAAGTGTATGAATATTGGGGGTAATAATTTCCATACCATACAACTCAGCAGCCAATTTACTGGCAATGGCTGCCGCATGTTTACTGTGCTTCTGATGAATATGCCGGGCGCTTAACGCGGTATCTTCCGTTTCCACCAATTTCCAATCATTTCTTTCCAGATAGTCCAAACATTGCAGGATGGCCATCGGGTGACTATGCACTTCTTTGATATCATTCAACTGCACACCGGGATTTACCATTAGATTCTGACTAATGGATAAATAGACCTCGCCAATTACTTTCAGCTTACTTTTCTGTAAAAGATTATAATTAGGAAGTATACTTCCGGCAATAGAATTTTCTATTGCCATGATACCACCGGCAGATTGTTTTTTATCCATTGAAATCCTGACCAGGTCGCGAAAGGTATCACAAGGGATCACCTCTACCTGTTTACCAAAGAATGATCGGGCAGCTACCTGGTGAAAGCTTCCTTCATAGCCCTGAATGCAGATACCCGAAGCAACATCACCCCCCAGCACCCTTAAGGGGGAGTTTGTTGTAGTTTTTTCTATTTTATTGCCCGTTGTCTTCATGTTCATCTTCTTTTTATTCCCCCTTTAGGGTGTTAGGGGGTGGCGTAGCCAAAAAAAAGTCCCGGCCTTTTGGGCCGGGACTGTATCTAAAGTTTTTTGTTTATGCTTTAGCAAATACTACCCGGCTTCTTTTTTCAAAGAAGTAGTAAAAGAAAAAATAAAATGTATTTGCGATGATTATTTTCATTTCAGATCAAATATAAGAAGTGAATTCAATTCAAAGGCCTCTTTTTACATTTTTATTTAACTAACATCCTTTAGTTTTTTGAACTTTCACTACGTTCCAGGTATAAAAAAAGGCCCTCCGTGGAAACGGAGCGCCCTCTAACGATTGCTTGCCATATGAAAAATCGTTCTAAAAGCTACCCTTGATCGGCAAACGGGATCATCCTCACAATTCTGTCAGCACTGCAGCTTTCATAAGTAATTACATCTTCTTGGTAGTATCCATTTTAGCTTTTGCAGTGTCCATTGCAGCTTTTGCAGTGTCCATTGCAGCTTTAGCGGTATCAGTTGCAGCTTTGATGCTGTCAGCAGATGCGGCTTTGTTCTCACCTGAATTACAAGCAGCCATTAAGCCGGCTACAGCTAAGATTGCGAATACTTTTTTCATTTTTTTTCGTTTTGTTGTGAGTGAATTTATTATTAATACCTGCAGGAGGTAAAAGGTAACCCCGGCGGCAAAAATTTTTAAAAAAATAATTTTCGGGGTATTTTGGGTTACTTTTACCCCCCCTATAGTATTAAAAGCACAGATAGTGAAAGCCGATACTAACGAACAAGCATTACTGAAAGGACTGGCACTGAACGACTCAAAGGCCATCGAGACCATTTACAAAGACAATTTTACAATGGTACAGACTTTTATACTGCAAAATAACGGCTCGTATGATGATGCGAGGGATATTTTTCAGGAAGCGATGATTGCGCTATATGAGAAAGCACAAAACGAATCATTTGTCTTAACCTGTCAAATTAAAACGTATGTATACTCCATATGCCGCCGTTTATGGCTTAAACGCCTACAACAGCTTGGTAGATATTCGAACCAGGTTGATAGTCTGGATGAAACGGTCCCTGTTGAGGAAGACCTTGAAATCCACGAAAAACGCAATGCTGAGTTTGCGATAATGGACCGGGCAATGAACAGCCTGGGGGAACCGTGTAAGAGTTTGCTGGAAGGGTATTATTTGAAGAAAATGGGAATGCAGGAGTTGGCCGCCGAATTTGGCTACACCAACGCAGATAATGCCAAAAACCAGAAATACAAATGTTTGATGCGCCTGAAGAAATTATTCTTCTCGCAATACAATATCGGAGATTAATACCATGGATGACATTTTACTCTTAGAAGCGATCGAAAGGTACCTGATCGGCGACATGAATGCCGCTGAGAAAGAATATTTTGAGTCGCTGCGGAAAAGCACCCCCGAAATAGACCAGATGGTGGTTGAACACAATATGTTCATGCACCAGATGGAGTTCTATTCTGCCCACCGTAACCTGAAACACAGTTTACAGGATACGCATACCAAATTGGTAGAACGTGGTGATGTTTACAATGGTGGTGAACTGACCACCAAAGGCCGCGTGATCCAGTTGTATAACAAATACAAAAGGGTAACCGCTATTGCTGCTTCTGTAGGAGGCGTGATCGCTTTGGTGATCAGCGGGCTGGTAGCATATTTTGCTCCAGTAGTGAATAGTAGCCAGATCGAACAACTAAGCAAGCAGATAGAAGTGATCAAAAAGAACCAACAATACCAGGGCACTTTGATCAATGAAGTAAAAAGCAAGATCCCCGAGAATGCAAGATTGATCAGCGGTGGTTCGGGATTTTTGATTGATGCAAAAGGATATATCATTACCAATGCACACGTATTGAAAGGCTCAGGTGCCATAGTTGTAAACAGCAAAGGACAGGAATTCAATGCCACTATTGCAGATATAGACCAGGTGAAAGATCTGGCCATTCTAAAAATAGACGATCCGGATTATGAGCCCTTAAGTTCGCTCCCTTACACGATACGCAAGTCGAATACCGATCTTGGCGAGCAGATTTTTACATTGGGTTACCCACGTAATGATATTGTATATGGCGAAGGATACCTGAGCGCCCGTAGCGGTTACAACAGTGACTCTTTATCTTATCAGGTACAGATCAGCGCCAACCCGGGTAATTCAGGAGCGCCTGTATTTAACAATAATGGTGAAGTAATTGGTGTATTAAGTACCCGCCAGGCACAGGCAGAAGGTGTAGCATTTGCCGTAAAATCAAAGAATATCTATCAGATGGTTGATGAGCTGGCAAAAACAGAGGGTAACACAGAGAAGATCAAACTTCCGCTCCACTCCTCTATAAAAGGATTGGAAAGAAAAAAGCAGATCACCAAACTGGAAGATTGTGTTTTTTATGTGAAGGCTTTCAGCAAAAAATAAAATACAGTTAGTTTCATATAATGCTAACCCTGCGGTAACGCGGGGTTATTTTTTTTACGATATATCCTATTAATGATGTAAATAGCAGGGATGATCATTAAAAAAACAAACCTGGAAACATAAGAAGCGGGTGGCCATTGGAACAAACACAAGGCAAACCCTGAAAAAAAGATTAATGCTACAGTAAGACTTCTTGTTCGCGACATTTTCCGGATAACAGAATCATGCGCAATATGAGAAACCTCCGTTTTGGGATTGGTAATATAACACCAAAGAAAATACAGAGAAATTCCGATCATGAACAAATTGAGGCTATACATCATCCATACACTGTCATGGCTGAAATATTTTGAAATTAACGCACTGCTGAAAGGCATCAAAACAATCCAGAAAAGCATATTTAGATCCAACCACAATAACTTCCCTGTGTAATTGTTCACATATCCAAAAAGCCGATGGTGGTTTGTCCAGAACTGAACAATGATGGCAAAACTCAGCGCAAGGCCAAAGAATCCATAAAAAGTATTATTCGATTTAAAAGCATTCAGCAATTCTTCATGTTCCCCCAATTCGGGGATTTTGATCTCAATAATTAATAGGGTGATCGCAATAGCAAATACGGCATCACTGAAAAGGATTAATCTTTCAACCTGAAACTGTTTACGGTTCTCAAAAAGATCATGGTGATCATGCGGCATATCAGCTTATTTAAAAAGTGAATTACCTAAAAAAGGAGAAGCTATTGGCTTCTCCGCTATCATTTTCATTCAAATAATTTATGCCCATAAATCAGCAGGATATTCTCCAGAAGCAACCAGTGCCTGAATACTTGCCAGTACACCCGGTGCATCTTCTTTATACGTTACCCCAAACCATTTGGAAGAGGTGGGGATCACTTTTACCGAACCTTTCCCTGATTCAATGAACTTTTTAGTAGCCGTAGGGATAAAAAATTCCGATTTAGGTTCATTTATATGCTTATCCAGAAACTCGCCGAACTGTGTTTCACAAAGATCAATAAAACCAGGCGCAAAACAGAGATAGTTCATACTTACTAAGCTGTCTTCAGATAGTTCATGCGACCCGGTACTGTCCTCATAAAAAACTTTACCATTGGCACTGCGTAAGATACTTGTCCGTTCATTAATATCCGTAAGGTTATGATGGGCATCTACCTCACATACACCGCGGCTTACGCTGCCATTATCACTCAGGGTATTTTTTAATTCATAGCCGATAATACAATAGGTTTGTTCATTGCATTGTGTGGTAAGGAATGATGCCGCTTTTACAAAAGCATCCTGTCCATAATAATCATCGGCATTGATCACGGCGAAGGGTTCGTTTACTTTACCCTTGCAGCAAAGTACAGCATGAGCGGTTCCCCAAGGCTTGGTTCTTTCAGCAGGAAGGGTTCTTCCACCCGTAAAAGAATTCAGGTGTTGGTAAACATAATCCGTATCAATCCTGCCATTCAGCTTCGGTTCAAAAATGGCTTTGAAGTTATCTGCAAATTCTTCGCGGATAATAAATACCACTTTACCAAACCCTGCACGGATGGCATCATAAATTGAATAATCCATGATTGTTTCGCCCGAAGGACCGAAAGACTGGATCTGTTTCATGCTTCCATACCGGCTGGCCATGCCTGCGGCTAAGATTACTAAGGTGGGTTTCATCAGATAAATTTAATATTTGTAAAGTTAAGCATTCATCAAATGCTGAAAAGACCGACATGAAAGAATATTTACAAAATTGCAGAATACAGGAATTGGAAAAATTTTCGGGTAATGAGATCCGTGTTGATATCCTGCGTCTTGATTTGTTTCACCCTGTTATCAGTGGCAATAAATGGTTTAAGCTGCGCTATTACCTGGAAGAAGCCGCCTCTTTACAAAAAAAACATATCGCAACATTTGGCGGTGCTTATTCCAATCATATTGCCGCTACTGCTTTTGCTGCCAGAGAAATGGGATTCCAAAGCACAGGATTTATCAGGGGCGAAAAGACAGCCTCTCCCAGCCCAACACTTGTACAAGCAAAAAATTGGGGCATGAACATAATATTCATCAGTCGTGAAGTATATCCCAATAAATCCCTTATTATGGAAACCTTTGATGATCCTGGTATTTACTGGATACCCGAAGGAGGTTATGGAAAAACGGGGGCACTGGGAGCCGCCACCATACTGGATATTGCTGATACAAGCGCTTATTCCCATATTCTTTGTGCCAGCGGCACAGGTACGATGATGGCAGGGCTGATCAAAGCTGCCGCGCCGCAACAGGAAGTAATGGCTGTGAGTGTAATAAAGAACCATTTATCGTTGGAAGCAGAGGTAAGTGCTTTACTGGAAAAAACAGAAAATGAAAAATCTTTCTCTTTTGTACATGGTTATCATTTTGGCGGTTACGCCAAACACCCGCAATTGTTAATAGAGCATATGAGATCCATTTGGGAAAAATGGCAGGTACCTACAGATATTGTTTATACTTCCAAACTGCTTTTTGCGGTAAAAGACCTGCTTGATAACCATCATTTCTCTGCCGGAAGCCGGTTATTGCTCATCCACAGCGGTGGGCTACAGGGCAACCAATCCCTTCCATCTTATACATTACCATTTTAATTACATTACAGCTTTTATATTTGCAGGGAATGAAGCCATTTTTCTGTTTCAGCATCTGTATATTGGGTTGGATATTTACCACCCCAAGCAACGCACAAAATGTGCTGCCAGATTTTTCTGTCAGGGAACTGGCCAAAGGTAAAATCCAGGTTAGTTGGGAGAACCCTTTTCCCAGTTGTATTCAATTGGCGATACAGCGATCATCCGATAGCAGCAAAAATTTCAGGACCCTTTTTTCTTCGCAATCACCCGAACTGCCGGCCAATGGTTTTGTTGATAACAAACCGCCTACCACAGCAAAAACGTATTACCGCATATTTTATGTATTGAAAGGCGGTGATTATTATTTTTCAAAAGTGCATTTTATTGAAACAAAAATTGCTCTGCCATCAGAGGGAAAACCCATTGCCGCTCCTGTTCCGAAAACCGAACACCTGAAAGAAGAAAAAAGAGCAGCTGAACTGAAGAAGGATATGGTATCCGTTTATCTGAAAAAAATAGCTATTTTCCGGTTTACCCGATCTGAATACCTGCATTTCAGGGATTCCATCAATACCAAAACAAAAGATGCTTTACACAAGATCAATGATCACATTATTGAATGGAAACCTTCCCTAAAAAGTAATAAAAAAGAATTAACCATCGTATACGGACCAAATGGGGTATTACGAGAACTGAATAAGAAAAGTTACCTGAAATTCAAAGATTCCATCTTCACCGAAACAAAAGATAGTTTAATAAGGCTTGACGAATGGCATGTTCAATTCAAACCATTTGTGCCTAAACCATCAGAATTCATTACTATTTTTATCAATAATACTTACCTCTTAGAACTGGAAGCAGGACTTTATAAAAAATTTAAAGATTCAATTGCATTAAAAACAAAAGATACTCTTTACGTGGTTGGGAATAACCGTGCGGATATTCACCCGTTCATTCCCAAATATGTATGGAAGCCTTCTGTTTATGTGTACACCAATGCACAGGGCTATGTAAGCATTTCACTTCCGCAGGTAAAACAGCATAGGTACCATATTATTTTTTATGAAGAAGATGGGTCTGAGTTGTTTCGGATCAAAACAGTAAAAGAATCCGAATTGGTTTTGGATAAAGTCAATTTCATCCATGCAGGATGGTTCCATTTCGAACTGTTTGAGGATGACAAACTGAAAGAGAAGAATAAATTTCAGTTATTCAAGGAGTAACCCGTCAACCGACAATTGAATATTTTCTCGAAATTACTTTTTACTTTCTGTTTTACTTCATCTAAAGAAATTTCTCTGTCCAATTCTTTTTGCAGGGAGGTTACCTGTTTATTCCCGATACCGCAGGGAACAATACAATCGAAATACGTAAGGTCTGTATTTACATTAAAAGCCCATCCATGCATGGTGATCCAACGGCTGCATTTGATACCCATGGCACAGATCTTTCTTTCTTTTCCTTTTACAAAAGGATCTAGCCAGACACCGGTTTCCCCGGGGCTCCGTTCCCCTTTTAATCCATATTCCGCCATGGTAAGGATAATCACCTCTTCAAGGCTGCGCAGGTACCAGCCAAGATCGGGTTTGAATTTTTCGAGATCGATAATAGGATACCCCACCAATTGCCCCGGTCCGTGAAAAGTAATATCGCCACCACGGTTGATATGAAAATAATCGATCCCGCGCTTTACCCTTTCTTCTTCACTGATCAAAACATTTCTTTCATCCCCACTTTTCCCCAACGTATATACCGGCGTGTGCTCTACAAATAAAAGATGGTTGATGGTTGGCACCTGCGCGGCAAGGGCATCAACACCTGCTAAACGTGAAACCAATTTAATATCCGTATTCTGTTTCAGCAGGCTTTCCTGGTAATCCCATATTTCTTTGTATGGCCTGAAACCGAGATCCTCAAATTGCACTTCCGTTTGCATAAGCGAAATTAAGAATAAAAGCGCCGATAGAGCAAAGTCCACGCTCCATGGTAGTTTTACTAAAAAAATATTGCTATGGGCTGTCAATCATGGACCATGGACTATACCCCATAAACCGCTATTTTTGCCGGATGCAGGATCAGGATGATGAGATAGAGATATCCAACGATGAGGTATCAGAAGCCCTTTATGAACGCAAGGCCTTTAAGATAGATAAGGGCCAGGAACCTTTGCGTATAGACAAATGGATACAGATGCATGTGGAAGGTGCCACACGCAACAAAGTACAACAGGGTATTGAAGCCGGATTTGTAACAGTAAACGGAAAGCTGGTTAAGAGCAATTACAAGATCAAGCCGGGGGATGAGTTGTTACTGATGAGCCTGATCAATCCTGAACATACGGTTTTAAAACGTGAAGATATACCGCTCAATATTGTTTACGAGGATGATGCATTGATGGTATTGAATAAACCCGCCAATATGGTGGTACACCCAGGCGTAGGAAATTTCAGCGGAACGCTTTTAAACGGTGTTGCTTATTATCTTGAACAACAGAATCCAAATATTGATGAAGACGCCCTTCCGCGTTTTGGATTGGTACACCGGATTGATAAAAATACAACAGGCCTGATTGTACTGGCCAAAACACCTGATGCAGCAGCACATCTTGCCAAACAATTTTTTAACCATACCGTAAAAAGAAAATATACAGCACTGGTATGGGGCGATGTACAGGAAGATGAAGGCACCATTACCGGACATATTGCACGCCACCACCAACATAGGAAAATGTTTGATGTATACCCTGAGGGGGAAATAGGTAAACATGCCATCACGCATTATAAAGTGTTGGAACGCTTTAACTATGTAACCCTTGTTCAATGTGTATTGGAAACCGGCCGCACACACCAGATACGAGTTCATATGAAACACATCGGCCATACCCTGTTCAACGATTGGGAATATGGTGGCGATAAAATACTGAAAGGCACTATTTATTCTAAATACAAACAGTTTGTTGACAACTGTTTTGACGTTTGTGCACGATGCGCTTTGCATGCACAAACACTTGGCTTTATTCATCCAGTAACCCAGAAAGAAATGTTGTTCGAATCCCAACTGCCGGATGATATGCAGCGTGTGATCGATAAATGGAGAAGCTATGTACATAACCGTAAAGAATAATTGCCGTTATTTTAGCCGGCAGGCCATTCATTATGTGAATAAATCCCACTTATATTTGCTGATAAATTTGAACTATGTCAACCACCCTACGCCATAACTGGAACATAGCAGAGATCCAGGCTATTTACAATACCCCTTTACTGGAACTGGTTTTTAAAGCCGCTTCTGTACACAGGGAATATAACGATACGGCCGAAGTGCAGGTGTGTACTTTATTAAGTATTAAAACAGGCGGTTGCAGTGAAGACTGCGCCTATTGCCCGCAGGCAGCCCGCTATAATACCGGTATAGATGTTCAGGCTTTGATGCAGAAAGAAGAAGTACTGGCGTATGCACAAAAAGCCAAAGATGCCGGCAGTACCCGTTTCTGTATGGGAGCTGCCTGGAGAGAAGTAAGGGATAACCGCGATTTTGACCGTGTATTGGATATGGTAAAAGGGGTGAATGAAATGGGCATGGAAGTTTGCTGCACACTTGGCATGTTAACCGAACAACAGGCACAAAAACTGGCAGAAGCCGGCTTATACGCTTATAATCATAACCTGGACACCAGCAAGGAGCATTACGAAGAAATTATTACCACACGAACGTATGATGATCGCTTACAGACACTCGATAATGTTCGTAAAGCAGGCGTAACCGTTTGTTGCGGCGGAATTATTGGTTTGGGAGAAACGCATGAAGACAGGATAAAAATGCTGCACACACTTGCTACCATGCCGGAACACCCGGAAAGTGTGCCTATTAATGCATTGGTGCCTATTGCAGGCACTCCGCTAGAGCATAATACGAAAGTAGCTATTTGGGATATGGTTCGCATGATTGCCACAGCAAGAATATTAATGCCTAAAACCATGGTAAGACTAAGTGCCGGAAGAACCGACATGAATGTGGCAGAACAGGCTTTGTGCTTTATGGCCGGCGCCAATTCGATCTTTGCAGGCGATAAATTACTCACCACTCCTAACCCGAGTTTTGAAGAGGATAATACCATGTTCCAATTACTGGGGCTGCAGCCGCGTGCTGCTTTCAAGGAAGAGAAAACACAATACCTGCGCGAAATGGTGGAAGCCTGATAAATAAAACCCATAATGGATCGGTCGCCTATTTTTTAAACGCCCTTATGCAAACAGTATTGATTACCGTTTGCTTTCCGGCAATCCTGTGCATTGCCAATACACAAAGTATCGATCACTTTACCGTGATAGATTCTTCGAATACCTTCAACCGTTTAACACAGCCTATTGAGCGGGGCACACTGATTAAGACAAGTACTTTTCACTTTTATGAGACCACAGATAAGATAACGCAAAAAACAGGTTAGCTAAAAATACAACATGAAGATAGAAGGGCGTAAGGAAGAACTCCTCCTGGTTAAAAAGAATTAACCAGGATCAGACTGCGCGGTAATTGATTTGGTGAGAAGATGGTCACTTCACAATCACGATCCAGCCGGATAAAGGCGCCAACCCGATATTCAGATCGATAACATAATAATAAGTGGCCACCGGTAAAGGCTTCCCCTGATAGCTGCCATCCCAAACAGCACCGCCTGTTCTTGTTTCAAATATCGCCTGGCCGCTTCTTGTGAATACTTTTATGGTAGCTAACGGATACGTATCCAGGTTCTGTATTACCCATGTATCATTGACCCCGTCTCCATTAGGCGAAAAGATATTAGGGATCCGTAGTTTCTTGTATACCCGCACAAAAGCATCATCCGATTCTACAGGGCAACCAAAACCGGGCGCCGCATATAAAGTATAGTTTGTATTGTCTACAGGATTTACCAGCGGTGTTGCCGTATTGTTGTTTTGAATATTTGTATTGGGTAACCAGTAAATACTACTGGGCGTACCTTTAATGAACCCATTCAAGGTTACCGTATCTCCTTCAAAAATAGCTTTATCAGGCCCTGCATTTACAATGAGTTTTTTGAAAACATTGATGCGTACAGTAGCAGAATCCGAACATCCGTATTGGTTGGTTACAACAACTTTATAGATAGTTGTGTCAACAGGCGAAGCCAGCGGGTTGGCAGAACTACTGTCGGATAATCCTGTGGCAGGTGTCCATAGGTATTTTATTCCACCTGCAGCAGATAAACCTGTGCTGTTACCTTCGCAAAGATTCGTGCCGGCACTTACCGTTGCTTTGGTTCCCGGGAAAACCTTTATATGAAAACTATCTGTTCTGGTACAGCCTGCATCCGTTTTTACGGTGGCAATATAATAACCTGAATCTGCAAACTTTACATTGTAGATAAAAGGATTCCTTACCTGAGAAGTAAAACCGTTGGGGCCCTTCCATAGATAGGTAAACGCGGTGCCTTCTGCTTCCTGCAACCTGAAATCACTTCCGATACAACCCAATAGGTTTTTATCGGCAACCGCGTCTGGTAAAGGGTTTACATTAATAATGGTGATATTGGAAGCAATACGGCAGGGAGCCGAACCAAAATTAGCATCTTCTGCCATTACAGCCCTGTATTGATAACTACCACCCGTTGTGGGTTTACGGGTATAGGTCAGCGATTTTTCTCCGGGGATATCTTTCCATGTTTTACCGGTATCCAAACTGATCTGCCATTGTATAACCGGGCTGCTATAGTCAGAGGGGTAACGGGTGGTAAATAAAAAACTGGTTTTATTATTTTCACAGATATCAATCAACGGCTGAACTATATTATTAACCGTAGCTGTAATGGTGGGCCCACAGGGTCTGAAAGTGATATCATCCAAAGCAAGATCATTTCCACACTGACTTCCGCCGGGAGAATTATTAATAATCTTCAGCACTACCGTACTTATCCCTACCGGTGTTTTAAAATAAGTACCATATTGTTTCCATACTTTCTGGTTTTCAAAAGGAATATCGCCGGAATCGAATTTCTGTATCAGTTGTCCGGTAGTTGTTTCAATACGAAAAGTAAGATTGGGCTTCACCCCCGCTCCTCCACAGGCCGAGGGTTTTAAAACATTGGCCACCCAGGTAGCAAATTCAAAAGTGGTATTGGCACATAAACCGCTTACGGTATCCAAATAAAACTGGCTGGGTTCAGGTGATGCATTCACGATCATAAAACGG
>CAZFKE010000025.1:14652-41281 GCA_964519475.1 uncultured Sediminibacterium sp.
ATCGCCTACCATTAAATGCCAGGTATTTCCAAAACATCCAAACGACATATTGGTGATAGAATACTCGCCATCATTGGGGCAACCGGAACTTGTATACCTTAGGTTGGTAACCCCGGCTTTTAACGGGCCATTTCTGGTAGCATCCGATCCGAAAGTGACATTCACCACAGGATCTCCCAAACTACCGTTACACAGTTGGCCATGAACATGAAAGCAGGCAAACACGCAAAAGAAAATAAGGAACAGCTTTTTTTTCATGTTTGGCTTAGCATGTGTCAGACACCTAAGTGGGCGGTAACGGCAATGATTAAGCTTGTAATTTACGGATAAATCGGCTTCCTTTTCCGCCGGATCCGCTTCCCCAAAAAATAGTGGTTTATGCAGGTGCCCTTCAATGAAATCTTCTGGAAAAATCATATCCTTATGCACCCGCAATAAAATAACCCCTGGTTTCGTTTATAAAGGAGCTTAACGCGTTTACTAACACATGGAATTAATAAAAATTCCCCGCCAACTAACGGGGAATTTTTATTATTATCACCTACCATCCTCTTTTCTATTTCTTTTTCTCTGCCCTGCTCTTTAATTCTGCTATCGGCATGGCAATCATTCTTCCAATAGGCTTTTTGCCTTTATAAGTAATTACTTTTAACATAACGGCATCTTTCGGTGGCGTTAATGCCCCGGTATATTTAGGATAGAACCGATCTGGGAAACTGTTATCAAAACTATAATAGATATCCAGTTCTTCTACTTCTTTCCCCAGTTCAATCTTCAGCTGTTTATCCGTTGTAAAACTGGATATAAAAATCGGATCATATACACTGGGTGCATATTTTTTATCGGCAATATCAAAACGTTCAAAATGATCTTCTACTTTGGCAAAGAAGGTTTTCCAGTTACGCTTCTCTTTAGGCGACCATAAAGCTTCAGCAATAGCAAACCCACGCGGCCAGGTCATGTATTGTTCATGACGCATAGTATAGATCTGTTCTGACCATAAATTAGCCTGACCGCCTTTGATATATTTAGCATCTACTCCTTCCGGCACCGGTTCGAATTCATAGGCTTTATTCAATCTTAGCGATGCATAAATACGCGGTTCAATAATCGGATCGCCCTGCATATAATCAAGATAAGCATGGGTAGTGGGGCTCATTACCACTTCATGTTTCATTTTAGCGGCTTCAATACCCCCTTTCATTCCTCTCCAGCTCATTACAGCTGCACTGGGTGCAAGCCCCCCTTCAAGTATTTCATCCCAACCCATAAATTTCTTCCCTTTGGATTCTACAATTTTCTCCAGACGCTTTTCAAAATAGCTTTGTACTTCTTCCATATTCTTGAGGCCTTCCTTTTGCATCAGTTGTTTAATGGCTTCTGTCTTTTCCCAGTAATTTTTAGGGCATTCATCACCTCCCACATGAATGTATTCAAAAGGGAACAGCTGGGCAACCTGTGTCATTACTTTATCCAGAAATTCATATACTTTTTCATTGGCAGGACAAAGTGTATTATCCACTTTCGCAATCGGTGGTGCGCCGTGCGACCAATCCATGATCTCTTCGCCCGATCTAACCCGATAGGTATTGGCTTCAGGTGTACAAGACAATTCAGGATAAGAAACTACGGCGGCCAAGCTATGGCCCGGCACATCTATCTCCGGCAAGATATCAACAAAACGATCTTTCGCATATCGCACAATTTCCTTGATATCCTCCTGTGTATAAAATCCACCAAAATCTTTGGGTTCATCGGGTGTAGGTGCAGAGAATGCTCCGAAGTATCCAATCTTTTTCACATTCCATGCACCAACTTCCGTAAGCTTTGGCAGGCCTTTTATCTCAATCCTCCAGCCCTCATCATCTGTTAAGTGGAGGTGAAGCAGGTTATATTTATAGCGAACCATATCATCAATAAACTGCTTTACTTCTGCTTTGGTGAAGAAATGACGGGCTACATCAAACATCAAACCCCGCCAGCCGAAACGGGGTTTATCGGCAATCTCTACAACGGGTACTTCCCACTTACTATTTCTGGCAACCGTTTTACTTTCAATTTCTTTTGGCAATAGCTGCAACAGCGACTGAACACCATAAAATATTCCTGCAGGGCTTGTTGCCGAGATGGTGATTCCTTTTGAAGTTACCGTTAAACGATATCCTTCACTTCCTACATACTCATCATAGTGCAGCCCCAACAATAAATGTATACTGGCTTCAGGCGCTTTTGCTTTTACTGAAACAGTTCGGCCTGCGGCAACTATGAGCCGTTCGGTTAATACAGCCACAGACTGTCTTAACTTCTCAAGCGGCCCTGCTGCTTCAATCACAACAGAAGTGGGTAACGTAAAATTACCTATCCCCTGTTTTACCGATACCGGTTCAGGTATGATCGATATCGGTTTCTTTTCAGTTTGTGCATTTGATAAAAGGCATATACAGATGCCGAAAATGGTGAGTGTTTTTTTCATGTAGCGATCGTTTATTAAAAAAAAATTTTCAGAAGGATTTATAATTATTGATTTTGAAGAAAGAATCTCCTGTAAATCCGATATTTTCGATATATCTCTTATACTGAATATTCATCAAGCTATGGCTTACCCTATCAAAGCGATTATATTCGACCTGGATGGTGTTATCCTCAACTCTAATCCTGCCATTGAAATTTTCTGGAAAAGCTGGACCGATAAAGAAGGTATCATTCTTACCGATGCCATGATCCGCGAATGGATCTATGGCAGGAAAGTGGTTGATACGCTCAAAGGCATCTTCAGTTCTGTCTCCGACGAAACAAAAGAAGCCATCATTGCATCCGCAGATATTTTCGACAGAACCATGGAGCCGGGTGCTATTCCGGGTGTTATCTCTTTTATCAGATCTATCCAATCGCTGTCGTTACCGGCGGGTATTGTAACCAGTTCCCAGGATCAACGGATGTTCGAAATGCTGCGTAAACTGAATATTGAACATCAATTCACCCATTTTGTTACAGCGCATGATGTTAGTAAAGGGAAGCCTCATCCGGAACCTTATCTTACCATGAGTAAGAAAATGAATATATCCGCTCAGGACTGCCTGGTATTTGAAGATGCTATCAGTGGTATTCAATCCGCTACTGCTGCAGGTATGCATTCCGTTGGCATTGGAAATACGTCAGCTATACAAGCGTTGTTACAATCCGGCGCTAAAGACGTGATACCTGATTTCACTGGTATTTATATCGATCAAAGAACTTTTACCACTATTAATGGCACTGTATTTACAGCATAACCGGTTGTCAAAGATGTTAAATCTATCAATGACAAAAATTATTTCATCACTTTACCAATGATTAGGCGGCCTATTTTTTTACCGGCGTCAGCACCTGCATCCACACTATTGCGATAATGGATACCGCCATATACCCGGCTGATAGAAGCTTCTGCCGCGGCCTCCTGAAAAGAATTGAAATGACGCTGCATGCCAATATAACGCAGGTCACTGGTATCCTGGAAAGCAAACTGATTTCCATACAAATGTGCCAACACTTCAGAGGCAGAAGCTGTAATCGTACTATGCCCACTGGTATATTCAGGAAAAGGCGGTGTTTGCAAAAACGGTGACCATCCTTTATCCATGTTTTCATTGATCACGGTAACAGGCCTTACCACATTGCTGCGGTATTTTTCATCCCAGCAGGCTATGAATGCATCATATAACGCAATAGCCGTTAATACATAGCCCTCTGCGGTTTTTACAGCATCTGCCTTGCTCTGTTTGGCTGCAATAGCTGCAATCCCCATCCAATGGCCACCCGGCGTGATCTTTTTATTGCCAAACATCATATGCCCTGAATGTTCTATTACAAAAGGGTTATCATCCCAATACCTTGCAATAATTTTCTGCTCGTCCGTTAAGTTTTTGCCAATTGTATATACTTCTTTTGCTTCGTTGAAGAAAATACTATTGGTATCCATACTGTATTTGGGCGGGCGGGCAGGCATGAATTGCGAAGAGGAATCCAGCACCATCGGTTTCATGGTATTCCAGCACCATTCTATCCCATCTAAATAATCGGGTGGTGTAGGACGCCATTTGCCCGGATCATTGCTTCCCAGAAATTTCGGTTTACCTCTTGACTGCGGATAACCATCATTCATTGCTCTTGCTAAAACGGTCTTACCAATCGAATCGCCAAAAGCTACTGAACGGTTATAGGTTTCTTCATCCAATGCATTTTTGAATTTCTCCAATGTCGCATTCTCATAAGGTTTTAACGAATCAAGGGAGAAAACCACTTTATGCACTACGGTAAAAAAAGCACGTGTGGCTGCCAATGCAAAATCATATTTCTTATTCTTTTCAGGTTCCGGCATTGGCCTGAACCCATGCAGTGTAGCCGCTATCGAAGGGGAACCGGGCTTTGCATAACGAATGGCTTCATAAGAAGCCAATGATGAATACACATAGATACGGCTGCTTACCGGTGGCGTAAATACATCGTAAATAATGATCTGCGTAAGCTGATCCTGGTTATTATGTAATACATCTGCTTCATTGACCGGACTGGATTTTTTTGTTCCACAGCCATATAATAATACAATGATTGCTGAGAAGGCAATGATTGGAACAAAATACTTTTTCATAGTAACGCATTTACAATTAATGAACCTGTATCCTACGGATATTCCCACGTACGTCTTTGATTTCCAGCCCGGATACTTTGGCTGAAGTTGTAATAGCCCTTCCCGATTGTGATAAGAAAGAGGCACCGAAATAGAATTCCTGTTTCTGTTTTCGCCCATCTGCAAAGAAAAGCGTGGCACTAATATCGGCTGCTGTTACGGGATAGGTTTTGGCAGTTTGTTTTAATTGAAACACTTTGAGCGGCCCGCGGTTCTGGCTACCCGCCAGTAAACAGCTACCATTCTTACCACGTAATTGAACCATGGCTTTACCATTGCCGGGAAGAAAAATACCGCTCTCTATAATCGACAGGCTCTTGAAATTTCCTTTCCCATCGCCTTTTAATAATAACCCGTTCAATGCATCATAGCGGCCCACAGATACTTCTGTTCCGTAATCATTCCCGTTGATCACTACATCCAGATTGCCATCGCCATCGTAATCTCCTACGGCCATTCCATTCAATGTTGAGAACTGTGCCTGCTGTGGCAAAGCCGTCATCGTAAACTTACCGTTACCATCATTACGGAGATACACAGAATGAAAATTATTGGCTTCAAGGCGAAGCGCTGCCTTAAACTGTTCAGGCGTAAATAATTTATCGATTGTGGCTTCCGCATAGCCTTTGTAATTCTGGAAGCGGCTCCGCATGCCGATCATCTGTTTCACAATATCATCCCGGTTTTGTGCAGGGAATTCTTTTTTATCCCCATTCTTATCCGGCAGGAATAAAGAAGGGAACGCATCAAAACTTCTATTCTTATCAAAATCAGCTGCTGTAATATGCACAGGATATTTTTCACTGGCGCGATAAAAAGAATTCAATCCCATATTGCCCACGATATAATCGATATCCCCATCATTATCAAAATCTCCCGGCGCAATCGTGTTCCACCAACCGGTCTGTTTGCTAATGCCGGAAGTGGCTGTAACATTTTTGAAAACGCCTTTTTCATTTTTCAGGAAAGTAACCGGCATCCATTCTCCTGCTACTATCAGATCAGCCCAACCATCATTATCAAAATCAGTAAACACAGCATCGCAAACCAGTCCTATATTTTTCAGGTCCTTTGCAACGCTTTCTGTAACGTCTGTAAACTTTACCTGTCCCGGTTTTGAATCATTCCGGAAAATAAAACTCGATACCGGTTTCGGATAATTCCAGGGGTCTACCCTTCCTGATACAAACAGGTCAAGGTCTCCGTCATGGTCATAGTCAATCGCTCTTACACATAGTTTACTGGTAAAATTTTGCGGTAATGCCAATGCATCGATCTTAAAATTTCCTTTACCATCATTGATATATAATTTATCCTGGTAAACAGGCGTATTCCTATCGTTCTCATAGCCTCCGCTGGATACATACAGGTCAAGGTCTCCATCGCCATCCGCATCAAACAAAAGCATTCCTTCATCCTCCCATCTTTTGGTATTGATATCTGCAGTAGCTATAATGCTTTTCTGCACAAACTTTCCATTAGGCTGTTGCAGAAACATTTGCCCGCTGTAAGAAAATGAACCGCCGGTAACTATATCATCCAGTCCATTACCATCTATATCACCTACAGCCAGTGCGGGGCCATATTCAGAAAATTTATGCGGGATCAGTTTCTGTATATTAAAATCCACAAAATCCTTCTCCTGCTGTTCGTAATGAATATTTAGAGCATCCGTAACTTCTGTAAACCAGTTATCTTTTACAAATACATCCTTTCCGAATGAATACGCGTCCCTGGCTTCTTTACTTTTCACCACCAGTCTTTGATCTGCGGGCAGATGGGTAAGTTTCTGCATTTTCCCGTTTGGCCAGCGCACGATCAATGAATCAATTGTTTTTACAAAGCCTAATCCAAAATGAGCATTCCCATCCACTGAAGATAGATAACCACGGTAAGGTGTATTCTCAATGAATTGTTTCTTTCCATGATCATAATATAACTCCGCCCAGGCGCCCAATCCATTTTTATTCAATGAATCCCCCACAAATTGTATTTGTAAATAATGTGAATGCTCTTTATCGGTTTCTCGTTCATTATTCTTATAAACAGCCGCTTCATCATTAATATTATTCACAACCACATCCAGGTCGCCATCATTATCCAGGTCAACATATACAGCACCGTTTGAAAAACTGGGAATGGTCATCCCCCATTCTTTCGTTACATTACTAAAATGCAGGTCACCTGTATTTTTAAATGCATAATTATGGATTTTTACTTCCGGGATCTGGCTAAGCAATTGTTTCTTTGAAGCAACGGCATATGCAGTATTACGGAACGCTACAAAATCATGATCGGTAACATCTTTCGGAAAACCATTGGTAACAATGATATCGCGGTTTCCGTCATTATCAAAATCGGCTACAACAGGTGTCCAGCTCCAGTCTGTTTCTGCAATACCCGCATAAAAAGAAATATCACTAAATACCGGTGCACCGATGGAATCATTCTGCTTTACACGCGGCCCCTGGTTTAGTTGTAAAGTATTCCGCACATATTGGTATTCATATCCAAAATAATCACTGTTCTGGTAGGTTTGATAACTATTGGGGTTCAACATCATCTTCTTTCGGTAATTATCTTCAGGGTTCATATCCAGGGCTATCACATCGCTTAATCCGTCGTTATTGATATCGATCACATCGTTACCCATCGCATTGGCGGAAGTATGTTTGAAATAAGTTGATAACTGTTCACTGAAAGTTCCGTCATGGTTATTGATCCAGAGAAGATCATTAGAGAGATAATCATTGGTTACATAAATATCTTTCCATCCATCTTTATTGATATCTGCAATACTTACCGCATGGGCATACCCTTCCTGGTTAATACCGGCTTGTTTGGATACATCCGTAAATACAGGGTGATGCAGGGAATCATTCCAGTCGTTACGGAATAATTTATCCGTGTTAGCATGACTCCCATCTTTCGATATCGGCCGGAAACGGTTGGGGTAATCATTTTTAACGATCTCGTTATTCGCAATATATACATCCAGGTCACCATCATTATCATAATCAAAGAAAGCGGCCATGGTACCATGACTGTTATCAGCCAGGCCGTATTCTTTGGCCATATTTGTAAAATGCGGCACACCGTCTTTATCAAGACCCTGGTTAACATATAAGAGATGTTCGCGCAGTTTGGGATCTTTTTTCAGGGTTGCGCAAACATAAATATCCATCAAACCGTCATTATTAATATCGATCACAGACACACCCCGGCACCATTTCCCTTCTCCGCCTACACCGGCAGCATCGGTAATATCACGGAAAGCAAGGTTTCCTTTATTGAGGTATAATTTATTAGAAACAAGATTACCGGAAAAATACAGATCAGGTAACCCATCATTGTTAAAGTCACCAACCCCCACTCCGCCGCCATTGTACACGTTTTCAAAATCAAGCACATTTACAGAATCGTTTTCAATGATCTGGTTATTGAAATGTATACCGGTTTTATCAGAACTGATCTTAGAAAAAAGTGAATGTTCATTTTTACAGGAGAGAATAAAAACAAAAATAAATAAGTACCCTGGCAAACAGGTAACCGGGTTTTTCATGGCGTACAATTTCTGCATAACAAAATAAAGAAGCTACAATATCCTTAAAAAAAAGAAAAGAGACAGTGTTTTAAGCTGCCTCTTTCCCAAAATTTATTCTACTAAAAATGATTATAAAAACTAGTAGCCGGGATTTTGTTTTAAAGCACCTTTACTCAGGTCTATCTGAGATTGAGGAATAGGAAAATATTCATTCTTGCCTTTTGTGAAAGATACTCCGGTAAAGAATGTACGTTTTGCTTTTTCTTTAGCTATATATGCATTCAGTTCCACATCCGCTGTTCCATAACGAACAAGGTCGAAGAAACGGTGCCCTTCCATAGCCAGTTCCAGTTTTCTTTCAAAACGAACTGCTTTACGAGCATAGGCCTGATCAGGGAATACAAGGTATAAACCAATTTGGTAATTAGCCACGTTGGCTCCACCTGCAGTCTTAACCCATGTAGATGGATTATTAGCAATACGCGCCCTTACCTGGTTCACCAGGGTTACGGCATTAACCAATGAACCCACTTCTACTTCACACTCTGCGGCCCATAAGAGAACATCTGCAAAACGGATAAAAGTATAGTTATTGGCTGTAACGCCTGATGTCCAGAATGAATTATCGGTTAAAGCTCCTGCCTGGCGTTTATAATAAACGTGTTTGATGGGAGAATAAGGCCCGCCATTGTTCTGGTCACGAACCCAGTCATTACCTGGGTGAAGACCCCAGTCAAGATAAGGAACGCCCCTTCTGCCTAAAGTAAAATCCAATCTTGGATCTACCGGCGTAGTTACATCCGGTGAAAACGCGGCTGTAGAAGCAATTCCCTGGTCGTTTTTAAAGTCGCTTGCATTCCATGTATCGAGTAAAGGAAGACCCGTAACCGCATCAACCTGGAAAGAGTTGGCGAGACTTACAGAAGGCTGGTAAAAACCGCAGCATCCGCCAGGACCGCCATTGTAAGGGAAGTTCAATACATCGCCCCATCCACCATTGCTGCCACCTGAATTGTCATTTACTGATTGCTGGCAGGAGAATACGGCTTCAGAAGAGTTCTTGGTTTCTGCATTAAAGTTGTCGAAGAAATTTGGCGTTAATGCATATTTTTTTCCGTTGGTGGTAACACCATTGGCGATTACATCTTTCAGGATAGGTAATGCAGCTGCAAAATCCCTCTTAAACATTAATGCTTTTGCTTTTAATGCCTTCGCACCCCATGAATTGGCACGGCCTACGGCGCTTTGCGTAGCAGGCAGATTGGCAATCGCATAATCCAGATCTGCCAGGATATTAGGCCAAACATCAGCGGTATTAGGAACATTGAAATTACCAGCAGCATACGTGATTTTTTCATCGATAAACGGGATGTTGTTCCACATTTTCTTGGCTTCCATATGATAATGTGCACGCAGGAAACGGGCTTCTGCAGAAATACGCTTCTGGTCGGCTGCATTGATATCCGTTGCAGAAGCCATCAGGCGCAATACATCATTACAACGTTGTACCGCGTCATACACAGCCTGCCATTTCTGGTTGAAATACCCGTTAGACGCTGTTGGTGTATAGGTTTCAATCGGAACGATATCCGCCTGGTCACCCGGATCAGAGCCTTTGTATGCATCATCGGAAGCCACACCGCCATATACCCAGTTGGAACCGGCACTCTGCCAGCCACCACCTGCACCACCATAACCATCCAGCATAGAATACGCACCTATTAAAACGCCTTCTACTCCTGCCTTGGTAGCAAGTGTATTTTGATCGAGAGAACCCAGCGGCGCTTTTTCAAGGAAATTTTTAGAACAGGCATAGAACAAAACCAAGGAGGTTGTTATGCCTACAATGAGTATTTTAAATTTTGATTGTTTCATATTGCAATTTTTAAACACAATTAAATGGGTTAACAATTAGAAGGTTACGTTTACGCCTACATTGAAATTTTTCTGGTTATTGGGATAGTTACCATAATCAATTCCAAATGCTGCGTTAGAACCAGACAATTCAGGATCTAACCCCGTGTATTTAGTAATTGTAAATAAATTGGCTGCCTGAACATAGAACCTGAGTTTTTCAATCCCTAATCTTTTCAGTTGATTGGCAGGCATTGTATAACCAAGGATCATTGATTTACACCTTAAGTAGCCTCCGTTCTCTTTATAATACGAGTTAGGCACCTGGTTGGTACTGAAGCTTGCATCATTTTCAGCAATAGGGGTACTTGTATTTGTTCTGGTAGGCAACCATGATTTGGTTAAGGCATCGATACTTTTTGCACCCTGGAAAGAAGGATAGAAATCTGTCCAGTAACGAACATAATTAATGACATCATTTCCTACAGAAGCATACAGAAAGGTCGAGAAATCCCAGTTTTTATAATTAAGACCCAGGTTAAGACCTAAAGTGTATTTAGGGTTAGGGTTTCCGAAAAATACACGGTCGGCATCGGAAATTTTTCCATCGCCATTGGCATCACGGTATTTGAAACGGCCGGGCTTTGCACCATCCTGTGTGGGTGATTTAGAAATATCTGCTGCATCCTGGAATAAACCAATTACATCATATCCAAAGAATGAACCGATCGGGTTCCCAACCCTGTTTCTTACAAAGTTTCCGATACGTGAACCACCTGCATCAAAATAATCGCCGGGGATATTGGTGATATTTGATTTATAAGTAGTAAAGATCACACCAATATCATATTTCAAATCCTTAGATGCTGAACCATGATAGGTTACAGAGGCATCCACCCCTTTATTCTGGATATCACCAATATTTACATTAGGTAAAGCAGCACCACCTACCGTGGCAGGCGCCTGGTCTGTAAACAACAGCCCATTGATCTTTTTCTCATAGTACTCAACCGTCAGATCAAGCTTGCTTTTAAACAACTGGGCATCCACACCAAAGTTGGTGAGGATATCTTCTTCCCATCCTGTTTTAGGGTTACCGATTCTTCTGGCATAGAATCCCTGAACAGAACTGGTACTTGAACCGGTAATATCATAATAAGAATTACCGGGGCTGCCACCATATTGACTGTATGCATTGGTTGGGTTTACATTTGCCTGGTTACCCAGCTTACCCCAACTGCCACGTATCTTCATATCATCTATCCATTTGATATCTTTCATGAAGTTCTCGCGTGATATCCTCCAACCCAAAGCAAAGGATGGGAAAATACCATATCGTTTATCCGGACCGAATCTTGAAGAACCATCACGACGTACAGTGGCACTTAATAAATATTTATCATTGAACGCATAATCCACTTTTGCAAACTGCGAATACAATGCGTTCTGGTAAGCATTGCTGTAATTGGTAAATCCTGAAGAACCGGTGCTGAGGCTTCTGAAAGAAGGATTATCCGTAAAATAACCTAAAGCCCCGCCACCTACTGAACGTCCGTAAGACTCAACGGCTTCAATACCAGCTAAAACAGTTACCGCATGTTTAGAAGCGAAAACATTACTATATTTTACTGTGTTTGTCCATGTCCATTGCCTATTGTAACCTGCATTCTCACTAAATGAGTTAGAACCATTATTCTCAGCATTCTCATAAGTGCGGAAACCAAAATTATAATAATAGTAGTTATCAAACCCGCCACCAAAAGCAGATCTGGCAGTAAAGTGTTTGGCAAAATCTATTTCTGCAAAAACGTTACCCTGTATAGCCCATGAGTTTCCTTTGTTATCAAAAGAACGCCTTCTGTTAGCTACCGGGTTTTGTGCGTTACCTAACCCTTTGGCTGCAGTACCGGCAAATCCACCGTTGATATCATACACAGGAATAATGGGTTGCTCACGATAAGACATGGAGATAGCATCGCCCTCACTCTGGTTAGCATCCTGCGGATTATCCCTGTTAAACATGTACAGGTTTTCTCCAATCCGGATATTGTTTTTAATATTAAACGTTGTATTTACACGAACAGAATATCTTTTCAGATAAGTGCCCAGCAAAGTACCCTGCTGGTTAAAATAGTTCATAGAGAACAGGTAGGTATTTTTATCATTACCCCCACTGGCCGTAACGGTATGGCTCTGAATAAGGGCCGGGCTAAATATTTCATGGAACCAGTCTGTACCTGTTTTATTTGCTTTAACGATCTGGTAGATACCCTTGCTGAAATCCAGTGAATACAGATTAGGATCTGTTGCAGGGCTGGTGCCAACGATACCCGCGTTAGAACCTGCCAGGATATAATCAGGGATTACCGGACTGGCGCCATTGCCGTATTGAGGGTGAGAAAGGGTTTGTCCTGAGTTTTTCAGGGCTAACCAGGTAAGGTCAGCCATACCCTGTGTTCCTAACAAATTAAATGGATTGCCTGATGCGGGCCTTTGTGAACCAATATATGCATCGTAAGTTATATTGGCACGGCCGGCTCTTCCTTTTTTTGTGGTTACTACAATTACACCATTCGATCCACGCACACCATAGATTGAAGCGGCGCCGGCATCTTTCAATACCTGGATAGATTCGATCTCAGCTACGTTCAGGTTACTCAGGCTTCCCTGAACACCATCCACAATCACCAATGGATCTACATTACCAAAAGATGTGATACCGCGGATACGGATATTGCTTCCAGAACCTGGTTGGCCGGAAGTAACCACGTTAAGGCCGGAGGCACGTCCCTGAAGCATTTGCTCGGGGCTTCCTGCGGGTACCGCTTTAAGGTCTTTGACATTCACCACAGAAACCGATCCCGTGATATCCTTTTTACGCTGGGCAGAATAACCGGTAACCAGGATCTCATTCAACTGGCTGGTCGTTTCAGTTAACGCGAAACTGAATTCACTCTTACTGCCCACAACCTGTTCTATCGTTTCAAATCCTACCACAGATACAACCAATGAGGATTTGGGACTTGCACTGATCGTAAAAATACCGTCATTGTTCGTCAATGAAACAGTAGTCGTGCCTTTTACCTGTACAGTTGCACCAATGATCGGCTGACCGCTGGCTTTGTTCGTTACTTTACCGGTAAGGGCTTTTTGTGCAAAAACATTGAAACTGAAGAAGACAAGAAAGAGCGCAAGGAGATAGCTCCTGATAAGCAGATTAATTTTCGTTGGCATAGCAATTTGGGTTGTTAGTTAAAGGATATAGCAATCTTTGATAAATTTAGACTGATTTGTTAAAGCAACCCTGTGTTTTTTTAACATTTTATTGTATGATTTTATCATTTATAATGTGTCCATTTTACACATAGTAAAAAAATATTTAGTGTCAATACCACCTGAAATTCAATACAGATAAGTGTTTCACCCTTTTTTACTAAAAAACGTACATTACAAGCTTATTTTTGAAGAATACCCATTTTGATGAAATTTAAACACACATATAAATATTTCATACTGTTTATCATTTTAGCTTCCTGCACCGGCAAAAAAGTCAACAATATGGAACCAGGGGCTTTTCAGAATGCACAGAGAGAGGATCTATCCGGCATTAGCTGGAAGGATTCTGTAATCAATTTTGGCAAAAGGAAGATGGGCGATACGGTTGTCTTGCATTTCCGTTTTAAGAATACCGGGAAGATCCCATTGGTAATCAAAAAAGCGGAGACCCGTTGCAGTTGTACCAACGTTTACGCGGTTGTCGAAGCTGTACCGCCGGGTGCTGAAGCAGAGATCAAAGCGGTGTTTGATACCCGCAAATCGATCGTGGGTTTTGTGAGAAAAACGATTTTGATCACAACAAATACTTTTCCAGAAAAAAAGGAATTATTATATGGCGGGGAGATTACGGGTCATAAAACAATCAGGGATCCCGCACAGTAAAAGGGAATATTATTTTTTCACAGACAGCGATTGTATTGTTGGAATAATCACAACACAAACGCCGCTGGTATGATAAGAGCATTCCCATAAACCGGCTTTGTCTTCTATCTGCATCCGTTTCCCTTCCTTATCCATCCCTAAAAATACTGCGCATACCATAAGAACAGAATCGAACATGGCAAAAGTGTAAATAACCTGCCATAAAAATGGGCCACATAACCATGAGCAATATATCCGGCGCTGTCAGCTTCATAAAGCCGGTTTTATGAAAATATGAGCGTTTAGTGAAATGCCCGGTTTTCAACGGCTTTGGAGGAGTAAGTTGGAAAAATTGCGCAAACGATTGCAGCGAAAGGAATTGTCTGATTGTCAAATAGTAAGTAAAGGGATTGGGGCTCAGAAAAAGGAGCCGGTGGAGGCGGTCAGGAAATCAGTATTTGTTTTTTCATGTGGGTAGATTGGCGGCAAGGGCATACAACTACCACACAATCTTTAACAACTTGGAAAGGAACTGAAATATGACCTATGCAGAATGCGTTAATCCAATGGATTTACCATTTGAACATTTATAATACTATTTTGTTAAATGATAGTACAATTTTTTATATTAGAAGGGATAACGGAATAAATTAGTACATATCAATATATTAATAAACAACGAGTTGTGCCCTAAAAGACAGATTGTATTTTTTTGTTTTCGATCATATACTTTTAATACCTGAGCGGGAAAGTAAATTGTGTATTTGCCATGCAGAAAAAAATTCTTCGAGAGATCACACCCCTAACCCCGGCGGATTGTTTTACGGTATTTGCCAGAACCAAAACCGAATTTGACTTCCCGGTACACTACCATGAGGAGTTTGAGCTCAACTTTATCAAGAACGGCAAAGGTGTAAAAAGAATTATTGGCGACCATGTGGAAGAGATTGGCGATTATGAGTTGGTTTTGATTGGACCCAACCTTCAACATGCCTGGTTTACCCATAAATGCAAAAGCCGGGAGATCACAGAAGTAACCATCCAGTTCCACAAAGACTTATTTGATGAAAAATTCCTGCGCAGGAACCAACTGACATTTATCCGCACCATGCTGGATAATTCATTGCGGGGAGTATTATTCTCTTATGAAACCGCTTCACTCCTGGCGTCGCGTATTCTACGCTTGAGCAAAAAAGACGGATTTGAATCTGTGTTTGAACTGATGTCTATTTTACATGAATTATCCATTTCAAGACATACAAGAATCCTGTCGAACTCCACCTTCAACAACATGGAGCATTTTTCCTATAACAGCCGGAGGATCGAAAGGGTGATGGAATACCTGAATGAGAATTTTCATAATTCGATCTCGTTAACCGAAGTGGCCAGGCTTACCAATATGGCGGAATCTGCTTTTAGCCGGTTCTTCAAAACCAGAACGGGAATGACTTTTATTGACAGCCTTACGGAAATACGTTTAGGACATGCATCCAGGATGTTAATTGATACAACCCAATCCGTAGCGGAGATTGCTTATGAGTGCGGGTTTAATAATATCTCCAATTTCAATCGCATCTTTAAAAAGAAGAAAGGTTGTACACCTAAAGAATTCAAGAAAAGTTACACATCGGAAGAAAGGATTTTCTTTTAAAGTTTCCTGTTCACTTTTACAAAATCTTTGGTTATACGCGCGCGCATAACGCCTGTTGTGTCCTTGCCCTCCTGTAACATTCGTACGTTGAATTCGCATTCATAGTATTCTTTGTCTTCAAAGAACACAACATCCTTTACATCAAATTTTACTTTGGAAGAATCGTTATGAACAGATTCATATAAGAAGCCGGACATCGCTTTCCTAAGGTGTTCCTGCACTTCGGCAGGTTTGGGTTTCTTCTGGCAGCTTGCAGCCAGGATACAGATTATGCAGATAGCTATCTTTTTCATATACAGGCAAATTAAGCTTTGGCAGGCCTTAAAACAAACAAAGCAACCGGATATCTCTCGCAATGCAAAAAAAATCCCTTTATTCCCAATTTATAAGGTTTTGGTATTGTATTTGCCTTAAGGCTAGAATGCCTATTTTTACTACTTAAACAAAGGACCCCCTGAAGCGCTTCTTCATCATATTCCGCCGTACTGTTCTCATTATTATTACGATTATACTATTGGCTTTTATCGCTATACAAACGGAGCTTGTTCAGAACTGGCTGGTAAGCATTGCTACGTCCCGGCTTTCGAATGCTTTGGGAACGGAAGTAAGTGTTAAAAATGTACACTTTTCCCTGTTCAACAGTTTCAACATCGAAGGCATGATGGTAAGGGATAAACAAAAAGATACCATGCTGTATGCCGGTCAATTAAAAGTGAGGATTACCGATTGGTTCTTTTTCAAGGATAAAGCTATTTTACATTATGCGGGCCTGGAAGATGCAGTGGTAAAACTGAACCGGAAAGATTCTGTATGGAATTATGGTTTTATTGCAGACTATTTCGCATCCCCTACTCCTTCCGGGAAAAAAGCCGGGATGGAACTGAATTTAAAAAAGGTGGATCTCAAAAATGTACGCTTCCAGAAGAACGACAGATGGGTGGGTGAAAGAATGGATATCACGATTGGCAGTTTGGTATTGAATGCCGACAATATTGATCTAGGAAAAAAACTTTTCATGATCAGCAGCCTTGAACTGGATAATCCATCCATAAAAATTCAGCAGCTGGATGCTTTACGGCCTAAATCGGTTCTCAGAAAAAATGCTGCTGTTGATACGGGCATGTATTTTAATAAAGGGGATATTACGGTTAAAGCCAATGAAATCAATATCCGTAATGGCGTATTGTTCCTGGATGCCGATATGGATAAACCTTCTGCGCATTTTGATGGCAGCCATATTCAAATGAGCAAATTGAACGGCAGGCTGCAGAATCTTTCTTTTAGTAAAGATACCATGCGTGCCGATATTGACCTTTCTGTAAAAGAGAGAAGCGGATTGGAACTAAAAAAATTAAAAACACATTTCAGGTTTACACCACAGTTGATGGAACTGGCAAAACTGGATTTACAAACCAACCACAGCCGGTTAAGCAATTACTATGCAATGCAGTACAAAGATTTCAATAAGGACTTTGCTGATTATACCCGCAAAGTAATAATGAAAGCCCAATTCAGAGATTCAAAAATAAGTTCTGCTGATATTGCTTTTTTTGCGCCGGAACTGAAAGCCTGGAAAAGAGATATTACCTTAAGCGGCAATTACCTGGGAACCGTTGACAATTTTACAGTACAGAACCTTTCTGCCAAAACCGGAACGGGTACCCATATCGTGGGCACACTTCGCATGAAAGGCTTGCCCGATATCCATACCACGACGATCCATTTCAATAACGGAACCTTACTCACCAATTATTATGACCTGGGCACATGGGTGCCTTCTTTGAAAGATGTGCATTCGCCAAACCTGGCGGCACTGGGCAATATTATTTACCGCGGTAACTTCAACGGCTCTATCCGGAACTTTGTAACGACAGGAAGTTTCAGCACACAATTGGGCGGTGTGGTAACCAATGTAAGCCTGCAATTGCCACGCAAAGGAGAACCTGTATATACAGGTGCTATCGAAACCAGCCGTTTTAATGTGGGCAAATTTCTTAACGACAGTTCCCTGGGGCTCGTGGATTTTAAAGGAAAGATCATGGGGAGCAGTTTTACGATTGATAAACTGAAGACAACACTGGAAGGAAAAATTGCATCGCTGCAGTACAATAATTATACTTATACGCAAATCACTACCAACGGAACATTCCAGAAAAGATATTTTAACGGCGAGATAAAAATCAACGATCCTAATCTTGACTTTACCAGTACGGTTGAGATAGACCTTACAAAAGCACTACCCCGTTTTAATATCCTGGGTGATCTTGTGCATACAAACCTCAGTGAACTTAACCTCTTGAAAAAAACAAAATATCCGATTGAGTTAACGGGGTTATTGGATGTAAATTTTACAGGTACCACGATCGATAACTTTTTAGGCAATGCAAAATTTCTGAACGCCGTGATCAAAAGCGGTAAAACCAAATTGAGTTTTGATTCACTCAATCTTGAATCAAGCTATAAAGATTCTGTAAAAACCTTGCATTTGGGCAGTAATGATTTCAATGCCAATATTATCGGGAAGTTCAGCATTCTAAACCTGCCCGCAAGTTTCCAGGGTTTTTTAAGCCATTACTATCCAACGTATATTAAGCCGTTGAAATCCATTCCGCAAAATCAGTCATTTGTTTTCGCCATACAGACATATAATATTGAGCCTTACCTGAAAATTATTGATGATAAAATATCCGGGTTTAATAATGCAACGATCAGCGGAAGCGTGGATACCCGGAATAACCAGTTACAGGTATTGGCTGCCATCCCTGCGGGTAAATATGATAAAATTTATTTCAGCGGGGTTGACCTGAAAGGCAAGGGGAACCAGGATACCTTATCACTTATCGGAACAATCAGCAGCACACAAGTGGGTGATAGTCTCCGATTCCCTAACACTAGATTAAACATTACTTCTTTCCAGGACCATTCAGTCGTTTCTGTAAAAACAAGTGCCGATAACACACTTAATGAAGCCGACCTGTATGCGGATGTATATACCATGCAGGATGGCGTAAAAGTGCAGTTCCGTCCATCGTCTTTTGTATTGAATGAAAAGAAATGGGGTATAGAAAAATCGGGTGAGATCACTTTACGAAATAACCTGGTGCAGGCACAAAATGTAAAATTCGCGCAGGGCTTCCAGGAAATAGTTGTAGAGTCTGCACCTGGTAATGGAGGCAAAACCGGCAACCTGCTTGTAAAACTGAAAAATGTTGTTTTAGGTGATCTTACCAATATTTTCTTTAAAGATCCCAGACTGCAGGCCCTGACCTCGGGAAGTATTCTACTGGATGATCCGATGGGAGATTTTAAAGCCACTGCCGATCTGAAAGCCGAGCAGTTCCGGATGGATGATGATTCCATTGGTTTGGTGAATATTAATGCCAGTTATGACAGCAAATCTGGCAATATCCCTTTTACAGTACAATCACCTAATGAAGGGTATCGTTTTTCTGCAAAAGGAAATTATAATTTAAAAGATACTACCGGTAAATCTTTTCATACCGATATAGACCTGGCCAATTCAAGGATAGACATCTTACATAAATTCCTGGGTAACCTGTTCACTGATATCAAAGGGCAGGCAACAGGCTTGCTGACGATTAGCGGAGATATGAGTGCACCCGATCTCTTTGGAAAAATCAAACTCCGGAATGCAGGCATGAAAGTGAATTATACGCAGGTATATTATAATATTGATTCTGCAGATATTGATTTCAAGAAGGAAGGAATTGATTTCGGAACTTTCAATATTCACGACAGGTATAAAAATACAGGAACCATTAGTGGTCGCCTGTTGGAGAAAGGATTTAAGAATATGGAGTTTGATTTCAAGCTGCAAACCAATAAATTATTACTGATTGATACAAAAGCAACCGATAATCAGCAATTCTATGGAAAAGCCATAGGCAGAGCCACGTTAACGATGAAAGGCCCGGAATCGAATGCCAGGATGAGCATTATTGCAGAATCCAACGACAGTTCACATATCTATATTCCTAACTCGATAAATAAAGAGAGTGGTGTTGCTGATTTTATTGTGTTTAAACAATATGGAACCGAGATGGCGAAACTGAGATCCAACAGTAATTTTAACCTATCGGTATACCTCGATGTTACGGTTAATAACAAAGTGATGATAGATGTGATTTTAGATGAACTAACCGGCGACGTAATCAAAGCCGTTGGCGATGGCAGACTTATTATCAATGCAGGCACAACAGAAGCGCTCACGATAAATGGGCAATATAATATTGAAAGAGGCAGTTATGTTTTCAATTTCCAAAGCTTCATCAGAAAACCTTTTGAATTATTGCCTGAATCAGGAAACTATATCAAATGGACAGGCGATCCTTTTAAAGCAGACATACATATTGATGCAAGATACACCGCCGAGCGCGTGGGACTTTCAGAACTTGTGGGTGGTCTTAATATCACCGACCCCGCAGTTACAGGTTACCGTGGCGATGTATACGTAATTGCGCAGTTACGCGACAAATTGAACAAACCAAGCATTCTTTTTAAACTGGATTTCCCGCAGGGAAGCCCTGTAAAATCAAACAATGAATTTAACCAGTACCTCACACGCCTTGAGAAAGACCAGAACGAAATCCTGAACCAGGTAGGATTCCTGATTCTTTTTAACGGCTTTCAACCTCCAACCGGAAATAATGCATCAACCGGTGTCAGTCCTTATGCAATCAACTCACTTGCTTTTAATACTTTATCTCAATACCTGGCAAAGGGCATGAATAAAGTATTATCGAATCTGTTATTCAAATTAACGGGTGATAAAAGTTTACGTTTTGATGTAGGCACCAGTATTTACAGCAGTTCCAGCCTGGTTTCGGCCGGCTCATCTACCGGTGCTGCCGGTAATAATCAATTAGATCGTACAAGAGTTGATCTGAAATTGGGGTATGCATTTGCCAATGAAAAGATCATTATAACACTGGGTAGCGATATCGATTTTAATGTAGGGAACGCCGCAGGTTTTACCAATGGCAGTAATACGCAATGGCTGCCCAATGTGAATATTGAATTTATTTTATCCAGGGATAAAAAATTACGGTTGATCGTATTTAATAAAAGCAGCCTTGATTTTACCGGTTCTACTTTTGGCATAAGGAAACGACAGGGGGTAAGTATCTCTTACAGAAAAGATTTTGAAACACTATTCGGCAATAAAGAAAAAGATATGGCAGTGAAAGGGCCGCTAGACAGCACCAAAGCAGGTGCTAACTAAGGAATGATCGGCTTCGGCAACAACTTACAACGCCTCATTCGGTACACATAAAAATACCTCACCACTCCCCCGCTTCTTGTTTGATTGATTACAACGGGTGGGTCAATACTTGTAAAATAAGGTCTGTAGGTTTCATTTACATCCAAAGGAAGATTGGACGGTACAATGGTGTATGCATCATCGCCCAAATGCAAAGCAGGTCTGGCTTTATTTAACCAGGCAAATTTGTGAAGATCTTCCAGCTGCCCTATACCAATCATCTCCAATCCGGAAGTTTTTTTTGTGTAAAATTCAAGATGCCCGCCGGGAAACCATTTGTTGATAATGATGGGCGAATTAGCTTTCATATTTTCTTTTGCTGCATCTGCTTTTACTAATGAAGCGAATGATTTACTAAAATCATCCCAGCCCGACATATCCAATGTTGGGCAGTATTCTCCATAGTTCTCTTTTGCGTGACTGCCAAAGTTTACAGGAGATAAACGAATCAATCCTATACCCGTGATCAAAACCATCATCAGTAATGTGCCAGCTGCTTTGATCCATCCCGGAATAATTTTGAATGATCTTTGTTCAAGATACAAAGCACCTACAAAAAATAAAGGAATATATCCCGGCCCGCTCCAGTGCGGTAATGTTGGATTTAAGAGCGAGATACCCCAGAATAAAAAGATCATCGGTAAACTCATACATAGTAACCAGACAGCCGTTTTTTTTCTATCGAAGCGGATACGTTTGCGAAACAGGGTAATTAATGCCATCACAAGCAATATGAAAATAACCGGGTTCTGGTAGGCAAACTCCCCGCCCAATTCCCTACCCAGCATATCCCATTGAATACGGGTATGTGTTACTCTTTCCGAATGGTAACGGTAAGTGATAAAATCATTGATCACATTCCAGTAAACGATAGGCAGTATACAAATAAAGGTTACGGCCACACCTGCGTACAAACGCCAGTTCAATAACCATCTGATCCTTGTTATCATAAGAAACAACCCAAACCCTGCCCATAAATACAAACCATGTACTTTACATAAAGCAGCCAGGCCGATCATCAACCCCAACAATAGCCAGTTAGTTAATTTCTGATCATCATTCCGGATAAAGAGGTGTGCCATAATGTATAAAGCTCCTGTCCAGAAAGGCATTTGGGGAGAATCCGGAAGAATAAAAAAGCCAGCAATAAAACCCGTATACACAGAACAGTTATAGATAAGCGTTGCATACCAACCCAGTTTTTCATTTGCCAATAGCTTGCCCGTTTTAAATATGAACCAGGTAGAGATGGCCGCACATAAAATACTTCCTAACCGAAGCGATACCTCACTAGCCCAATGAAGGTTTAAAGATGTTAACCTGATCAGCCAACCCACCATGGGTGGATGATCGAAATGATTCCAGTCGGGCTGAATAGCATAGGTCCAATAATACACTTCATCATTGCCCAGTTCGAGCAAAGAAGCGCTGACCAGTTTCAATAAAGAAACGATCAACAGTAACCATAAGACCTTTTTGCTGTATGATGGGTTCATGATAAAATAAGAGGCTGAACTATTTCTTTTCCAAAAGAAAACGGATAGCCAGCTCATAGCCTTGTAATCCCAGGCCAAAGATACTGCCCACAGATTTACCTGACACATGCGATAAATGCCTGAAATGTTCTCTCGAATGCACATTACTGATATGTACTTCTACAACAGGTGCTTTAATAGCGGCTATTGCATCACCGATAGCAACAGAAGTATGTGTATAGCCGGCAGGGTTCAATACAATGCCGTCAACAGCATAACCTAATTTTTGGAGTTCGTTAATCAGTTCTCCTTCTACATTACTTTGGTAATATTGAAAATCCACATGTGGGAAGATCCCTTTTAATACATCGAGGTATTTATCAAACGACATATTGCCGTAGATATCCGTTTCCCTTTTACCCAGCAGGTTCAGGTTAGGGCCGTTGATGATGGCGATTTTCATAGCTCAAATGTACAGGAAAAAAATATTGCCACAGATCGCACAGATTTACACAGATTTTTTTCTGTGAGTTCTGTGTAACCTGTGGCAAAAAAATGTAAGCCCACCGAATTTATTTAGCCGTCATCATGCCCACAAAATTATCAAAGAGGTAACGACTATCATGCGGTCCGGGTGTGCTTTCCGGGTGATATTGTACGCTGAACGCCTGCCTGTCTTTCAAACGGATCCCTTCAATAGAATCATCATTCAGGTTAACATGTGTCACCTCAACATTTGGATGATTACGAACCGCAGCAGGGTCTACACCAAAACCATGGTTCTGTGTGGTGATCTCGCATTGCCCGGTAATAATATTTTTTACAGGATGGTTTAACCCCCTGTGGCCATGGTGCATTTTAAAAGTTGGGATATCATTGGCCAGTGCCAGTAACTGATGCCCTAGACAAATTCCAAATACAGGCTTATTATCTTTCAGCAAATCTTTTACAGTTGCCACGGCATAGGGCATCGCAGCGGGATCGCCGGGACCGTTAGAAATGAAATATCCATCCGGATTAAATTCTTTCAAACGGTTGAATGTTGTTTTTGCGGGATGCACTCTTACATGCACTCCTCGCGAAACCAAACAGTCAAGGATATGTTGTTTAACCCCATAATCCAGTACGGCTACTTTAATAGGTGCATTCGAATCGCCCAATTCATATTCTTCGTTGGTACTTACGGTGCTGGCTAATTCCAGTCCATCCATATTAGGTACTTTGGCGAGTTCTGCTGTCAATTTCTCAATAGCTAATTCCTCGGTGGAAATGATACAATTCATCGCCCCCTTGGTGCGTATATGCGCTACCAATGCTCTTGTATCTACACCTTCTATCGCTACAATATGATTAGCTACCAAATAACTATTCAAATCACCTTCGGCCATTAACCGGCTGAACTGCTCTTCCAGGTTACGGGCAATCAGTCCGCGGATCTTTACCGTGCTGCTTTCCACATCTGTACTCTTCACACCATAATTGCCTACATGTACATTATTCATGATCAGGATCTGACCCGTGTAACTAGGGTCGGTAAACACTTCCTGGTAGCCCGTCATGCCGGTGTTAAAACATATCTCACCCGTTGCCGTTCCTGCTTTTCCGAAGGATTGGCCGTGAAATACATGTCCGTCTGCTAATAATAAGATCGCTGGTTGCGCCATGGTTGATATCTGTTTCGATTGCAAAAAAACTTCATCTTACTTAAAATCCCACATATAGTTTCTCACACTCCTCCTCTGCACAAGAAAAAAGGCAAAACCGATAAACGATTTTGCCTTTTATATTCAAATAACTTTCATCTTTATTCTGCTGCTTTTTCTTCTGTTGATGTAGCTTCTTCTGCTGCAACGGCAACAGGTGCTGCTTCTGTGGTTGCAGCTTCTGCTTTCTTAGGAGCACGGCCACGACGTGTTTTCTTAGCGGGTTCTGCTGTTTTGTCAACACCTTTTCCGTATATCTCATTAAAGTCAACCAATTCGATCATGGCTTTCTCAGCGTTATCACCCGGACGTATCCCTAATTTCAGGATCCTTGTATAACCACCCGGACGGCTGGCTATTTTAGGGCCTACGACTGTGAACAATTCTTTCACAGCGGCTTTATCCTGTAATTCAGCAAACACCAAACGGTGATTGTGGCTGATGATAGCAGCAGATTCAGTTTTCTTTGTTTTGGTGATCAGCGGTTCAACATACGTACGCAATGCTTTTGCTTTCGCTAAAGTGGTAACAATACGTTTGTGTGTGATCAATTGGCTGGCCAAATTCTGTAATAAGGCTACTCTGTGTGCCTTCTTACGGCCCAGGTTGTTGATTTTGTCTCCGTGTTTCATGACTTTTGTTTTTAAACCTCACACCGTGTCAGGATTTGCGAGGATAACCCCACCCCCTAACCCCCTGAAGGGGGAATAAGAAATGGAGTAGTTAATAAATATTTAGTTTCTCACCTAAACTCCCCCTTTAAGGACCTGGGGTTAATTATCTAAATTGTCTAATCCCAATTTGTTAAGATCCATTCCAAAGCTCAATCCTCTTTCAGTTAACACCTGCTCAATTTCAGAGAGTGATTTCTGTCCGAAGTTCCTAAACTTCATCAGGTCTTCCTGCTCGTACTGAACCAGTTCGCTCAGGCTGTTGATCTTTGCTGCTTTTAAGCAATTGAAGGCACGTACAGAAAGATCTAAATCTTCCAGTGGCGTCTTCAATACTTTGCGCAGTTGCAGAACGTGTTCATCAACCACATCTTCTTTCTTGTCTTCTTTGTTATCGAAAGTGATGTTTTCATCCGTAATGATCATCAGGTGCTGGATCAGGATACGTGAAGCCTGTTTAACCGCATCTTCCGGATGGATCGTTCCATCGGTAGCTACGTCTAAGATCAGTTTCTCGTAGTCGGTTCTTTGTTCCACACGATAGTTCTCAATCGCGTATTTCACGTTCTTGATCGGCGTATGGATAGAATCGATTGCGATGTAACCAAAAACAGAATCTTTGATTTTATTCTCTTCTGCAGGAACATAACCACGACCTTTAGCGATCGTTACCTCGATATCCATTTTAGAAGTCGTATCCATAGTGCAGATCACTAACTCAGGGTTCATTACCTGGAAGTTCTGTGACAATTCACCGATCATACCGGCGTTAAACTCGGTGCGTCCTTTGATGGATAAAGTAATTTTTTCGTTGGCAACATCGTGCTCAACGTGCTTTTTGAAACGAACCTGCTTCAGGTTAAGGATGATCTCGGTAACATCTTCTGTTACACCTTTAATGGTAGCAAACTCGTGGTCTACACCCTCGATCTTGATACCAACGATAGCAAACCCTTCCAACGAGCTCAATAATACTCTGCGTAAAGCATTACCAATGGTCAGACCGAAGCCTGGCTCTAACGGACGAAATTCAAATTGACCTTCAAAGTCATTTGCTTTTTGTAAAACGATCTTGTCAGGTTTCTGAAAGCTTAATATGGCCATATTAAAACTTGTTTTTTACTTGTTTGTCTCCTCACCCACAAGAGATGAGAAGGAAAATATGTGAATGGTGAGTGGTGAATGGTGAATGGGTGTTTAAATTCACCATTCACCATTGCCTATTCACTATTATTTAGAGTACAGCTCGACGATCAATTGCTCCTTAATGTTTTCAGGAACACTTTCACGCTCTGGGAAAGTAATGAATACGCCTTTTTTGTCGGCTTCATTCCAATCCAGCCAGCTGAACTTAGGGTTTTTACCGCGGTTCTTGCTGGTTAAAGAAGAGTTATCAGCACTTTTGGGCCTGTAAGCAATTACATCACCCGGCTTACACTGGTAAGAAGGGATGTTCATGGTTTCTCCGTTTACCGTAATGTGTTTGTGGTTAACCAACTGACGGGCTTCCGGGCGGCTGGCTGTTAATCCCAAACGGAAAACGGTATTATCCAGACGGGCTTCCAGCAATTTGATCAGGTTTTCACCGGTAACACCTTTTAAGCGTTGTGCTTCTTCAAAGGTTTTACGGAACTGGCGCTCCAATACACCATATGTGTATTTTGCTTTTTGTTTTTCGCGTAACTGTAAAGCATATTCGCCTAACGTTTTACGCTTACGTGCTGCTCCGTGCTGGCCGGGAGGGTTACTGTTCTTACCCAACCATTTGCCATTACCCAAAATGGGTTCACCGAAGATTCTTGAAATTTTGGTCTTAGGACCGGTGTAACGTGCCATTTGTTTTGTTTTGTGATTTTTTAATGACGA
>CAZFKE010000025.1:41291-42259 GCA_964519475.1 uncultured Sediminibacterium sp.
CGATGTTTTATCATAAAAATCTAAAATCGATAAAACATCCTTTTATAGTCTGTGGTTTGTGGTCTGTAGTCTGTGGTTCTTGCATAACTACAAACCAAAGACTACAGACTACAGACCTAATTAAACTCTACGTTGTTTTGGAGGACGACAACCATTGTGTGGTAAAGGGGTCACATCCTTAATAGACGTTACTTCGATACCTGATTGAGCAATGGAACGGATAGCACCTTCACGGCCCGATCCGGGTCCTTTTACGAATACGTCTACTCTTTTTACACCCGCTTCAGAAGCTACTTTAGAAGCATCTGCGGCTGCCATCTGTGCAGCATACGGAGTGTTCTTTTTAGAACCTTTGAAGCCCATTTTACCGGCGCTACTCCAGCTGATAACCTGACCGGATTTGTTGGTGAAAGAGATAATAATGTTGTTGAAAGTTGCCGAGATGCGTACTTCTCCGGTAGCATCTACTTTTACAACCCTTTTCTTAGCGACAGCTTTTGCACTGTTCTGCGCCTTTTGTGGTTTTGCCATTGTTCTTTTTTGAGGTAGTCTTTAAAAAAATGAAATCCCGATCAACGGGCTACCGCTTTACTCTCCTTCTTTTCAGAGATCCAAGCTTGCGGATTTTATATTAATTTGAAAATTTGAAAATTGAACGTCGAACGCTGTCGTTTTCAAATTTTCAAATCCTCAAATTTTCAAATGGATTATTTCTTAGCAACTTTTTTCTTGCCCGCAACCGTTTTACGTTTACCTTTTCTGGTACGGCTGTTGGTTTTGGTACGCTGTCCGCGAACAGGTAAGCCTTTACGGTGACGCAGGCCACGGTAACAAGCGATATCCAATAAGCGCTTGATGCTCATAGAAACCTCACTACGCAAAGCGCCTTCTACCTTGAACTCATTGTTAATGATGTTACGGATAGCACCTTGCTCCTCATCGTTCCACTGGTTTACTTTTTTATCAAA
>CAZFKE010000026.1:0-27999 GCA_964519475.1 uncultured Sediminibacterium sp.
AAATAAGGCGAATAGGAGGACGTTTTTCAAAATGGGCTATTTACCTGCAAAATAGGAGAGACTCGCCGATTTTCAATTTATCATGCTGTTAATTTGTTTATATTCGGCGCTAAATAATTTGGTAAAAAGTATTTCAAAATACATTTTTTGAATAACTAAAATAAGTAGTATTTAATTAAATTATTAATCTATTAATTATCAATTAATTATAATAATTTATATAAAGTAATAATTTATTAAAATAACACTTTGAATGAGGTGTAAAAGTATATTTGCCAAATGACAACTTTAAGTAAAAATATTGAATCATTAATAATTGAAAATCAATACTTTCCATGTGTTAACTATATAAACACTTTGTTTAAATTTTCAAATATTAAAATTGAACAATATGAAACCTATCAAAAAATGAGTTTTCGGAACCGTAGTGTAGTGGCGGGGAGTAATGGGGTGGTTAATCTGTCGGTTCCGCTGGAGGCGGGTAGAAACCAAAGAGGTCTGATGAAGGATATCCGGATCAGCTATCTGGTTAACTGGCAGGCGCAGCATTTGCGAACGATTGAATCCTGTTACAGCCGTTCTCCTTATTTTGAATATTACCGTGACGGGCTTTGGGAACTGCTCAGGAAAAAGCATTCCTTCCTGCTGGATATGAACCTGGAAATTCTGGCCTGGCTAAATAAGTTGCTGAAGTTTACCGGGGAGGTCTCGCTAACGGAGAGCTATGCGAAAAATTACCCGGACGGGGCAGTGGATCTGAGAAACCATTTCCTGCCTAAAAACCGAGCGGAACAGGAAGCCGGTTTCCGATACACGCAAGTGTTTGAGGACCGGATTGGCTTCCAGCCCAATCTAAGCATTCTGGACCTTTTATTCTGTTGCGGGCCGTCTGCAAATAGCCTTTTGACAAACAACAAATGAATGTTTTAATGGCTCTTTAATGTGGCAGGTATTTCGATATGTCTTAATTTTAAACCTTGCCCGTAAACTAACGAGATAAGGCAAACTAACCCCCATCAACGCCCAGATGAAGAATATCAGATTCCTTTTTTTTATTTTATTGCTTTGGGGGCAATTTATAGGGTTTGGACAGAACTTCTCCAACAAAGGGAAAGACTTCTGGTTGGGATATGGCTACCACGTGAATATGGCGGGAAACCCGGTGGGCGGGGGTACACAGGATATGATTTTATATTTTACTTCCGACAAAAATGCCAATGTTACAGTTGAAATGCCTGCTAATGGATATAAACAAACCTATTCGTTAATAGCTAACCAGGTAACTGTTTCAAGCCCAATTCCTAAAACAGGTGTTCAGGATGCCAGATTATACGACACGGGCTTTTATAATAAAGGCATTCATGTATACAGTGATGTTGATATTGTTGCGTATGCACATATTTACAATGGTTCTGTATCGGGCGCTTCCCTTTTATTTCCCACCAATACGCTTGGTAAAGATTATTATGTAATAGATTATAACCAATCTTCCAATGCTAATAATGCCAACTCTTTTGCATTTGTTGTAGCGGTAGAAAATAATACAACGGTTGAAATAACTCCTTCCGTAGCTAACAAGAATAACCGGGGAACTTTGCCATTTACCATTTCTCTTAATCAAGGGCAGGTATACAACCTGATGGGGACCACCACAGGGAATCAGGGGACAGATCTGACCGGTACCAGGATTCGAACGATTAGTGCAGGAGGTAGCTGTAAAAAGATAGCTGTCTTCTGCGGTGCAGGTAAGATGAGTATAGGAGGGAATGCCGGTGGAACTGCTGATAATTTGTTTGCACAGGCTATGCCGGCCAGTGCCTGGGGGCTTAAATATTTGACCTCGCCCACCACATCACAGCCAAGTAATTATTTTCGGATTTGTGTAACAGATAGTACTACAAAGGTTCGTGTGAATGGAAATTTGCTTCCTTTCTCTTATTTGCAAAGAAGTTTTTTTTATGAACTCAAGAACTCGACACCGCTTACTACTCCGGGTAATGGGCAGTCGGTTCCTAATATAACAGGGGGTGTTTGGAATTTGATAGAAGCGGATAAACCTATTAATGTTGCTCAATTTTGCACAACGGTTGGACAGGATGGAAATACAGGAGCATATGGAGATCCCGAAATGATCTATTTAAGTCCCGTTGAGCAAACCATCAATGATATAACTTTATATTCTGCATCGAAAGCGGCTATTCAGAATAGTTTTATTAATGTGATCATAAAAAAGGGGGGGACACAAAGTTTTACATTAGATGGCGTATCCAAGGCAAGTAGTTTTATGGCGCACCCGCAGGATGCCAATTATTCCTATGCTTCATTCCCGGTTAGTGTAGGAGCTTCCCATCATTTATATTCTGATACTGGATACAATGCCATTGCATATGGTTTTGGCCCTACGGAAAGTTATGGTTACAATGCCGGAACCAATATCAGGGATTTCACACCGGTAGCCACTTTCCAAAATGTTTACAATCGAATTGATTCGGCAGTTACCTGTGTTAATTCGCCACTTAAGTTTTCTATTCCACTGTCGTATGTGCCTTCCACTATTAAATGGGATTTTAGTGCGGCACCCGGAATATCTCCCAATACGATAATTGGACCTAATTCATCTCCCTCATATGATAGTGTAGGTGCAGTTAATGGATTATATTATTATAGTCCGAATAAGACATTCAAATTTTCATCTCCTAATACATTGGCCAGTAGGGATACTATCAAATTATATACAACCTCGGCAACCCCTGATGGATGCGGAAGTACTGATCAATTATATACTATTCCCGTAATTGTACGAGGTACACCGATTGCTGCATTCTCAATAATTCATGCAGGTTGTGTATCAGATGCTGCACAACTGACCAATCAGAGCAATGGAAACGGCAATTCCTTATCAAGATGGATATGGAATTTTGGCGATGGCAGTTCAGCAGATCTTACTAACGGCAATCCTTTTGGAAAGTTATATACTTCCGCAGGTACCGGTAGTTATGCGATCAAATTGAAAGTAGTTTCTGATATTGGTTGCATTTCCGATTCAGTGGTTAAAACACTTAACCTTTCCACCAAACCTGTTGCGGGCTTTACCAAACCGGCCATCACTTGTGTAAACGATACTGTAACCTTTACCGATGCATCAACCATTCAAGTGGGTACATTGGCCAAATGGACCTGGGATTTGGACAATGGTGCCGGGCAGGTTACCAATACCAGCAATATATCTCAAAGCAGCAAGTACACAAGTTTTGGCGCTAAGGATGTGAGGCTGCTGGTAGAATCTTCTACGGGTTGTAAGAGCGATACTTTTCGGATCAGCCCTCAATTCAAAATAAACCCTTTGCCCCAGGTAGGATTTATCTTACCGGAAGTATGCGTATCTGATGGGTCAGCTATTTTTACCGATACCACCAAAATTGCCGATGGATCAGCGGCCTCCAAATGGAACTGGACAATATTTCCCGGTAAAAATACCGGGGCACAACCTGTATTTATTGATGCAACCGTTCAGAATGCCAAGTTGATAATAACCAAGGCGGATTATTATCCCACACTTTTAAAAGTAACCAGTCAGAATGGATGCATAGATTCATTATTCCAGCAGTTTACCGTAAACGGCCCTACACCCAAAGCCGATTTTACTGTGCAAAACAATACTGCTCTTTGCAGTAACGATTCCATACGGATAGTCAATACGTCTACTGTTGACTTTGGTTATCTTACCCGATTGGATATTGTGTGGGACCTGATTAATGATTCTACTAAGAAAACGCCGGATGAAACACCTTTTGATAAGAAATCCTATTCACATATTTATCCCAATTTTCAAAATCCTGCTACACTTAGTTATAGCGTAAAATTAAATGCATTTTCGGGGAATTCATCCGTTTGTCAAAATTCAATCACTAAGATCGTAACGATTAACAGAAGCCCGAAAGTAAGTTTTGTAAAACCAAGGGACATGTGTAATGACGCGAGTCCCAGATTGATTATTCCACAAGCATCAACCGTTACATCGGTTCCCGGAACACCTACCTATATGGGAAAAGGGATTACTAACCCGATAACGGGCATGTTTGATCCGTCAATTTCCGGTAATGGGGCATTTGCTATCAAATACCTGCATGTTTCTGATATGGGATGCAGGGATTCTGTTTTACAACAACTTTCGGTATGGCCGTCCCCGGTTGCCAAATGGTCTGTGAGTGCGCCTGATTGTGAAAAAAATGCGATCACTTTCGCAGATAGTTCGCAACCGAAATTCAGTAATATAGCCCGGCGGATATGGAATTTTGGGGATAATACAACCCAAACGCTTAATACGGCAGGTAACTTTACCCATACATATGCTTCAGCCAAAAGTTATGATGCCAGTTTACAAATTATTACAGATAGCGGATGTGTGAGTGCAATCAATACACAAGCCATAAAGGTTAATTATTTACCTAAAATCGACTTCTCTTTACCCAGCGTCTGTTTACCTGATGGCAATAGCCAGTTCATCAACCAATCAACTATTGGAGACGGTTCTGATGCCTTATTCAGTTATTTGTGGAATTTTAATGATCCCAATGATCCTTCTGCTGCTACCACAAAAAGTCCCAATCACCGATACAGTGCCTTGGGACCTTATACTATTCAATTAAAAATAACAACTAGGGATGGTTGTATTGATTCGCTTACCAAATTATTCACAACTATCTACCCACAGCCTAAGGCCGATTTTACTATATCTTCTGCAAATATTTGTTTAGGCGATACCATTCAATTCTTCGATAAAAGCAATGGCATAACTTTACCTGCCAATACATGGAACTGGGATTTGTCGGGTGGTACCATTTCTGCTCTGCAGAATCCGATAAAAAAGTTTAATGATTCGGGAACATTCAATATCACGCTATACATTTATAACGGCAAAGGATGTGTAAGTGATACGGTAACGAAACAAGTAATCGTTAATCCATATCCTAAATTAAAACTGGGTCCTGACATACATGTATTGGAAGGCGGACAGGTGAAAATAAAACCGTTCTTTTATTATGGCATATCGTTGAGTTATCTGTGGACGCCATCTATGTATCTGGATTCCACCAATGTTCTGACACCAACCACAACACCGTTGGATGACATTACGTATACACTTTTATTAACGGGTAAAGGTGGGTGTTCCGTAAGTGATACGATCTTTATTAAAGTATTGAAATCGCCAGATGTGCCAAATGTATTTTCACCTAACGGGGATGGGATCAATGATACCTGGCACATAAAATACCTGGATAGTTACCCCGGGGCGGAAGTAGAAGTGTATAACCGTTATGGCCAATTGGTATTTCGTGAGGTTGGGTATGATACAGAATGGGATGGAACTTATAAAGGAAGCTCATTGCCCATTGGTACGTATTATTATATCATTAATCCCAAAAATGGCCGGCAGATCGTAAAAGGATCTGTTACGATCATAAAATAGTAATATGGTTTTGAAGAAGTTCATGATATCGACAGGATTGTTGTTTACCTGCTTAGCCGCTATGGCGCAGCAGCGCCCTTACTATACGCAGTATATCATGAACAATTACATCATCAATCCTGCGGTAGCCGGTATTGAGAATTACTGGGATGCAAAAGCAAGCCACCGTTTACAATGGGTGGGTTTACAGGATGCCCCGGTTACAACCTACTTTACCATTCATGGCCCTTTAAACAAAAGTGCATACGATAGAGAATCTGCCACCAGTTTTCATGCAAGCGGCGATAATCCCAGGGGGGAAGCTTATTGGCGGGATTATACTTCTGTAGAGCCGCATCAGGGTGTGGGCTTTACGGTATTGAACGACAAAACAGGTCCGCTAAACCGTTTTGCGGCTTATGGAACCTATGCCTATCATATGGGTATTTCGCCCCGCACCAGTTTATCAGCGGGTGTTTCTGTAGGCATTACCAATATGAGCCTGGATGCAAGTAAATTAAATTTTGGGGGTACCACTGTAGATCCTGCCGTTGCCGGTAGTGGTGTGATCAATCGTATCAAACCTGATATCAGCGCGGGACTCTGGTTGTATTCAAAAGATTATTTTTTGGGATTGGCCGCACAGCAGATCATTCCACAACAATTGGCTTTTTCTGATAATACCGTTTATGTACAGAATGGTAAATTATTGCCGCATCTTTTTCTAAGTGCCGGTTACCGCATGCAGCTTACGGATGATATCAGTTTTCTTCCTTCTGCATTGATCCGTTATATCAGCCCTTTACCCATTGGCTTTGATGTGAATGCTAAATTTCAGTATCAGGATCTGGTCTGGGCAGGTGCTTCTTACCGTTACCAGGATGGATTTGCAGCCATCGTAGGTTTAAACATCAACCACAATATCAATATCGGTTATTCCTACGATGTACAGACCTCTGCTTTGCATACTGTAAGTAGAGGAACCCATGAAATTTTGATCGGGTTCCTGTTAGGAAATAAATATGGCGACTGGTGTCCACGAAATCTCTGGTGAGTGCAGGGTTGCCCTATGATTTATTCAACGGTAGTTATTGCAGTACGATTACCAATTGGGTTTCTTTTTCTCCATCAACCAGATAGCTAACCGGTACCAGTTTAACCTGTTTGCGCGCCGTTTCTTTTAATAACCATTGTTTCAATAGAATGAGTTTGGCGGCATCGAGACGATTTTTCTCACGATCCTGATTGATCATGGGAGGTGCCGGTGTGGAAGCAGCATCTGGGTAGATACCAGCTTCCATTTGCTGTGGATCGGGGCAGGGTATTTCGGTTTCTGCTGAACGATTGCCTTTTATCTTACGCATATTATCTGGCACTCTTGGAAAAGTGTGCGTAAGCATTCTTATTTTCTGTAGATGGCTACTTTCCTCAGTAAGAAGCATGTCTGGCATATTGAATGCTTTTGCCATTAGTTTACCTATATCAATACGATTTACTTGCTCCAATGCTTTTTTGATCTCCGTTTCCAGTTTTTCCTCATCGAAAAAAGCAGCTTTTTTTTCTTTCAATTGCGTTTCCATTTCTCCCCGGGCTTTTTTGATCTCATCATTCATTTCTTTGATCGATAAAGCCATGTCTTTGGCAAAAGGTACCCGCATTTTTTTAGGTGGGGCAGCAAACGCAGAATCATTGTGAAAAGCTTTTTCCAGACTGGTTTTGGCTATCTCCAGACTGCTGATGCCTTTTTCCCATTCAGCCTGGGTTTTATCTGTAAAGGCAACAGCTGCCTGTTCCAGCGCATTAGCAACGATTGGCGGGATAGATTCTATCAGGTTACCTGCAGTTTCCCTGGTTTCTTTCTGTGCTAACGCAATTTCTTTTTGTGCAGAAACCATATTCTTTTTCATCTCTGCCTTTAGTGGCTTTGATAAAAAGAACATAGGGTTGAACAAAGGATTGTCAACACTTACTGCCATCGGTTCTACCGCATATGTTTGCACTTTTTTGACAGGATTTTTCTGGGTATCAGCAACGATTACCTGCTGATGCGGAGAGGTGATAGGATTTAACCAGGCGATCGAACTTAGCATTCCTGTTACAATAAAAAAAGCCAGTAATTGTTTACGGTAACTGAAACGGTTCTCTTTTTGATGGATCATTCTTTTTACCCTAACCAGCAGCTCGTTCTCATGCCCGCCTGCCGCCATCGCAAAAGCAGGTGCCGATTGCAGGCATGCAATACGTAACAAAGCTTCTGCATATGCTGTTGCATTGTATTTGAATTGCAGTACCCAATCATCACAACTGTTTTCTCTTTCTTTTCGGATACTCTTACTCAGTAATTGAGTGAACGGATTGAAGAACAATGTTAGTTCTACTACGGATAAAATAATATTCAAAAGGTAATCATACCGTTTGATATGTGCCAGTTCATGAAGCAGTACTGCTTCCAGCTGGTCAGTGGTTAAGTGATTAATACTGGCAACGGGAATGAGTATAATAGGTTTGAAAAAACCAATGGTCAAGGGTGTGGATATAGTATCTGACAAGAACAAACGGATATTTTTTTTGATACCCAATTGCCCTGCAATGCGTTTTACAAACAGACGCCAATCGGCGGAGATCTTTTGCAAACCGCTTTTGCGGATCATTTGTGTTTGCTGATAGCCAAGAAACCAGCGGATACTCAGGAATACCATCAATAACAAATACGCCATAGAAACATACGGCAGGAACTCTTCTGCTTTCAGCATAATATGAATCAGTCTTGAAGAAAAATCTGTATTTGCCGAAAGAATATTTTGCACGCCGGAAACCACTGCCGTCGAATGCTGTAAAGCATCCGTATATTGCGAATAATAAAATTGAAGGGTTATCATAAACCACACAAATCCCATGAATTGAGCAGCTACGGCTAAACGGTATTTTGTAGCAGCACTGAAAGAAACCAGGCTGTTTACACTGATATAGACCAGCCAGACCAAAGCTGTCTGCCATAAGCTGTTGGCAATGGCAAAACCCAATGCCTGCAGAAAAGTGGATTGAAATACGGGTTGCATCCGTTATTGTTTTTTCAGGTTGTCCAGTAGTTTCTGAATTTCTTCCAGTTCGTCTTTATTGGGCGCATGATTACCTAGTGCCTGCATTACCAGTTGGGTGGATGATCCGCCAAACAGTGAATGAATCATCTTGCCAACAATCTGCTGCTGTGTATTTTCGCGGGTAATATTGGCGCGGTAAATATGCGTTTTATTGCTGTCATCGCGTTTTACAATGCCTTTCTCAAACATGATCTGCATAAGTTTGAGGGTAGTGGTATAACCGGCATCTTTGTGCTCGGCCAAAATCTCATGCACTTCTCTTACTGTGGCGGTGCCTTTATCCCAAAGCACCCGTAATATCTCCAGTTCACTTTCCGTAGGCTTAATATGTTTTGCTGTGGCCATTGATACGATTTTATTCGTAAGCAATTTACGATTTGATTCGTATCGTCCAAACTAAAAATCCGTTAAAAGGTTACAATCAGGGATGATCTGTGGGAGAGTAACCGCTTGACGATTATAATAGTGCCGCAGTCTTTAGGCTGTGGATTTGGCAAGTGTAATGACTGGCTTTTGGCACTTTAGTGCCTGGTGTGCTTAAAGGGAAGCCGTTTTATAAGACGAAACAGCATAATGATTGATCGTGCTGATATGTAACCGATTATTCTGAAAGCTTACTTTCCGGTATTCCTTAAAGTCTCCTTTTTTATCCAGGAATCCGATGATACAGGTAAGCGGTTCCTTTCCTTTGCGTACCTCTGGCCTGGGCAGGATACCGAAATTTGGGATCGTGACAGAATCGGTAATCTGTGCCTCTTTTGCCTGTATTTGTAAGGTATAATGAAAGGTTCGCCTCGTCTCATGCAGGGATACGGAAAATTTCCAATCGTTCAATGCATCTGGTATTTTTTCTGAATAAATTGATACCGCACCAGGATTCACTGCTTGGCGGGTTTCGGGAATCATCATATTATGTGAAACAACAATGACGGAATCCTTGTGTTCTTCATGGGTATTAGCGCCTTGCTCACATCCTGCCATTAATAAAAGGAAAAGGGCTGCATATGATCTCATGACTTAAAACTAATACACAGCGGGAAATCTATAAAATAAAAAATCCCGGCGACTGAGCCAGGATTTTTCATTTTATAGATCAGTTTTTTATTTCTTTTCTACGGCATTATCCAGTGTAATATTGATATTCTTTTTGCCGCTTAGATAACTTTCATATTTCTTTAGTATTTCGGCGGGTTGCGCTTTTCCGTTGATGCTTAATGTACCGTCTTTATATTCAATAGACAATTTATCTCCATTGGCAGGGAAGTCTTTTCTGATAGCATCCACAAAGCCTTTAAGGTCATTTTCTTTGGCAGTAGCGGTAAGTTGTGCTGCAGTATCTGTAGCGGTTATGCGCATTTCCATTTTCTGCTCAATCACATGCTTTGATTTTGCATCTGTTTTATGTAATTGGGCAAGTGTTGGCGCAATAACCAATGAAACAATAGACATCAGTTTGATCAGGATATTCATCGAAGGGCCAGAAGTGTCTTTAAACGGATCGCCAACAGTATCACCGGTTACAGAAGCTTTGTGGGGTTCAGATTTTTTATAATAGATCTGTCCATTGATTTCAACACCTGATTCGAAAGATTTTTTCGCATTATCCCATGCACCACCGGCATTGTTCTGGAACATACCCATTAATACACCGCTTACGGTAGCGCCGGCTAAGAAACCACCCAATACTTCGGGTCCGAAAATGAAGCCGATAAGTAAGGGAGATAAGATAGCGATCGCACCCGGTAACATCATTTTCTTTAAAGAAGCTTCCGTAGAAATGGCTACACATTTATCATACTCAGGCTTGCCTGTACCTTCCATGATCCCCGGAATGCTACGAAACTGGCGGCGAACTTCTTCTACCATGGCCATTGCTGCTTCACCTACTGCACGGATGGCCAGTGAAGAGAAAATATAAGGGATCATGCCACCTACGAATAAACCGGCCAATACATCGGCATGATAAATATCGATACCGTCAATGCCTGCAATACCTACAAAAGCCGCAAACAAAGCCAGCGCCGTTAATGCAGCAGAAGCGATGGCAAAACCCTTACCCGTTGCAGCAGTTGTGTTACCTACTGCATCAAGGATATCCGTTTTTTCACGTACTTCTTTCGGTAATTCACTCATTTCTGCAATACCACCTGCATTATCGGCAATAGGACCAAAAGCATCAATGGCCAATTGCATAGCCGTGGTTGCCATCATACCGGCTGCGGCAATCGCCACACCGTATAAACCGGCACAATAATAAGAACCATAAATACCCGAAGCTAATACAAGAATGGGTAATAAAGTACTCTCCATACCTACCGCCAATCCACCAATAATATTGGTTGCGTGGCCGGTAGAAGATTGCCGGATGATACTCATTACGGGGCGTTTGCCCATGGCAGTATAGTATTCCGTAATCATGCTCATTAACGTACCAACGGCTAACCCCACCATAATGGCACCGAACACTTTCATAGGTGTAAAATCAAACCCACGCAATAACATATGTTCAGGTAATAGAAAGGTTACGAGGAAGTAACAGGCGATAGCTGTTAATATGATTGAACCCCAGTTTCCCATATTCAGGGCATTCTGTACTTTTTGGGTGCTTAATCCTGCATTGTCGGATATTTTTACAAACCAGGTTCCTATGATGGAGAACAGGATACCCATACCTGCAATCAGCATTGGCAGGAGGATGGGGGATAAACCGCCATAATTATCAGCCAAAGCAGCGCCTCCGGTTCCGGTTACTTCTCTTCCCAGTACCATCGTAGCCAAAACAGTAGCCACATAGCTTCCGAACAGATCGGCGCCCATACCAGCCACATCACCTACATTATCGCCCACGTTATCGGCAATCGTTGCCGGGTTACGCGGATCATCTTCCGGGATGCCGGCTTCTACTTTACCTACCAGGTCAGCGCCCACATCGGCTGCTTTTGTATAAATACCGCCGCCCACACGGGCAAACAAAGCAATGCTTTCTGCACCCAGAGAGAAACCGGTTAATACTTCAATAGCCCTTTTCATTTCTTCACTGTCAACAGCAGCTGTAGGGGCAAATACCATCTTTAAAATAATAAATAGGCTACCGAGACCTAATACCGCAAGCCCGGCAACACCCATTCCCATTACAGAACCTCCTGTAAAGGAAACCTGTAATGCCTTTTTGAGACTGGTTCTGGCAGCATGTGCGGTGCGCACATTGGCTTTGGTAGCTACTTTCATACCAATAAAGCCGGCTAAAGCGCTAAAAAAAGCCCCTAACACAAAAGCTACTGCAATACTCCAGTGGCTATGTGCATCTGCATAACCCATATAGCCCAATAAAAGAGCCACAATGATCACGAAATACGTAAGGATCTTGTATTCTGCTTTCAGAAATGCCATAGCACCTTCCGCGATATAGGTACTGATCTCTTTCATACGATCTGTACCCGCATCTTGTTTGGAAACCCATAGAAACTTGACAAGCGTGTAAAGTAGGCCAATCAATCCCATTGCCGGGACGGCGTAAAACAAAGAATTGGTCATAAGTCGGTTTATGTCTTCAGTTTGTATAAAAAGTCAGCAAAAATAGGGGTTTTGGGCAAAATCCCTATGCATAGATTTTTCAGGACGGGTAGTGTTGATAAGTGTTGGTTATCAGTTAATTATTCTTCCAAACGGGTAGTATCTGCATGTCCGGTGAAAACAGAACTCATTTTTCCCGCTGCCCATATATTGCGGTTGAATTTATTACCCAGAATAATTACGGTGGCTGAATCGGCTACCAGCCTTTTGAAAACAGCATTGTTGCCATGCCACCAACCATTATGGTAAACGATGGTTGGATCCGGTGGTTTGATCAGCAGATGCCAGCCAAGCCCATAGTTCTTAAAGCCGCGGCTTTCGTTGCTGTAAGGCTGAAACGCCATGTCTAGGCTTTTTAGGCTGATAAAGTTTCCAAAATATAAAGCCTTATCCCATAACAATAGATCGCGTACGTTACTGTACACATTTTTATCTCCATAAATACAATCCAGTTTCTGCAATTTGAACGGGCTGTTATTATAGTTGTAAGAAGGAATATATCTAGCCGTGTCTTTAATACTGAAAACAAACGTACTGGTCATACCCAAGGGTTTGAACACATTTTCCTGCATATATACCGGGAAGGGCATATTGGTAATCTTTTCAACAATCAGTGCCAGCATGGCGTAATTGGTATTACAATAGCTGTAACGCCTGTTGGGAGAGGCTTCCGGGGCTGGCCGGTATTTGATCATGTACTGAAGCAAATCATTATTACTGGGCAAGCCGGTAACCTGAACAGGTGCTTTGCTGGTCCGGATCCTTTTTACCATTTTACCTTTTTTGTTCCTCACCATTACCACCGTTGAGATACTGCCATCCATAAAATGGTCATATTTCGGCAGGCCGCTGCGGTGCGAGAGCAGATCTTTAATAGTAATGCCGCTGTATGGGAAACCCAGTAGGTATTTTTCAACATTATCCTCCAGGTTCAGTTTGCCTTCTTCCATCAGTTTCAGGATTACCGCGGCGGTAAAGGTTTTGGATATGGAAGCAATATGAAAAGTGGAATGGGATGTGATAGGCTCCTTGGTCTTCAGGTTGATATATCCATGATAGTCCTCAAACACAATCTCGCCGTTTTTGGCCAGCAAAATAGCCCCATTAAACCCCGTCTTTAATAACAAAGAATGGTATAGTGGAGCGATGGCACTATTATAATATTCCTTCTCCCTGGGCGTAACAGCAGAAAATGGAGCAGGCTTTTTGGTTTTTACCGGTTCTTTTTTCTCCGTTGAGGGATTCGATCCGCAGGCGGCTATTAAGAGGAAAGTAAGTAATGGGATCATTTTCGGTCTGAGCATTCGCACGGGTGTTTTAACAATAGTGGCAAATATAGGTTCAGGCATCAGCTCTGCCTACTAACGTGGAAAACTATGTGATTGGTACGCAAACAAATAACATTTATTTTCGCATCTATGAACAAGCAGGCAATTACCAGTTATCCGAAAGACCGGATCAATATCCTTTTCCTGGAGAATATCAGCGAAAAAGCCGTTCAGCAGTTCCGTAGCAATGGTTACACAAACGTGAAAAAACTAAGCGGGGCATTGAGCGAAGACGAATTGATCAAAGAGATCAAAGACGTACATTTATTGGGTATCCGTTCCAAATCCCAGATAACAGCTAAAGTGCTGGCTGCTGCACATAAACTGCAGGCGATCGGCTGTTTTTGCATTGGCGTTAACCAGGTTGACCTGAAAGCGGCTACCGAAGCCGGGGTGGTGGTATTTAATGCCCCCTATAGCAATACCAGAAGTGTGGCTGAATTGGTGATCGGCGCTTCCATTATGCTGATCAGGCGGATCTCTGACAAAAACATAGCAGCCCATAAAGGCATCTGGATGAAAGAAGCCAAAGGCAGTTATGAATTGCGTGGTAAAACTCTGGGTATTATCGGTTATGGAAATATTGGCTCGCAGGTAAGCGTATTGGCAGAAAGCCTTGGCATGAAAGTTTTGTTCTATGATACGGAAACCAAATTGCCATTGGGTAATGCTTCATCTGCTAAAAACCTGAAAGAACTGGTTTCCCTGTCCGATATTATTTCTCTGCATGTACCGGAAACTGCCCAGACAAAAAACCTGATCAATAAAACCTTATTGAAATCATTCAAACAGGGTTCTATCCTGCTTAACTATGCAAGGGGAGAAGTAGTTGACCTGAAAGCCCTTGCAACCGCTTTGCAGGAAGGCCAGTTAAGCGGAGCCGGTATCGATGTATATCCATGGGAGCCTGAAAAGAATGGCGATACATTTGAAACACCATTACAGGGTTTATCCAATGTGATTCTCACGCCGCATATTGGCGGATCAACAGAAGAAGCACAACAGAATATTGGTGAAGATGTAAGTATTAAATTATTCCAGTATCTGGAAAGAGGTATTACCAATGGCTCTCATACGGTTCCTGCCATTGGGTTGCCACCGGTGGAGAATGCACACCGCATTTTGCATATACATCATAATGTACCGGGTGTGTTAAGTGCCATCAATACGGCGCTGTCTAAAAACAATATCAATATCGTAGGACAATACCTGAAAACCAATGATGCCATAGGGTATGTGGTGTTGGATGTGGATAAGAAATTATCGAAACAGGCTTTGGAATTATTGAGAGAAGTAAAGGCAACGATTAAGGTTCGTATGCTCTATTAATAATTAGCAATTAAAAATGTGTAATTACAAATGTAAGGCCGCTGTTGTGGGTCAACCGTATTCCTCTATGTAACTTGTGAGCTCTGTGTTGAAATGTTAATTGGCTGTTTCAGGGGGATGTTTTCAACACAGAAATACTAAGACAAATCGTTACACAGAGAGATATTGGTAATGCTATATTTCTGATGTATTCAACTGGGTTAATATTTTCCTTCCCCTGCTTTTAAATGCAGCCGTTTCATGATCCCAGTTCTCTGTAATCATAAGTATTAGTTCGGGTTTGATCTCGGGATATTGTTTGGAAAGGTTGAACAGTGTAGTTAATGAAAAAGCTTTGATAGCTGCAGGTGTGGAAGGCGTTTCCATAAAATGAAAACAGGTATTCATCACTTCTCCATGAAATTTTTTTGGGATATTCATTTGCTCCAGGATCCTGATTGAATTACGGATAACGGCATTGTGGATATCTGTTCTTTGCATTTGAAAAACCAGGTCTTTGATATACGGCATGATCATTTCCGGTTTTTTTCTGGCAACCCAGCTTACACTCCATGCGGCTCTCTGTGCCAGGCGGTACTCATCCGACATAAAGCATTTCATCAATTCCTTACAATTCTTTTTGGAAGCACATGCCCAGGCAGCAATGTTTAATGCCTGGGTGCGGGAATGTTCTTTTCGTATTTCGTCTGCAAGCACCATTTTTACCTTTGGAATAACTCCCATTTGAAATGCAATATTCAAGATAAATTATAGCAGTTTTTTCATTTTTTTAATCTCATCAATATCCACAGAAAAAGAACTTAATTCTTCCTGCATGGTTTCCGCAACAAATAACATGTTACTGGAAAGTATTTTGCGTGCAGATGAATGGAATTCAACGGCCCCGGTAAATTTTGCCAGCTCTGATATATGATTACTTCTTACACCACTACCTGGCATGATAAGGATACGATCTGCGGCTTTTTCTACCAGGGTTTTGATAAGTTGTTTACCATCCCATGCATTGGGCACCTGGCCGCTGGTTAGGATGCGTGTGCAGCCGCAGGCAATAATGTCTTCCAATGCCTGTAAGGGTTCTGCTGTACGGTCAAATGCACGGTGGAATGTGACTTCCATGGGATAGGCAAGATCCACCAATTGTTGGGTAGATTCTTTTTGAACAGTACCGTCGGTATTTAATAAGCCTATAACCACCCCTTCAAATTGTAGTTCTTTACAAAGGCTGATATCTTTTTTCATCACCTCAAACTCTTCTTCGGTAAAGAAAAAATCGCCACCACGCGGACGTATAATTGGAAAAACCGGAATGAAAATTTTCTCCCTTACTATTTTCAGGGTACCATAAGAAGGCGTTGTGCCTCCCTCTACAGGATTCTCACATAACTCAAGCCTGTCAGCACCCGCAGCGGCTGCCAGTAGCGCAGAATGAATATTAAAAACAGCGATCTCTAATGTCAATACCAGGTATTTAATTGTGATAACAACAGACTACCAACAACCTGTTAAATCAGGAATTTCCCATCCACCATAAAATTCTTATCATCTGCATAACATACTGCAAAGTTGAAGCCTTTCTGGATACAGTATCCTCCATATTCGCCCTGTTTATTAATGGCGATAAAACCCACCTGAATATCTTTAGCATGGGCTCCTTTTATTTTAATGATTCGCTCTACTGCTTTTTTGCAGGCATTCTCGGGAGATAAGCCCTGCCGCATCAATTCCACTACAAGATGTGAGCCGCAGATACGTATCACATCTTCACCCTGTCCGGTAGCGGTTGCAGCGCCTACTTCATTATCAACAAATAATCCGGCACCAATAATAGGGGAGTCGCCCAGTCTGCCGCGCATTTTAAAACCCATGCCACTGGTTGTACAGCTGCCGCTTACATTGCCTGCGGCATCCATGGCTACCATGCCGATGGTATCGTGGTTCCATTCGCCGTTATCAAATTTTGTGGGTGCAAAAGCGGTTTGCTTGTTTGTATTTTCAATATTGATCACGGGTTTGTATTCACTTTTCTTGAGCCATTGTTTATAAGCTTTCTCAGCATCATCCGATAATTTCTGCGGCTCCAAAGTAAAGCCCTGTTCCACGGCAAACTGTTGTGCACCCGATCCTACCAGCATTACATGCGGTGTTTTTTCCATTACCCTGCGGGCTACGGAAACCGGATGTTTAATTCGTTCCAGAAATGCCACGCTTCCACAATTGGCGTGCTCATCCATAATACAGGAGTCGAGGGTTACATATCCATCCCTGTCGGGATTGGCACCCAAACCCACACAGCAGTTTTGCGATGCTTCTGTAACCATCACACCCTGTTCCACGGCATCCAGGGCGCGGCCACCGGCCCGTAGTACTTTCCAGGCTGCAGCATTAGCGGCAATGCCGGCATCCCAGGTAGAGATCACAATGGGCTTGCGAGTGGCAGCTTTGCCGGTAGTAAATCCTGCAAATGAAAATGAGCTCAGTCCTAATGAGCCTAATTGAAGAAATTTTCTGCGGTGGAGCATGTATGTTTGTTTTGAGAAATGTTTACTGTAAAAAATCAGCCATGAAAATAATTGAATTATTCATTCATCTTCAGCTTTTGTATCATCGCATCGCTTACTGCATCGCTGTATACGCCATAGGCATTGATAAGGATGCCTTTTATGCTGGCATCATGCGATTGAATTGCATACAGTACACTGGAATTATCCGGGTCGGTATCGCCTTCAAAACGATGGTGTTCAACAATCTCAAATTCAGCAGGAGAGAGGGCTTTGCCGGATTGGCTACAGGCAATACTGTCAAATGCAATATTAAAGTCGGTAGTAAAGCCGCGGCTTTTAAGATCGTTAAGGGCTTCGATGAGGTTATCGTATTCTTTCATATGAGTAGGTTAAAACCGTTTAAATAGTTAAAGAGGGTAAAATAGATTTTAGTTTTGTTATCTTTTAGCTTTTTTAACCATCTTACCATACTTCATAAAGTTACGAATAGATATACATGAGATAAACTGAAAAAGATAAATTGCATTACCGTTATGGAAATATTTATTCAGAAAACAATACAGCAATTATACGGATGGCAAAACGCGGCATTTTTTCCGGTTACATCGGGATTGATCAATCATACCTTTAAGGTTGAGGCCGATGAACAGACATATATATTACAGGAAGTAAACAGCCGGGTATTTCAACAGCCCTGGCAGATCGATGTTAACCTGAATCTTTTATCCGGATACCTGTCTGAACATGCCCCGGCTTACCTGTTTACAGCGCCTGTTAAAACAAAGGATGGATCCACATTGATTGGTCTGGATGGTAAGTATTACCGCGTTTTTGAATGGGTGGCGGGTTCGCATACGATCGATGTAGTGGAAACACCGGAACAGGCATATGAGGCGGCCAGCCAGTTTGGTTTGTTTACGTCTTTATTAAAAGGATTTGATGCCGTGAAGCTGCATATTACCTTGCCTGATTTTCATAACCTTAGTTTACGTTACGCACAATTTGAGCAAGCCCTGCAAAACGGGAACCCGAATCGGATCAAAGAATCTGCTCAGCATATACGCATGATGGAGTCCCAAAAAGGGATTGTAAAAAGATATGCATCCTATATTCAAAACCCCGATGCACATAAAAGAGTAACCCATCACGACACCAAAATCAGTAATATTCTATTTAATAATGAGCAAAAAGGTATTTGTGTAATTGATCTGGACACGGTTATGCCCGGTTTTTTTCTGAGTGATGTGGGCGATATGATCCGAACCTATGTTTGTCCGGTATCTGAAGAAGAAAGCGATCTTGGCAAGATCCGTATCCGGAAACCATTCCTGGAAGCCATTCAAAAAGGTTACCTGTCCGGGATGAACGATGGGCTGAGTAATTTTGAAAAGGATCATTTTTATTTTGCCGGAGAAATGCTGATCTATATGCAGGCACTCCGGTTTTTAACAGACCACCTCAATAATGATATATATTATGGAAGCCGGTACCCGGGTCATAATTATGTACGTGCTGCCAACCAGATCCGTTTATTGGAAACCTTTCAATCTTATTTATAAAATGGTCTGCAAAACGAGTTATTTCCCGGGAATATAATAATGCTATTCGCTGCTATATGGCTGAAATCCTTATTGGCAGGGAATTACAGCTTGTTTTTTATTTATTTTATAATTCTTATAATTAATATTATGTTAAACAGTGCACAGCGAAAGGATTTAAGAAAAAAGGCTCTGCTTCTATCTTTGAACGTGTATTGTTGTTTGTATTGAGTTTTAGTTATTGACAAATGCGTAAGTTGGTGGATAATTGCGGACAAATGTTTTAGATTGTTCTTTTTTGTATCGAACGGTTATTTATATTTACTTTACAGACACAAAAAAATACTCTCAGTTTTTAGGCTGAGAGTCTTGAAGGGAGCAGCGGAATCTTATGAACTAATTCGTTTTCGGAAGGTGGCCGCGAACCAAATTACAAACTTCCATAGACCGTTCACGTTTCTTGCTACTTCGTATTTTAGGATAAGCCACTTAATCAAATAAGTGGCTTACTCATTTAGCGAATATACGTTTTGGATTTTGGATAAAATAGCCCCACTTTTCCACAAGTATATGATAACGCAGACCTGGTTTCACACAACCTAACTCCTATATTTGCGCCCTTTTTTCGGTTATTAGCGGTTATTTTTTTTAGATAAACTTGTCAAGTTTATTAGGTCTTTTTCTAATTCTTTAAGGCTATCGGTTGCCTCAATTTGTTTTTGTTTTTGGATATACTTTTCATATTGCTTTTCCGCAAGTTCTTCGGCAATCTTCTTGCTAATTCTACCGGCATCTAGCAGTATCTCTCTTTCGTTTATGGTTAAGATATCGTGAAGTTTTTTAATCCAGTCTTTCATATACATGGGTCGCTGCATATGGGCTTGTGCTTCAGCAAAAGCAAGATATTGTTCAACCAACAGGTTGAGCTGTGTAAGTTCGTTTTGAGTAAGGTAGTTTTTCGCTACAAGTACATCAGCTTTTCGTATTTTATCTAATTTCCATGAAGTCAAACCCATATTTTCTTTATCTGCGTTGGCTCTCTGGTAAATTAGCTCAGCAGCAGTATGCCTATGTATTGCCCAATGTAATTTATTCTGAAGAGTAGCAAAGAATTTTTGAGTAACGTCTGATGTTGAATCATAATCAATGCTTGTGGCATATATGTCCTTTACTTTTTGGTAGAAAAGCCTTTCAGAAGTACGAATATCGCGAACCCTATCAAGTAGTTCGTCAAAGTAATTTGGTTGATTGCCTGATTTTAATCTTTCGTCATTTAGCGTAAACCCTTTAATTATATACTCCTTTAAACGGTTAGTTGCCCAAATTCTAAATTGGGTACCTTGTAGACTTTTAACTCGATATCCAACCGATATTATAACATCTAGATTATAAAAGCTTGTATTATAAGACTTTCCATCTGCGGCAGTTGTTCGGTATTTCCGAACAACTGACTTTTCATCCAATTCTTTCTCGTTAAATATCTCTTTTACGTGCTCGCTTATGGATGATTTAGACTTTTGAAATAACAAAGCCATTTGGCTTTGGTTTAACCATACATTTTCGTTTTCAAGCCTTACATCTATCTTAACATCTCCGTTTGTAGACTGGTAAATTAATATTTCACTCTCCATTATTCAATTGTTTTGGCTGAATTTTTCGTCTTTTCTCTCCTTTTTAATACAAATAAGTCTTGATTATTAATTGTTTGACTTGAAATATCATAAACAACTGAATCTTTAACGTAATCTATTTTAAGGCTATCAAATAAGGCCTTAGTATTAATATAATAATAGCTGCCAGCTTTACTTACATTAAATGACCCTTCTGTCCTATTAGGATGTATGATAACATATAAATTTTGGTCAGTCTCATCTTCTTCGTTTATGCCTATTGCAGCTCCCTTTCCAGGCTTAAGGTCCATTTTTTTAGCGGATTCAACGGTAAATCCCAATTTTCCAGTTTTATGGACTGTTGCTTTTAAATTCTTTTCAAGATTCTCTGGGTTAAAAAATTTTAGTTTCATAGTCCAAATATACTATACATCTATTTACCCTGCAAATTGATTTTAATTTCTTTTTTAGTTTGCATGCAGAAATTTTTCCATTTTAAGGTCGGGAGTATTAGGCTCGTTTTTAACTCGCTGCTCCGCGCTTCTTTTTTCTTAAAACCTTTCTCCCGCACCGCCCCTTTCGTAAACGCTAGCGCTAAAACTTACGAAACGGGCTTCACAGCCCTACCTGAGTAACATAATATACAGTTATCATTGTTTCCCTTTGTCTAATACCGGCTCGTACCTCGCAGGGTGTCCGGTTATTGCGAATTTCCATCCAATAATACAGTGGATTTCATAGGATGGGAAGAAAATTCGCAATAACCGGACAAGGCAAGGGAAACACTGATAACTAACTTTTATGTTAAACAGCGCAGGTGTGGATTTTCCACTATTTGGTCACTTTAAAAGTAGTTGACAATAACAAAGAGGTTTATGATTTAAAAACTGACTTTCAAATACTGGCTAAGCTGATCTTTATTCAAAGTCAAAAAACATGCTAATGTCATCAAGTTGGTTATATATTTTTCGTCTATAAAGTTCGATTTGAAGAATATCTATTATCCTCTCACAAGCTGTAAATTCTTTATCGGTGGCTCCTTCGTCTATCATTTTTGCGTACTTAATAATATATTCATTAAGCATATCAGTAAGTGTTACAGTATCAGTTAAACTAATGTTATCCATACTTATTAAAAAACTTTATAACTTAACTATTAAAATAAAAAAAAGTTTTAATAGTTAAAAAGTATTTTATATTTTTTAATACAAAATCGGTGAAAAGCTTATACAACATGGTTAAAATAAGTGTTAGATCTTTTTTTTTGGAAAATTCTAATTGATATCTTAAGATTGTAATATGAACGCGGAAGGAATTTATTTTAAACGTTCAAAAGTTCTTTTCCACATCTCTCCTACTTCGTAAAGTATTGGTAGACTCAATATTATGTTAAACAGCGCACAGCGAAAGGTTTTAAAGAAAAAGCCCACGCTTCTTCTTTTATGGAAGCATGGGCTTTTCTTTCAGGTAAGTAATCATCTTTGTTTTCTGATTAGTTGCAACCCGGAGGATAAGGACAGCCGTCGATACCCGGCTCTTCTGTTGGTTGGGCAGTAGCGCCTAATGTAAGATGATGTGTGCCATCTGAATGTTTACCTGCCGCAGGCACCACTTTGGCTTTGGGTTTTCCGTCTACAATTTCTACCAACAGGTTACCCTTTTTACCCTGAATCAGTTTTTCAAGATCCGCGATCTTAAATGTGAATTGTGTCATAGATTAAGTTTAGAACCTGAAATTATTACTATCATAGATCATATATTCATTTTTTTATCATTTTGTTTTTTCTTTTCCGATGAAGGTTCATTCAGGCCGCTGAAACTATGGAACAAAACTAAATAGATGCGTCCTGTACGTTCGATAACCATTACCGGCGGCCATCCCCGAATTGTCTTTGATTGATACGCATATCAAACAGTAATCAGATATGGAATAGTATCTGTTCTTATCTGCCAGGATGCACCCGGAAAGGAACCCAGTGAAACGGAATCGATTCTTGCTAAGGGATAAAGCGATGGGTTATTGGCTACCTGCAGAAGTTTATTTACCCTTAGATTTATTTATGAGATACGGGGACAAAAAAAACGTTGGCTGTAGACCAACGTTTTTTTTAAGAATATCCAGCTATTAAAATTTTGCATGCAAGGCATCATACTCTTTATACTTGGCATCAAAGGCGTCAAAAGCCTTGGCGTCTTTACCACGGTTCCTGTCGCGTTTGTAGGCGTATAAATTTGCAAGGAAATCAACTGATTTATTGATCACATTCTTCTCTGTGCCGGTGCGGGTAGCTTTGGCTTTGAGAATGTTATATGATTTTTCCAGCCATTCAATAGATTGGTCAAGGTTATCCATTAATGGCTTTTCGAGATTGGCCTGGGCTATGCGGATGGGTTCCAGTTTTGCTTTTACAGCGGCATCGGCGGCGGCTTTTTTCTTGGGGTCTTTCTCTACGGGCCTGTCGGCATTGATTCCCTGCATGGTACGGATATTGGCTGCATACTGGTCATCATAGTCACCATAAAGATTGTAATAGATCACGCCTACATTAAAAGAAGCAATACCATTTTGTGAATTTTTGGCGAAAGCTTTTTTATACGCTTCAGCGGCTTTTAATGTGTACATGCGTTGTTTAACACTGTCCAGGTTTTTGTCTTTGTTTTTGGCATTCACAAAAATATCACCAAACTGCAGGTACTTGATCTCTGACATGGTTCCGGCGGCATCCTCTTTATCATACAGGCTGGTTTTTTCTGCAAGGCTCAGGTTCTGGTCCATGAAATCGATCTCAAATTCATCCCATGCATAGTTGGGGTAGAGCTCCCTTCCTATGGTTATGTATTTTTTAAAATTTGCTTCATCTTTTACGATCGTATAGTGGTTGGCCAGGAATTTATAAATATCCAGGTAGCTGTCGCCTCCTATTTTACTATCTGCAAGACGGCTATAATATTTAGCTGCTTCTGCCGGTTTTGCTGCATTCTGGTAAGCATAAGCGAGGTATAAAATAGAAGTGGTATCAAATGCAATATTGGCGTTGCTGAACTTATTTTTGAAAATGATATCACTGTATTGAACGGCATATTTAAAATAAGTTGCGGCATCTTCCCATTTCTTGGTATTAAAATTATTTACACCGGCTTTGAAAACGGTGGAATAGATATCAAAATAACCTTCCGCCCCCTTGTCTTTTACCTGCAGCAGGCCCGGATCGGCAGCTGTATATTTTTGAAAAGCTTCATCTGCATCTTTCAGACTATTCGGGTATTTATCACGTAGTTTATCGTCTTTATAAACAGCTGCATATACTTTGGCTTTCCAGAACAGTGCATCGGGTTTTGTTGATTGTTTTGGATCAGCCATTACTTTATCTACTTCTGTTTTGGCATCTTCAATTTTGTTGATCAGGTAGTTGGTCTGTACCTTTTTCAGGTCCTGCGCAAATATCATTTGCGCAGTAACCGTAAACATGGCAAGCAATAAAAGTTTCTTCATAAAATAGGAGGTTGTTAATTATTGTTTATCTGTGGTTGTATCGTCCGAATTTTCATTGGGGGTTTCTTCATGGGTATCCCCTTCTGTTGCAGGCTGATCAGTTGATTCCGTTGAGGCTACCGGCTCCTCGTCTTCTTCAATCTGAGAGATAGCAGCAATTTCATCCCCTTCATCCAACCTGATCAAAGTAACCCCCTGCGTAGCCCTTCCGGCTTCCCTGATATCCTGGATACCGGTACGGATGGTAATTCCGGACTTACAGGTGATGATCAGGTCTTCCTTCTCTGTTACATACAAAATACCGACCAAACTTCCGGTTTTGTCTGTTACATTGATGGTTTTAACACCTTTGCCTCCGCGATTGGTGATCCGGTATTCATCTACAGCGGTACGTTTGCCGAATCCTTTTTCACTTACTACGAGAATAGTGCGGGTAGCATCGTCTTTGTTAATACAGATCATACCCACTACTTCATCTTTCTCATCATCCACTTCAATACCGGCAACCCCAATGGCTCCGCGGCCTGTTGGGCGCACTTTGTTTTCAGGGAAACGGATGGCACGGCCGCTCTTCACTGCCATCATGATCTCCTGCTGGCCATCTGTTAAACGGGCGGATAACAACTCATCCCCTTCATTAATGGTGATGGCGATGATACCGTTGGCCCTGGGTCGGCTGAAATCATCCAGCGGTGTTTTTTTGATGATCCCTTTCTTGGTACAAAGTACGATATAATGGCTTTGTACGTATTCCTTATCGTCTAATTTATCTACATCGATGATGGCTTTTACCTTGTCATCGCCGGGCAACTGTATCAGGTTCTGGATGGCCCTTCCTTTACTTTGCTTTTCTCCTTCAGGGATCTCGTAAACACGCATCCAGAAGCAGCGGCCTTTTTCGGTAAAGAACATGATGGTACCGTGTGTTGAGGCAACAAAAAGGTGTTCTACAAAATCTTCTTCGCGGGTTTTACTACCTACCGCTCCCCTGCCGCCACGGCGTTGCTGGCGGTATTCTGTGGCAGAGGTTCTTTTGATATAACCCAGATGAGAAATGGTGATGACCACATCTTCATCTTCGATCAGGTCTTCTATACGCATTTCATCGGCCAGGTACTGGATCTCTGATTTACGAGCATCGCCGAATTTCTCTTTTATTTCAAGTAATTCGGTCTTGATCAGTTCAAAACGTAAAGGTTCGCTGGCTAATAATTCTTTCAGGTGTTTGATGGTATTGACCAGACCGGTGAATTCTTCCACGATCTTATCGCGTTCCATACCGGTTAAACGCTGCAAACGCAGTTCCAGTATAGCTTTGGCCTGTGCTTCGGATAAGCCGTCGGCCTGTTGGTAAAGCTCATTGGTAATATCAGAGAACAGTTGCTGGTTAAGGCTCCATTTCTCTTCTTTGCTTTTGGCGATCAGGTTTTCTTTGGCCTCATCCGGTGTACGGCTGGCGCGGATCAAACGGATCACTTCATCCAGGTGATCCAATGCTTTCAGGTAACCTTCCAGGATATGGGCACGTTCTTCTGCTTTACGCAGGTCGAATTTCGCACGCCTGATCACCACTTCCATCCTGAATTCAATAAACTCGGCAATCAGGTCTTTCAGGTTCATCACACGGGGCCTTCCTTTACTGATGGCTACGTTATTGATACCATAACTGGTTTGTAATTCGGTGAATTTGTAGAGCTGGTTAATGATTACCTGTGCCACTACATCTCTTTTCAGGTCGAGCACAATACGGGTACCTTCGCGCATATTGCTCTCGTTGTTTACGTGGGCAATGCCTTCAATGGTTTTATCATTTACCAACTGGCCAATACGGTCTGTAAGCTGGTCGCGATTTACCTGGTAAGGCGTTTCTGTGATCACGATCTGTTCACGCCCGCTGGCTTTGGTATCTACATGGCATTTCCCACGCAGTACTACCCGGCCACGACCTGTTAGCAGTCCCTGTTTCACGCCTTCCATTCCATATATCACACCACCTGTTGGAAAGTCGGGTGCTTTTACATAATTGATGAGTTCTTCAACGGGGATATCGCGGTTGTCTACATAAGCGATACAACCATCCACCACTTCCCCTAAGTTATGGGGCATCATGTTGGTGGCCATACCTACGGCAATACCGGATGATCCGTTTACGAGCAATTGCGGGATACGGGTTGGGAGAACAGAGGGTTCCTTTAAAGAATCGTCAAAGTTCAGTTGAAAATCAACGGTCTCTTTTTCGATATCATCCAGCATGGCTTCTGCCAGCTTCTGTAAACGGGCCTCGGTATAACGCATGGCAGCAGGCGGGTCGCCATCCTGGTTACCGAAATTACCTTGCCCGTCAACCAGTGTGTAACGCATGGTCCAGTCCTGTGCCATACGCACCAACGTGTCATAAATGGACGCATCACCGTGCGGGTGATACTTACCCATTACTTCACCCACGATACGGGCTGATTTTTTATAGGGTTTATTGCTGTTATTACCTAATTCGTTCATCGCATATAACACACGGCGGTGAACAGGTTTAAAGCCATCCCTTACATCGGGCAGGGCGCGGCCCACAATAACCGACATCGAATAGTCGATATAAGCGGTCTTCATTTGTTCTTCGATATTTACCTGTATGATACGGTCGTTATCGTTGGTCTGTTCAGGTAATTGATTCTCTTCCATGTGTGTATCCTCGTACTAAATTTAAGGTTCGTTAACAGGGGTTAAAAGACGCCTGTTTTCAGCGGTGGCGAAGATAGCTTTTTTGGAGGGGAAAGGATGCTAAAAACAGCTGTTTTTTCAGTGCTTTTATCCACAGTTGTGAATGGCTGGAATGAAGCTGTTTTTATAACTATCTAACCTGTAAATTCTTTGATTTTAGCCAAAGATTGCTCAGGTTTTCGCAGATTCTTTCCGGGTAATCTGTGTAGTCTGTAACCAATAAAAATATCATCTGTAAGAGCGGTATCTTTAGATTCTGCCATCAACAGATTGGTACGCTTATAATCCTATTCAATGAAACATATCCTCCTTTTTGGCGCCGGAAAATCTGCTACTGTTTTAATCGATTACCTGAAACAGACCGCTAACGCGAAAAACTGGCTAGTTACCGTTGCGGATAAGGACCTGGAATCCGTTCAATCAAAAGTTGGTAAAGATGAATGGGTAAAAGCCGTGGGTGTTTCTATCGAAAATGAAACAGAGCGAATGAAATTGATCAGAAACGCTGATGTGGTGATCTCTCTCCTGCCCCCTGCCCTGCATTTTTTTGTGGCAATGGATTGCCTGGCTGTAGGTAAACATTTGCTGACGGCTTCATATGTGGATGAAAAGATCAAGGCTTTGGCAGGTGACATTGAGAAAAAGGGTCTTTTGTTTTTGTGTGAAATGGGATTAGATCCGGGCATCGACCATATGAGTGCGATGCAATTGATTCACCGGATCCGGGAAGAAGGTGGCCGTATTGATTCTTTTCTTTCGCATTGCGGCGGGTTGGTGGCGCCGGAAAGCGATGATAATCCATGGCATTATAAAATCAGCTGGAACCCGAGAAATGTGCTGCTGGCGGGGAAAGCGGGAGCGGTTTTCAGGGAAAAGTCGAAAGTGAAAAGGCAAAAGTATGAAGGGCTTTTTTCGGGGTGTGCCGAAGTAGCTATTGAAGGTCTGGGGCAACTTGCTTATTACCCTAACCGCGATTCATTGAATTATATACCGATTTACGGGTTGGAAGAAACAGAAACATTTGTACGTACTACCTTACGACACCCGGATTTTTGTAAGGGATGGAACAGGATTATTCAATTGGGATTAACCGATGAGCAGCTGCTGATACATACGGATGGATTAACCATTTCTGCGTTTCTGAAAAATCAGTTTTCTGAAAAAAATATGTTTATCGGTTCATCCGACGGGCCTTTGCAAAACCAGTTCCTTTATTTGGGGTTGGAAGATGATACGTTGATCAATAAAGGTATCTGCAGCAAGGCCGACATCTTGCAATTCATTCTTGAAAAGAAATGGGTATTGCATGAGCAGGACAAGGATATGATTGTGATGATGCATGAGATTGGATATGAAGTCAAG
>CAZFKE010000026.1:28009-38333 GCA_964519475.1 uncultured Sediminibacterium sp.
TAATTTACGAACAGCGATGGCGAAAACGGTTGGATTGCCTTTGGGGATTGCAGCTACTTTATTGCTGGAAGGAAAGATCAATGAAAGAGGATTGCATATTCCGATCATCCCGGCTATTTATGAGCCGGTATTGAGCTCACTTGCTTTTCACGGTATTGTATTCAAGGAAGATATATCTAGGTAACTACTCATCTCCTTGCGCTCTGTGTTGACAAAAAAATTAAACTTAGTACTACTCAATAATATATTTTAACACAGAGCGCACGAGGAACAGGGACTCACAGAGAGGACTACTTATTTTTTTTATTTTTCAATTTTGACTTTTCCGTGTTGCTTTCCTCCCTCCCCGCTTCCATCACCCACTCATAATCCAGTTGTCTTTTTTCAAGATTGGCAGCAACTACGCGGATGGTTACTTTATCTCCCATACGGAAAGTACGGCCACTTCTTCTGCCTACAAGGCTATAATCGCCATCTATTACACGGAAATCATCATAATCTGAGAGGCTGATGATACTGACCAGTCCTTCGCATTTATGTGCCAGGGTTTCTACCCAGAACCCGAAGGATGCCACGCCGCTAACCACGCCTTCAAATGTTTCACCCAGATGTCCCAGCAGGAATTCTACCTGTTTGTATTTATTGCCGGCACGTTCGCATTCTGCCGCGGCTTTTTCTCTTTCGCTGCTGTGTTTGCATTTTTCTTCCATCTTTTTATCAACCATCGGTTTGTCTTCGATGATGGATTGCAATACCCGATGCACCAATACATCCGGGTATCGTCTAATGGGAGAAGTAAAATGACAGTAGTGTTCAAAAGCCAAACCATAGTGACCGATATTCTCGGTTGTATAAATGGCTTTGGCCATGGTACGTATACCAAGTTGTTCAAGTACATGCTGCTCGGGCTTTCCTTTGGCTTCTGCCAACATGGTATTGAAACTGAATGCGATTTTTTCAGGAGAGGATACATCAAATGAATGCCCGTGTTTTTTTGCGAATACAATAAACGGCGCTAGTTTTTCTGCATCGGGTTGGTCGTGCACGCGGTATGGGAACGGGATCGGTTTTTTATTGATATTCAGTTTGGCTACATTTTCTGCAACCGTTCTGTTGGCCAGCAACATAAATTCTTCAATCAGTTGATGTGATTCTTTGCTTTCTTTCACCACAACACCCACCGGTTTTCCTTTCTCATCCAATTTGAACCGCACTTCGGAAGAAGAAAAATTGATAGCGCCTTTGCTGAAACGGGTTTTACGTAAACGCTGGGCGATATCATTTAACAATAAGACCTCTTCTTCATGAATCCCTTTTTTGGTTTCGATAATCTCCTGTACATCTTCATAAGCATAACGGTGGTTGGAATGAATTACGGTTTTACCCAACCAGTATTGCTTTACGTCTCCTTTAGCTGTCATCTGAAATATGGCGGAGAATGTGAACTTGTCTTCATGCGGACGGAGCGAACACAATTCATTCGAGATCCTTTCCGGCAACATTGGGTTCACACGGTCGGGCAAATAAACAGATGTGGCTCGTTTATAGGCTTCTTCGTCAAGTTCTGTTTCCGGATGAACATAGTAACTCACATCAGCGATATGCACACCTATTTCATAATTACCATTGGATAGTTTTCGCAATGAAATGGCATCATCAAAATCTTTTGCATCCGCCGGATCAATGGTGAAGGTTAGTATCTCGCGGCAATCCCTTCTTTTCTTGATCTCTTCACTATCCAATACATCCGGTAAACGTTCAGATTCTTCCAATACATCTTCCGGAAAGAATAACGGAAAACCGGCTTGTGCCAGTAATTCCTTCATGGCCGCATCATTTTCATCTTCGGGTAACATTACATTTACGACCATGCCAACGGGCTTTTTATCATCCCTGTCCCATTTTACTAAACGGGCTACTACCCTGTCTTTGTTTTTTGCACCATTCAGATCGGCCAAGGGAATAAAAAGATCGGGCATCGGTTTATCCGTATCCGGAATAAAGAATGCATAATTAGTTGAGAGTTGAATATGGCCAATAAACTCTGTTTGCTTACGCGTAACCACTTCCATGATTTTTCCTTCTTTCTTACCGGTTCGCATATTTTCCTTGATCACTTTAACGCGAACGGTATCACCGTTTAAGGCGGTATTGAAATCGCCGGGGCGCACCAATACATCGCCGGTAACATTTTCTACAATTACATAGCCCATGCCGCTGCGGGTAACTTCAAGCTTTCCTTTCAGTGTAGCCTGTGCAACTATCTTTGATTTTGGCTTTGATTTCTGTTTTGTTTTTTTCTTGCTCATTGTGCTGGATTGAAACGAAAGTTCCTGATAAATTCTTTTACCAGTTCAGTGAACGGCTCACCTTCGTCGAATAAAAAATAGTGCTGTATGGGTAATACATACATGGGTAATGAGGCAAGTTGGTCCGAAAATTTGATGAGCCTTACGGCATCTTTCTCAGTGGTAAGGATCAGTTTGTCTTTTGCATGTATTTGTTCAAAATTATCAACGATCTCATTCAGGTCATCTATCGAAAAGATATGGTGGTCAGAATAATCCTGCTGATAATAAGTATGTGTTTTTTCATGAAGGTATTCTTTCAGGGGTTTGGGGTTGGCGATACCGCAAACGAGTAATACCTCATCGCGGGGTGTTAACAGCCATTCATCTTTTTTGTTAACAATATGATAGGGTGTTCCATATTCAATAGTGGTAAAAAATACTTTCTGTGCCGCATCGGGATTAAGGCTTCGGATAATTTTTTGTTTGGCTTCGGCGGTAAGGTTATATGGACATTTGGTAACCACAATCACCTGGGCTCTTTTGGCCGATGCCCATTCATCACGCAGATCGCCGGTTGGCAGAAAAAAATCGTGTGAATAAAGATTGCCGTATTCAGTCAGTAAAATATTAAATCCTGCACGAATGGTCCGATGTTGAAATGCATCATCCAAAATGATCGCCTGTAAGTCCGGTACATCCTGGAGCATATGTGGGATGCCTACAATCCTTTCTTCACAGGAGGCCACGGCTACGTCTGGAAACTTGTTATAAAACTGCATGGGTTCATCCCCTATTTCCAAAGCTGTCGTGCCGGCATCGGCCAATGCGTATCCTTTGGTTTTTCTTTTGTATCCCCGGCTTAACGTACCTATTTTGAATTCGTTCTTCAATTGTTTTGCGAGGTATTCTACCATGGGCGATTTGCCCGTTCCGCCTACAGAAAGATTTCCTATGCAGATCAATGGAAAATTGAAATCTGCCGATTTGAGATAATTCCTATCGAAGAGCCGGTTGCGTATATAAATGATCAATCCGTACAAAGCAGCCAGTGGCAATAGTAAAACACGGAATGATTTTAGGAAGATCGTGTTAAAATTCATAAGTCTTTTGCGGCGTGATGCAATAAGATAAAGGTACATCAAATTGATCTGTATCGCTGATTTCATCAACAGGCTCAAAATAAGAGAACCCAATAGAAATAACATCTTTCCGGCAGCGTGAGAGATAACGGTCGTAAAATCCTTTTCCATATCCTACCCGATAACCTTTCTGATCAAATACGAGCAAAGGAACCAGCACCAGGTCTATCTGTTCCGGAAGTAATACATACCCTTCTTTGGGCTCTGTAATCCCCCATTCGTTTGTTTGGTAAACAGTGTCCTCATGAATAGCCAGGGCAGTCATGGAAATGGAACTCTCGTCGGTTACGGGGTAAGCTATGGTTAAGCCCGGAACCATATGGCGCAGATAGCCTGAAAAAAGATGGGTATTGGGTTCGCCATGCGCATCAAGCGGCCAATACGAAAACAGGGTTTCAATAGAGGAAAAATCGAACTGCTGAAACTGTAATAACATCAAATCATCCATACGAAGCCGCTCGCCGCCATGGAGCGCCGCTCTTTTTGCTTTGTATTCTTTTCTGAGTTCCGCTTTGGTCATTCAATTGGTAATTTTTTCAATAAACCTGTTCTTAACCGGTTTGCCTGTTCTTTAATCGTTGATGGATTGATCTCTTCCAGTTTAGGAACCGATCCCAAAGAAGCATATCCGCTCCATGAAACAATTTCATCTTCATACTGCATATAATCATCATTAAAGATCCATCCGGCTACATCAATATTGTTCGAACGGCAATACGAGGCAGTGAGCAAAGAATGATTGATACTGCCAAGATAATTTCTGCTCACCAGTATAACCTTTGCATCCAGGTTTTTGATCAGGTCGGCTACCATCAGATGTTCATGCAAAGGTACCAATAATCCACCTGCGCCTTCTATAATCAACGGTTTGTCTGGCGGACCCTGCATAAGCAAAACGGCCTGTTCTTTTATTTTAGCCACATCAATAGTAACCCCGTCAATCTGCGCAGCAATATGGGGCGAGGCCGGTGTATGGAGTTTGTATAATTCCTTATGTATTACGGAGAAAGGGTTGGAAAGCATCTGCTTTACCCATTCTGCATCGGTTCCCTGCTCAAAACCCGCTTGTATGGGTTTCCAATAATCGGCACACAAAGCTTCTGTAACAATGGCAGATATAAGGGTTTTGCCTACATCTGTTCCGATACCTGTTATGAATAGCGGTCTTTGCATGTTTGATTTTTTGTTTACTGCTTTATTGGATTTTTTTAAGCGCTGTGCAGATAAAGACTCGTAGCCGAATAAACCCGTAAATTATACTTCGCATGCAAAGAAAGAGAATAAAGTGCTGCCATAATTTCGCATAAAACGAAAACCTTCAAATTTCTCGTATTGATTGCGCGGGGTATGTTCCAGTATAAAAAATCCATTCCTTGCGATCATTTTTTTAGCTACGATAATCTTTGGCAATTCATCTATCGTACCTAATGCGTAGGGCGGACCGGCAAAAATAAAATCAAAAGAGTCGGAACAGGTGTTGAGATAGCCGAAAACATCCATCTTCAATACCCTGGCATTATCCGCGCCAAGCATATCGAGGTTCTTTTTGATAAATGCATGCATGGTATTGTCTTTCTCAACAATGGTTAGATCGGCAGCACCCCTGGATGCCAGTTCATAACTGATGCAGCCGGTTCCGCCAAACAGGTCAAGCGTTTTAATGCCTTCAAAATCCATCCGATTTTGAAGGATATTGAAAAGCCCTTCTTTGGCAATATCTGTTGTAGGGCGTGTATGGGGCATGTTGGCTGGAGGGCTGATCCTTCTCCCCCCCCATTTACCGGAAATAATCCTCATACCGTAAGCTTATAAAACGGAGTGAAAAAATGAAGGGGATACTCAGCATGTGTAAATGCAGCGGCTGTGTCCGCATCAATGCTTTCTATGGAAGTTTCGCCAAATAACCCGCTAAGTTGTTTGTATAAAACAGTATCCGTTTGTATCCTGCCGCTTAGTTCAATATGGGCAGCGTTTGCATGGATATTGTATTGTTTTATGATATTCATTATATGATACAGAATATCTTCATCAACCTGATATGGAAAAGATTGTATCAGGTGTAATTTATTTTCTTGGGTTACCGCTGCAATAATATGATCGGCATAAAGCTGCACTTTTATAAAAGTGGGTACGGCTATTTCTTTAGTAAACAGACCGGATAATATTTGAGTATACGTGTGGTGTGGCTGATATAAAATAAACTGGCGGCCAACCCATTCGTGCAGCGTTTTTTTTATCCGGTAAGCATTCATCATTGTATTACCGGCATGAATGGTATCGTGTTTGATATCATCGCGGCTGCTCTCGCCATACACCAGTGATAAAAAATCTTCTGCGGCAGAAATACTGAATTTGTTTTCGGGTATGATTACTGCTTCCGGGAAATTAAAATAGCAATGGGTTTCCCGGTAAGTATTATCGAGTATGTGGGAAAGGGATCTGAGTTCAAAAAAAATTTTGGGCCAGTCATTTGTACCTTTATCCAGCTCGAATAATTCAAATGCATCAATTTGCTGCGATTCACCCCCTTTTACCAAAAAAGCCAGTTCACCGCTTCCGATCTCAATAAACAACCTGCTGGCCTCAGCAACCACGGCATTTTGGGTATCAGCATAATAACTAACCAGCTTCTGGATCATTCGGAGTAATTGACTGCAATGTTATAAAAAAATGGCTAAGCCGTAAAAGCGATCTGCGGTAAAGGCAAAATAGTAGATTTGCGGCACATTATGCAAAAGGCTTCTACAGGGATCAACTTACAGGTAAATATCAGCAATAAGCACATCCTGGGTATTGCTTTGCCCATCACGGCAGCTATTATTGTGCCGCAGATCAATTTTATTACCAATAATATTTTCCTGGGTGGTTTAGGACAGGGTGCCCTGGCATTGGCCGGTATTACAGGTGTGTATTATCTTATTTTTGCCGTGGTAGGACATGGTTTGAATAATGGCCTGCAGGCTTTGATTTCCCGCCGGGCCGGTGAGAACCGGATAGATGCCATCGGTAACCTGTTCTCTCAAGGCATACGTATTGCATTGATCTTCGCTGTAATGGGTATGGCTATTACCTGGCTGATAGCGCCGATGGTTTTGGGATGGTCATTGCACGATCCTGAAAGTGTGCGAACCTGTATAAGGTTTTTGAATATCCGGATACTGGGGCTTCCTTTTTTATATGTTTACCAGATGCGGAATGCTTTATTGGTAGGTACCAATCAAAGTAAATACCTGATTATTGGAACCGCTACAGAAGCCTTTACCAATATTTTCTTTGATTATGGATTGATCTATGGAAAATTCGGTTTGCCACAGTTGGGTTTTGATGGTGCGGCATATGCTTCCATCATTTCCGAATTTGCCGGGTTGGCGGTGATCTTTATTGTGATAAGACTGAACGGTATTGCCAAACAATTACATCTTTTTAAAAACTGGGCCTATGATGCTGCCAATGTGAAACTGATATTGATTCAGTCCTATCCATTGATACTGCAGCATACCATCAGCATCATCAGTTGGGAATTTTTTTATATCCTGATAGAACACCATGGTCAACGCGATCTGGCCATATCCAATACCATGCGTAATATTTTTGGGTTCTTTGGCTGTTTTACCTGGGCGTTTGCAGCCACTGCCAACACCATGGTAAGTAATGTGATTGGGCAGAACCTGCAGGAACAGGTGCCAAGGCTGATCAACCGAATTATGTTATGGAGTGTTGGGTTTGCTTCATTGGTTTGTATATTCCTGAATTTTTTTCCACATACATTTCTTTCCATGTATGGTCAGGGTGAAGATTTTATTACAGCGGCCATTCCGGTGCTCAGAATCGTTTCCAGTGCGTTGCTCTTCATGTCTATATCAGTAGTGTGGATGAATGCCGTTACTGGAACAGGCAATTCGAAAATGAATCTGCTCTCTGAGTTTGCCGCAATTACTTTTTACTGTATCTACGTGTATCTTGTTTTGGAAAAATGGCAATTACCCATTGTATGGGGATGGGCCAGTGAATGGATTTACTGGACAACCATCTTTATCCCTTCCTTCTGGTATATGCAAAGCGGAAAGTGGAAACATAAAAAGATATAGAAATCGTATTCAGATCTTCTTGGCATCCTATTCGTTCCGGCGTTTGTTTACAACCAACGCTATGAAAATATCTGTATTACTCTTTGGCTGTTTATTATGCACCTGTTTTGTGAATGCCCAATTCAGTGCCGGACAAAAAATGATCGGTGGACAGGTTGGCGCCGGCTGGTATAATACTAATCAGGGGCAAAGTATTATCTGAAATAAAATAAAAAGTTGCTCGGAACTTGAAGGATGGTCGTTTTATCCTTTTAGTTTCGTTACAAGATCTACATACTGCTGCATTGCAGTTTCTTTAGCAGTGCCCGCCAGTTTTGCCCATGCTTCGTGTTTGAATTTTGCTACAAAATCAAAAGCATTAGACGGGCCTTCCCCTGTATTATCGCCCTCTGTGGCTTGTTTGTAAAGCGCATACAATTTCAGCAAAGTATCATTATCGGGCTTTTCGCTAAGGGTTTTGCTGTTGGCAATGGCGGCTTCGAAGAGTTGTTGTAATTCCACGGGATGAGTAATTAGTTATTAGACATAAAAAAATAAGTATGGGTTTGCAGGATGCTGGGGCGGCCTGAACCTTTTTATGTAAAGTTATTGCATAGATTCCAATAATTTGTTCCCTTCCGCTTTTATAGCTATATCATCTGTTGTTCGGGTAGGTAGTTTTATTAGTTTGTTAAGCACTTCAATAGCCGGTGCCGGTTTATGGTATTCTTTATACGCTTTGGCAAGATCTAAATAATTGGAAGCAAAATACGGTTCAAGGGTTTTGCATTTCTCCATACACTCGATGGCTTTTTCAATATCGCCATCCGGTAATCCGCCATAAAACAGTTTTACCGCTGTTTTTTTAATACCCGATAAAGTAGCCATTTCAAAATGCCATTTGCCCATGGTATAATTAGCTTTGGCATGATTCGGGTTGAGAAGTAAGGCCTTTTCCGCATACCTTTTCACATCCTTTACATATGCTACGATCTTTTTATTCTCCGATTCTACTTCAGTCATTTTCCCGCTGGCCATAGCCATGGCATAACAGGCATCTGCCTGTGTGCTGTCTGTTTGAAAAGCACGGTTAGCAAAGGATAAAGCTGTTTCATAATACAGGCGTTTCGTACGCTTATCCTTTTCCAATTGACGGTTGCCAAGCGATACATTCATTTCACAAGCCTTCACCAATGCTTTCAGGTTTTCCGGATTCGATAATAAGATAAGCTTATACTTTTCCAGCGCTTCAGCCTCTTTTTGCTGTCTTTCAAAATTGTCGGCCTCTTTGAATAATAGCGCAATATCCTGTGACGGCAGAGCCGGAAAATAAAATAATAAACAAAGACTGAGTAAAATTTTCATGATCTGGTTACTTTACAGGTTCCCTCTTTTTAAAGTAAAACTTATACCCACACTTCCCTGTATCTGGGTAACGGGGGGATGCATTTTACGTATCGATACCCATACCTCTTCTGCAAGAGAAAACTGTGCCAGGATTTTTTGTGCAATATCCGTAACTACTGTTTCTAGCAAGGGTGTGGGGATGCTCATTCGTTTCTTCACCAATGCCAATACAGATACATAATCAATCGTATCTGAGATATGTTTTACCGGAAGATGTTGCGGCGAATGTTTGATGCTGATATTCAATTCAAACTCATTCCCCAATATCTTCTCCTCCTCATACAAACCATGATGAGCAAAGAGGATGATGTTGTGGAGATGGATGGAAAGCATAGAGGTAATTAAATCAAGCAAGTCCTTTTGCACTCAAATACCGCTCTGCATCCAGCGCAGCCATACAACCACTGCCTGCTGCGGTTACGGCCTGGCGGTAGTTTTTATCCTGCACATCTCCGGCGGCAAAAACGCCTTCAATATTGGTATGGGTTGTGCCGGGGATGGTTTGGATATAGCCGGTCTCGTCCATTGTAAGCCATTCTTTAAAAATATCACTATTGGGCTGGTGGCCGATAGCAACAAAGAAACCGCTGATCGGTATTTCCTGTGTTTCCTGGGTTTGGTTATTTTTTATACGAACGGCTTCTACTTTTTTCTCACCCAGAATTTCATCGGTATCCGTGTTCCAGTAAACTTTGATATTAGGTGTGTTCACCACCCTGTCCTGCATGATCTTGCTGGCACGCATTTTATCTTTACGAATGAACATGTGCACAGTCGTACAAAGCTTGGAAAGATACATAGCTTCTTCAGCAGCGGTGTCTCCTGCCCCAACAATCGCCACTTCCTTTCCGCGGAAGAAAAATCCATCACATACTGCACAGGCACTTACGCCAAAACCATTCAGTCTTTCTTCACTGGGTATGCCCAGCCATTTAGCAGAAGCACCGGTACAGATGATTACGGAATCAGCCTCGATCAGTTTCTCTTCATCTATCCATACTTTATAAGGTTGCCGACTAAAATCAACTTTGGTAGCCAATCCATAACGGATATCGGCACCCATTCTTGCTGCCTGTTTTTCAAAATGCACCATCATATCCGGCCCCTGTACTCCGTCTGGATAACCGGGATAGTTTTCTACTTCTGTCGTAATGGTCAGCTGACCACCGGGTTGAATACCCTGGTATAAAACGGGTTTCATATTAGCCCTTGCCGCATAGATCGCTGCGGTATAGCCTGCCGGACCTGAACCAATAATCAATACATGTACATGCTCTGTAGCCTCATTTGCCATACTATTCTGTTTATTTATTTAGATGGACCTGTCTTAGTTATTCTGATTTCATGGATTTTATGAAAAAATTAAGAAATGAATTGATTTTTTCCTTTTTATTTGCGTAGTTTTTTATAGATAATAATT
>CAZFKE010000026.1:38343-40059 GCA_964519475.1 uncultured Sediminibacterium sp.
CCATACTATTCTGTTTATTTATTTAGACGAACAAAAATATCGAACCCTTGCAGTTTAACGTTTTTGATTTTTCACAAAGAACGTTTATTTGGGGATAAGCAATGCTTTATACTGAACGGCATAACCGCAAAATGACCCCAATCCGCCATTACTGATATTGCTTAATACTTTTCCTGGCGAAGAAAATGGATTACCTACCGATTGATAAGTAAATTCCCATGTTCTCCAGAAATCATAACTGGCTTTATCAATATTGCAGAATTTCACAATGGCGGTATCCCCTCTTTTAAAATATCCATAATCTGTAAACGTAACCTTTTGATTTTTCGAAACGCCCTGGTCTACCTGGATATCATAGGTCTTTCCGTCAATGATCTGGTCGTCAAACACACTATTCAATCCGGGATAAAAATCTTTGTTATTGGAACTGGTAAAATACCGGATGTAATTACCCAATCCGGGCGGATCAGTTACCCTTGCCATCAGTACCACTTTTGCCGTATCGGTATTGTTAGGCGCTTTTTTCCACCATAAAGAATCGATCTTTTTTGCCAATACCGGAATCGTCGTTGTTGAAGCAAATACCTGCCCGCCGACGTCAATACTCAGGTGATAGCTCTTACCCATTTCTCCAAATAAAGTACCGGGAGCCGTGGTATAATAGTATACATTAAATCCCCCTGTAAGCGGCACCGTTACTTCTTTCAAGGTATATGTATTGGTTCCGTTATGAATAGTCACTTTGGCTCCATGAACATAAGATCCATTCAAGGTTGCTGCATCAATCTCTGAAAAGTAATTCAGTGAATTAGAGAGTATAACAATAGGTGCCTGCCCGCTTTCGATCTGCCCTTCTACAACAAGTTTGGGGGATTGCTGCACAGGATCAATCTGTATGGTTTTTTCACAACCCCCAGCAATAAAGATTACCCATAAAAGCAAACCCCATTTTTTCATGCTGTAAAATTAGATACTTAAAACATGCGAAACAGGTAAAAGTTATCCGTCGTAAGTTATAAATGTTTCCTCATCTTACTTCGCGAGGAAAAGTGTCAGGGTGCTTTAGCCAAAAAGAAAACCCCTCCGGGTTACAGAGGGGCTTTTATAACTTAATCGGGTAAAGATCTTATCCTAAATACGCTTTCAATGCATTACTGTAACGTGCTTTCTGTAAACGTTTGATCGCTCTTTCTTTGATCTGGCGGATACGCTCCTTGGTAAGGTCATATTTCATACCAATCTGTTCAATGGTAACGCCATTCTCGCCATCCAGTCCAAAATATGCGTTTACGATCTCAGCTTCACGCGGACTCAATGATTTTAATACCCTGCGGATCTCTTCACGTAGTGAATCTTTCATCACATCTTCATCGGTATCATCGCTTCCTTCCAACAGGTCGCCCATGGCAACATCTTCAGCTTCGTGTACCGGGGCATCCAGTGATGTATGGCGGGTATTGCTTTGGAAGATATTATTGATCTCTGTTTCGCTCATTTCCAATATCTCGGCCAGCTCTTCTGTCGATGGCTCACGTTCATGCTCCTGCTCAAAAGCCATGTAAGCTTTATTGGCTTTATTATATGTTCCGATTTTGTTCTGTGGTAAACGAACCAGCCTTCCCTGTTCGGCCAAAGCCTGCAGAATAGACTGACGGATCCACCACACCGCGTATGAAATGAATTTGAAACCCTTGGTTTCATCAAAACGTTGGGCAG
>CAZFKE010000026.1:40069-41704 GCA_964519475.1 uncultured Sediminibacterium sp.
AGGCCAAGGTTTCCTTCATTGATCAGATCACACAAAGAAAGCCCCTGGTGTTGGTATTGCTTGGCTACAGACACCACAAAACGTAAGTTAGCCTGAACCAGTTTGTCCAATGCACGCTGATCGCCCATCTTGATCTTCTGAGCCAGTGTGGTCTCTTCTTCCGGGGTGATCATCGGTATTTTAGAAATTTCCTGCAGATACTTTTCAACGGCCTGTGAATCCCGGTTGGTAATCTGTGTAGCGATTTTGAGCTGCCTCATGGATGTGTAATTACTTGACTTATATGATATAAACGTCTAAAAGACCACATTTGTTTTGCAAACGCTGTACAAGAGACCGTTAAATTATGGCTAGAACTTTCAGAAGTCTGCAAAGGTACGTTGCAACATCGAATTTTGCCAGCTTTTGTGGAAAAACTTGTCTAAATGGGCAAAAAAACGCAATGTTTTACCCTTATTCTGAAAAAATTAAACATAAACAGAATCTTATAAAAACTTCTGTTTCCATTTATCTTCGCAGCCTTATGATAGATTTTCGATCAGATACGGTAACCCGCCCAACGCCGGGTATGCTGGAAGCCATGATGAAAGCCCCGGTGGGGGACGATGTTTTTGGAGAAGATCCTTCCATTAACCAGCTGGAAGCCATGAGTGCCCAACTTTTTGGAATGGAAGCGGCGATATTTTGTCCGAGTGGCACCATGACCAACCAGATAGCCATCAAATGCCATACACAACCCGGTGATGAAGTGATCTGCGATAAGTTATCGCATATATACCTGTATGAAGGTGGCGGAATTGCCTCAAACGCAGGCGCTTCAGTACGGCTTATTGAAGGTAACCGCGGCAGAATAACAGCTGGTCAGGTGAAAGATGCGATTAACCCGGAAGATGTACATAAACCGACTACCAGCCTGGTTTCTCTGGAAAATACAGCAAATCGGGGCGGTGGCAGTTGTTATAATTTTGCTGATATACAATCTATTAAGGAGGTATGTTTGCAAAATAAGTTAAAGTTACACCTTGATGGCGCCCGTTTATTTAATGCACTGGTGGCCAAGAATGAAACCTGTAAACAATACGGGGAAGCTTTTGATTCCATTTCCATTTGCCTGAGTAAAGGATTGGGAACACCGGTAGGAAGTGTTTTGATAGGAAGCCAACAGTTGATCAAAAAGGCACGCAGGGTGAGAAAAGTATTTGGCGGCGGTATGCGCCAGGCCGGATTTTTAGCTGCGGCGGGTATCTATGCCCTTGAAAATAACGTGGCCAGGTTGGCGGAGGACCATACACATGCCCAAAGGATTACTGCGGCATTGATAAAAAAGGATTTTACGGGTGATCTATTACCCGTTGAGACGAATATCATTATTTTTGAGGTGAAAGGGCGCTTCACCGCACCTGAGCTGGCTGCAAAATTCAAAGAAGAAGGGATTTTTGTGATTGCCATCTCTCCTACCCAAATCAGGATTGTTGTACATCTTGATATTCATCCTAACGATGTGGCCCAAACCATTGAAGTGATTAACTCATTATAGGTTATATTTGAATTTTTTGCAATTATTTTTAAAAATAACCACCTAATTATATTATTAAATGCTTCCATACCAAATATTTTTTCTTCATTATTTAATAA
>CAZFKE010000027.1:0-5065 GCA_964519475.1 uncultured Sediminibacterium sp.
ACCGATACATTACCCGTTGTGGTGATCGCTGCAGCATTGATACCGCCGGTGATATTCGCTCCTGCAGCTGTTACCGTGCCTGTCGCTGTTAAACCTGCACCGATTGTTGCTCCGTCAGTTACCGCTAAGGCAAGTGAGGAGATGGTTCCTGTGGATGTCAGATTACCTGTGTTCACAGTACCTGATGTGATACCGTTGGTTACTGCTAAAGCTGGTGTATTGATCGTTCCTGTTGATGTGATATTACCCGTGTTCACAGTACCCGATGTGATGCTTTGTAATACAGTCAGATTCTGAAGACTGCCTAAGACAGTAATTGAATTCTGCGCAGTAGTACTTAATATTCCACTAAACGTTCCGCCCTCTATTGTTCCGGTAATAGATAAGTTTTTCAAACCACTAATACTGGTTAGGCTGACATTACTCGCATTTAAGTTTGTCGTACTTAACGTACCGGACTCCACGATGCCGCTCACAGACAGATTTTGCAATCCACTGATGCTCGTCAGTTTTGCAGTTGTCGCATTTAAATTCGTTGAACTTAATGTACCGGCTTGCACAGTGCCCCCTACTGTTAATGAGTTCGCTACCGTAATATTTTGAACATTGCTTAAGTTCGTAATCGTATTCTGTGCAATAGCACTTAAGGTGCCGCTAAACGTCCCACCCTCTATTGTTCCACTGAACGATAAGTTCTTCAGGCCGCTAATGGCTGTTAGATTTGCAGATGCTGAACTTAATGTCCCTGCTGTTACTGTTCCACCTAAAGATAAATTTTGCAGACCTGAAATATTGGTAATATTCGCCTGCCCTGCGCTCAATACACCCGCAGTTACCGTTCCGCTAACGGATAGATTCTGTGCACTGATTGAATTAGCAACCGTTAATGCATTTAAGGTCCCTAACAGCGTAATATTCGGCTGGTTCGATGTAGTTAAAGTTCCACTTATGGTTCCCAAATTGGCAAAACTGGTAACCGTTAGATTCGAAAAAGTACTCAGCCCCGTAATACCCGCAATAGTTCCTGGTGATAACGTACCGCTGAATGTTCCGCCTTCAATCGTTCCGCTGACTGATAAATTGGATAATTGACCGATCGTAGTAATATTCGGCTGGCTCGCCGTAACAATCTTTCCTGCCATCGTTGTTGCTGTAATGGCCCCGCTTGCTGATACAGAACCAGGAGTAATATTTCCTAAAGTAAGCGTGATTGCAGGTGTTGTGGCCGGATTGGTAACCGTTCCTGAAATACCATTGGCACTTACAACTGAAACAGTCGTTACGCCTGTGGCAGGTACATTGCCGGCACGCACATAACCACTCAGCATATTGGAAGTATCACTGATCTTAAGACGGTTGCTTAACATAGCAGCCGTATCCGTAATACGCAACATTTTACTAAGCAAACTGGCCGTATCCGTAACGTAAAGAAAATTGGATGAAGCAACCTTTCTCAGAACACCATTCAGCGTGGTTACTATCGAGTCACTTCCTGCACCGGTATTAATCAGCAAATTGCTCAGCGTAGCAATATCAGCAGGTTCCCATTGAGCTTTTGTACTGTTATATTGCAATAACTGTCCCGATTTGGGAGCAGTGGTAGAAATAGCAGCACCCATCAGTTTATTAGCATTCCAGATGGCAGCACCGGTATTCGCTGCTATCGTAAACGTATTACTAGCGGCACCGGTACCAGGTGTTATGGTAATGGAAGTCGTATCTCCGTTGAATGTTACACCACCTATTTTTCCGTTTAAGGTAGTAACCCCATTATTAAAGGATCCGAAAGTAGACCAGATACCAGCCTGCCTGAAATAAAACTTATCATCCGAGTTAGAATAGATCACCATACCATTTTCGGGGGCAAGGATCTTGGTTGTGTCAAAAACACGTGATATTAGAATGGCTTTATTCGAAGCATCAATCTGAAGTGCAACGCTGGTATTATTAATAAATGTTGTATTACCAATAATCAGACCCTGGGAATTGATGATCTTATAATTCCCCATATTGATATCCTGGGAAGCTTTATGATTACCAAAATTATCACCAAATGTCTGCGCTTTGGCTGAGTATACCCATGAGAATAACACACCAAGTACCAGCAAGGCGTGCCTACATAAAAATCTTCTCATGTTCGTATTTATCACTCTCTATATTTCGTTAGGCTGAATTTTTTTTCAGATGAATAAATATATATTTTTATCATCATGTTTATACCATTCGTTCATATTATTTTATCACCACTATTTTATATTGACTTCCCAAAACAGGCACCGGGTTACTTGTATAATTCGCAAACCGGATCTTGACCGTATCATCCGCAGATACCCATGAACTGTAAATTGACCAGTTCTGATAATCATCCTGCGGTGTAACAATGATCGGGTCCCCCTTTCTTACACCCGGAACATTCACTGCCACGATAGCGGTTGTGTTTGGCGGTATACTTACGTTCTGCCCGCCAATTACCGTAAGGTTCAGGTTGAAATTGTTAACCGTGGTTACGGATTGGCTTGCCGCCTGGGGCACCGTCCAGCTTACATTGCCAAGACTATCCGTGATCAAAAACGTATTGGGTGGGCCTGGCGGTAAGCTGGTAGTAACATTGGTTACACTGGCATTTCCGGCAAACAACGCATAGGGTACACTCTGCAACTGCGTGGTACCCATATCAATATAATTATCATTAGCCACCCACCAGGTTGTGGGAATGGATGGGGCAACTGCTATTTTGGTATTTAGGAAAAAAGGGCCATTGGCCCAGTCAATCTTATCGATACCCGCAATCGTAATAGAAGCCAATTTCTGGCCCTGACCAATAACGATCTGAAATATGCCATCGGGATCTGCAGTAGTAACATGCGTTTCTTCCCAAACCTTCACACCACCCACAGCAGATTTCTGGTAAATGATATCTTTTACGTATACAGTCCTGTTCTTGGCAGGATTGTTTAAAGGATCTTTCGCTACGGCCTGAAAATTAATACCGGGAGGAGGTTGCGCAATGATACTGCCTGCCAAAAACAGCATTGTCAGCATCAAAAAACCTCTCATAATAGTAATGAATTTCATATGTTCAAGAGTTTATATAAGCAAAACGCTCAATAATACACTGTTATTACTGTTAAAAGGTTTTTCATAGGATAAGGCTTCAAAACAATTGGTTTTTCATAGGACATATGGCTTGAAAAATAGTTTTTCATAGGATATATGAACCATTTTATCAGCCACAAATTCACCCGAAATGCATTGACAATCAATAGATGGTATCTGCAAAAACCAGTAGTAAGCATACTACAAAGATACCATCATTAAAGCCCCCGCTTCCCGGGTTGGATTATAATTTTATCAACTTACGCGTATAGTGCTGATCCATAAAATCAAGACTTACCACATAATTGCCCACTGCATATGTACCCGCATTGATTGTATAGCCTGCCTGAACATCTTTCATCGCAACGATCTGGCTAAACATCATCCTTCCTTCAATACTGAAAACTTTGATCTGGCAGGAAAGGTTAGCATCAAACCGGCCTTCCACTTTCAGGATACTGGTGCTATGTGTAGGATTTGGATACAAATTGAGGCTGGTAAGTTCTACCAGAACAGTAGCAACCGGTGGTGTTTCTGCACAAGCTGCGCCAAAAACACCCGAATTATTGGCAGTTACTTCCAAAGAACGTAATCCTGAACTAACACTCAGGCATTTACCCTTTCCGTCCATCTGGATAGGGTTACCGCCACTGGAAGTTAATTTACCCGAGGTTGCAATGGGTGCCATGCTGAAAGGCATAGTTATCTGTGCCTTACCTGCAGTAAAAGCAAGTAACAGTGCGATGAAAAGGTATGTTCCTTTTTTAATACGCATAGTAAACTTCTCTCACGAGTTTATTATTTTGAACAGATTGTATATCGAGCTTGGTTTCTGTGATTTCATTTACATCATATTCTACTTTCACAGGGCCGGAAGGATTGTTGATTATCGTTTCTTTTAAAACCCGGTCAGTAGTCATTTTCCATGTTCCGTTATTCCCGTCTGAATTGGTAAAGCTGCCACTGAATGGACTGGCCGGGTCTAGTGTATAGGTTTTTGTATACTTCAGCTGGGCGTCAGTCAGAACCTGTGGAACGGTGGTGAGATAGATCTGCTTCAAACGCCAAACTTTATTACCAATACCTACCAGGGAATTTACATCCTGCTGCTGTTGAGAAATAACAGGGGCAACTGTTTTGCTACATCCCGTAAAGAGGATGAAACAACATATGATAAAAAAGAAAGTGAGAATTGTTTTCATTTTGATTGCAAAAGCTACTTCCGTCGAAAAATGGGTGATTTTTCAATTACCGTTCAGATGCTTATGAGTACATGTTGTAATCTTAAAGCCGTCTGAGGTAAACGGGTTTGGCAGAGGAGCGGTTTTTTGAGAAGGAGAAAAACACGATCCGGATACAATCCCCGATAAACTATTTCGGGGCGCCCTTGTGGACTTGGTGTTGAATTTCCCTTTGAATCAAAAAACTGCAGATAAGTTGGATTTAAAACCAGCTTTTGCATGGATATTGGATTGGATCGAACCACAAACCTTAAAATAATATCTTTTTTTAGTAGTGATTACACTACAAATATACTACTGATAAACGACATGCATATATACATAGTCGTATTTTTTCAGATTTTTTTTACTTAAAAAAATAATATATTGATAATCAATATATTATTAAAAAAGTTTAAGGGGAATTTACAAGATAGAAACCCGGGGAAATACCCCAAACAACCGTTTGAGACTGGTAAAGCTTGGTAGTAATTGTAGTGTAATATCGATAGATGTAGTACAAACACTGGCTGAACCTGGTCTTGCAGGCTTACCGGGTGCTCAATAATTGCTGGTTATTGATGGTTTAGAAAAAGCAAATGAGGCAAAGCCTTTCCTGAAGAATATATGATCGGGGCGTCTGTAAAAATCAAAAGCCCCGGATTTCGGGGCTTTTGAAAGAATATTCGATAAAGTTTATACTTTAAAATGCGAGAATGCTTTATTGGCTTCAGCCATGCGGTGGGTAT
>CAZFKE010000027.1:5075-11004 GCA_964519475.1 uncultured Sediminibacterium sp.
TTTGAAAGCTGCACCTTCACCTTTCGCAGCTGCGATGATCTCATTTGCCAGTTTATCTGCCATGGTACGGCCATTTCTTTCGCGGCTATAACGGATCAGCCACTTCATACTCAGGGAGATCTTACGGTCGGCGCGAACTTCAGCAGGTATCTGGAAAGTAGCACCCCCTATACGACGGCTGCGCACTTCTACAGAAGGAGTAACATTAGCTACTGCTTTTTTCCACATTTCATATCCGTCTTCATTGGTTGCTTTGCTAACCTTATCTACTGCATCATAGAAAATATTGATGGCAGTACTTTTTTTGCCTTCCCACATCAGGTTATTGATAAAACGGGTAACCAGTTTATCATTAAAACGTCCATCAGGAGCGAGGGGTAATTTTTTGGCTTGTGCTTTACGCATGTTCTAATTTTTACTGTCGGCTGAATTTCTTCAAGTATTAAAACTTTACTCAGCCTTTTTATTGGGGAATTATTTTTTCGCTTTTTCTTTCTTGGTTCCGTATTTGGAACGGCTTTTCTTGCGGTCTTTCACACCAGCAGTATCCAGGCTACCCCGAACGATGTGGTAACGTACACCCGGCAAGTCTTTTACACGACCACCACGGATCAGCACGATTGAGTGCTCCTGCAGGTTGTGGCCCTCACCCGGGATATAGGCGATCACCTCAATCTTATTGGTCAAACGCACTTTCGCTACTTTACGCAAAGCTGAGTTTGGCTTTTTAGGCGTAGTTGTATATACACGGGTACATACACCACGACGCTGAGGACAGGAATCCAAAGCCCTTGATTTACTTTTCGCCCTGATAATTTCGCGACCTTTTCTTACTAATTGTTGTATTGTAGGCATTCTAAACCGTTTAAAATTTCGGACGGCAAAGGTAATGGCTGGAACTGAAAAACCAAAATGTTTTCCAAAGTTTTCCTGTCTTTTGCAGGAAACATGCGATCTGCTTCGCAAAACCGGCGAATCATTACATGCTGTAACGGTTAAAATAACGGTCCGAAAAGCATGGTTTTAGACCTGAAAATGACTTTTTCAGTTTGTTACAGGCATTTACACGCATGGTCCCACCCGTTTTATCACCCATTCTTCCACACATGCTTGGTTTGCCCGTAAACCTGAAATAATTTGAGCAGGTAACCTCCTCATAAAACTGGATCATTTCACATCCAAAAAAGGTTTTATGAGAATGTCCATCCTTTTATTGATCACGCCAGCTTTTGTTATAAGCTATTCAGCCGGCGCCCAGGCTAATGCCATTCCGGTTATCTACGCAAATCCCGGAGCTGTTTATTCGCAAAATTTTGATGGATTACCTAATTCGGGCAGTTTTTCGTTTACCGGAAAAGGGCCGTTTAACTTATCAAGCGTTCCTATTAATGGATCTGGTTTAACCGGCTGGCAGTGGATGATGCTTTCCGGAAGCAACAGCAATGCTGTATTCACGGTAGGAACGGGTTCTTCTACAAGCAGCGGCATGTATAGTTTCGGGAGTTCCGGATCAACGGAAAGAGCGCTAGGTTCTCTTGCCAGCAGTTCGGGTGTTTATGCTTTCGGATTGTTGCTGACCAATAGTACAGGAAACATCCTAAACAGCTTTTCCCTGGGTTTTACAGCCGAGCAATGGCGAAAAGGCGGTTCTACCAATAAAAATATATGGAGTTTCCGGTATAAGACAGGCAGTTTCACAAATATAGACCAGCAAGGCTTACTTGCTGATTCCAGTCTGAACTTCAGTTCGATAGTTACCACTACTTCCGGCAGCAGCCTGAATGGAAACCAGCCTGATAATCAACAAAGCCTTTCTTACACAATAAATAATATTAGCTGGAAGGCGGGCGAGCAATTATTAATAAGATGGGATGATGCAGATGAAACAGGAAGCGATGATGCATGTGCGATTGATAATATTGTTTTTTCGGCCAAACTTCTAAGCACTGCCCCCACACTATCCCATACTGCGATAAATAATATTAGCACCCATTCGGCCGAGCTGAATGGATGGGTACAGGATCATTTTGCTGCCACCATGCTGGCGTTTGAATATGATACCGTGAACACATGGTTACATCCACAATCCGTTCATGGCATACCGGATTCGGTAATGGCGGGATCAGGAAATACATCAGTTAGCGCAACCATCACCGGGCTTTTGCCGGGCACCGTTTATTATTGGCGGATAAAGGCATCTAATCAAAACGGAACCGTAGTAAGTCCTTCACAAAATTTCACAACCGCTATGAGTCTGCCCACGGTTCTTACCTCAAATGTTCTTTCTGTAACAACGCATAGTGCTTTACTGGGTGGGACTGTTACATCATCCAGGGGTGGAGCGGTTACAGAGAGAGGAATAGTTTGGTCAATCAATCCCAACCCTGTTTTATCTAATACTAAAATTGTGATAGGCAATGGCATAGGGAATTTTGTTCAGCAGGAAAATAATTTACCGGTTGGCAAAACTATCTATGCAAGGGCTTATGCAATCAATACTGCCGGAACAGCTTATGGCAATGAGATCAGCTTTTCTACTTTAAATACGATTGTTTCGTTGACTACCGTATCGCCCACTAAAACAAATGCAGGCTCAGTTAGCTTTAGTCTGCAAACAGCCGAGGTGATGAATGGAGCGAGTGTTTCTGATTTTATGATTCAATCAACCGGTATTCGTAATGCATTTATTACCGGCATGAATATTTCAGGAAATATCTGCAACATTTATGTGAATACCGGAACAGGGAATGGGATATTGGGATTGAGTATGGTTAATAATACGGGGTTATCCGCAGCCATGGAAAACATCCCTTTTACCTCAACCGGTTTTTACACGATTGATAAGACGGCCCCTGTTGTTACATTCCAGACAGGCCTATGAAAATAGGAGATACGGTGAATGCAATTATCTCTGTGATGCCGGACCCGGAAATACTTTCACTGGTAAGCGGAAACATGAATGGCATAAGCCTGACCGGGTTTGCCAAAATGAATGACAGCAGTTATCGCGCCAAATGTATCATTCCGGATTTGGGAAATGATATTGCGGCGGCTGCGGATATTCCTGTTTCGGTTTCGCTTACAGATTCTGTTGGAAATATGAATGTTTACCAGGGTTGGATCAGCCAACCCTCAGATTTATTAGATGTTCATCGCCCCTATATTGTATCCATTAAAAATCCGGCAGATAACATTTATAAAACCGGGGATACCCTTGATTTTATTTTTCGCTTCAATGAGAACATACGTGTTACTTCATCGGGTATGATGGCTTCTCTTTCGTTAACGATTGGAAGCAAATCAAAGCCTGCCTTAGCTTACCCTGGCAGCGAATCTGACAGCGTCGTTTTCAGGTATGTGGTACAACCTGATGAATCCGACAAAGACGGCCTGAGAACAGCAAGCTCAATCCTTTTAAACAATACAGAAATAAAAGACATAGCAGGCAATACGGCATTGCTTTCTTTTAGTAACAGTACGATCAACAAAGGGATTTTAGTAGATGCGGTAGCCGGAACGGTTAGTAGTGTAACCGTTCCGGTGAAAGCTGTTTACAGAACAGGTAATATCCTTGATTTTATGGTGAATTATTCAAAAAAAGTATGGATAACCGGTGCAGGTGAACGGCCTTCTTTGCAGGTAAGCATTGGAACGAAAATAAGAACGGCTGTTTATATCAGTGGCAACGGCAGTAATGCTTTACTATTCAGGTATACGATCCTTCCGGATGATACTGACAAAGATGGTATTACATTATTACCTGCCATAATCCTCAACAACTCATCCATTAAAGATGAAGTGGGTAATCATGCTTTGACTGGATTACATAATATTGGCGCCATGTCGGGTATCCGGATCAATCCATTAACAGCCGCTATCAACCAGGTTATTATGCCTGCCCATTCTATCTATAAAACAGGCGATACACTTGAATTTCAAATTTCCTATACTGAAAGAATACTTGTTACAACCCATGGCGGCATTCCATATATAAGGTTTACTGCGGGTAAAACAAGCAGGCAGGCTATTTATAAAAATGGATCGGGTACTAGCGTTTTGTTATTTACCTACGTAGTGCAACCAGGAGATATAGATACCATTGGAATAAAACTGAATACAACGATCACAATGAACAATGGATTTATCACAGATACATTGAATAATCCTGCCCCTGTAAGTTTCAACATTGCCGATAATTCAAACGGCATACAATTAGATGGCATCATTCCTTTTGCGCATAGCATAACAGGCCCTGCCGCAAAGGTTTTCAGGATGGGCGATACGATTGATATTGATCTTGGTTTTTCAGAAAAAGTAATGGTTACTTCAAAAACAGATACACCATTTATGCAAGTTACTGTCGGATCGCTGTTAAAAAATATTCCGTATGCGTCTGGCTCGGGTTCTGATCATTTGCGTTTCAGGTATGTGGTAAAAGAAGGAGAACTGGACAAAAATGGAATAAAAGCAGGATCGATACTCATCAACAGTTACAGCATTACAGATATAGCGGGCAATACGGCAGATCAGTCTATAAAAAAAGCAGGTGTTTTACAAGGTGTTTTTGTAGATGGTATTGCACCCTCATTTGTAATCCCTCAAATAGATACAATCATTATTTGCGAAAACAGCGAAGCCATAACGATTAATACACCGTTTGCAATTGTTGATTCTGAAACAAATGAAACGCTCAACTGGAAAATTATTTCAGAACCCCATGCCGGAAAATTATCCGCTACATCCTGGTCTGCCAAGGCCAATGGAAAAACGATTAATCCGAATGTATTTAGATATGCCCCTTTTACAGATAACCAAGGAAAGGATAGTATGGTGATGCAGGTAACAGACAGTATTTATTTTATTGAAAAAAAGCTGATCATCATGATACAACCTGTTATAAAAAACAATGTGATACATCCCTCACAGATTATTTGTACAACCCAGTTGCCTGCTGCCCTTTCCGGCGCCGATCTTTCCGGCGGAGACGGACATTATTTGTATGTATGGGAACTATCTGTTACCGATTCCTTGCATTTTTCAAAAGCGGCGGGTGTAAATACATCCTCAACCTATTCTGCTCCTGCATTAAGCAGCAGCAGTTGGTTCAGAAGAAAAGTGATATCAGGATCCTGCACAAATATGTCCGCTCCTGTAAAAATCACCGTAGTAAAAAACGGTTTATGGTTAGGCAATAAGGATAACAACTGGAATAACCCGGATAACTGGTGTAACACAAAAATTCCTGATAGTACAACCGCTGTTATCATTTATCCCGATGCCCCCTACAGTGCCTTGGTAAAAGATTCTGCATTGTGTAACCAATTAACCGTTATGGATAAGGCTACCGTTCAGATAACGGGGGTATTAAATATTACCGGAGATATTATCAATACTGCAGAATCGGTACATGCAGAAAACGGAACCTTGCTAATGTCGAGCAATACACCCCAAATGATTTCTGGTCATTCATTCGCCGGCCACCGCATAAAAAAACTGGTCGTTCATAATAATACTAGCACACATTTGCAGGATTCCCTGGTACTCAGCGGAGCATTGATTATGAACAGTGGTGTATTGCTAACGCATGATCAATTGTATTTACAGAACCCGGCAGTAATAGGTGCTTCTGCTACGGGTACGGCCATTAATGGAAAAGTATTTATTGAGCATCTGATCAAAGGTGGCAGAAGAAACTTTCGTTTAATGGGCCATCCGTTTAGTAATGATATGGGGTTACAAATGATTAAAGACAGCCTGGATATTACAGGAGATGGCGGGCAGGTAAACGGATTTACGCATACCCTAACCAACCAGCCTTCTGCATTCAGGCATAACCCTGTAGATGGTAATGACTCGCTGGGTATTGATGCAGGATGGATACCATTTACACACATTAATAGCAGTAATGACAATACCTGGAAAAAACACG
>CAZFKE010000027.1:11014-33717 GCA_964519475.1 uncultured Sediminibacterium sp.
ATTATGCTGTTTGTAAAAATTTAACCAACATAAATCCAATTAATTACAATCCCTTAAAAAACCACGCCGGTATCCGTATTCTGATGAGAGGCAGACCCGGACAGGGTTTGGACGGAACACCCGCCGGCAACGGAACATTGGGAACGTATTTACCACAATCAGTAATCGTGAAAATGGCAGGGCAGGTAAATACCGGCGACCAGGAAATCATTACTCAAAAAGATAAATTTGCAGGGTACAATGTTATTGCGAACCCCTATGCTTCACAAGTTGATATCTCGCGTATAAACCGGGGATCTGCTATTGGCATGCATTACTGGGTCTGGAATCCTGACCAGGGTAAGAAAGGAGGGTATAGCAGTATGCCGTTCAGATCAAAATATATACTTGCTCCATTGGGTGCATTTATTGTGCGGGCAAACAGTACTACCAACCATTCGATCTTGTTTACCGAGAATAGTAAAACTTCCGAGCCTGCTAACGACAGTATACCGGTTACAGATATTGATGATGCATTTCATGTAGAATTAAGATTAGAAACAGATAGTATTTTCTGGGATCGGATATTATTACTGGCTATGGATAGCGCGAGAAACTCATTCGATAAAAATGATGCAGAAAAATTCGATAATCCCGATGTAAATTTTTACAGTCTCAGTAAAGAACAAAGAAAATTGTCTACCGATGCACGGCCCATCAGTAATGAATCCCTTATCAGGCTTGGATTACAGGTGGATGAGCCAGGCCCATTTAGAATCCGTGTAGCAAAAGTAAATCTGCCTGTTGCCGAGAAATTGATGCTGCATGATAAATACCTGGATAAATGGATGACACTCGAAAAAGACAGCAGCTATGCATTTACCACAACAGCAGACACACTTAGCCGGGGAGATCAACGTTTTGAAATTACCGCTCAAAAGAAAATGAAAGACAGTATTTCTTATACAAATGGCATTCGTATAAGTATCAGTCCCGTTCCAACGAGAGACAAGGTAGTTGTAACCTTTAACGCGTCAGAAAAGGGAATTACATACATACGGCTGTTAACCTTATCCGGAATACCCGTAAAAAATATTTCCTTAGGAATGCAGCAAGAAGGGCAGGTTATCGTGCCGGTTAACGAATTACTAAAAGGCATCTACTTACTTGAATTAAAATGCGGAGACCAGATCCGTACAAAAAAAATGATTAAAGATTGAAAAGAAAACGCCACAGATACACGGATTCAATTTGTGTATCTGTGGCGGTAAACATTTATCAGATCTTATACATCCATCCATGTGTATCTTCCGCCTTACCATCGCGGATAGCATTCAGGCGGGTTTTTAGTTCGGGTGCCACACTTGATTTGTCTGTATCAAATAACATTGTGTAGTCTTTGTAGCGCAGTTCTTTGATCATTGAGATCACGGCAGCGGTCCCGGTTCCGAAAACTTCTCTGAGTTGATCGGCTTTATGGGCATCCATCAGTTCATCAATACTGATCTTTCTTTCTTCTACATGCAGTCCCATTTCATTTAAAACCACAATGGCACTATCGCGGGTTACACCGGCCAGAATGGTTCCATCTTCCAGCGAAGGTGTAATGGCTTTATTCCCGATGATAAAAAACACATTCATGGTACCTACTTCCTGCAGGTATTTGTGTTCAAAAGCATCGGTCCACAACACCTGGTCGTAACCCTGCTGTTTGGCCAGCGCGGTAGCATGCATGCTGGCACCGTAGTTACCGGCATTTTTAGAGAACCCCACCCCACCGGGAGCCGCACGGGTATACGTTTCTTCAACATAGATCCGCATGGGCGCAGCATAGTATGGGCCCGTCGGACTAAGCAGGATCATGAATTTGTATGTTTCAGAAGGTTTTACACCAATTACAGGATCTGATGAAAACATAAATGGCCTTATGTATAGAGAATGATCCGGTAAAGCAGGGATCCAGTTCTTGTCTACTTCAATCAGCATGCGCATCCCTTCCATAAATATTTCTTCCGGAACCGCAGGCATACACATACGCTCTGCAGAAATATTAAAGCGGCGGAAATTATCAAACGGGCGAAAGATAGAAGCATTACCTGCTTCATCCTTATAGGCTTTGATACCTTCAAAAATAGCCTGGCCATAATGCAATGCAGCAGTAGAAGGCTCTAACAACAGAGGTTGATAAGGCTTGATCTCCACATTTTTCCACTCGCCATTCTCATAATCTGCTTCCAGCATATGATCTGTGAAATAACGGCCAAAAGGGAGGTTCTCCAATGCCATTTCCTGTAACTTGCTCGTCTCAACTTTTGTGACGTTTATACCAGCTGCTGCTACCATAGTTTTATATTTGACGCAAATAAACAAAAAATTTAAAAGCTAACAATCGTTAATATTGACCAACGGAATGAATTCAGAAGATAACCTGTTACCCGGATTTGTGCTGGCCGATCTTTTCCGGAGCAGCCTGGTAATCATGGAAGATGAACCCAAATTGCAGAAAGAACAACCCCAAACGGTACTAGCCCACACTGAACGCCAATGGTATCTGGGGAGCAATTTACGAAAAATCACGCTTTTGGTAAATGAAAAAGATGCGGTGTACCTGACAGACGAGTCTTTGCAATTCCTTTCTTCCATTTTGGGGGCCTGTAAATTAAACCTGGGCGATGTAGCCATTGTAAACCACCATAACGATCCTGTTAAGTATACTTTTCTCAAAGAAAAACTCGAACCTGCGCATTTGATTCTCTTTGGTGTAACCACAAAAGAGGTCCAGTTACCCTTTATGGTTCCACATTATCAGGTACAGAAGCATGATAACCGTTCTTTTTTACTGGCTCCGGCCCTAACAACCATGCTAGGCAATAGCCAGGAAGCCAAACTGGAGAAAAGCAAACTCTGGATCTGTCTGAAAAATATGTTCGGTATGTAAAAGTTGATTTTCATGACAGCAAGAATTTTCATAGAAACAGAACGCTTATTGTTAAGAGAATGGCAGACTGCTGACGAAGCTGCTTATATTGAAATGAATCAGGATGCAGCGGTAATGGAATTCTTTCCATCCCTATTTACAACTGAACAAAGCCTGCAGCATATTCAGCGTATCAGCAAGCTGATCGATAAAGCAGGTTATGGTTTTTTTGCGGTTGAAAGAAAAGAAGACAATGCGTTTATTGGATTCACCGGATTGTCGCACCCCGGATTCGATGCTTTTTTTATGCCGTGCGTTGAAATGGGTTGGCGACTGCATCGTAACTACTGGCATCAGGGATATGCCACAGAAGCAGCCCGCGCCTGCTTGGTATTTGGTTTTGAAAAAATAGGATTACGCGAAATTTATTCATTTACCGCTGCATCGAATAGCAGATCGGAAAATGTGATGAAAAAGATAGGCATGCGGAAAGCAGCAGAGTTTGATCATCCTTTAATAGAAAAAGGACATCCTTTACAAAAACATATTCTGTATAAAATTTCACAAGAAAAAGAATCATGAAAACAACCCTGATCTTTGCCACCAATAACCAGCATAAAGTAGACGAGATCCGTTGCGTGATAGGTGATCAGTTTGAGATCATTACTTTGAAAGAAGCAGGTATGAATATAGATATACCCGAACCACATGACACACTGGAGGCCAATGCCACGGAAAAATCACGGACGATTCATAAACTGACACACAAGAATTGTTTTAGCGAGGATACAGGATTAGAAGTAGCTGCACTAAATGGCGAACCCGGTGTAAAAAGTGCGCGTTATGCAGGAGAGGGAAGAGATTTTCAGAAGAATATTGATAAACTTCTGCAGAATCTGGAAGGAAAAGTAAATCGTAGCGCACGTTTCAGAACAGTTATTTCATTAATCCTGGATAACAAAGAATATTTTTTTGAGGGAATCTGTGAAGGACAGATACTGGCAACGCAAAGCGGCCATAGTGGATTTGGCTACGATCCGGTTTTTCTTCCCACAGGCGGGGACAAAAGTTTTGCAGACATGAGTATGGAAGAAAAAAATATTTTCAGTCACCGCCAGAAAGCTGTTACAAAATTACTCCATTTCTTAACCGTGCAAAAATCATGAACCGAATAAAGATTGCTTTACCGGATACTTTTCCTTTCTTCACAACCCTCAGCATTCGGGTTACAGATCTGAATTATGGCGGGCATGTTGGCAATGATACTTTTCTTGCCCTGATACAGGAAGCACGGCAACAATTTTTAAAATCTCATGGATACGAGGAACTTTCCATTGCCGGCGTAGGATTGATCATTGCAGACGCTTCTATTGAATTTAAAAGAGAGATGAATTACGGTGATGTGGTGAAGATCTCAGTTGCCGCTGCTGATTTTGATAAATTGGGGTTTGATCTTTTTTATAAACTGGAACTGGTTAATGGGAAAGAATATATTTTAGCAGGCAGGGCAAAGACAGGCATGCTTTGTTATGATTACGAACAAAAGAAAAAAGTAACGGTGCCGGAAGAAGTGGTTAACAAGTTATCCGCCTGATCAAATCAGAGAAACCCGACTGCGTATTTGCGTGCAAATTATTTCTCACAGAAAAGTACATTTTGTGGAATAATCATATAAAACGATTATTTTTTGTTGGCAACGCCAGCCTCATTAACTATTCCATATCCGCCAACTCTCTTCGGCCTGAAGTATCAGCATTTCCTGACCGTTTTGTGTAGTAGCTCCCTGCAACCTGCCCTTCTCTAAAAATTTGGTTTCTGCAGGATTGTAAATAAGATCGTACAAATGATGTTGTGGAGTCAGGTTTTCATAAGGAATGTGCGGAAAGAAATCTACTTCGGGATACATGCCTAATGGTGTGGTATTGATGATAAGGGTATGTGATGCGATCATCGCTTTATCCACCTGTTCATAAGCGATAGAAGTACCGCCCGCTTTTCTTGATACAAACTGAAAGGCAATACCCAGTTTTTCCAATACATATTCTACAGCAGCAGAAGCTCCGCCGGTTCCTAAGATTAAAGCAGCAGTATGATTGGGTTTCAGGAAGGGCCGTAAAGATTTTTCAAAACCCACCACATCTGTATTATGCCCGGTAATTTTTTTTCCGTGAAGATGTATACAATTGCAGGCCCCGATCTTGGCTACCACATCCGTAGTTTCCGTAACATATTCCAATACCGCTTTTTTATAGGGTATGGTCACATTCAATCCAAAAAGGTCGATTTGGTTTTCTAGCAGCGGCCCCAGTTCTTTCATCTCTTTAAGAGAAAAATTAGAGTATACACAATCGGGCAGGCCCAATAATTCAAATTTCTCCGTAAAATATTTTTGCGAAAAGGAATGGGTTAACGGGTATCCTATCAGGCCGTACCTGCGCATGGTTTATTTTTTATCTAGATACAGATCAAAGGTATCGCCCCTCAGGCCAATACGCATGGCTTCTAATGGTATCACTTCGTTCGGAGCAATATTGCCAAGGTTTACATTACAGCCTATCAATTCGAGAAAATATAATTGCTGTGCTTTCTGAGGCGCTTCCCAGATAATTTTTTCTGCGGGAATCTGTGTTAAGATCTCCTGTACCAATCCTTCCCGCACCTCTCCACTTCCCCGATAAATACCTACATTACCCGCCTCCCTGGCTTCTGCAATTACATAGGATGAGCCGGCTTCCAGCTCTGCACGCATCAGTTCAATCCATTTGTAAGGAGGTATAATATGCGCTGCATCCTTACTACCCACTTCACTTAATACACTAGCATGTTTCGTAAGCTTTTCAATATAGCCGCATTTCTCGGCATGGGGAATACTGATGGAACCATCACTTACTTCCACATAGCTGATACCGTAATCTTTACAAACCGCTATATAATCGTCAAACTGGTTACGAACAAGAAAAGCTTCAAATAAAGTACCACCAAAATAAATGGGCATTCCGTAAGACTGATAAACCTCAATCTTCTCCCTTAGGTTAGGCGTTACAAAAGAGGTGCCAAAACCCAGCTTCACAATATCTGTATGCGGGCCACTCACACTAATAAAATCATGCACTTCATTAATGCTGAGCCCCTTGTCCATCACCATCGTTAAACCGGAAGCTCTTGGTTTGGCAGTACGTTCCGGGATTTGCGTAAGATTAAAATTCATCGTCAATATTTCCTTTTGTTGAGCAAAAATAAGTTAATCGAACGACTTACATTAACATGAGTTTCGGCAGAGCAGAAAATGCGGTTAAATCTTCTTGCCTTTTTTATACCGGGCTACAATATCCACAACCTGGTTATTCTGCAGTATGGAAGGATTTAGTTCTATAAATTTTTTGAGCAGTTTAGGTGCTTTTTCCATAGCCATTTCCAGTTTCAGCAGGGCATCTTTGGTTTTACCCAGTGAGAACAGGATGGTGCTGTAATAAAACAGGAATACAGGTTTCCCATCCGTAGCCTTCATTGCGGCCACACATTGTTCAATGGCTTCATCAAATACTTCGGCTTTAATCAGGCAGCGGATCAGTGCTTCCCATCCGGCAACATTCTTTGTCTTCTGACGCACAACCGTACTGAAATATTGAATGGCATCCTTGTACTGGCCAAGGTTCATTTTACATTCGCCCATAGCCAGATTGTATTCAGGAATACTACGGTGTATACGCATGGCGTTCTCCAATTGCTTTACCGCACTTTGCCATTGTTCTTCCAGCATATAGGTTACGGCTATTTTATAATGCAGTTTACTGTCATCCGGATTTAGGTGCACTGCTTTTTTATAATGAAAACGTGCCTGTGCATAATTACCCATCCGATGATAGCAATGACCAATGGCTTCATAAATCACATCCTCCGGGCGGGTAAGCTCCAGTACTTTTTCGAGTACCTCTATTGCTTCTTTGTATTTTCTCAAGCGCAGATAAGCATCACCCATATTGCGGTAAGCATAATCAAATTTTTCATCGATCGCCACAGCGTATTGATAGGCATCAATTGATTTTTCGTACAGTTTCAATCCCTGGTAAGCCGCTGCCAGGTTAAACCATGCCAGCTCACTGAATGGAAATTCTTCAATGATTCGCTGGTGCAGACGGATGCTTTCTTCATTGCGGCCCGTAAAATCTGTCCAGAAACAAATTTTATACAGCGCTTCTTCATTATTGGGCTCTTCCTGCAGGATCAGTTTTAAACAATCGAATACTTTATCAAACTCTTCATAATCATCATATACATCTGCCAGTTCAAACAGAAGGTCTATTCGTTCTTCGCCTTCAAATAATTGGAGGGCGGCTTCCAGTAATTCTACGGCCCGGGCCTGCTGGTCGAGGGCCAGGTAGGCATCTGTTTTTAAGATATAGAGGTTTACATCACTGCTATCGTAGAGTTCTGCTACTTCCAGCACATCCAACGCCTCCCTGTACTTGCGGCCAGCAAGTAGTAGGTCAGCCTTTTTGATCATTAACTGGGAAGAGTATGGGAATTGCGACAAACCAATCTCAGAAGCCTCTAAAGCTTCGGGCAGGTCGTCTTTTTCGTCAAAATGATCAATAATACGCTCGAAAGCATCTTCTTCGAGGAAAGTGTGCGAACGCCCGTTTTTGAGGTTCTGGTATTGTCTGAGTAGTTCTTTTAGCTCTTCGCGGTCTTCGCGGTACGGATTTTCTCGCATGGGCTATTAGGTTTATACAATTTAGGACAAAAAAGGGATTTTTTTTAGGTTTGCGGTAACTTTTTGGACTTATTAACGTATAGTTAATAAAATGAGAATTGTGTATTTATTAATAAACACCTATTTTTGAACCAAATGAAAATGAAACAGTATATAAAAAAAGTTTTATTTGTTGCCCTTCTTGCGATGGGTATACAGATGGCTTATGCTGCGTTTTCATTCACGGGTATTGCAGATGAGAAGACCAGAACCAGTAAATACTCGCTGAAGAATTTAAGTGCCTTATCTCATAAAGGATTATCATTTTCTTCACTGAAATCAAGTCTTCAGTTCAAGGGTTCACAATTATCTAAAGATGGGCAAGGTAATGCGGAAATGAATTCCATGCTTCGTTATGATAATGGCAACACCACTTATATCTATCCTTATAAGTTTAAAGTAAAGACGCCTAAGTTCAAAACGCCTGCTCCTCCTCAGAATTAATTTAACAATCTGTACCCGCTGGTTGGAATATCAAATCTGGATGCCTGTACCGGGCTCAGGTTAATTTTTGTGGCTGTATACCTGATCTTTTTACCTTCGGCCTCCTTCGATTCAAACTCCATTACAAAACCCGGGATATCTTTAAACTGGTACTCAAATTCTTTGACAGAGGGCATGATCGCTGTTGCATAGAATAAAGTAAACGCACTGCCATCTTTTAACTGGATAACGGCTTTCTTACACTCATAGCCAAGGATGGTTTTGGTTTCTGTATTGGTTAATGAAACCGTCATACCATCGTATTTTTTATTCTCCGCTGCCCAGGCTTTGGCATCAAGTTTAGTCATGAATTTATTATTCCCAAACTCACGTAAAATTACTGCATCGCCGGTTGTTTTGCTGTACAGCAATGATTGTGTAAAAGAGGGGCTTACCAGGTCGGTGCGGCTTTCATTACCTCTGATATAAACCGTTTTGGTACTGGCTTTCAATGATTCATTCACATCCTTATCGGCTGTTGCATCTGCACTGATCGCATAAGTAATGGTGCAATCGGCAACTACTCGCGTTTGAGACAAAACAGCAGTACTAACCATGAGCAGCAATGCGGTGACGGATAAAAATATTTTCATATAAGGAGGTTGAGTTATTTTAGAATCGGGAAATTTGGAATGGGGAGTTTCTTTTATTTCCCCATTCCATAATTTTCCCGATCTCTTACTTCTTATTCGTCTTGTCTTTCAGATTCTGCAATTTCTTCTGGCTATCCATCATCTGGTCATAACGCTCCTGCCATTTACTTTTCTTTTTAGGGGCTTTACGTTTCTCGTCTATTTTGGCCAGGATCTTATCGTGATCGATGATATAGTTCTGTATAACAAATTGCAGTCCTAAAGTAATCAGGTTAGAAACCGTATAATACCATGTTAAGGCCGATGGCAATTTATTAAAAATGAACAATAACATGAACGGGAATATATAAGGCATATATTTCAACGCAGGATTATCCTGGGTGGGTGTCATGCTCATATTATAGATAGAGATCAGGAAGCTGGTTAATACCGCTGTAATGGTAAATAAGCTGATATGATCTCCAAATGCCGGAATGGTAAATGGTAAATGAGCAATTGAATCATACGATGACAAATCCTGGCTCCATAAAAACGTTTGTCCTCTTAATGCAATATTCGAATTAAAAAAACTATACAAAGCAAAGAAGATGGGGATTTGTAATAAAGCCGGAATACAGCCGCCCAGTGGGTTTACGCCCGCTTCCCTGAAAAGTTTCATCTGCTCCATGGCAAAACCCTGCTGATCTGCTCCGAATTTCTTTTTCAGGCCATCCAGTTCCGGGCGCAATACTTTCATCTTCGCACCACTCAGATAACTGGAATAGGTTAAAGGAGCCGTTACCAAACGGATAAACAAAGTGAGTAACAATACTACCCATCCGAAATTCTTTACAAACCCGGCAAAAAAATCAAATACGTTAAGGATGATGTATTTGTTGATAGGGCGTACAAATGAATACATATCGCGGCCCAGGTTCACGATCTTGTCCATATCAGGAGCCTGTTTCTTTAATATCTTATAATCACTTGGTCCGAAGTATAATTGGAAAGGAACGCTGATAGAAGCCGTTACCGGTAATTTCATTTGCAGGCTTGCATCAGCCGTAGCCAATCCCGTGCTTGAATCGGTTTTACGCAGCCAGTTTACCTGCCCTGTTGCAAAACTATTTTTTGCAATTAAGGTGCTGTTAAAGAACTGTTGTACCACACTCACCCATTGTACGGGCTTTTCAAACTTTCTTTCATTCTTGGCCGAGATATAATCAAACTCATTACCTTCCGAAAAGCAGATATTCGACATCTGCCTTTCATACACGGCAGTCTTCTCCTGCTGGTAAGTAGCAGCCTCCCATTTTATATTCAGTTGTCCCTGGGTAAGTAACTTATCTGCACCGGCCATATTCACATTCCAGTCGATCATATACTCTTCCGGCTTAATGCTATATTGGTGTGTAATCATTTGTCCGCCGGGAGCCGATAAAGTAAAGCTTACTATCTGGGTACCATCCGGCTGCGTTACCGGCTGCAAAGCGGTAAAGAACAGGTTGGTAGATTGTGAAGATTGATTGGCGGATGTATTGATACTATAGCCCATCTGGTTGTTCTCAGACAGAACCACCTCTTTGCCTGTAACAGATGCTTTGTAATTTTTCAGTTGTACGCTCTTCACCTGCGCACCTTTGTTGGTGAAAGTTACTTTCATCACTTTATTCTCAACGGTAACGAATTGCTCTGTGCCGATAGCCGCAGTCGTAAAATCGCCAGCTGAGGAAACCCTTACTGCAGAATCCCTTTTAATAGAATCTATTTTAGCCGCAATCGTATCCTGTGCGGTCAGGCGGGAAGCATTTACCCTTCTTACCGAATCTTCCTGTCTTTGTTTGATGGCCAGCAGCTGATTTTGCTCCTTATTGCTGTACCAGAAATAGGCAAAAAACAAAAGTCCCAGTAACACAAACCCAATGACCGTATTCTTGTCCGTCTTCATAAAACATTTTATTGAGCGGCAAAGGTAGTATTTGGATCGAAGATTAGCACCCGAAAAGCAGAACCCGTTAAAATACCCATAAAACGACTGATAGACGGTAAAATCCCATTTTTTCGTCGTTTCTTTAGGCTTCCTCACTTCAACCAAAGGTTATTTCCAACTTCTACCTATTTACTGGCTTCTAAACCTTTGTTATGCTGGATACTACACAGGCTATTTCCCGCAGGGAAACGTATACCCCTAACCGCTGGACCCGTTTTGTATGGTGGCTTTCTACGGCAGAGTCGCAGATACTGGCCGATTGTATGATTGACCGAAACCGTTACGCAATTGTGGGGATGACGGTACTCGGAACCTGGTCGTTTGCCACACTTGCCTGGACTTATTTTTTTAGTACGGTAGTAAGTAATCTTTTTATGGCCGTTTTGTTGGGACTTTTTATGGGCGCCCTGATTCTTACGATTGACAGGGCTTTGATCAAAGGTATTAACCGGGCAAATAAAAGAAAATGGCTCCCACTCTTGTTTCGCGGATTATTGGCGGGCGTGATTGGATTGTTTATGGCGCAGCCGGCTTTGTTGTATTTGTTTGATAAGGAGATTCATGTTCAGATTTCATTGGATAATGAACAACGTAAAAAAGATAAAAGACAAAAACAGGATTCAGCTTATTTCGCACAACGGACGCCCCTTCTTCAAAAAAGAAATGAATTACAGCAACAGGTAAACAATAAGTATACAGAAGTGGCAAATGCACGGGATGCTTTTATTAAGGAAACAGACGGAACCGGTGGTAGTAAAAAAATCGGTTTGAAAGATATTGCACAAGCCAAACAAAGAGAGTACCAGCAATTGGATGCAGACTATCGCCAAAAACAATCCGATCTTTTACCACAAATAAAACAAACAGATAGTGCACTGGCAATAATTGATGCGGCTATTCAAAAAGAACAGCTGGCATTTGATACATTGTTGAATGATGGCTTTATTACAAGAATAGAAGCATTGAATCATTTGGTGAAAGACAATACTTCCGTTGCTTTCAGGTATTATTTATTAGTGGCTATCTTATTATTGATAGAACTCATGCCTGTTATTGCCAAAACCTTATTGCCGGAAGGGAGTTATGATGAAAAAATTTTATTGCGCGAACAGATCGAAAAAGAGCTCACACGAAACAACCATCAAAGAGAACTGGCTTTACAGGAATTGTATAATCAAACTGCGTTTGAGCAGGACTCCGCATTTATCAAAGATTTTTTAAATGAATCCGCTCCGGAAAGAAGAGAGAAAATGATAAGCCAGATTAAAGCATGGAAGGCAGATGAAACCAAAAGCTTTGATTCGATGTGGGAAGAGATGAAGCGCGATATGTTGACCAAGCAAGAGAATTGAACAATAGAATAGAGAAACAGAAGAACAAGGAACAGGTAAATGTTAAAGCAGAGTATATAAAAACCGCATCGGTTCCCTGTTCTGCTGCTGCTTAGGTTACTTGCCGCCCGGCGGGCAATACATTCTCAAATAATCTGTATACAATTGAGATAAGTGTTGAGTGGTTCCTTTACCTTCAGAAATCCCATGGGTCCTGTTAGGATAGGTCATTAACTGAAATTGTTTGCCATTTGCAATCAACTCGTTGATGAGTTGTTCAGCATTATTAAAATGCACATTGTCATCACCTGTTCCATGTATGTACAACAAATGCCCTTTAAGATTTTTAGCATATGTGATGGGAGAACCTTTCACAAAATCTTCCCTGTTCTCCTGTGGCAGGCCCATGTATCGTTCCTGGTAAATATTATCATAGTTCAATTGATTACCTACTGCAGCAATAGCAATACCTGTTTTATATATGTCAGGATATTGAAACATCAAACCCAATGTAGCAGAACCACCACCGCTCCAGCCCCATACAGCTACTCGTGAGGTATCGATAAAGGGCCATTTTAAAATTTCTTTTGTACCCAATGCCTGGTCGCGGATGTTTACGATACCAATTTTTCTGTAGATAGATTTACGCCATTCCCTTCCTTTAGGCACTGGTGTTCCGCGGTTATCTATGGTAATGTAGATGTATCCATCATTGGCCATATTACCATTGTACAAACGGTTATTAGCTGTGCCATAGCGGTCAACAGCATTTTGTCCCCAGGGTTCTGTATACACTAAGAACACAACAGGATATTTTTTATTAGGATCAAAGTTTGTTGGCTTTGCCATCCAGCCATCCATCTGTACGCCTTCGGAAGTCGTTACTTTAAAGAAACGCACGTTTGATTTCGTGGAGTCTGCTTTGGAAACGGCATTGTACACTTTATGTCCATCCAATGCATCATGACTTGGCAATGCAACCCATTCTCTTGAAGGTTGCGTGTAATAATTGGAGAAAGAATGCTGCGCAAAAGTACCTGTAGGAGAAACCGAATACCCGTGTGTACCATTTTGATTTAAAGGAGATAATCTTTCTGCATCTTTTGTTCCATCCAGTTTTGCACGATACAAATATTTCTGTGTGGCATTATCCGGCGAAGCATAAAAATAAACATAACCGCTTTTTTCATCCATTGCACAGATTTCCATCACATCATATTTTCCTTTGGTGATCAGGGTTTCCTGCTTGCCATCGCGGCTGATGCGGTATAAATGCCTCCAGCCATCTTTTTCACTGGGCCACACAAATTCTTTACCGCTATTCAGCCAATCCCATCCGCCGTACTGATACGATGGGCTCCATAAAGGGAGAATATCGATCCAGGCATCCTCTCTTTCATGATAGATTGTATTGGATTTACCTGTTATTGCATCACACAATAACAGGTCAGTTTCATTCTGTTTCCTGTTCAATCTTTGAACGATCAGTTCTGAACTATTTCCTGCCCATTCCATTCTGGGAGCATAGGATTGTAAAACCGGGTCTGTGGCAATATGCATCCAGTTTGTTTTCGTTGTGGCAATATCGATCACGCCAATCTTATATGCAGAAGGGGCTTCACCCGCAACAGGATATGCTACCGGAACGGTAAACGGGTATAACGAATCTGTATTGTTTAGCATCAGGTAGGTCTTTACCTCTCCCACTTTTATCTGCCAGTAAGCGATCTTCTTACTATCCGGGCTCCAGCGGAAACCGTCCCTGCAAAAAAATTCTTCTTCATAAGCCCAATCAAAAGTGCCATTGATGCGTTTTTGGTTACCATCGTTGGTTAATGCGGTTGTTTTTCCTGTGGTAAGATCTTCCACATAAATATTGTATTCACTTACATAGGCCACTTTCTTTCCATCAGGAGAAAATTTTGCAAACATCAATGAGGCAGACGGGCGAGTTTTGCCTATTTGTTTCAGACTATTGTTAGTAAGATCCAGTAACCAATAGTCTCCCCGGGTATCATAACGCCAAACGGTTTGAGAATTGGTATAAACAAGTAATTTCTTATTGTCGTTTGAAAAGAAAAAATTTCTGACCTGTAACGGAGCCTGTGTAGTTTTGGGTATAAGTAGTGATTTGGAAACGACAACCGATTTTGTCAATGCCGGTAAAGTATACTGAACAATTTCACCGCCTTCAGAAGCAAAATAGCCATTACCTTCTTTTACCCATTTAATACCTTCCGGTGGTTGCGCATTTACTGAGAAGACAAAAGAAATAAAAAAAATGCTGGTAAGCAGCCTATATTTTTTCATACCGATTGGTTTTTGGGTATTGAAAATACTGTAATAAAGCTGGAATTCCATCCGAAAATGATGGTGGGAGAAGAATTTGTACAGAAGAACAAATGGTCAGGGAACAAGGAACAGGTGAAGTTGGGGTATCTCTACTTCAACATGCATCTGTTCCTTGTTCATCTGTTCTATTATTTAAATAAGCGCATCCTGCAAAGAAGAGGTTCTGATCGATCCTTTTTTGTCATTGTATTTCTTGGCTGCATCAATAAAACTCACAAACAAAGGGGCCGGGTGTTCAACCGAACTCTTTAATTCCGGGTGATATTGTACACCGATAAAGAAAGGATGTGTGGGTATTTCCATAATCTCTACCAGGCCTGTTTCAGGATTACAACCACTAGCGATCATGCCATGGGATTCAAACTGCTGCAGGTATTCATCATTAAATTCATAACGGTGCCGATGCCTTTCTGTTATCATTGTCTGGCCATAGATCTTATGCGCCAGGCTTCCTTCTTTGATCTCGCAGGGATAGGCACCCAAACGCATCGTTCCACCCATCATCTTAATCTTCTTTTGCTCCTCCATCATATTGATCACGGCATGAGAGGTGGCTTGATCCATTTCAGTGGAATGAGCATCTTTCAATCCTAAAATATTCCTGGCATATTCAATCACGGCCATCTGCATACCCAAACAAATCCCAAAGAATGGTAATCCTTTTTCACGAGCGAACTTCACGGCCACAATTTTTCCTTCAATGCCTCTATGACCAAAGCCCGGTGCTACCAGTAAGCCATCCAATCCATCTAATTTCTCGGCTACATTTTCATCCGTAATAAATTCGCTGTGCACATTCACTACCTGCACTTTTACTTCATTCATCGCACCGGCATGTACAAAACTTTCGAGGATAGATTTGTAAGCATCCTGCAGTTCAATATATTTACCAATCAACCCGATCGTTACTTTACTGCGTGGATATTTAAGTTTATCCAGGAAGCCTTTCCATTTGTCCAATACAGGTTCTCCATAATGCTGGATCTGTAATTTTTTTAAACAGATCAGATCCAGTTTCTCACGCATCATCAGCAACGGCACTTCATAAATAGTGGAAGCATCCATCGCTTCTATTACCGCTTCCTGTTTTACATTACAGAATAAGGCGATCTTCCTTTTGATATCGTTATTCAAAGGTTCTTCCGTACGGCAAACGATAATATCCGGATGCACCCCTGTTTCACTCAGCATTTTCACACTGTGCTGGGTGGGTTTGGTTTTTAGTTCTTTAGCTGCTTTCAGGTAAGGGATCAGGGTAAGGTGCACCACCATTACATCTTCTTCCGGTAACTCCCATTGCAATTGACGAACCGCTTCAATAAACGGTAAACTCTCAATATCACCCACCGTTCCGCCGATTTCTGTAAGGATAATATCATATTTATTCTCTTCCCCCAACAACAACATCCTTCTTTTGATCTCATCCGTTATATGGGGTACCACCTGCACCGTTTTCCCCAGAAAATCACCTGCTCTTTCTTTATTAATCACGGTTTGGTAAATACGGCCGGTAGTTACATTATTTGCCTGTGATGTGTAGATACTTAAAAATCTTTCGTAGTGGCCAAGGTCAAGATCGGTTTCTGCACCATCTTCGGTTACATAACATTCCCCATGCTCATAAGGATTTAGCGTACCGGGATCCACATTGATATAGGGGTCAAATTTCTGAATAGTAACCCGCAGCCCCCTTGCCTGAAGTAATTTGGCAACTGATGCAGCAATGATTCCTTTTCCGAGACTGCTTGTTACCCCTCCTGTAACAAAAATAAATTTGGCCATAATATGCTGATTGATCTGTTTAACAATACTTGATCTGCGCACCCACTGCCTTTGCAGCAGGCACAAACCGTTATTTTATTCCCATTCTTACATAAAAACAGGCCTGCAGGTAATAAAATATCCTGTGCCTTACTTTTTAAAACGATATGACCTTGGGAAAATGGTGAAGAAAATCTTCAGAGGTCGTACAAACCTACAGCAAAAAAATCGACAAAAAAAACAAGCTCTTCAAACAAACCTTCCGGGGCTGTAAAGTGTTAATTCCCAGTGTAAATCTTTACCATAAAAATCTACCAAATGAAAAAAATCCTTTTCCTGGCTATTGCTGCAATGGCAACTGCCTCTTTTCTAAGTTACCGTTACAAGGCTCCGGAACCCCGGATTCTTACGCCGGAATGTTATGTAAGCTGTTATAATGCCGATGTTCGTGAACAATTCAGGCTGGAAGCTTCCACTAGGGCTTTTGCCAATCTTCATGAAAAACCCAATTATTTTAAACTGGAAGCTGGGGCGGGTAAACCGGTAAATTTTAAGGCTGCCGACGGTTCGGGCGCGATGGGTTATGAAATCAAAAGTGCTAAAAAATCCAATAAATGGGTATTTGTCATACAGGAATGGTGGGGATTGAACGATTATATCAAACGGGAAGCAGAAACCCTTTCCAAAGAACTGGACAATGTAAATGTGCTGGCATTAGACCTTTATGATGGGAAAGTTGCCGCCACGCCAGACAGTGCTATGAAACTGATGCAGGGAGCCAAAACCGACAGACTGGAAAACATTATCAAAGGAGCTTTGGCTTATGCAGGAGCCGATGCAAAAATTTATACCATCGGCTGGTGTTTCGGCGGGATGTGGAGTTTACAAACCACATTGCTGGCCGGCAAACAGGCTTCGGGTTGTGTGATGTATTATGGAAGGCCTGAAACCAATATGGACAAACTAAAAAGCCTGAATTGTGATGTGATCGGTTTTTTTGGCAACCAGGACAGAAGCCCATCACCTGAAATGGTAACCAAGTTTGAGGCCGATATGCAAGCGGCAGGCAAAAAGCTGATAGCCCATAAATATGAAGCAAATCATGGCTTTGCCAATCCTAGCAATCCCAGCTTTAACAAAGAGGCTACGGCAGATGCGCACATGAAAGCCGTTGCTTTCCTGAAAGCGCACATGCGCTAATGTTAATAGGGTCTGATTTTGATTCGAACAATAGTTTTGGTATATTTCATTTAAGCAAGTTTATGAAATGCCAAGACTATTGTTTTTTTATGCCTTTTGGGTAATCACAGCAAATGTATATTCCCAAACCAATACCACTTTACAAAGGCAAAGGGAATACGAGGCCCGGCATATGACCGATGCGGAAAGAGAAAGACCAAGGGTATTGGGAGACACTAAAAACTATACAGACCCTAAATTATTCGGGACTAATTTAAATAAGGGGCCGGGGTCTTTTGTTAATCTTTCTAATTACCCTGTTTCAGATTTCTCTCCACATCTGGCACTTTCAGATTCCCTTATACCTGCACCAATTGCTACCATTAAAATGATAGACGCACGTTTTGATATTGAAAAAGTAAGCTTCTTACCTGTAAACACAGATATACAAAAAAAAGGATATCCCGTTATGGGCTTGCAGATATTCCCCTCTCTTTCCGGCTGGCTGAAGGAGTCCTTCGCAGAAAATTATTTTACAACAGACAGCAATAGTAAACGCGAATTATTGATCGTAATAAAAAAATGCTGGTTTGGCAATTCTGCAAACCAACTGTATTCATTCTCCAAACAGGCATTAGTAATCAACCTCCATTATGCGTTTGATATTTATACGTCCCTTCCTATCGGCTACTATCCTCAAAAAATGATCAAAGGTGTTCTAAGCGCGTATTACAATAAAGGAGATGCCTACACAGTGCTTACCGACTCATTACTTTACATTCTGAAAAAGGAACTGACGCATCAAGACTTCACCATCAAAGAAACAGAACTCAACTGGCAATCGCCTGTTAATTTTAACGACTACTATAATTCAAGAATAAAAAAAGCGTTGGGTGGTGAAAAAATCAGGAAGGGAGTATATGAAAGTTTTGCCGATTTCCTGGACAGGAAAGTGATCAGTGATAGTGTTGACATTACCCAAAAATATAATAACAATGAAACAGTACCCATGTATGCCTGCCAGTTAAGTGCTTTCAAAGAGGGTGTACATGTTCCTGTTAATCAATCCTGGGGATATTTTGATGGCAGTTCACTTTTCCTGAATACAGGTAATGGTTTTTTTGTAAAACTTATACGGTCAAAAGACAATTATGTATTCATTAACCTAAAAAATATCCAGCAGGACCCCGTAAAAAAATATTTCCTCAATGGTATGCAAATCGGAGAATCGAACTACCTGCTGCTGAAGGATTATACAAAGGCCTATGCTTTAACTTTCCAGCTGGATATGGATACCGGAAAGTTATATTGATCACATATCATCGATGATCTTCCGGTAACTTGTAACAATTCCTTTGATCAGTGAGGAACTGAAGCCCTGGTGTTCCATCTCGTTGAGGCCGGCAATGGTACAACCTTTTGGGGTAGTTACTTTATCAATCTCCTGTTCCGGATGTGTGTTTTTTTGCAGCAATAATTCTGCCGCGCCCTTTACAGTTTGCGCAGCAATCAGTGAAGCAATAGCGGCGCTAAAACCGATCTCAATGCCACCTTGTATATTGGCGCGTATATAACGCATGGCAAATGCAGTACCACAGGCACCCAGCACTGTTGCGGCATCCATTAATTTTTCTTCAATAAAAACAGATCTTCCCAATTGATCAAAAAGATCCGTAGCGTATTTGATCTGATCGGTATTTGCCTGGTGGGCACAAATACAAGTCATACTTTCCTGGATAGCAATCGCTGTATTGGGCATGGCACGAAACAGCGCAAATTGATCGCCGATCATTTCCTGTATATCTTTTATCCACACACCCGTAACCACACTTACAAGAATATGTTTCTTTGGATTCAGATGTGGCTGAATAGAAGCCAATACTTCTTTTATCTGAAAAGGCTTAACCGCCAGTACAATCCATTCTGCGAATTCCACCGCTTTACGATTATCACTACCGGTCAAAACACCTTTGGCTCCCAACGATTGCAGGGTAGCCGTATTTCTTTTGGTAACCATCAGGTCACCGGGAAGCACAAATCCACTGGTCACCAAACCTTCTGCCATGGAAGCTCCCAGGTTACCGCCACCAATGATGGCTATTTTCTTACTCATAAAATTTACTTTGAAAGTCAGTGAATAGTCGATAGACTATGGCTTATGGCCTATCAGCTATGGTTTAAAGATATTTTAAAGTTCGCAGATACCCGCGTACATAATCGGCCACACCTTCTTCAAGGGAATAGAATGGGGTACTATAGCCGGCATCCAGCAGCTTTCGCATATGCGCTTCCGTAAAATACTGGTATTTATCGCGGATATCTTCGGGCATATCAATAAATACGATATTGGGAGCCAGATCAAGTCCGGCAAATGTAGCTTTCACCAGGTCCTTGAATGCACGGGCAGTTCCTGTACCTAAATTATACAAACCGTTCTTGTCTATGGACCATGGTCCATGAACCATAGACTGCATTATCCAGCCAATCACGTTCGTCACATCTTTCACATATACAAAATCGCGCAGTTGCTCACCGTCTTTAAAATCATCACGGTGGCTTTTGAATAATTTAACAACACCGTCTTTTTTGATCTGGTTAAAAGCATGCCATATTACACTGGCCATTCTTCCTTTATGGTATTCATTGGGACCATACACATTAAAGAATTTCAATCCTGCCCAAAAAGGAGGCTGATGGTTTACGTTCATTTGCTGCAAGGCCCATTTATCAAATTCATTTTTACTGATGCCGTAAGGGTTCAGCGGGTGTAGTTTTTCCGTTAATGCGTTGTCATCATCATATCCCAATTCTCCGGCACCGTAAGTGGCAGCAGAAGATGCGTAGATCAACGGAACCCGGTTAGCTGTGCAATATGCCCAGATATCTTTTGAGTATTGCACATTGAGTGCTTCATGAATGGCGTAATCAAACTCTGTCGTATCTGTTCTGGCACCTAAATGAATAACCATCTCAATTTGGGGCCGATGGGTTTCCAGCCAGTCAAACAAAGCATGTCTTTCAACAATATGCTCGTATGCTTTTGTTTCCCAGTTCTTTCTTTTTTCTTCTATACCAAAATCATCCACCAGAATTAAATTCCGGTATCCCTGCTCATTAAGGTATTGCGCCATGCACGAACCGATAAAACCAGCTGCACCCGTTAATATGATAGACGAAGAATGATCCATAATTATTTCAGTAATTTCTCTATGGCAGTATCGTATTTCTCTTTCCACTCTTTAATACTTCCCCAGTTCTCTGTATTTACAGAAATGGTTCCGTCAGTTACGGTTCCCAGCATAGTAACTTCAACACCCGCTGTTTTTGCTTTCTGCATTAAGCTTTCTGCGTTAAGCGCCGAGCATGAAACCACCACCCTTCCCTGCGCCTCACCAAACCAATAAGCATCTTTCCGCAAAGTAGAATCTGCAGAAACCGTAAAGCCCAGGTCTTTATTAAATCCACTCTCTAATAAAGTAACCGCCAGCCCCCCTTCACTGACATCGTGTGCACTGTTGATTCGTTTTTCTTTAATAATAGCTGATACGAAATTCTGAACCGCTATTTCTTCTTCAAGATCAAAATAGGGTGCCGGTGAATAAGCAACCTTCTTAAGTTTATGCAAATATTCTGAAGAACCAATATCGTTTTGTTGTTTACCTATTAACAAGATCGCATCACCGGCTGCTTTAAAATCGAGTGTCATGCGATTGGTAAAATCATCAATAATACCCACCATTCCAATGGTTGGTGTTGGATATACCGGGCCATCCGGGTTTTGATTATAGAAACTCACATTACCACCCGTAACCGGTGTATTGAATTTGCGACAGGCATCCCCCATACCGGTTACGGCTTTTACAAACTGGTAATATACTTCCGGGTCATAAGGATTCCCAAAGTTGAGACAGTTGGTTACTCCTATTGGCTCACCACCACTGCAAACAATATTACGTGCGGCTTCCGCCACAGCAATCATACCGCCTGTATAGGGATCTGCGAAAACATATTTACTGTTACAATCAACCGTCATGGCCAATGCTTTGCCGGTTCCTTTTGCAAGCACCACAGAAGCATCGCTTGGTGCATTGGTAGATGTATTGGCGGCACCCACCATACTGTCATACTGTGTATACACCCATCTTTTGGATGCGATGTTTGGAATTTCTATCAGTTGTGCTGCGGTTTCTTTTATGCTGGTAACATCGGCCACTGAATTCATATCAAATGCCCTGATCTTTTCAAAGTATTTCGGTTCTTTATATTCTCTCGTGTATTGCGGCGCTCCGCCACCCAATACCAACTCGTATGCAGGAATCTCCGCTTCCAGTTCTCCGTGCATATAAAATTTTAAAAGACCATCATCCGTTACTTGGCCAATCTCGCTGCAGCTCAGATCCCATTTTTCAAATACTTTAATTACTGCATCTTCTTTTCCTCTTTCCACTACTACCAGCATACGCTCCTGGCTTTCGCTCAAAAGCAATTCCCAGGCTTTCATATTTTTTTGACGGGTAGGTACTTTATCCAGATCAATGCGCATACCCACGCCTCCTTTTGCACTCATTTCTGCCGTTGAGCAGATGATGCCTGCTGCACCCATATCCTGCATACCAATGACTGCATGGGTATCAATGACTTCCAGACAAGCTTCCAATAATTTCTTTTCCTGGAAAGGATCTCCAACCTGTACTGCCGGCAATTCTTCCGCACTGTCTGCCGTAATATCTGCAGAAGCAAAAGACGCACCGCCAATGCCATCTTTACCCGTAGCACTTCCCACAAAAAAAACAGGGTTACCCGTTCCGGTAGCCGTGGCGCTGACCATTTTTTTAGAATGCATGATGCCTACACTCATAGCATTTACCAACGGGTTGGTATGGTAACAATCTTCAAAATACAATTCACCACCTACGGTAGGTACACCAAAGCAGTTACCATAATGGCCAATGCCATGTACCACGCCACTTAATAAACGTTTGGTTTTTACATCCTTCAGGTTACCAAAACGCAGGCTGTTGAGGGATGCGATCGGCCTTGCCCCCATGGTAAAAATATCGCGCTGGATACCCCCTACGCCGGTTGCCGCTCCCTGGAAAGGTTCGATGGCACTGGGGTGGTTATGGCTTTCAATTTTAAATACCACACCAAATCCATTACCCATATCCATTAACCCGGCATTCTCTTCACCGGCGGCTACCAGCATACGGCCACCATCCCTTGGCAGCGTTTTCAGCCATTTAATCGAGTTCTTATAACTGCAATGTTCACTCCACATGCCACTGAAAGCGCATAATTCAGTGAAGTTGGGGACACGACCTAATTTCTGTTTAATCAACTCAAATTCTTCTGCCGTTAGGCGGAGTTTTTCGGCGGTGGTAACGGT
>CAZFKE010000027.1:33727-35184 GCA_964519475.1 uncultured Sediminibacterium sp.
ATTACAATGATTCCAGCCAATTCTGCATCATCCGGTCGCCTTGGGGCGTCAGAATAGATTCCGGATGAAACTGAAGCCCTGCCAAATTATACAATTTATGCTTAATGCCCATGATAATCCCATCTTCGGTTTGGGCGGTAATTTCCATGATGCCGCGAAGGTAAGAAAGTAGGATTAAGGGGCAAGATGAAGTTTTACAGAGTTTGTCAGCAAAACCCATAAGCCATTCCTTAGGCAGGATGGCTTATGGATATATCTCAAAAAAGGAAAGATCAGGATTTGATCACACGCCCGCTTCCTACCACATGGCGTTGAATATCACTAGCGGTACCTCTGTAATACACATTGCCACTGCCTGCAATTTTTGCGTCAATACTTTTATTGGCATTCACTTTTACATTACCGCTGCCACTGATACTGGCAGAGGCATCATCACATACCAGATCGCTGCAATCGGCATTGCCACTGCCACTGATATGGGCCGAAACCGAATGGGTACTGCCCGATAAATGGATATTGCCACTACCGGAAATACTGGTTTCTACATCCCTCACTTTATTAAAGGACATACGGATATTACCCGAGCCTGATAAACGAAAATGAGTAGTGCCCTCATTATCAAACTTCCCTTCTCCCATAATATCACCGCTACCGGATAAAGAGATACTAGTCAGTTTTGTGAGCGATACATAAACGGTGATCTTATGCTTAGAACGCAGGTTCACACTTTTTTTGGACCGGATATGCAGGCTGCCGTCTTCCACTTTGGTTTCAATATATTCCAACAGGTTCTCATCACCTTCTACCTGTACCGAGTTCGTTTCTCCATAAGCCACCATTACATCCCATGAGCCAGAAGAAGTCACACCGGTAAAATTGCCTACCTGCCTGTTCTCTCTTTTCAGGTTGCCGTTTCCTTCAATTTTTTCCCAGGGCCATTGGGCAAAGGATTGTATTCCGGCGAATAAGCCCAGGAGAACCAGTACTTTTTTCATAATAAATGAGTTTAGACATTGAAACGATTAAGCAGTTAGCGAGTTACACCTAAACCAAAATTTAGATTGAAAAAGGAACCATATTGTAAAAAATAAATATTAAATATAATTCTATATTTATGTTTTTCCACATTTAAAGCATTTTATTTAGATAAATCATAAGCAAAAGTGATTTTGGATAGAATTATTTGTATTTTCGCCCGTCTTTGTATTTTCGACAGCCAAAAAAAATTAAATTATGTCTTTACGATTTACAGCGATTGGTAACATTACCAATGATGCAGCCGGGGTACCCTTACCATCAGGCGCTAAAATCACCGGGATCTTTAATGAGAATGTGTTCACATTAAAAACAGCCCGTGAATTTTTAAGTGATGAAGCTTACAAAAGCTTAGTTACCAGTATCCGTGGCGGCAAGAAGATTGACCGTATCGTAGCTAACCAGATTGCCAATGGCTTGCG
>CAZFKE010000027.1:35194-39609 GCA_964519475.1 uncultured Sediminibacterium sp.
CTTGCGCGCATGGGCCGAGGGTAAAGGCGTTACCCACTACACACACTGGTTTCAGCCATTAACCGGCACCACCGCTGAAAAACATGATTCTTTCTTTACTTTAAAAAGTGACGGTACTGCCATCGAAGAATTTGACGGCGCCGCTTTGATACAACAGGAGCCGGATGCTTCTTCTTTCCCCAGTGGTGGATTGCGCGCAACTTTTGAAGCACGCGGTTATACAGCATGGGACCCTTCTTCTCCCCCATTTGTTATTGAGATCGGAAAAGGAAAAACCTTATGTATCCCTACCATCTTCGTTTCTTATACAGGCGAGTCTTTGGACTATAAGGCGCCATTGTTAAAAGCGCTCGAAGCTTTGAACAAATCAGCGGTTGACGTATGTAACTATTTTGATAAGAACGTTACCAAAGTAACCGCTACCCTTGGATGGGAGCAGGAGTACTTTGTTATTGACGAGTCATTGGTAAATGCACGTCCCGACCTGGTTCAGTGCGGCCGTACCGTTTATGGTGCCGCTCCTGCCAAAGGCCAGCAGTTGGAAGACCATTATTTTGGTTCTATTCCAGAGAGGGTATATGCTTTCATGCGCGATTATGAGCAGGAAGCATATAAACTCGGTATCCCTTTACGCACCCGTCATAACGAGGTGGCACCCGCTCAGTTTGAGTGCGCTCCAATTTTTGAAGAAGTCAATATTGCGGTTGACCACAACACCCTGTTAATGGACGTAATGAGCCGTGTTGCCAAACGCCATAAGCTGGTAGTATTGTTGCATGAGAAGCCATTTGCAGGCATCAATGGTAGCGGTAAGCACAATAACTGGAGTATGGCTACAGATACCGGCGTTAACCTGCTGGCACCTGGAAAAACACCCAAGACCAACCTGATGTTCCTTACTTTCTTTGTGAACATCATCAAAGCGGTTCATGACCATGCAGACATTATGCGTGCGGCAATTGCATCTGCACCAAACGATCACCGTTTGGGTGCAAATGAAGCCCCACCTGCGATTATCTCTGTTTTCGTTGGTCAATATCTTTCTAAAGTATTGTCGGATGTTGAAACAAGGGTTAACACCAAGTTCGACGAACAGGACGAAGCAATATTGAAACTGGATCTGCACCGCAGTATTCCAGAACTGATGTTGGATAATACAGACAGGAACCGTACTTCTCCATTCGCTTTCACCGGCAATAAATTTGAGTTCCGCGCGGTAGGTTCTTCTGCCAACTGTGCCATCTCTATGACCGTGTTGAATACCATCATGGCAGATACATTGAAGAAATTCAAAGTAGATGTAGATGCGCTGATCGAGAAAGGTGATAAAAAAGAAATCGCCATTATGCAGGTGATACAGAAATACATTGTAGAAAGCAAGAAAGTATTGTTTGAAGGAGATGGTTACTCAGACGAATGGCATCATGAAGCAGAGCGTCGCGGTTTACCAAACCTGAAAACCACACCCATCGCGCTGGATGCCATGGTTTCTGATAAAGCAAAGAAACTATTCGAATCAAATGGTGTTTATACACATACGGAACTGGAAGCAAGACATGAGATCGAACTGGAAAAATACATTAAGAAAGTACAGATCGAAGGACGTATCATGGGTGATCTTGCGATCAATCATATTCTTCCTGCCGCCATTAAATACCAGAATGAATTACTGGAAAACATCAATGGCCTGAAAGCTGCGGGATTGGGCGAAGCCGCTTATGCCAGCCAGTTAAACATCCTGAAACAAGTGAGTGAGCATATCCAGATCATCCATACAAAAGTGAATGAAATGGTAGAAGCACGTAAAGTGGTTAACAATATTGAAAGCACCCGTACCAAAGCCATCGCTTACGAAAGCCAGGTTAAAGCGGCATTCTTCGATGATATCCGTTACCATGTAGACAAACTGGAACACCTGGTTAATGATGATCTGTGGACCTTGCCTAAATACCGCGAAATGCTGTTTTTACGTTAAGATACTTTTTGACTTGAGCAACCATAGCCCTGTTCCTACGCTTAGGAACGGGGCTTTTTGTTAGATTTCATAGCAAATTGTTAAGAATAAGGATGCCGATTGCCGTCTCCCCTCTACCGAAAATCTGAAAAAATAAATAGGAATTGATCTACTTTCCCCATACAATAAAACTTTAAAAACTACCTGTATGAAAAAAGTAACCGCATGTTTAGCAGTATTGGTTTGCTTCTTAGCAACAACCGCAATGGCACAACCTCCCGGCGGTGGCCAGCAAATGACTCCGGAACAACGGGCAGCCATGACGAAAGAAAGGGTAAAAGCCATAGCTGGCCTTTCAGATGTTCAGGTTGACTCTGCTGTAGCTGTATTTTCCGACAGATCCTATATGGCAGGCATGACCAGGGATACCCCTCAGGAAGAAAGAATGGCTAAAATGAAAGAAATCAATGAGGCAAGAGAGAAAAGATTGATAAAGGCTGGCTTTAGTGCAGATCTTGCTAAAAAAGTAATGGAAGCCATGTCTCAGCGCCCGGGTGCTGGCAGAGGTGGTGGTGGCAGTAAATAATTACTGACACGATTTTAAAATAATAACGGCGCTTCTGATAAAGCGCCGTTATTATTTTAACGAATGCATGTTTTGAAATGTGCTTATTTTAGATATCTCATTTATGCATATGAAAAAAATAATCGGTCTACTGGCTTTTCTTTTTTCGGGCTCGTTTTCAGGCAATGTATTTGCGCAGGAAAATACGGCTTCCCGCACACCGGAAGAACTGAAAGAACTATTTGGTTTTTGCGATAAGACCGATCTTGTTACCAAATTCAAACTCAGCCCGGAACAGGCAGATAAGGTTGGTGAAATAGATTACTGGGCAAGACTGCAACAAAAAAGCATTGATGCCAATACCAATGAAGTATATGCCACTGCCGGCGAACTGCAACAGGAAGTAACCAAAAAGTACAAAGCTTTTCTTTCACCGGATCAGGTAAAAGCTGTTACCGATTATAAAAAAGCAAAAGCCAATAGCCCGGAACCTTGTGAAATCATTGTTCTCAGTTATAACCATCTGTTTGATACATTATCGCCACAAAGGGCATTGGCCTTATATAAAACGCCCTGGCGTAAACAGCTGATCGATAAATTAGGGATTAATGGAAGACAGGCAGATATGTTATTTGAAACAGAAGTTTGGAAACAAAAAGAATCACTTATCATTTCTGCCATCCCTGAAGCAGATTTTAACAGGATCCGCAGAACCGTATCTATGAACAAAGAAAGGGATAATAAATACAAAGCGATCGGCTTATCAGAAGATCAAATGGTTACTGCCATTCAGTTTTTTAAAGAGCATTCATTGGGGATGAAATAAAGTCCTTGCGAGGAACGAAGCAATCTGAGTTACCGATCGCAGACCGCCTGCCATGCGAAGCGCAGATTGCATTGTCTCTGGCAACAAATAAAAAAGCATCAAATAATTAATAATTGCTGCTTTTTTATTTATTGCCAGGAAACACTTATTTCATCTTGAACGATTCCAAAAACTTAGTGGTAAAATTTCCTTTCCGGAAATCTTCGTTCTGCATTAACTGTAAGTGAAAAGGAATCGTTGTTTTCACACCCTCAATCACATACTCACTTAATGCACGGTACATGGTATCGATCGCTTCCTCTCTTGTTTGTGCAACTGTGATCAGTTTACCAATCATGGAATCATAATAAGGAGGAATAACATAGCCTGCATATACATGGCTGTCTACGCGAACCCCATGTCCGCCAGGCGTATGCAATACCGTGATCTTACCGGGTGATGGACGAAAATCATTATAGGGGTCTTCTGCATTGATACGGCATTCGATGGCATGCATCTGTGGTTCATAATTTCTTCCGGAAATACGTTCGCCCATCGCGATCTTGATCTGTTCTTTGATCAAATCGAAACTCACCACTTCTTCTGTTACACAATGTTCTACCTGAATACGGGTATTCATTTCCATGAAGTAGAAATTGCGGTGTTTATCAACAAGGAATTCAATAGTTCCCACACTTTCATAATTAATGGCTGCTGCTGCTTTGATAGCGGCTTCGCCCATTTTCTGGCGTAACTCCGGTGTCATAAACGGGGAAGGGGATTCTTCCACCAGTTTCTGGTGACGGCGCTGGATGGAGCAGTCTCTTTCACTCAAATGACAAACATTGCCATATTGATCACCCGCAACCTGTATTTCGATGTGGCGGGGTTCTTCTACAAACTTCTCCATATAGATGCCATCGTTCTTAAAAGAGGCGGCGGCTTCCTGTTTAGCGGTGCTGAAAGCTTTTTCAACTTCGCTTTCTTCCCAAACCACGCGCATACCTTTACCACCGCCACCGGCAGTTGCTTTTAAGATAACAGGGTAGCCAACTATTTTAGCCAGTTCCTTTGCCTGTTCTACACTTTCC
>CAZFKE010000027.1:39619-40629 GCA_964519475.1 uncultured Sediminibacterium sp.
GTAGCTTTCATGATCACCGGATATCCGATGTCTTTACTGATCTTGCGGGCGTGGGTTACGTCCTGGACTAGACCGCCGCTTCCGGGCACTACCGGGACACCGGCTTTGATCATGGTTTCTTTAGCGGTGATCTTATCACCCATTTTATTGATCATCTCCGGCGTAGGTCCGATGAATTTGATACCATGATCAGCACAGATCTGGGAGAACTTGGCATTTTCGGCAAGAAACCCATAACCGGGATGCACTGCATCCGCATTGGTGATCTCCGCCGCAGCCATGATGTGTGGAATATTTAAATAAGAATCTGCGCTGGCGGGTTTACCGATACAAACTGCTTCATCGGCAAATTTTACATGAAGGCTGTCCTTATCTGCAGTAGAATACACCGCTACTGTTTTTATACCCATTTCGCGACAAGTACGAATAACGCGTAAGGCAATTTCGCCTCGGTTAGCAATTAGTATTTTCTTGAACATCCTGAGAATTTGAAAATTTGAAAATTTAAAAATTTGAAAATGATACGGCAGCACTTGAGTGAATAAAGAGAATGAATGGGTTTCATTTTCAAATTGTCAAATTGCTGCATTTTCAAATTGCCTAAGCGGGTTCTACCAGGAACAAAGGCTGATCATATTCAACCGGACTGGCATCTTCTACCAATACTTTTACGATCGTTCCTTTTACTTCGCTTTCTATCTCATTAAAGAGTTTCATGGCTTCGATGATACAAACTACTTTACCCGGGTTAATTTCAGTACCTACTTCCGCAAGGATGGGTTTATCGGGTGATGAGCGGCGGTAGAAGGTTCCGATCATCGGGCTTTTAATCGTGATCAGGTTATCTGCTTTAGGTGCAGGAGCCGGAGCAGACGGGGCAGCGGGCGCAGAAGAAACAGGGGCAGCAGGCACCGCCTGCGTTGTAAACACCTGTTGTTGTGGGGCAGCAACCGTTACAACCTGCTCTTCTTTTTGCTTGATGGTAACCTTACCATCCTTGTCTTCTATAC
>CAZFKE010000028.1:0-34802 GCA_964519475.1 uncultured Sediminibacterium sp.
GGTATGTGAACCCAACCGCAATACAAGAACAGGCAATACCCGTATTGCTGAGCGGCACACAGGACTTTATTGGCCTTGCGCAAACGGGAACAGGGAAAACGGCGGCTTTTGGCCTGCCATTGCTCCATATTATTGATGCGGCAGCTAAGTATCCGCAGGCACTGGTGGTTTGTCCAACCAGGGAGTTATGCCTGCAGATCGTAAAGGAAATAGAGCTCTTTAAAAAATACATGACAGGTGTTTCAGTGGTTGCTGTGTATGGCGGTGCTTCTATTGGTTTACAGATACGCGACCTGAAAAGGGGCTTACAGATCGTAGTAGCTACCCCGGGACGTTTGATCGACCTTATTGAAAGAAAAGCGATCAACCTCGAACAGATCAAATATGTGGTTTTGGATGAGGCGGAGGAGATGCTGAACATGGGTTTCCAGGATGATATTGAATTCATTCTTAAGAATACCCCGGCTCGTGAGAGTACCTGGTTATTTAGTGCAACTATGCCACCGGAAATCAGAAAGGTGAGCAAGAAGTACATGAAAGACCCGAAAGAAGTAACGGTCGGTAAGGTGAACACGGCTAACAAAAGCATCGATCACCAATACTATGTTACAACGGCACAACATCGCTATGAGACCTTAAAAAGGATCATCGATTTTAATCCGGGTATTTATGGTATCATCTTTACCCGTACCAAATTAGATGCGCAGGAAATTTCTGAGCGTTTAACAAGGGAAGGATATGATATTGATGCTTTGCATGGAGATCTTACACAACAGCAGCGTGATAAAGTGATGGGACAGTTCCGTGATAAGAGCCTCCAGTTACTGATCGCAACCGATGTGGCAGCAAGAGGTATTGATGTAGTAGGCATCACCCACGTGATCAACTACGAATTACCGGATGATGTTGAAATTTATACACACCGAAGCGGCCGTACCGGCCGTGCCGGAAACCAGGGTATCTGTGTCTCTATCGTGCATGCGAAAGAGATGTATAAGTTCAAACAGATCGAACGCATCAACAACTCGCAGTTTCATAAAATGGATATTCCGAGTGGTAAAGATGTGTGCAGGAAACAGTTCTTCCATTTTATGGACAAATTATTGTCAACCGATATCAGTAACAGCGAATACGAAACATACGTACCGATGCTTGCAGAGAAATTCGCCGATATCAGCAAAGAAGATGTACTGAAACGGATCGCTGCGATGGAGTTTGACCGTTTCCTGAAATACTATGAGAATTCAGAAGACCTTAATCTGAGAGAACGCAGTAAAAGGGATAGCAACGATAGGAGCGAACCGAGAAGAAGAGATGACAGAAGCGAAGGCCGTGATCGCAGTGATCGTGGAGATAGCAGAAAAGAATACAGCCGTGGCGGGGGTTACAGCCGTTTGTTTGTAAACCTGGGTACCAAAGACGGATTCTTTAAAGCCAGCTTCTTACAGTACATACTCGATATGAGCGATCTGAAAAAAGAAGTACTTGGGAAGATCGATATGAAGGATATGAACAGCTGGATAGAGATCGATAAAGCTGCTGCCCAGCAAATGATCCGCTCACTTGATGGAAAGAATTATAAAGGCAGAAGGATCCGTATGAACGACGCAGACAGCGGTGGCCCCGGCGGATTTGTGAAGAGGCCAAGAAGAGGAGAGTAAAACGTTTATGGGTATTTCTCGATAAACGGATTAACCCATAAATCAGTAAACCAATAAACCAGTCTTCGAATACAATGGAACAAGCAATCGAACAAACAAGATCCGTGGAAGCCTTGCTGAAAAAGCGCCCACTGATCATTTCCGGTCCCTGCAGTGCCGAGACAGAAGAGCAGGTAATGCAAACGGCTATACGTTTAGCCGCAACAGGTAAAGTGGATATCATGCGTGCAGGTATCTGGAAACCCCGTACCCGTCCCGGTAGTTTTGAGGGCATTGGTACCAAAGGGTTACCATGGTTACAGGCGGCAAGAAAAGAATCCGGCTTACCGGTAGCCGTAGAAGTAGCAACAGGCAAACAGGTAGAAGATGCTTTGCATTTTGATGTGGATGTATTATGGATCGGTGCCCGTACAACGGTTAACCCTTTCAGTGTACAGGAAGTGGCGGATGCTTTGCGCGGTGTGGATGTTCCCGTATTAATTAAAAACCCAATCAATCCTGATCTGGAATTATGGATTGGTGCGATGGAACGTGTGGCGAAAGCGGGTATTAAAAATATCGGGTTGATTCATCGTGGTTTCAGCTCCTATGGTAATACAGAATACCGGAATGCTCCTATGTGGCACCTGGCCATCGAAATGAAACGCAGGTACCCTGAATTGTTAATGATCAATGACCCTTCCCATATCTGTGGAAGAAGGGATATTTTACAGGAAGTGGCACAAACCGCTATTGATCTTGACTTTGACGGCTTAATCATCGAAAGTCATATCGATCCCGATAATGCCTGGAGCGATGCCAAACAACAGATCACTCCTGAAAAATTGGGTGAAATGATCAGCAGCATCCGCTGGAGAAAAGAAGATGTGGCGTCTGAAGAATACCATGCTGCATTGGAAAAATTACGCCAGCAGATCAATAACCTTGATGATGAATTAATGCAGATCCTCAGCCAGCGTATGAAAGTGGCAGAAAGCATTGGCAAATACAAGAAGGAAAACAATATCACCATCCTGCAAACCAACCGCTGGAACTCGATCCTCGAAAGGGCTTTTGCCAAGGGCGAAAAATTCGGCCTGAGCAAAGAATTTGTAACCAAGTATTTTGATGCGGTGCATATGGAAAGTATCAATCACCAGAATAAGATCATGAACTCATAATTAGCGAATTAGCGGATGACGGATTGGGGGATGATTTTCCTCCAATCCGTTAATCCGATAATCCGCAATCCGCTAATCCTTCCATGAAAAAAAGAACCTTTACTTTCTCATCCAGCGCGGTAGATTATTATTTTGATGCCGGTTTTTCACAGCTCGAAAAACTTGTACCAAAAGATAATGCGGTTATGATTACCGATGAACATGTATTTGCCAAACACAAAACAAAATTCAAAGGCTGGAACACGATCGTTTTAAAACCCGGAGAAGAATATAAGATACAACCTACGGTAGATGGGGTGATCGGACAACTCATTGCGTTGGGAGCCGATAGAAAAACAACTTTGATCGGCGTTGGTGGAGGAGTGGTTACAGATATCACAGGGTATGTTGCCGGCATTTATATGCGTGGTATTGCATTCGGTTTTGTACCTTCTTCTTTACTGGCTATGGTAGATGCCTCTATCGGCGGCAAGAACGGAATCGATGTGGGAGTATATAAAAATATGGTGGGATTGATCCGTCAACCCAAATTTCTTTTGTTCGATTATTCATTGCTGAACTCATTGCCTAAAAGCGAATGGCAGAATGGTTTTGCAGAGATCATCAAACATGCCTGTATCAAAGATGCAGCTATGTTCAAATTACTGCAGCAACATACACTTTCCGATTTTCAAAAAAATCCGAAATTATTGGCTTCACTGATAGAAAGAAATATTCTGATCAAAACCAACGTAGTCGTAGCTGATGAATTTGAACAGGGGGAAAGAAAACTGCTCAATTTCGGTCACACGCTAGGGCATGCAATCGAGAATATGTATGAGCTCAGTCACGGACAGGCCATCAGCATCGGCATGACTTACGCTTCTGTCATTTCACAACAATTAAAAGGGTTCACAGGAACGGAAGATGTGGTAAATCTATTGAGTAAATATGGGCTTCCCACATTTGCAAAGTTCGATACTAAAAAAGCCTTCAAGGTATTATTGAAGGATAAGAAGAAAGACAATGTAAGCATCAATTATATCCTGCTCTCTAAAACAGGTAAAGGCGTTATACAGCCATTGTTACTGGTACAGTTGCAGGACATTTTTAAACAATTCTAAAAGATCACCGATTCGTTGGTTATCTGCCTGCTATTATAAAATGATTGTAACCATACAACCCTCTCAATTATCAGGAACCATTCATGCTGCTGCCAGTAAAAGCAGTATGCAAAGAGCCTGTGCAGCTGCATTGCTCACCAATGGACAAACCATACTCTCCAATCCCGGCAAAAGCAATGATGATCTTGCAGCGATTGATGTGATACAGAAATTAGGTGCTACGATCGAACATTCTGCAAATGGTGATCTCATCATTACCTCAAAAGGCATTTATCCAAAGAATAATGAAGTAAACTGTGGGGAAAGCGGATTAGGGATCAGAATGTTCACACCCATCACTGCATTAAGCGATCAGGTAATCACCTTAACAGGTACCGGAAGCCTCTTAACCCGCCCCATGGATTTCTTTGATGAGATATTGCCTCAACTGGGTGTAAAGGTCAAATCCAACAATGGTAAACTTCCTTTACAAATACAGGGTCCCATCAAACCCGCCAATATTGAAGTAGACGGCTCATTAAGCTCCCAGTTCTTAACAGGCCTCTTAATGGCTTACGGCGCAGCCGGAGCCAATGAGGTAACCATTACCGTAAAAGATCTGAAAAGCAAGCCCTATATAGACCTTACTCTACAGGTAATGAAACATTTTGGATGGGATGTCGATAATAAAAATTACAAGCACTTCTATTTTACACAATCAACTCCAAATCCCAAACTCCAAACTCCAAACTATACAGTGGAAGGCGATTGGAGTGGTGCCGCCTTTCTCCTGGTTGCCGGAGCAATAGCCGGGCCAATAGTAGTAAAAGGATTAAATGTCTGCTCAACCCAGGCAGACAAGGCCATCTTACAAGCCTTATCCGACTGTGGTTGCCAATTATCTATTCAAGATAATCAAATAGAAATCGGCCCCTCGCCTTTAAAAGCTTTTCACTTCGACGCCAATGATTGTCCCGATCTCTTTCCTCCATTAGTAGCTTTGGCTGCCTATTGTGAAGGAACTACGGTTATGAAAGGTGTTAAACGCCTTACACATAAAGAAAGTAACCGTTCCCTCACATTACAGCAGGAGTTTGCTAAATTGGGTATTGAAATCGATCTGCAGGATGATCTGATGCTGGTAAAAGGCGGAACCGGTGTAAAAGGAGCGAAAACCCATTCACATCATGACCACCGGATAGCCATGGCCTGCGCCGTTGCTGCTTTAAAAGCAGATAGCCAGGTGGTGATTGAAGAAGCCGAAGCCATCAACAAATCCTACCCCGATTTCTACCAGCACCTTCAGCAATTAGGTGCTGGAGTAATAAACCCATAAACAAGTAAACCCATAAACCAATTATCTTGAACAGCTTCGGACGCATATTCCGCATACATATTTTCGGAGAATCGCATGGCGAATGCGCCGGGTTAACCATTGATGGTTGTCCCGCAGGCCTGCCTTTATCCGTAGAAGACTTTCTGGAAGATATTGAACGCAGAAAAGGAGGTGTCCAGAAAGGCACTACTCCCCGCAAAGAAGACGATATTCCTATTTTCAAAAGCGGCTTATTCAATGGTTATACCACGGGTGCACCCATTACCATTCTTTTTGAGAATAAAAATACCCGCAGCGGTGATTATGAAAAGCAACGCTCTGTTCCCCGCCCTGGCCATGCTGATTTTACCGCCCATGCGAAATACGGTGGTTTTGAAGATTTCAGGGGAGGTGGACATTTTAGTGGCAGGTTAACAGTTTGTCTTGTTGCCGCAGGTGTGATTGCTAAAAAGCTTTTAAAGGGGGTTGAGGTTACATCAACCATATTGGAAATAGGAGGAGAGACGGATCTCGAAAAAGGATTGGATAAAGCTATCGAAGCCAAAGACAGTATTGGCGGTATCGTGGAATGCCGGGTTAACGGATTGCCGGTTGGGCTCGGAGAACATTTTTTCGACTCTGCCGAATCACTCCTGGCCCATGCAGCTTTTGCCATTCCTGCTATTAAAGGTGTGGAATTCGGAGCCGGTTTTGCTGCAGCCAAAATGTTTGGTGTAGACCATAATGACCCGATACTGGATACAACTGGAAAAACCAGCACTAACCATGCTGGTGGAATTGTTGGAGGAATAACTAATGGCAATGAGTTGATTTACAGAGTAGTTGTAAAGCCTACTTCGTCAACTCCTAAAGAGCAAAACACCCTTAATTGGGATACGAATGCCATCGAGCCCTTCTCTGTAAAAGGGCGCCACGATCTTTGTATCGCACTTAGGGTTCCGGTAGTATTGGAAGCTGTTACTGCCATGGTCCTTGCCGACCTGATGCTACTGGCCCAGAAAATAAAACCGGTTTTATCGTGAAACATCTCACGATTTACGAACTTCAATCGCCCTATATATAGAAAACCCATGGAATCAGATTTTATATACCACGTTACTACCTGCCAGCAATGGGCTGAAGCGCAGCAATTAGGGCATTATGATTCGGATACACTGGCAACAGAAGGTTTTATTCATTGCAGTACCGCACCACAGGTGGCTGGGGTGCTGGAAAGATATTATCAAGGCCAAACCGGGCTTGTCAAGCTGACAATTGATAAAACAAAAGTGAAAAGGCCACTGATTTTTGAACTCGCGGGCTCCATCAATGAAGTATTCCCTCATATACATGGTGCCCTTAACCTGGATGCTGTGGTTGAAGTCACTGAAATCTAACTAAGCATGCACGAGTTTATTATCAACGCTTCCATACAGATCCTGCCCGTTGTGCAGGACAGGCACCCTTATGAATGGGTAGATGAAGCTATTGCCATTATCCAGCAATCCGGACTAAAGTATGCGGTTGGTCCTTTCTCAACCGTTATAGAAGGCAGGTATGATGAGGTCATCTCTGTGGTCAATGATATTAACGAACATCTTTATACCCGTGAATGCAACGAATGGATTACCAGTGTGCAGATCCAGGTTCGAAGTAAAGGGGATATTACAGGTGATGAAAAGACGGCAAAATTTCAATAAACGCTCATATTCCCTATACCCAATTTTCCCCAATACAAAAAAGTATTTTTCTTATCGTATAGGATGCCAATACAGTTCATATGGATAAAACTGTTTTATATTTTTTGTATAACATTTTATTCAATTAATTGATTTATAATATTATATAAATTATATTATAAATTTAAATATAATTAATGATATGCCTGTAGTTAGCCTAAAAAAATATCTCGTTTAATTTACGCTGCCTACTTTTGAATGGATACCAGGTTCCACTGTAGGGGCAGACCAATCGTATCCCTTTATCGATTACCATTTTGTTACTATTGGCAGGCAAGATTCGGGAAGTGGTTTTGGGAACGGTGAAGCCCATTGATCAATTTTTTCCTCCGTATAAAGAAATCTTATACCATAAGACAGATATAGGAATGTCGGCTCTTTTACATTATTACGGTTTTTATTTATTTTTTTATATCTAACTAATTGTTTAATAATAAGTTGTAGATTATTATTGTAATTAATTATTAGATATAATTTGAAGTTTGGCATGGTGTTTGGCGACTGAGGCGGCCTGGTTTTCCTAAAATAATCACTGAAAACCTGCCTTAATCCATCAGGTTTGCCTATTTTACTTTGGTGAATAGAGGTGGATCGATGGCTCAAATTACATATTCAAGAATGAAAAAAATCATCTGCCTGTTACTCTTTCTTAACATCGCTCAGCTGTTATGCGCGCAACAGGATAGCCTGCTTTCAAAGAAGGATAGTGTTTTTTTGACTTTGGGTACTTCTATTGATTCTTTTAAGATCATTGGTAAGCCGATATTGGGGATTGCCGGCATGTACAGCCGTAAAGCTGAAGGGTCTAAAACGGCCAGTGGGCAACAGATAAATAGTGCAGATTTTACAGGAGCCTGTAATCAATTCAAATTCAATACCTGGGTTAAAGTAACCAATCTCAAGAACAAGAAATATGCACTGGTTCGTATTAACGACCGCATATCTAAAAAGAAAGGAGCTCCACTTATTGAGCTTACCAGGGTTGCCGCAGCAAAATTGGGCTTTTTAAAGACAGGTTCTGCTAAAATTAAAGTAGAGCCATTATCAGTAATTAATTTGGAATCCAATAAATTAACTACGGATACTGTTATAAATAATGAGATAAGCCCACCTGTTGTAAACCCAATTCTTCCGGACAGCTTTGTGATCAAGGGTATGACAGTAACGGGCATTGCCAGCTTTTATAGTACTAACCTTGATGGTACAAAAACTTCTACAGGGGAGCGTTACCGGAATGCCAAATTAACTGCTGCCAGTAATAATTTCAAATTGAATACCTGGGTGCTCGTTACCAATTTGCGGAACCAGAAAACAGTGGTGGTTCGTATCAACGATCATATGCATCCACGGATGAAGAAAAAAGGCAGGGTGGTTGATTTAAGCAGGTCCGCAGCTGAGCAACTCGATTTTATTGAGAATGGATTAACAAAAGTGAAGGTTCAGGAAATCAAATTAATTGACAGGTCTGCAGAAGATAAACCGGTAGAAGATACTTTGCTGAAAGGTCCGGATTCCACCCAACTGGTTTTAAAAGACACAACCTTAATAACCCAGGCAGATTCTACTAAAGCCAGCGAGCGTGTTAGGTATGGCATTGCTGGTTTGTACAGCACCCAATTGGATGGCATCAAGACTGCTAGTGGTGAAATTTACCGCGACAGTAAATTATCTGCTGCAAGCAATGATTTTAAGCTGAATACCTGGGTAAGAGTTACTAACCTGAAAAATAATAAATCTATAATATTGAAGATAAACGACCATATGCATATGAAAGTGCAGAAAAAGGCAAGGATAGTGGATCTTAGCAGAATAGCAGCAAAAAGGCTCGGGTTTCTCAAAAACGGTCTTACCAGCGTAAAAGTTGAGGCAGTGCCCAAGGGGAATTACTAAATAAATTGTAGAATAAATGGGTATAATATAAACTTATCATAATTTTTATAAGTCAGTTTCTGCCTGTATTTTTGTTCAACTACTAAAACTCGTATTATGAAGAAATTCTTTTTTTCCCTGATAGTTATTGGCTTGGCAGCAGGTTCTTTTGCGCAAACTACCGGCAGCTTAAAGAAAAGACCAAGTTTAGGGGTCAATTTTTTTCTGAAAGATGTGAATACCTGGAACCTGATTGAGCATAGTTCATTGTCTTCTGTATTAGCTAACAACCAATGGACAAAAGTTAAAAACATGGCTCCGGGTTTAAGCCTTACTTATTATGATGGGTTGACTGAACATATTGATTTTGTTGGTTCTCTTGCTGGTTCATTTACGAAATTTCCCTTTTCCTATTATTCAGGTATTGCTCCTTCTACCGAGAGTAAGTTTATGCTGGAAACATCTGCAGGGCTTAATATCAAACTGTTAAGGGATAATTACTTTGCCGTTCCTTATTTCCATATCGGCATAGGTGCATCAATGTATGCCGGAACTTATTTTGCTGCTTTTATGCCTACGGGTTTAGGTTTGCAGTTTAATCTTGGTGAAGGGACTTATATAAATACGCTGTTTGGTTACCATGCCAAGATCTCCTCTTTTGCTATCAACCATCTTAACTACTCAATCGGTATTGCTTCTCCTTTGAAAGAGAAAAAAGAAGTTCCGGTTGTGGTTCCTCCTCCACCGCCGCCAGCGCCGGCTCCGGAAAAAGATACAGATGGGGATGGTATTGTTGACAGCAAGGATAAATGCCCTACTGTTGCGGGTGTTGCCAAATATGATGGTTGCCCGGTACCTGATACAGATGGAGATGGCATCAACGATGAAAATGATAAATGCCCTACTGTTAAGGGTATTGCTAAATACCAGGGCTGTCCTATCCCTGATACGGATAAAGATGGTATCAATGATGAAGAAGATAAATGTCCAGATGTTCCGGGTGTTGCCCGTTACCAGGGTTGTCCGGTTCCTGACAGAGATAAAGACGGTATCAATGACGAAGAAGATAAATGCCCGGATGTTCCGGGTGTGAAAGAAAACAACGGTTGTCCTGTTGTAAAAGAAGAAGTGGTTAAAAAAGTAGCTACCAGCGCTAAAAATATTTTCTTTGAAACCGGAAAGGCTAAGTTGTTAGCCAAATCATTTAAATCACTCTCTGATGTAGCGGCTATCCTGAAAGAAGATGCTGCATTGAAATTGGATATTGAAGGCCATACTGATAATACCGGAAGTGATAAGATCAATGAAACTTTGAGTAAAGCACGTGCGAAAGCCGTTTACGATTATCTTACAACAAAAGCGGGTGTGGATGCTTCAAGATTAACTTCTGAAGGGTATGGTTCAGCTAAACCGATTGCTGATAACAAAACAGCAAAAGGACGTGGCCTGAATCGCCGTGTAGAAATGAAGCTGAAATACTATTAATCGTTACCTAACTGGATTAGTAAGTAAAAGAGGGTTATCGCGAGATAGCCCTCTTTGTTTGTAAAACCATTATCAGGTTGTTAAAAGATATTGACTTCTCTTTCCAGTTGTATGCGGAATCTATCAAATACAGTTTCGATAATGGATGCTGACAGATCAAATATCTCCTGTCCCTGAGCCTGTCCGAAGTTAACAAGCACCAGGGCCTGTTTATCATAGCAGCCGGCATCACCCTTACGATATCCTTTCCAGCCGCATTGTTCTATCAGCCAGCCTGCTGCTACTTTTATAAAATTTTCCTGTGCGGGATATCCGGGTATGGAAGGGAATACCGTTTTCAACTGTTCATATTGAGATAAGGAGATCACAGGATTTTTAAAGAAGCTGCCCGCATTACCCATGATCTTCGGATCGGGTAATTTACTGCTGCGTATCCTGATCACCGCATCAGATATGGCTTTAATGGATAATTCTTTTACCTGCATTTTCTCAAGTTCCTTCTCAATGGCGCCATAGCTTGTATTCCATACAGGTTGTTTCCGCAAGCGATACGTTACATTCAGTATCGCAAACTGGTTTGCATACCGGTTCTTAAAAATGCTTTCCCGGTAACCAAAGGCGCAATCCTGTAAACGGAAAACTTGTAGTGTATGTTCTGTGAGATGCCAGGCTTCCAGCTCATGAAACACATCTTTGATCTCTATGCCATAGGCACCGATATTTTGCATAGGAGAGGCACCTACATTGCCCGGGATGAGGCTCAGGTTTTCGATGCCTGCGTAATTATGATCGATACAATATTGTACAAAGCCATGCCAGTTCTCGCCTGCCTGTGCTTTTACATAATAGTAAGCTGCATCCTCATTAATCAGTTCTATGCCTTTCAGGTTATTCTTCAGAACAGCGCCATCAAATGATCTTGTGAAAAGAATATTGCTGCCGCCTCCTAATAAAAGGATCTTTTCAGTAGTAAACTTACTTACGAGTTCTTTTAATTCTTCTATGGCAGTGAATGCAACAAAATACTTTGCCGGTACATCAATACCAAAGCTGTTGAAGGGTTTGAGCGATATGTTCTTTTGAATATTCATTTTTATACCGGGTCCACATCAGGCAATATCGTTACACTGCGATAGCGTTTATTGGTTTGTATAATGATGGTTTGCTGTTGGATCTCTCTTTTACACTGGTTAATACGTTTCGCATCTTTGGGTAACTTAATCAGTATTTCCCATAAATATTGATTGCGTACCCTGTCAACCACGGGCTGGGCAGGTCCGTTTGTTTGTGCTGCAAAATTGATTTTTAATCCCTGCATCATAATATTGGCGGCTTCTTCGGCAATATGTTTTTCTTTGTGTTTAAAAACAACCTGTATCAAGCGTGTGAAAGGCGGGTAATCAAACTGTTTGCGATTGCCAATCTCAAATAAATACAGATTCGTATAATTGTGTTCTTTCACAAATTGCAATACCGGGTGATGGATATTGCTTACCTGTATCTGTACGGTTCCTTTACCATCCTTTCTTCCGGCACGGCCGCTTACCTGTTCCATTAACTGGAAGGCTCTTTCATTTACCCTGAAGTCTGTAAAGTTTAGTATACCGTCTGCATCTACAATACCCACTAAATTTACGTGCTCAAAATCCAGTCCTTTAACCACCATCTGTGTTCCTACTAATATATCTACTCTTTGCTGTTCAAATAATTTGATAAGCGCATCATGGTCGTGCTTGCCTTTGATACTGTCATAGTCCATTCGCGCAATCCTTGCCGCGGGGAAAGCTTCCGCTACTAGTTCTTCGATTTTTTCTGTACCGAAATTCTTTTGTGTAAAATCATGACTGCCACAGGCTGCACAGGTATTGATAACCGGGTAGGCTGTACCACAGTAATGACAGGATAATTTATTTTTTGCTTTATGATAGGTGAGTGTTACGTCGCAATGCTGGCATTGCGGTATCCAGCCACAGGTATTACAGATAAGGTAAGGCGAATACCCTCTCCGGTTTTGAAAAAGGATTACCTGTTTTTTTTGTTGTAAAGAAGTTTCTATGGAACTGATCAATGCCGGTGTTAATGCAATCTTCCCTTTTTCCTTATGGGGTACTTTCTTTATATCAATAATATTGATCTGTGGCAGTTCTACCTGTCCAAACCGTTCTTCCAGTTTTACAAGGCTGTACTTTTGTTGTTCACAGTTATAATAACTTTCTATCGAAGGCGTAGCGCTTCCTAATAACACATGGGCTTTAAAAAGAGAGGCATAATAAATAGCTGTATCCCTTGCATGGTAACGGGGCGCAGGTTCCTGTTGTTTGTAAGACGCATCGTGCTCTTCATCTGCAATGATCAATCCTAATTCTTTAAACGGGAGGAACAGTGAAGACCTTGCGCCCAATACTACTTTGGTTTCTCCGCTTTTTACTTTATTCCATATTTCCACCCGTTCATTGGGATTAAATTTGGAATGATAAATAGCAATATACCCGCCAAAATGTTTTTGTAAGCGTCGTATGATCTGCGAAGTGAGTGCAATTTCGGGTAGCATATATAAAACCTGTTTCCCGTCTTTGATCACTTCTTCAATTAGTTTGGAATAAATCTCCGTTTTACCGCTGGCGGTTACACCATGTAACAAACAAACGGACTTTTCTGTAAAACCGTGTTTGATCTGTTGCAACGCTTTTTCCTGTACATCGGATAAGGTAAAATCGATTTGAATATTTTTGGGAAGGGTTCGTATTCGGTCAACCGCTCTTTTCTCTGAAAGCAGGATACCTTTATCACACAAACCCTTTAATTGGGCTGCTGTTGCATTTGATTTTTTGAGTAATAGCAATTGGGTAACTTCTCCTTCTGTTTTTACCAGGTGCAGGTAAGCAAGCAGTAATTCCATTTGTTTGGGTGCTTTGCTCCAGTTATTCAGGAGATCGGCCAGTTTATCTTCATCATGATATACTGTGTTGAGTGTAATATAGGTTTCTGTTTTTTCTTTGTATTTATCTTTCAGTTCTTCCCAAACATGGCAAACGCCTTTCTCGATCAGCTTTTTAATTACGGGATAGGTATTGGAAGAATCGATCAGTTGCTGTACTTCATGTAACCTCAATTCTTTCTTTATTTCAAGCGCCTCTGCAATAATATATTCTGTATCGGAAAGGTCGCTGAAGTCGTAGCTTCTTTCTTCATTCCATATCAAAATACTCTCACTGGATAATTTGAGATTAGATGGGATAGCCGCCTGCATTACTTCTCCTTCGCTGCACATATAGTATTGGGCTATCCATTCCCAAAGTTTTAGTTGTTGCGTGTAAAGCAAAGGTTCTGTATCTAATATATTCAATATGTCTTTTGGCTGAAAGGCCTCCGGTTTTGCAGCTAATATTTTTTTGATAATACCGGCATAGCGTTTGTTCTTTCCCAGGATCACTTCCACACGTATACCCGGTTGTACTGCAGCCTGCATCTGTTCAGGCACGGCCCAGGTATAATTTTTGGGTAAGGCTAGGGGTATAATGACTTCAACAAACAAATCAACAGGTTTTTTACAAAAATAAGCTTTAAGCAGGTGGATAGCTCCGGTAGCGTTTCAGGCCTTCCTCCATGATATGGTAAACACGGTTTTTTAATGAATGGATATCATTTAGGTTCAGACCGGTTACGGGCACTTCTTCCAGGTATACCACACGGTTAATACCGGGTGTTAATTCAAATAAACCCCGGTAATGAAGCCGATCTATTGTATCTACCAATAAAATGGGTTTGATAGGTGTTTGTGTTTCAATAGCAATACGAAAAGCGCCATCAAAAAATTCTTTCAAAGGCTTTTTGGTTTCATTGAAGGTCCCTTCAGGAAAGATAAATATTGAGATATGGTGTTTCAAGGCTGATTTTAAAGCCCTTACGCTTCTGGAACGGGTATCGGAATTTCGCCTGTCAACCAAAATCACGGCTGCGCGGTAAATCCAGCCAAACACGGGCAATTTTACCATTTCATATTTCCCCAATATTCTTACCGGCTGATGTGCAATCAATACAATGGGTGGAATATCCATATAGGAAATATGGTTGGCCACAAAAATATATTGACGGCTGCGGTCATGTGGGTGTTCATAAATTTCCCGGTGTCTAACGCCGATCAATACATACCAGATATTACCCCATAAGCGGCAAAGCTGGTAAATCATATTACCACCCGTAACTTTCCCGAATAAAAGCGAAAAAATAACAAACGGAAGGACGATAAACATTAGCAGAACAAAGCAGAGTAAGGCATATGCACAATAAATATATTGCAGTGTTCTGAACAGCAGTTTCATTTAGTTAACTTAAACAGGTAACTAAGATAAATGATAAAATGCAGCAGTCGGCAAAAAATCAGGCTTCAGTAATTTTCAGGCCAGGCGTGAAACTGAAGACCCTGGTTATCTTTGGAGGATGTTCTAATTTAAGATCTGTAGCATTTTTGATATTATTGAGGTAAGCATAACCAATAATACTTGCTACCAGCGAGCCTGCCATTACAGATACTTTTGAGATCACTTGCATCGCTTCGGTCTGATATGCAAGTGTTGATGTGAAAATAGACATGGTAAAGCCAATTCCTCCCAAAAGTCCGATTCCCCATAATTGTTTAAAATTTGTATTGGATGGGAGAGAAGCAATACCTAGTTTGATCGCGATAAATGAAAAGAAAAAAATACCCAGTGGTTTACCGAGGATAAGCCCCAGCATAACACCGGGTGTAACAGAAGAAGTATATACATCACTTATGCTATCTGGTAAAATAATTGCAGTATTGGCTAATGCGAAAAGCGGCATAATGATAAAGTTAACAGGCTTATGTAGGATATGCTCCAGTTTGGCCAGATTCTTTAATGGCATACAAAAAGAAACGATCACACCCGAAATGGTAGCATGAACACCGGAATTAAATATGCAATACCATAGAACGATAGCAGGTATAGCATAAAATAAAAGGTGCTCTACTTTCAAACGGTTAAGCGCGATTAAAACGATCACAGCGATGGCGCCAAATAACAGGTAGATCGCATTCAGTTTTGCCGTGTAGAAAATAGCAATGGTAATAACAGCACCCAGGTCATCAATGATAGCTAGTGCTGCCAGAAATATTTTTAATTGTACAGGGATTTTTTTTCCGAGCAGTGAAAGAACACCTAAGGAGAAGGCAATATCGGTTGCCATGGGAATACCCCATCCGCTTTTACCCGGAGTATAAAAATTATAGAAAGAAAAAATAATAGCCGGACAGATCATGCCGCCTAATGCCGCCAGTACCGGCAATAATGATTTACGGATAGACGCCAGTTCGCCAATGGTGAGTTCACGTTTGATTTCCATGCCTACCAGGAAGAAGAACAAGGTCATCAGGATATCATTGATGATCAGCAAATTGGTTTCCGGCAAATGAACAGAGCTGTTGCCGGTAATATGTATGGTTCTTTCCCAAAAACCGGTATAAAAATGCTGGCTGAAAGAAAGATTGGAGAACAATAATGACAAAACGGTACAGGCGATCAATATGATGCCGGTAGCACGGCTGTCATTGATGAAATCCCGGATGGGGCTGAATATTTTATAGAAACGCTGTTCTGCCATGGCTTAGTCTAAACTGCTTTTATCTTTGTGTTTTACCACGATCTTATTCACCACTTCCAGGTCTCCCAGCGATAAGGATTCCCACCATTCATCATTCACATCATCCAGCCTGTATTCGGTATCTACATCATAATCGCCGTTCTTGTCAATCTGGTAAAAGCAATTATTCAGTGTATCTAATACACTGTTCACAGACTTAAGTTCCACAAACAATAAACGGCTGACCAGTTTCTTATTTACTTTTTGCTCGAGGAATTCTACGCGTTGTTGCAGGTCCAGAATTTTGTCGTCTTTCCTGGCTAATAAATAACTGGCCAGAAAAAGTGCCAGGATAAAAACAACAAATAATATTGAAATCATACAATATGGATAAGTAACCTTTCTTAAGACAGGTGCAATGAAAGTGTGCTATGTTCATAAAAACCAAATAGCCCCGGTATTACACGGTGCTATTTGGTCTTGATTTTCTCACGTAACCGGTAGTTTAGTCTACATAACCATGAACACCCATTTCAGGGATATCCAAACCAGCTATTTCATCTTCTTCTTTAACGCGTACCTTAACAAATTTGTCGGATACTTTGAAGAATACATACATTACTACAAAAACAAAAACAAGACAGGTAAGTGTACCGATCACCTGTGCATAGAACTGGCTGGCATCTCCGTAGAACAAACCTTTTACCGTTCCTTTTACACCGTTCCAGCCATCGCCATAAGAACCATCAGCGAAGAGGCCGAGTGATAAAACACCCCATGCACCATTCACACCGTGAACTGCGAATGCACCAACGGGATCATCAATCTTCAGTTTTCTGTCAACAAAATTGTAAGCAACAATTACCAGAATTCCGGCAATAGAACCAATGATCACGGAAGAGATGGAAGTTACGAATGCGCAAGGTGCTGTAATGGCTACAAGTCCTGCCAACATACCATTGGCGAGCATACCTGGATCGGGTTTTTGACCTTTGGCATACATTAATAACAATGCAGATAAAGCTCCACCTGTTCCGGCTAACATGGTATTAACCGCTACAATAGAGATCCTGTAATCACCACCTGCTAATGTTGAACCAGGGTTGAAACCAAACCACCCAAAGGCAAGAATAAAGGTTCCTAAGAGCGCCATTGGAATGTTGTGCCCCGGAATGGTATTTACTGTTCCGTCTTTACCATACTTGCCCACACGTGGCCCGATAACGATCGCGCCTGCAAGGGCAGCAACACCACCCACCATATGTACAACAGAAGAACCGGCGAAGTCAACATGTCCATGTCCTAAACCGAAGTTCACACCTAATTGTGATAACCATCCACCTCCCCATACCCAGTTACCAAAGATTGGATAAACGAACATGGAAATAAATAAACCAAATACGAGGAATGATTTGAAGGACCATCTTTCTGCCATAGAACCGGTTGGAATGGTAGCCGTTGTATCCATAAATACCATTTGGAACAGGAACAAGGTATACACACCTACATCATACACTTTGCTATTGAGGAAGAAACCAGCTTTACCCAGGATATTCCAATCGTGACCAAAAAGGTGTATCGTAACCATATCAGGAATTACACCCGGCGCACCTCCTAAAGTAGCTGCATTTAATGCACCACCAAACATAAAGGCGAATCCGCAGATCCAGAACCCAATCATACCCAATGCATAAACCATAAAGTTCATACCCATGGTATGGGCTACATTCTTTTTCTGTGTAAAACCTGTTTCAACCAATGCGAAACCGGCCTGCATAAACATTACCAGAAACCCTGCAATCAGGGTCCACATAATATTAATGGCGATTTTATTATGTCCATCTGCGTTACCGATCGTTGAAACAGCTGTGGCCAGTTTTGCCACATTAGAACTAACGCCTGCTACTGTACTGTCGGTTGCTTTTGAAACCGAATCGATCACTTTAGCAGCAGTTGTATCAATGTCTCCGATTGTTCCGGTTTTTGCACCGGTTGGATCCTGTGCATACATACCTACCGGAATAGCCATGCAAAACATCAGCAGCATCATTACTGCAGGCATAAAAAACTTATGCCTGATTTGGTTGATTAATTCTTTCATCTTGTTGGGTTTTGGTTATGAATGGGGGGTGTTAGAATTTATATACAGCTGCTAAAATAAAGCTGGCTGTGCTTTTGGTACCTGCGCCTGTGCCTTTGGTGAAAATGGCAGTGGCTGCATTATCCAGTCTCAACTCAGGGATAATGGTCAGGTTATCCACTTTTATATTGCCGGAAAGGGTAGTGGCAAAAACATTTTTACCGCCCGCCAACAATGGAGATAATTTCCTGTCATCAAAATAATCAGCGCGTAAAGTGAGGCCGAATAATTTGGTTGGGTCGTAGTTGAAATACAATGCATGACTTTTCCAGCTTGAGTTGGTAGTCCCTACTTTTGTGGTATTCAGGCTTCCGTCATAAGCCATGGACCACTGATCAGATAATGTGCCGGTTACTACCAGGTTAAATTGGCTAAAACCTGTGCCACCCTGGAAGTTCAGGTAAGCTTTAAGCTTGTCGTTGCTGGTGCCGGTGCTGAACTGTGCGATGGCTACCTTATCAGAATTGGGTGCGCTTACATAGTCTGTAGGATTAGCGATACCCAGCATCAGTGCGCTTTTGCCGCCGAGGGAGATATCAGCTTTCAAACCTGTATGAAAGAAAGGGCCGAATGAGAATCCATAAGACATACTGTAATTTCTGTTTGCATACGCATCCAGTAATTCATAGCCTACATGGGTGGCCCATTTACCCAAAGTGAATTTCAGTTTGTCTGAAGCGGCAATGCTTACATAAGCCTGTTTAACGGCAGTAAGGGTGGTTCCCACATCGTTGTAAGAAAACTCCTGCGCCCTTTTTCCAAAGCCGAAGTCTGCTGTGGCAGATACTTTCCCAACTGTATGGTCAACTTTTACGGAAGCCATGCCTAATTCAAATGAATTGTAAGAATTCGTAAAACTGGTCAGGTTATTGGTACCTGTTTTTGGCTCATTGAAATTTAACCGGTAATACGCATCTACGGAGCCGGTAAATGTGGTGGTTGCTTTTTTAGTAGAATCGGTTTGCGCATTTACGCTAAGGATGCTTAACATTCCGATACTTACTGCTGAAATTTTCTTTAACATTGCAATGGGTTTTATGATTAACAAATAGGTACAGCCTTTAAACTTGGTCAGAAGTTTATCATATGGCTGTACCTTATTTTTTTTAAGTAAGGCTTGGGATAGTATAACCATTGCCCGGTCAGAGGCTTCTTCGTTAGCAGAATGGGTATACCGGTATTCGTGAACCTTGGCCTATCTGATTATACGCCTCTCTCTTCACTCGTATATTGTATGCGCACACCCTTACATTTATGCATGTTGTGGCGTACGTCCATATTTTTCATCATGCTGAGAGGCATCAAGCCCCAGTTCTTCTTCTTCAGAACTAACCCTTAACGGGAGTATCGCATCAATGAATTTGAATATAGCAAAGGAAACAACGAAACTATAGATAACAACGATGGACAAGGCTTTCACCTGAATCCACAAAAAGGAAGCATTGCCGTAGAATAATCCATCTGCACCGGCGCTATTAACCGCCTTGGTAGCAAAGATGCCTGTCATTAACATACCAACCATTCCACCCAAACCATGACAAGGGAATACATCAAGTGTATCGTCCAGCGTAGATTTGCTTTTGTAATAAACAGCCAGGTTGGAGATGATGGCAGCCACAACCCCGATAAAGATACTTTGCGGAACGGCTACAAAACCGGCTGCGGGGGTGATAGCAACCAAACCGACTACTGCACCGATACAAAAGCCCAAGACAGAAGGTTTTTTTCCACGGATCACATCAAAGAACATCCAGGATAAACCTGCCGCTGCCGCTGCGGTATTGGTAGTTCCAAAGGCAGAAACCGATAAAGCGTTTGCACCTAAGGCCGAGCCGGCGTTAAAACCAAACCAGCCAAACCAGAGTAAACCGGTACCGATCAGTACATAAGGAATATTGGCGGGTGGAACCTCCTGGTTCTCAATATGCGCTTTACGGCGCTTTAATACCAGTGCACCGGCTAAAGCCGCACAGCCTGCAGAGATATGTACCACGGTACCCCCGGCAAAATCGAGCGCGCCCATTTTAAACAGGAATCCATCGGGATGCCATGTCCAGTGTGCGATTGGCGCATATACCAAGAGGCTGAAAAGGGCTATAAATAAGATATAAGCTGTAAAACGGATCCTTTCTGCAACGGCTCCCACAACCAGACCTGGCGTGATAATCGCAAACATTAGCTGGAATAAAGCAAAAAGCGCTAAAGGAATTGTAGGGGCCAGGCTCCAGGGAGCTCCTGAATTAACCCCTTTAAAGAATAAATGCGTAAAAGGATTACCGATAAAACCACCGATTGATTCTCCAAAACAAAGGCTGTACCCGATAAATACCCACAAAACACTTACCACCCCAGCAGCTACCACGCTTTTGATCATGGTAGAGATCACATTTTTTCGGTGAACCATGCCACCATAGAAGAAAGCAAGGCCGGGGGTCATTAAAAATACAAGCGCAGTGGCTACAATGATCCAGGCAATATCAGCTGGGCTATATTTACCAGCATCGTTAAAATTGGGCAGGGAAGGGCTAAATAAAGCTGCAATGGCTACAGCTATTAAAACCAGAAAAGGAGCATACTGTTTTACGGTGGCTTTGGACATAATCCTTAGTTAGTATTAGTTTTTTTATTAATAACTTTTGGTGAATCTAAATTACTAATAATAATTTATAAAATAGATAAAATAATTAACATTTTTAATAATGTAATATGTACGACAACCATAAATCAATTGTATTAATAAATATTTAATCTTTTTGCCATTATGTTGAATAAATAAAAAAGCCATCTGCGTAAGGCTGATGGCTTTTATTATAAATTATTTATATTCTTAGATGCTTATCAAATAACTTTTGTCTTTTGATTCCAGCACAGAACTGCCCATTAAGTATTCATCTACTTTTCTGGCACATTCTCTTCCTTCGCTGATGGCCCATACCACTAATGACTGGCCTCTTCTCATATCGCCTGCTGTAAATATTTTAGGGATATTGGTTTGAAAGGATTGTTCGGTTGCTTTTACATTGCCTCTTTCATCCAGGTCAACATCCAGTTGTTTAATCAGGCCTTCGTGTTGCGGATGAACAAAGCCCATAGCTAATAACGCCAGTTCGCAAGGGATTTCTCGCTCCGAACCTTCTTTTTCAACAAAGGAAGCCGGTCCGCCGGTTTCAGGTGTTTTCCATTCGAGATCAACTACCCGTAATGCTTTTAAATGTCCATTCTCATCGCCAATAAATGCTTTGGTGGAAATGGCCCAATGCCTGTTGGCTCCTTCTTCATGTGAAGAAGTGGTCTTTAGGGTCATAGGGTAGGTGGGCCATGGCATTAAAGTAGTTCTTCCTTCCGGCGGTTTGGGCATCAGTTCAAATTGCGTTACGGATGTGGCGGCATGTCTGTTGGATGTTCCCACACAATCGCTTCCGGTATCACCTCCCCCTATTACCACTACATTTTTGGCAGTGGCAAAAATATCTTCGCCCTCTACTTCTTTTTCGCTTACTCTTTTATTCTGTTGTTTCAGAAATTCCATTGCAAAATAAACGCCTTTCAATTCGCGGCCCGGGATGTTCAGGTTTCTGGGAATGGTAGAGCCGCCTGCCAATACCACTGCATGGCTTTCTCTTAACAGGTCATTAATGCTTGTATTTACGCCAACATTTGCATTGCATTTGAAAACAATACCTTCTTCTTCCATCAAAGCAATCCTTCTTTCCACAACCCATTTTTCGAGTTTGAAATCGGGGATGCCATAACGCAATAGTCCTCCGGGTGCATCGTCTCTTTCATAAACGGTTACGCTATGCCCTGCATAATTTAATTGTGCGGCTACCGCCAATCCCGCGGGGCCTGATCCTATAACAGCTACTTTTTTACCGGTGCGAACATTAGGGTTACGCGCTTTTACAAAACCTTTGTCAAAAGCGATCTCGATAATATGTTTTTCAATTTCTTCGATAGCTACTGGTGGTTGATTAATACCCAATACACAAGCGCTTTCGCAAGGCGCCGGACAGATACGGCCGGTGAACTCGGGGAAATTATTGGTAGCGCTTAATATTTCATAGGCTTCTTCCCAGCTCTTACGGTATACCGCATCGTTGAATTCAGGAATGATATTCCCCAAAGGGCAACCGCTATGGCAAAAAGGGACACCACAGTTCATGCAGCGCGCTGATTGCTGGTTGAGTTTTTCTTCTGGGAATTTTTCTACAAATTCTTTGTAATCGTTCACACGCTCTTTCGCCGGACGCTTAGATGGCATCTCTCTTGTGAATTCTATAAAACCTGTTGGTTTACCCATGGGGTTTAGTAGTTTATTTTTTATTCGTTTACTTGTTTAGTGATATTGCACATACATTTCTAAAAGCTTATTTAACTTTTTACTTTTGACTTTTGACTTTTCTCCGCCAATGCTTTCTTATAATCTTTCGGGAATACTTTGATAAAATTCTTCAACTGGTTCTCAAAATCATTCAACACAAATTTAGCTACGCTGCTTTCCGTGTAAGCGTAGTGTTTGGTGATCATATCATTCAGTAATTGTGCATCTTCCTGATTAGGCGGATCGAGGTCTACCATTTCTTTGTTGCATAATTGTTCAAATTCACCATTTACATCATATACGTAAGCAATACCGCCGCTCATGCCTGCTGCAAAGTTTCTGCCGGTGCTGCCCAGTATTACAGCGGTTCCACCGGTCATGTATTCGCAACCGTGATCACCAACGCCTTCTACTACAACACTGGCACCTGAATTTCTTACAGCAAAACGTTCACCTGCTTTACCGCGTATGAAAGCCTCTCCTGACGTAGCGCCGTAGAAAGCAACGTTACCGATAATGATATTTTCTTCCGGAACAAACGATGCTTGTTTAGAAGGATACACAATAAGCTTGGCGCCGCTTAATCCTTTTCCGAAATAATCATTGGCATCACCTTCCAGTTCCAGTGTAACACCTTTGGTATTGAACGCGCCAAAGCTTTGCCCGGCAGTGCCTGTGAAATTGAAATGAATGGTATCTTCCGGTAAACCATCTGCTTTATATATTTTGGTGATCTCGTTTGATAAGATCGTTCCTGCCGTACGGTCTGTATTTTTGATCGGGAAAGAAGCCGTAATTCTTTGTTTTTTATCCAATGCAGGCTGTGCCGCTTTCAATAACTGCCAATCCAATACTTCACTAATACCATGATCCTGTTCTTCCTGTTTGTAAAGGCCGGTATATAAAGAACCCGGTTCTTTGTAGAGAACAGCAGACAAGTCGAGCGTACTGTATTTCCAATGGGTAATATCATCTCGCATTTCCAGTGAGTCTACCTGGCCAATCATTTCATTAACGGTTTTATAACCGAGCTCGGCCATGATCTCTCTTAATTCCAGTGTAATGAATTTGAAAAAATTGACCACATGGTCCGGATCGCCAGTAAAGCGTTTGCGCAGTTCGGGATCCTGCGTGGCAACACCTACAGGACAGGTATTCATGTGGCATTTGCGCATCATAATACAGCCTTCTACAATTAATGCTGCTGTGGCAACACCCCATTCTTCTGCACCTAATAATGCAGCCACGGCAATATCACGGCCGGTTTTCATCTGACCATCGGCCTGAACCACTACACGGCTTCGTAATTTATTTTTTACCAATGTCTGGTGTGTTTCTGCCAAACCCAATTCCCATGGTAAACCTGCGTGTTTAATTGAGCTGATAGGAGAGGCCCCGGTACCGCCATCGAAACCTGATATCAATACCACATCTGCTTTTGCTTTGGCAACACCTGCCGCAATGGTTCCTACACCTGCTTTAGAAACCAGTTTTACATTGATACGTGCGGCACGGTTTGCATTTTTCAGATCAAAGATCAATTGTGCCAAATCCTCGATTGAATAAATATCGTGGTGTGGTGGTGGAGATATCAATCCTACGCCGGGCGTAGCATGTCTGGTTCTTCCGATCCAATCATCTACTTTATGCCCGGGTAATTGCCCGCCTTCACCCGGCTTTGCACCCTGCGCCATTTTAATTTGTAATTCATCGGCTTCGGTCAGGTAATAGCTGGTCACGCCAAATCGTGCAGACGCAACCTGTTTGATAGCGGAACGCATCAGATCGCCATTGGGTAATCTTTCATACCGTTTTTCATCTTCACCACCATCGCCGGTATTGCTTTTTCAACACAGGCGGTTCATCGCGATAGCCAGGGTTGTATGGGCTTCCCAGGAAATGGAACCGAAAGACATTGCACCCGTTGCAAAACGTTTGTAAATATTTTCAGCTGGTTCTACTTCGTCTATGGAAATAGATGGCCTGTTACGTTTAAAGCGGAACTGGCTGCGGAGTGTGCAGGCTTTCTCGCTTTGATCGTTTACTAATTTTGAATATTTTTTGAAACTCGCATAGTCATTCATTTTGGTTGAATGCTGCAATAAGTGAATGGTTTGCGGGTTAAACAAATGAAATTCACCTTTTCGCTTCCACTGATAGATGCCCCCAACCGGTAACCTGTCTACCGGAATATCTTTTTTACTGAATGCAAAAAAATGTTTTGCCAATACTTCTTTGGCTATCTCATCCAGCCCCATTCCCTGTATACGGGATGTGGCTCCGGTGAAATAAGGATCCACCACCGTTTTGTTCAAACCAATGATCTCGAAGATCTGCGCGCCCTGGTAAGATTGTAAAGTAGAGATACCCATTTTAGAAAATACTTTCAGCAATCCTTCATTCACCGCTTTTACATAATTCTTTTTCAGGTATTCTGCATCCAGATCCGTTTGCAGCCTGCCCGCCAGTTTCATATCGCGGATAGAAGAGAGTGCGAGGTATGGATTGATAGCTGTTGCGCCAAAGCCCAACAAACATGCGAAGTGATGTACTTCCCAAACATCCCCGGCTTCTACAATGATACCCACCTGTCCGCGATATCCTTTGCGGATCAGATGGTGATGTACCGCGGCTGTTGCTAACAAAGAAGGAATGGGTGCGTGGTCTGAATCGATGGCGCGGTCTGTTAGAATAATCACTTCAAATCCGTCTTCCACTGCATCTACTGCATAGCGGCATAAGCGGTCAAGACCAGCTTTTAAGGAACCGGGTTTTCCATTTGCGCGGAAATAGGTCTGTAATGTTTTCGCCTGAAAAATACCGGTATCAATGCTCCGGATCTTTTCCAATTCATGATTGGTGAGAACAGGGTGTTTCAATGCCACACTATGACAAGCCAATGGATCTTCTATCAATAAATTACCATTACTGCCCGCGAAAGTTGCAAGCGACATCACCATTCTTTCACGGATCGGATCGATTGGCGGATTGGTAACCTGCGCAAAGAGTTGCTTAAAATAACTGCTTAAATGTTGTGGTTGTTCACTCAGGATGGCCAATGGCGCATCGGTGCCCATGGAACCGATGGGTTCTTTACCATCTATGGCCATGGCTGCGATAATGGTATCGAGATCTTCTGTTGAATAGCCGAATACTTTCTGGTATTTAAAAACCTGGTCGTGCTCAAGATGCGTAAACATCACACGTGGCTCAGGCAATTCTTCCAGGCGGATCTTGTATTTATTCAACCATTCCGCATAAGGTTTTTGCGAGCAGATGGTTTCTTTCAATTCATCATCACTGATAATGCGCCCCTGTTCCATATCCACCACAAACATCTTGCCCGGTTGTAAACGTCCTTTTTCTTTTACCAGCGCCGGATCGATAGGTAATACACCTGTTTCAGATGCCATGATCACACGGTCATCATGTGTAACGGTATAGCGTGATGGACGAAGGCCGTTCCTGTCGAGTGTAGCGCCAATAATTTTTCCGTCTGTAAATGAAATGGAAGCCGGGCCATCCCAGGGTTCCATCATACAGGCATGGAATTCATAGAAAGCTTTTTTGGCAGCATCCATCTGTTCATTACCATCCCATGCTTCGGGTATCAGCATCATCATTACATGCGGTAAGGACCTGCCGGTGAGTGTGAGCAATTCAATCATGTTATCGAGACAGGCAGAATCGGATTGTCCTCCTGTAACGATTGGCAATAACATTTCCATTTCTTCTTTTGTGAAGTAGGGAGAAGTAAAACCTTTTTCGCTGGTACGAAGCCAGTTAAGGTTTCCCTGCAAAGTATTGATCTCACCATTATGAGCAATATAACGGAAAGGTTGCGCCAGTTTCCAGGAAGGAAAAGTATTGGTAGCAAAACGGGAGTGTACCAATCCGAATGCAGATACCACGCGTTTATCACTCAGGTCGGGGAAATACCCCCGCACCTGCATACTGGTGAGTTGTCCTTTATAGATAAGTGTTTTATAAGAAAGCGATGCGATATAAAAACCGATCTCGTCTTTTTTAACGGTGTTCTCAATGGTATGAGACGCGTAGTTACGGAGAACAAACAGTTTGCGTTCAAATTCATCGGGATTGGTAATGTTATCCGGACAGGCAACAAACACATGTTCCATGCAAGGTTCAACAGACAGGGCGGTAAGACCGATGCCTTCTTTATTTACCGGAACTTTTCGGTAAGCAAGCACTTCCAGTCCGAGTTTTTCTGCTGAGCGGTTAAAGATATCCCTGCATTCTTCGCGAAGCCTGATTTCCTTTGGGAAGAAAACCACCCCAACACCATACTTTCCAAAAGCAGGAAGGTGTACACCGAGTTTCAGGCATTCATCAAAAAAGAATTCGTGTGGAAGCTGGAGCATAATGCCGGCACCATCACCGGTGTTTACTTCGCAACCGCAGGCACCCCGGTGTTCCATATTTTCCAATACCGTTAAGGCATCGGTAATATGCTGATGAGATTTATTGCCTTTGATATTTGCGACGAAGCCTATACCACAGGCGTCATGTTCAAAGGAAGGATCGTATAGACCTTCGCTGTGTTTTGAAACAAGCATGTACAACCGAATTAATGTTCAGGAAATAAAATGGCAGGCAACCGTGGTGGAAAATTACGCAAAAACAGCGGTTTAATCAAACTATCTGTAATTAAATTATCCAGATAGGTGAATAATATTCAAACAAATAGGCATTTTATTGAATATTATTAATAAATCAGGCTAACGGCTGTTAACTTGTTTGGTGAATAAGGTAATTGGATGGGAATGACAGGAAGGGATGACTGTCTTTCAGAAATATGCCATACACAGCGCTTCCACTGCCCGTCATAGATGCGTAGAGTGCGTTTTCTGTATAAAGTGCGTTTTTTATCTGAGCGATTTCCGGATATTGCTGACTAACCCCTGTTTCAAAATCGTTCAATAGATTCTCCTTCCAGGTTTCTATCGGTTGTTGAATGATCTCTCGGATAGATCGGCGGGGAATAGCAGGTGTTACCTGTGAAAAAGCCGTGGCTGTAGAAACATGAATCTGCGGATGAACGATCACAAATGTATAAGCTGAAAGATCCAGCATGATTTCTTCCATTTTTTCACCACGGCCAGTTGCCCAACAGGGTTTATTGAGGATGAAAAAAGGGCAATCACTACCTAATTGCAATGCATAATGTATTAGCTGTTGTTTTGATAAACCAAGCTGGTATAAACTGTTCAGTAACGTTAAGGTGTACGCTCCGTCTGCACTTCCGCCGCCAAGGCCGGCGCCCATAGGAATGATCTTATGTAAGTGTAGTTGAACGGGTGGTAAGGCAGGAAAGTCTTTTTTGAGTAGGTGATAGGCTTTGGCGCAAAGATTGTTTCTGGCATCTCCTGCAATTGTTAGTCCTGAACTTGTAAAGCTAAATCCAGATGCCTCACTTGTACCTTCCGACTTGATTCCCTCCAGCGCATCCTGCCATTGTACCGGATAGAAAACGGTTTCAAGGTCGTGATACCCGTCTTCTCTTTTTCGGATGATATTGAGGCCAAGGTTTATTTTGCAGTTGGGAAAGAGAAGCATTGAGTAATTAAGAATTAAGCATTAAGAATTAAAATTACTCATGCGAATCATTTTCTTTTATTGATCTCATCCCTTATTGAGATTGCGCGGATATAGTCCTCATGTTCGAGTACATCATTCAGCAGGGTTTGTAATTCTTCGAGGTTCATTTTACTGAGGTCGTCTTTGCCGCTGCCGGTTTCTTCAATGCCTACGGCTTCACCTTTTGGTTTTTTGCCGGCACTGTCTTCCATGAGGATACCGGCATTTTCCAGGATATGTTCGTAAGTATAGATAGGGCACCCAAACCTTACGGCCAATGCCAATGCATCGCTGGTGCGGCTGTCGATTTCAACGGTATCATTTTCGGTAAAACAAACCAGTTTGGAATAAAAAATACCTTCCTGGAGATCGCTGATGATGATCTCCTGCAATTCCACCGCAAAAGCATTCATGAAATTCTTCATCAGGTCATGCGTTAGCGGGCGGCTGGGCTGCATATGTTCCAGTGCTACGGCAATGGCCTGGGCCTCAAACCCTCCGATCACGATTGGTAAACGACGTAAACCATTTATTTCGCCCAAAACCACGGCATAGGAATGCGTTTGCGTAATGCTATGTGAGAGGGCCACGATTTCCAATTCTATCTTTTTCATAGATAGTCACGAAATTACTTTAAAATAAAACACGAAAGACAAGAAGGGAATATTGAACGGAGGAATCGGAACGGATGAATGTTAACGAAAGATCTGGCTATATAATCGGCAGTTTGTAATATATTAATTAATTTTAAAGTGTCGAATCGGTTTTCTGATAAATCCTTCCTTGTTCATGTGTTCCCTGTTCATCTGTTCCTCTCTTACCTTAGTTTTGCGCCATGCATTATGTTTCTGCCGAAGGTTTGACAAAGAGTTATGGTATTAATCCGCTTTTCAAGAATATTTCATTTCATATTAATGAGGGAGAGAAGATCGCCCTGATTGCCCGGAACGGAGTAGGGAAATCCACCCTGTTACGCATATTGAATGGGGATGAGACACCGGACGAGGGGAAGCTTTTTATTCATAAAGATGTTACCGTAGCCCTGTTTGAACAGGATCCGCATTTTGATGAGCATAAAACCGTACTGGAGAATATATTCCATACCAATCACCCTGTAATGAATGTGATACGGGAGTATGAACTGGCCAGTGAAAGTGAGGACGGGGAAGCCTTAGTGGAGCTGTTTGGTAAAATGGATGACCTGAATGCCTGGGATTTTGAAGTGAAGGTAAAACAGATCCTCACCAAGCTGAATGTGCATCACTTAACACAGGCGGTGAGTGATTTGAGCGGGGGACAAAGAAAACGCGTGGCATTGGCCAAAACATTGATTGATATTGGTTTTGACCATAAACACACTTTGCTGATGATGGATGAACCGACCAACCATCTGGATGTAGAAATGATTGAATGGCTGGAGAATTACCTGAACCAGGAGAATGTTACGCTATTACTGGTAACACACGACCGCTATTTTCTTGATGCAGTAAGTGAAGAAATCTGGGAACTGGAAAGAGAGAACATGTACGTATACCGAGGCGATTATGAAAACTATATGGAAAAAAAGGCTGCGCGGATAGAAAGCGAACTCGCCAGCATAGACAAAGCCAAGAACGAATACCGAAAGGAACTGGAATGGATGCGCAAGCAACCGAAAGCAAGAACTACAAAGAGCAAAAGCCGTCAGGATAATTTTTATGAAGTAGAAGCCAGGGCCAAACAGAAAATTGAAGATGTGCAGTTACAACTGCAAATGAAAATGAGCCGGCTGGGAGGGAAGATCATTGAGATGAAGAAAGTATATAAAAGCTATGGTGAGCTTCCGATCTTAAAAGGGTTTGATTACAATTTCAGTAAAGGCGAACGTATTGGTATTATTGGAAAGAATGGCGTGGGTAAGAGCACGTTCCTGAATATGTTACAACGGATCGAGCCTGCGGACAGCGGTAAGATCAATATCGGTGATACCGTTGTATTTGGAAATTTTTCACAGCAGGGCCTTGTCATCAAAGAAAATATTCGGGTGATTGAATACGTGAAAACTTTTGCAGAGAATTTTCCACTGGCTAACGGTGGAAGTTTAAGTGCGGCACAATTCTTAGAATTGTTTTTGTTTTCGCCTGATAAGCAATACACTTACCTCAATTCATTAAGCGGTGGTGAGAAGAAAAGGTTACAACTATTAACTGTACTCTTCACCAATCCGAATTTCCTGATTCTTGATGAACCAACCAATGATCTTGACTTGCCTACACTGGCCGTGCTTGAGAAATTTCTTGATGAGTATCAAGGTTGTGTATTGATTGTAAGCCACGACCGTTATTTTATGGACAGACTGGTTGATCACTTATTTGTATTTGAAGGAGAAGGAGAAGTAAGGGATTTCCCCGGAAACTATACCCAGTACCGCATCTGGCTGAAAGAGAATGAAAAGAAAGAAAATAAATGGGATGTGCTGGAAGAGCGTAAAAGCAAGGGTGAGACAACGGAAGCGGCTGTCGTTAACCGTGAGACGCCCGGCGTAAGTAGTCAGCCCTTAGTGCTGGGTGTAAAGAAAAAAATGAGTTTCAAAGAGAAGCGAGAGTTTGAACAGCTGGAAAAAGAAATGCCGGAACTGGAAACTGAAAAAAAATCGATCACAGATAAAATGGCTACAGGCAACCTGCCTTTTGAAGAACTGCAAAAATTAAGTGAACGGATGATTGTGATTGAGCAGTTGCTTGGGGAGAAAGAATTACGATGGTTGGAATTGAGTGAAATGGGTTAGCGTTATGTTGAATGTCGGATTATGTATTTCATCCAACATTCAACATGCAAAATAAACCTATTTGAAGCTGATCAGTTCCACATCAAATACCAAAGTACTGTTAGGCCCAATCTGTGCACTTACCTGCCTGTCTCCATAACCTAAATGGGGCGGGATGAAGAAACGCCATTTGCTGCCGGCGGGCATTAACTGTAACCCCTCGGTCCAGCCTTTGATTACCATGTTTAACGGGAAAGAAGCCGGACGGCCTCTTTGTACTGAGCTGTCAAAGACTGTTCCATCTGTTAATGTACCGTGGTAATGACAGGTAACTTCATGATGTGCCAATGGTTTTTCTCCGGCACCGGCTATCAATACTTCATATTGTAAACCACTTGGTAATTCAGTTACTTCTGCACGGTTTTTATTGTTGGCCAGAAAATCCTGTCCGGCTTTTAAATTAGCGGCTGCTTTTTCCGCTTTTAATTGTGCTAATTGATCTGCTACACCCATATACTGTTGTTTTTTGCAAATATACGTCTTAGCAAACAGACCCGTTTCAGGGCTTGTTCAGGTTATTTTTTCATTATCTGTTTTTATTAGGGCCCGGTAGTGTTTTAATTAAGCTATCTTAGTAATATCAACAGAAAGGGATGACGACCATAGTAGACAAATCAGGCAATACGATCGCTTATCATTACCAGAATATGATCCTGGATTGTAGTCAGCAGGAAGTGATCGGGCTGATTTTGGGCAATTGCGTTTTTGGAAAACAGTCTTCACCCGTTGGAAAATTCTTTAATGATACCTTCCGAAAAAAGAATGGTAAGATCATTGCAAAACTGGGGGAGGAGATTACCGCTAAAAAATCTCCGAAAGACGCCAATCTTTCATTACAGGCATGGAAAATGCTTTCTATCGTAAAAGATCATGTTTGCTTATGGATTGATGAAAAGAAATCCTGGACGAAACAGGATTTTATGGAATACCTGAAAGCCGAAAAAGAGCTAGTGGAAGACGAGTAGTATTGCATTCCTCGTTTCTTCTTGTTATGTTCATCAACTAAACAATTCTTTGATAAAAAATTGGTTTGATTCCATTGCTCCAGTTGATATACTTTCCCGCTTTGAAAAACTACAACCGATAGTAAAATTTTATGGGGAAAAATGAGTGTAGCCAAAATGCTTAAGTATATACAGGAACCCACGCAGTAGCCCTTGGCGACAAGAACTGAAACAAGCCTGCCCGGTTTGTTGTTTGGCAGGGTTGTCAGGAAAAAATTATTGAGTAAGAAACCTTTTCCGGCCGGGCTTCCTACGGATGCTTCTTTTTGAGGAAGATCGAATAGGATTTTCTTACTGAAAAATAAAAAGCACTAGGTTTATTGAACCTTTTGGTAGGGGTGGTAAACAAGGCCTGACCAAACAAATACATCCATTCTTTGGAAAGATGACTGCGGATGAGTGGGGGTATACTTACTGGGAAACATATGGACCATCATCTTCGGCAATTTGGTGTGTAAGCGGCGAAAAAATCCTGATTAATAAAAAAGAATTTGGCGTATCTGTCAGAATATTCTGTGGTATCTGTGGCAAAAATTATTTCAAATTCGTAGCAAAAAAATCCAATGTCCTTTTCCATGCCCTTAAAGCCGCGTCTGCATTATATCTTGCTTCTGAGGTATCATTATGAAATGCATGGTTAACGCCGGGATACATATAGAGTTCATATGGTACACTGGCTTTTTTTAGTGCTGCTTCATAGGCGGGGATACCTGCATCAATCCTTTCGTCCAGCGCCGCATAATGTAATTGTACAGCGGCTTTTATTTTAGGAACATCATCTGCATTGGGCTGCATACCATAAAAAGCAACGGCTGCATTGAGTATGGGAGAATTTACCGCGAGCTGATTGGCCAATCCCCCTCCCCAACAGAAACCTACGCAGCCAACTTTTCGATTGGTTTCTTTTCGTAAACGAAGAAATTCTACCGACTTGATAAAATTAGCCAGGTTTTTTTTGGGATCCAGCTCAGAGATCTGCTTCCTTGCTTCATCTTCATTGGCAGGGGTGCCTCCATTTTCTGATAAAGCATCCGGGGCCATAGCCAGATAACCGGCTTTGGCTGCACGGCGGGTTACGTCTCTGATATGGTCATTTAATCCGCGGTTTTCATGTATTACCATTACTGCGCCCATATTCATCCGCTTCTTTGGTTTGGCAATGTAGGCAAACATGGTGATGCCGTTTACTTCGTAAGAAATGGTTTCTGTATCCAGATCCTCATCATCTTCCCGAACCATGGCAGCTTTGGCGTAATTGGCTTCCAGTAACGGAAGTAACGATAAAGCAAGCGTTGTACTTCCTGTAAGCATCGCCAGTTTTTTCAGAAAAGTTTCACGGGATAGGGGTTTGTGTGTGTATTCGTCGTAGAGGTTGATGATGCGTTGGTCCATGGCAATTGTTTTTGACTACTAAATATAACCAGAATTACGGCAAATGCAAAGTACGGATAAGAGAGATAGGAGTGGGTATACAAACCAGCCTGATAGCAGACAACGGCGCAAAGGCGCAGGTTTTGCACCGTTAAAAAAGTGCAGAGATCGGGTATTTGCCGTATTGTTTGATTGCTGTTAACAGACTTATTTCGGATTTGTATTATCCATTCATTTTTATGAGACTGATCGACAGGTTGCAGGAGTATCTTTCATATAGTAATATCACCGCGTATGCATTTGAGCATGGTTGTGATTTGTCTAACGGATATCTTGGTAAACAATTGAAAGGGAAAGGAGCTGTAGGTTCGGATATTATAGAAAGGATAAAAGCGAATTATCCTGATCTGAGTTTGGTATGGCTGGTAACAGGGCGGGGTTCCATGTTATTATCGCCACCCAAACATACACGGGAATATTATGCGCCTGATCTTGATGAAGAGCAACAGGTATATTACACTTCCAAAGATGATGTGATGATGATATTACAAAATCAGATTGCGAAGTTGGAAGCAACAATTGCTGATAAAGAGAAAATTATTTCTTTGATGGAAGAAAAGGTGAGGGGTTTGGGACAATCTGCTTATAAGAGAAGCCGTTAAATATCGGATAGCCAACAAGGAATATTGAATGATGAAGATTTTCTTTGTGTTCATCATTCAATATTCTTTGTTTAATGTTTATTCTTCTGCATAAGAAGAAACCGGCTCACAGGTACAGATCAAATTTCTGTCGCCATGTGTATTGTTTACCCTTGCCACGCTTGGCCAGAATTTATTTTGTGTTACATAGTATAAAGGGAATGCTGCTTCTTTTCTTGAGTAAGCATGTTTCCATTCGTCGGCACAAACAACGGTTTGGGTGTGTGGTGCATTCTTGAGCGGGTTATCGGCTTTATCTGATTGTCCATCTTCAATGGCTTTGATCTCTTCATAAATAGAAATCAATGCGTCGCAGAAACGGTCAAGCTCGGCTTTGTCTTCGCTCTCGGTCGGTTCGATCATGATGGTGCCTGCTACCGGGAAACTCAGGGTGGGAGCGTGGAAGCCATAATCGATCAGGCGTTTGGCCACATCTTCGGCCTCGATCCCTACCGACTGTTTGAATGGACGCAGGTCTACGATGAATTCGTGTGCACAGGTTCCATTGGATCCGGTGTAGAGGATCTTGTAATATTTCTCTAACCTGGCTTTCATGTAGTTGGCGTTCAGGATCGCGTATTCGGTTGACTGGCGTAAGCCGATCGCCCCCAGCATTTTAATATATCCGTAACTGATCAGCAAAATGCTGGCAGAACCATAAGGTGCTGCACTTACAGAACCGTGAGTATTGGGTTTAGACGATTCACGATTCACGATTGATGGGTGTCCCGGTAAATACGGCGCCAGTTTATCATTCACGCAAATGGGCCCCATGCCCGGTCCGCCACCGCCATGTGGGATAGCAAAAGTTTTGTGGAGGTTCAGGTGACAAACATCCGCACCAATCATACCGGGGCTGGTTAATCCAACCTGGGCATTCATATTGGCACCATCCATATATACCAATCCGCCGTTATCATGAATGATCTGGCAGATATCTTTAATGGTT
>CAZFKE010000029.1:0-31269 GCA_964519475.1 uncultured Sediminibacterium sp.
ATGAGGGGTCAACATAAAACGGAATGGGGGGTGAGCATGCTCCGGAATCTACACTTTTCGCCCATTTAATGACTGGCTTGTCTATCGGCATATACAATCCATTCCCGATTATCACAATATGACCATAGAACGCAAAGTTGACTTTCTTCAGCTTCTCCAAAGTGATTGTTTATATAAAATAGAGCGTAGTCCTATAATGGTGGCGATGGAATATGTTACCGCTAATCTGGCCAAATGTTTTGAAGGAACGAGCAAAAAACTATATTATCCAGAGTTACCAGAAAACTGAAATACCAGCACTATGCTGGTATTTTTTAATATGCTACAACAAGATCGTTTAAATGAATATCGTATTATGTGGCTGTTTGTATTTTTTGACCTCCCAGTAGAAACCAAAAAAGAACGCAAGGCAGCCGCTGATTTCAGGAAAAATCTGATGAAAGATGGTTTTGCTATGATGCAATTTAGCGTATATACACGTCACTGTGCCAGCGACGAAAGTGCACAAGTGCATATGAAAAGAGCAAAAGCCACAACTCCCGAAAAAGGGCAAGTAAGTATCTTAAAAGTAACTGATAAGCAATATGGAGACATCATCAATATCTGGGGGGCCAAGGAAAAGCCACTGCCTCCAGGCCCAACCCAGATGGAAATGTTTTAGAAAACATTTTTTGATGTTGCATTACATACCAAATGCCCAATCACATTACTTTTTACTTTCTCAAACTATGGTTAAACACTTGATACTAAAGGGTTCTACAGTCCCAATGGTATGTAAAAGAGCTTTTCTCAATCAAACCACAACTTATAGTAGAAAAATTCTCCATCATAATAGGGTATGTAAAAGAGCTTTTCTCAATCAAACCACAACTTAGGTTTTTGTATTGGTAACTCTTTTGGTGGTATGTAAAAGAGCTTTTCTCAATCAAACCACAACTTTACGGGCAAATTTCTGTACACAGAAACGGTATGTAAAAGAGCTTTTCTCAATCAAACCACAACTGATATAGCAGTTCTTACCAAATCCATAGGGTATGTAAAAGAGCTTTTCTCAATCAAACCACAACTTTGATAGGGCGGGTCATTTTATTGTGGCGGTATGTAAAAGAGCTTTTCTCAATCAAACCACAACTGGAAGGGGTTGTTCGGGTAAAGCCCCTTTGGTATGTAAAAGAGCTTTTCTCAATCAAACCACAACTTCTGTTACAGGCTTACCTTTTTTGATGGCGGTATGTAAAAGAGCTTTTCTCAATCAAACCACAACCTTATGAAGTTTAGCATAACGCCTAATAGTGGTATGTAAAAGAGCTTTTCTCAATCAAACCACAACCTCTTTTGCGCTCTTGTTACTTCTGTCGTGGGTATGTAAAAGAGCTTTTCTCAATCAAACCACAACTTACCCCTCTGATCCAAATTTTGATAGTTTGGTATGTAAAAGAGCTTTTCTCAATCAAACCACAACTACTGACCCGCATTGCCCAAGAGCGCGCACGGTATGTAAAAGAGCTTTTCTCAATCAAACCACAACACTTCTTTTATTTAAAAGGTAGTACTTAAGGTATTTAAAAGAGCTTTTATAAAAAAAACCACAACTATGAAAAAATTAAAAATCAAACCACAACCAACAACTTGTTATCCCGTACGCAGCGAAGGTATGTAAAAGAGCTTTTCTCAATCAAACCACAACTTTAAAAAAGATACCGGTTCATATGTTGCGGGTATGTAAAAGAGCTTTTCTCAATCAAACCACAACTTCTTTTTGTGCCGTGGCATCGCCGTAAAGGTATGTAAAAGAGCTTTTCTCAATCAAACCACAACATTTATCACAATCTCAAACATTTCATATTTGGTATGTAAAAGAGCTTTTCTCAATCAAACCACAACTGCCCAATTTTTTAATTCAAATTTTTTTTAGGTATGTAAAAGAGCTTTTCTCAATCAAACCACAACACTTCTTTTATTTAAAAACAAAACTTACAAGGTATGTAAAAGAGCTTTTCTCAATCAAACCACAACCTGTTTTAAGCTATTTTGGTGTTGATTTTGGTATGTAAAAGAGCTTTTCTCAATCAAACCACAACCAGATGTAAGAGTTAGGGCAGCACTGTCTGGGTATGTAAAAGAGCTTTTCTCAATCAAACCACAACCAACAAATTGTTATCTCGTACGCAGCGTTAGGTATGTAAAAGAGCTTTTCTCAATCAAACCACAACTAAGCGAAGCTTTTTAAGCCCACAAGAGAGGGTATGTAAAAGAGCTTTTCTCAATCAAACCACAACTTTTTATATTCTTTGTTGATGATTGGTAAAGATATTAAAAAAAAATATAGCAAGTCTTCAATATCTGGTAAAACTACAGATGTTCCAGTTTAATATTTACATGCGATACTGCCCCAGTCGGGAGAATTCCGATGTACATATTAAAAGGGTCAAAGGATTCTTCCCCGTTAAAGGACATGTGAGCATTTTCCAGTTTACAGACATGTAATTTAGCATGGCATAGCCTTCTTCATGGAAAATCTCCTATAAATACCACCCTCCTGTTTAGCAATTAGAAATGTTTTAGAATCGACAGATAAAGCCGGTTAAAACGATGGGAATAAAGTTAGGGCAGAAATATTCATTATTTTTGGTATGTCTTCATTCCATTTAAACCGCACTGCTTTTAAAGCGCAAACAGCAAAAGAAGCTGCCGATCACGCTTCTTATTATAAAAACAAGAGCTGGCAGGAAAGGCTTCAAATTACAGCATATTTAAACAGTATTGCCTACAATTACCCGGAAGATACCCCCCCGCGCATGGACAAAACAAAATTTAAGGTCATTTCAAGAAGTTAATAATGGGGAATATTTTCAATGACGGCTTCAGAGATTTTCTATCAGCACTTAATGAGTAGGAAGTGAAATATATTCTCGTTGATGGTTTCCCCGTAATACTGCATGGCTATTCCAGAACTACTGGTGATATGGATATCTGGGTAGAGCAACCAGATAGTAATTATACAGGATCAAAAAAGAATATGCCGGGAAAAGCAAAGCGATATTCATAGAAGGAGGAACGTTTAAAACAATCATCCCTCTTCTCAATGGAAAAGTCATAGCAATCCAGGATTACGAATAACCGAGCTGGCAGAAAAATTCAATGTATCAGAAATAACTATAAAAAGGGATATGCAAAAAATCAGATCCCTGGCAGAATATAGAGGCCCCCAAAAAGCCGGGAGTATTTCCTAACAGATTACATGTTGTCAAAGCTGGATAAAAAGTAGTAGAATGATTAACTATTCAATGAAATATGGGGTTCAGAAGCCGCGCGCTTATGTACAAATAAATTGAAATAGCAGTCAGCTTCTTAATATTATTTATTAACTTCCGGAGCGTATTGGTAAAGTAAGATGGTTTTTATTATCCCATTAAAAAACAGTATTCATTATCATGAAAAATTCACGTCGCTCGTTTATCCGCAACGGCATTGGCAGCGCAGTTGCAACGGCGGTTTTGCCGGCTATTCACATTAGTAATACAAGCAATACCATACAGCCGAAACAACGCATCAAACTCAGTATCTCCTCTTATTCATACTGGCACCTGAAGGGAGAAAAATATCCCATCGTGCATGTAATTGATGAAGCGGCAAAATTAGGAGTGGAAGGTATAGATATCCTGCACCGGCAAATGGATCGCGTGGACAATCAATACATCAATGAACTGAAGCGGCGCGCATATATCAACGGCATTGCATTCACCTGTCTTTCCATTCACCAGGGGTTTGTAACGCCGGATAAAAAAGAATGGCAAAAAAATATCGACAAAACAAAAGAATGCATTGAACTCGCCGCGAAAATGGGCATTCCCTGCTTAAGGCTGAACTCTGGCAGATGGGGCACTGCTGCATCGTTTGATGAACTGATGAAAAACCGCGGCCAGGAACCTATCCTTCCCGGATATACGGAAGATGACGGCTTCAAATGGTGCATTGAAGCCATACAACAATGCCTTCCAGCCGCTGAAGCGCATGGCGTTATGCTGGCCCTGGAGAATCACTGGGGTTTATGCGCTACTCCTGAAGGCATGCTGCGCATTAAAAAAGCCATCGATTCACCCTGGCTGGGCTTTTTGATGGATACTGGTAATTTTTTAGAAAACCCTTATGCTAAATTAGAGATGATCGCACCCCAGACCGTTTTTGTACAAGCCAAAACATACTATGGCGGCGGTGAATGGTATACGCTCGACCTCGATTACGATCGCATCATTTCCATACTCAACAAAGTAAACTACCACGGTTATATTTCGCTTGAATACGAAGGAAAAGAAGATGCAGCTATTGCTGTACCCAAAAGTATTGCGATGCTAAGAAAAGCGATGGGTGAATAAGAGTTCAGCTATATTACATCAATTCAATCCGCCATGCCCCTTGTATAAGCTCACCGGTTTATCCAGTTTAACCTTTAATACTGTTACATATTTATCCGTTACCGATTCAGGCACATTGATATAAACCAGCCCCGGAATAGGGCTCCAGGAAATCTTTCCTACTATTTTCGATTCCAGCCTGGTGTCATTTCCCACTACGGTTACTTCTTCCACTTTATTCCGAAGCCCCCTGATCATCACCTGGCCATTCACTTTTCCATGCAGGAAGAGGTACAGGGTAGTGGAATCTTTGGAGAGGGTGGATGGCCCGTAAAAATGACCCGCCGGCAATCCTCCCACCGTATTGAAAATGGCTTCCCCATGTTTTTTATTCCAGGCGCCCGATTCTTTCAGCAAAAGAATTTGCTCTTCAGGAATGGTACCATCTTCCTTTGGTCCCATATCCAATAACAGGTTACCACCGTTTGCCACCACATCTGCGAAAATGGTGATGACCTCATACGGCGTTTTCCAGTGGTTATCGTGATGGAAACCCCAGTTATCATTACTGGTCATGCACAACTCCCACCAGTTATAGCCGGGACGTGTAACAGGGAAGTTCTGTTCGGGTGTCTCATAATCACCATATCCCTGGAGCCTCCCGTTAATAATGGATCGGGGGTTATCAGACAAAATGATCGTCCTTACTTTCTGTGATTCCCATTCCTCGGCGCTGTGCTCCCAGTCACCATCAAACCACCAAAGATCGGGATGGAACATGGTGGAAATTTCACTGATCTGTCACACCATTTACTGCATAAATATCTGCATGAATAAAGATACCCAGCTTGGCATCGCCGAACCATTGCATCTTGTCATGAATCTCTTGAGGATCGATGTTTTTCTGACCATACCCTGCCTGAATAAAAACAAACAGGCAAACCATTGTAATAATTCTCTTCATTGGTAAATATTAACCGCCATACAGAAATAGCATCAGGGAAATAAGCTTACAGCGCTAATTTCAGCAAATATAGAAACAATAGCATTTTGCAAAGATCTCATCTAAGTTTGTCATATTGAATGTATGGCAGTATTGTAACTTTTATCGGGCGATCCGTTTACCTAAAATTTTCAATCCCCGCTCCTGTCTGTCCAGCACTGCAATATCGGGCAATGTAGCCCAATCCTCGAACCCGAAATGCCTGAACAGTTTTAAACTGGGTTCATTGTGAGAAAAAATAAATCCCAGTAAAGTTTTAACACCGAATGCAGGCGCGTTGTCAATACAATATTGAAGGATTTGTTTGCCCAGCCCTTTCCCTCTCTGCCTTTCGTCCAAATAAATACTTATTTCTACTGTACTATCATATGCCGGTCTTCCGTAAAAGGATTGAAAACTCACCCAACCGATTGTTTCATGACTGCTGTTTTCAATAACCCAAAGCGGTCTTTTTGATGGATGATGCTCGTCGAACCATTTTTGCCGGCTTTCAACAGAAACGGGTTCAGTATCCGCTGTGACCATACGTGACGGAACCGTTGAATTATAGATCTCAACGATTTTTGTCAGATCATCCCTGGCAGCGTCCCTGAATTTTAATGCTTCCATTTGTTCGATCGTCTCATTTTAAACAGGAGTTCAACATCCATAAATTTCCCCATTGCTCAGCAACCCTTAAAACGATGAGGGCAAGGTTAGGACACAAATATTCATTATTTTTGAGTATGTCATCGTTCCGTTTAGACCGCACCGCTTTTAAAGCACAAACAGCAACAGAAGCTGCTGATCACTCTTCTTATTATAAAAACAGGAGCTGGCAGGAAAGGCTTCAAATTACGGCGTATTTAAACAGCATTGCCTATAATTACCCGGAAGACAGCCCCCCGTATGGACAAAACAAAATTTAAGGCCACCTCAAGAAGTTAATAATGGGGAGCTTACAGAATGACCTGGAGAATTTATAGGGATAAGAAGACCTGTATAGCCTTAAGAACAACAGGCCGTTTATTTTCGTAACCCGCCAGAAAATCCAACCCATTTTAAAAGCAACCAGGATATGGTTTGATCCACCTCCCCTTTTCCTCTTACACCTTGCCCGCCTGGAAATATAAGATCAACATTCCAGAGGGACGACTCGCTTCAAAATAATACCAACCATGCAAATCTTACATTTTATGTTATGTTTGCAGACATGATTAAGTGCAGATCGAAGTTCCTCCCCCGTTCTCAATAAGGGTTTTCACATAGCCTGTGAAGACTTAAAGGCCAAGAGACGATGTGTTGTTTATTCCGGAGCAGATCAATTCTCTTTAAGCGGGGATGTTATTGCTATTCCGCTTTTTGATCTTATGCAGGAAATGGCAAAGCAGCAATAATAATCTTAACTATTCTGCAAATCCCGGTGCCGCATTATTTAGCATCTTCACTCCACCACAAGGGCCAGTATTCTGTACTGCCCCTGTATGCTATGCATGAATTGGGAGGTGCAATCCAGTGAACAACCTACAACCTCATGTCATTTATAGTTCGCCAATTCTGTACCTTGATCCCATTGGTTTTCTTGAATTCCTGTGTGCCATCATATAACAGCAACCCTCCCTTGTTGCCGCTGAAGCCATTCCATTGGTTCATAGAGTGCAGGTGATCTTCCTGGAAAGTTTGCGCCGACTTGATCTCCACCGGTAACAACCTGTTACCCGTATCCACCAGTAAATCCACTTCCACACCTTTGTTATCACGCCAGTAGTACAACTGGCTGTTAGAATCCTGGTTATATTTCTTTTTGAGCATTTCCATTATCACATAGTTCTCAAACAGGGAGCCGCGGAAGTGGGATACACCCAGCTCCTTCTCCGTACGGATACCTAAAAGGGAACAGGCTAGCCCGGTATCGGTAAAATACAACTTAGGTGTTTTAACCACACGCTTATTAAAGCTGTTGAAAAAAGGCGGTAGCAAATGAATGATATAACTGCTTTGCAATATACCAAGCCAGGCATTTACGGTTTTAACATCTATGCCACATTCATTGCTCAGGGCAGCAACATTTAACTGCTGCCCGGTACGACCGGCACATAATTGAAGGAACCGGTTAAACAAAACAGAATTTTCAATATTACGTAACAACTTTACATCCCTCTCCACATAAGTACGGATATAAGCAGGATACCAGATGCCCGGCATTCGTTTTTTGTCGAACAATTCGGGGTAACAACCCTGTAAAATAAGTTCGTTAGTGGTTCTCTGCCGGTTGCCAAATTCCTGGATCTCCGCAAAGCAGAGCGGCAATAAATCTATGTACCCAATACGCCCTGCCAGTGTTTGAGAAACTGATTGCTGTAAGAGAAAATTATTACTACCTGTAAGAATAAACAATCCTTCTTTTGAAGTTTCGTCGAGAACCTGTTGCAGGTAACTGAACAAAACAGGTACGCGCTGCACCTCGTCCAGAATGGCACCTTTAGGGAAACGTGCCAGGAAAGCACGGGGGTCTGTTTCTGCCAGCAGACGCTCATCAGGGTTTTCTATAGATACGTATTCTTTTTTGGGGAACACTTTTTTAACCAGTGTGGTCTTCCCGCTTTGCCGTGGCCCTACAATAGCCAGTGCCCTGAATTGGTTGCTGTAAGAGCGAATCAGCTTTTCTGCTACTCTTTTTATCATGACGGTAAAGGTAGTACAAATCTGGTAATCATATCCCATATTTGTACTACCACAGTGTGCTGGTTGATAGCAGATACTACTACACCAGCCGCAGCTAAATAGCCTGCTGCGGTTACAACGGCAACAGGTAAGCTTACAGGCGCCGTGAGCACAGCAGTAGCCACTGCCGTTAAGCCCAGGCCTATATTACGCAGCTTTCTGAAAAAGGGCGGCGTGGTTGACCGTGCACGGGTGAGGATCGTATTCATAAAAGTTATCTTAAAGTGTAAAAAATAAGATCATCCCGCCTACGGTGGCGGGATGATCGTTAGAGTAACAGGCTCCTCAACATTTAAAAGTGAATCAATCTTGTTTTCTTTCAGCAGTCCCGTACCGGGTACCTCGGCACAGGCAAGCGCGCTTCTGCCAATCATGAATGCAAATTAGCGGGGGGATGGCCCGATCAGTACATGGGATCAGATAGAAAGCCGAAATTATCCGACGAACCAACAAATAACAACAGTAAAAATTGTCTTAGCGATGGAGGTAATGGCTGTTAAACCGGGTTAAAAACTCTTTTGAGATGGGATTTACCTGCTGTGCAGACCAAGTTTGCACAACCACCAGACGGGGTTTACTTACTATGCTGGCAGATCACCCACTCTATACCTTCTCATACACCATATACTCCCCTGCCTGCAATTCAAAGGTTTCTGCACCGGCGAAAGCGAATGTCATTTCAGAAAAGAGGTTGGTGAAACTGCCGTTAAGCCAGTCGTGTGTAATACTGATCTTCAGCTTATTATCGGCCGACAGGTTCAGCAATACCAATACCACCGCATTGTCTTTCCTTCGCAGGTAAGCCATCAGTTGTTCACCGTGATCAGAAGGGAGAATAAAAGTCTCTCCTTCTGTAATCGCTTTGTTTTGCCTGCGCAACTGCAGGAGTTTGCTGTAAAAAGATTCCAGCTGTAAAGGCTGCCGCCACTCGATCAGGTCCTTATCAAAAAATTTGAGCCGTTTTTTACTGGGGCTCTCCTGCCCGCTATAGATCAATGGAATACCCTGCCAGGTAAAATCAAATACAGCCCATGCCTGTGCAGCACTACCATATTTTTCATATTCGGTTCCATTCCAGCTGTTCTCATCGTGGTTACTGGTAAATAACAGTTTGGTAGCACCGGGCGGATACTGCGTGTAGGCATGCAACACTTCCCGCACTTCGCTCAGCCTGGCAGCACTTTTCACATGCTCGGTAGCATGCATCAATGACCAGGCATACGTTGTATCGAATACATCATGGTATTGTACCACTTCACATTCTCCCAGCCAATACAGTGGCTTGATCGCCTCGCAGGCCGCCCGCGCTGCCTGCCAGAAATCGAGCGGTATTAAATGTGCCATATCGCACCGGAAGCCATCTATATCACAGGTTGTTACCCAATACAACATAGCATTGATCATCTCTTTCCGCATATCTGCCGCTGCATAATTCAGGTCAATCACATCATGCCATCCATTCCTTTCAGTGAAATGGCCGCCTGCATCCTGCATATACCAGTCCGGGTGCTCTTGTGCCCAATGATGGTCCCAGCCCGTATGATTGGCCACCCAATCAATAATAACCTTTATCCCCAATGCATGTGCCTGCTGCACCAACGCTTTAAAATCGTCCAATGTGCCAAATTCAGGATTGATGGCAGTATAACTGCTGCAGGCATAATAACTGCCCATGCTGCCCTGTCTTTCTTTTTGGCTGATGGGTGTGATGGGCATAAACCATAGTACAGTTACCCCCATCGCTTGTAAGCGGGGAATATGCTTGCCAAATGCTGCAAAACTTCCTTCCTCGCTATACTGGCGAACGTTTACTTCATACACATTGGTGCCATGGGCCCATTCAACTGTTGGGAATTGCTTGCTCATGGTATGAAATTAACAATTAATCGCCGCTCTGTCTGTTAATTACCCATGATTAATTTGCTGCTGCCCGGAAATAATAATTGCAGTATCCAACTCAATGCTACTACTGCTACCGCCCCTACCACATTGAGCCACAGGAACCCAAGTCCTATGATATTGTATTTATCAAGCATAAAGCAGGTAATGACCATTAATTCTGCTATAACAGCTGCTATAAAAACAGCATTACCCTGCACTTTTTTCATGTAAAACGCCACTAAAAAAATGCCCAGTATCACCCCATAAAACAGGGAGCCCAACACATTGACCGCTTCTATCAGGCTGCCCATACCCGTTGCAAATTCTGCCGTGATCACACAAAATATCCCCCATACAAGGGTATAATACTTGGACAGTTTATACTCCCTTTCAGATTGAATGACATCTGTACTGTCGTATTTCCCGCCTCCCAGCCTGAGGTGAAAATCGATCATGGTACAGGATGCCAGTGCATTCAATGCTGCTGCAATAGATCCCCATGCTGCGAGGAAAATGATGGCTATCAATAATCCTACTAATCCTTTCGGCAAAAAGTCTATCACAAACCGGAGAAACACATAGTTCGTATCATTGGTATCAGCTCCCGGTACCGCTTTGGCAAGTACCTGTTTGTATTCTTTTTGCAAGGCGCTAAGCTTACCGGCACCATAGCTGATGCTGTCCTTATATTCATCCCGTAATCCGCTGGCATATTCCCTGGTCCAGCCCTGTTGCAATGTTTGCTGCGTATCAAAACGCTCCTGTATCTGCGCGAGCGAATCGCGGTAAGGCGTTTCCATAGCCTTTTCGGCTACCGCATTGTTGAAAAATACCGGTGAGGGGTTGAACTGGTAAAACGTAAACAGGAGTGCTCCGAGTAATAAGATCAAAAACTGCATCGGTACTTTTACCAATCCATTCATCAGCAAACCTATCCGGCTCTCGGTGTTGTCTTTGGCGGTGAGGTAACGGCCTACCTGCGACTGGTCTGTTCCAAAATAAGAAAGCGCCAGGAAGAAGCCTCCGATCACACCGCTGATGATATTGTACTTGTCCTTCCAGTCAAATCCTTTTTCAGTCATGCCGGTCGTGATCACATTCAGTTTTCCTGCCGCGCCGCTTACACGTAATGCTTCTGAGAACCCTACCCCTTCGGGTAAATAATGTATGATCAGGTAACCGGCTATAAACAATCCAATGAAAATGATCACAAGCTGCAGTTGCTGTGTATAAGCCACCGCTTTAGCACCCCCGGTAACCGTATAGATGATCAGCATTCCTCCCATGACAATATTCGTCCAGAAAATATCCCAGCCCATGAGTGATGAGAGGATGATGGATGGGGCGTAAATGCTGATGCCTGTTGAAAGGCCGCGCGATAATAAAAATAAGGAAGAAGTAAAGGTTCTAGTCTTGATATCAAACCGTTGTTCTAAAAACTCATACGCTGTAAAAAGTCTGAGTTTGTTGAACAGCGGAACAAATGTGATGCAGAGCACCACCATGGCAATGGGCAACCCGAAGTAGTACTGCACGAAGCGCATACCGTCTGAAAATGCCTGCCCGGGCGCAGATAAAAACGTGATAGCGCTCGCCTGCGTTCCCATGATGCTTAAAAGCACTAAGTACCAGGGCATGGTACGGTTGCTGAGAAAATAGCCTTCTAAGTTTTTAGAAGTACGGCTTTTGTACAAACCATAAGCAATGATCCCAACAAGTGTTACTATCAATACTATCCAATCGGGCTTACTCATGAAAAGTGTTTGGTGAACCAAAGGAAAAAGATAATGACCAGCGCCAATACTACCAGTACAAAAAGGTACCAGCGGTGCCAGGTAGTAAAGAGTGGTATGTTTTTCTTGTCTGTCAGGTAATTATTTTTTGCTGCTTAATAATCCGCCGGCTAATAGCCCAAGTCCCAATCCTATGATCAGCCCGATCTTCACATTCTTAATGGCCCAGCCTAATAAAAGTCCTATTAATAACAACGTAACAATGCCTATTCTTTTCCTCGGCTGCATATCATTTGTTTTTGGGTAGTGCAATTAAATTGGCTAACAGCCGGTAAGCGCCGGGCACACCTGCAGGCAACTGCCGGAACAATGCAAGGCTCAGGTAGGCAAAATTACCTTTTCCATAGGATGCAGTGATCAGGCTGCCGTTAGATTCTCTTTCATTGGTATCGTGCATGCCCAGGGGGGCCTGGTAATGTGCATCCAGCTGGTCGGCCTGGTAGGTACTGCGTTCCTGTACCCAGTCTTTGAAATCAGCTGCAGTGAGTTTATTCGGATAATTCAACGCAGGGTGCTGTGGTAATAAGAAATTCACTTCGGCGTCTTCCTCCGTTACCCTTGACCCAACATTGATGTTAAAAGAATAAGGACCAATTTTGGCCTTTGAAGCGCCCACCTGTGTATTACGATTGTACTGTACAATAAGATTGCCTCCGTTCTCTACATAATGCATCAGTACATCGTACTTGCCGGTAAGGTAATCCAGGAGGTTGTAAGCCCTTACCCCGGTGATGATAGCATCGTATTGTTTCAGGTTATCATCAGTAATATCCGCATTAGACAGGTATTTTACCTCGTATCCCAACTGCTGCAGGGCATCAGGCACCAAATCGCCCGATCCGGCTATATAGCCTATTTTTTTACCCATTACTTTTATAGCTTCATTGACAAACTTCACATGGTCTCTGAAATAATACTGTATGGCGGGGATATGATCATACCTGATAGATTTGAAGAACTCCGGAAAAGTAAGTACCCGCTGATCTGGTCTGACTGCAACGGCGGCTTCTATGAACTTCCCTTTTTGACTGTCATACACCTGGCTCACCGGTACATCTACTACAACGGTCCTTCCTTTTTCCAGGTCCTGCTTTTTGTTTTCATAGATGGTATGTATCTTTTGTTGCATTACATAGAGGCTGACGGGTACATTGCGGGCAGTAAAATTGGATTTGTATGTGATGTGCACTAATGAGTCTGAACGCTGCTTCCCGTTCTCATCTTTTACATTCAGTAAAGCTACATCCGGACTCAGGTATAATTCCATATGCGGCGCCATGACAAAGGGCTGGTATAACTCTCCTTTTACCGGATCAGTGTACTTGTACTGAACAGGGCATTTGATAAAAAAAGGCGCGCCCTCGATCGTTACCTGTACAAGTGCGTGCAATGATGGATCATTCCAAGCTTTGCCAATCAATGCGTCATCTGCTACTTCAAACATGCCTTCTTTGGTCCTGTCTTTCTCCAACCAGTAGGGCTGTGTTGACTTAGGGTTAAGTTTTGGAACTATAATGGTTGTATAAGCATAATTCTGGTTGGTCTCCAAAAGCTGCTGCAAAACAGTATCCGCAGTGATGCTGTAATCAACAAAAAATTTTACGAGGGAGGCATTCACTTCATTCCGTTTATTGATCAACAGGTTCACTTTAACAGAATCGCCCTGCAAAGCTGTCTCCTGCTGGGTAGTTGCTTCAACAGATAACCCTGCACAGGCCGTCACTAATTCCTGTACTTCTGCCAGCTTTTTCTTTTTCCATACCTCCTGTTCAGGCGGTACGGAAAGGCGTACAATTTGCCTGTAGAGCTTTACTAAGGCCGGTACAGATGCCGCAGGCGCGGTAAACTGGTAATCGTGAATGATCTGATCAATCGTATCCTGTACCTGTTCTCCGCCACTGATCCTTTTCCAGCCCGTTATAACTCCGTCCATCAGGTCATTCCTGTCATTCCGCGGTGCATCGCCGCCGGTGGTAGCAAAGAATTCATATAGTTTCCCCTTCCTGCGCGGCCTGCCTTCGCCCTGGCTCTTATGCATGCTGCGCGCTTCAGCGCCCAGCTCCCCATAACTTTCCCCTAACAAGGGATTATAAGCGCCTACTTCAATCCTTAGCTGGTCATTAGCGGTTGTATTGATGTTGCCAAAATTGTAGGTATTCCACAATATCCGTTTAGCCTGCCAGGGTCTTGCGTTACGCCCAAGCAGGGCAAACTGTTCAGAAAATTTGGTTGAGTCGGCTGCGGCCCTGAATGCTTCATTGGCAAGTATGGCAGAAGCCCAATGGTGGCCATGACCAGCCCTTGCATCGGCAGGGAACCGTGTAATGATGACATCGGGTTGTAATTTCCGGATCATCCATACAATATCACCCAATACTTTTTCACGGTCCCATATATGCAACGCTTCATCGGCGCTTTTACTATAGCCGAATTCATACGCACGACTGAAATATTGCTCCGCGCCATCCATCCTTCTTGCAGCCAATAGTTCCTGCGTGCGTATGAGTCCTAATTCCACACCCTGCTCACTGCCTATCAGGTTCTGGCCACCCTCTCCCCTTGTAAGGCTCATATAGGCCGTGCGGTACATTTTCTCTTTGGCGAGATAAGGAAGCAAATAGTTGTTCTCATCATCGGGATGCGCCGCTATGTACAACACAGTACCCAATACCTTCAGCTGCTTCAGCTGCAGGTAGATATCGGCGCTATTGTGATTGGCTGGTGTTTGCGCATAGGAAGCAGAAAAGAAAAAGCTGCAGGTGAAACCTATTATACCGATCATCAACTGTGGGCAGCACGCTTTTCTTAACGTATTCATAGTCGTTGTTCTTTTGTTATAACGTTTAAAAATAGCAAAGACAGGTCATAAATGAATACCACAAAGTATGAGCGGTTCATTTATTGTCCGACAAGGAATACGGCGTTAGCAAATAAGAGCTTACCATTCTCCCAGAAATTTCTGAACAATGGATCATCCGCCAGGTATACAACGCTGCCATTACCCATATGCTGTACGCCAAAGAGTACCCCATCCTTTAATTTATTCTTCACCCTTGCACCTGCAAAACCTGTTACATAAGCATCCTTCTTCATGATCCCCACATTCCATCCGTCTTTGATAAATTCAAAGAGATTGGGATCCTGCTTGATGGTAAAATAATAATCAGGGTAACCAAACCCGAGCGGGTGCGTATTGTCGAGCTCCAGTTTATAAATAGCGCCGGGGATCGTTCCGCTGATTGATTCCCGTTCTCTCTCACCGTATTTTTTTACATTCACATAATCCCCTTTATCCTCAGCCTTATCTTCTTTGATTTTGATTCCCCAATCGCTGCCGGCTAACAGTGATACTGCATTTTCGAGGGCAATGACCTTACCTCCATTCCGCACAAACTCTTTCAGTTTATCCGTATTTGCTTTATCGGTAAAGCTCTTATAATAACCATCGGGCATGATCAGCACATTGTAAGGCTTGAGGTTAAGGTGACCGATATCCGAAGCGTTCAGCAATGTAACCGGGTAATCCAATAGTCTTTCGAAAAAATGCCATACTTCACCTGCGCCTAATGAAGATACCTGGTCGCCGGTCAGTAAAGCCACTTTAGGAGCGCCGTTGATCACTTTAATATCGGGTGAACCAAAATCAGCGCCTTTATCCATAAAGCCTGTTTCTACCGCAGTTCCCTGAACATGGTATTTTTTACATGCCTCATTTGTTATCGCATTCCAGTCGGGCTGGTTACTTGTTTTTAAAACGATCAATGTTCCCCTGTCATAGGTTTTATCCTGGTATGTGAACTCTTTTTCAGCAAAGCGCACTTTCACCCCATTTCTGAGCAGGTAACCCAATACTTTTGCAGCATCAAAAGAAGTGTATGGGATCAATACGCCATAAGACGAATGCATAGCTGCGACCGGTGCGGCTTCTTTCCACCCGGGCTTAACAGTTAATTTTTCTTTTACGGCATAGCCACTTACGCCGTATGCATAGGGAATGCTCCAGGCAGTAATATCATAGGTATTGGAATCCACCACTGTAGTCTTTGGCTCCAATAATACTTTTGCCATAACGGAATGTGACTGGTAGGCGCTTATGGCAATATGAAACCCTTCATTCTTAAACGCTTCTTCCCTGTCTGTTGTATAATGATACCCGCTGAATGATTGATTGCCTAATGTTCCATACTCAATACCGTTCTGGTCGAACAACTTAGTTACTGCACGTAACTTACTTTCCTCTTTGGCAGTTAATACATAGGTCTTGTATTCGCCTGTTTTACCATTGCGGCTGTCTTCAAAAAATTTCTGGTATTCATTCAGCAGTTTGTCCCTGTTGTGCGATGCTGTTTCAATGGTTGATAATCCAGTTGTAAAATGGTGCATGACACGATCGGTCAGCGTAAGGGTATCACCGCTTTCATTAATAACAGCCAGGCCGCCACGGCTATGCCCGCCCTGTTCAAAAGTCATACCAATGGCGCCATTATAAATAGGATATGTATCGCCATAAGAGGGATACAGGAGATCAAACCGCTCTTTTGTAAAATACAGCCAGCCATTGTGATCAAAATACCTGGCGTTATTTTTTCCGATCAATTGCTGAAAGTCGCGCTGCCATTTCGTTATCACGTCGTGGTAAGGTTCTGCAGCCGGGGCAAAATAATAAGGTGCATTATATCCTTGTTCATGAAAATCAACATGCACCTGCGGTAACCATGCATTGTATTGTTTCAGCCGTTGCTGTGTTTCTACCTGTGTTTGCCAGGCCCAGTCGCGGTTAAGATCAAAATTATAATGATTGCTTCTGCCGCCTGGCCAGGGCTCTGCATGTTCCCTGGATTGCGGGTCTGCATTGAAGTGATCTCCTGTTACTGAATTAAACCAGTTCACATACCTGTCGCGCCCATCGGGATTAATACAGGGGTCTATTACCACCACCGTACGTTGCAACCACTCTTTGGCCTGCTGGTTGGAGGGGTCAACCAATGCATACAGTGTAAGCATCGCCGCTTCAGACGAAGAGGGTTCATTGCCATGTACATTATAACTCAGCCATACAATGGCTGGCGTTTTTTCCGTTATGGCGGCGGCTTTATCTCCCATGCCTGCAATATGCAGGTTGTTGATACGGATCGTTTCTAATTGTTGTATATTCTCCGGTGAGCCAATAAAAGCCAGCACCAGCTCACGTCCTTCGTTGGTTTCACCATATTTCTCAAGCCTTACCATCGCTGGTTGGGCTTTTGCAATGGCCCTGAAATAATCTACAATTTTATGATGACGGGTATAATGGGTGCCCACTTTGTAACCAAGGAACTGTTCGGGGCGCTGAATATCCTGTGCAAAAGCAGCAGCAACAACAGCCAATAGCATCAATAAGACCAGTACGTTTTTTCTCATAAGAAAGTAAATAAGTGGTGAATGTAGGGAAGAATAGGATATTGTTGTTACAAAAAATCTTAATTTTCTACTATGAAAAACGCTGCTTTATTATTGTTGTCTGCTGCTATGCTATCCGCTCAGCTTAATGCACAGACAAGCATGTCATTTGTAGGTGCCGGCAAAGCGGTCAATCCTTATAAATACACCATCACCAAGAACGCCTCTTTCACTAATGCTGCAGTATCCAGTGCACATCCCCTGGCAAGCCGGGTAGGTGCCATGGTCATGGAACGGGGCGGCAATGCATTTGATGCTGTCATTGCCACACAACTGGCGCTTGCAGTAGTATATCCGGGCGCAGGCAATATTGGCGGGGGCGGGTTTTTACTTGCACGAAAAAAAGATGGGGAATTGATTGGCCTCGATTACCGTGAAGCAGCCCCCTCCAAAGCAAGCAGGGACATGTACCTTGATAAGAATGGCAATGCCCAGATCACTTTATCGCAAAACGGCCACCTGGCATCTGGCATACCCGGTACAGTGGCTGGTTTGTTTGCCACACTGCCTTACGCCAGGCTTTCTTTTAAGCAACTGGTGCAACCCGCTATTGATCTTGCCGAAAAAGGATTTGTCATTACCGAAAGAGAAGCCGTCGGTCTGAATGGTTCCCGTGAAGCGTTTTTAAAATACAATACCCGCCCCACCGCTTTTGTCAAAGCAATCAACTGGAAATCGGGCGACACGCTTGTTCAAAAAGAGCTGGCTGCCACTTTAAAGCGTTTACAGCAACATGGTGCAAAGGACTTCTATGAAAATGAAACAGCAAAACTGATACTGGAAGAAATGCACCGGGGTAACGGCATTATGCAGCCGGATGACCTGAATAACTATACTGCCAAGCTGCGGTTGCCCCTTGAATTTGATTACCGTGGTTACCGCATCATCAGTTTTTCGCCACCCAGCAGCGGCGGTGTGTTATTGGCACAGATGATGAAGATGATTGAAAAGTTTCCCGTAAAAAACCTGGGATTTCAAACGACAAAATCTGTGCAGCTGATGATTGAAGCAGAACGAAGGGCTTATGCCGACCGGGCCGAATACCTTGGTGATCCTGATTACTGGAAAGTACCGGTTAAAACATTACTCAGTGATGCTTACCTGGCCCAGCGTATGGCCGATTATAATCCGGACAAAGCCGGCAACAGTACCGAGATCAAAGCCGGTTTGATCAAGGAAAGTGAAGAGACAACACATCTTAGTATAGTAGATGCGGAGGGCAATATGGTGGCAGTGACCACTACATTGAATGGAAATTACGGCAGTAAAACGGTGGTTGGCGGAGCCGGTTTTTTGCTGAACAATGAGATGGATGATTTCAGCGTAAAGCCTGGTGTTCCCAATATGTACGGGGCAATAGGCGGTGAAGCCAATGCCATTGGCCCCGGCAAACGTATGCTGAGTTCTATGACACCTACGCTGGTACTCAAACATAATACACCCTATCTCACCATTGGCACACCCGGAGGAACCACCATCCCCACTTCTGTATACCAGGCATTGGTCAACCTTATCGATTTCAACATGAGCCTCGCCGATGCCATCAATAAGCCAAAATTCCACCATCAATGGCTGCCCGATGAGGTTGCCATTGAAAAAGATTTCTCTGCTGAAACAAAAAAGCAACTGGAGGAAATGGGTTACAGACTCAAAGAAAGAGCCGGTATCGGACGCACAGAAGGTATCAGGCTGGTCAATGGCAAAAGAGAAGCAGTGGCCGACAAGAGAGGAGATGATTCCGTGGCAGGGTTTTAGAAATTAGGGGTATTTTTGCATGGATGGCCTAAAACAAAAACCATGGAATTAGCAGCAGCCTTTTTAAGGGATAGCATTAAACGCTTTACAAATTATAAAGAACTTGGCGATAAGACATTGACGCAACTGGAAGAAAAAGACTTTCATTTTCAACCCTCATCCGAAAGTAACAGTATTGCTGTCATCATCCAGCATATGCATGGCAATATGCTCAGTCGCTGGACCAACTTCCTGACTGAAGACGGTGAGAAGGAATGGCGTCAAAGAGATGCTGAGTTTGAAGCATCTGCCAACTACAGCAAGGCAGCACTGTTAGCACGCTGGAATGAAGGCTGGAGCTGCCTGCTGAATACATTGGAGGATCTTAGTCCCGAAGACATGGTAAAAACAGTGACCATCCGCGCAGAACCTTTGCCGGTGTATGATGCCATTTTAAGGCAACTGGCCCATTACTCCTACCACGTTGGTCAAATTGTTTACATAGGCAAACTCATTAAAAACAAACAATGGGTTTCATTGAGCATTCCCAAAGGAAACAGCCTGCAGTATTTAAAAAGTGTTAAGAAGGGCGAAGCAAAGCAACCTTAGCATAGTTATTGGGAATACTTAATTTTACATGTAAACAAAGCCTGTTCTGAAGCGATTTCTAAAAATACTACGCCGTACCATCTTAGTTATCATTGCCGTTATTTTACTGGCTTTCATAGCTATCCAGACAGAATTGGTGCAGAACTGGCTGGTACGCATGGCCACTAAGCGTTTGTCAAAAACTTTGGGCACAGAAGTAAGTATTAAAAAAGTCAGCTTTTCCCTCTTTAATCGCCTGAACATGGACACTACCATGGTGCGCGATAAGCATAATGACACATTGCTTTATGCCGGGCAGCTTAAAGTGCGCATTACGGACTGGTTCTTCCTTAAAGATACGGCTGTGCTAAAGTATGTGGGACTGGAAGATGCCGTTATCAAGCTGCAGCGAAAAGACGCAACATGGAACTACCAGTTCATCATCGATTCACTTGCTTCGCCCTCGCCCGCTAACAAGAACAGTGGTGGCGGACTGGCACTGAACCTGAAAAAGATTGACCTCAAGAATGTGCGCTTTATCAAAAATGACCTGTGGGGAGGAGAAAGGATGGAAGCAGGTGCAGGCAGCCTCTTATTAGATGCAGATCGCATAGATCTTAATAAAAGCATTTTTCTCATCAATGATGTGTCATTGGATAAACCTTTCTTATCCATCCTCAGCCTTGACCCGCTTCGCCCGGATTCATTGAAAAGAAAGAACATGCCGGTTGATACCGGCATGTATTTCAACGCAGGCAACATGCTGTTAAAAGCAGGCAACCTCAAGATCACCGATGGCAGTCTTTTGATAGATGCCAATACCGGCATTCCTACTACCTATTTTGATGGCCAGCATATCCGGTTAAGTAAACTGAATGGCACCCTGGCCAATATTTCATTTGTAAAAGATACCCTGCGCGCTGCAGTTAACCTGGCTGTAAAAGACCAATGCGGGTTTGAACTGAAAAAATTGAAAACGAATTTCAGGCTCACTCCGCAGATCATGGAACTGGCATCACTTGACCTCCAGACCAATAAAAGCAGGCTGAGCAATTATTATGCGATGCGGTTCAAAGACTTCAATAAAGATTTTGGCGATTACATCCAAAAAGTAACCATGGACGCGCACTTTAAAGAAGCAAGGGTAAGCAGCGACGATATCGCCTACTTTGCACCTGAACTCAAAACATGGAAACGTGAAGTAACGCTGAGTGGTCATTTTTTGGGTACAGTGGACCAATTCACAGTCAATAACCTGGGCGTCAAAGTTGGCACCACCACCAATATAACGGGTTCATTCAGTATGAAAGGGTTGCCTGATATTGACCGGACCATCATCAGGTTCAGTAACGGAACAGTACAAAGCAACCATCGCGATATCGGTACCTTTATTCCTTCACTGAAAGAAACCACTTCTCCCAACCTTGCGGCCCTGGGTAATATTATTTACAGGGGCAATTTTACCGGTACTATCCACAACTTTACAACTGCCGGTTCCCTGAGTTCGCAGTTGGGTGGTGTGAAAACCAATATCAGTTTACAACTGCCACATAAAGGCGAACCTTCGTATACGGGAAATATTGAAACCCATCACTTCAACATAGGAAAATTCCTGAACAGTGCACAACTGGGGCTCGTCGATTTCAAAGGAAAGATCACGGGCAGCAGTTTTAACGTTGAAAAACTCAGGACATCCTTAGACGGTAATATCTCCACACTGGAATTCAATAATTACACTTATACCAATATCATCACCAACGGTACATTCCAGAAAAAATATTTCAGCGGGGAAGTAAAAGTCAGTGATCCTAACCTGAATTTTACCAGTAACGTAGAAATAGACCTGTCTAAAGAACAACCCAGTTTCAATATCCTGGGCGACCTTGTCAATTCGAACCTGCAGGAACTTCATTTCCTTAATGATCATATTGAACTCACAGGCCTGTTGGACGTAAATTTTACAGGCACCAATATTGATAATTTTCTGGGCAGCGCTAAATTCCTCAATGCCAATATCAAAAACAATGACACCAGGCTGAGTTTTGATTCATTGAACCTTACTTCAAACTATGAAGACAGTGTGAAATACCTGCGGCTCAGCAGTAACGATTTCAAGGCCTCTATTTTTGGCAAGTTCAGTATCCTTGAATTACCCGCAAGCTTCCAGGCATTCCTCAATCACTACTTCCCTACCTATATCAAACCGCCGGTATACACACCTAAAAACCAGCAATTCAATGTAAGCCTGACCACTAATTACATTGAACCTTACCTGCGCATCTTCAATAAACAACTCAGTGGCTTTAATGATGCAACCCTTTCCGGATCCGTTGATACGCGTAAAAACGAATTACACATCACCACCATGGTGCCTTATGCCGGCTACAAAAAAAACACCGTTACAGGCATTAACCTGAAAGGCGCTGGCAATATGGACACCTTATCGCTCAGAGGCGAGATCAGCAGTATACAGGCAGGCGATAGTCTTCGCTTTCCCAATACAAGAATCAACATCGTTTCCAAAGCAGACCATTCTGTGGTGTCCATCAAAACAAGCGCCGATAACACCCTGAATGACGCAGACCTCTACGCAGACATATTCACCCTCGATGATGGCCTGCGCGTACAGTTCAGACCCTCGTCATTCGTATTGAACGAAAAAAAATGGAACATAGAAAAAGAAGGGGAACTGGTCGTGAGAACCAATTTTGTGGATGCACATAATTTGCGGTTTACGCAAGGGTTCCAGGAAATAACGGTAGCTACCGAAGAAGAAGATGGCGGCAATACCAATAAGCTGGTGGTGAAATTGAAGAATGTGATATTGGGCGATCTTACTTCTCTCTTTATGAAGGATCCGCACCTGGAAGGAGTTACCAATGGCAGTGTGGTATTAAGTGATTTTTTCGGCCAGTTCAGGGCGGATGCTGAGCTGAAAGCAGAACAGTTCAGAATGGATGACGACTCCATTGGCACAGTTAACATCAAAGCGCTGTATGACAGTAAAACCGGGAAGATCAGCCTGAATGGTCTCTCGCCCAATGATGGCTATAATTTTTCCATTGCTGGTTTGTACGACCTGAAAGATTCTATAGGTAACCCGCTCAACATAGACTTAAAGCTGAACAACTCAAAGATCGATATCCTTCATAAATTTTTGAGCGATCTTTTCACCGATATCAAAGGAAGGGCAACAGGAACGCTCACCATCAGTGGCGATCCCAAAGCGCCCAATCTGGCCGGCAGGGTAAAGCTGAAAAATGCCGGTATGAAAGTGAACTATACACAGGTATATTATACCATTGATTCTGCTGACATCAGGTTTGAAGAAGACGGTATCAACTTTGGAGAATTCTCCATCAAAGACAGGTACAAAAATTCAGGTACGGTAAAAGGTAAACTTTTTGAACGGGGGTTCAGGGATATGGCATTTGACTTTGAACTTGCTACCAATAAATTATTGCTGATCGATACCAAGCTGAAGGACAACCAGCAATTCTATGGCAAAGCGATAGGGAAGGCCAACTTAAGTTTTAAAGGCCCTGAAAGCGCTGCCAGGATGACGATCATTGGCGAATCGAACGACAGTTCTCATATCTTCATTCCCAGTTCGATGAGTAAAGAAAGTGGTACGGCTGATTTCATCGTATTCAAACAATACGGCAGCGAAATGGCTAAGTTAGATAAGAATAGCGGCTTCAACTTATCTGTTGACCTGGATATCACAGCCAATAACAAAACACAGATAGATGTTATCCTGGATGAGCTGGCCGGTGATGTTATCAAAGCTACGGGCAACGGCAGGCTAAGGATCAGGGCAGGAACATCGGACCCGCTGTCCATTCGCGGCCGGTATAATATTGAGCGGGGTAAGTATGATTTTAACCTGCAGGGATTGGTACGCAAGCCGTTTGAATTATTACCGGAAGCGGGCAACTATATTGAATGGACCGGTGATCCTTACAAAGCTGATGTACATATTGATGCACAATACACTGCCGAACGGGTGAGCCTGAGCGACCTGATTGGCAGCAATAATTTTAACGGCACAATTAAAGCATACAGAGGCGATGTATATGTTGTAGTGCAATTGCGGGAGCAGCTGTTGAAACCCAATATCTCGTTTAAGCTTGACTTTCCGCAAGGCAGTCCTGCTAAAATTGATAACGATTTTTCCCAGTATATTTCAAGGATCGAAAAAGACCAGAATGAAATGCTCAAACAGGTAGCTTTCCTGATCGCTTTCAATTCGTTTTCCCCGGTGGGCGAAACAGCAGGCAGCAACGCAGCCAACCCCTATTCATTCACCACCATCGGTGTTAATACCCTTTCCCAGATACTGACCAAAGAAGTGAATAAAGTCTTTTCCAATATGCTGTATAAACTCACAGGCGATAAAAGCCTGCGATTTGATCTCGGCACTTCTTTATACAGCAGCTCCAGCTTAGATCCCAATGCCGGCAGCATAACGGCCAGCAGTAACCGGCTCGACAGATCGCGTGTGAATTTTAAATTTGGAAAAAGTTTCTTTAATGATAATATCATCGTCACTTTTGGCGGTGACCTGGATTTTAACCTGGGTAATACCTCTGCCGTTCAGAACGGTAATTTCCAATGGCTGCCCGATCTGAATATTGAATTTGTGCTATCGAAAGACAGAAAACTAAGAGCCATCATATTCAGCAAGAACAGTCTCGATATTGCCGGCTCAAGCCTCGGGCGCCGTAACAGGCAGGGGGCCAGCATTTCTTATAAAAGGGATTTTGAAACATTATTTGGAAGAAAAGAAAAAGACATTGAGTTCAAATCGCCGGGAGACAGTACGGGGTTGAAATAGAGGTTGTGATGGAGGATGGCTGATTTGATGATGGCTGATTTAGTATTTTAAGAAGCCGGCTTACAAAGAAAGTCTTTACAGGCTTTTGTTCAATTAAGGACAGGCTTAGGAACCAGCTTGCATCCTTTCATACGGTACACATAAAAATAACGCACTACTCTTCCACCCCTCACCTGGTTAATAACAACAGGCGCTTCTATGGCAGTAAAATAAGTGCTGTACTTTAGTGCTGGGTTCATTGGCAGGTTAGAGGGAACGATACAGTAAGCATCATCGCCCAACTGTAATGGCTTTCTTTCACGGTTAAGCCAGGCAAACTTATGGAGGTCTTCCAGCCGTCCGATGCCAACCAGGTTTATTCCTGTTGTTCGGGCTGTATAAAATTCAAGATGACCACCGGGAAACCATTTATCAACGATAATCGGTGCATTGGGTTTCATTTTTCCTTCTGCAATATCTGCTTTGAGAAGCTGATCGAAATGGTTGCTGAAATCTTTCCAGCCCGACATATCCAAAGTGGGGCAATACTCGCCATAATTCTGTTTTTCGTGGCTGCCAAAATTAACAGGTGCATAACGGATCAGGCCGATACCTGTTGCCAGCACAACAATAAGCAGTGTAATGGATACAACAATGAAGGCGGGATAAGGCTGCTTTGAATTGCGTTCCAGGAACAATGCTGCTACCAGGAATAAAGGAATATAGGCAGGTCCGCTCCAATGCGGCAGTGTTGGATTGAATAAAGCGATAGCCCAGAACAGGAAGATCATAGGCAGGCTCATACACAACAGCCATATCCTGATCTTGTTACCGGAGAAGGGAAACCTGGTTCCTCTTGTTATCAAAGCAACCAGCGCAACCAATATCAAAATAAAGATCACCGGGTTCTGGTAAAGGAACTCTCCTCCTATTTCCCTGCCCAGCATATCCCATTGCAAAGAAGTATGTGTTACCCTTTCTGAATGAAAGCGATAGGTAATAAACTTATTTTGTACATTCCAGTAAATGACCGGTGCTATACATAGCAGGGTAACCAACGCACCTGCATACAATCGCCAGTTCAATAACCACTTGCTGCTGGTTAACAGGAGAAAAAGACCAAAGCCTGCCCATAAATAGAGGGCATGTATTTTACACAATGCTGCCAGGCCAATCATCAATCCCAATAACAGCCATATGCCCGGTTTCTGTTCTCCCCCCCTCATAAAAAGAAGTGCCATGATATATAGAGACCCAGTCCAGAAAAGCATTTGCGGCGAATCGGGTAGTATGAAGAGGCCTGCAATAAAGCCAGTGTACACAGAACAGGTATATACCAGGGCAGCATACCAGCCTAATTTTTCGCTGGACAATAACTTACCCAACCTGAATATGATCCAGGTTGCAAATGCTGCGCAGGCGATACCGCCCAGCCTGAGTGATACTTCGCTTACCCACCACAGGTTCAGGGTCGTAAGCCTGATCAGCCAGCCAACCATGGGCGGATGATCAAAATGGTTCCAGTCGGGCTGTATGGCATAGGTCCAGTAATACACTTCATCATTACCCAGCTCCAGCCATGAGGCCGTGATGAGTTTAACTATTACGCTGATCACTATCAGCCACAAAACCTTCTTAGTATATTGTTGATACATGATGCAGGAGTGAGCAAATACCGTACCGTTGCTTAATTTGAGCGATCCAGCAGCCAGCGTATGGCGAGTTCATATCCTTTTAGTCCGAGCCCAAAAATACTGCCGGCAGCCTTAGCAGATACATGAGATAATTTTCTAAAGTCATCACGTGCATGCACATTGCTGATATGCACTTCCACAACAGGTGTTTTGATTGCAGCAATGGCGTCTCCAATGGCAACAGAGGTATGGGTGTAACCGGCAGGGTTGAGTATGATACCATCATATTCATAACCAATCCTTTGCAGCTCATTGATCAGTTCGCCTTCAACATTGCTCTGGTAATAGTGAAACTGTACTGCCGGGAACTGTGTTTTCAGCTGTTCCAGGTAGTTTTCAAAGGAAGTATTACCGTAGATATCCGTTTCGCGTTTACCCAGTAAGTTAAGGTTTGGGCCGTTAATGATGGCGATTTTCATGACCCGAAAATACGAGGGAATTTCTGATTTTTGGATCGCACCCTTATTAATTCATCCTTTCCCTGATCATCCCAATAAAATGATCGAACAGGTAGCGGCTGTCATGCGGGCCCGGCGTACTTTCAGGATGGTATTGTACACTGAAGGCCGGTTTGTTTTTGATGCGGATACCTTCGATCGAATCATCATTGAGGTTAACATGCGTCACTTCTACCTGCGGATGTTTGCGTACGGCTTCAGGGTCTACGCCAAAACCATGGTTCTGTGTAGTGATTTCACATTGACCGGTAATGATATTTTTAACGGGATGGTTCAATCCCCTGTGTCCGTGGTGCATCTTAAAAGTAGGGATACCATTGGCTAACGCCAGCAACTGGTGCCCGAGACAGATGCCGAATACAGGTTTATCCTCGGCTAAAATATCTTTCACGGTAGTAATGGCATAACCCATGGCAGCGGGATCGCCGGGGCCGTTAGAGATGAAATAACCATCTGGTTTAAATTCTTTCAGGCGGCTTAAAGGTGTTTTAGCCGGGTATACACGTACATGCGCCCCACGTTGTACGAGGCATTCGAGGATATGCTTTTTTACGCCGAGGTCAAGCACCGCCACTTTGAGCGAGCTGTTCTTGTCGCCCAACTCATATTCTTCTGTCGTACTTATTGTGCTGGAGAGCTCCAACCCGTCCATATCAGGCACTTTGGCCAATTCGGCTTTTAATTGTGCTACATCCAGTACATCAGATGAAATGATACAGTTCATCGCACCTTTGGTACGTATATGTGACACAAGAGCCCTCGTATCAATATTCTCTATAGCTACAATATTGTTGGCTTTTAAATAATCATTTACGTTGCCGTTTGCCTGTATACGACTGAACTGTTCTTCCAGGTTACGGGCAATCAGGCCACGTATTTTTACGCTACTGCTCTCCACATCTGATTCTTTCACACCGTAATTACCAATATGAACACTGTTCATGATCAATATCTGTCCGGTGTAACTGGGATCGGTAAATACTTCCTGGTAGCCTGTCATACCGGTATTGAAACAAATCTCTCCGGCAGCGGTACCTATTTTAGCAAAAGCTTGTCCGTGAAAAACATGTCCGTCGGCTAACACTAAAATGGCTGGTTGCGTGGTTTGGGGCATTCTTTAATTCTATTTTCAGTTGCAAAAAAAGTTCATCCTGTTCAAATTCCGGTATATTTTTTTTCACATATCCCATACTTGCAGCTCGCTGCTTCCCTGCTGAGCTAAAAAAAAGGCAAGACCATCAAGTCTTGCCTTTTTATATGTGAATCAGTTAGCATCAAATTATTCAGCGGCTTTTTCTTCATTTGCCGGAGTTTCTGGTTTTGCTTCTGCTGCCGGTGTTTCAGCCACCACTTCAGCTTCTGCAACTTCTGTTTTCTTGGCACGGCTACGACGTGTTTTCTTAGCAGGTTCAGCAGCTTTTTCAACGCTTTTACCATAGATCTCATTGAAATCAACCAGTTCGATCATTGCTTTCTCAGCGTTATCGCCCGGGCGGATACCTAGCTTCAGAATACGTGTATAGCCGCCTGGACGGCCAGCTACTTTCGGACCCACTACAGTGAATAATTCTTTCACAGCGCTTTTGTCCTGCAGGTAACTGAACACCACCCTGTGCTGGTGCATGATGGTTTCTGTGCTTTCGCTTTTCTTTGTTTTGGTGATCAGCGGCTCAACGTATGTTCTTAAAGCCTTGGCTTTAGCCAGGGTAGTTACAATACGTTTGTGCGTAATCAACTGGCTTGCTAAATTAGCCAGTAATGCTTCCCTGTGCGCTTTCTTACGACCCAGGTTGTTGATTTTGTCTCCGTGACGCATGACTTGTTGTTTTAGACTTCACACCGTGTCAGGATTTGTGAAGTAGTTTATGGGATTTAATCTAAATTATCTAATCCTAATTTGTTCAGATCCATACCAAAGCTCAGGCCTCTTTCAGTAAGCACCTGTTCAATCTCGGACAGTGATTTCTGACCGAAGTTCCTGAATTTCATCAGGTCTTCCTGCTCATATTGAACCAGCTCGCTCAGGCTGTTGATCTTGGCTGCTTTCAGGCAATTGAATGCACGTACAGAGAGATCAAGGTCTTCTAATGGTGTTTTCAATACTTTACGCAGTTGCAATACATGTTCATCAACCACATCTTCTTTCTTGTCTTCTTTATTGTCGAAAGTAATGTTCTCATCGGTGATGATCATCAGGTGCTGGATCAGGATACGTGAAGCCTGTTTAACAGCATCTTCAGGATGGATGGTTCCATCGGTAGCCACATCCAATATCAGTTTCTCGTAGTCTGTCCTTTGTTCCACACGATAGTTCTCAATAGCGTATTTAACGTTCTTGATAGGTGTGTGAATAGAATCGATAGCGATATATCCGAATGGTGCTTCTTTGATTTTGTTCTCTTCTGCAGGTATATAACCACGGCCTTTGGCAATGGTTAACTCAATGTCCATTTTAGAAGTGGTATCCATGGTACAGATCACCAGTTCAGGATTCATTACCTGGAAGTTCTGAGACAATTCTCCGATCATGCCGGCATTGAGCTCAGTGCGTCCTTTAATAGATAAAGCGATCTTTTCGTTGGCTACATCATGCTCTACATGTTTTTTGAAACGCACCTGCTTCAGGTTCAGGATGATTTCGGTAACATCTTCAGTGATACCTTTCATGGTAGCGAATTCGTGGTCTACACCTTCGATTTTGATACCTACGATAGCATATCCTTCTAATGAGCTCAATAATACCCTGCGTAAGGCATTACCAATGGTCAGACCGAAGCCTGGCTCTAACGGGCGGAATTCAAATTGTCCTTCAAAATCAGTTGCTTTTTGTAAAACGATCTTGTCAGGCTTCTGAAAGCTTAATATAGCCATATTAAAACTTGGTTTTTAATTGTTATTTAGAGTATAACTCGACGATCAGTTGTTCCTTGATATTTTCAGGAACGCTTTCACGCTCAGGATAGGTAATGAATGTGCCTTTTTTCTCGGCCTCATTCCAATCCAACCAGCTGAACTTAGGGTTCTTACCGCGGCTCTTACTGGTTACAGATGAGTTATCAGCGCTTTTTGCCCTGTAAGCGATCACATCACCTGGCTGACACTGGTAAGAAGGAACATTCATGGTTTCTCCATTCACAGTGATGTGCTTGTGATTTACGAGCTGTCTTGCTTCCGGACGGCTGGCTGTTAAACCCATGCGGAAAACGGTGTTATCCAAACGGGCTTCTAATAATTTGATCAGGTTTTCACCGGTTACACCCTTTAAGCGTTGTGCTTCTTCAAAGGTTTTACGGAACTGGCGCTCCAATACACCATAAGTGTATTTTGCCTTTTGTTTTTCCCTTAACTGCAAAGCGTATTCACCCAACGTTTTACGTTTGCGTGCTGCACCATGCTGACCGGGAGGGTTGCTGTTTTTACCCAACCATTTACCATTGCCTAAGATAGGCTCACCGAAGATTCTTGAAATTTTGGTCTTTGGACCTGTGTAACGTGCCATTTTTTTGTTTTTCGATTTTTTAATGTCGACGCATCATCAGTAAAAATCTAAAATGAATGATGCATCCTGTTTATGTCTGATTTGGTGATGGATGATGGTTGATTTGAAAAGTCTGTACTACAAATCCTCAAATCAGCCATCATCCATCAGAAATTATACCCTGCGTTGTTTCGGAGGTCTGCAACCGTTATGGGGTAAAGGAGTTACGTCCTTGATAGAAGTTACTTCGATACCTGATTGAGCGATAGAACGGATAGAGCTTTCGCGACCGGCACCAGGGCCCTTCACGAATACGTCTACGCGTTTCAAACCAGCTTCCAATGCTACTTTGGCAGCATCAGCAGCGGCCATCTGGGCTGCGTAAGGTGTGTTCTTTTTGGAACCCCTGAATCCCATTTTACCAGCACTGCTCCAGCTGATCACCTGACCGGCTTTATTAGTGAAACTGATGATAATGTTGTTGAAAGTAGCTGAGATACGAACTTCACCGGAAGCATCTACTTTTACAATCCTCTTCTTGGCAGCAGCTTTTGCACTGTTCTGCGCTTTTTGTGGTTTTGCCATGTTTGTTTTTTGAGGTAGTCATCCCGTTTTCAGCGGGACTGGTTTAACAATGAAAAATCCCGATCGTCTCGGGAACCGTTTCACTCTCCTTCCCGAATAACGGGAGATCCAAGCTGAAGCGGGTTTTATAAAGAAGTTGCGGGCATCAGTCATTCAATACCCGCAACTCAATTATTTATTTCTTGGCGGCTTTCTTTTTACCGGCCACTGTCTTACGCTTACCTTTCCTGGTACGGCTGTTGGTTTTGGTACGCTGACCACGAACAGGCAATCCTTTACGGTGACGCAGACCACGGTAGCAAGCAATATCCAATAAACGTTTGATGCTCATAGATACTTCACTACGTAAAGCACCTTCCACTTTGAACTCACTATTAATGATGTTACGGATAGCTGCCTGCTCCTCATCATTCCACTGGTTTACTTTTTTATCAAAGTCGATACCAGCTTTGGTTAAGATATACTGAGCAGTTGAGCGACCGATACCAAAAATATAGGTCAGACCAATTTCGCCTCTTTTGTTTTTTGGTAAGTCAATACCGGCAATACGAGCCATATTCTGATTTTAATTTTAAACTGTTTAACACTCCCGGCAGGCTAAGCATTTAAGTTAACCGCCAACTAAAAACTACCCCTGGCGTTGCTTATAACGGGGGTTTTTCTTGTTGATGACGTACAATTTGCCCTTCCTCTTCACGATCTTGCAATCTGCGCTGCGTTTTTTGATTGAAGCTCTGACTTT
>CAZFKE010000030.1:0-1294 GCA_964519475.1 uncultured Sediminibacterium sp.
TATACTACCCGATTAAGCAAATATGAGGATTATTGAGCCAAATAAGTCTCAAACATTGAGCTTTGTTTTTCAAGTCCTTCAATTTTAATGAATTCCAAAGCATCTTTTGCTAATTTCTTAGCAACCTTGTTGCGACGTACTTCGTGATGAAGAAGTACAGCTCGCCAATAAAGAGAAACTTTGTATTCAGGCTCTAACTCGTCATTTTCCAAAGATTTTACAAGCAAATCCCCACACAAACGACCGTATTTTTGCGACTCGGCTTTTTTGCCATCCCAATCTGCATGAACTGATTTCTTATGATACTCTTCGGCTTGAATTAAAAACTGTGATTTGTACAACTCTTGCTGCATTGCTCTACTCCTTATGTGAAGAAGGGTAGAGAACAGTCTCCACCCTTCTAAGTCATTGAATCTTCTTGTGACATTCTATGTATTATATCCAAAAAATTCAAAAACCGTCAACATATTTGGAATCAAATTATCTAATCCAGCGGCTTATCTGATTTCTCGACGTAGAGTTCGCCTTCAAAAACTAAATCCTTCGGTGCAATGTAATAATAGCCAGGAAGGTAATCTGCATAGCCTGCTTTTTTGTATTGAAAATAAACCTTCTTGGCTCCCACTTTTGTGCGATACCAGGCGTAGTAGACGAGATTTTTCCACTTTTCCGTCAAGCGATATTCTTGATTGGGCTCAACTTCTAGAGCTTCCGTTAAAATAGAATCGGGGTGGAACTCAACATACTGACTCTACCGCCATGCACCACTCTTGTGTATCCATTTGCCACAAGAATGTTATCAACAAAAAAGTCTTTTGACTTAATTTCAATGTTTCTCATGATAACTCCATATATTTTGAAACTGTGCGAATTATCAAATCTAGGTCACTTTCATAAAACCCGCTTCCGTTAAAACAGTTGCACTCAATAATTTTAAGTTTTTGCCCATCGGCTGCAATATCCATTACAAAAACAGGTGATGGAGTCCAAATGCTCGCAGCGGCTTCTGCAAATTCAATAACTTCGTGTGGAAGAACTGAACTCGTTTTTGGTAAATACTGACTTCCTGTTACAAATTTTCCATCAACTATAACAAGTCTCCATTCTCTGTCAATGTTCTTTGGCGATGCGATAGATATTTCTGTGTTGAGATTTACTGGTTCGTTTGGGTCATCTGTTGCGCAATTCATCATTTCGTTTAATTCACCAAGAGTGACAACACCACTGAAAAACAATTTCAAATCATCATTGGGTCTGACAAAAAATTCAGATTCCATTGGCATATGATTAAGCT
>CAZFKE010000030.1:1436-1652 GCA_964519475.1 uncultured Sediminibacterium sp.
GAAATCGTCAGCAAGGGCATTTAACATCAGCGTCGTGCGCCCATATAAAACGAATTTACCATCTATTTCTGGCTTCTCTGGAAGTTCTGAACTAAACGGAATCACCTGAATAGGCAAATATGTTTGTCCTTCGTTTTCGCACGCTCTTTTTATAGAGGCAGCAGTGGAAGACGAGCTTCCTAAATTATCTTGCACTATCCAAGTGATACTCATAAT
>CAZFKE010000030.1:1662-25943 GCA_964519475.1 uncultured Sediminibacterium sp.
GAAAAATATTATTTCACACCATTATAAAAAAAGAAAAAAGTCTAATTTTTTTTGTATTAGTAATAAATCCTTTCATAATGATTCTGTTATATCCGCTAATATATTGCCGTGGCAAGGTGACGGTGAACAAAAACAAATTAATGTTTTTCCTTTTAATTCGGATATTCGTCTGCGATATTCTTCGTCGGTTGCCATTCGATTGACAGCCCATTCTCTAAATCGTTCCAGGGTGGCTCCCCGTGGCTCTTCAGCTCCAAGTCTAAAGGGGTTTCCGTTATTTCTCAATTATTTGTTTGCTTCTTTTATACGGTGGAATCCATTTTTTTAACAGGCCCTGGATTTCTATTTCTATCAATCCGGGTTTTAAACATTCCATAGCTTCAAATGGAATATTATTTCTGATTTGATTGCAATTTTCACAACATACGACAATGTTATCTTCAGAATGTCCTTTGTTATTATCTATCCTATCGAGACCCAATTGTACCACTGATTTACACCAATAACATTCAGTTTGCATTAATTGTATTGCTTTGTCTTTACTAATGGCGTTTGGATAATTATTTTTAATATCTTTATGCCTGTAATTTTTATATCTAGTTATTGTAACTTCGGGTGTGGCGCATTTATAAACATTACCACCTCTTAAAAAAAATAGACGACGAGTTAATACGTCGACTCGATTAGTGCTCGGCGCTTATACCTGCTTCTCTATGCCTCCGGGTAAAAAGCGTTTTCGCAGAAAATTTATTCAGTATCTTCTTCCAGCCTTTTTTCTATACGCCTATCCGGTATAAACCATATAATTGCAACAAGTGCATATAAGCTCAAGCTAATCCAGCCATTGAAACAGGATAAGGCAATCGCCAAAGCATACACGACTACCGAAATAATTCCCTTCCTGTCGCGACCTACTGCTTTGGCTAATGTAGAATCTTTTCCATGTAATTGTATCAGGCATTGGGCAAGAATATAATAAGCCACCCCCGCCATAAAAAAGTCAATCCCTAACATAGCAGTAGGCAATGAGGCAAAATGGTTCTCACCCCTCCAGCCTGAAGCAAATGGCATGAGCGATAGCCAGAAAAGCAGGTGGCTGTTGGCCCACATAACTTTCGCGTTAATCTTATGTGCCGCATGCATCAGGTGATGGTGATTATTCCAGTAAATAGCAATATAAACGAAGCTGAGTATATAGCTGATAAACACAGGTACCAGTGGTTTAAGTGAGGCAAGATCATCTCCATGCGGTACTTTCATTTCCAACACCATAATCGTAATGATAATGGCCAGTACCCCATCACTAAAAGTTTCCAATCTTCCTTTTTCCATAAAATGAATTACTGGTTAAACGTTCAGCAGTAAGCTTTCTGCATTTTGCCCTAGGCGTTAAGTTTGAAAATACATAAAATCAACTTAACTTACCACCCTATTCAAAAAGTAAAATCCATTTATTATGTCATTACCCGTAAACAATAAGAACAACGGAAAACCTGGCGGCAAAGGCCCGAAGGGCGGACTCCAGGGTTCAAAATTCATTGCCAAACCCGGCACAAAAGCATCCGGTGGCGCTAATAAGAAACCGATCAAGACCGGTGGGTCAAGAGGAAGTTGAAGAATATTGAATGTTGAACAAGGAATATGGAATGTTGAAGCATTTGATACCGAAACTGTTCATTAGTATTAAAGCCGCAGATTCGCTGATTATTCAATTAATCAGCGAATTTGCGGCTTTCCGATTTATGTAGTTAAGAACCGAATAAAGATTCCTTCCTCACTTTGAAGTTTCAATTGAAACCTCAAAGTGGGGAATTTTTCCTTTGTGAGCCAAAACATAAAATTAAGCGGCACCAATCGGTTAAATATTACTAATTTAATGGAGACAATCAACACAATACACCTATTTTAGTGCCGTGCCGCGCGAAGAAATTAAATGATACAAGACCATTATTTAAAATCCATTTTATGAACAGGCAAGCTCATAATAGTAAAACCAAAACTGAGATAAGGAATGCTATATTTAGAGCTTACTATTTTCTTAAAAATATCATGTCCGAGTTAACTGGCTTAGCCGGTGAGACCGGGTTTACACGTAATTATTGCAATCCTGATAGATGGGAAAAATTACAGAAGGATGATACCCCCCAGGAGTTCATTAACAGGCTAGCTGATCAGTACGATCGAAGCGTTTTATTTAAAATCAAGTCTTATCAAAGTGGTACCGGTACCCCACAAAACGGAATGTAACATATCTACGACAAGGTAGAGATAACCTGTAATGATCGGTATCATTGCAAACGCTCAACAATAGACAACCCATTCTTCCGCAATACATCCAAGGCAATATCATACCCTGCATCTGCATGTCTTATTACGCCCATGCCGGGATCATTTCTTAATACCCGGGCAAGTCTTGCAGCCGCTTCATCCGTTCCATCAGCAACAATCACCATTCCGGCATGAATGCTATAACCCATTCCTACGCCTCCACCATGATGCAGGCTTACCCAACTGGCGCCACCGGCAGTGTTTACCAATGCATTTAAGATCGGCCAGTCGGCAACCGCATCCGAGCCATCCAACATAGCTTCTGTTTCGCGGTTGGGAGATGCCACAGAACCGGTATCCAGATGATCACGCCCGATAACAATCGGCGCTTTTACTTTTCCTTGTTTGACCAATTCGTTAAAGGCCAATCCTGCTTTTTCTCTTTCACCTTGCCCCAGCCAGCAAATGCGTGCCGGCAATCCCTGAAAAGCAACTCTTTCCTTCGCCATTTTCATCCAGCGTTGCAGGTTCTTATTATCTGGGAATAAATTCATGATCACTTCATCCGTTACGGCAATATCGGCCGGATCGCCACTCAAAGCGGCCCATCGGAACGGGCCCTTACCTTCACAAAATAATGGGCGGATATAGGCCGGCACAAACCCGGGAAAATCAAAAGCATTGGTCAAACCACGCTCTTGCGCCCTTGCACGCAAATTATTTCCATAATCAAAAGTGATGGCGCCGCGTTTTTGTAGTTCAAGCATTAGTTCCACATGCAGCTTCATACTATCGTAACTTTCTTCAATGTATGCAGCAGGATTTTGCTCACGCAAAATATGGGCTTCCGTATTTGATAAAGTATGCGGCACATAACCAATCAACGGATCGTGTGCAGAGGTTTGGTCGGTCAGTACATCGATCCTAATATTTCTTTCAATCAATCTTTGTAATAAATGAACGGCATTGCATAGCACGCCAATACTTAAGGCTTCTCCTTTTGTTCTTGCTTCAACAGCACGGTCAATGGCTGCATCAATAGCACTGAACTTTACATCCAGGTATTTCGTATCTACTCTTTTATCAATCCGCCATTCCTCCACTTCCGCAATCAAACAAACCCCATCGCACATCGTAACCGATAAAGGTTGCGCCCCACCCATGCCGCCCAAACCTGCCGTAACACTTAAGGTTCCTTTCAGTGATCCTCCAAAATGTTTATCAGCAACCGCTGCAAAGGTTTCATAAGTGCCCTGCACAATACCCTGCGAGCCAATATAGATCCAGGATCCGGCCGTCATCTGGCCATACATCATCAAGCCCTTCTTTTCTAATTCGGTAAAATGTTCCCATGTGGCCCATTTGGGAACGAGTTGTGAATTGGAGAGCAACACACGCGGTGCATCCTTATGTGTTTTCAGCATGGCAACGGGCTTACCGCTTTGTATTAAAAGCGTTTCATCATTCTCCAGATCTTTTAAAGCTTTCATGATCAGATCCAGACTTTCAAAATTCCTTGCCGCTTTTCCCCTGCCGCCATATACAATCAATTCATCCGGCTTCTCTGCCACAGCCGGATCAAGATTATTTAATAACATCCGCAAAGCCGCTTCCTGTATCCAGCCTTTGCAATTGAGTTGTGAACCGGTAGGGGTTTTATACGCAATAGGATCGTACTTACGGATGGTTGTATTCATTGGGCAATCTTTCTTAAGCTGATACTTCAAAAGTGAAAATTCAAAAGTCAAAAGTATTTTTTGAATTTTTACTTTTGAATTTTGACTCAATAAACCAGGTCTTCATACGCAGCCTGTAACTCACTATACGCATGGTTATCTCCTGCCTTCTTCGCCTCCTCCATTCCTTTCTCATACCATTCAATCGCCATAGTTGTTTGCTGCATTTTTTCCAGCAATTTGGCAAGGTGATAATATGATCCGATATAGTCAGGTGAATCTATCAATATACTTTCAAACAGTTCTCTGGCTAACAGATCATCCCCAAGCTTCAGGTACTCTAATGCTAACGCATGACGCAGGAAATTGTCTTTAGGGTTAGTTTCCAGAAACTCTCTGATCTTGGCTATTCGGTCCATTGGGTAAAGGTAGGGAGGAGAGTCTGAAGTTTGAAGTCTGGAGTTACGAGTCTGGAGTCTGGAATGAAAAGATTATACCTCGAACTCCAGACTCGTAACTCCAAACTCCAGACTCCAGACTCTTAAATATTTCCCTAAACAAAACTTTGCCACTTTCAAAACCTTCCTATATTTGCGAATAGTTGTTTATGCAACTAATTAATCTGTCAAATTTTTTCGTTATGAAAATATTAGTCTGTGTAAGTAAAACACCCGACACCACTTCTAAAATTGCTTTTACCAATGACAATACAAAATTTGATGAAGCCGGTGTTCAGTGGATCATCAATCCTTACGATGAATGGTATGCATTGGTTCGCGCCATTGAATTGAAAGAGAAAGATCCTTCTGCGGTTATTCATTTAATTACGGTTGGATTACCCGATTGCGATCCGATTATCCGCAAAGCGTTGGCATTAGGTGGTGATGAAGCCATACGTGTAAATGCAGACAATAGCGACAGTTATTACATTGCTGCACAAATTGCAGAAGTGGCCAAAAAAGGCGGATACGATCTGATCCTTACCGGAAAAGAAACGATTGATTACAATGGTTCATCCATTGCCGGTATGGTTGCCGAATTAACAGATGCTTCTTATGTTTCTTTAGCCACACGATTCGAACTGAACGGAACAACCGCAACCATCACCCGCGAAATTGAAGGCGGCGAAGAAGTATGTGAAGTAAGCATCCCCCTTGTGGTTAGTTGCCAGAAAGGAGTTGCGGAACAACGCATCCCCAACATGCGCGGCATCATGGCCGCCCGCACAAAACCCCTGCAGGTTGGAGAACCCGCAGCTATCGAAGCACTAACCAGTATTGTGAGCTACGAATTACCACCCGCAAAAGCCGGTGTTAAATTAGTGAGCCCTGATAATGTGGCCGAGTTAGTGAGGTTGTTACATGAAGAGGCAAAAGCCATATAAGTTTGGAGTTTGAAGTCTGGAGTTTGGAGTTATGATGATCCGAGCTTTCGTTCTTTAATCAACTTTCGTTGCGTCGCACACTTGAACAGGTTGTTCTTTATTCAGCAATAATCACATTTTCAAATTTTCAAATTTTCACACATGTCTGTTTTAATATTTGTAGATCAAACCGAAGGCCATATCAAGAAAGCATCTTTCGAAGCATTGACCTATGGTGTTAAGGTTGCCGAACAATTAGGTACCACTGCCGAAGCATTAGTGCTCGGTATGGTAACTGATGACCTGGCAGCACTTGGTAAGTATGGTGTAAAAAAAGTACAGCAGGTAGCCAATGAAACGCTTAACCATGTGGATACACAACTCTACGCCAAAATAATAGCAGAAGCGGTTACTGCAAGTGGGGCCGATGTAGTTGTGTTCTCGCATAACCAAACAGGTAAAGCTGTTGCTGCACGTGTGGCCGCAAGATTGAAAGCCGGTATTGTTGCCGGTGCTTCTTCTTTACCCGATACCAGTAATGGTTTTGTAGTTAGAAAAACCGTGTTCTCCGGTAAAGCATTTGCCAATGTGCGCATTAACTCTCCTGTGAAAGTCATTTCCCTCAATCCCAATAGCTATAAAACAGTTGCGGGTGAAGGAACGGCAGAAGTAGCTCTATTGAATATCGCAGTAGACGCATCAAAAATAAAAATAACAGCCCTCAATAAAGTTACCGGTGAAGTGCCCTTAACTGAAGCCGATATTGTAGTAAGCGGCGGCCGTGGATTAAAAGGGCCTGAGAACTGGGGTGTATTATTAGACCTGGCCAAAGAATTACATGCTGCCACAGCCTGCAGCCGCCCCGTTGGCGATGCACATTGGAGACCGCATCATGAGCACGTTGGACAAACCGGCGTTCAGATTGCCCCAAACTTATACATTGCCCTGGGTATTTCCGGTGCTATTCAACACCTGGCAGGTGTTAACAGAAGTAAGGTGATTGTAGTGATCAACAAAGATCCCGAAGCGCCTTTCTTTAAAGCAGCGGATTATGGCATTGTAGGTGATTTGTTTGAAGTAGTTCCCTATCTGTCCGAAGAGATCTATAATATTATTGCATCTGCTTAACAAACAATAGAACAGCTGAACAAATGGACTGTAAATAAATAAAAAATCCCGTTCTTATTGAGCGGGATTTTTTATTTGTATCATCTACAACATCAACTTAAAATGGCATTATACAATTGTTCCTTGTTCATCTGTTCAATAGTCACTTCGCTTCAGACTTTGCTTTATAGTCTTCTCTCACCGGATAAAATACATCCAAAATCCTGCAATCCGTAATCGCCAATCCGGAATGTTTTGCATGAGATGGAATCACGATCACTTCTCCCGGACCAAAACGGATCGGTTCTCCGTTTAACGTTAATTCAAAGGTCCCTTCCAGCATAATGGATACCTGCTCGTTCATATGCGAATGTTCCGGCAATGATTTTCCCGCAATAACATCCACAAATGAAAAAGTCATATGTTCCGTATGGATAAAACGGGCAAGGTACCCATCTATCAAAAGGTTCGTTCGTAAAGAAGCAAGTTCAATTTTTGGCATGGCCTGATATTTTATATTTGCAAGATGGCTATTTTTTCGACATGGCCCTGAAATCTTCTCTCACCGGTGTAAATACATCCATCAATTTACAATCCGTGATCGCAAGACCTGAATGCCTTACATAGGATGGGATCACGATCACACTGCCCGGACCAAACCTAATGGGATTATCTTCAATTGTTAATTCAAATTCACCTTCCGTCAGCATAGCCACTTGCTCCTGCGGATGTGCATGTTCTGGAGATGCCGAGCCGGCTTTTACATGCAGAAAGGAGAAGGTCATGTGTTCTGTATGGATAAACCGTGCAGTATACCCGATCGATAATTCAATCGGTTCTATGGACGATATTTCAATTTTAGACATAGCATTTATTTTACAGGCAAGTTAGTTTGAAACATGTGTCTCGGAACATGTACCCAACAAAAAAGGCATCGGACTTAGCCAATGCCTTCCATTTATGCATGGGGATAAAAACTATTTTGCAAAAATATGTACTGCCAGTTCTACATCTTTAGAAACAGCGCCAATACCATAGTTTATACCAAACAGAGTTCTGTCAAGGCTAAAGAAAGCCTGTGCAAAGAAACCTTTATCGTCATTGCTGCGGATCATGGTTGTAAATTTTACAGGTAATGAAGTTCCTTTCAAATTCAATGTACCATTAACATCTGCAGTGTTTTCACCTGTGTAGGTTACACTGGTAATTTCATATGTTGCTTCGCCAAATTTGGCAACATCAAAGAAATCGGCTGTCTTCAGGTGACCGGTTAACCTGTCGCCACCCCCTGCATCCGTTACTTTCAGGTTAGCCAGATCGATTACAAATTTACCACCGGTTAATTTACCGCCGTCTACCATTACTGATCCGCTTTTAATCGGAAAATAGCCGGTATGGAAATCAGCTTTTTTAGAACCTACCCAGTCAACACGGCTTTTTTCTGTGTTTACCGCCAATGATGAGGCAGCTTTCTTTTCTGGAGCTGGTGTAAATGCATATGTACCGGCCAAAAAGGCGATACCTGTTAATGCGAATAATACTTTTTTCATGTTTTTGATTTGTTTTACAGATAAATATACAGGCCTTGCAGGTAAAATTAATCGATTTGATGTTACAACGCTAAATATTATGTGTTAATTTTGAATATCCTATTCCCGTAACTTCGCAAAAATTTTTCACCGCATGAACCTCCACGAATACCAATCCAAGGAATTACTGAAAAAGTACAATGTTCCCGTTCAGGAAGGCATAGCCGTTGACACGGTTATGGCAGCTGAAGAAGCCTACCGGCAGATTAAGACACAAACAGGTAATAATTTTGCCGTTATTAAGGCACAGATCCATGCAGGTGGAAGGGGTAAGGGTAAGATTGCCGGTTCTGAACAAAGGGGGGTTGCCGTTGGCAAAAGCCTGGAAGATGTAACATCCATTGCTAAGAATATTCTCGGCGGAACGCTGGTTACTATTCAAACCGGTGCCGAAGGTAAAAAAGTAAACAAGATACTGGTTGCCCAGGATGTGTATTATCCCGGCCCTAATCCCGTAAAAGAATTCTACCTCTCTATCCTGCTGGATCGTACCAAAGGTATGAATGTTGTGATGTACAGTACAGAAGGTGGTATGGACATTGAAGAAGTGGCGCATAAAACCCCTGATAAAATATTTAAAGAATGGGTACACCCTGGTGGGGGCTTGCAGGGATTCCAGGCAAGAAAAATTGCTTTTAACCTGGGATTAACTGGTGAAGCTTTTAAGAACTGCGTAAAATTTGTAACCAATTTGTATAATGCTTATGTTGGATTGGATTGCAGCATGCTTGAGATCAACCCTTTATTTAAAACAAGTGACGAGAAGATTATTGCCGTTGACTGTAAAATGAACATCGATGACAATTCATTAATGCGCCATCCCGATATCGCTGCTTTGCGTGATGTAACCGAAGAAGATCCCACCGAAGTAGAAGCCGGACAATACAACCTTAATTTTGTAAAACTGGATGGCAATGTGGGCTGTATGGTAAATGGTGCAGGATTGGCCATGGCAACCATGGATATGATTAAACTGAGTGGCGGTGAGCCTGCCAACTTCCTCGATGTAGGGGGTTCTGCCAATGCACAAACGGTAGAAGCCGGTTTCCGCATCATTCTGAAAGACCCGAATGTGAAAGCTATCCTCATCAATATCTTTGGCGGTATTGTACGTTGCGACAGGGTTGCAGCCGGTGTGATCGAAGCCTTCAATAAACTGGGCAATATCCATATCCCGATTATTGTCCGTTTACAGGGAACCAATGCGGTGGAAGCAAAAAAACTGATCGATGAAAGCGGATTGAAAGTACAATCGGCCATCCAGTTAAGCGAAGCTGCGGACTTAGTGAAAAAAGCAGTTGCCTAAATGCAACTCTTTAGCTGATAATAAAAAAATCCCATCAATGATTGATGGGATTTTTTTATGGCTCGATGATTTTATTTATGCATCCAGTAATCCAGCACGGTTACTTTATCTATCTGCGGCCCGGCAATATCTGTAAATGCTTTATGCGCCGGGTGAACCAGATACGCATCCCTGTCTGTAACTGAATGGAAGGTTACAAAAAAACAATGCGTTAACCCCTGGTTTAGCTTTTCAGGGCTGTTGTTAACACCCCATTCCAAATCTTTGATCAGTTTTATTTTAGAAGGCAGTGCCCGAAAAGCTTCTTCAATTTGTTTCACCTGTGCCGGTGTGGCGGCGTCTTTGAATTTGAACATCACTACATGACGTAAAACGGGTTCCTTACTTTTTTCTGTTTGTGCCATAATACAGGTGAATGAGGTAAAGGCAAATAATGCGAGTAATACAATTTTTTTCATACAGATTTTGTTTGCTTAAATCTACAACAATCTCCCATTCCAAAATCATCCTGCCCCGGGAAGAACTTTTACTTCCGTTACCGGGCTGAACGTATAATGTAGGCCTGTCTTAACTTCCACGCATTCAAAGCGTTTTCTGCGACGGGCGCCTTTACGGAATATTTTTCCGTTTTCGGTTGCAAACAACGCCCCTTCCGGCACATGAATGATTGGATGATAGCCCTCTTTCTTCACCGGATCATATTTACGCAGCACCAATAACAATTCTGTTTCCCCATTGGCTGTAGCAGATGGGTTATTGATCGATTTCTGCAACGCCTTTTCAATATCTGCCGGAAAAATATTCTGCTGTACAAAATCAACCAATAATACACTGTAATGCTTTTTCCACTCCTTACCATGCGCTTCTGCTTTGTGTTTAAATTGCTCATAAGTAAGCAGGTGCGCCAGTTCATGCAAAAGCGTGATAAGAAATTCATATTTATTGAGATTGCCATTCACACTAATACGGTGATTGCCACCCCAGCCTGCATGTCGGTAATCGCCCAGCACAGATTTTCGCTGTTTGCTGATAGTGAGATGCACTTTGTAATGATGGATATAATTGACCACGCGATCAAATGTTCCCTCCGGCAAAAATGCCGCCAATGCCTGCATAGGATGTTCGGATACCGGCATTATTTTTTAGGCTTCAGCTGTAAGGAAATCTTTACTTCCAGCCAGGTGTAGATGACGTAGAGGCCCATCCCCACAAATACCGCATTCACACTGCGGTTGGCGCCGGCTGCTACCAGATAAATGATGGCCGCAGCCGCTAATCCCATCAATTTTAAAAAAGTACCCGCCATCACACCGCGTATCACCGCGCTTTGATTGGGGTTATGAATATTTTTTGATTGGAAATACAGGTTAAGCATACTTATTACAAACAATAGCAGGTTAGCTGCTATTACCACATTCACATTTATCTGGTATGATTCCAGCTTCTTGTTAAGAAACAGGGGTACTACATTCATAACAATAAACAATACATAAATCGGCCTGGTAAGCCTCACAAATTCTTTGTTCATATTATTTTTTTGACGTGTCTTTAACCACTTTGATCAGCATACCAATCAGGAGAAGCAAAGGTAATAACCAGATCAATAATGGAAATCCGATCTTTATCTTTCCGTCTGCCCACCATCCACCCCATACAGCCAAACCCAATCCCACTGCCAGTTGTGCAGCATAACCCGCATATTGCATCAGTGGGTCATTCGAACGTTCTTTCATGAAGATTTAGTCGTTTGAAGCTTCTGTTTTAGGCAAAGTAGCCGGAATGGTATCCAATTGTGCAGGCGCATCGCCTGACAATACTTTTTTTACACCCTCAAAATATTGTTCTTTGTATTTAATAGCCTGCTCCAAAGAATCGGTTCGGATCTTTAGCAACTGAAGGGCCGTGCGGCTTTCCCGGGTTCCATAACCGGGTATATAATATTTTAACGGAGAAAATGCGATCAGTGCAATGGTTAATCCCACCAGTAATACAAATACCGTACTCAGCCCTATATAAACACTTAATCTTGATAAACGGAAGGTTACCACTTCTTCGTAAGTATCATCATTCATCACTACCAGCCGGTAACTGTTACGCAGGCGCTTAAGGGTATTATTGATCTCTAAATTAGCCATTTTGTTAAATCAGGCTAAAGGTAATAATGAATCTGCTTTTCGCCATCCTCAATTAAGAAATAACTGTATTTTTAAACACATTTTATGTACCTGATGAAGTTAAGAACCAACGACCGGGCCTATTCCCTGATTTTAGGCTGTTTTGCCTCCCTGCTTTTCATGCTTTTCTCAATACGTTCTTATGCGCAACCCAATCTTTCTTTTGAAATAAAAAAACCAAAACAATACGAATCGCGCAGTTTGCCTTCTGAGAAAACCGGCAACGCAAAATTTACGGCGCCTAAACGCTTTTATAACGATCTGGTTAGCCGTTTCAATTATTATTTTAATGCCCAGACCAAACTCAATAGCATTATCGATTCGGCTAAAAGTTTGTATAAAGATGATTATACGCAATTGCTGTCGTTCTATAATTATACGCTTGACCAGACAGCCATGGGGCAGATAGATACCATCATTTATAAATGTACCGCAGGTATTTTGCTGCATGATCTCAGAAGTGATTGGGTAGATAAATTATACCTGCTGATGGGTAAAGCCTATTTATACAGGAAAGATTTTGATTCGGCTTCCAATGTTTTCCAATATATCAACTATGCATTTGCAGCAAAAGACAATGGCTACGATATTCCTATTGGAAGTAACGCTAGTAATACCAACGGCATATTTACGATTGCCACCCTTGAGAACCGAAGTTTATGGAAACGTATGATGAGTTTTCCGCCAAGCCGCAATGAAAGTTTTATCTGGCAGGCCAGAATCTACATTGAACAGGAGCAGTACATAGAAGCCGGCAGTTTACTGGAACTGATCCGAACAGACCCCAACTTTCCCTCACGCTTGGAAAACGATGTGAATGAACTGATCGCTTACAATTTATATAAACAGGAACAGTACGATAGATCGGCAGACCATCTTTTGAAAGCATTGGGTAATGCAGCCAATCCATTGGAAAAAGCCAGATGGGAATACTTGGCTGCACAGATGTATGAAAAGGCACACAAAGATTCACAAGCGATTGTTCAATACGAAAAAGCTATTCAGCATACCAGCGATCCTTTGATGGAAGTGTATGCCAGACTGAATATAGTAAGCCTTGCTGCAGGCAAACAGGAAAATGCACTGCAAAAAAACCTGGATGAATTGTTGAAAATGGCCAGAAAGGATAAATATGAGGCCAACCGGGATATTATTTATTATGCAGCTGCAGAGCTCGAGCTGAAAAGAAAAAACTATACCGCCGCACAGGCATTATTGCTGAAAAGCATTCAGTCTGGCATCAGTAACCCGGAACAAAAACAAAAAAGTTTCCTGTTATTGGGCGACATGAATTATACCCGCAAAGAATATGGATACGCTTATCATTTTTATGACAGTTTACAGCTTCCGTTATTAAAAGAGATCGATGCCAAAAGGGTTACGGAAAGAAAACCGGCACTAAAGATCATCAGCAGTAACCAGGATAGGATTAGGAGGGAAGACAGCTTGCAGAAACTATCCTTGCTTCCGGAAGAAGAAAGGCTGGCATTCGTAAAAAAACTATTACGACAATTGCGAAAAGAAAAAGGATTAAAAGATGTTGAAAATGATCCGCTTTCGTTCGGCAATACATTTACAGTGGCTGCTGCCGCTGCACAGGCTGATCTGTTTAGCAGTAACCTGTCTGAATTCTATTTCCTCAATAATTCTTTAAAGGCAAAAGGCATAGCCGATTTCAAAAGCAAATGGGGCAACCGTCCCAATGTAGATAACTGGCGTAGACAAACAGCTGTGAACAGTTCATTAACCACAGCAGTAACTTCAACGGCAGGCGATAAAAAAACACAGGTTGCCATAACCCGGGAAGAAACTAAAGAGCTTTCCATGGAATCGCTCACAAAAGATATCCCGGTAACGCCTGTGCAAAAAGACAGTTCCAACAGTGCCATTAGAAAAGCATTGCTGGGTAATGCATTCGCTTTTCAAAACCAGCTCGAAGATTTTCCTTCCGCTATCGAAAACTATGAGGAATTGATAAGGCGTTTTCCTGAAAGTGCAGAAACAGAACCCTCTTTATTCAACCTGGTATACTGTTACAGAAAGAATGGGCAGCAGGAAAAAGCGGATTCGGCTTCCCATATCCTGAAAACCTCTTTTGCAAATGGTAAATATATCAACCGGCTGAATAATGCCGTAGTAAAAACGGATACAAAAATAGATCCGGCAGAAAAACAATATGCCAATATATACAACCTGTTTATCGCCGGTAAGTTTGAGGAAGCCAAAGAAGCCAAATTACAAGCCGACAACCAATACGGCAAAACCTACTGGACCCCGCAGTTATTGTATATCGAATCCATCTATTATATCAAACAGAAAGACGATAGTGTGGCCATTAACCGCTTGCAGAATATTGTAAAGCTTTTTGGCAAATCTCCATTGGCAGAAAAAGCCAATACCATGATCGATGTATTGAAAAGAAGGTCGCAAATAGAGAATTATCTCAGCAACCTGAATATAGAAAGGCCGATGGAGATCGTTGAGCGGGGCGTAGACCTTAACAGCACCCAGGCACAGGCTGCCAATAATATTAAAAAAGATACTTCACTGAATATTCCGGGTAAGATACAAACGGGACCAAAAGACCTGGCCGATCTTAGCAATACCAAAACCATTTCCACAGCAGCGGTGATCAAAAAAGATTCGCTATCATCTATCCCTAAAATGCCGATGAATCGTTTGGATATTGCTAATACAATTAAGGGTTCTGCGGTAAATGATAACAACTATATTTTCAATCCGTCCGATACGCAGTATGTGGTAGTTGTGCTGGATAAAGTAGACCCGATATTTATTGCTGAAGGAAGAAATGCATTTAACCGCTACAATGCAGAAACCTATTCGGGGGCACAAAAAGTGGAAATCAGTACACGTAAGATCAATGCGCAATACCAGTTCCTGATGATCGGGCCTTTTGCCAACGCAAGAGAAGCCATTACCTATATTGACAAGACCAAACCACTGGCCAAATCCCGCATCATTCCCTGGCTAACCACGGATAAATACAGTTTCAGCATGATCAGTAATTATAATATGAAGATATTGGCAAGCAAGGAAGATGTAGAAGGTTACCATTTATTTATCCAACAGGTATTTCCTGATAAATTTTAACCGGTTAGCAACAAACCCTTTTTTAGTTTTACATTGTATTATAAACAATAACTGATTCAATCCGATATGTCTAAATCTGTAAAAATATTCTGGAAGATCTTCTTTAGTGGTTTTGCATTTGTGATCATCTTTCTTCTTATAATCAATCTTGGCTGGATAGGCGATATGCCATCTATTGATGATATCGAAAATCCCTCCGCCTCGCAGGCCAGTCAGGCTTATGCAGATGACGGAACACCCATGGGTAAATATTATATTGAGGATCGTGTAGATGTTTTGAATAAAGATATCAGCAAACATGTGATCAATGCGCTGGTAGCCACTGAGGACAAACGTTTTTATGATCACAGCGGTATTGATGGCTTTTCTTTACTGCGTGCCTTTATGTATCTCGGCAGCGATGGAGGCGCCAGTACCATAACCATGCAAACTGCAAAGAACCTGTTTACGGAGAACTGGAGTACCAAAAATTTCCTGTTAAGAGGTATCCAGAAACTGAAAGAAGGTATTATTGCGATAAAACTGGAAAAAAATTTTACCAAAGAAGAGATTCTCACATTATACCTGAATACCGTTGCTTTTAGTAATAATGTATTTGGCATCCGCAATGCCTCTACTACTTTTTTCCAGAAAGAACCGGATCGCTTAAATGTAGAAGAAGCCGCTTTATTGGTAGGGATGATTAACGCACCGGGTATTTATAACCCGTTAACCAATCCAAGACGCTCCCTTGAAAGACGCAATCTTGTTATCAACAGGATGGTGAACATGAATTATATCTCAGCGGCAGAAGCAGAAACCCTAAAACGTCAACCCATTATAACCCATTATAAAAAACTAAATGAAAACAATGGCCTCGGTCCGTATTTCCGTATGATACTGGGCGAGGATATGAAAAAATGGTGTAAAGAACACAAGAAGAATAATGGGGATAATTACAACCTGTACCGCGATGGATTGAAAATATATACCACTATCAATCCGAGAATGCAAACCTATGCAGAAGAAGCCGTAGCAAAGCATATCACTTATATGCAGAAACTATTGAATGCACAGGAGAACATCAAAAAAGGAACGGTTTGGAAAGGCTATGAACATGTAATAGAAGCCGCCGCCAAACAAAGCGAACGCTGGCGCAACCTAAAAAAAGACGGTTTGGATGATGAAGACATCCGCAAAACATTTGACCAGAAAATACCGATGCACATTTTTGCCTGGAACAGTACCCGTGGCAAAGACACGGTAATGACACCCTTGGACTCCATCAAATACCATCGTCAGATGTTACAGGCTGGCTTTATGGTAATGAACCCGTTAGACGGGCAGATCAAAGCATGGGTGGGTGGCATTGACTTTAAAACATTCAAATTCGATCACGCCAATATCAATACCAAAAGACAGGTGGGTTCAACCATGAAACCGCTTTTGTATAGTCTTGCCATTGAAGAAGCCGGGTTCACCCCTAATACAACCGTATACGATAATCAACAAAGTTTTGGCGGTTTTGGTATGGTTCCTGCAACCACCAAAACCTGTACGGGTGCTGCTATGCCGATGGCTATGGCACTCGCCAAATCAAGAAACTGCGCAACGGCTTATGTATTAAAACAATTGGACAATAATGGAAACAATGGTGCCAAGCGGCTAATAGAATTTTTACGCAAATGCGATTTTCAATCACCCATACCGGCCTATCCCTCTATTGGTATTGGCGCAGTAGAACTATCGCTGATCGAAATGATGCAGGGGTATAGCATGTTCCCCGGCCGTGGCTTTAATGCAAAACCCATGTACATCACACGTATCGAGGACCGCAACGGAAATGTACTGGCTAATTTTACGCCAAGAAGAAAAGAAGTGATTAGCGATGTTACCGCATACTCCATCATTAAAATGATGCAGGGCGTAATGCTGGTAGGCACCGGAGCCGGTATCTGGGGTTATGATATGCCCGGAGGAATGGAGATTGCCGGAAAAACAGGAACCACCAATGATAACAGCGATGCATGGTTTATGGGCTACACACCACAACTGCTTGCCGGCGGATGGGTGGGATGTGATGACCGTTTTATCCGTTTCAGCACAGAAAGCAAAAATGGTGAGGGCGGACGGGCGGCTATGCCTATCTGGGCTTATTTTATGAACAAAGCTGCCAACGATCCCAATTGCGGCATTGATCAAAAAATTACATTCGCGAAGCCGGAAACCATGAATGATATTAATATCGACTGGAAAAATGGCGCCGTACCCATCTTAAACGGTGAAGAAGAGGGCGCCACAACCGGAACTTCGGACCAATATTCTCCCAAAACCATTACGGAAGACGAGATTGCCCCCCCGGAATCGGAGGTGAAATTTGCTCCTGAGAAAACAATTCCGGCGGCCAAAACAGGAGATCCAAAAAACGGGAAGAATCCGGCAGAAAAACCGGCTACCCCATCCGGTATTTTGCCCGGCACTCCAAAACAGCCAAAAGGAACTATGCCTCCCAAAGAAAAGAAAACCGGGGGTGGTCTTAACTAAATAAAACCTTTACCTCCCTTTCATTCAAAATCAGCGTTTTTTCACACAGAAAATGGGTCTTTTCCCCCTATGGTAACCCATACCCTAGGGGTATTTTTGCTGTTCCAGAGTGCAAATGTTAATTTTTTTATGAACCCGGGCAACGGCAGTAAATAATGCCGCATCTAATATCTGGAAAGCACAAAACATCATCATTAAACAATGGTTATGAAAAAAAATTTACTCACTATTGCAGCTTCTATATTGCTATTGTTCATCATGCAGTCATGCCAGAAAGAAGTTCACCAGAGTGAAAAAATTAAAGAAATCACCATTGATACCACCCTATCCGTAGGCTCTATTTATACACTCAACCTTGCCCCATTAGGGGAAGATGATGATGAGGCAAATATTATACAGCAGGGAAGCAATTATTCCATCAGCGAGCTGACAAATGAAAGCGATATGTTTACAACGGTTTATCAATACATGCCCGCAGCCAAATCATCCGGAACCACTGATAGAGTTGTATTAGCTATCAGCGAAAACCCTGAAGGCAGGCCCGCCTGCAGCAAAGACTCTACAATAATTTACCTCAACTTCACAATTAAATAAGTGAATGGCCGGGAGTGAATAAAAAAGATCTGTTACTCACAACTGGCCTCCTCTGCCCCAATTCAAATTCAGCGATAGCTGATGAAACAGGTTGGTTTGATAAAAACCGGTGGCATAACGAATATGTAATTTCTTCAGCATGATAGCCGTACCCAATGTAAATCCATTCCATCCGCTGGTTACATGAAATGCATTCAGGTCCTGGCGTCTTTGAAAATGATAACCCACCTCTATTTCCAGTTTCTCATTCAGAAATATTTGTGTGGATAGAACAAGATGAGAAAATGTTTTCTGTAAAAAAGTATTGTTCGCATATCCATTCTCTCCTTCCGATGCACGAAAGCTGGTATCGTTATAGTAGGTATGAAAAGATTGCAGATGATGGGCACTGAGTGAAAATTGAAATGGCGCGTTCTCCAGTCGTTTGGTAACACCTGCCTGCAGATCGAAGGGCAGCTCTTCTTTTCGGTTACTGCCGTTGTAGGCCGACAATTGTATTCCCATATTTTTTACCAATACACTTACCTGCAATTGATTGGTAGAATCATAATAACTCAATCCGAGGTCAACCGCCAGGCCGGAAGAATGATACTGGCCATAATTTGAATTAATATATTTCAAGCTGACCCCATACCAGAATCGTTCATGGTATTGCCGGGAAGCTGATACCTGTGCCACATAATCTATGGGACGGAAAGTGCCGAGTATCAAACCCGAGGCATCTGTTTGGATAATATTCCCATAATCAAAATAATTGACCCCCAGCGCAAAATTGGTACGCATATCCTCTACATGAAATGCCGAACTCAAACTGTAATTACGGATGCCTGCCAGAAATGAATTAAAGGAAGTACTCAGTTGCTGGTGCATCCCGTTCCGCAACAACGCCGGGTTGTGAAAAGCCATACCCACATCGTTTCCAATGGCAGAAACATTAACCCCACCCAGGGCCGAGAGTTGAGCCGTATTGGATTGGGAAAGAAAATTAAATACGGCATTACCACCCAGGGTTTGCGCCGGTGAGCGAACGATACAAATCAATCCCAATAAAATAAAATATTGCCGCATGCAGAAAATTCTTGTCAAATCTAAGGGAAGAATGGCGGATGCGCGGGCTCAAAAAAAATCCCCGCTATTAAAATAGCAGGGATAATTTCCTTAAACAAAACACATGAGAATATTGGTTACTTTAATAGCAAGACAAACTCAATTCGGCTTGATCCGATCCAATCAAAAAATTATACCAGTGCCAGGTCTATCACCTGCTGCATCGTCTTCACATAATGGAAAATGACTCCTTTAATAAAAGTACCGTCTATCTCATTCACATCCTTTTCGTTTTGTGCACATAGGATGATCTCTTTAAGACCGGCTCTTTTTGCGGCTAGTATTTTTTCTTTGATGCCGCCCACAGGCAATACCTGCCCGCGCAGTGTGATCTCCCCCGTCATGGCAAGAAAAGGTTTCACCTTTCTTCCGGTAAAGGCAGATGTTAAAGATGTTAACATGGTGATTCCTGCACTCGGACCATCCTTAGGCACTGCTCCTTCGGGAACATGTATATGGATATTCTTTTTCGCAAACTCATCCGGATCAACACCCAGCTTTCGGGCATTGGCCTGCAGATAGCTTAAAGCGGTGGTTGCACTTTCTTTCATCACATTACCAAGGTTACCTGTAAGCTTTAAATCTCCTTTACCATCACCCAATATTGTTTCAATAAAGAGAATATCCCCACCTACATAGGTCCAGGCAAGGCCAACAGCCACACCAGGCATATTGGCTGTTTTATAGATATCATTGGTATAGCGCGACTGTCCCAGGATCTTTTCTACATCAGCAGCCGTAACCGTGGATTTTACTTTGTTCTTCATCGCCAGTTCCTTAGCCTGGTAACGCATAATAGATGCCAGTTGCCTGTCCAGCTCACGCACACCGCTTTCGCGGGTATAATGCTCAATTACTTTTTCAAGCACTTTATCATTGATCTTAAAATTCACTTTACCTAAACCATGTGCTTCTTTTTGTTTAGGCAGCAAATGGCGTTTGGCGATCTCTACTTTTTCTTCTACGGCATAGCCACTCAGATCAATAATTTCCAGACGGTCGCGCAGGGCTGGCTGGATATTCTGCAGATTATTAGCTGTGGCAATAAATAATACCTTACTCAGGTCGTATTCAAGTTCGAGGTAATTATCGTAAAAAGTATGGTTCTGCTCAGGATCTAACACTTCCAGTAAGGCGGATGAAGGATCACCACGGAAATCACTCCCGATCTTGTCAATTTCATCCAATATCATTACCGGGTTGGAAGATTTACATTTCCGGATATTCTGCACAATCCGGCCCGGCATGGCGCCAATATAGGTTTTTCTATGACCACGGATCTCACTCTCATCATGTAACCCACCCAGGCTTACCCGAACATATTTTCTGCCGATGGCATGGGCAATAGAACGGCCAAGCGATGTTTTTCCGATTCCGGGAGGGCCGAGGAAACAGAGGATCGGGCTTTTCATATCTCCCTTCAATTTCAACACAGCTAAATATTCGAGGATACGGGTCTTGATCTTGGTCATGCCGTAGTGATCAATATCCAGCACTTTTTTGGCATTCCTCAAATCATAATTATCCGACGTATAATCCAGCCAGGGAAGATCCAGCATCAGGTCCAGATGATTGTATACCACCGAATAATCCGGTGTGGTAGGATGCATACGTTCCAGTTTCTCAATACCATTTTTGAAAAGATTCTTTGCTGCTTCGGGCCATTTTTTCCCCTCCGCTTTCTTTTTCATTTCGGCTATTTCTCGCTCATTGGTATCACCACCCAACTCGTCTTTAATACTTTTTAATTGCTGCTGAAGGAAATAATCTCGTTGCTGTTTATCTATTTCTGTCCGTGTTTTATTTGTCACTTTATCTTTCAACTCGGCAAACTGGAGTTCCCGCTGCAGAACATGAATCAACCGCTCGGCACGCAGATGAATATCATGGATCTCAAGTAAAGACTGCTTTTCAGTCAGATCGCTGTTCAGGTTACTGCTCACAAAATTGATCAGGAACGAAGGGTTCTCAATATTTTTCAGGATGATAGAAGCTTCCGTAGGCAGGTTAGGCGATAGCTGGATAATCTGTGCAGCCAGGTCTTTAATGCTGCTGACCAGTGCATTGAAATTCTCCGTGGTAGGTAACTCATCGTCTGCCAGCAGGCTGATGGAGGCTTTAAAATAAGGATCCTCACTCAGCATACCACCCAGGGTAAATCTTTTTTTCCCCTGGATAATGATCGTAGTGCCGCCATCAGGCATTTTAATCAGTTTCACAATACGTGCCACCGTACCGATCTTACAAAGGTCTTTCGGTTCCGGTTCTTCGATATTGGCGTCTTTCTGCGCTACCACACCAATCAGCTTATCTAATCGATAGGCATCATTTACCGCTTTGATACTCTTATCCCTTCCCACCGTAATCGGCAATACCACCCCCGGAAACAATACTGTATTCCGAAGAGGCAAAATGGGCAATGTATCAGGTACCACCAGGTTACGGTCCTGCTCGGTATCATTCTCCGTTATCGGAATGATGGGCATGAAATCGGTATCCTCATCTGAACGCAAAAACATATTTTCTTTGAACATACTCTTCTTCTTAGGTCAAATTGTCACAGGACTCCAAAAGCCCATTATAAAAACAAGTCGGTGAAATTAAGTCAATATTGGTGCCGTACCCCCCGAATGCGGGAAATACGTACAAACTGGCACAAAAAAAATCCTCCCGTTTTTCGGGAGGACCTTCTTGCAAGAAGTAATATTCAGTAACGAAGTACCTGAATTACATTTTAGCTTTGGTAGTATCCATTTTAGCTTTTGCAGTGTCCATTGCAGCTTTTGCAGTGTCCATTGCAGCTTTTGCGGTATCAACTGCAGCTTTAACGCTGTCAGCAGATGCAGCTTTGTTCTCACCTGAATTACATGCAGCCAGTAAACCAGCTACTGCGAAGATTGCTAATACTTTTTTCATTGTACTTGTTTTTGAGTTTTTTATTGTGCGCAAAGATAGTTTTCTACATCAATTTTGCAAATTTTAACACAGGTTTTTTATTTCTTTCTGAAAAATATCCAAACAGGGACCCCGGTAAATTTAAAATGGGTCCGAAGCTGGTTTTCAAGGTAATTCCTGTATGGGGTTTTAATATCATCAGGATAATTGGTAAAAAATGCAAAAGATGGAACCTTTGTAGGCAGTTGCGTTACATATTTGATTTTTATTGAATTTCCTCTTACTACCGGTGCATGGTAATTGGCAATGGCCTTCAACATCACCTCATTCAGCTGTGATGTGGGTACTTTCCGGTGTCTGTTTTCAAACACCTGCAGGCCTAATTCGATCGCTTTGAATATCCTTGTTTTTTCTAAAACTGAAATGAACAGCACGGGAACATCTGTGAAAGGAGCCAGTTTTTGCTTTAACACTTTTTCATAATCACGTGCTGTATTGGTTTCTTTTTCAACAAGATCCCATTTATTGACTAATACAACAATGCCCTTTCCTTTTCTTTCGGCCAGACTGAAAATACTTACGTCCTGGGCAGTAATACCCTTGGCTGCATCCAGTACAATCAGGCAAACATCCGCTTCATCAATCGCTTTTATGGCACGGATGATCGAATAGAACTCCAGGTCTTCCTTCTCTTTATTCTTTTTACGGATGCCTGCCGTATCAATCAGTATGAACTCTTTATTGAAGAGATTGTAGTGTGTATGAATACTATCGCGTGTAGTACCTGAGATATTGCTTACAATGGTTCTCTCCTCCCCGATCAGTGCATTGAGCAGAGACGACTTCCCAACATTAGGCTGTCCGATGATAGCAAATTTTGGGATGCCGGTTTCTTTCATTGCTTCTTCCACATCTTCTTTGGGAATCGGTTCTGTGATCGCATCCAGCAATTCCCCTGTTCCGCTGCCTGAAATACTGCTGATGAAGAAGTTGTTCTTAAAACCCAGCGAATAGAATTCAGTGGCCTCTAATTCACGGGTTCCGTTATCTACTTTGTTTACCACCACAAAAACGGGTTTGTTGCCCCTTCGAAGCAGGTCGGCCATTGCCTCATCAAGGTCTGTGATACCCGTTGCCACATCAACCATAAAAATGATGGAATCGGCTTCATCTATGGCAATTCTTACCTGCTTGCGGATCTCTTTTTCAAAAATATCCTCACTGGCCGGCACAAACCCACCGGTATCGATCAGGTTAAAAACCCTACCGTTCCAGTCGGCCAGGCCGTATTGACGGTCGCGCGTTACACCACTGATATCATCTACAATTGCTTTCCTTGTTTCAAGAAAGCGGTTAAATAAAGTACTCTTTCCCACATTGGGCCTTCCCACAATAGCTACTGTATAACTCATAATTTTATCACTTTACTAGAAATATTAATAAATTTTAATTTCAGATAATCAATTATCATATATTGATTAATAATTATTTATACCCATATTCATTCAATTGTAATTCATTGTCTCTCCATTTCGGTCTCACTTTTACAAAAAGTTCCAAAAAGACCTTTTGCTGTATAAATTCTTCCATGTCTTTTCTTGCCATCATACCAATCTGTTTGATCATCTTACCCTTGTCGCCGATGATAATGGCTTTCTGGGTTTCGCGGTTCACGATGATATCCGCCTGGATCTTAACCAGTGATTCTTTTTCTTTAAACTCATTCACCATTACTGCGGTATGATAAGGGATCTCGTCGCCAAACAGCTCATAGACCTTCTCACGTATCATCTCGCCCACAAAGAATTTGGTGGGAAGATCACTAAGGTCTTCTTCGCTGTAGAAAGGATTGCCTTCCGGCAAAAAACCCAGAACGGCATCCAGGAGTTTATGGATATGCACTTTCTGAAGGGCAGATATCTTAACCAGTTGTTTGCAATAAACCTTTCCGGCAAAAAAAGTTTCGGCGAGAGCAATTTTGCCATTGGCGGCTTCATCAATCTTATTCAGGACCACAATACAGGGAACCTGTAAACGAAGAGAAGTGAAAATAGTATCAACCTCTTCCAGATTTTCATTGGCATCCACCATCAGGAGCGCTACATCGGCATCTTCCAGGGCACTTTTTACAGAGCCCATCATCTTTTCGTGCAGTTTGTACCTTGGATCGATAATACCGGGGGTATCTGAAAATATGACCTGGTACTCACCCGGTTTATTCAGAAATGCTTTGATCCTATGCCGGGTGGTTTGCACTTTGGAAGATACAATAGCCATCTTCTCGCCTATCAGGGCATTGAGTAAGGTGCTTTTACCTGCGTTGGGACGGCCGAAAATGTTGACGAATCCTGATTTCATAATATCATAATAGTCAAGAAGTCAGGCAAACCGGAATTCTTGAATTTTTTTATTTGTTGCCGCCGACTCAGGAAAATGAATGAGAACCGCAATCTGTCAATTCCTAAAAGGGAATCGAGCAGTTTCGGAAAATGATAACCGTTCATTAGGTATCAACATTCAGTATCCAGAGTAGCCTCCAGCCGAATAAAAAGTCTTTGCTGACTTTTC
>CAZFKE010000031.1:0-23971 GCA_964519475.1 uncultured Sediminibacterium sp.
ATGAGGGGTCAACATAAAACGGAATGGGGGGTGAGCATGCTCCGGAATCTACACTGCCATTTGCAGATGACCAGCTCGCAAAACATTTGAACGGCGACCAGCTTGTTGGGATATACCCGCTATTAAAGGATAATACTTCGTGGTTTATTACTGCGGATTTTGATGAACAGAACTGGATTGCGGATAGCAGGAAATTTCTTGAATGCTGCAAAGCCAAAAACATACCCGCTTACCTGGAACGTTCCCGCTCAGGAAAAGGCGGGCATGTATGGGTATTTTTCAATCAGCCTTATCCGGCCATCAAAAGCAGAAAGATCATCTTATCATTTCTAACTAAATCAAGTGTTATTTCAGCTTTTGATAAAAATTCAAGCTTTGACAGGTTGTTTCCAAATCAGGATACTCTTTCCGGCAAAGGTCTCGGAAATTTGATAGCATTGCCACTACATAAGCTTGCTTTGGATCAGGGAAATAGTTGCTTTATTGATCCGCAGACATTGATGCCATTTCCTAATCAGTGGAATTTTCTTTCAAAGATTGAAAAAGCGAGTGTAGAGCTATTAGATGAGATTTATCATTCTATTTCACATATCAACCCCAATAAGACAGGCGCCATTGAACTCAGGGATAATAACAACTTAACAATATCATTAAGCAATGCTTTACGGCTAAACCGCTCTGCCATACCACTTCATCTAATCACTTTTCTAAAAGAAGAATTAAATTTTTCAAATACAGAATTTATCATCAAAAAGAAAATCGGGAAAAATACATTCGGAACAGAACGCTATTTCCGGTTTATTGAAGAAACTGACGGGGATGTTATCTTACCAAGAGGGTTTGCCGGCAGATTATTACGGTTTTGTAAGGATGCAGGTATTGCTTATACTTTTGAAGATCAAAGACAAAAGAAAGCATCTGTTTTATTTAACTTCCAGACAGTATTAAGGAGCTATCAGATTCCGGCTTTTGAAGCAACCAATAAAAAAGAAATGGGAGTGATTGTTGCTCCACCAGGATCAGGAAAAACAGTAATTGGTTTAAAAATAATTGCTGATAAACAACAACCTTCATTAATAGTAGTTCACCGAAAACAACTGATGGATCAGTGGATAGAAAGAATTGAAGCCTTTTTGGGAATTCCAAAACAGGAAATAGGAAAAATAGGCCAGGGGAAATCAAAGGTCGGCAAGCAAATTACCGTCGCCAGCATTCAAAGCCTCATTAAAGAAATAGGCAAAGGAGAAAGTACAGCACTCAAGAATACATTTGGAACGATATTAATTGACGAGTGCCATCATATACCTGCTGAAAACTATAGGAACACCATACAGCAGTTCAATAGTCATTATTTGTATGGCCTTACGGCCACGCCTTTCAGAAAATACAATGATGGCAAACTAATTTTTATTCACCTGGGAGAAATAATTGCCGAGATAACGGCACAACAAACTGGCAAGCATAAACAAGCTGCCATTATTATCAGAAATACTGACCTGGATGTGCCTTTCAATTCAAAAACAGATCGGTTTGAAACCTTATCTAAAATACTGGTGCATGATTCTTCCCGGAATAAACTGATTTTGCAGGATTTAACCAATGAATTAAACAGCGGCAAAAAGGTGGTTATTCTCACGGAGCGAAAAGAGCATATCGATTCTCTGCAGCAATATCTTAAACAATCTTATGAAGTAATCACATTGAGCGGTGAAGATTCCGAAAATAGTCGCGTCGCCAAATGGAAGCTATTGCATACTGGAAATTATCAGGCTTTAATTACTACAGGACAATTCTTTGGGGAAGGAACAGACCTTCATAATGCGACCTGTTTGTTTCTCGTCTATCCTTTTTCCTTTGAAGGGAAATTAATACAGTATATGGGCAGGGTTCAACGCTCGGAGCTTACGCCGGTAATATACGATTACCGTGATATTAAAATTGACTATCTAAATAAGATGTTTCTGAAAAGAAATACTTATTATAGAAAACTGGAAAGGCAGGCGACTTTATTCGACGACCCTATTGAAGAAAATATTATTGCTGCTGAAAAAAGTACACTCGTAACTATAGACAAGGAAATAAATGTGGCCATTGAATCGCTGGAATTCCGATACGGTAGCATTGCCTTTGCATACACAGCTGCCGAAACGAATATGAAAATAGAATTTGAGATACAGCACGATGATATCCGGCCTGAATTTGAAGTGCTGAAGCCCTATTTTGCAAAAGCCCTGAAGTCCAAATATATTAAAGCAGCTATATATGCAGAGATAGAAAAAGGGCAGTTGGTTTCTCAATTGACCTCCTCGGAAGATATTAAAAAAATAGACCGGCAAATTATTGAAGGAGTCCGCTTTCAATTTGTCACTAAACCGTTGTTTGGAAGGGCAAACACGGTTACCAAAAGTGAATTAGATCAGCAGCTTCAAACTGACCACCCTTTATACGAATCGGGTGAAGGACTTTTGGAAGATATGCTACAGCATACTCAATTCAAACATCACAGACATCTGCGATACCTGGCCGATAATCATGCGGGGCATTTGGTAAAAGTCCGGTTTGTATTGCAGCCATTTTCCTTTGTGTTTCTTTTAGAAGGAACAGAACAATTTCACATCATCCTGGAAACACTGGATACGGAAGAGGCAAGTTATTTGTGGCATTTTCCAAAAAGAGTATCCGATTTGCCAATAAGGTTGAAGGAAATAGATTGGCACCTGGATATTATCCGAAAGCAGGGCAGGCAGGCTTTTCTTATGGCCCCACCGGAAAATTTTAACCGAATTCTTCATGATTACTCTGATGATCAAAAAGGATTTATTCTTTGGAAAGATATGCTGGAAGAGCGGTTGGTTTAACAGATTGATATCTATTAATGTAATCGACTCAGTTGCCTCATCGAAATATTTTTCCATCATTTTATAGAGCAGCAATATGTTTTTTGGACAAAAAGACGTGAAAAAAAGAGTGGTTTTGTCTATAAATGTCTAAAAGTATGGCCATATTGGCCGTTAATTGGCCGGGAAATGGCCGAAAGGGCCTTAAGCAAATCGGGTTTCAAAATCAATGGACTGGGTGGAAAGTACACGTCTCTATTTTCTCCCGGCTGCTTTCTCCAGATTTTTAGCCTCTGTTTTTAGCCGTTCTGCTTTTTGCAAGCGTTCAAGATTAAGTCGGTATTCTTCTTCTGTTTCAAGAACTTTTTTCCGAAGATCTGGCTGCGTTTTATATAGATTGTCCAACTGGTCAAGATAAAGCTGAAGACTTTTATGGGTAGTATCCAGCCGCAACTGCCGGTATTTCGTGTCGCTGGCGACAAAACCATCTAACTTAGTGCTGGTAACGTACCACCCGGAACAGACCAGGCAAAGCACAATAAATAATCCTAAAGAAATCCAGATCAGTTTTGGGATATGATGATGATGAATTACCTTATTGGTAGCAGGTTGCTTCAATAAATCCATAGCCAAATCCAACCTGTTTGAAAAATGGCTGATCTTTCCCGGCAGCAATGAAACCGACCCAAGGTCAGAACGAAGTATTTCAACACTATCCAATAATTTACGAAACAGTTCATTATTGACCGGTATATCTTTCATTTTTTCTTCGATAGCAGCAATCTTTTTATCCTGCCCTTCCACTTTTCGGGAAGTCACTTCCATAAATGCTGCACTGGTATTATTATCCTGTTCATTCATAATTTTTTCATTTTAAGTTTGGGAATATAACTATCGGTTAAGCTGTTGGGATTGCTTTCTCCTCTTTTTCCGAAATGCCTCCTGCGTTAATTCGTACGGAGTCTGCTCCTGTGTTTGTTCGCTCTTCATCAGAATTTCAATGGATTTTTCCATCCCCTTAGCAATATCTTGGCTAATCTCTTTTCCGCTTTCCAGCAAAGAGATAGACTTTGAAGTTTGATATGCCGGAGGTTTTTCGGCAGAGAAAAACCCTTTAGAATGCAACCTGTTCTCCGCATTGTATCGCTGTTCCAATACTTGCCTTTGCTGTAAAGTCAATATCTTTTCCAGCCCCGAAAGAGAATATTTTCTATCCACCTGGCTGCCTTTGAAAGAAATATTCTCCAGCTTAAAACTTACTCCTTGCTTTTCCTGCGTCCGACCTCTGTATTTATATTGTGTTTGGATACCTTGCGTCAATAGTCGTATTTCGAGTTCCTCCATGGTGCGGCAATGTGGGACATTTTCGGAAATAGCGAGGTAGATTTTGTACTTGTTAGCTTCCGAATTACTAAGGGCTTCCAGGTTAGTAAGGCGAAGGTTTTTTTCTATAGCCGGAATTAATTTGTATTCCTGGGTAAGCCGCTGGGCAATCTTCTTTCCTCTTAACCCAATCCAACTGTCGCTGATAACTCTCCCTTCATTGTTCACCATGTTGGCAACAATATGCAGGTGCAGGTGCGCTTTATCCGTGTGCTTGCTGATGGCATATTGAGTATTCAAGATTCTTAATTCCTTTAAATACTTGAGAGCTATCTCCTTCATTGTTTCATCTGATGGCCTTTCGCCGGGGTAAAAACTGAGAATGGAATGAAAGCAGGCTTTCTTTTTATCCGGTCTCAATTGCTGTTGGGTCTGAAAATCTTCCGCCATTAACTTATAATCGTGCCCTCGTACTCCCTCCGCAATCAATAATTCTGCACCAGGTTTGTTGCTAATGTAACGGCAGGTATGATAAAAAGAATTCGCGGGAACCGGCTTGCTGATCATGGCTTTAACTTTTTAAGCAGGTGATCAATCTGGTTCCTGTAGTGTTCGAAATACTGCATGGCTTCGTACAATCCTTCACGGTGACAAATTTTTGCTACCTGGTTAATATTTACCGACATGCCAATCAACTGCCTGACGATTTGTACTTCGTCGGCGGTAAGCCGGGAAATTATCCTTCCCTGAATTGCCGTTTGCCGAATATAAACCGAAGCATTTACGCCTGCCTGAGCAGCTTTTTCCCGGATAATAAAATACTCGTGACGGGTAAATCTTACGCAGGCCCGTATTTCTTTCTTAATGGCTTTAGCCGGTCTTCCGGCCTTTTTCTGTTTCTTGCTCACTGTTTCCATACATCCTCATTTTAAAGTGTTTTCTGTATTCCTTTTGCGACTAACGGGAGTAAAAGGCGAGCGTGGTTGGAGAACATTTATGTTCGACGACAACACCGCTCGCCTTAAAAACTTTCAAACAGTCCTCCTTTTAGTGAAGCGGTATATTTGCTATTTCAAAGTCATTTGCTCCCTGCTTACAATGAATAGGCCCATTGCTTATTGACCAGTGATCATCGTAAAGCATCACTATTAAAAACCTTAGGACTGTTCACACCATGCTTGCGGATATTGTCCTTCAAATCCAGCCATAGCCGTATGGAATAATCTGCCAGTTCATACATCTCCTCCGCTGTAAGCTGATGGGGATTGGAAACTGCCGGAATGGATTTTTCCTTGTCTTCATTGGATAAATGGGGAAATATGTTAGGGGCATATCCTTCTGCTACCTCCAGTGATTTGCCAATCCCGATACTGTTTCCGTACAGTTTTATTTGTTTGCCCGTGCTTAACGTTAGCATTCTCCGTTTATACTCTGCCATGATTAAATAGTTTTAAAGTGAAAAAATTAAGTCTCTGTATTTGTGTTGATTTAGGGCAAGCGGTATCTTTTCCGGGATGGTGGAGGAGGTCGTGGCGGGAACACTTGCCGGAAAAGTGGAGGCTGCTGGTGAAAGAAAAGAGAGTTCCCGGAGAATAACTCTTCCCTGAACTTGTGGGCACATACCTGGGTCAGTAATAACTTTTTCATCCTTCTTCACATTTATCCTACTCACAAAAAAGTCCTGCTGCCTCCTAAAAGGCAGATTATCTATTGGCATCAAGCTCCAATTGCAGCCAGTCGCCGTAAATCATCCATAAAGTGGTTCGAAAACAGTTCGAGAGGGACTACTTTTCAGGGTTAAGAATAGAACCCTTAGTTTAAGAAACCCGCGTGAAACTCAATGTTTACGCTGGTTTTGTCATTTTAACGCTTCCTTAGTTGCCTTACAATTACCTCATTTTACCGCTGTAAAAGGTGAGCACGCTTTTTGAAACGGTTTGCTCACTTTTTCGTCGGAAACCCTTTACTGTAACTGGTTTACAAAGATCGAGGGTAGGAAAAAATTGGTACTATTTTTTAACCAATCACCCCTTAAAAAGGTGAGCAAAAAAAGAATCGAATGTATGGCAAACACAAGACCCGTTGTTTTCTCAATCAATTTTAGATTGAACACTCAACGCAGCAAAAATGGAAGCAATGTTATCTATGTCCGCATTACGATAGATAATAAAAGAACAGAGTTGGCAACCCGATTTCGCGTACTTCCAAGACAATGGAATCAGAAACAGCAAAGTATTATCGGGGATACAGAAAGCGCAAAGGAAATCAACAAGCAACTCGCGATCATCAGGGCAGATATTCTGAAACGTTATGACCGGATGGTTGCCCTCGATAAATCCATTACTGCCGAGCTTCTAAAAAACGAATACCTCGGCATCAGGGAGAAAGAGAAAACATTAAAAGAGCTGTTGGATTTTTATCATAGCAGGTTCAATGAAAAAGTATTGATCAGCAAAAAATCACCCAACACGCTTAAATGTATTCATACTACCAATGAAAAAATAAAAGCATTTATCAAATACAGGTTCAAGGTTTCTGATATGAATCTCCCGGAGATCAAAATATCTTTTATCACTGAACTTGAACATTACCTGGTTACAAGAGACAAATTATCCAATAATTCAGCCATGAAATACATACACACGTTCAAACGCATCATCAAGTTTGCGATTGACCAGGAATGGCTGGAGAAAAATCCGGTTTCGCAATTCAGGTGCACCTACAATCCGCCGCAACGCGAACGTTTAACGATGGAAGAAATAATGAAGTTGTACAACAAGGATTTACCAGCCCGGCTTGCTGAAGTAGGGGATGTTTTTGTTTTCTGCTGTTTTACCGGTTTCGGTTATATTGATCTTTACAAGTTAACCCCGGAAAATATAGTTACCGGCATTGATAGCGGTAAATGGATCGCAAAAGACAGGGAGAAAACCGGCACCAACGAAAGGGTTCCTTTGCTTCCTATCGCGCTCGAAATAATCGAACGATACAAAAACGATCTCTATTGCCAGGCGAAAGGTTGCCTGCTGCCGGTCAATACGAATCAGTGTTACAATGCCTACCTGAAAGAAATAGCAACTGTTTGCGAGATCAACAAATACCTCACGACCCATATTGCCCGGCACACTTTTGCAACCACGGTAACGCTTGAAAATGACGTTCCGATTGAAACGGTTAGCCAGATGCTGGGGCACAGAAGCATTAAGACAACCCAATTGTATGCGAAGGTGACGCAAAGGAAGATCAGTAATAATATGAACGAGTTAAAAGGTAAACTACATTCACAAATGCGTCAAATTACTATAAACGAATAATCTGTTATGTTTTTGACTAAAAATATAACAGCTATGGAAGCAATCAGATCAAAATCTATTGGAAATCACATAATTACAGCTATCCGCCTTTTGCTCCTTTGGGGCTTCAATTACCCTATTCTTGCCCTTTTGATGGTTTATATTGCTCCTTACCCCTTGTCACCAATTTTTTAAATGTAGTGACATTTGTGTGAACTTTTGTCTGTATATTTGTCACTACTTTTGTAAAAACAGTGACAAATGGGAGATATTCATAGTACTATAGAAGCGATGATCAGGCAGAAAAAAAAGGGCGGATTAATCTTTCCCTCTGATTTCAGAGGAGAAGGAACGGATGCTGCCATTAAAAAAGCTTTATCCCGATTAGCACAAAAAGGAGAGATAAAGCGCCTGACTCATGGGATATACTATGTTCCTAAAATGGATTCTATTCTGGGAGAACATATACCATCGGCAGATGAGGTAGTAGATTCGATAGCTAAAAAGGAAAAAGTGAATGTTAAACCTGCAGGCGCATATGCGCTCAACAAACTTGGTCTTACAACACAAGTGCCAACGCGAAGGGTTTATATCACTGATGGTCATGCCAAACAGTTTTCGCTGGGAAGGCTGGAAATAAAGTTCAAACCCACTACACATAAACGCCTATCCCGGAAGGGAAAAATTAGCAGTCTGGTTATCCAGGCCCTTGAAGAACTTGATATAAATAACATAGATGATAAAACAAAAAGCAGTATCCAACGATTGCTCAGGGATGAAAAGCCTGAAATCTTAAAACACGATTTATCGCTGACATCAGCGAAAATTAACGATTACATTATTAAACTGTTGAAAGAAGATAAAGTATGATTCCCTGGCTAAAACTTACTGATACACAAAGAAAACAAACCATTGGTGTAGCTGAACAAGCGAGTGGCATTTTTGCAAAAGCCATTGAAAAAGACTGGTGGGTAACCGTTGTGCTAAGGGCGCTTTTTCAATCGAAGTATGGAGATAAAATGGTGTTTAAAGGCGGAACCTCTCTTAGTAAAAGCTGGAAATTGGTATCTCGCTTTTCCGAAGACATTGATATTGCCTTGGATCCCTCAGCATTTGGAATAGAATACATGAAAGAGCCTTCCAAAACTTTTGTAACAAAATTGAAAAAGAAAGGCAGTCTTTTTACCAGTAATGAATTGAAAACAGAACTCGAAAATCAATTAGCAGGGTTAGGAATGCCTGCAGGTATCATTTCCATTGAAGCTGCACCATTAAAAGCAGATATGCCAGACACCGACCCCCAAACACTATTTGTAAAGTATAACTCATTGTATGAAGCTAATCCATATTTAGCCGATGAAGTAAAAGTAGAAGTTAGTGCTAGGTCCGCTCTTCTACCAGCAGATAAAACAAGTGTGCAGTCCATACTACATGAGTTTAATCCGCAACCAGCATATGCAGAAACATTATTTGATACAGAAACAGCAGCGCCCAGGAAAACATTTTTAGAAAAGTTCTTTCTTTTACATGAAGAGTTTGGCAAGCCAGACAAAAGCAAGATCAGAACAGAGAGAATGTCGCGTCATCTCTATGATCTCCACAAGATGATTGACTCTCCCTTTGCAGACGAGGCCTTAGATGATACAGAGTTGTACACTCAATTAATGCAACATCGGGAATGGTATATGCGCATTTCATGGGTAGACTACGAATCACTGGCCCCCAAGACCATTTCTTTTCTACCACCGGCTGAGGTAATCGAAGATTATAGAAAAGACTATCAATTCATGCAAGAACAAATGATCTATGAAGCGGCGCCGGATTTTGATGAGATTATTAGGAGCCTGACAATGCTACAAGAGAAGATCAGGGATAAATAAATTTCTTTTCATTACATTTTAAACAGGCTATACCTCCAATGCCTTGATATTGGACGTATAGCCGCTTAAAAAATTACCGAACCTTGAAGTAAGAAATAGTCAACTTAATTTATCTGCCAGCCCGATCTTTTAGAACCCTGGCTTCTTTTTCTTTTTCACCCGCAAGATGAAGCAACTCCGCCTGCTGGATCAAGCGCTGCTCTTCCTGTTCCACCTTATTCCTGAATCGGGTCTCATCTTTCAGGTAAAGGCTGTCCGTATGACTGCAGAGTTGTAGAACCCACTGGTTACCTGCTATTTTTAAATGCCGGTATTTAATATCATTTACTTCAGATAGCTGTGCAGCTTTATAAGTATTCGCCCAACCCCAGGCAAGCAACAGAGAAACAAGAAACAAGGCAATAGCAATCCAGGTTCCTTTGTGAAAGTGGTGGCGGTGCTCCACTTTGGAAGTATCAGGCATCGCCCGTATCTGCTGCTGTAGCCGGTCAATGCTTCTGGTTAGTTCATCCAGCTTTTTAGCATCGGGAGAATAGCGGGCAAGCAGTACCGGTAGCTCCTTTTTCAAAGCGTTTATTTCGTTTACCATCGGTACCCTGTCTACCGGTTGTGATTTGTTACAATCAGTGGCCTTCAGGAACAACTCAATTCCCTCCAGTTTTTCAATGATTGCCTGCATTAATAGTTCGCTCATAATCCTAATCCTTTGTGTTTATGTTTACGTTTTTTCTGTAGCAGCTCGTGGGGTGTCTGTTCCTGCTGGTGTTCCGGTTTCAGCAATTCTTCCAATAACCTGTTATGCTGTGAAATATGCCTGCTCTGCTGCTGGTCTAATCCGTGTAACCGCGCGCCTGGCTGCATCAGTTTTTGGGACTGTTGCAAGGCCAATTGCTTAGACAGTTTTCGGTAGGAAAATTCACGGTCTATTTCAGATCCTTTGTATTTGAAAGCGGCTTTCTTAAAACTCAGTCCCTGCACTTCCTTTGTCTGACTTTTGTACTTAAAGATCAGCTCAATCTCGCGTGTGGCCAGACGGGTTTTTAATTCGTCTATACTGCGACATTTGGGAAGCAGTTCAGCCACAGTTCGGAATATTTCGTAGCGGGTGGCTTCGTACTGGTTCATACGCTCCAGGTGTGTCCGTTGCAGGTCCTTTTGCAGTGCCTGCTTCAACCCGTAATGGAGTGTCAACGCCTGTGCTGCTTTCTTTCCCCGCAACCCTAAAAAACTATCCCTGATGGTCTTGCCGTCATTGTCTACGCGGTTGCATACAATATGGGTATGCAGATGGTCACGGTCGTTGTGTTTAACCACCACGAATTGCGTGTTCATGATCCCTACTTTTTCCAGGTATGCGCTGGCAATTCCGGCCAGCTGTTCGTTGTCCAGTTTTTCGCCCGGATAGTAAGATAAAATGATGTGCTGTACGGGTGATTTCAGGCCAGGGTTATAGCGTCGCTGCTACTCGAAATCCTGTGCCATTAATTTGTGATCGTAGTCCCTTACCCCCTCCGATAAAATGACCTCGGCGCGCCGGGTATTTTCGCACAAATACCTGCACACGCCAGCAAAGGATTTTCCGGGCGGGATAATTTTACTGGTCATAGCGCAAACGGTTTAAAAAATCATCTAATTCTGCCCTTGTTTTTTCAAAGAAAAAAAGGGCTTTGAGCAAACCTTCCTGGTGTGCTTTTTTGGCCATCTGGTTGATGTTATTCGCCATCCCGGTCAATTGCTTTAACAACTGTTTTTCTTCCACACTAAGCCTTGCTAGCACCTGCCCTTCTATGGCCATTGTACGGATATAGGGCGTGATCTTTAACCCTGCTTTTGTGGCTTTTTGCTTCACGATAAAGTACTCCGACTTTGTAAAACGTACACCTGTTCCGGCTTCCCGTCTGATCCCTTTTTTGGGCCTGCCTCCGGATTTCTTTTGATATGTCTGCACTGTTTCTGTCATCTTCAATATCTTTTGCGACCAACGGGAGCAAAAGCGAGCCAGCGTTTTTGTGCAACAAAAACACCGCTCGCTTTGTAAGAAACTTAAAGCTTCAGTTGCTGTGAATGATCCATTTTTCGCTGCTGGCCAAAACTGACCGACCACTCGTTTAAATCTTTATACCCCCTGTATAACCCACTTTCATCACTCAGTTTTTTTGTTCTTGACAAAGCCTGTTCAAGGCATTTTCTGCCCGCCGGATCATTGTCCAGGTAGCAGTGTATCCGTTCGTGTTTTTCCATGAGCAATAAACTGCGGGTGAAAAAAGAAAGGGAGTTCAGCACCAGGAAATTGCTGGGTTCCTGCGGCTGGTTCCGGTGAATGGACTGGTAGGTAAGGAAATCAAAAAAGCCCTCAAATACGCTTACAGAATCCGCGCTGTTATTCAGCCAGGAAATAAACTTGGGGGAAGATGATCCTTTGATATTCGGGGAACGTAATTCGTAGCCTCCGGCGTTGTTCTTAAACCCGATGGCTAAATACAGTTTCTCGCCTGATTGGTAAGTGACCTGCTGACAGAATTTTTCCGCGATGGCTTTGGGTATGTTGCGCTGGTGTAAATAGCGCACCAAAACCATGTCTGTGATCCGGTCGGATACCCGGACGATTTTGATCCTGTTTTCTTCCGGTTCGCTGGTGCTTTTTTGCGGGGGAAAAGAAGAAAGATACCGCCCTTCGCCGGATTCGATTTTTTGCAGTGCCTGGGAAATATTGCAGGCATTCAAAGCACACACAAAATCCACCAGCGTGCCGCCCCTACCCAGCCCGAAATCATACCAGGTGTTTTTTGACCTGTCTACTTTAAAAGAAGGTGTCCTGTCTGTATGTAATGGAGAATGATACCACAAGGTATTTCCTCTTGTCTTAACGGGCTGGTGGCCCAGCAGGATAAGATACCCTGCCAGCTCCAGCCGGTTGGCCTGTTCACAATTCATGTCTAAAGGTTTAGGGGGTTGGGTAAAAGAGGGCGCTGGTAGATGATCGCTTCGATATCTGCGCGAGAGAAATACCGGCGGGAACGGATCTTGAAACTTTTGAGTTTATCCTCTTTCATCCAGCAATAGAGCGTGGGTTTGGAGACCTGGAAGATCAGGCAGACCTCGCTGGCTTTTAAAAGCGCCTTATCCGGCAGGTTGGCAGGATTGGTTTTGGCTGGTGGTGCAGAGAGCCTGGCTTCCACTACCTTTTCCACCACTTGTGTCATTTTTTCCCAAAACTCCTCCTGGGAGTAAGGGAACATTATCGGAAACTCGTTCATAGTAATCTGTTTCCGAAATACACAACAAACAAAGCGACAAAAACGGATTAAGTATACTTAAGATTGATCAGACTGTCATTTTTTACCTGACAGCAGTTCCATTTTCAATGCTTCGAGTAAATCTTTGGCAGGCTGACTGCCAAGTGCGTCAAAATAATCACGCGCCTGCCCGAAATCATCCATGATCTGCGTCTGCTTTCTTTTACCCTGTTCCGAATAGGGCTTTTGCAGTAAAGCATCCAGCGGCTCATCAAGGGCCTCTTTGCTGATCCCGTACTGGCGGCAAAGCAGTTCCCGCTGGATCTTTCCTTTGGAGATTTTGGAGCAGCCTGAAAGGCTTTGAAAAATGTATTGGATCAACAGTAAAGTGAAGGTGTGGTACTGCTGTTGTTTGGCTTTTGACATCGCCGCATTCGCACCGGCTGTCAACTGCTGCATCGCATTATGTAATAGCGGCAGAAAATGCAGCTCATAACGAGGTTTGTATAAAACGGTTTTCAAAACCTGATATAAGACAACCAAAACCACCAGTAGTCCCGCATTCAATTGCCATTGCTGGATACCTGTACCAACACCAATCAGAATCGTGATCAAAAATAATACTGCCGCCACGCTTACAAAATGCGTCCAGACAAACATATTCCAGTAGCCACCTTCCAGCCTTTTCTGTGTGGACTGCAACGACCAATGATCAAACCTGGATGACCATGTTTTATGGTGTGTTTCCAGCAATCTGGTAACAGATTCAGGACTGGTATAAATTGAAAAAGTCAGAAAGGAAATAATAGGCCTGTTTTTCATATAGGTACAAAGTTAATAAGCACCTTTAAAAAACTGCCGTGATTGGGTTAGAATATCCTTTATCCCTGTTACCCTCTCTATGAGTACCATCAGATCGGCAAGATTAATGCTATAGCTTTCTTTATACCGTGCATCCACATAAGCTTTCTGTAAAAGATTAAATAGCCGCTTTTCATTCTCCGTTTTCCGGGGGAAAACATCCGGCAGTTGGAACGATACCATGCTTTCGTAACGGATCAACCGGTCTATGTTATGCGTGTTACAGTGAAAGCCGGTACCTGTTTGTACCAGGGTGCGAAGCGCCTGTTCGGCAGCCTGGTGAAGCATAAAGGCTGCCATTTTATATTGCACACGTACCGCATTCATATAAGTTGAATTTCGGGCACAATAATCAGCGCATAGCGTACAAATGTCAGCGCAATCCAGGCAAGGTCGCGCACATTCTTTCATTTCAGACATTCCAAGGCTATTACTCAAACACATGTTGCATTCGGTAACGCAAGCCTGACAGGCCTCAATGCATCTTCTCAAATTTTTCATTTTCCATCTTTCATTCTCCTTACTTATTCTTGCCAACACGGTGGTAAGAAGGTTAAATTTTAAGCCGTGTCTTAATCGTGCAACACACGCAATACCTTTGGAAATAGCTTCAATGTATAAGTTTTATCATGTCAAATTAATATACACTCTGATATAATAGTAGCATACAAACAATAGCGCTAGGCCACTAAAAATTTGAATACTTCTTCTTAACCAGGTAAGTTGGGCAAACTTGGTTACAGCACCGGCAAAAGCACTAACGATCAGAAAAGGTAATCCTCTTCCGGTACCGAAAGAAAGAGCCAGTAAAAAGCCATACAATGGATTGGCCTTTGCAGCAGCGACCGAAAGCAATAATAGTAGAGGGGCTGCAGAAGTACCTAAGCTAAACACTAATCCGTAAGTAAATGAACCCCAAAAGCCAGGCCTTCTTAGAGCGGCTAACTTTGCTATGTTTATTCTTGGGCCATAGAAGGCAACAACCGCAGCAAACGCAGAAATTAATGCCATAGATAAAGCCCAATATTGACCAAATCTTTCAGTGAGAAATACACCTAATTTCCCCGCTAATGCACCGAGTAAAGCCAGGCAAACTACAATGCCTAAAAAGAAAGCAAAGGCGATTACATATCCTTTATTTGACTGCTTTTCTGTATTGCTGCTTACCAACCCCGCAATGCCAAGTCCAACAGGAAGTGTACAGGGACAGACGCCGGTAGAAATAATGCCTGCAATTGCAGCAATGAATAAACTAAAAGCAGAACCTGCTGCCAACGCCTGGCTAAATTGCTCCAAAAAATTTTCTAAACTCATTGTTTTTCTTTAATTGGTTTACTGGCAGTATAGCCTTTATCATTTACCACCTTTTGTATTTGTTCAGGCTTAACTTTTAAACTATCGTAGGAAACAAAGGCCATTCTTTTCTCAAGACTTACTTCAACATCCATTACACCATCCAATGATTTAATTGCATTTTTAACGTTTGACTGGCAAGCCATGCATGTCATTCCATCAACCCTCATTTTCAGTTTATTTATAGCAGCAGCTTTAGTTTGCACATTGGTTATGCCTTGTTCATTTTTTCTTTGTTGATCTGAACAGGCGGACACAATGAACAGAATTGCCACTAAAAATGCTGCAAACAATAACTTAATCAATCCGATATCTTTGTCCATACTCATAAATTTTTATTTAATGCTTTAATTACTTTTTTATTTGCATGTTGCACTTGCATTTCTGTTCTGAAAAGCCGCAATGCCAGTAAGGTTAGTGTTATCTGAAATAAGGAAAATATTATTAGCGCCTGCGAGAAGCTAAGACTGAGCGCCAATCCAAATAAATAGCTGCCTATGCCAAACCCTACAAAAAGCATAAAGACATTTAAGCTCATAGCCTGTCCTGCTCTTTCTTTACCCACCTGTGTAATAATTCCTGCCAGAAGCGGTTGGGTCAAGTCATATCCCAATGATAAAATCGTAACAGCTATGGCAGCAAATGCTAATGGCAGAGGAAAAGCCAAGATTAAAGACGATAAAGCGCTTAGTCCTAATCCAAATGGCAATAATTTGCTTCTACCTTTTATATCCGCAAGCTTTCCGATGTATGGCCCCAGCAGAAAGCCAGGTATGCCATAACCTAAAATCGCTATACCAATCTGAATTTCATTTAGGTCGTATATCCTTTTAAAATACAGGCCTAACCATGTAAAGACTCCAGCATGAAAAATTGCATTAAGCAAAACAAACGTATAGGTTGTTTTACCCCGCTTTGATGTCAACAATTGTTTATAGCCATTGAAAACTTTACTTACAGTAAGTTCGTGTTTAGCTATTTGTGGTACCGCTATTTTTTGATACGCCAGGTATAAGGTTATCCATATAACGAATGCTATTGCTGCTACTCCAACAAATAACATCTTCCAGCCAACGAAGGGTTCCAGCACTACACCAACTGTTGAACCAAATGCACCACCTCCCGCCATTGCACCAAATAACCAACCCAATGGTCTTCCTCTTTCTTCAAAAGAATATGCTTGACTTATCCATGCAAGGGAAATCGGTACCACTCCACTGGCACCAAGGCTGGTAATAAATCTCCATGTTATTAACTGATTAACGGATTGCGAAAAAGCTGTGAGCGCTGTTAATATGGCAAAAACCAAAAGTGAGGTTAGAATGATTCGTTTAGGGCCTATTCTATCCGCAAACAGCCCATAGAAAAGCGTAGATACTCCATAAGGTATGAGATAAGCTGGCACTATTAATCCTACTCTTTGTTCTGAGACATTAAAAAATGCAGATAGACTCGGTATAAGAGGAGCTACCATATATAATTGAAAGAAAATTATAAATGTCGCCGCTGACAGAATGCGAAGCAAATTTTGACGATTATCTGTATGATGTTTATTCATCATTTCCATTTACCTTGATTTTTTATTTCCATGTAAGATGAGAATCTCCCTTCCCGCTTATAGTCATATTTGGTTACTGCTTTCATATATTTATTTGAGAGTTGATTGTATGATAAGAATGATTAAAGCGATTGTCGGAGAGCAAAAACGGGTCAACTGGGTATGACAACGTTTTCCCTAAAATCATTTCTGAAATTAAAAGGCCAGTTATTGGAGAGGTGAGAATACCGGTGCGAAAATGTCCACAGGCATTAAGATAACCTTCTAATTCATTTACCGGCCCAAGTATTGGAAGTTCATCTGAGGTTCCGGGGCGGAGACCTGACCATACTCTTTTTACTTTAACCTTTTCTAAAAAAGGCAAAGCCCGAATTGCTCCTGCAGACAAGGTTTTCATTGCTGATGGAGTAACTTCCACATCAAAACCTTTCTCTTCCGTTGTACTTCCAATTATTATTTCACCGTGATACTTCTGCGCTATATAACAATCATTTGTAGATATACAGGCAGAAAGAACATTAGGTAAAGTTTCAGTTCCAATAATTTGGCCTCTCACAGGATACACTGGAATTTCGACTCCTGCCATTTTACCAATTTGTGGTGCCCATGCACCTGCTGCATTAATCAGATAATTACATGAAATAAATCCAGCAGTTGTTTCGGCCCCAGCTATTCTGCCGACATTGACTATTATACCTGTTACTTCAGTGTGGGTTATAATTTCAGCTCCGAGTTTTCTTGCAGCTTCCCTATATCCATCAGCAAGTGCATAAGGATTTACCTGGTTGTCTCCATTGAATCGCAAAGCGCCAAGTATCTTTTTTGTAACATTAGGTTCTACTTTAACAAGCTCTTCAGGAGTAAGCCAATCAATGCGGGAATTACCACAAGGGCAATTTCCGAAAAGTGTTTTAGAGAAGGCTACATCAACATCATCATACATCAGGTAAAGCAAGGAAGTTTCTTCATATTCGAAATCGATACCGCTTGTTTCTCTTAGTTCATTGGCAAGTGTAGGGAACATTTCATTTGACTGAATTGCGAAATCGAGAAATGTTTTAGGAAGCTGAGGAGGTGCATGCACTTCCTTGGGAACTAATCCTCTTTCTATAAGTGTTTTCTGAAAAATAACACCACATCCAAGTCCTACAGATTCGCCTAATGGCCAAAGCCCACCTGCCGAAGCAGAGGTTGCTCTCCCTCGTTTAGGTTTATCTATAAGCGTTACTGGTATTCCTTCTTTTGCAACATAATAAGCCACCGCACATCCGATTACGCCTCCGCCAACTATTATAACATCTGTATTTCTCATATCATACCTCCCTTGTTTATAGCATCAAATGAATCGCTTTTGATATTTTTTTCTTCAGTTACCATTTCTGCTAAAACTCCTAATGTGACTGGTTTAACAGGTGGCCGGGGATTAATACGACCAACTTCTTTAGGTGTAAGGCCCAGGGTATGATGCAAATATTCTCCCATAGAAGGAGCACAGTTGCACCCTTGGCAAGGCCCCATTCCCAGCCGTGTAAAAAGCTTAAGCGATTGCAGATCACCTACACCATGATCAATAGCGTCTTTAACTTCAGAAAGTGCAACTTCTTCACACCTGCAAACCAATGTCTCAGGCCTTATTAGTTCAAACAAACCTTTGCGGAAAGCCGATGCTTCATTAATAGTATTTCGAAACATTTCAAACGCACGAATTCGACGAAGAGGTTTTTCATAACGTTTTTTTGCTTCCTGTGCAGAAACAAAACCCAGGCTTTCAGTCGCTTTTACTCCTGCAATACGACCTTCTTCCTCTGCTAGTATAGCGCCACTGATTTGTGAACTGTCACCGACTGACAATATCCAGGGAATAGAAGTTTGCATTAGTTCCTCTTTCCAGACAAACCAACCTATACCCTGATAAAATTCATGTCGACAACCTGCTAACTGAGTTAATTCACTATTCGGGACAAAGCCAAATCCTACAATCATAAGATCTGCATCAACTGTTGTTGCCTGATCCTTTAGCGGCTTCCAATCGTGCCCATCAACCGGAGAATATGTAACAGATGAAACCTCGTTCTTACCATGTGCTTCACATACAACATGATTAAAAAGTAAAGGAATGTTATTGCGTTTTAATTCATCCAAATCCTCCACTATATTCCTTGCAAAATCTACATCTGACCATTCCTCTGAAAATAAGGGCGAGGACCAGGGAGGATTACCTGCTTCGAGAACAGCAAGCACTTCTACACCGATTTCATGAAGTCTGGTAGCTGTACTAATGATAAGAGGTCCAGTTCCAGATACAATGGCTCGTTGTCCTGGCTTTACATACATTGTTTTAATGAAAGACTTAACGCCACCCACTGTCATAACACCAGGTAAAGTCCAACCTGGAAATGGTACAGGGCGTTCATAAGCTCCGGCTGCAATGATCAATTGATCCGCATGTATTATTCCAGAAGTTCCTTCAGAAGCCCATAAGATTTCATGGCTTTTCCATATACCTAAAACGGAGGTGGATGAAAGAACTTCTATATGATCTGCTACTTCGTTAAACTCCGCAAGAAGGTTCTTTCCACGAAGTTGTTCTGGAGTTAAAGGTTTTTCTGAAACCTGAAAATGTTTGGAAGTTTGACGATAAACCTGGCCGCCAATTTGTGGAGCCTCATCAATTAAAGTGCAATATGCGCCTCCACGAACCACCTCAATTGCAGCCGCTATGCCGGCTGGGCCGCCACCAATGATAACAATGTTCTTAGAGTTTTTCATTTTTGTTCCCTCCATTTTCCTTCGCCTTTTTGTGATTCTACAATCATTCCTTCCTTCACGAAGGTTTGGCAGGTCCTTATATTGGGACTACCGTTCACAACCATAACACAGTCAAAGCAGATTCCGATTCCACAATACAAGCCCCGCATTTCATTTCTCACGGTTGTTGTCCTTAATGCACGTCTGCCCGTAGCAAGTATCGCTGCTGCGACAGTTTCGCCCTCGTAAGCTTTTATTAAATGTCCATCTACAATCAATTTAACTTCTGCTCCTCGCTGAATTTCTGTACTGATGCGATAATCATTTTCGGGTGTTCCTGATATTTTATCTTCCATCTGATTGATCTCTTTAATTATTGCATTATATTTCTACTGCATTGAAACCCGCTTTATCAAACGTTTCTTTCAAATCATTCATCTGCACCTTTGAAGGTTCATAAGTAACGTAGACATGCTTCTGTCTTATTTTAGGCTTGATCTCATGAACACCTGGAACTGATTTTAAAGCAGATGTAATCTTTTCAGCGCATCCTTCACAAACCATATTAGAGACAAGAAATTCAGTTTCAGCAAGCGGTTTTGCGTCATCGGCAGCCGTTGTTCTTTGTAAATTCATTGTTCTTACCCTTAGTGTGTTAAGGAGTATTCCTACGATGCTTACAATCATAAATAGAATGGCTAACACAGGAGTGATATAACCTAATGCCGCGAGTATAATTCCTATAATATTAAATAACACTGCTACTGCCACATTTATCTGCATGGTTCTATAACTTGCCTTTCCGAGAGCCAGGGCATTATATACATCATTTAGCCTGTCTCCGATAATAATTACTCCGGCTGATTCAATTGCTACGTCCGTTCCAGCTCCCACGGCAATACCTACATCTGATTGGAGTAATGCAGGACCATCATTTATACCGTCTCCAACCATAGCCACTTTTCTACCTGCTTTTTGAAGCTTTTCTATTTCTTCCACTTTTTGTTCAGGTAATAACTGGGCATGAGTTTCTTTAATTCCTAATTGAGACCCAATTGTATCGGCTACCGCTTTTGAATCACCCGTAAGCATCACTGTTTTAATATTGCGGTTATGCAGCTTATCAAAAAGACTTTTAATTCCTTTTCTTGGACTGTCCTGAAGCGCGATAACTCCAATGATCTTTTTACCGCTTAATACCAATATGGCTGTTTTCCCTTCAGCCGAGAGGCGCTTAATCTCATTTTGTATTTGAGTAGGTATTTCGCCGCCTTGCTTTTTTATATAGTAAGAGTTTCCAATACTTAGTTCAGTACCATCCACTGTCCCTTTTACTCCCTGTCCTGGTGTTGAGCGAAAGTCATTAATTGGAGCAGGCATTATGTTTTTCGACTGGGCATAAAAAACAATTGCTCCTCCCAGAGGGTGTTCAGATCTGCTTTCAATAGAAGTCACCCATTCTAATAATTGGCTTTCCTCGATGTCTATAGGAATAACATCTGTTACAGTAGGCCTACCATAAGTTAGTGTTCCAGTTTTGTCAAATACAACAGTATCAACATGGGCAAGTTGCTGGAATACTTCTCCGGATTTTACCAATAGTCCAATTGATATGCCTTTGCCTCCCGCAATCGCAGCAAGCATGGGAGTTGTCATACCTAATGCGCATGGATACCCCATTATGAGAACTGAAAGCAGAACAATTGTAGATTGAATAAGGTCTTGAGAATAGATAAACCAACTTGTAAAAGATAATGCAGCTAAAACAAGAACAGTAGGTCCGTAATAGTTCATTATTCTGTCAGCCATTAGCTCTAACGGAACTTTTTTATCCGATACACGAGCCATAAGCTTGATGAGCTGATTTAAGAAAGATTCTTCTCCAACTTTTGTGACAACAATATGTAAAGATCCATCCAAATTGAGTGTCCCACCAATTACCTTACTTCCAGCTTCCTTAGATGCGGGAACAGATTCACCCGTAAAACTTGATTCATCAACGCTGGCATTACCTTGCACCACCTCCCCGTCCAAAGGGATTCGTTCACCTGGTTTAATAACAACTTTTTCGCCTTTTGAAATTTCCGCAATGTTAACATCTACTTCTGCTCCACCTCTGATAACTTTTGCACGGGAGGGTTGAAGTGACATTAACCCTTTGACTGCTTCTGCCGCTTTTAAATTCGTACCAAGTTTGAAATAGTTTGAAACTAAATGAAGTGACATTAGCCAGGCAGCCACAGGCAAAAAGTTAGGCCAGCGTGGATCAACAATAGAAAGTGCACCAATAACCAATGAGCCCCATGCCGCAGACGAAAGCAGTACATTAGCATTTATTACACCTTTCTTTATTACAAGGACTGTTCTTTGCAATACTGGTTTTCCCACCCATACGAGTACAAATAGTGCGACTACAAGGCTGAAAATTGAACGAACCATTACTGGCAGTCTCCAAATATTTAAGGTATCTACTAATAGAATCACTGCTGAAAGTCCCATTCCGAGCCATCCACGCCATCTAACCATTTTATGAAACGCCTGGTTCTTTGCCAGTTGTTGACTTTCTGTGGCAGATACCGGGTAGCCCATTCCCTCAATTTGCTGCGAGATTTTTTCTTTGCTAACAATTGAAGTATCGGCTTCAACCAATACAACTCCGTGCACTAAGTTCACAAGCACACTTTTTACTCCGGGATGCTTTTTTAATGCATTCTCTACACTCATTGTACAAAATGAGCACATCATGCCGGAAGCTTTTATTTGAATAGTTTCTGTTGCCATGATTTATTTATTAGTGTTCTCTATCAATTTTGCTTTGAAGCCCCTTTTTTCCACGATTGCTATAATTTCTTTTTCAGTAATTTTTAATTCATCGAAAGTTATTTCAGAGTTGTTGTTGTCAAAAGATGTTTTGCTTTTGATAATGCCCGAAACTTTTTTTAATGTTGCGTCAAGTCCATTTGCACAGCCTTGTCGACAACTCATTCCTTTGACTTCTAACTTTATGGTTTTACTCTTTTCCAATTTGTTTGATGTTGCTTGACTAGTATTAATTTTAGAAGATTTTGCGGATGTCTGCGCTTGTAATGAACTTGCGCAGACTGTTAATAAGCTTAGGATTAAACAAATGGCAAATGATGGGGGAGATTGCTTTTTCATAATTTGTACTTACGGTTTTTTTTAAATGTTGATTAGATAACTCCTGTTGCATCGCCAACACCTACTTTTAGGAGCTCCGATTCCGATACTCCCTGGTTTTGGCAGCAGTTAAGTAATACCCCATTTACAACAACCGCTGGCAAGGATTTAATGTCATATTGCTCAACTTTTTGCAGACATTCCTTAGTATCACAAGGTTTGGATACGTCGTAAACGATGACTTCACAAGAGGAACAAGCCATTCCTTTTATCATATCAACAGTAGGCTGACAAACGCTGCAACCTGCCGTAAAAACTTCAATTACTCGTTTTTTTTTCATGTTTTATTTTTTATAAGTCAAAGATGAACTGAGGGAGGGGGTATCTTCCAAAATTATTTTTGAGATTTTTTTTCAATTCTTTTGAATAGCTGAAAAATCACTATACATAATTGATTATCTTCGAATTACGAAAAGAGCTCGATCATATTTCCGTATTTGTTTGTCAAACATATAGGCGCTTAAGGGGTGCCTGCCGGGTTGCTGAGAGCTTTTTTAGATAAGTATTTATTTAAATTTGGAGACCACCCCCTACGAGTACATAACTTGCAAAAAAGAAGAATGCTACAGAGAGATTTAACAAAAGATATAAAAAACAGGCTCAATACGGTAAAAGGGCAAATAGAGGGCATTGTACGAATGCTGGACGACGACAAAGATCCTGAACTTATCTTGAATCAGTTTAAAGCTGCAGGCAAGGCCCTTGGAATTGCACAGGAACTTCTTATAGATGAAGCTTTTCGAAAATCTTTGGCTGCAAAAATTTCTGAGGCATTCCAATCTTGTCCCGGAGATTGTGGACAAGAAGATATTATTGAAATGCTTAGGACTCAGTTTCCGACAATTCAACCAGATGATTTAACTAAAAAGATGAAAGAAATTCAGGTAGCTTATGATCAAATGAATAATAACAAGCATCTTGATACCCCCCAACCAGAGCAGTAGGGTTGTATCAACAAAAAGAATTTCTTGCTAAACGAAAAATTGAGTTATTTATAGCGGGTTGTCCTTTATGTTTACCTATCGTTGATATGGTGAAATCACTGACTTGTGAGAACTGTGATGTTCAGACTTATAACTTAGCTGAACAGTCGGATTCCGAAGCTTATCTTGTTAAACTCAAAGAATATAAAATAACGTCTTTACCAGCGGTAGTTGTTAATAGAAAAGCTATTCCAACTTCGGAAGGTGGAATCACTCGGGAAAACTTAATAAACGCAGGGATTGGACGGGTAACAGATAACCTCTTGAATCCTATATATCAACTTTTTATTCGTCGGATTTGAGTTGTTTCTTCAAATTGCCTCTATTTAATTTCCCTTCCTTAGCATATCCGCATATTCATTTGGCAGCGGGCTATTTTCTACAGCTTTAGCTGCCTTTTCTATATCATACGCAAATCTGATAAATTCTACTTTAATGCTTTCAGGGTAAATGGTACTGTTATCCGCATCAATATGTAACAAAACATAACAGCCTTTCGGGTTCCCATCTTTGGGTTTCCCTACAGAACCAATATTGATTGCATGGCGGTACCTTGTTTTACCATCTGCTATTTCGGTCAAAGTTCGATGATAAGGTTTGTGCGTATGTCCAAAGCACATGATGTCAGCATCAGCTTGTTCCATAATGTAGATTCCGGAGCATGCTCACCCCCCATTCCGTTTTATGTTGACCCCTCATTC
>CAZFKE010000032.1:0-23437 GCA_964519475.1 uncultured Sediminibacterium sp.
TGGTCAAACTATCAGCTATAAAACTTTTATTGAATAAATTTTAAACAGGCTCTATGTCTTTGGCAAATTTGGCTTCTCTTCTGTTGCCCACACGTAACACATCAACCATAGCAAGGAGTTTGTAAAGTTCGCTATTCTCCTTCACAGCTTTTACCTGTTTGTCATACAATGGCTCGACAGCAAATCCCCTAACAGATCCCCCCGGTTCAGGCCAAACGTAGAATTGTTCACTTATTATTTTGTCTTTCAGTGCAGGATGGGAATGTGCAGTAGGCATGCCGCTTACGACCGGTCCCGGCTGCACTGGAAAAACATAGGCCAGACCGAATTCAATGAATTCGTAAAGGGCATGACGGTTTACCCGACGTTTGTTATAGTCGATTAGACCGGCGACCTGGCTACGGTTCAATGATTCAGAAACCTCCGACTGGCTGATATACAGTGAATTTGCGAGATCTTTAATGAGCCAGTCCTTTTTTCCATATGATATGATCGCAAGCAGGATTACAATGTCCTGTGGGCGCATCCCATTATGCTTTCTTATCTAAAAAAGATAGAGAATATCGCGATTTGCGATTTGCGATTCAGTTATTTATCGCTTTCAGTAGGATTACCCAAGGTCTATTTCAAGAAGTAGGTACCCTTATGGATAACTTTTTTGTTCATCTTACCTTTAAATTATTTTGCTGGAACTGCATTCAGATCCACATAGGTATGTTCCACACGTTTACCGTTTATGGTTATAATTCTGAAACCTGAAGGATCATTGCCGAGTGGTTTACCAACTGGCCCTGTTGTCACCATGTGTATACCATCGGCCATTCCAAAAGAGTTTCGATGATAATGTCCGGCAAAAACATACTGAATACCATATTTTTTAAAAAGATCAAGATATCTTTTTCGGGTTTCAGAGGGTATATTAAAATACTCATCCTTTTCATTAGCTGTCTTCAGGAACAATGGATGGTGCAGAAAAACCATGATATGTTTAAAATTCATCGCTCTGGAAGAATCAAGCAACTGTAACAACCATTTTTCTTGGTCTTCTGCTTTTTCCTTTACGTTATTTGGTGCGGAGAGATATACAGAATTTAACACAATACCCAGCATGGATTTACAATGGAAAGAATAATAATCAGGCCCAAACGCTATGTTATAAGCAGCTATATTCTCAGGAGAGGGTTTATTTCCAACATCATGATTTCCAGCAACACTATATAATGGTATATCAGAGGCGATTTTACTAACAACAGAATGATATTCTCGAATCTGTGCCGTATCAAAAGGGCGGTTTACCAGATCCCCCGTTACAATCACAAAGGATGGATGCAGGCGATTTGCTTCCTGAATGGCTTTTGTAAAGTTTTGGGTTTCCTTCTCAAAGGATCTGTTCTCGTCGAAAAACCCAAATTGCGGATCGGACATTTGTATAAATGAAAAAGAATCTTCCTTTGTTTGTCGCGTACTTACACAACCGGTAAGAACCAGGATGCCCGATAGAGCTGCCATCAGTATACTGCGGAGTTTGATAAGGTATATCATTTTCATGTAACTGCTTTTAATATCCTGGATTTTGTGGCTTCAGATTTGTATTGGCATCAATCTCCTTCTGCGGAATCGGCCATAATAAATAGTTTTGGGTAAACTTTTGTCCCAGCTCATTTACAAAACTTAATACATCTTCGAAACGTCCGGATTTAAGATTATACGCCTTTTTTGTCCTTTGAATATCAAAGAAAGACTTATTCTCGTAAGCTAGTTCATGGTAACGCTCTCTCCAAATAGCCTCCCGAAAATCATCTTTCGTCAGTCCGGCCAATTTGGGTAACTCGGCCCTTGTTCTGATCTTGTTAACCTGATCATATGCATATTGGGTAGGACCATCCACTTCATTGGAAGCTTCTGCATAAGTTAACAACACTTCTGGCAAACGCAATAAAGTCCAATTCTCATCAGAATTTTTATCACCACTGGCACCTGCCGCCTCTTCCAGGTAAAGTTTATACAAAGCGTGAGGGAACTTGATAATATTTGTGGAACTGCCCACAGCAAAATCTTGTGTGAAATAAAATTGCTTTTGCTTTACCCTTTTATCATTTGGTTCATAAGAGTTAATAAATTCAGGAATGGGTGAAACCGTATTAAGAGCACTTGACAATTTCGAAATATCATTAGGACTAACAAATTCTGTGATCCGGTTCGTTGCTACTCCTGCCAGATATTGAACCTGAAAAATTAATTCTCCTTGATTTTTGTTGGCGCGATTATGCAGGTAAAGATAATTATCGAATAGTGTATAATAATTTGCATCAATAACTTCCTTAGCTTTCGCAGCAGCCAATACATAATAATCTTTTCCCTTATTCAGCGGATATCCCGCCATAGTAAGGTATACAGAAGCTAATAAAGATTTGGCAGCACCAATAGAGGCTTTGCCCGTTTTACTAACGGTTGGCATTCCCGAAGTTTCTGCTTTCTGCAGATCCGAAACAATTAAGTCATAAATTTTTTCTTTAGGAGACCTTGAAGCATATAGATCTGTACTCGAAAAATTGATAGGCTCTGTCAGGTAAGGTATATCTCCAAATAAACGAACCAGGTGGAAATAATATAAGGCACGCAAAAAATACGCTTCGCCTAGTAATGATTTTTGTGTTGCAGGATTCATTGTAATGGCGGGTATCTTCTGAATGGCGAGATTCGCATTTGCGATTCCTTTATAAAAACCAGACCAGATTGCATAAAAAACGGGCTCATTAGCCGAATTAGTATGCGTTATTGAATTTTCCTTATACTGTGACCCCCCTCTATTTACGTGACCTGCTGGCATTTCCATTAACGACCAAACTGCATCACCCCTGAATTCGATTTCCTGGGTAAATGTTTGCAAAGCCGGGTAGATCCCTGCTACGGCTGCGCTTGCCTGACTGGAATTGGTGAAATAGGCATCCTGCGTAAGTGCAGATTGATTGTTCTCAGACAAGAACTCCTTTTTACAAGACATAGTCAAGAAAGAAGTGCAAATAGTAAGTATGAATATATTTTTTTTCATTGTATATCAGTGTTTAACTTAAAATGTGACATTTAATCCAAACAGGAATGACCTTGGTTTGGGGTAATTAGTATAAGTAATTCCTTGGGAAAAGGCGGTATTGTAATTATTCAATTCTGGATCGTAACCAAAATAATCAGTGATTAAAAAGAAATTCTGAACAGAAGTGAAGACACGCAAAGCACTAATTCGAAGCTTATCGGTTACTGATTTTTTGAAATTGTACCCCAGGATAAGATTTTTACCTCTGATGAAAGATCCGTCGGTAAGCTTTCTGGTATCCATGAAATAACTATAGCCGACTGGTCTTAATTGCTCGAGTACCGCATTCTGATTTTGAGGTGTCCAGGAATCAAGTACTGTAGCATAGTTATTGGCAATACCAAAACGGCCCTCGCTGGAATTACGTGTGTTATTAAATATCTGATTTCCCTTTTGATATTGAATTTCTGCGGTTAGGTAGAAGTTCTTATAGGTAAAATTATTTGAAAAGGTTCCGTAAAAATCAGGGATACCTTTACCAATAATCACGCGATCGTTGGCATTAATCTTGCCGTCATTATTCACATCGCGAATAATCACATCTCCGGGAAGTTTACCATAAATTTTTGCCTGTGCCGCTTGATCGGTACTGTAAATACCATCTCTGATATATCCGAAGATTGAGCCTACGGATTCTCCAACACGGATGATCTGGTTTTCCTTAAAGCCATAAATGATATCTTCATTATTACCGCCTAATGCGGTAACCCTATTCTTCAGCCAGGAGAAATTGAAGTTGGTACTCCACTGGAAATCCTTCCCCTGAATATTGATCGTGTTTAAGGTAATCTCCACCCCCCTGTTCTCCATATTGCCGATATTTTTGGTAACGGAAGTAAATCCACTTGAGGATGGAACCGGTGCATCAAGCAAAAGATCAACGGTATTTTTATAATAAGCATCCACAATCAGATTGACACGATTATCGAATAACCCTAATTCAGCACCGATATTGAATTGTCTTGTCTTTTCCCATTTTAAATCAGGGTTACCCAATCTGCCTATAGATGCGCCTGAGGTTCTTGTACCAAAAATATAAGTGTTGGTGCTAAGATTGGCTAAAGAACGGTAAGAGCCGATAGCAGAGTTACCAGTCAACCCGTAACTGACACGCAGTTTAAGATTGGAAACCGTCTTACTGTTTTTTAAAAAGTCTTCATCAGACACTTTCCAGGCAAAAGCACCTGATGGGAAAAACGCAAACTTGTTATTATCCCCAAAACGGGAAGAACCATCAAAACGCCCGGTTACTGTAAATAGGAATTTATTATTCAACGTGTAATTTACTCTGCTGAAATAAGATTCCATCTGGTAAGCACTCGATGTTGAAGAAGGTGCAAGTGGAGTGGCTCCTGCACCAAGATTATAGTATTGATAATAATCATCAGGCATTAACGTGGTAGCGGCGGTCCAACCCAGGTAATTTTGCCGCTGCTTTTCCTGACCTAATAGAAGATTTACGCTGTGTCTGTTATTAAAACGCTTAGTATAGTTCAATCGGTTAGACCATACCCAGAATGTTGATTCCTCACTGTTGATACTAGAACTGTTTTGTCTTGTACCACCTTGCAACTTGGAACTGTTAAAACGAGGGCTGATTGTATTGACAATATTGGAGCCAAAAGTAGAAGTGAATTCCAGTCCATTTATCAGCTTGAATGTTGCATAAGTATTACCATTGAACGCATTGGTTTTATTAATTATCTGATTTTCGTAAACTTCTGATAATGGATTATCAAGTTTTTCCAGACCCGCGTAATCACCGCCATAACCATATACCCCACTTGCATATTTATAAGGTATAAAAGGTACCATTTCAACGATATTCCTGATCACATTATAAGAGCCGTTAGAATCATCTACACCTTCTTCAGTTTTTTTGCTGTAAGCAATTGTCGCGCCTACCTTTAACCAAGATTTTACATTCTGATCAATCGTTGCTCTAATATTATATCTTTTCTGTGAGCTTCCTTTAATAATACCATTATCCTCTGCATAACCCATAAAAAATCCATAATTCGTGATATTACTAGACCCTGTAACCGATAAATTATGGTTTTGACTAAAGGAGGTTCTAAACACCTGACTACTCCAATCTATATCGTTAATAGGTTGTGGTACTCCGTTATTATCAAGTGTAAATAATTCCATATTGCCCAGTGTATTACCGACTAAATAATTCTTTCTTTTAGTAACCGGGTCAACATATTTACCTGCTAGATAACCTGCAGAATCAAATTTTTTCGCATTGGCGTAAACAACTTGCTCAAGATCTAACCATTGACGTGCATTCAGCACTTTAAGGTTTCTTGAGGGTGGTAATTGATTAATGCTGACATAAGAGTCATAACTGATTACATTCCTGGTTTTTGATCCGCGTTTGGTAGTAACAATAACAACACCATTTGATCCACGTGTTCCATAAATGGCCGTAGCGGATGCATCTTTTAGTACATCGATTGCTTCAATATCATTAGGATTGATGTTTGATAAACCTTCGGTCCACTCAATACCATCTACAATATATAAAGGATCATTCGATGCATTAATCGAACTGAATCCCCGGATAGATATGGAGGTTCTTCCACCGGGTTTCCCTGAATTAGTGGTAACATTTACGCCAGCAATCTTACCGGCTAGCGACTGCTCTGCGTTGATGGCAGGGCGTTGCACCAGATCCTGAGATTTAACACTACCGACCACTCCTGTCAGGTCAGCTTTTTTAACAGTACCATATCCCACCACCACAATATTTCCAAGATCATTGGAAACAGGTTTCATACGGATTAACAGCGAGTTTCCATTTCCTTCTTTTAGCAAAAAGTTATTGATGGTTTGATTTTCAAAACCCAAACTATTAAACATAATTTTATAAGAAATACCCGGCTTAAGTTTTTCCAGCTGAAACCTTCCCTCCTTATTGGTAGTTGCATACACAACTTCTGCAGCCTGTGTTGAAACGGCTAGCGAACTGGCTTTAACAGACACTCCTTCAATCACTTCACCTGATTCGGAAATAACCGTTCCGGTTAAGACATTTGGCTTGGCAACATCTTGTGCAAATACAGATGAATAGTTGAACACAATAATGAGTAAAGCGAAAGGATATAAAAGAAATTTTAAAGGGTGTTTGGTTATTCGTTTCATATTATTATTTGAGATTTTGGCAATAAATTTCCAGTTACTGCATTTGCAGCAAAAATTTTTATAATAAATTTTATGTTGATTATTTTTTCTTAATGACGATATGTTCGCCTTTATGCATTACAACCAATCCATTCATATTAGCAATCAGGTTAATTATATTATTCATACTATCGGTTGGTAAAACATAACCCGAAAAATAAAGACCCTCAATAAGTTCCCTATCATATTCAATAGGGATTTTATATACATTACTTAAAGTATCAAAAACTTTTGCCAACGATTCATTTTCAAAATTCATATTAGTCGGTTTTCCGACAGGCAATTCTGTTTTGAAAATCATTTTATCCTTAAAACTAAACTCTCTTCTTTCATTAACTGTATAATCACGGGTATTGATCGACACTAGCTGCCCGGGTGTGAGATATACTGTGTTAAATGAGTTGGCTGAATCAGTGGAGTACACCATTACCTTACCGGTGAATAATGTAACAACCAATCGATGATTAACAAGTGTATTCACTTCAAACTCAGTTCCTAATGCTGTTGTAGCAAATACACCGGTAAGAACTGAAAAGGGTTTGGAAGGATTCTTTTGCACTTTAAAATATGCCTTACCGATAAGTGATACATTTCTTTTGTGTTCATCAAACTGCCTTTTATAAACAAGAGAACTGCCTGTTGAAAGTATTACCACAGAACCATCGGACAAATGTACAGGCATATCCTTGTCTGTATTATTTACCCTTGTAACCAATTCAGAATCTTGGCTTACAGTAACTTTTTTAGAACTTACAAATTGCTGTTTAAGAGACTGACTACCCTGATAGAAAAATAATTGTACCAACAAAGTTCCTATGATCAACGAAGCGGCAATTTTCCACGAATAGCGCCATATTGCGATAACTTTAGATGGTCTTGAAGGCTCGGACTGTTGATCTTTTGGTGCGACAGCTAAATAAAATTCTTTTTCAAGTTCGTCGCGGAAATAATGGTCATTATGGGTAATCAGGTCATCTAGTTCCCTGGATTCAGCAGAAGACAAATTACCTTCCCATAATTTTTTGATTAATTCTTTAATTCTGGACATACACTACCTAAAGACGGAAGCAGACAAATTCGGAGGGGAACTTGAATGTTACCATAATGTTAAGTAACTAAAGACACCCTAAAAAGAGAACCAGTAATATCTTGAAAGAAGAGGGCGAGTACCGCGTCATAATATATTTCTTAATGATCTTATTAGACTCGGTAATGTAATCTTTCACGGTTGAATGGGCAATATTTAAAGACCCACTAACTTCAGAGTAGCTTTTCCCTTGCAGCTTACATAGCTCGAATACCTGTCTTTTTTGGGGTGGTAAAATGTTGATCGCTTCTTGAAGCAACGACTCTTTGTAGTAAAATTCTTGAAATATCTCTTCCTGGTTGACTGTTAAGTGATATTCTCTCAATTTTATAGTGGCTTCCTCATGTTGTCGGGCTCGGAGTATAGCCCGGATATGATCAACAGATGTATGGTAACTTACTCGGAAAAGCCATGATTCAACAGATTTTTTATCTGTCAACTTTGACCGGTTTTCCCATAGCTTTATAAACGTATCCTGCAAAATATCTTCCATGATATCATGCCGGTGAATAATCTTTAAGATGTTTGCAGAAACAACATCTTTAAAATAGGTATAGATTGTTCCAAATGCCTCTGTATCACCTTTTGAAAAGTCTTCAAAGACAATTTTTCCAATTTCAATACTCGACATACCCTTTTCGGACAAAAATAGGATTCCACATTGCAGAAATGACTAAAGTCTACATTAAGTAATCTTTAACAACCCTTTTATAATATGATATATGAAATAATACCATTACAAATTCCCCTCCCAACACTGTTTGGGTGGATTATTAAAGTACAAAATGGAAATCTATCAATTTGAAATAATGAATTACCTAACCCATTTTGTTCTATGCCATTTAAGTTCAGCTCAAACAAGTATCTATATTTCAGGTGGGCCCACAAAATTTAAAAAAAGTGCCGGAAGAACCGGCACTTTTTTATTTTATCAGATATATCCCTTCCCTGTACCCTACCATCGGTAATATTTCATGTGAAGAAAAATCATCCATCTGTATTCCGGGATAATTGACGATACTTTACCGATAAAAAAATATTGATTACCCGAAATAATAAAGCAGCTGAAAAATTTCAGCCACTTTATTTAATAAACGGGGGATATTATAATATAGGCATCAGTTATTTCCTGAGCGTAACGGTTGGGAGTTGGGTTTCTTTCCCTTTCTGTACCACTATATTGTTAATGGTGGTGTCTTTGTATCCGTTGTAGGCTTTAAAAAGGGCGCTGTACGTTCCTTCTTTTAAACCCCTTACCTTAAAGTCTCCACCACCGTTATCCGGAATAGCCGTGGATGTGTCTTTTCCACTGTATATTTTTACCAGGCTGTTGGCCTCTTTTGGTAACACTTTTCCCTGAATACGTCCAAACTTCTCCATACCAAAAGCTTTGATATAAGGTTTCAGGAAATAAGCGCCCTGGTTTTCCTGGATCGATGCGCTCAGGTCAAAATCTATCCACAACCCAATCTCGCCTGATGGCGTTTCATCCAGGTCATTTTCTTCAATCTTTACGTATACATAATTATTTTGTCCGGGAGATAGTTGCAGCGGGCGCGATGCATTGGCTACTACCACCGAATTATTGTTACCCAGTGTGAGGCGAATCTTTCCGATTCTGCCCACCGGTATCTTACCGGCCGCGAGTAATGTATCTATCCCATTTCTGAAATTCATAATATTGTAAACCCCGGGCCTGATACCCAGTGTATCCCATTTACCATATTGATCATGATCGGTTTTATCATCATCTGCATCCATATCATTGTCTGCAAAGTGGCTATCGTGGTTTAGGTCCTCATCAATTTTTACTTCCACTGTTTTAATGTCAATAAATACTGCCGTAAACTGGGCCGGATCGTCTGTCAGATAAACCGACAAAGACTTTTTACCCGCCGGGGTAGTTGCTGATTTATTACAGGCAATGATCAATAAGGATAATGCCAGTATGGATAGCCCGATCCCTTTCATGTGTTTTGTTAAATTTTTCATAACTGATTCGATTTTAAATAATAATTTATTTTTTCTGCCCGGATGTAAGCAGCTTTCATATATAAGACCTAAAAACTGTGCCACAGTCCTACTGCTTTCCATTTTTTTTAGAAACTAAACTGGAAAGCTGCTCTGAGACCGAAGTTGGTTGCCCCCGGTTTGTCTTTATACGATAAGCGCCATATGGCATCTATCCTTAATACATGAAATATATTTTCAACCCCAAACCCCGCTTCCATATAAGGCGTTTTATCGGGTACCGTAAAATGATAGCTGTTAGCATTTTCATTAGATTTATTGGCGGCTCTATTAGCGCTGCTCATGGAACCTGTTAAAGCCCTGAATGAAGTAACGCTTCTCCAGTTAAGTTTTTTAATAAGGGGTAGGCGGTTAAAAGGAAATGAGCCCCATCTGTGTTCAATCATCACAGCGGCAAAACGGTCGCTCACAAACTCGTATCGGTTCATATTATTAAATGCGTACCGGTTATAATAATAGGTATCGTTTCCCTTGGCCACATTGAGCAGAGCAAGCGGTAATACACCGTTGGTTATGCTCCCATCGATAATATAAGAGAGGCTGCCAAAAGGGGCAATATTCAGCTGCTGCGAAATCGAAACAGCATATTTATGGTAATTAAAATCACTTTTCAATAGCCCGTCATTGATAGGGATTCCCTTTGTGTACCTCAATTCAATGATGGGGTATTTACTGCCCAGGCTTACACGGTTAAAATGAGTTATCACCTGTTTTTCCTTATAAGCATAACGCACCGACAGGGCTGCTTCTGTTACGCTGTACTCTCCCGGGCCATATCCCGGCGAATCAGGAAAAATCGGTTTGAATTTACCGCTTGTATAATACATATTAAACGCGGGGGATAAGATGCGTTTATCTCCCGTAAACTGGAAGGAGAACCCATTTGCATAATATTTCTCGTATTGAATACTGAATGCCCTCGTATTGATCAGTTTTATTTTATCCCTGGCAGTGGTTCTGCGCAGTAAAGAACCAAAAAGAGAGTTTTCATTCAGTTCATTCATATGGTCACTAAGCGATGCATAATCATCCTGGTATTTTAGCTGGATGTTTTCCCATTGCGTTTGGTTCAAAACAAGCATGGCGCTGATTCCATATTTTATTTTTTGCCTTTTCACACCCATACCTGCATACGCTTTTAACTGTATCCGGTTAGAGAAAGAATTATTTGTACGCAGGCCTACATTATAACGGCCGCCTTCTACAGGATTAGCGGTGAATATTTTATAAATATTTCCTATATCCACTTTACCCACAGCGTAGTAGCCCGTTCCCAAGGCCGACACTATTTTACTGTAGGCAGCAAAAGCCGGAACTTTTCTTATGGAATCAACCATGGTATACGCCCATTTTTCATTTTGCGTAAGTGGCACAAACCGGTTGAGATTCCAATAGGTATTATCTTTTTTCAAAGCACCCGCCTGCTCTGCCATTAAAGCGCTGGCGTTTACCGCCTCCTCATCGATCGGCTTGTTAAAAAGCATGTTGCGGTAATAAGATGTTTTCTTCCCGATAAATCCGGGTGTTTTATCAGATAAAGTGAGGAATTGAATACTCAGCTCATCCTTGTTAACGATCATCACCGAATCTGCCATCATTGTAAATTCCTGGGATATCAGGATATTTCCTACCCAATTGATATTGGCCGTTTTTTCCATCTGCATGGTTATAGCGGTTATGGCATAGGTTTTATCTATTACCCAGCATTCCCCGCTAAAAGTATTGGTGCCAGTGCGCAGCGGGTGAAAACTCAGCCGGAAATATTTTCTTCCATTGATTATTTTACGTTCTTCAATCGTGTATTGATAATAATTCAATCCGTTATCCGCCAGTGGGCTGATAAATATTACTTTAAAAAAAACAGGGTAATTCTCGTATATGTCTACCTTCTGTTTAAGATCATCGAGGTATTGCAGCATGCTTTCATTTTTGATCCCGGTTAGCTGTTTGGCCCTGACGATTGTTTTTTCTATTTTAGGATCTTTCTGATAATAATAATCGGCAATGCTTTCTGTTAAAAAAACAGGTATCCGCTTCTCTTTATTATTAGCCGAATCGGTATGATCGAATACAAAAGAAAAAGGTTTCATCAAACGGCTTTGCCTTACTTTTTCTGAGATATTATTTGCATCCAGTTCCAGCTTTTCATACAGCTCATATTGCAGGGAAGAAACATTCCGGTTATGATTGTCTGATTTATGTTTGAGTATTTTTTTAAAAAGCTGGACGGCAGGATCGTACCCCGTAGGATATACGGTTACATCAGCCAGATTATTCGCAACCGTTTGGAGTTGAAGGTTTATCTCCTGGGATGTTTTTTTCCCTATGGGTTTAACAACCGTTTGATAACCCATCATCATAATTTTAATAGAATCGATGCTCTCTTCAACTATAAAAGAATAGTAACCGGCCGAATCTGTTACAGCACCTCTTCTGATATTTACTGCCCTGACAGAACAGGATACAAGCGGCGCTTGGGTAAGCGAATCCCTGATGGTTCCGCTGATACGTATATATTGTGCAAACCCGTTTAAAGAAAAGCATATACCGATTAAAAAAAACAGGGGGATCAGCCGTAATTTATTTAGTGCCACAATAACCTTTTGGTTAAATGACACTAAAATGTTGCCCATAGTCCTAATGAGGCTGAAAATTTGATCGCCAGGATATTGTTTCCTCGTGCAGTAAATGTTATCTTCCGCAAATATGTATCTTTATATATATGAGGCTGCAGTAAGTATATCCTCATGGCTCTATGACTGGCAATAACTTTATTCAATATTCATACTAGCATGAGTCCCGAAGAAGCATTTACCTGGAAAAGCATTCAACAGAAAGATATAAGGGCTTTTGAGAACTTTTATAAAGAGCAGTATAAATGTTTTTTCTTAGCTGCGGTTAAATACCTGAATGATACGGGTCTTTCACAGGAGGTGGTCAATGATGTTTTCTTGAAAATATGGGAAGATGCCGGAAAACTGACTATCGAAGGATCCCTCAAATCCTATGTTTACAGGGCCGTTATTAACCGGAGCATCAATGTATTAAACAAACAGAAAAGAGAGCTCCAGCAACTGAAAGAACTCAGTAATATGCAGGATGAAGTGTATGAATTAAGGCAGATAGAAGAAAATGAATTAAAAATTACCCTGTATAAAGCCATCGAGCAGTTACCCGATCAATGCAAAAGGGTTTTCTGTATGAGCCGTTTTGATCAAATGAAACAACAGGAGATTGCCGATCAACTGGGCATCTCCATCAAAACAGTAAAGAACCACATTACCCGTGCTTTAAAACAACTGCAGGATATACCCGGTAACCATTGGGTATTATGGATATTGTTGATAAAAGAAATTTTTAAGGGCATTGACTAGGCTTATCATTCTTTTTTTGTGTCTTATAGAAGAAAACTATGGATTCTTTACCGATATATGAAATTCCCTGGGACCTGGTTGCGGCCTCTCTGCAGCATGAACTGCTGCCTGAAGAAGCTTTGCAGTTAGCGCAATGGCTGTCTGCCGATAAGGCCCACCAGGAAAAATACGACCAGCTGTTACGGCTCTGGAATAACGGGCTGGCAGAATTTACAGCGTATCAATCTGCCAACGAAAATGAGGCCTGGCTGGCTTTGCAGAAACGGATAGCTGAGAATGAAAACGCTTTGCAAAAGGAAGTTCCGGTTATTACCGGACGATTTGGCTGGTTATCAGGTATGAAAACCCGGATAGCAGTGGCCGCCATATTTATATTCGTTATAGGCACCCTATACTGGTACCGCGGCAGCGTTGCGGAAGAGTTAATTTATGAAACAGCCGCCAATGAACAAAAAACGGTTACCCTTCCGGATGGTTCCACTTTATTGTTACAACCATCAAGCGAGATACGGTTAGCAAACGGCTATAACAAACAAAACAGGACAATGGCCCTGGTAAAGGGAAATGTTTTTTTTAACGTACCCCATCAACCGGCATTACCGTTTATCGTAAACATGGGCACATCTGCGGTTAGGGATATCGGTACCCGTTTCTCGATCTACAGAACCCCCGATAGTATTAAAGTAGCCGTAACCAGCGGCAAAGTGGCTTTTTTAAAAACCGATACACAGGAATCCAGAGAGTTAGGGGCCGGCATGGCTGTATCCTTAACTACAGCTACCCTTCAGTTCAGCGAAATTGAGTCTATTCCTGTATCGGCTACCGACAGCAGCAACCCGTTGAATTTTGATAACCTTCCCTTATCCGAAGTAATTGAAGTGATTCAGAAAGTATATGATAAGAGGATTGAATTAAGCAATATCCAGATGGGACAAAAAAAATTTAAAGCCAATCTTTACGGACTGTCTTTCAATAGGGCTATGCAGATTATCTGTACCACCCAGAATCTTAGCTATGCTGAAAAGAACGGCGTATATATACTGAAAGAAAAATAGGTCAGGCAATTATTATGTATTCAACCGAAAAACCAGAACTGCCGGTTTTTTTAAAAAAAAATAACCGGTTACGCTTATCTGCCTGTACAGTATGGTGCTTGCTTGTATGCATTATGCCTGGTTACGCACAACTGCAGAACCCCGCTGCTACCGTGGTTTTTATGGATGCCAACAACCTGCCGCTGGAAAAAGTGTTTTTAATGATCGAGAAGCAAACCCCTTTCAGGTTTGCATATAGCACCGAACTTATTCAGCAGCAAAAAAACATCACTTACAGGGCTCCTGCTATTCGTTTGCCCGAATTATTGAATGCGATTTTCCGTGGAACAAACATTGCTTACAGTATTATAGGTAACCAGGTGGTGCTTCAAAAAGCAAATACCAGCAACAAGATTACGATCAATGGTTTTATAAAAGATAGGCGAACCGGTGAACTACTGATTGGTGCAGGTATTTTTCTTCCCGATGATAAAACAGGTACGGTTTCCAATAATTATGGATTTTATGCTGTTACGGTTCCACAGGCGGCAGATTCCCTGAACATTCAGGTTTCTTATGTTGGTTATACCACAACTATACAAAAGATAAGTGCCGATAAAAGCAGCTCTATTGACATTGCGCTTGGGCAACCCCAACAGGCTGCCAGTTATGTAACCGTTGTAGATGATAGAAGAAATGATGACAAACTGAATCAGCTGGGCGCTATTGATATTTCGGGCGATATGCTGACTGATGGGCCATCGGTAAGCGGCAACGGGGATATTATTCAATCCGTGCAAATGCAGCCAGGTGTACAATCCGGACTGGAAGGAACGCCGGGGTTTTTTGTAAGGGGTGGCAATGCCGGCCAAAACCTGGTACAATTAGACGAAGCTACTTTATATAACCCCAGCCACTTGTTCGGACTGGTCAGCCTCTTTAATGCGTCAGCCATTAAAAAAGCTACTTTATTGAAAAGCGGTTTTCCTGCTTCGTATGGTGATCACCTTAGTTCAGTACTTGACATTTCGATGAAAGATGGAAATAACCAGCAGTTGGGAGGCATTATACAGGCAGGCAGTATTGTATCCGGCATCACCCTTTACGGCCCGATTAAACGGAACAAAGCTTCTTTCCTGGTTTCCGCCCGGAGAAGTATGATTGACCTTTTATTACAGCCCTTAGGCATTAAGAATTATTTCAGTAATTATGCTTTGTATGATGTGAATGCTAAACTAAGCTGGCGGCTTTCTGTGCGGGACCGTCTTTTTCTAAGTTTTTATAAAGGGTTGGATAAAAACATCTTTCATGATGAAACACCCGACAGCAGCGCGATTACCTATGGAAATAAATTCGGCAACCAGGCGTTTACCTTCCGCTGGAATCATATCTACCATAAAAAATTATTTTCAAATACCTCCTTTATCTATAATGACTACTACCAGTCTCTTTCCGCCATACAGGATGATTATTTTGCACAGCTGTATTCTGGTATCAGGGATATCAATATAAAAACAGACTTATATTATTATCCCGGCAAAGCACATAAAATACGGGCCGGCCTCAATTATCTTCATCAGAAATTATTCCCGGCTACCGTATCGGATAAGATCCCGCCAACAGGGAATATTACCAATATCAAACCCGATGAAATCCCTGAAAAAAACACCAACCGCTTCGCTGCCTACCTGAGCGATGATATGAAATTAGGCAGGCGATGGAATATATATGCCGGAATACGGGTACCGGTATTTTTTACAAAAGATATCCAGTATGTAAACGTAGAACCGCGGATATCCCTACAGTACATGATCTCTCCTGGCACCTATTTCAAAACATCTTATACGCAAATGCACCAGTATATTCACCTGGTACAAAGCTATAACGCCTCCTTCCCAGCAGAAATTTGGATAGGCAGCAGTAATATTGTTCAGCCACAATACAGCCAGCAAATATCAACAGGAATATTCAGCAGTTTTTCCAATAAAATGTTCCAGACGGGTATTGAGTTTTATTATAAACAGATGGATAACCAACTTTTGTTTAAAGGAGGTACCGAACCGGTTATCGATACCAATCTGGAAGACAATCTTATTTTCGGAAAAGCCTCGAGTTATGGCGCCGAATTTTCTATCCGGAAGAAAAAAGGGAAATTAACCGGCTGGCTTGGTTATACCTTAGCCTACGCCAACCAGCAATTTGACTCCTTGCACCTGGGAGAAAAATTTCCTTTTGCCTATGACAGGAGGCATAGTTTTTACCTGGCAGCTTCTTATGCTATTAACCCTCACTGGAAAGTATCTACTGATTTTTTTGCAGCCAGCGGCAGAACATTTACCATTAATACCGCAAAAATGGTTCCCAGCGGTAACGACAATAGTTTATATCCTAATGATAATAATAATGGGAACGGAACCGTTACCCTGCCGGATATTGAAGTAAACAATTACCGGCTCACTCCTTATAACCGGCTGGATCTAAGCATCAGCTATAAAAAAATAAAACAAACCCGTAACAGGTATTTTGAAACGGAATGGTCTCTTTCTATATACAATGTGTATGCACAGAACAATATTTTCCTCGCTTACCGTTCCATTGATCCTGTTACCCGGTTTGCCGTGGTGAAAGAAGTATCTTTTATCCCTGTTATACCTACGCTTACCTATCGTTATAAATTTTAAAACAGTATTACCATCCATCTCGCCCAGGAATAGAAACCCTGTTGCCGAAAACCGGCTCGTATAGAAAATTGTATACGCCAAGCCCGATACCTTGTTTATAAACGATGAAAGACTTACGTATGCCAAATCCCGATCATGCAGGTGCCAGATCCCGTTAGCGGGCTTTCACTTTCGGTTTGGTAGTGGATACCTTTTTTGAAATTTTTAAACAAATGAGTACCGTGCAACCTTAGTACTGCAATAAGAATCTCTTTTAAAAATTGTATCTTTATTGCCTGCTTTATCCTCTGAAAAAACCGTATTCGTCCGAATTTCCTGTTTACAGGATCTAGGTTTATGGATGATATCAACATTTTAATCATATTACTATAAAATAATTCTTGTTTTCAGGCTTTCGGGACCGGTGCTGAGGAATCAAAACAGGATCATAAAATGACACGCGGATCTATCTATACATGCTTCAAAACAGCAGGTATGCTTTTTGGAGGCATCTTTCTTTATGGAATGATGGTTTCCTGCACAAAGCCGGCGGATGAGTATACACCCGCAGTACAACCTCCCAACACTGTAAGCCCGCCAACCGGCGACATACAAAGTTTTATCCTTACAGATTCACTGATCGCATTTAAAACAGGCACTTTTGCCAAATGGCTGGTAACCAATACGGGGCCCAATACCCTGATCACTTTTAACGGGGTAATCGTGGGCGCTTATGGTGTGCTGGATACCGGCCCGCTAACGCAAAACACTACCTTTACTTTGGCCGTGAATAACGGCAAGAAAGCTACTGCCAGTGTGAAAGTAGCCGATTCCATCACCACTCTTTTATGGAATAAAGGAAAACGCCTAAAGCAAATCAAATACCAGTTTTACCTAACACCCGTTGGCCAAACGGGGCCTGTTTGGATAGATACGCCCATGACTGCGCAAGTTGCCGACCAGCGGATCTATTTTAAACTCGACCATAGTTCCAAGATCATACAAGCCACTGCTTCGGCCTATGTTTCTCCACCTGATGCAGGAAGGTTTATGGTAAACGCTGCACAAACGGCATTTGTTTGGGGCGGTATTACTTATATCATTGCAGCATTAGACAGTTCTGGCCTTGACGTAACGTATGATATCCTGATCAACAGAATGTCTGTTCATGCCCGAAATATGTATGTGTTTGAATAAATGTCGGAGAACATGTCCGGAAGGATCTTCCTGCCCATAACCCCGGCCCTGTCTTTACTGCAACCGAAATCCTGTTTTATCTTCAGGGAAAATACTTACTACGATTACTATTCGACAGCAAAAAAGCCTGTTTGACCGAAAGCCCATCCAGTAACATTCTATATGAAGCGCTGATTCTCTATATTTAATTAAAATACAGCCTTATGATTTCACAGCACAGAAAAAAAGGAAAATTCTTACTGGGTATAACTATCGTGGGCGCCTTGATGGCACAGTCTTTCAACATTCAGCAACAGCAGCCAAAAAAATTAAAAAACATCAAAGTTTTCCCTGCTACGGCAACCTACGAACAGGTAGACAATGCCATGGATGATTTTAAAGCTGACCTTGGCGTGAAATGCAATTATTGCCATGCACCGGAAAAAGACAATCCCAGAAAAATGGATATGCCCAGCGATGCTAATCCCAAAAAAGATATCGCCCGTGATATGATGCGCATGACGGATGAGATGAATAAAAAATATATTGCCAGCATTAAGCATACAGAACAGGATACGGCAAAGATCCAGCTGGTTACCTGTAATACCTGCCACCGCGGTGTACCCAAGCCCTTTGGTAAACCGATGCCTGCTTTTGGGCCACCACCCGGACAGGGCCCTAAACCGGCTCCTTCCGGAAGATAGTATGTTTTCAGGCAGCAGGCATTCCGGCATTATTACCGGAATGATCACTTGAATATTAGCCTATGTTTTTCACGTTACTGAAAGAAATACCCCAGATGTTTGTTGTGGCAGCCATTATCTGGGGTTTGGTTTTGATTTGTTTTATCAGGCATTCCGGAAAAAAGAATACGCTTTACCTTACCAGGTACAAATTTGCTTATATCGTTGTTGCAGCCGCACTGCTGCTAACGGCTATTGATATCTGGGTATTTGTAGATTATATACCCACCCATTTTAAAAAACATCCTGTATCGGATATTTCTTTGTCGGACAGTGAGTTGCTTACGGATTCTTTATTGAATAATCCTATCCATAAATTATCTGCTGAACCCGGCAAAAAGGATAGCGCAAAGCCAAAACAGAATACATCTGTAGTAACTGATCTTAGCGGAAAAACCTATTTCACCCGTAAAGCCAGTATCCGGTTCTTCTCTCATGGCGATGCAGAGGATATTGAAGCTGCCAATCATTCGGTTGCCTGTTCTTTCAACAACAAAACAGGGTATCTTAGATTTGCCGGACTGATCAAAGGTTTTCAGTTTGAAAATGAGATCATGCAGGATCATTTTAATGGCAAGAAGTATATGAACAGTGAGGTATTCCCCAAAACGGATTTCACAGGAACGATTCAAAACGTACAGGCGATTGATTTTACAAAGGATGGTAATTATGCAGTAACTGCTTCCGGTACATTAACCATTCATGGTATCACTAAAAACATAACTGTGCCTGGCCGGGTTATGATTAAAGGCAACAAGCAAACGCTCAAAAGCACCTTTCCCATCAAACCGGTTGATTTTGGTATTACTACAGATGAGCTGGCAGATGAGATGGAGATCACAGTCATTGCAGATTTTGATTAGCGTATAGATTACAGCGCCCGTTGATCGGAAGTGATCAGTAAAACAGGTTGCCGTACAGCATACGCTTATCTTCTTTTTCCACCACCACTGCTACTAAACCTTCTTCCAGCACCCCCTTGCGATGCCCTTCTGGTTTTTGGGTTGTACGCGGGTGTTGGGCCAAACTGTTCGGGTACCAGTGCCTTGGTTACCGGGTGGCCTAAAAGTTCTTCTATCGCGGCAAATTTTTGTTGTTCCTTTTCGGTAATGAATGTGTAAGCGGTTCCTTCGCTGGCTGCTCTTGCGGTACGGCCTATGCGGTGGATATAATCTTCGCCATCATTGGGTACATCATAATTAATCACCAGGTCTATGTCTTCAATATCAATACCCCGGCTAAGGATATCCGTAGCAACAAGTATCTTTAATTTCTTATTCCTGAAATCAAGCAATACCTGCTCCCTTTTTATCTGATCGAGGTCTGAGTGAATCTCTTCTATCGAAAATTTTGAACGTTTCAGTTCATTGCTCAGTTGTTTCACATTCTGTTTTTTGGAACAGAATACGATCACGCTCTGAAAATCTTTTCTGCGCAACACTTCTTTCACCAGGGGTATTTTCTGCGGTTCATATACCACAAATGCTTCCTGCACAATCTGCTCCGGCGGTTTGGAAACGGCGATATTGATTTCTAATGGGGTATGTAAAATTTTTCTCGCCAGTTCACGCATTTTCATCGGCATGGTAGCAGAAAATAAAAGATTCTGCCGCTGTTTGGGCAGAAAGGAAATGATCTTCATAATATCATCATGAAAACCCATATCCAGCATCCGGTCGGCCTCATCCAATACGAGATAACGCAGGGCTTTCATTTTTACATAGCCCATATTGAGGTGTGCGATCATACGGCCGGGTGTGCAGATCACCACATCCACGCCACTGGATAATGCTTTTTTCTCAGTAGTAAATGAAGTGCCGTCGCCACCACCATATACGGCAATCGAACTCACATCGGTAAAATAAGATAGCCCTTCCATAGACTGTGCAATCTGCACGGCCAGCTCACGCGTAGGCACAATGATCATCGCATTGATATGATGGTCATCATGCGGTTCTGTAATAATTTTATTGATCAGGGGTAAAAGGAAGGCTGCTGTTTTGCCGGTTCCTGTCTGTGCCGAGGCAATAATATCTTTCCCCTGTAAAATGGGAATCATTACCTGTTCCTGCACGGGTGTGGCCGTTTCGTAACCCATTGCATCAATGCCTTCCAAGATTCTGTTGTCGAGGCCAAATTCTGTAAACTTCAAAATAGATCGCTGTTATTTATATGAGTTGTAAAGATAGGCTGATAAACAGATGGTTTGTTCCTAAACAGCTCCCGCTTTACCTGTTTTGGCCGGATTTGGGTCTTTTTAGGACGATTTTAGCCTATTTATGCCCGCCGGGAATGTTTTGACTAATTTTTAACCACCCGTATGCAGCCAATTCTGTTAATTTGCGCCTCTATTGGCAACCAATATTGTAATTAACTACTTGAAATGAAAAAAACACTACTTGTTATTTTAGGCATATCCCTGGCCTCTTTTGCTATGGCGCAAACTACCCTGGCTACTGATGCGGCAGCTTCCAAAACCCCAAATTCAACGAAAGAAAAGCAAACAAAACCGGCCACTCCTGTAATAGAAAGAACCAAAAAACAATTACTCGATCTCGGCAATCGCCCCAGCGACCATCTGCTGATTCAATATGGCGCCGATAGCTGGACCAACCGCCCTGACAGCGTTCGCACTGGCGGCTTCAGCCGGCATTTCAATATTTATTTCATGTTTGACAAGCCTTTTAAGACCAACCAGAAAATGAGCCTGGCTTATGGAATTGGTATTGGAAGCAGTAATATGTTCTTCAAGAATACCAATGTAGATATCAAGTCTAACTCATCTAAACTGCCTTTTACCAATGTAGATAGTGCCAACCACTTCAATAAATTTAAGGTAACCACCATTTATGCAGAAATACCGGTAGAACTGCGTTATTTCTCTAACCCAGAAACCCCGCAGAAATCATGGAAAGCGGCTATTGGTATGAAAGTGGGTACTTTATTAAAATCATACAGCAAAGGAAAGAACCTTGAAAACAGGGTTGGTACTTCTTTATATGGCCCAGGCTATATTAGCAAAGAAAGTGACAAACGTTTCTTTAACGGAACCATGCTGGCTGTTACCGCCAGGGTTGGTTACGGAATCTTATCCCTCGATGCCGGCTACCAATTCAACGGTGTGTTGAAAGATGGAGTGGGTCCAAGCATGAATAAATTCTCTATAGGTATTACGATCAGCGGGTTGTAAGTATGAATCGTGCGAGACATGAATCGTGAGTAAAGAGCCTTCCAGGTAACTTTACTCACGATTTTTTTTGACTACACAGGATTCACGACTGAAGATTCACGACTGCCCACTAAAGTCTACCTTTACCAAAACAGCAACACCCTTGATCGAGAAAAAGAAACATATACGCCGCGAAGAAAAAACCGTACTGGTGGGATTGATACAGAAAGAACAGACAAACGAACAGGTAACCGAATACCTTGATGAACTGGCTTTTTTATCGGAAACCGCCGGTGCCGTTGCCGTGAAAAGGTTTACACAAAGACTCCCGCATCCCGATAGCCGCACATTTGTAGGAAAAGGAAAATTAGATGAGATCAAAACCTATGTAACCGGAAGGGATATTCACCTGGTTATTTTTGATGATGAATTGACGGGTTCGCAGATCTCGAATATTGAAAAAGAACTGGGCGTGAAAACCATAGACCGAAGTGATCTGATCCTGGATATTTTTGCCAGTCGGGCCCGCACGGCCCAGGCCAAGGTACAGGTTGAGCTGGCACAATACCAATACCTTTTACCCAGATTAAAAGGTATGTGGAAACACCTGGAAAGACAGGGAGGCGGTATTGGCACCCGTGGGCCCGGTGAAACAGAAATTGAAACAGACCGACGTATTGTAAAAGATAAAATTTCGCTTCTTCGCAAAAGATTGGGTGAGATAGATAAGCAGGCGTTCACCCAGCGCAAAGAACGTGGCGAGCTGATACGTGTAGCTTTGGTGGGTTATACCAATGTAGGTAAAAGCACATTAATGACCTTACTCAGCAAGCAGGAAGTATTTGCGGAGAATAAATTATTTGCCACGCTTGATACCACAACGCGCAAAGTGGTTTTTGAGAATACACCGTTTTTATTGAGTGATACCGTAGGTTTCATTCGTAAATTGCCCCATCATTTGGTAGAAAGTTTTAAAAGCACACTGGATGAAGTGCGTGAGGCAGATATTTTATTGCATGTGGTAGATGTATCGCATCCGCAATATGAAGAGCAGATAGGCGTAGTAAATAAAACACTGCAGGAATTAAAAGCTTTTGACAAACCCATCCTTACCATCTTCAATAAAATGGATATGTACGAGGAAAAGAATTTTGACGAATGGCTGGATGAAAGTGTAAAGCAGGAGATCCTGCGCGAACTAAAGGAAAAATGGGATGCAGCCACCGAAAACCAATGTGTATTTGTATCCGCAGTAGAAAAAAAGAATATAGACGCATTAAGAGAAATGATCTTAGAAAAAGTAAGGGAGATGTATAAGATCAGATACCCTTATAGAACCTTACAGTATTAGCATGAACGGATGGCGGATTCGTCCGCATTCAAACCATCCGATAATCCGATAATCATTGGAAAAGAAAATCACCTGGCACAAAATTGCTGATAATGACGAAGCCCTGCCCTGGCAGGAGAATAACATGTGCTTATTGGAAGCGGGAGGTAAAATGATTACGGTTGCCCGCCTTAACGGCAAGCTCTTTGCTTTTGCCTATAAATGTCCCCATGCCGGCGGAATAATGGCCGATGGGTATATAAATGCCGCCGGGCAGGTTACCTGCCCCTTACACCGCTATCGTTTTGATATGCAAAATGGCCGGAATACCAGTGGTGAAGGTTATTTTTTAAAGACTTTTCAGGCAGAAAAAAGGGAAGATGGCATTTATATTGGCTTGGAGGACAAAGGATTTTGGGGTTTGTACTAAATTTTTGAATACAGATTTTGCCGGAAAGCATTTTTCCCTATTTTTGCAACCCCTTCAGGGGAAATTCCTCCTTAGCTCAGTTGGTTAGAGCATCTGACTGTTAATCAGAGGGTCTCTGGTTCA
>CAZFKE010000033.1:0-5494 GCA_964519475.1 uncultured Sediminibacterium sp.
GGCATAGCCCTGTACAGTTGGGTTTACCTTCGATAAAGAATTGAAGTAATCGGTATGCATGTTGAACTCGCCATGCTTGATATCACTGATGGTATTCAATCCTTTTTTTGCAATCGAGTAACCTTTTTGAACATAACCGATATATACCTGTAATGCCGCTATCTGCTGTAAGAGGTATTTTTTTTGTGTTGAACCCTGTTGAAACCATTCGGCGAAAGTCTGTGCCTTTACGCCGGTTGAACAGAATGCAAATAATAAGATGATAAATTGCTTTTTCATAACGGTAGATTTTATTGAAGGCCATATAATTTTCTTACGACATCCACATCGTTTTGTGCTTTTGCCCTTTGCAGGCTTAGCAGTATACCCTGCTGGTTGAAGGCTTTGAGGTCATTGTAATTCACATCGGTGCGGTTAGCTGCTGCATTGATCAGTTCCAGTCTTTTGGCATCGCTCATTTGTGTCTGGAATGAATTAACCACCATGTATATCTGGTCAATGTTCTTTACGCTTTCATCCAATATGCCGGAATATACCCGGCTCATATAGGCAAGTTCATCTGGAGTAAAATGCTTGTCCTGCTGAAACAGTGCCCAGGCCCTTTTATATTCACCCACCAAATGCACCTGCTTTTCAGTCATTTCCTTTATGCGCTGGTAATAGGAAATGATCGCTTTTACTTTTCGCAGTTCTTCGTAGTAATCCTTGTATAAGGTCTTTTGCTTATCTACCCAATCCGTTATCTCATCCAGCCTTGTTTTTGACATGGTATTCTCCAGTGTCTTTTGTGCGTTTTGCAGCCAGATCACTTTATTTTGCTGCCGCTGAATTTGCAGGTCAATGGCCTTGATGACCTTTTTGATCGCACCCTTGATAATGTCCACAATGGGTATCTGTGCCTGGGCGTGCTGCATGGGTGCTATCGTACCCAGTCCCACAAATGCCAGTATGATTAATAGCTTTTTCATAACTCATATTTTTTAAGTTCTTACTTTTTACTCGCTTTCATATCTGCTACCAGTGCGGCAATTCCTTTCCGTACATCACCGTACTTTTTAGCGTACTGGGTTACTTTCACTTTTTCAGTCTCCTCTGTGGTATAGGCGAAATATTCTTCAGGGGAAACTTCCGTCCGGTACACTTTAGAGAGCATACCGCCGAGGCTGATAAATACTTCTTTATATTTTTTGGTAGGGTCATTGGCTTTGTTCACTGAAAGGATCAAAGCCTTTTCCTTTTCTGTCAACCCGAGCAGTTCCTGTATCTGTTCAAACTTGTTCTGGTACTTTGATTGGTCTAAGAGTATCTTGCAATCGCTGTTATTGATGATTGCTTGCTTGACCACAGGTGAACTGATAATATCTTCAACTTCCTGCGTTACCACGATAGCTTCACCAAAGAATTTGCGGACGGTTTTAAATAGGTATTTGATGTACTCTGCCATGCCTTCTTTGGCGATGGCCTTCCAGGCCTCTTCAATGAGGATCATTTTACGGATACCTTTCAGCTTCCGCATTTTTGAAATGAATACCTCCATGATTATAATGGTCACTACCGGAAATAGAATGGGATGATCCTTGATGTTGTCCAGCTCGAATACAATAAAGCGTTCGGTGAGCAACTCTAAATTTTCTGTAGCATTGAGCAGGTAATCAAATTCGCCGCCATTGTAATATGGGCGAAGCACATACAAGAAATTGTTTACATCAAAATCCTTTTCTTTCACTTTGTCATTGGTCAGGATGGCTACAAATTCATTCCGCAGGAAATCGTAGAAGGTGTTGAAACAGGGAAAAAGGTTAGCATCCTTGTCCAGCTTTTCATAATAGAGTTGCAGGGCATTGGACAGCGCTACATATTCGGAACGGTTGAAAGTTTCGTTATCCTTTTTCCATAATGCAAGCAGCAATGTTTTGATGCTTTCTTTTTTCTCAGTGTCCAGGCTGTTGCCTTCGCCGATATAGAAAGGATTGAAGCGGATGGGATTCTTTTCATCATAAGTGAAATAATACCCATTCACCATATCGCACAATCCCTTGTAACTGTGTCCTACGTCCACAAGTACGATATGTGTGCCTTGTTCATAGTAAGAGCGTACCATGTGATTGGTAAAGATGGTTTTTCCGCTACCTGATGGGCCAAGAATGAATTTATTGCGGTTGGTGCAGATGCCTTTTTTTATGGGTTCATCGGATATGTCCACATGAACGGGCTTCCCTGTGAGCCTGTCACCGAGCCGGATACCGACTGGGCTAAGGGAGGAACGGTAATTGGTTTCAAGGTTGAGAAAGCAGCTTGCCTGTTCTGCGAACGTGTCAAATGTGTCATTCATTGGGAAGTCAGCTTCGTTGCCGGGGATGCCTGCCCAGAATATTTGCGCTGCACCGAGTGTTTCCTGTTTTGCTACCGCATCCATTTGTGCCAAAGCAGAAGACACGAGGTTTTTAAGGTCTTTCAGTTCTTCTTTATTGGAAGTCCATACCTGTACATTAAAGTGTGCTTTTACAGGAAGGCGTTGCTGGCTGATGGCTTCATTAAGAAAATCATTGGTTGCATCCCTTGCAATGGTATTTTCACGGGAATATGCAGACAGGGATTGCAGCCTTAAACGCTTGCTCTCCAGTTTTTGCATGGTTTTCTGCGTGTCCTCAATAAATATGTATTGATTATAGATATGGTTACAGGGAAGCAGTTGCCCCAGCGTGGATGCAAAGCCTATGCTGAATTTTGTCTTATCGGTGGAGTACCTGTCAAAGTTGATACGTGAACCGCATAAAGCGGGTAGATCCGCTGCATCGCCCAATGTGTAAAGCTGACTATGCTGGTTGCCGATCTGTAAGCCATCCTGAAAGGTGATATCCTTCAATAGCAGCTCATCATTCCTTTCAGATAGATAGCAATAACGCTCAATTAGTCCCATCTTACGGCTATGGCTTTGGAGTTCATCATTTTTGAGGCGGGTAAGCTGTATAAAGCCGCTGTCTTCGAGTATGCGCTTAAATTGCCCTGCACTATCCAGGAAATCCTGTAACAATTGCGGCTTTAGTGTTTGTTCCGGCACGATTGACCTACGGAGCAGGTTGGAAAATAAAGAAGTCGCGGGTTTCCTTCCCGCAGGTTTCTTCGTGAGCAGTATATAACAACTATGGTCTAAGAAAGGACGTTCATTAAAGAAGCGTTCACTGCTAAGGGTTAAGAAAGTCGTATCTTCTTTTGTAAAATCTGGCGAGTATTTACTGTCAATGAACCAATCCTGCTTATGGAATATGGACATCTTTGGTAAAATCTTTATCGCTTTTATCCAAGCCTGGTGAAAGGCTTCGTATTCCTGATCCGATAGCGTAAATATCTCTGGCAATTCTGCCTTAAAAACTAATGTTATATCCCCTTGTTTGGAAAGGATACAATCATGCTCCACGCCCAATATTGGTAAAATATCATCCAACTGCTTTTCCATGTTCACTTTTTTACCTTGTTACTAATTATGGTCAACTGCTTTTTCCGAAGAACACCGCTCTACTTTTTGATTTAATGACTTTCGGTACGCTGCGTTTGGCTATGGTCTTCATCATACCGTATTCGCCATAAGTATTGCTTAGTGCGTACAGCTTAACTACCAGTACAGTTCCGGCAATGAGTATGATACCGATACAGATAAATGAATTGATGCCGATGATGTACATGATGGCAAAGAAAATCAGCAATGCAATTACACCGCCCCCGAAATACCAGATATACTGTGCTTTCAGCCCCTTGAACTCAATACTTTTATTGATGCCTTTATTGATTGGATATACACTGTTGCTCATAATATTTTCTTTTAAAGTCTTAACCTGTTGCTGCGCTTGTTCCGCTGTGCGACCTGTTCTTCTCTAACCTGATGCTGATTTGCTCCGTTGACTACTGTACCATTGACTTTTGCGATTGCCACCTGCAAGGGCGTAGTCACTTTGGGGTTCATTTGTATCAGCGGTATATCGACAACCTGATTGGGCTGTTGCTCTTTTTGTTCAGAGGATTTTTCATCAAACAGGCCGTTCTGCTTCATTTGGTTTTCCTGTATCTTGATAGCTATCTTTCTTTCAAGGTTTGCCAGTTCACTTTTCATTTGCAGCAGTTCCTTTTCCTTTTCAAAAGGCTTGTTCACGAATGCAGCAACCATCGGGATATTTGTTTCCAGTTCTTTTAATGTCTTTTGGTATTTTTCCTTTAAGGGTTCAACCCGGTCAATCGCATTGAGGAAATAACGGGCAGCGAGCTTTGCATTATCCATGTTGGGATGCCCCTGATTATAGGTGTACTTGATGTCTGTTTTCGGGTTGACGGCGTACAGCGTATTATAACACCTGTGCTTAAACATTCCGTTTTCTTCATACGCTTCCTGTTGCTGCCGGATGCATAGGTCAAAACCGTACAGCGTTCCAATCTTCGGTTCGTCCGTTGGTTTCCAGTGCTGGTAAAGTTTGATCAGATGGTTGCCGATGATTTCAGGATCGGCGGTCGTAAGCCCCGTTAACTGTACAGGATTGGCTTTTGTGCCATCCTTTTCATATTGCAGCTTGCCTTTATAGAGTTTTTCATCTTTAGACAATTTGCCCAGCGTCTGCACAGTGCTTTCCTTCTCATGCTGGAGATTATTGAGTTGGTATTTGGAGCGGGATACTTCCCTGAAGTGTGCCGTTTTCAGGCTTTCCAGCACCGCTACTTTCTTTTCCAGTTTTGATTTTTCCAGCAGCGAGGTATCGCCGGAAAGGATAGCGATGTATTCGGAAAAGTTCATCCCTGTTTTTTCATCAATAGCCCCTTCGTCAATCGTGCGGATGTTCAGCTCACAATTCTTCATTTGGCTGATGAAGGTTTGCTTATTCTTCAGGAGGTTGAACTTGTAATTGTCCAAAGACTGCTCAACGGCATAAATGAAATTCTGCACCTTGTTATCGTAGTGTTCCTTCGCAATAAGATTTCCCTGTCTTGCACCACGGCCATTGCGTTGCTCCAGTTCAGCAGGTTTCCAGGGTATATCCATGTGGTGCATTGCGATTACCCTTTGCTGCACGTTTAAACCTGTGCCTGCTTTTTCCGTGCTGCCAATAAGAATCCTGATCTGCCCGTTGTTCATTTTCCTGAACAGTTCCGGCTTTTTCTTATCAGTCCAGTCATGGATAAATGTGATCTCACCGGCAGGGATATCAAAGTCCCTTGTCAGTTTTCCCTTCAGTGCATCGTAGATATTAAACTCATTGGGTTTAGGCGTACCAATATCACTGAAGATGATCTGTGTTCCCCTGTGTGGCTGGCTTTGATAATAGAGTTCTGCCACTTTACGGGCACAGGTGCTTACCTTGTTTTCAGGATGGTCATCATACGTTCGGCTATCAATAAGACGCAGGTCAGCAGCCATTTTCTTTGCATAGTTGGTGGCGATCAGCATCCTGCCTTTATCTTCCTCACGGGTCAGCGGCGCATGTTCGAGATTCACATACGCAGCGATGAC
>CAZFKE010000033.1:5504-15212 GCA_964519475.1 uncultured Sediminibacterium sp.
CACGGCCTATCAGCATGCCATCCCCTGTTTTGGCAAACTGCATGAGCTTGTTAATAAATTCGGTTTGCTCCGGTGTCGGCTTGATGTTCACCAGCGTTTCATGCAGTACAGGTTTGTCAAGCTGTATATGTTTGGCTGTTTTATAATCGGTTATTTCATTATAGAACAGTGCCAGTTCAGGCACTTTAATAAAATGCCTGAAACGTTCTTTGGCGATGATTTCATTGGTAACAGAAAATTCAAAGTCGGTCGTTTTCCTTGCGAAAACCGCTGCCCAGCCATCAAAGTTTTCGATGTGCTGCCGCTCCATTTCTTTGGGACGTAGATATTTGAACAGCAGGTACATCTCTGTTAGGCTGTTGGAAATGGGCGTGCCTGATAAAAAGGTAACACACAGGTCTGCATCAAATTTTTCCTGTAAAGTGCGTACAGCAAAAAGCATGTTGAGTGCTTTCTGGCTGCCTTCCATATTGCCTATCCCCGCAACACGGTCATGGCGTGTCGTAAAGGTGAGGTTCTTGAATTTATGTGCTTCATCAATAAAGAGGTGGTCAACACCCAATTCCTTGAAGTTGATGCCTACATCTTTCTTTTGTTCGATGTCGGTAAGCAGCGTTTTGAGTTTGCCCTGCAGGTTGTTCTTGTGGATCTCCAACCCTTTGAGCATCTTTTTAGAAACATCGCCGCCCAGGTCTTTCAGTGTGTCCAGGTCACGCTCTACGTTATCCAGTTCATTCTGAAATATCTCCCTTTGTATTTCCGGTGACTGTGGTATTTTCCCGAACTGGTCATGCGTTAGGATGATACAGTCCCAGTTATTGTTTTTGATTTCATGGAACAGCCGCATCCGTTTAGCCGGTGTAAAATCATTTTCGCCCGGTGCGAGAATGCGAGCATGTGGATAGGCTTTCTTATAGGTTTCAGTGATCTGGTTGATATTCGATTTTAATGCCAGTATCATGGGCTTATGCACGATGCCGAGCCTTTTCATTTCGCTTGCCGCAACGATCATGGTCAGCGTTTTGCCCAGGCCTACTTCATGGTCTATTAATGCACCCCTGTTTTGGATAACACGCCATGCCGCATTTTTCTGTGAACTGTACAGGTCGGCTATGCCTAAATTTTTTCGTTCCAGGCCGGGGAATGTCAGGTGATCACCATTGTATTCCCGGAGTACATAACAGTTGAATGTATCGTTGTATAACTTTTCAAGATGCTTTTTATCGGCATCGGGCAATTCCTGCAACCAGGTGATAAAGCCGTTGCGTATGGATTCGATTTTTTGATGGGCAAGTTGTATGGCATCATTATCCGGTAGGCGTATGGTCTTGTCATCACTAACTTTTACTTCATAGGTAAAAAAGGGAGTAGTGTTTTCCAGTGCATGTTCCAAAATGGTTGTGCCATAGGTGATCCTGCCGCTTTTAGGCGTTACCGCATATTCCTGTGTGATCTTTGCATTGTAACCTGACGCGTTTACCTTGAATGTGTCTAACGACTGAAAATAATTGATGCTCGTATTTAGCTCAAAAAGCTTGCTTGCATAGCGGTCATAATAGCTGTTAGGTATCCAGCGTTCACCGAGGTTAAAGTCCAGCAGTTCAAAGGGAATTTTCTCAGGCTGTACTTTGCCGATAGCTTCAAAGCTCCTTAGTAATTGTGCATCGCCGGGATGCAGGTCAACCTGTTGTTTGGCAACTGCTAATTTGACAACAACATTGCCGGAGAGATACTGGTCAACTGTTTCCCATTCCCTGCTTTGTGGGTTCAGGTAAATATGGCTATCCAGTTTACTGATAATTTCCGGCTCTGATAATCCTGTTGCCGCCTCAATAAAATCAAGGCTTACTTTTCCTTTTTCATTTAAGGAACGGGCAAGGGCTTCAATAGGGTCGTCTGTCCTGAACTGTTCCTGCTTTTGGATTAAGGATTGTAAAACAATGTCTGCTTTTACATAACGTTCTCCTTCCTTGCGTTCCAATGACGACAGTACAGTAAAACCAAAAGCGGTATCGTTGGTGATCAGTTTACGGTTAACAGGATAGTTAAGCGGGCCGTATTGCGATACAAACTGTTCATAGTGCTGGTTCAATGTTGCTCGAAGCCCCGCATATTCCTCATTGCCCGATATTTCCTTTACAGCCAGTTCCAGGTAGGTATCGCGAATAATAATGTACTGCTCATAGAATCCTCTTTCCTGTTGTCCTGTAAGAAGCGGACGGAAAGCTGCCTGCTTGTATTCTGCATCAGGGCTTTCAATGCTGCCGATGACACCATTATGGATAACTAATGTACCTTCTTTATAATAAGGTTTGAGATCGGTGAAGATGCCTGGCTCATTACGTTCCAGTCCGAAAGCTGCTTCCAGTACCTTATCACCTTCATAAGTATAATGATGATCGTATTGTTGCAGTTGCCTTGAAAGTCCCTGCAATTCATGGACAAGGGCGCCGCCGTTTTTCCAATTCGCAGAAAAAGTAATTTCTTCTGCATTGGAGTACATTTTATAAACGTATTGTTTGAATGCGGTAGCCTTTGCAGTAACCAGCACGATGGTTTCATGTTCCGGTTTGTCGGTGGTTCTCACCATGCTGATGATCCTTGCCGTCTGCTTCTGCACAACGGTTTCATCCAGTGGGTTGATATATGCCATCGCCCGGTTGATATTTTCAGCAGGTGTGCTGTCAAACAATCCCAACTGCACATTTACCTTTTCTGCTTTGTTTTCAGGCATAGGAAGAAGGGTCAGTAATTTTCCTGTTGTTTGCGGTTCCACTATTAGCGCAGCTTGTCCTTGCTGGAATAACTGCTTATTAAAACGTTCCTGCAATCCGGCCTGAATAGTAACCGAAAGATTTTCAGCTATGACGTTTATATCGCCATGCTGCCATACACTTTGATTGGCACTTCCGTATTGGTTCCTGCCTGCTTTGATTTCATCGCCATTAATGATCTCAGGATGGCGGTGGATGTATTGATTCAGTTGGTAATTGCCAAATTCATTTTGCTGTTCAATGGTTGCTATAAGCAGTGGTTCTTCTGCTGATAGTAATTGCTTCTGATCGTTCTTCTGTACAATGAGCAGGTGGCTTGGAGCTTCTGTGTTACCTGTATCTTTCATCAGGTTATCAGGCATCACTGAAAGGCTGATAAAGTCTGCTTTATTGAACAGGTATTCCCTGGCTGATTGATTGGAAGGGTTATTTAAAAATCCGTCTGTGGTAAGGAATGCCATTATCCCGCCATTGCTGATTTTATCAAGTCCTTTGGCAAAAAAATAATTGTGGATTTTACCGGAAATGGCCTTGTCGGGAAAGGCTTCATCATATACAGCGAAATTGCCGAACGGGATATTGCTTACGATCAGGTCATACTTTCCGTTATCATTGGTCGGGGTATCTTCAAAACCGGTGATATGTACTTTGGCAGGAACAGGCAAAGCACTGCTTAATGCAGCCAGTACGCGCCCTGTAAGCATGTCCTTTTCTACAGCCGTAACTTCTTTTAATGATGGGAATGCCTTTGCGGCTTCACTGATGAATACGCCTCCACCACTGCTTGGCTCATACAACCGTTCAGGGTGTATGCCACGTTCGTTTAATGCGTTGTATAAAATCTGTGGAACAACCTGCGGCGTATAGAACGCAGTAAGAACACTGTTCTTGATGGATTGTATGGTTTCCTTGTATTGCTGTTCGGTAAGATGTTCCTGCAACAATCTGTGCAGTTCCATCATTTTGGAGTACAGTCGCAGGTCGTCATTCGTTGCATGGAGTTTGACCCATTCTTCTTTATCTGCATTAGGGAACAGGATAGATTTGATACCGCCAAAACCTGCATATTTCTGTAAGGCCGCTACCTCTGCTTCATCAAGGGCTTTGTCTTTATCCCATGAAAGTGCGATACGGATAGCCGCTATATTATCATTGAGCTTTTGTAATTGATTGTAAGCCATACCCTGCACATTTCATTCTTCACTGCTTATCTAAATATTCTTTGATTGCACCCGTGATCGCATACCGCAGATGCCTGTCATCCTCATTGGCAGAAGCGAACCCCAATGTTTCAAAAATGGGGGTACAGGCTCCGATCAGGTTAATGACTTCATAGGTGAGTATGCCGCTTTCTTTAAAGCGTTTGTAGTCCGTTTCAGAATCTTCTTCTAAAGCAGCAAGGAGGTAGTTAAACTTTGAAGGCCGCAAATCCTTTGTAAGAAATTCAAGGCATTGTTCCTCGATGATGTAAGGCGGTGTATTTGCTGATTGCAACTGGCTAAGCAAGTCATTTGCTGTAGCCATTTTTTCCTGTAGGTAGCTGTTTACTTTCCCTTCTTGCTGAAGCGAGATGAGCAGATCCAAATTGTTATGGATGGCATACCAGTGAAGTTTTTCAATCAGTACCGCTTGCATGGTGTCTGCTTTGATGGATGAGGATGTTAAACGCCGAAGAAGGATTTGATAACGGTGGCTACGATCACAAGGAAGACGCAACTGCCGAACCAGGCGGCGGCAACCTTTCCTGTGTCGGGATCACCGGCGTTCCATTTCTGGTAAACCTTCACCGCACCGATCAGCCCGAGCAATGCACCTACAGCGTACATCAGGTTAGTACCTGAATCGAAATAGCCACGCACTTTCGTGTTGGCTTCATTTATCCCGGCATTTCCGTCTTGGGAGAATGCTGCGATGTGCATGGCGACAAAGAACACGGTTGCCATTATGGTTAATCCAGCCTTGCGGGAGAAACTCTTAAACTTTCTATCACACATTTTCATATCACACGATTTAAAAGTTGAACACTGTTGATTTTAATGATACCCTTCCTTGACCTCTCCGCCATACTGCGGAGAGGAAGGAGGGCGGCTTCATAACTACACCTCTACCCACAACATCTCCAGCTCTACAGCACTGAGGTGGATGAAGCCTTGTTTTTCACATTCGGATGCAATGAGGTTATTGATGGGAACCTGAAAGGGGCCGCCTTTTAGTTCAGGATATTCTTTCAGTGTTAGTTGCAGTAAAAAGGAAAATTCTTCTTTATTGTAGCCTTTTTCAGAAGCGTCTGAGACAGCATCTTTGATTTTTGCAGAGAGGATTTCCACTTTTTCAAATAGATCATCAGTTTGTTCTTTGCTGAGTGTAGCGGTTGTTTCCGTTTCATGGCTTATTGCTTCGTCATGTAGGAAGGACCTGAACTCACTACCGGCAATCTGAGGGGCTGGCTTTCTTTTACCTGAAAGAAGGATTTGCAGATCGTTTAGATAAAATCTCAACCCAATAATGAGATACCATACGATTAAGAGGAGGGCTACAAAAGTCATGTAGGTCGTCCAGGAGATGTTTGTAAACATATGCTTCTTTTTTTTCGTTTTCACTAAATCAATCCGGCTTTCATCTCTTGCAAAAAAAACCGGGTTGCTTACAATTTCTACACAAAGAAACGGTCACTGAATACCCCTTATCAAGTCCAACTTTTGTTGTACCCTACGTTGTACCCCATGTACATTGCTGATAATCAGGAAGAAAAAATTTTAAAAAAATAAAAAAAGCCCCGGTGATCGGAGCTTATTGAATGAGCTAAAAGATTGAAGGGCGTGTCCTTTCTGGCCGGGCTATTCGCTTCAAGTCCTCGCCACTCATGCTTCGTGGCTGTGGGCTATACGCTGCTATCCCTCACGCTAATGGTGATAGCAAGAATTTGTTTATACAGAGATTTTAAGATTCAGCATACCCGCTGCAATAGCATTAATGAGAGTTTAAAAGGATTGCAGCCGGTATGCTGTAGTAATTGGCATCCCGTCTCATTTCTTCATGTCGTTTCATACTTCCACTCCATTCATCAATTCGACCGGATGCAAAGATTTATTAATGCACTATACGGTTTTCAACCTGCCAGCTACCATCACGTAATGACAGATACGCTTTATGTTTTTTAAGGACTGTGAAATCCTGATTAACTAAGGCTGCAAATGGACTAACGTTTTTATAGATTGTTGTATATTCAACAAGTTTAGTTTTAGTGCTTTCATCATCTTGTATTGAAGTGATTTCTGCGATATCCTCATCGGCCAGTTTAACCTTTTGTATGCCAAATGTTTTATCCTTTGGCGAAATAGCCAATAAATATGGCTGCGCTTTAGCGGTAAATTGTATCAAGGGCTTACCTCCATCACTTAGCTTTTGTGTCTGCAATACGGTCACCAAACCATTTTTATCAAGTCCGGCAGCCATAAGTTTACGGGCATGTTCCGGGTCACTGCAATAAATATCACGGTCTAAGCTCAATGGATAGCCCGCACTTTTTTTAATGACTTCTAATGCGGTTTGTTTATCTAATTGTTTAGTGCCGCAACCAGTTAATGCAACGCTTATGGTGAATAAAATAATTAATGACGATTTCATAAAATTAAAATTTAATGAACAATATAAATTTCGCTAATTATAAACTAAACGGGAAATCAGGTCTATTAATATTCCATGATTTTATTTATCATTTGTTCTAATGTTTGTATGACAACTTCCTTATCTCTTGTTTCAATAGCGTAAGATTTACTACGCATACTATCATAGGATATATTTTCTTGATAGGGAGTAGACAAAAATGGAACAATACTTTTAAAAAGGGCGTTCAGGGAACGGCTCATTATAATTTTCAAATCATCAACACACCGAAGTACTATTGCCATTTGGTCAACAGATAAGATACATAACACCTTCTGTACATTATTATTTTTACTGTGTGGCGGTTCAGAATCTCCCTGTAAGGATACAATAGAGTAATGTAGTTTCTTTTCCATGTAGAATATTTCCTGTGTAAACCAATTGCTGATCTCCACTTCCAGATCATCAAAATTTGCGTCAAAAGCCAATCCGGGTTTGTGGTGCATTTGCTTAAAAGCTTTGAAGTGAAGCAGCAGCATTTCCATTTTATCATTAATCGTATGACGGCAGTTTATTTTACTAGCAATTCGCTGAGTGAAATTATCTGAGTAAGGCTTACAATTGAAATTCATGTACACAAGTAATTGATCTAAACAGGTATAAGTTGTAATGTCATCGCATTTTCCGTTATTTAACTGTTCAAGTTCCTTACACATTTCCTTCATGTAGGATATTTCTTTAAAATTAAACATATGTTCCTGCCTTGAACAACCTATAAAAGCAGATAATTCATGCAACACAATATCAATCGTATTTTTGTCGGTAGTCTCATCTTTAAATTTTGCCCTCAGCCTATTCAGCTTGTTATTTAAATCTTTTTTTGTGATGGCAAGAAAAGTTGCTGGAACACGTTCATTGATGCTTAGATAATCCGGAAAGCGTAATTCAATAAAAGACAATAATTCATTTATGCATAAAGTCAGGTTGCTGATAAGTTCCTTTAACTCTATAAATTTGGTCGGGCATTTGGCATTATTTTCAAGAGCTTGATCAAGTAAGATAATTAAGCTGGAGTGATACTGTCTCACAAGCAATTTTATCTTTTTTTCATTGCCCAGGCTAAAAACCATGCTTTTAAGAAAAACTTGGATTTTAGCCTTTTCTTCCTCAATCTTGGATTTTAACGCCGTCAAACAAACGGACTGGATTGCGTTAAAATCGGTTTTCATCGGGTTTACTGATATCATAATCAGGGAATCCAGCCACTCCAAAGCATATCCTCCACACATAGCCTTTCAAAATGGTTAGCAATATCTATTGCAAATTTCAGGCACAAAGTGTTGAAAATGAATACGCAAATACTACTATTTACCTACGCAATTATAAGTATATTGATCCCTTACTATGCGCCGTGTGCTATTATTTAGAAAGTTTGCTGAGTAATTCGACCTTATTGGACACCACTGCTTTTTCAAAAATATTCTGAATGTGCTTATTAACTGTCTTTTCAGAAATAAACAGAGTTTTAGCAATAACCTTGTACGTAACACCCTTGGAAATCAGTTTCGCAATTTCCATTTCCCTGCTCGTAAGATTAAACATTTTGCAGTTTTGTTCAAACTTGGCTAAATCCGTTGGCGAATTAATATCGTCACTACCTAATGTTTTCAGGTTTGAGATCGTTGAAGTTAAGATTGCCCTTTGCTGTTTGATAACATTATTGATTACTGTCTCAATTTTCTGGCTTAATTCCTCGAAGGAAAATGGTTTCGATATAAAATCGATAGCGCCCAACTTTAATCCTTTTAGACGGTCAGTAGGGGTGGATTTGGCTGTCAAAAAAATAACCGGAATATGATTGTACTTGTTTTGCTCAGAGATGACTTTCAAAAATGCAAAACCATCCATTTTATCCATCATTATATCAGATAGGATTAAATCAGGTACAAAAGGTATATTTTGGAGCTTCTTTAGAGCTTCCGAGCCATTCAGCGAACAGATCACATTGTAGTGTACATTTAGCTTATTAAAAAGAAAATGAATCATTGCTTTATTGTCTTCCACAAGAAGAATAGTCTTTTTTTCCTGCGTATAAACACTATCAGGAACATCATAATCCACAAGCGTGTGTATGGAGGAGTTAGATTCTGTTGCAGTATTCAAAGGTGCATCTTCTTTCTGCAATAAATATCTGTCAAGAATTATGGTGACTTTTGTGCCGGGATTTATTTTAGGGTTACTTTCTATGTGTATTTCACCTTTTAAATCTTCTACTACTCTTTTTACTATTGGTAGTCCAAGTCCCATTCCTTGCAAATTGTTCGTTTTATGGCTTATCTGGTAATAAGGTTCAAATATCTTTTGCTGCTGCCCTGAAGCAATGCCGATTCCTTTATCTGATACAGTAAAGGTAATTTTATCGTTTTCCCCTTTCAAAGATATTTCTACCTGTCCACCCATACTTGAAAATTTTATTGCATTTTCAATAATGTTATTAACGATCCTGTTGATAGCATTAGGATCTGCTTCTATAAAAATATTACCCTCGATAGACCCGTGGCAGGCGATTTCTCTTTTTTTGCAATAGCATTCAAACAGATATAAATTGTTCTTTAATATGCTGCTAAAATCCGACACTTTATTATGACGGTAAACATCAATTCCTTTAGTAAATCTTTCGATGTCAAATAAATTAATCACATCTGCCGTCAGTTTATCAATACCACCTTTTATGATGTCCAGCTCTTCAGCAGAGCCATATTTGTCGATATATTCGTCCAGATAATTTTTAACCAGCGTTAGTGGTGTTTTCGTTTCATGTACGAGGTTTATAAAGTTGTTGGTCTTTTGTTCATTTACTTTTTCTAATTCCTTTGTTCGTTTATCCACCTCTTCCTGCAAGTTAGTATTCCAATTCAGCAAGTACTGTTCAGATTCAATAAGTCGCCGGTGTTCCTTCCTTAATTGCTGTACATTTCTATTCACCTGCAAGCCAAATAATAATAGGAAGCCTATATTAGTAATGGTAGCTTCTATAGCTTGAGCCAAATTTAAGTATGTGATAATAGGCAAGCTAACCCAAGGTGTCAGGCTAGATAACAATACGATCATCTCCTGCCTGGCTTCAAGACTTCTGAAGTTAATGTTGTACTTGTAGCGAATGGCTTTAATCAAAGAAATAATGACCCAAACCGCGTAGAGTACTGGAATAACCAGAAGATTTTGAGCGTCATGTAGATTGCCAGACACTCTGAAGACAATAACGAAAATCAGATATGGTACAATCAGAAAATAATATATACCTCGGTAGGCATGAAATTTCAGCTTC
>CAZFKE010000033.1:15222-21793 GCA_964519475.1 uncultured Sediminibacterium sp.
GTACACATAGTATGGAAAATAACAGGGAGTAATAAATCCAGTGGCGTACGCAATTACTTCTTGTAGAAAAAAGGAGCCTGGCAATTTAGGATCAGGAAGCAAACCGCCAGTCACATTATACGTGATGAGTAAAAACAAAAGTATAATATTCAGGAATGTCGTCTCATCATCTGGCCGTGATAATTTAAAGATGACCAGATAGAAAAAGAAAACAATTTCTATGCTCACAAAAGCTAATGTGACAATGTGCATCTGTGTCCCGAACACCGACATTGCATTTACTTTTTAGCCGCTCTTCTGTAGAAATATAGATGGTACGTCAATTCTTCTTCGTGATAAGATTGAAAACCAAATTTGTTATACCACGGGAGGTTTCTCACTGTTGACGTTTCGAGATAAACAGGTCGGTTCTGCTTGTCATAATAATCTAGTATAGAATTTAGTAGCTTACTTCCGATACCTTCGTTCTGATCCTTTAGTGCAACACCGATAAACCATAAGTACGAGAATGGTGTTTGGGGATGGACGCTGTTGATTATCTTCTCTCTTTTAAGTGTTTTAATGACATTTTCGATGCCAATACATTTGAATATCAATTTGAGGTCTAATGAAATTGATTTTAAGGTGACTTTTTTCTTATCCGGATAGACAATAAGGGCGCAGGCCCTTTTATCGTCGGAAAGAAATACTTCACCAAACAAAGAACAGACTTCAAAAGAATAGTCCATTAACGCCCGGATTCTATCAGATCTTTTAGCATCTTGCTTTATAATGTAATTGACGCTCTTATTTGCTTCAAACGATTTGGCAAGTATATCAATTACCAAATCTTTTTCATGATATCCTGCGTTTTTCATACGGCATATATTTTGTTGCGATAACTGTTTTACCTAATCTCACGCTATTTACACATCAATGTTTTGCTTAAACATCTATTTCAAAATCTTCAATCTTCCTGTATAAGGTCGCAATACCGATATTTAATAATTTAGCAGTTTGTGTTTTGTTTCCATTAGTATATTGTAATACACGCTGGATATGCATGCGTTCAACACTGGCGAGGTCAAAGGCCGATATTGTTTTCGACTTAAGCGTATTATATTGTAATTCGACTGGAAGATTTTCTACCGTTAGTTGGTTTCCTGTGCAGACAATGAGTGATCGTTCAATCACATTTCTTAACTCACGGATGTTTCCTCGCCAATCATTTTTTTTCAGTTTATCGATAAAAGCAGGAGTCATACTTTTAACGTGTTGATATGCACTTTCTGTGATTTTTTCTACAAAGTAATTTGCCAGTAATGGTATGTCGTCCTGTCGGTCTCTTAGAGGTGGTAAATTAATCGTCACCAGATTTAACCTATAAAAAAGATCCTCTCGAAATTTCCCCTGTTTTATTTCCTGTTGAAGATTACGGTTTGTTGCAGCTATTATGCGAATATTAACCTTGATTTGTTTGGTATCACCAACTTTAATAAACTCACTCGTCTCTAATATACGTAGCAGTTTGGCTTGAAGTTCAATAGGCATTTCCCCGATTTCATCTAAAAACAAAGTGCCCTCATTAGCTTCCTCTATTAATCCTTTTTTTTCTTTTACTGCTCCGGTAAACGCACCGGCCTTATGCCCAAAAAGTTCACTCTCCAGCAGTTCTTTATTAAAAGAACTACAGTTCAGACCAAGAAATGTTTTGGTGTTGCGTTTACTGGCAGAATGTATGGCTTGGGCGAAAACTTCTTTTCCCGTCCCTGTTTCACCTAATAATAATACTGGCGCATCAGTAACCGCAGCTTTTCGGGCTAGGCATACAGACTCAGCTATAGATGACGATCTCCCAATAATAGAATCAAAACTTGCATACCTACCCACTGCTTGTTTTTCGAGTACTGCCACTCTTTTTACAAGCTGTACCTTTTCCCATGCACGGTATAATAGTGGTAGAATGCGTTCGTTATCATTGGCCTTAGTTATATAATCGAAAGCGCCATTTTTTATAGCCTGAACACTATCCGGTATATTCCCATAAGCGGTTAATACAATTATTTCGATTAAAGGATAAATAGTCTTAATCTTCACAATGAATTCGACACCGTTGCCATCGGGTAACTTTACATCACATAAAGCCAGATCAATGCTTTCTCTTTCGAGGATATGCAAGGCCGCGGCACAATTTGCAGCATCAAACACCTTAAATCCTTCAAGCGTAAGGACTCGTTTTAGTAGCTGTCTTACGTCATTTTCATCTTCTACGATCAAAACATTTGCGATGCTCATAATTTTCACTTTATATTATTATGCGAAACAGTGATATTGAATCCAAAAGTGCTACCTGCACCATATTCACTCTTTAACCATATAGTTCCACCCTGGGCTTCAATAAATTGCTTAGATATAGATAGGCCTAACCCTGTGCCGGATTTCTCGATGGTACCCGGCACCTTAAAGTATTTATCAAACACGTGAGGTATATATTGCTCTTCAATGCCCTTTCCCTTATCAATCACAGAGAAAACCAGCTGGTCATTTTCTTTGACTACCTTTATTTCTACAACACCATTTTCATTTGAGTATTTTATGGCGTTAGTTAGCAGATTAATTAACACCCAGGTCGTTTTTTCTTCATCAACAGAAATGGCAGGCAAATCTTTAGCTACATTTTCTTTCAAAATCACTCCCATTTTAGATGCGTGTTGTTGCACTGCCTGCAAAGCTCTCAATACAATAATGTCGGGTTTGGTAGGTTCTTTTCTGAGCTGTATTTGACCCGTTTCTACTTGCGACATGTTTAACAATTCTCCGGTTATTTTTAGCAGACGGTCGGAGTTCCCCTTCAAACTTTCCAAGATTTCCTTTTGATCTTTATTTAATTCTCCAACTCTGGTATCTTCTAATAATTGTGTGCTCATCCTGATAGCAAATAAAGGCGTCTTCAATTCATGAGATATGGTGGCTATGAAGTTTGTTTTAGCGACATCCAATTCCTTAAATGGCGTCACATTGCTGAGTATGATGACCTGACCTCCAATTCCATTGTCCGTCTGGATAACAATTGATTCCTGATTGAAATAACTTTCCTTTTTGTCTATAAATATCTTTAACTGCTTTTTAGTGTCATTCTGCAAAACAGTTCTAAGCAAGTCATTATGTAAAGCTACTTCTGACACAAACTTTCCAACGATCTCTTTTTCTTTTAGTCCAAATAAATTTTCTGCGACTGAATTTAAAAACAAAATTTGTTTCTTTTCATTAAGCCCGATAATGCCATCATTCATCTTGTTGACGATTGCTTCAATCCTGGTTTTCTCCAACTTGATTTCAGCAAGATTACTGTGTTCGTATTCGTCCAGCTTTTCTGCCATTGTATTGAAAGTTTCTGCTAAAACACCAAATTCATCATTCCGGTCCAGGTGTATACGTTTACTGTAATTCTTTTTTGCAATTTCTTTTATACCATCGGTTAGCACACGAATTGGCTTGGAAATAATAGAAGGAAAATTCACTATAAACGTAAAGGCGATCAGCGTAAGGCAAGTTGCAATAATAGTGAACCATAGATTTGCTTGTGTTGCTGTTTTAGCAGCAATAGCATTTTTATGGATTATTGCCGCCTGGTTAGCATCTTCTATCTTGAATACCGCTTTTCTTATTTCTTTAAATTCCTTAAAAGAGTCCGGCTCATTTTTAAGTTTATCGAATAACAACCGGACCTCAGAAGTAGCTTTAAATTCGCCGGGTTCAGTGATGTTTTTCTCTTGTAATTGAAGTGTCTTTTCAAACTGTAAAAACTGGCTTTTATCCTCCGGCAGCTTATCGAGCGCTTTCATCATGTGATTACAATATTCCACGCTAATATGATTGTCTTTCAGTATCATACTGGCATCATTGCTTAAACGGTTTACATAGAATATACCCAGTATACCGAAGCATATAATTACGATGAACAGGAAAACCAATCCCAGGATTAATTTTGTTTTTATTTTTGTACGCATTATGATAGTATAACTAAGTCAATATCTAGTTTGCTTACAGTATTTAATAACTCATTAAAGGTTGCTGTTTTTAAAATGATATTGACTAATGATAAATGAGGTTTACCCATACAGATGGTTGTTATTTTTCTTTCGTTAGCTGTTTCCATGATACCCTTGGCGATTGTCCTGTTTTTTACCCGTATTACTTCTGCCCCCATTTGGGTGGCAAGCTTAAAGTTATTAATCAGATGACGTTGTGCAGCAAGGTTTATTTTATCTGCATCTTCTTTCTTTGTTTGAACATACAACACAAACCATTTTGCATTATAGTAGGTTGCCAGTCGGGCAGTCTTTCTTATGATTAGGCGAGCAATTTCATTGTTTGTGCTAATGCAGCACATCAATCTTTCGTGTTTGGCCTGCAAAACTCCAGGGATTTCTATTTGTATTTTTCTCTCCACCTGTGTAGCCACTTCTTTAAGCGCAAGTTCCCGCAACTGGAGGATTTTTTCACTCTGAAAGAAGTTTTGAAGCGCAATGGCTATTTTTTCTTTAGCATATATTTTCCCTTCTTTCAGACGCGTCACCAATTCGTCTGCGGTCAAATCAATATTCACTACTTCATCTGCTATGCGCAATACATTGTCAGGAACTCTTTCTGTTACCTCAATACCGGTAATGCTTTTTACGTCGTCATACAAGCTTTCAATGTGCTGGATATTGACTGCGCTGATGACATTAATACCTGCATTTAGTATTTCCATTACATCCTGCCATCTTTTTTCATTTTTACTGCCTTCTATGTTAGAATGTGCCAGCTCATCCACAAGAACCAATTCAGGTCTTAAGGCGAGGATAGCATCGAGATCCATTTCCTGGAGTTCTTTACCCCGGTAAAACACACTTCTTCTCGGCACTATAGGTATTCCTTCTAATAAGGCTTCCGTTTCTGCCCGGTTATGTGTTTCTATATACCCAATTTTTACATCAATCCCATTTCGCAAAAGTGTTCGGGCTTCCTGCAGCATACGATAGCTTTTGCCTACGCCCGCACTCATCCCGATATAAATCTTGAATTTACCTTTTCTGGATTGTTTGATAAGTTCCAGGAAATGCTGTACATTATTTTCTTTATTATCTATCATTGCTTAAAAACTCTTTTTAAATGAATATGCTGAGGTTTTTCCACAATGAGTGGTACCTTTTCTTCTGCAATCAGATTTTCATCCAGACCTAATGCTTCTTCAGTGGAAATATCAATGTGTTTCATTATAAAATACAAATTCATAGGTATTTTCTTCCATGCAGGTAGCTCATTTTCATTACTGAGAAATGTTTTCATAGTAACAAAGCGATAATCACCATAAATATCTTCGGGACAATACTTATTATTTTGGGGATCCAGACAAAAAAGGCGTTCTTCAGACAATTCTATTAAAACTTTTTTGAACAACAGTGTTACCCTTGGTATGACTCGGAAACCAAGCTTAAAGGAAAGATAAAAGACGGTATTTTTCTCCACGGCTTCTACCGAATATTCCTGTGTGTAAGGTTCATCTGTTACGTCAATATGGATGAACCAATAAATATCGGCTCTTTTCGGCTGATGAAAATAGATTGACTGGATAATCCGTTCTTCAATAACAGCAGGTGTATTACTATTGGTAAGGTAGGCAAGATGCGTTGCGTATTTATTTATTTCTTCATCTTTTTTCAATCGTTTTAAAATACCCAGGTGAGGTTTTAGATCAACAAAATTTAATAGTCCTACTTTAATATTTCTTGCATAACGCCAGGTGAACATCACGATAAAAAGAAACAAGCCAATTAATAGTGTTATATAACCACCTTCAGGGAATTTTTTGAGGTTGGCAACGAGGAATGATCCTTCAATAATAAAGAACAGGCAGCCTAAAATGATAACTATCAGAATTGGAGTTCTCTTTATGTAAAGATAGAAAGTAAGTAATATGGTAGTCATTAACATGGTTAAGGTTACCGAAAGTCCAAATGCAGCTTCCATATGAGCAGAATCTTTAAAAAAAAGCACTGCACTTACGCAACCAATATACAAGGCCCAATTCACGGCAGGGATGTAAAGTTGTCCTCTTACTTCGCTGGGATGGTGTATCGTTAATCTTGGAAAAAAATTCAACCTGATCGCCTCATTAAATAGGGTAAATGTGCCGCTAATCAGCGCCTGTGAAGCTATTATTGCAGCGGTAGTAGCAACGGCAATGGCCGGCCAAAACATAAACCCCGGCATCATAGCGAAAAAAGAGTTGGTATCATCCAGTATAATTCCCTCGTGATTGACTAGCCAGGCTGCCTGCCCAAAATAACATAACACAAGGCATAATTTGACATATACCCAGCTGACTTCAATATTTTTTCTACCACAATGACCCAAATCACTATAAAGTGCCTCTGCACCTGTAGTGCAGAGAAAAACTCCTCCGAGCAACCAAAAACCGTCCGGATAGTCTCTTATCAGATGGTATGCGTACACCGGATTCAATGCTTTAAGTACAGAGAAGTCCTTGCCTAATGCATAAAAACCCATTACCCCAATCATCGTAAACCATACCATCATCGCCGGG
>CAZFKE010000034.1:0-17847 GCA_964519475.1 uncultured Sediminibacterium sp.
TCAGCCATTCCTGCGGAGCTTGAAATTCGCCGTTGACATTTTTTTTACAAATGGCTGATTGATAGGAAGCATATTCAGATACCTGGGCAATCAAAATTTGACTAAGAAAACTAAGAAAAGAAATGAAAATAATCTTTTTTAGATACTTTTTAGTGCAATTTACTCAGACAGAGAAAATCAAAAATAAGTGTTTTATCGAGTAGTGTCATCACTACATTCCTTGAATAAAGCACCGCATAAAAAATCAGTGTTTTCACAACCCACAGCTATTATAGTTTTCATTATCTTTATAAAACTTTAGGTCTTCTTCTAAAAAGCGCAAATCAATTCCCCCCTTGCATAAGAAGCGACTCTTTATTCTTATTTATTAGTGTACCAAATAATTTTTTTAAGTTATTGTATCAACTTGTAAAGGCTGGAATAGCTATTTATCGAGTGTAATATGGAGTATCCCAGTCTGCAATTGCTTTTAAATTTATTGATACAAAATAAGGAACATGAGTCCAATAGCTTGAATATAGAAGGTACTAGACAAATTTAATAAATTGTATAAAGGCTCATGTCTCATATTTTTTTTTAACCATTAAAATTTCAAAAAATGAAAAAAAAGTTGAACATCGCTTCGGCGCTACTATTTGGGGTTGCATTTTTGTTGAATTTTTCGTTTGACTCGAAAGGTAACTTCCGCATTATTAACAGAGTGAATGCCTATGTCTATCCGACGTATAAAGGGCCATCGCCTTGGTATTGTTACACAGATGGCAAAGTTACATCAACGCTTCAGGTATGCACAGATGAAGGAACAACCGATTGTACTCCAACTACCCCATGCCCTTAAGTTTTGAGTTGTTGTTTTAAATCTTAAAATTAAAAGAAGATTTTAATTTGATGGTCGCAACAACAAAATGAAATTAATTAAGTTTTTTAACTAAACTAAAGCATGTGCAACTTCAAATCTTGCACATGCTTGTTTATATTACTATGCGACTTCTCTCAATTTTCTTGTTTTTTCTTATATTTTCTGCTTGTCAAAATCAAAGGCCAAAGCATAGGCCCATAAATAATGTGAAACCGGTTCTTATAAATCTGGATGAATCCCAGAAGTATCGTTCTTTGCATACTGTAATTGATACTATTTGGTTTGTTAGTTTGGAAGCGAATGATAGTGTCACTTCGCAACAGATTATCGATAAGTTATTTCTTTATGATAAGATGATTTATACGATAGATATCAGGCATGCTTCAATTAAAGTGTTTGATCTTTCAGGAAAATATCACTATGATGTGGGAGGTTTGGGTCTTAAAAAAGGTCGATATCGAAAAGTAGCAGATATAGCTTACAATAAATTCCGAAACTCTATTTATGTTTTATGTAATTCGCCTTCAAAAACTGTTTTCGAATATTCAGTAGATGGCAACTTTTTTCGTGAGATTCATTTAGCAAATGGAGCGAGTGGACTAGGCATTCAAAACGCTAACACCTATTATTATTACCTCAATCATGGCGGAGATGAAGAAATGCAAAACTATAATCTTGCTGTAATTGATTCCAATAATACCATTAAGGATGCTTTTTTCGCGGTGCCGGCTAATATAGATTCCCGAATCGGTATTACCGGAGGTATTTATGCATGTCAAGAATCACTTTATTTTAATCCGCCTTTAACCAATACTTTTTATTCACTATCTGATAGTGTAATAGGGGGAGAATGTTTTTCTGTTTCTTTTGGGAAGGATAACTTGCCCGGAACATTTCATTCAGTCAATGATTTAATTTCAAATATTCACAAATATTCACATTTAGGAAAGTCGCTAGTAAAAGGAACTGATTTTATTGGCTTCAATTTTATTGAAAAAGGCGGATTACTTAAGCAAGCGTTTTATAATATTAATTCCAAAAACATTGCTAAAATAGATTCCAGCAATCCATTAAATTCCCTATTTCATTATGATGTCTTCCAATCTAATGACACCTTAATGACTGTAACATATATGCGCGAATTAAAGAAATGGATCGTCGGGAATAAAAAAATTGCACAAGCGCAAATACCAGGCTTGTATGAAAAAATATTGAGCCAAAAAAGCAGTGATAACCCTATTGTTATTTTTTACAAGCTTAAATCCTTTTAAAACCATGAGAATCATTCTTTTAGTTCTTGCTGTCTTGGCGTTGTTGATAACGGCTATTTCTATTTTTTATAAACGAAATAAAGAAAATATTAATTTAGAAAAAGATATTACCAATATCCAAATCCCTAAAACAATAATTGATATTGGAATTCGGCCTGTCAAGACTCCTGCAGTTGGCAGGTTTGTTATCTATAATACGGGAAAAAAGGATTTGTATATTGAAAGAGTAGATCTCGATTGCCATTGTACTGTTGGGGAGTATTCAAAAGAGCCTGTGAGGCCGAAGGATTCTTCAATAATTCTGTTGCGCTATGACTCTTCCAGAATCGGGCTGTTTCAATCGTCAGCTCAAGTACAGACAAATTCGGATCAAACCCCGTTATTATTGGTATTGAGAGGAAATATAATAGACTCATCACCTACACAAAAAAAATAGAACATGGCTGGTTTAAGAAGGTTTAATACAGTATTAAGAAGTAAAGGAAAGCTTTTACTTCTCTTCTTTATGCACACAATAGCTTGGGGACAATCGGAACAAAGATTGCTAATAGATCCTCAATATGCCAGGGGAGGAGCTATTTCGGAACTTATTGATGAGGTTACTTTTATCCCATTCGAAACTACCAAGGAAAGTACGTTTGGAATTGCCCAAAGAATCCAATCTAGCAAGTCTAATTTTTTGTTTTACGACGTCACGACCAATGCCATATTTATTTTTTATAAAAATGGAAAATTTCGTAGTAAGATTGAAGGGTTGCCTAATTTAAATGTGGAAGCTACAAGACAATTTTCTTCATTAGAAAATTTTGTAATTAATCAGTACTCAGAATATATATATATCATTTATGATCTAGGTGACAGATCGCGTACAAAATATTTGGCTGTTTTTAATCCAGACGGGAAATTGGTACAATCTATAAAACTAAATACCCTCTTTGATAATCTTAGCTCTTCTTTTGCCTTCATCGATAGTACCACAACAGTATTTTCGAATAATAGAGGTAAATTTTCTTCAAAATATACATTTCATACAGTAAAAAACTTTGAAACAATTCTATCTGATATTGTAAAGATTGATTCAACAAATATGTTTAATAAAAGCTGGATTAACAATTATAGTATTCAGGCTATTTCCATTAATGGGTCACTCTGGAATCGATTATATGACAATGTCATTTACAATTTTGACAAAAATGGTATTCCTTCATCTTATAAAATTCTATTGCCGGCTTCATTAACGCTTGATCAGGAATTCTATAAGGATACTGCAATTATAGGAAACCGGTCTAAAAGCAATGAATATTTATCAGATCATAGAGATAGGATCAGCTATTTAACCAACTTCCAAAAGATGAACAACTGGCTGTCGTTTTCCTGTGTAAAATATAATGTCTCAGGACCCAAAGATGTATATTTATTTAATGTAAAAAGTAGTGATTTGTTTTGCCTTGGTAAAATAAGCACGGACAGCCTTTGCTACTCTATTCCAATATTTACTTCAGGAGCTTTAGTCGTGGGATCAGAGGAGAATTATTTATACGTTTCGATTCCGTCTTTTGCATTGTATAATACGATCAAGAATTTAGCTAATAAACGGTGGGAAACTGATCCGAACTTAAGCACTTATTTCAAAACACAAAACCAGAAAAGCAACCCTGTACTTGTAAGGTTAAGATTAAAACGGAGCTTTGGTTAATGAGAAATATAAAGCTGATTATTTGTTATTATTTGTTACTAATGATAGCCTTGCCAAGCTCAACAAAGGCACAAAGTCTGGATTCAACCTGGACCGGTACAGTGAGCGGTGTTGTGAAGGACTCTGCATATAAGTACATTTTACAATTTGCATCAGTAGCGATTTACTATGCTAAGGATACCAGCCTTATTAACTATCAATTAAGTGATATTTCAGGAGGGTTTCATTTCAAAGAACTACCGTATGAGACGCCCTTGGTAATCAGGGTGTTTTATACGGGCTACCGGACATTTGCAATAGGACTTATCATTTCTCCAAAAACAAAGAACGTCCTACTGCCAGAAGTAAATCTTATCAGAGATGTAAATGAATTGCAGGAAGTTGTCGTCAGAGCCACCCCACCCGTCAGGATGAATGGAGATACCCTCGAGTTTAGTGCAAACGCTTTTCGGCTAGATAAAAACGCTGTTGCTCAGGACTTGCTTAAAAGACTGCCAGGGGTAACAGTTTGGGCAGATGGAAGTATTACAGTTAATGGAAAACAGGTGAGCCAGGTTTTGGTGGACGGACGACCATTCTTTGGCAATGATCCTCGTGTAGCCATTCAAAATATCGGCAAGAGTGCCATTGATAAAGTCCAGGTATATCAACGGAATCCTGATATGAATAATCCTCTCGATTCAACTACGAACATTAATATAAAACTTAAAAAGGATAAAAATTATGGTTATTTTGGCAAAACATCAATCGGTACTGGCACAACTGAAAGATATGAGGTTGACGGGAACATTAATTTTTTCAAACCACGTACGCAATTAGGTATCGTGGGAACAAGCAACAATGTAAATAAAGTAGCCCCGGATCCAAGCACCCTGCTAAAAAGCAGTACATACAAGGGTTCAGGAGCCACAATCGAATATCAAACGGATTTTAGTTTGCAGGGAACAAATCAAACCAGCTCTACCGGAATAGTTTTCCAGCACGATTTTCTGCCAAATGTAGATCCAATCAAAAAGGAATTGTTTTCGGGGAATTATTTTAATAACAATAATGATAATAATACAGTAAAAAAACTTCTTACTATTATTCCTCTTGTTAAAGATAGTTTACAGTTTCTAAATTCCTATACAAATCTCACATCATCAAATATTTCTCATAGGTTAGATATAACCTACGATAAAACGCGAAGTAACTCACAATTAGAAATTAAAGCAGATGCAGAATCTCTTTCAAACAGGAGTAATAGTTATGAACAAACTTCTTTGGCAGACAGGCTTCTAAATTTACAGAGTACCAGTAATGCTGTACTTTCCAGCTTAAGTAATTCTAATAAACTGATACTAGATGGCAGGTATGTTAAAAGAAAAAATCCATTTTCTTTAACACGACTACCTGGTGATTTTGAGATATCTTATTCGATCGATTATGGAAGTATTACAAAAGATCAGACAGGTAAGACTGAGTTCAAATCGAACCATGATCCAAGTCAGAATAAAATTTTTGATCGTAGCTCTCATTTTTCCGGAGATGACAGTAAGCATCGATTATTGTTCAGCATGGGTAATCTTTCCAAATGGATTTTCGGGTATAGAAGCAGGTTGCTATCGGGCTTGGAAATAAAATTGCAGAATTATTTAGAAATTACTACTCATTCTGAGATTAATAGAGTGGGTGACCTTGACTCATTAACAAATAATTACATACAGAATAAGAATCTAACAGCAGATAGCCGCTATTCCATTGTCAATGAAAATCCTAATTTGAATTTGTCAAAGAATATAACCCGGACTTTCAATGCCCGCTACCAAAAAGCTTTGTTATTTAATTTACGGATACAGGAACAATTATATAAACTAAGCAATATCTCGACTTTATCAATCCAAAATATATCTTATAACCATTCAAAGTTTATCCCGAATGCTGAAATCAGCTACTCAAATTATCAATATGGCGAGTATCAAGATATTTTTAATTTTAAATTTGGGATCAATGCAAATTATCCAACGGTCAATCAACTAACGCCGCTGGTTGATAGCCTTAATCTGTACCATATACAACGCGGAAATATTACTCTGCAACCCTCTGATCAAAAAGAATTTTCTTTTGACTGGCATCATACTAGCTTTCAAAAGAAAAATACTTTTTATTATGCTATTGGACTGAAAGTTGGTATTATAAACAAAAATTTATCAGACAGCAGTATTACTGATAGTTTAGGCAGAACTTCCTTTTATACAGTGAATGCTGACGGGAGACAGTATTTACGATTTTCGGGAAACCTCAATAAGGCGCTAAAATTCGGAAAACATAATCAGATACAAATAACTCTATCCCCATCTCTAGGCTTTGAGCGGGTTCCTAATAACATCAATGGCTTATGGAACATCTCAAATAGTGTTAATATTCAAAACACGTTGAATGTCTTGTATACTTCTGGTGATTTCCTGGCTGCTAATTTTAAACAGGTTTTTTATCATTATTCGTCCCAACAACAAATTTTTCCGAATAGGATGTTTCAAAATAATTTGCAAATAACTTCTCTAAGTATGAGTTGCAATTTGAGTAGAAAATTAAATGTTGCCAGCAATATAAACTTCAATTCCAATAGTTTAACAGAGCAGAAAGAAAATAAATTTACAATCTGGAATTTCAATACAGGATATCGTTTTTTATCAGATAACAGCCTGGAATTGAAATTGGATGTACTAGATATTTTGCATCAAAATACGGGAATTATTAATTATGGAAGTGGCAATACAATCACTAATGGCTCGGCAAATGTTTTACAACAATATTTTATGATCACCTTGACTTATTTTCTAAGGAAATTTGGAAAGGGTAAAAACTAAGCCCTTACTTGGATGTAAGTAACATCGGACTTATGCTAATACACATTTTCAGCAGCAGAAGCCCAAAAGTTTGTAAGGGGTTGTGAGACTTTACTGGAATAGTGACTGATTTATTATGGAGGTTATAAATACTCAATTTTAATTTGCCTGCTCACATAGAAAATATACTGCGGAACTATCCTGTTACTCATTAGCAACACAAAACATTCTATAGCGGACGGTTTGCCATTGATAGCAAGGCTGCATCATGGTGTGCCCGAACTTCATTTTTGGTATTGAATATCATTGTTTCACCGTTCGCTTCCGTATACTTTGGCCATTTAGGCATTCCTGCAACATTGGGATCTCCACTTTTTGCAAAATTGATCCAGGCACTACTCATTTCTTCTGCCAGTTTAATAGCATCTTTGCCACCGCCAGTCATTTCCTGACAACGCTCGATATTGTTGAACACAAATGGCAACTCCATGCAATGCATAGCTTTGTAACGGCCATCATTTACAGGCGATTGCCATGCGAATACATACATATAAACAGGTGCTGAACCCGAAAAAGATGATTTTTGGTTTGCCTGTTTGATCGCAAGCTGCCGAAAGTTAAGATCGATGTTCACGTAGTCCGGTGCATTGACCGTTCCGGGATATGCCGCTTCCACTGCTTTTTTATAGTCTACCGTTTTATCTCCGTACTTTTTTTGCAGTTCTTCTGTCACCTGTTCCATTGTTTTATCATTGGAACCGGGCATAAAGGGTGCGAATTCATTTTTGGTAGAACCCACCAGCAAAGGAATGTCTTTAGCAAGTACCATCGCTGCAGATGAGGTTGGCTGTTCGGTTAAAAAACTGCCATCCAGTACCGCATTCCATCCCAGACCTGTTGTAGACTTTCCTTCCGCCTTTAACTGGTCGCCAGCTTTTCGTATGGCTTTTTTACCTGCCGCATACAATACCTCGTAAGGTATTTTCTGCAAAGAGTCGACTTGGGAAGGCTTGAGGTTTAGCTCTTCCAATAATGCAGCGGCAATCCTTTGTGAAGCTGACTTTTCTGTGAAACTGTTTACATAGCTACCACTTTGAACGATTGCTTTTTGAAAAAGCCCTTTGGCAGAAGGAGCAGCCATCAAACAGGAAACTTTTCCGCCACCGCCTGATTGACCGAAGATGGTTACGTTATTCGGATCACCGCCAAATTGCGCGATATTAGCATGTACCCATTGCAAGGCAGCAACCAGATCTATCAGGCCGGCATTCGCAGATGACTTGTATTTATCACCGTAGGCCGAAAGATCCAGAAAACCAAGAATATTCAATCGGTGGTTAACAGAAACCACCACCACATCTCCTTTACGTGCCAGGCTTTCCCCTTCGTAGGATGGCAATTCAATAGAAGATCCAGCTGTGAAACCGCCTCCATGGAACCAAACCATTACCGGTCGTTTTTTGCCATCATTTATTTTTTGTGTCCAGACATTTACAGTCTGGCAATGTTCATTCATGTAACCCAGGTTGTGGTTAAAAGGAAACTCACCCTCATCATTTACTGAAGTCACAATGTCAGTGGGACATACCGGGCCATAGGTGGTAGAGCTTCGAACGCCGTTCCATGGCTTTGGTTTGCCGGGAGCCATAAAGCGATCTGCGTATGCATACGGGATTCCCTTGTACGTATAAATCTGGTTGTGCAGATAGCCACGTACATCCCCATCCTTTGTGGACACAAGAGCTATGTTTTTTCCAGCAACAATCGGATCGGTATTTTGTGACGATGCCGATGCAAACAGCGAAATGGCTATTATCAGGCTTAGCAGATGTTTTTTCATATTCCTCTTATTAATAAATGATGCTGCATTAAGATCGAAAATTTTATTTGCTTTATTATAGCTGGATAACAGCACAAATAGCATGCATTGTGACAAGATTAGTAAATATAATGGTAACTATTTAAAAAACCTTGGAGCCAGTTTTGTAAAATAGAGGCTGCGGTTAGCACAAGTATGGCCGCCTGTATTTTCTCAGTATTCATAGTTTAATCCGTCTTCATCGAATTTCTTAGGAAGATTGTCTACCGAACTAAACAGGAAATCTATCAGTTTTTATTTCAATGGTTTGCCTTCGAGCGCCAGCATTTTATCTATTCCTTTTGAAGTTATGGAAAAAAGGGGAGTGCCTCCAAATCGGCTCTCTAACCAGCAGCATACGGCCTGTGGGGGACCTTAAGCGGTTCAATGATACCGATGGTATTAAAAAAGTGTAAGCTGGATCCGGCTACTTCTTCCGCACCGCTGGTTGCCACCCTGGTAGATGTTACCGGGCTGATCATTTATTTTACGATTGCGGCTTCGATCCTGAAAGGAACGCTATTATAGGTCAGGTTCAAATTAGTTGGCTCTTGATTTTTTTGCATCAAACCTGCTATTTTTCAGGTAGTAAGGGTTTACTTACCTATAAAATAGCCAGCTATACTTCGCTGATTGATATTTGAATATAGGAGTTGAAAAGCACTTTTTTGAAAAGAAGTATTGTAAATTGTAATTACTTATCTTTCGTGAGAATTTAGTATCCATATCCAGGAATTACCTATTTGAGTCTGGGTTCTTCATCGTAATATCGGAGCCTGAGTCAGCAGCTATTTAAACTTCAACTAAAAGATCAATTACTCATTTGGTATGTTAAGACCACAGCAGCTTTTGTGTCAATTCATCATCAGAAATAAAATTCGTGCAAATACGGTTATCCTGCTCTTCCTGATTTTCGTTTCCTGTAACGATTATTCCCATACAAATGATAACAAATACGAACCCGTATATTCTTCGGATAACCTGCATAAGAAAATGATTACTATCGGTATGCCGGCGCAATTTATGAACGATGCTTTTGTTTCATTCAGTAAATATTTTAACCAAAAAAACAATGGTTTTGAAATCAGGGTGGTTATGTGCCAGTCATTTGAGGATTTTGACGACAAGCTAAGGCATAATTTTTTTGATGTGGCTTTTTGTAATGCCTACCAGGCATTGGGAATTATGGATCATGGGTATTCTGTAATTGCTAAAATGTCGAGAGATGATCTTTACAGGGGGATCATACTGGTTCGAAAAGATGCGAATATTAATTCCCTTGCAGAACTGAGGGATAAAACCCTGAGCTTCCCCGGCCCATCGGCCTTAACGGGTACCATGCTGCCTCTTTACTATCTATATCAAAAGGGTTTGAATGTTAATAAGGATATCAGGTTGTTAAGCGTTGCCTCGGCTGAATCGTCGATTATGAGTGTTTTTTTAGGAAAATCCGAAGCCGCGGCTAGTTGGCTGATTCCCTGGTATCATTTTGAAAAGAATAACCCTGAGATGGCCTCACAGTTAATCATAAAATGGATGACACCTTCACTGATGAGTCCCCCGGTAATGGCAAGAACAGATATGGATACGGTTATACTCAGAAAATTTAAAGCGATGCTTTTTACCCTGCAAAATGATGCAGCAGGAAAAAAATTCCTGGAAGCGGCTTCTTCCGGATATTTTGAAACGGCCACGAATGAAATGTATCAGCCGATAAAAGAATTTATCAGGAAATATAATGCTGTCATCCATCTATAGTGCAGTTTATGAGTAATTCGGTTTTGAAAAAAGTGTGGAAAATCCTATGGCCTGTACAAATAAAGTACAGGTTAATTATTGCCATCGGATTGGTGCACTTCATCTGTATGCTTCTTTTTGTTTTTTATCGGCTCTACCAGCAGGATATCTTCCTGCAACAACAAAGCTTTGAACAGGTTACAGGTATGGCTGAAACCCTGGCCAGTAATGCAAATGCTTATTTTGAATCATCTAACTGGGACGGCCTTCAGCGATTAGTACAATCACAGAAAAATTTTCAACACCTGAAATATGTGATGATTTTATCAGAAGATAACAAGGTACTTGCCCATACCCAAAGTTCATTCATAGGCACCAGCCCTATAGACTCTGTCAGCAATCAAATTAAACATGCTTCTCAAAATACCCTGCTTGTTGACAACCATTCATTGCTGGATATTGCAGTACCGGTTTTCAATCTTAAAAAAGAGATTACGGGATGGGTAAGAATTGCCATTAGTCGGCAATACATATCTGATAACCTTGTTAAGCTTGCCAAATCGGGAATTATTTCCATTCTCATCTCTTTTTTACTGATTTCAGTCACTGTTATCTTATTAATCACAAAACTCGTAAATGAATTCTATAAGCTGATCGGGGTAGCGGATCAGATCAAAAGCGGTGACCGCACCATCAGGGCTGCGGGAATGAAAAGTTTTGAAACCACCAAAGTTGGAATGGCTTTTAACCAGATGCTGGATTCTATTGATGAACACGAAATGTTATTGGCCACTGTTCTTGAAAACCTGCCTGTAGGTGTTTGCCTGTTAAATGAAAAAGGAGAGGAATTTTTCTGTAACAAGGAATCAAAAAAAATATGGTCAGGTGAAAGTGTAATCAGTGACAACGATTATCATACCATAAAGCGCCTGCATTTGCAATCTGGTCTGCATCCTGCAGTAAAGGGTATAGCAGGCGTATTGCAGAATGGTCAAATGATTGTAAAAGAAGAAATAGCTATAGAATGCCTTGATAAAAGCAATAAAATCATTCAGCATATTACCATTCCTTTAATACACAAATCAGATAGTATTATCGGCGCAATAACGATTGAAGAGGATATCACAGAAGAAAAGAAAAAAGAGCGGGATCTTATTCAAAGGAATTACAGTCTGGAACAGTTCTCTTATGTACTTTCTCATAATGTTAGGGGGCCCTTATCCAATATTCTGGGTGCAAAAGCGGCTTTGGAATTGCCACTAGGGACTGCGGAAAGAATGCAATTGATTGACAGTATAAGTATTTCTGCCGAAAAAATGGATATGGTAATTAAGGATCTCAATAGCATTTTGCAAGTCAGGAACTCCAGTTTTATTGAGCAGGAAAATATTTCATTATATGATTTAATACAGGAAATAATGGAAGACTTGAGTTATCTTATCACAGAAAAAAAAGCTACTGTTGAGGCCGACTTTTCTTTAGCTACTCATTATTTTTCTGTTAAACCTTATCTTAAAGATATTTTTTATAACCTGGTCAGCAATGCCCTTAAATTCTCAAAAAAGAATACGCCTCCTGAAATTAAAATATGGTCTGAAGTGAAAAATGATTTTATTTATTTTCATTTCAAAGACTTTGGTCTAGGTCTTGATTTGAAAAGGTATGAAAATGAGCTATTCAGGTTATATAAAAAATTTCATATCGGCTTTGCCGGGAAAGGAATGGGGCTTTTTATGGTAAAAACACAAGTTGACTTATTAGAGGGCAGGATTACGGTTGACAGTAAACCGGATGAGTGGACTGAATTTGTGGTTGGATTGCCTGAAAAAGACACTCATCTTTGATCATATGGATTTCTACCGACTTATTCAGCGCCCAACATGCAACAGGGAGCTATTATCCAAATAAAATACGGGGTTTTTCCCGCTTGCATTTTCAAAAACCGGGTATTAGGTTTATAGCCTAAATCCGCCGTATGAAATTTCCATTTTATGCAGACCTAAGAAGGGTTGCGATTATTCTTACGTTATGCCTGTTAAGCCTGGTCTGTTTTTCCCAGAATGACCTTGTCATAGACGGTGTTCCCTGCAGTGTGCATGGATCTTCACTTCAGGGTTCGATGGAGTATAACCAAAACGTGTATAAGAACCGAAACACCTTCCCAACGGTTTCTTCTTTTGACAATACGATCACATTGCAAAGCCTGATCAATGCCAATGCCATTCAAACGAAGTTTTCGCAGGATAAGGCGGTAAAGGTCAGCGGGTACGTGTTTAATGTAAAGCCGGGAGGAGTCGAGTCTTGTAATTGTAAAACAACGGATGATGCATTTAAGGATACCCATATTGAACTTACCCCTGACAATCAACATACCGATCCGGAGTACCGGATGATCATTGAAATTACCCCAAGGATGCGTCAGATCATGGAAAAGCAGGGAGTTGACTGGACGACCGCTACTTTGAAATCAAAACTAATCGGCCATCTGGTGGCGGTGGAGGGCTGGTTATTCTATGATAAAAGCCATGAACCACAGGCATTTTCAACTAATCCTGATAATGCCAGTGGCAGGAACTGGCGGGCATCCTGCTGGGAGGTACATCCGATCACCAGACTGGATGTATTGGACGGCACAGATGATGTCGAAATGGCTGGTACTGTTACAGCAGAAAATGCGCCTCCAGGCAATAATAATCCATCTCCGCCTAATCAACCTTCCAATAACCCTAAATCAACTCCTATGGACACAGCAAATACACCTATCAATACACTTGTTATCATTTTAATCGGGGCCATCTTAGGGGCAGTTGGGCAAGGCATCCGTGTCATTGTCGGGATCAAAAAAGTAAATGATAATGCTGTTAAAACCAATACGGCGGTTAAAGATGCCATGGACTATAAACAAATGGCATTCAGCCTGGTCATTGCTTTTGCGATAGGAGGGGTCGCAGGTGTGTTAGCAGCGGTCACGACAGACAATATTCAATTTACCAAAGCGACCATAATTGCCTTTATTACTGCCGGGTATGCCGGTACTGATTTTATCGAAGGGTTTATTAAGAAGTATCCGAATGTGCAGGGTGGAAATAATAGCTAAAGTAGATAGACTCATGTGCGCAAAAGAAAATAATCGTAGTCATGGCTATCCATTCCTCCAATAAAGGAAGGAATTCTGCTGTTGCTTAAGGAAACGTTTCAGGAATTGTATTTCAAAAAATTATCCTGATGAATACATTTTCTGTTACCATCTAACCTAAATCTGTTCTTTCCTTATTTTATAAACATATTGTGTATCCGGGTATTCAATCTGCATGAGTCCGTCATATATATCATTTACGTTTTTCATGAAATTGAACCGGACGATACACTTCTCACCGGATTTATCTGTACCGGTAAATATGGCAAAACCCTTATTACTGCTAATTTTTGATGTAGCTTTTACTTTATATAATTGAATTTCCTGATCTACAATTCCAGGATATTCTCCAAACAAATCTTTTGACATTAATTGAAGCCTTTTCCTGTCAAGATCGAGAATTATTTTCATTTTTTTACTCAGCCATTCCTGCGGAGCTTGAAATTCGCCGTTGACATTTTTTTTACAAATGGCCGATTGATAGGAAGCATATTCAGATACCTGGGCACTCAAATTTTGACTAAGAAAACTAAGAAAAGAAATGAAAATTATTTTTTTCATATACTTTTTGATGCAATTTACTCAGATAGAGAAAATCCAAAAAAAGTGGGTATGTTAATTTTTTTTTAATTGTATATATACAAAATTTTCATTGGGATATTTAAATTCCACCTTGATCAGTTGGTTATGATTCGTAACCTTCTTATCGCTGTTTTTTAACTGGCTTTTCGATTTTGGTTATGCCAGCGTCTGAACATACACTGGACGGTTGGATGCGAAGCAGGTTAAGCACTGGTGTATATAGGCGTACATTTCGAAAATAACAAAACATGTACAATATTCTCTGGTAAGTGTGTAATACTTCCCTGTAAATCAGTTTTTAACTTTGAGGAAAATTAAAACAAACCCTAATGGTAGAGAATAATCAGGCTTTCCAGGAATTAAAGGATTTTTTTGTCAACCGGGAGCTACCTGCTGGTATTCAGTTCCTACCTAAAACGTATATCTCCAATGTAGCCCTATTTGTGAACAAAAATATGGCATTACTTACCAAAAATACAGCCGGTAAAAAGTCAATTATTTTAAAATATTCTGGCTTACAACTATTGATGCAATTATTGAGTAAGTAGCGAAAATAGCAAGATTCCTGATTTTTCTATCCTCAATCCATAAACTTGCTTTTACCTATCAGGTAAATTACCTAAGGTTATGGTCGATGTGTTTATAGGCCATATAGCTCGCATTTTCCTTTTTCGTGGCAGTAACTCGGCTGGAAAGAGGAATTCTTTTCCATTGTATGCTACCGGTAATTCAAAGAGATCGAGCAGTGAGAGAGATTAGGTTAATTCATAATTTTGATCTCTGATTCATTTGAAATGATTATTTCCGATTTGCCATTGTATTCTTTGGTCAAACCAGTAATACATACTTTTTTTATTGTAGAATCATTCGGGTTTCTCCTTGAAGTTGGCCCGGTCATTACCAAAGATTACTCTAGTAAAGGGCTGTTTGGGTAAGCTGCTGAAATAAACGGTAAGCGTACTTTTCACATAAATTCAGAATAAAATGAAAAATCCATACCAGTATGTTTTATACATTGGTTTTTTTTGTGCAACCCTTAATTGTGTTAGGGAGGGCAAAGCGCAAACCGCACCTGTCCGGACATTGCTAGCGATCTCTAAAACCAATCATACGCTTGCCATTGTAGATCCGGTCAGCTTATTGATCATAGCAAAAATTCCTGTTGGTGAAGATCCGCATGAGCTTGTTGCATCAACCGATGGAAAAACAGCTTATGTATGTATCTACGGCGGTGGGAATTTACATGAGATCAATGTAATTGACCTGGTTGCCAAAAAGCCGTTACGCACTATCGATACGCGGCCGATGTTTGGCCCACATGATGCAAGTTTCGTGGATGGAAAATTGTGGTTCACTGCAGAAGGTTCCAAGGCGATCGCAAGTTACGATCCCGCTACAGATAAAGTAGACTGGAGTATGGGGACGGGACAGGACAGAACCCATATGTTGTATGTTTCGCCTGATCATAAACGAATGTATACCACTAATATTTCTTCGGGCACGGTAAGTCTGTTCGTCGATACACTCATTATACCCGGGGTCATGGCGCCGCCCAATGCGAGGCCACATGAAGAATGGATTCACACTGTGATCCCTACCGCAAGAGGTTCAGAAGGATTTGATGTATCGCCTGATGGCAATGAATTGTGGACCGCTTCAGCTGAAGACGGAAGCATTTCTATCATTGACCTGAAATCAAAAAGACTAACTGCCAAGATGGACGCAAAAGTGTACGGTGCAAACCGAGTTAAGTTTACGCCCAATGGTCAACAGATTTTTATATCCAGTTTACAAAACGGTGAGTTAACTATTTTTGATGCTAAGTCACATGCGGAAATCAAACGAATCAAAACAGGCCGCGGAGCTGCCGGGATTTTAATGGATGCTGAAGGCTCACGCGCATTTGTGGCCTGCTCAGCCAATAATTATATTGTTGTGATTGATCTCAAAACGCTGGAAATCATCAATCACCTCGATGTTGGTGGAAATCCTGACGGGCTTGCATGGGCGGTACAGCGGTAAAACAACGTCATGCAACCTAATGAGCTATTGCTTTTTGAAAACTGAAGCAGTAAGTTCCAGCGAACTTAATTTTTTTGCTGGGTCGAACAGGTGCGTTGTCAGCATAATCTCATCCACTGCGGTGCGATCAAGAAAAGATTGCAATGACGGTTCAATGGTTTCCAGGTTTCCGATAAAAGCGTAGGATAACATCTGCCTGACACCCTGTTCCTCTCGTTCGGTCCAGATTCCATCCATAGAAGCAACCGGTGGCGGCAAAGGCCTTCGATCGTTGCGGAAAAGGCCGAGGGCGAGTTGGTAAAATGAAGTTGCCAGTATTGCTGCTTCTTCGTTATCATCGGCTGCGATCACGTTAACGCAGGCCATGCAATAGGGTTTCTCTAAATAAGCGGAAGGCGAGAAATGGGAGCGGTATACTTCCAGTGCCTGCATCAACTGTGCTGGCGCAAAATGAGAGGCAAACGCAAAGGGTAGTCCCAACACAGCTGCCAGTTGCGCGCTATAGGTGCTGGATCCGAGCAGCCAGACCGGTACATGGGTATCCTGGCCGGGAATGGCTTTGACTTTTGCGTCCGCTTTGCGTGGCCCGAGATAGCCCAATAATTCCATCACATCTTTTGGAAAATCATTCGTATCCACATGCAAACTGCGGCGCAGTGCGTGGGAGGTTACAGGGTCAGTCCCGGGTGCCCTGCCCAGTCCTAAATCGATACGCCCCGGATACAAGGAAGCAAGTGTTCCGAACTGTTCAGCGATCAGCAGTGGCGCGTGGTTGGGTAACATGACGCCACCCGATCCAACCCTGATCGAGGAAGTGCCGCCAGCGACATAACCGACCAATACGGCTGTTGCGGCAGAAGCCACACTTTCCATGTTATGGTGTTCTGCAAACCAATAGCGCAGATAACCCAATCTTTCGGCTCCTTGCGCAAATGCCAGACTTCTCTTAAACGCAAGGCCCGCGGACTGGTCACCCTGTATGATCGTAGCCAGGTCAAGAACGGAGACCGGGATGTCAGATAGTTTCTTCTTCATCATCATTGCAGCAAAGTTCCGTTTATTCAATCAAAGGGAAACGATAATTATACGAATGCTGTCAGGTGTTAAAACATGATATAGGAATGATATTTATTTTTCCATTGCATATTTTGCCTCAATCAGTTTTTCGATTTTATTATTTTTTCTAAGCAAAAATTCAATCTGCCTTTTTATGGTATTGCTTAATGCTTTGATATCTTCTACCTGTATAAGAATTCTATTAACCACAAACGGGTCATTACTTAACAGGTACACATGATGTGCGGGCATCGCTGCTTCATCTTCACTATTTATTGCCAGTGTATAATCTGTACTTTTCAGAATGAGGGGAAGATTGTCAAGTAATTTGGATTTGTAGCCAAGCAGCGTTTGTTGTAAATAATCGATAAAAATAATTTCTTTATAATAATCAATGAGACTATCTGTTATTTGCTTATTGCTTATCAGCCTCATTTCCCCTGCATTTTTAATTTGCTCAATCGTTCTATCGGTTAGATATGCTTTTATGCCTTGTTGCCTGATGAATTTTCTGAGATAATAATAAATTGAATCAGCAGCATTAGTAAGCTCTTTTTTACTGAACAGAACCGGTAAGGATTCAGCAGGCATTAATTGCTCTTTTTGAATATGGCTTATTAACCGTGGCAGGTCTTTCCGGTCGTTTTGAAGGTCTTGGTAAAAGGAGCTGATGTATTGCTTCTCCCTCTCTTTGTTTACCAGATATTCTCTAAAACTTTCCGCAAAAAAACCCATGGTTACTGCCATAAAGATCATCAATCCTTCGAGCAGGTATTCTTTGAAGCTTTTCTTTTCTACGTGT
>CAZFKE010000035.1:0-978 GCA_964519475.1 uncultured Sediminibacterium sp.
GAAAGATTTTCCTGATTATGGCAAAGCTAAAAAAGGGCATCTTGCGCTGCAGGATCATGGCAATAAAGCATATTATAAAAATATAAAAATCAGGGAGTTATAATGAAATAACTCAATCTAATGTTGATAAATCAAAAATCCCGGCCTTTTTCAAAACCGGGATTTTTAATATTGTACCGACAGCATTATTTCTTATCGGCTGCTGCTTCTTCCTGCCTCAACTGTCTTGTCATCACTACAGATGCAATCGGAATACGAGGAGAGTTCATTATTTCCATGTTTTCCACTTTCACATCTTCAACCCTGATGTTGCCATTAATTTCCAAATCCTTAATAGATACTTCAATTTCTTCTTTCAAATCTTTAGGGAGTGTTTTCACCTTCAAAGACTTAATTTTTGGAATAAATCTTGAAAGCTGCAGCAGGAGCCTGGAAATTGATCTCCTGAGAGCCGCCATAAATTACACCAGGCACCAATTCCTGAGAGCGGAGTTGTCGGGTGGCTCCTTTGCCAAATGCGGTCCTCAGTTGTCCTTCGATTGTAATTGATTTCATTGTTTAAAATTTTGGACGGCAAAAGTAGGGAAATTTTGGTTTACTGCCCTATTTATCGCGCCCTCTTAGTTGTGAGTGTATAAAAAGGCTCGTAATGCTCTTATTTTCATAGGCATTACGTATAGCAATTGCGAACAGGTCCGCTACAGAAATGGCTTTGATTTTCTTAGATTCCTGCTTCAGTGGTATGGTATCGCAGACAACCAGTTCTTCCAGTATGCTGTTTTCAATATTCTCATAGGCTTTTCCGCTCAATACGGGGTGTGTAATGAGGGCCCTTACACTCCTGGCGCCTTTGTCTTTTAAGAGACCGGCAGCTTTGGCCAGGGTACCACCGGTGTCACATATATCATCTATTAAAACAATATCACGGCCGGCAACATCACCTATCACCACCATACTGGCAATCTCGTTGGCGCGTTT
>CAZFKE010000035.1:988-17645 GCA_964519475.1 uncultured Sediminibacterium sp.
TTTCCCTTACCCTGTTGGTGCTCCCCACATCAGGCGCCGCAAATGCCAGGTTTTCCAGCTTCAGTTGTTCTATATAAGGAATGAATATGGCCGAACTGTCGAGATGGTCTACAGGTACATCAAAGAAACCTTGTATTTGCGGAGCATGGAGATCCATGGTAATAATTCTGTCCGCTCCGGCTGCTTCGAGGAGTGTTGCTATAAGTTTGGCTCCGATGGCAACACGTGGCTTATCTTTCCTGTCCTGCCGTGCAAAACCATAATACGGAATGACAGCAATAACCTTGTAAGCGCTGGCTCTTTTAGCGGCATCGATCATCAGGAGCAGTTCCATCAGGTTATCGGTAGGTGCGTAAGTACTTTGTATTAAGAAAACATAATCGCCTCGGATGCTTTCAAGAAAGATCGGCTGAAATTCGCCGTCGCTGAATTTCTGGATATTGATCTTACCAATGGGGGCGCCAAAACGAAGGGCTATTTTCTCTGCCAGCTTCTGAGAACCAGTGCCGGAGAATATCTTAACGGATGGGTTCATATTGTACGGGGATATGCGGCGAAGATATCGATTAGGTTAAGAAATTATGATTTGATTTTTTAGTAATTTTTATTATGGACAGGATGAAAAAGATCAGTATTAAACATTGGGCAGATGATGACCGGCCCAGGGAAAAACTATTACGCAAGGGCGCAGGCGTCCTCAGCAACTCCGAGTTATTGGCCATCCTCATCAACAATGGCACCCCGGAAAACAATGCTGTTGAACTGGCTAAAAACTTACTCTCAGCGGCCCGTAACGACTTGAAAACATTAGCCAACATGTCGGTAAGGGAGCTGGTAAAACTAAAGATCAAAGGCCTGGGAGAAGCCAAAGCCACTACTATTGCGGCGGCATTGGAACTGGGTATCAGGCGCAATATGGCCGGTAATGAAAAACAAATGGTTGCGCAAAGCAGCGATATAGCCCTTTATCTCCGCGCCCGGCTGGCGCATAAAAGAAGGGAGGTTTTTGCGGTGGTATTACTCAACAAGGCGCATAAGATCATTCATTTTGAAGTGATCAGCGAAGGAGGCATTACCGGTACTGTAGCCGATCCCAGGGTCATATTAAAGAAGGCGCTGGAATATGATGCCGTAGCAGTCATACTCTGTCATAACCATCCGAGTGGCAGTTTAAAGCCCAGCAAGGCCGATCAGCTCGTTACCCAGCAAATCAAAACAGCAGCCACTTATTTGCAGATAGTTGTGCTGGATCACATTATCGTGAGCGATGAAGGGTATTTTAGTTTTGCTGATGAAGGGATTTTATAGTTCAGGCCTGCGCAGTGGGTCCGCCGAAATTCATGGGTATTTCTATATGCTCCAGGTCCTGTATATGTCCATTGGCTTCTTCGAAGCGCTCGATGTTCTCTTCGAGGGCTTTCATGAAGCGCTTGGCATGCATGGGGGTAAAAATGATCCTCGATTTAACCCGGCTCTTGGGTGTGCCAGGCATTACATTTACAAAATCTATCACAAACTCTGCATTGCTATGAGTGATGATGGCAAGGTTGGCATAAGAACCTTCTGCTGTTTCTTCGCTGATCTCTATATTTAACTGGGTGTTGGGTTGTTGTTCCATACTTGGCGATTATGAGAACAAATGTATGTTTAAAACCACACTCCTTAAAATGAAAGAGGGCCGGATATACACCGGCCCTCTTTCATTTTAGATCAGCAGTTAAGCTTAATTCACATCCCAGAAAATCTTTGTTTTAAATACGTCAATGGTGCCCTGTGCAGTCACATTGGCGCCATTTGAGCCGCTTTCTGTATCAGGGTAGAACAAACGCAAAGGCCTGTCGGCAGAGGTCACTGTATTAGCCTGTGGTGTTACAGGTAACCTGGTCCTTCTGTATTCAGTCCATGCTTCCAATCCGCTGAAATTGGTCAGTGCCAGCCATTTCTGAATGGCAATAGACCTTAACTTATCGGTAGAAGCAGTCCAGTCCGCGTCTGCAATACCACTTGTCAGCAAGGTATTGGCATTGTTAGCAGCATCAGCAACGCCTAACAGGCGGAATGATTGTTTTACCCCCTCTTCATAGTAAGACTGTGCAGAACCACTCAGAGTAACAGCAGGGAAACGTTGTTTGGCCTCTGCCAGTAAGAACTGAATCTCGGCAGCGGTCATCAGAACATAAGCCCTGTTATATTCCCCTTTTACGATCAGGCTTGGCCCGATCCAGGAAGAAGCCGGCGCTGTATAACCGGATGCCACACCAAAGGGAACACCGACATAGTTGCTGATGATCTCAGGTTGTGTACTCACCCCAGGCGTGTTTCCATTTTCGCCACCTTTTGCATAAGCAATTCGTTTCAGGCGAAAAGTATCATTACTGGCTATCAGCATATCAAACAAAAATTTAGTGGGCCTTGGGTAACGGCCAAGGGAACGTTGCGCGCCATTGGCATCATACCCCCACCTGTCATATACAGGATTGGTCTTGCCTGCTGTAGCAATATAGAATGAATTTCCGCCGGAAGTTACCTCTCCACCAGTAATAAAACCAGAACCTTCTGTTACGATCTTGTTGATCTCTGTTGTGATATAAGCATCCCTCCCTGCGATACGTGCCTGGTGTACCAGGATGCGCAATTTGAGGGAGTTTGCAAAACGAACCCACTTGCCGGTATTGCCTTTAAATACGATATCAGTGGTCGCAAAACTACTTGCAAATGCATTGGCTTTCAGGTCTGTAATGGCGGAGTCCAGTAATTTAATCAGGTTTTCATATACCGCTTTCTGGTCATCAAACTTGGGTGCCAGTGAAGCTCCGCCTTTCAGCGCATCATTGTAAGGAATATTACCATACATATCAACTAATGACTGGAACAGGTATGCTTTCATAACCTTGGCGGGTCCTTTAAAGTATTTCTGCCCATTGGCATCCGCATTGTTGATCACATACTGGTAATCTTCCAGGTTACGATACATACCATCCCAATAATTAAAATCGGCATTGGTGAAATTATAGGAGAACCTGGCCGGATCAAGAATATAAGAACTGGACTGGGTCCATTGCCCGGACCAGTAAGAACCCAACTCATTGATCAGTACCATGCTGTTGGCCGTTGTATTCAACGCATTGGTGATCACAAAAGCCGGAGTAGCCGATGGCAAGCTATTAGGATTGGTATTGACATCCAGGAAACTTTTTTTACATCCTGTGCCTATCAATGCCGCTAATGCTAACGTATAAAGTGGTTTGAATTTCATTGTGAAAGATTTTAGATTAGTGTATTGATTAGAATACCAGGTTTATGTTGAAGCCATACTGACGAACAGGTGGTGTTTGCCTGGTTGTATTGATACCAAGACCATTATCTGTTGTAAAACTAAATTCGGGATCAGTATAGTAATTTGATTTGTCAACAACCGTAAACAGGTTTCTGCCATACAATGAAATACTGGCTGCAGAGAACACTTTGGTTTTCTTGATCATGTTTTCAGGGAACGTATAGGACAGGTTAATATCCCTCAGTTTAATAAACCAGCCTGGCGTAACAAAGTTCTCAGAAATACGGCGGTAGTTGTCTACCCAGAGACCATACTCCGGTTCACGTACACTGATATTGTTGTCAACAATTTTGCCTGAAGCATCTATATAAGCAGCATTCGGAAATACCTGTGGCCCCCTGTTTTCTGTCCATTTTCCGGAACCGGTAAAAGTCATTTGCCTTCCCAGGTCACTGAATATTCTGTTACCGCCACGGTATTCAAAATTAAACGACAGGGCAAAGTCCTTATAGCTCACCTTTGAGCCTAATCCCACCATATGACGCGCCAGGGTACCGCCCCTGTTAGTCAGTGCTGTATTTCTCAAAGGGTAACCGGAAGCGCTGTTCACCAATCTTCTTCCTGAACCATCAGCGGCATATTTGTATCCGTCAGTCTGCAGCATGGGGAAACGCATCCCTTTGATAACGTTGGTAGTGGAATAACCCAAACTGCTTAAAGTAAATGCATCTACACCAGGGTAGAGGTCCACCACTTTATTGTCATTATATGAATAGCGAACATTCAGATCCCATTTTAAAGAACGGGCGCGAAGTATCTGTGCTTTCAGGTCTGCCTCATAACCCCAGTTCTTGGTTTCACCTACATTGATGAGCAAATTAGAAAACCCGGTAGAATTTGGAATCCTAACGGTAATCACCTGGCCTTTGGAACTCTGCGTATAAGCCGTTACGTCCAGATTGATCCTGTTATTGAACAACTGTAATTCTGCACCTGCTTCATAAGAAGTCACAAATTCTGGTTTCAGGTTGGCATCTGGCAGTGTACCACCAACTGTTAAACCGACTGTATTACCGTAGGGGAATCCGTTACCATTAGGATAGGTCAGGTCAAGACCATACAAAGGAATATTATCATTCCCATTCTTGTTGACGTTGGCACGTAACTTCGCATAATTAAAGTTCCTGCTCTTTAAAAAAGGCAACGCATCGGTAGCAATGAACGACAAAGCTACGCCATAGTATGGGTAAGACCAGGTATTACTGGGCCTGTCAGGTTTAAAGAACCTGGAAGTAGCATCAAAACGGAAAGTTCCATTCAGAATAAGCCAGCCTTTATAATCGGTCGTGAGGTCAGCATAATAACCATATTTACGCTCAAGCGTATTCGCTTCACCACCTGTCAGCTCACCCTGCCTGTTAGAAACATTGTAGACATCAGGGACTACAATGGAACTGGAACCAACAACAATTGTTTTTGTCTTGCGCTGGTACAAGCTGTAACCCAGGATCAGTTTATTGGCAAACTGGCCGAAATGCTTGTCCATCTGCAATTGGAATTCATTATTGATCACATTCTCTGAAGCAGAGATATCGGTAACATTACCTAAGATGTCAGAACCGGCACGGTCAATACCATTGTAATCATTGGCCCAATCCCAGGGTGCTGGTACAAAAGCACTGTTTTTGGCCCAATCCGTATAAATGAATTTACCCGTTCTGTTCTTCTGTGTACGGGAATTGTTCATCACCCCTAAACGGTTATACACATTTAACCAGGGGAATGCTTTGTAAGTAATATCAAAATTACCCTGCAAATTGGCATCTAAGTAGTTCATCCGGTTATTATCCTTATTGAAATAAGGGTTGTTATAATAATCATCATAGAAAGCATTGGGGTTGGCAAATTTATTGTTCCGCCAATCGCGCATATCCTTAATCGGAATATGAGCCGCCACATTGATCAGGTCAAAATAAAAATCAGAGGAAGTCCTGTCGTAATTGGCCTGCACATAAGAAGCGTTAAAACCAACATTCAATTTACCGTATTCCCTGCTGGAACCCAATCGTACGCCGGTACGCTCGCTCTTATCTAAAGGCACAATACCATTGATCTTATTGTTTTCGATGGACAAACGGAAGGAACCATGTTCGTCACCACCGTCAAAGCTTACCTGGTTATTGGTTGAAACACCTATATCGAAAGCATCTCTCCTGGAATTGGAAATAGCTGCATAAGGAATGATCAGTTTACTGCCATCCTCTAACTGGCGGCCTACCAGTCTTGGTTGTCCGTCATAGGCGTCACCATACTGCTGGTTTTCGAACGGACGCCAGTTGTCGTGCATTCTGTCTAAATAATTGGGTTTCCATCCGGCAGTTCCATAGGCATCTGCATAGTGGGAACCATTACCATATTTGGTCTGAAACTGGGGCAGGAAACTAATCTGGTCAAAGTTGGTAGAATTGGAGTAAGAAACCCGCAGTTTACCACCTTTGGTGCCTTTCTTAGTAGTGATCACGATTGCACCGTTGATACCGGCAGAACCATAAAGGGTAGCTGCTTGTCCTCCTTTCAGGATAGATACATTCTCGATATCGTTAGGGTTGATCAGCGCGAGGACCGTCTGCGTGGTCTGCATACCATCCACTACCACTAGGGCTTCATTGTTACCGGTCAAAGAACGGTAACCACGCAGCACCACTTTAACAGCTGGGTCAACGCTATTATTAACGTTATAGATGGCCAAGCCGGATACTTTACCAGATAACGCCTGGGCCAGTTGTGGAGAACGGCCTACATTGATCTCCTCGTTAGAGACTTTGGCAACGGCATAACCAATATCCCTGGCTTTTTTCCTGATGCCCTGGGCGGTTACCACCACATTTTCCAGCTCACTGACATTTTTTGGGAGGACAATGGTCAGGGACGATGATTTCCCAACCTTTTGTTCAATATCATTGAACCCCACTGCGCTGAATATCAATAAGGAATTATCAGCAGCGCTGATCCTGAAGGAGCCTTTGTCATCTGCAACAGCAGCGGTGCTACTTCCTTTAATCTTTACTGAAACACCGGGAATGGGTGCCCCCTGTTCGTCTTTCACGGTACCCGTAATCACGCGTACCTGTGCTGTGGCCGCTATACTAATACATAGCAGCATCACAAAGAGAGAAAATGCAGTTTTCTTCATGTACAATAGTTTTAGAATGTAATTAGGAGAAACGAATGTAACTTATTAAAATAAAAAGTTAAAATATTTTACACGAACGTTTCATAGTATTTAAAAGTGCATACGGTTTGAGTGCATATATATAATATATATAATAAGTTGCTATCTTACTGCATTACCATACAAAGAAGAATATGGGTTTCCCTGATTGAGAATCATCTTCATGCATTTCATGCATTTCATGCATTTCATGCATTTCATGCATTTCATGCATAAAAAATACGGCTCGCAAATGCGAGCCGTATTTTTTATGCACCATCGATTTTCTTAAGCTGCAAAGATTCCTATCACACAGTTACAATTAAATTAATACTTATCGAAGAAAAGTTTAGTGGTTACTTTATCGCCGCCAATAGCAGTAGCCGCACTGTTATAATTGGCTGTATTGATATTTTGTTCATCCACAGAATAGGTAAACCGTACAGGTATGGCTGACAGAGCGCCTGTTGGGGCTATTAATTGTGGGTAATCCAACCTCCTCCATTCTGTCCAAGCATCATAACCACGGTTATATAAGGCGACCCATTTTTGGATACCAATTTTTTGTTTATAGGTTCCTGTTGCTGTAAGATAGTTGACAGAAGGTTGCAATAAATAAGCAGTAGCGTCTGAAGCAGCAGCACCCCATTCTATAACAGAAGCTGTTACCGCATTGTTATAATGCCCAAGTGCAGTACCGGGAACACTATAGCCGCGTTCGATCGCTTCGGCCAGGATAAACTCAGTTTCAGAATAAGACAATAAAGTCAGCGGGTAGTCTGGCGCTGCTACTTTATCAGATGGCTTGGAAAAAGTTGCATAGTTATTGCTTGCACCATAAATACCACCTGAATAACCGCCATTGGCATCTACTGTGAAATAGAGGGGTACCCTTGGGTCGCCCATGCTTTTCATTACATCTACCAGTGTATTGGCTCCTACAAAATCCTTGCGCCCACTCTGTACTAAGCTTACCCAAACCGGGTTCGTGTTAGGTGGGGAGGATAAGTAAGCAAATAAAGCATTATTGCTGCTGGCGGTAAACACATTGGGGGCAGCGGCTTCAACAACGGCTTTAGCTGTGGCAGGATCCGAATCAACCAGGAGTATCCCCATTTTTAACTTTAAAGAATTTGCAAATTTTTTCCAGGCAGCCACATCACCGCCGTACAGCAGATCCGCGGAACCAAATGAAGCAGCGCTGGTATTCAATGCTGCAATATCTGTATCCAAACGCTTTAATAAATCAGCATAAATAGTTTTTGCATCATCATATTTAGGCCTGGGTTTGGTGTAATCCAACGCCTCACTATAAGGAATATTTCCAAAAGTAGTTACCAAATGATAGTAGGCAACCACTTCCATAATATCAGCCATAGCAACTTCATTTTTAGCCTGCTCAGCATCTGTTACGTCTGTAGGAATCAACTTTTTGGCCTCATCAAAGTTTTTAAGGATATCCCTGTAAAAGGTATTCCACCAGCCCCTGGGAATATTACGCGTATTTAAATCGTAATTGCTTTCATCTGTATAGGTTGTTTCTGTCCATTGTTGCGCCAATAACCGAAATATATTCAGGTTTACGCTGGGAGATGCCAAAGCGTCTGCCATGTTTTTTTGAGCACTGGAGAAAAGTGTATACGAAGGAACTACTGTGGGGTTCTTGGGATCATTATTCAGGCCTGTAAGATCTTTGGTACATGACCCCAGGATAAATAATAATATAGAGGATACTGTTACTATTTTTTTCATTTTTGACAACGTTTAGAATCTTAACTTAATGTTGAATCCGATGTTTCTGGTTGTGGGGTAAGCGCCACCCTGGTAGCCCTGGAAATTACCAGAGCTTGCAGTTTCTTCCGGATCAGCATACGGAAGCTTTTTATCTATGATCCATAAGTTCCTTCCCACTAATGAAAAATCAATCCCTTTAAATGGAGCCAATCTTGCTATTGCTTTTTTGGGCAATGAATAGGTAATATTTATTTCCCTTAACTTAACATAGCTGGCATCATAAACAAAGGGGGCAGCAGGTGAATACCTGTAACCATAAGCGCCAAAATTCACGGCACTGACCCTTTTCGTATTAGCTTTACCATCAGCAGTGACGCCCGGGCGAATAATACCACCGCCATTTGCCAATTCTGCACGCAATGGATTTCCCAAATCATTCAAACCAGCAGTTTCAGGATACAAGCCTGTAGCTAAACCATAGTACATGTCCAAAGAGAATAATTGGCCACCCTGTCTAACATCAATCAGGAAACTTAAAGCTACATCTTTGTATTTAAAAGTATTTTGGATACCGCCAATCCAGTCTGGATTTGGGTTACCTATTATTTCGTTTGAAGTCGGAGACAATAAATACCTGCCATTGGCGCCAACCGTTTTTTCTCCGTTGGTATAAACAAAATTGCTACCGCGGATCGTTCCATAAGGCTCTCCAAGCGCTGCATTAAGTGATACACCACCCTGGAAGGTTGCCAATAACAGGTTTGTATTACCACCGGCCAACTCTGTTACTTTATTCCGGTTTCTGGACCAGTTAAGATTCACATTCCAAGAGAAATCTTTTGTCATAACCGGAGTAGCAAATACTGAAACCTCTATACCCTTATTTTCAACAGATCCTGCATTAACAAAAGTTGAATTATACCCTGTAGCCCTTGAAACTGTTACCGGCAGGATCTGGTTAACTGTTTTTGCATTATAATAAGACACATCAAATCCAAGCCTTCCTCTTAAAAAGGACATATCTAAACCAACTTCGTAACTCTTTGTACGTTCAGGTACCAGGTTAGGGTTATTCTTAGTAGTAGCCACACTAATGAGTGGTGCTGAGCCAAATGCTGTTCCAACATTGTATACATCTGTTGTACTGTAAATTGGAGCATCAGCACCTACTTCAGCATAATTAGCCCTTAATTTACCGCTTGATAACCAGCTAACATCTCTCATCAAATTCGAAAAAGAAAAACTACCTGATACAGAGGGGTAGTAATAAATATTGTTCCCCTGTGGCAGGGTAGATGACTGGTCTCTTCTCAGCGTTCCATCAACTGTAACTAAGTTTTTATAGGTAAGCGTAGCACCCGCAAAAACACCATTCACTTCCTTCCTCCCCAGGTATTCGGTTGGCGCATTGGGTGTATTTTTTGAATTGGACAAAGAATATACCCTTGGCACGATCAGGCCTCCATTGGTTTGGGCAATGATGTATGCATCACTGTTTTTCCTCAGGTTAGCACCTAACAACCCTTTCAATGTTAATGTACTGGTCAGTTTTTTGTCTACATTGAACATCAAATCGTAATTATATTCCCTTACACTTCTGTTATTTCTTTTATAAAGTGGAACATCAATACTTCCAGCAGCAATGCGTTCTTCCTGTAATTGATCATATCCATCCATCGCAGCCCTGGCCAACACATTTAACCAATCTGTAATTTTATAAGTAAGGGTTGCATTTGCAAAAAACCTGTTCCTTGTATCAGACTCAAAATTTTCATACCGAACCCAATAAGGGTTTTCCCAATAAATCGGTGTCAGATCTGTAGGATCAGCCCAGTTCCATGTTACATTTTTCTTAGTGCGGAAATAAGCATCTTTTAATTCTTTGAGGTCATTATTTACCTGCCACCATTGTCTGAAATTCGTGGCCGGGTTTTTCGAATCATATCCGGTTCCATACCTGCCGGTACCATCTGTTTTTGTAAAGCTAACAGTACCAGATACCACTAACCTGTCAGTTATATTATAACTGCTTGAAAAGTTCAGGGCATTCTTAATGATCTTGCTGTTCGGCAAAATACCTTTATCATCGTTCCTGGTATATCCCAGTTTAAATGTGCCTTTATCTCCGCCACCATCAATAAAAATGCTGTTACTCAAAGAAATCGGCTTTTCAAAATAAGTAACGGGGTCATTTTCGGCAGCTACCCAAGGTCTTGCCTTTAAGTAATAGGGGGAAGTTGGATCAAACGCGTCCCACTGGTATACCATTTTGTTGGGATCAAATGCTGCCCCGTAAGAAGCATCTTCACTGGTCGGATCTACCAGGGCCAGAACGCCGTTTTTGGCAATATCCCTATATAAGAAAAATCCACTGGGATCTTCGTAGTATTTACCATAGCCGCCACCGTATTTTTTCTGATATGTGGTAAAAGTGCTCTTGTCAATAGAACCCTGCGTAACACCGGTATTAATTGTGATACCTAAGCCCCTGGTTCCTTTTTTGGTTGTCACCAGGATAACGCCATTACTACCCCTTGAACCATACAATGCGGTTGAAGCCGCTCCTTTCAGTACTGTAATGGAAGCAATATCATCCGGATTAATATCAGATAACGGGCTGCCATAATCATAACCGCCACGTCCGGTTCTTTGGTTGCCATCATTTTGGCTGGAGTTGTCATAGGGTACACCATCTACCACGAACAAAGCCTGGTTGTTCCCGGTTAATGATTTGGTACCCCTTAATGTTACGTTTGTAGAACCTCCAAGTGTATTCGTTTGGCGAATTTCCAAACCTGCCACTTTACCGGATAAACCGTTCATAAAATTAGAAGTCCTGCCCTTATTCACTTCTTCTCCCGTAACCTGCTGGGCAGCGTAAGGCAGTTGGTTCTTGCTTCTTCTAATACCTAAGGCTGTAACCACAACCTCATCTAATAGCGCGCTTTGGTTATCAAACGAAACTGCAAGGCTTGTTTCATTATTTAGCTTGATTTCTTTGGTAGCAAAATTGACACCCGAAAAAACCAGTATATCCCCAACTTTAGCTTGAATTTTAAAGTTTCCTCCTGCATCGGCCGCAACAGCGGCGCTACCATTTTTAACCCTGACAGTAATTGCCTCTGCAGGTTTGCCTTGCTTATCTAACACCTTGCCCACAACTAGTCGTGTTTGGGCAGTGGCTACCAGGCATAAACCTAGTAATAATACCGTAAAAAACGATACGATTTTCTTCATGTGCTTTAGTTTTAATTAAACATTAAAGGGACGAATATAGGCCATTATGCCTGACTGTTAAAAAAATATAACAGCCCTTCATTTCACATAAAATTAATCCGTCACACTATTTAATGACTGCCAAAGAAGGGAAAAAGCTGCATTAATCCTCCCAAAACTATAGACTAAGTGGCTATCTGGATATTTCTAACCCTTAGCAATTACTGAACTAGGCTAATAGCTTTTTCAAGTTGAGTATCTTTTCCGCTCTTCAAAGAATTTATATCAAAAGGGATAAATATATCGGGAGGAAACCCTTCTCCCTCATAATTTTTGCCATTCAAGTACTTAAACTTTGCTGATGAGGTTTGGACAGATAAAAAGTCAGGAATTGCGAATTGTCCTGCATTATAAACTTCTGTTTCTACTAAAGGGCCTGTGGCCCCAAAAGTATTTTCACCAACAAACACCCCATTCGGTAAAGAATGTATAGCCATAACAATCGCCTCTGATAAAGAGGCTGATGAGTTATCAGCCAAAACTATAATTGGTAGTGAGATTTCTTTTTTGCCCCCCTGTGGATTGACATAAGCTGCAATCCATGGAGTATAATCTAACCTCCCATTCCCGCTTTTATATTGTGTATATCCAAAATGTAACGGCTTGTTAATGAAATGTCCTATCAATAAATTTAAATCACTGATATCACCACCCAAATTTCCGCGAACATCTATTATAATACCCTTAATATTTGCGGGTAGATTTTTCAAAGTTTCCAGAAAGAATTGCAAGGATGACTTTACACTATTTGATTCTTTTGATTTATATGACTTAAATAGGGTAAAATTATTGCAAGTGAAATACAAAATTTTATCATTAATAGTACCGGACACAGCTACTAAAGGTGTCCCATTAGTTACATTATTATAATCAATTCCAACAATAAAATTTTTGTCTAGGTACCCACTATCAATTTTTAAAAACGGGTATGGATAATGGAAACTCTTCTTTTCACGTTTGCGCGCAAAAGCAGGGTAAATAGTTGAATCAGTTATGGCTTTATTTAGAAAATTAATATAGTAATGATTATCAAGAAGGCCCGATGTTAACTGCCTAAAATACTGAACTGATTTTTTTAAATCTTCTCTATTGTTGACATCTAATTGTGCAAAAAGGGGGCTATAAATGCCTCGCATTGCATCCCAATTAGTAGTATCCACATCCCAATACAAATAATTAACGTTCATCTGGTCCCAAAAAGAATCAAATACTTCGCTGAAATTATGTGGCCTATCAATTTTATGTACGTGCATGCCCTTTCTGCATGCAGGAAAAATCAATAAGCTACTTACTATAAGGAGCATTATATTTTTAATTAAGCAAAGTAAGGTTTTACGCATATTATTTCTTCACCTTTAATCTTCTGAGATACCCGATTGAAACAGAGGTCGTTTGATTAATTTTAGACTCCACATTAACTATATCATTATTAATACCCGTAAGTGATTGATAATAATGACAATTTACCATAATTATGGCTTTGGGGGGTATTTCATAGTATAGGTTTATTCCAGATAGCCAGCCTAATTCAAGCCGAGCATCTCTCTTTATATCAAACTTATATTTTTCTGAATACTCATCAAGAGTCAGATGTCTGTTACTTTGTCCCATCGTACTAATACTATCTGTGCCGTTAAAAATATTAGGAACTCTGCCCTTTACCCGAGCCAGTATCCAATAGGCAGTAAATGCACCAATAGCTGCTGTCATTTTTATTTTTCGTACTTCAAAAAATTTTACATTGCTTGTTAATCCTACTTGCAAATAAGTGTTTGAGAAGTTTTCAAAAACACCTGCATAACTGCAGATTCTTGTGAATGAGTAATTTTTTTGTATCAGGCCAGTTTCTACTTGTAGACTCAGCCATTTAGCGCAATCATATTGGCCTAGAATACCTACATTATACCCATTTCCATTCCTGTTTTCTGTAAATACCCTGTTTGTAATATCAGTATTTAAGTGATTGTTGGTGTACCCAGCTATAAGGCCAAATGAGAATTGGGCATTACACGAGGTTGAAATAACCAAAGCAATAATTAGTAATTTGTTTTTTCCCAACCTTTGGTGCATATATAAATAATAGAGCATTGCACTATGTCTTGCTGAAGACATAGTGCAATGCTTCGATTGAAATAATTATGTGCAAAAAATACGACTAATCTTTGGTTCCCTTTCGTTCATTCAACTTAATCTTTCCTATCAGCAGATATTTTATACTTTAAAACAAAGAACTAACTACCTATTTATAAAACCAGATCTGCTAAAAATGTTTTTACAATTGTACTAGGAGGCGCGCCATTAACAGGAGTTACTTTAAGTACCATTCTAACCACTGCCAAACCTGGGCCAGCATTTATTTGCGTCCCATCCATTGGAGTGCCTTCATAGTAAACAGATTGTCCTATTTGTTCTTTATAAGCATTATATGAATAGAAGTGGTTAGTAGGATCTACTACACTTTCAGGTAGAAAAACCGTTTGATATAAAACCTGAACTGTTGCTATACCCGACAAGGCCGGATTAATAATTGTTGAGAAGGATGCAGGTTGCAATGAAAAAGAATTAACATAGTATCTGGTTGGCAGTCCATCCCAATTGGGAGGGGGCGTTGTCCTTACGCTTGTAACCTTAACTTGTGGTCTATTGGAAATATTAAATACGCCTAGCGGCTGAGTATATCCTGGGCTAAATGATGGGGCATTTTGGCTATTAGCAGTACCAGGAATAGCAAAAACATTGTATAATAAACCCGAAGAGTTAACCAAAGTTCCTGTAATCTTAAGATCTGCATTAAAATGCAGGTTAACTTCTTGAGCGTTGTTACTATTTCCTCCAAATATTCCATTAAACAAATCATGAATTGAACCATTCAGTCCGTCCTGCAAAGCACCTTGTACTTTGCTTTGAATTAGAGAAGGAAGTAAGGTTGGATTATTACTAAGAACTGCTAAGCCTGTAATTGTAACAACACCCTTACCAAGGGCATTTATTATTGAAGGGGGGCCAGCTGGCGTACCAATAGTACCTTTTAAGCTTCCATTTATACTACCTGCCAAATTGGCTTCGGTAATATTTGTTGAACCTGCCGACCACAAAAGATTCAAGTTTTGATAAGAAAAGTTTGAAATTGTCGGATCATATGCCATTTCAAATTGAAAAACATACCATGACCCCGTTGCAATTATTTGATATTGCTGTATTTCTGATACAGTTGTGGTATTAGACGCACTGATATCTATTACATCTTTGCCGGCAAAATTTAAAATTGAGGATGTAGCACCACCAGTTGAAGATAGGCTTAGCGAATGAGTAATATTAGAGGATGGGTTGGGTGTATTGGGATCGAGATAAAGATATAATCTTAACAAGCCTCTATATTTATTATAGAGCATAAATTGTTTAGGGTTCGAAAGCGCGGTAGTATTAAATGTGTTATAAACTAATACCCACCCATCAGTGCTTTTATAATCCAAAGCAAGATCAGGGCTAAAAGTCTGATTGCTTCCAGAGCCCCAAGGAACTAGTATTGACGTACCTGGAGGTGTAGGCATAAAATTAGCAGTCTCCCAATCTAAAGGATAAGGCTGAATTCCATCTTTGCTTTCATTAACTATAATTGTAGAATTAGTCAATTCTTTCTTACAGCTGGAAAATAGAGTTAAAAGTAGAGAAGCTGCTAAAAATATACTCCTGCTATTACAGGCGATGAGATAGATAGTTTTTGTTTTCCTTTCTTTCATTCTAAAAAAATTAAATTAATTACCTACCCTGTCTATCGCCATGGGTTGGATGTTCAGCGTCATGAAATTGCAGATGCTATTGTGAATATCTACTTTGTTTACTTTAGATTTAATCTTGATTAACACAATTTAGAAGTTAATTAAGTTAATTGCTAAATAAGACAGGGGTGATTTTACACCCCCGCATTAATCATCTATGCTATGAGATATATTTTTATGGCGAAAGCAATACTGTTGCTTATTAAAATTGATTAGGAAGAATAAAGAATTTTATACTTTTGAGCATGTAGAGAAATAAAATTTATAGTTTCTTAAGAAATAAAGATAGCCCCCCATCTTTTATAAACCAGAATGATTTATCATGATAAAAGTAATGGTGTGCGATGATCATCAACTTCTTAGGGAGGGGGTCATAAAAATTATTAACACATTCACTAATTGCAAAGTGATCGCAGAAGCAAGCCAGGGAGAAGAGGCAATTAACCTTATTGAAACTGGTAATACACCTGATGTATTGTTATTGGATATACATATGCCTCCGGGAATGAATGGATACGAAGTAGTAAAGCATTTGCAAGGAAAATATAATTTCATCAATGTAATTGGCTTCTCTGCTTATAATGATATAAAAGCCATTATTGGAATGGCCAGTGGCGGTGCAAAAGGGTTTATTTCAAAAGCAATCTCAAAGGAAATGTTAGAAAAGGCCATAAAGCAAGTTTCTAAGGGTTTTATCTTTTTTGAACCTGAATTGGCTGTCGAATTGTTTCGCCAGAACGAAAGCACCCTACACAAAAAAAGAGGGATTCATTCTTTAACCGAGCGAGAATTCGAGGTTGCCCGTTTGATGGCTAGTGATAAGCCCTATAAACAAATTGCAGAAGAATTGAGTATTTCAACAACTACCCTGGAAAATATCCGAGTAAGAATTTTTGAAAAATCGGGTGCCAAAACAAGAACTGAAGTGGCTTTATTTATGATTAAAGCAGGGTTAATTAATTAGTACCTCAGTAAGAAAATAATGTAAAAGGAGGTTGGATAAACGACCAAATAGTTAGGAGAGGCTTATTGGGATAGCTAACAACAACTAACTATTCCATAATGCAGTTACTTCAGCCTCTATCTATATAAAAACAATGGAAACCTCCCATATTTAAAATACTTTTGCGCCCATGTTATTATTAGATGGTAAAATTGCTTCCGCAGCGGTTAAAGAAGACCTGAAAGCACAAACCGCTTCCTTAGTCCTGGCAGGCAAACGTACCCCTCACCTTGCAGCTATCCTGGTGGGCACCAATGGGGCCAGCGAAACCTATGTTGCCAGTAAAGTAAAAAACTGTGAGGAAACCGGGTTCCGATCCACCCTCGTCCGCTTAGACCAGGAAGTGGACGAAGCCATATTGCTGCAAAAAATAGCCG
>CAZFKE010000036.1:0-14163 GCA_964519475.1 uncultured Sediminibacterium sp.
CTTCGATTTGTGTTACCCATAGATCCGAATCTTTGGAAGTGGCTACCGGTAATAAGTCAGTCAGATCACGCGGAGCAATGATGATTCCTGCCGCATGGATACCTGTGTTACGCACAGAACCTTCTAGCCTTTCCGCCTCATGCAAAACCTGAGAGCGGATATCATTGCCATGATAGATCTCACGGATCTTTTTTACATTGTCAATATCTTCCTGTTGGTAGGCTTCTTTTTCCTCGAGTGATTTTTCGCCTTCCTTGATCGTAAGCGGGGCATGCAATACACGACGTAATTCTGTTCCGGGTTTATCGGGTACAAGTTTAGCAAGCATATTACTTTCTGCCAGCGGCAGATCGAGTACGCGTGCCACATCTTTGATACTCATTTTAGCAGCCATGGTACCATAGGTGATGATCTGTGCTACCTGGTTCTTGCCGTATTTATCAACCACATAATCAATTACTTTCTGACGGCCCTCATCATCAAAATCCGTATCAATATCGGGCATGCTCTTACGGTCGGGGTTCAGGAAACGCTCAAACAGTAAATTGTATTTGATCGGATCAATATTCGTGATGCCGATACAGAATGCCACTACACTGCCTGCTGCAGAACCACGGCCCGGGCCAACAAATACGCCCATATCACGGCCCGCTTTAATAAAATCACTCACGATCAGAAAGTAACCGGCGAACCCCATTGTCTTAATGGTGAACAATTCAAAATCGATTCGTTCCTGTATGGCAGGTGTGAGGTCATTGTATCGCTCTTTTGCGCCTTGCCTGGTTAAGTGCTGCAGAAATTCCCACTGGTTCAGGTTATCATCTTTATGCACTTTAAATTCCTGTGGGATTGGGAAGGCGGGCAGGAGGATATCTTTTTTCAGGTTTAATATCTCAACCTTATCAACGATGGCATTGGTATTATCCAGTGATTCAGGCATATCGCTAAACAGCTGGCCCATTTCTTCCGTGGTCTTAAAATAGAACTGCTCGTTTGGAAATTTGAAACGGCGGTTTTTTACCTGGATCTCATCATTTACAAAATCATCAAAACCCGGCGTACTCTGTTTTTCGCCGGTATTGATACAAAGCAAAATATCGTGCGCATTCGCATCGGATTTATCAACGTAATGGCTATCGTTTGTGGCGATGACCGGCACATGGTATTTTTTTGAAAACTTCATCAGGGTATGATTGATGAGTTCCTGTTCTTTAATATTATGCCGCTGGATTTCGATATAATAGTCTTCGCCAAACATATCCAGCCACCACTTGAATTCCTTTTCTGCTTTGTCTTCACCTTCATGCAAAATGGTTTGTGGCACATAAGCACCAATGCAGCAGGTGGTAGCAATTAATCCTTCATGGTATTTTTCAATCAGTTCTTTATCGATACGGGGGTACTTGCTATACATCCCTTCAATAAAACCTAATGAAGTAAGCTTAACAAGGTTCTGATATCCCACCGCATTCTTTGCCAGCAATACCTGGTGGTAACGCTGGTCTTTCACATCTTTGGTAAAGGATTTGGCATGTCTGTCGCGAACCACATAAAACTCGCAACCTACAATCGGTTTAACAATCGGGGCTACAATATCTTTCCCGTTCGCATCCTTGCCCACCACTTTGGTATGCTTCCATGCCTGACTCACAAAATTGAATGCACCAAACATATTACCGTGATCGGTGATGGCAAGCGCAGGCATATTGTCTTTCATCGCCTTCTTATACAAAGAATCGATGGGTGCCGCGCCATCCAATAATGAATATTGGGTATGAACATGAAGGTGTGAGAATTTTGACATGCTAATTTGCAGTCTGTAGACTGTAGTCTGGAGTTAATTCTCCTTACAACTTGCTTCAAACCAACATCAAATATCGTTATTAAGCAGGGCGTAAAAAAGTATCAGTTTTCCACAACTCCTGACTCCAGACTCCCAAATTCATACTCCAGAGTTATCCACATTGCAAAAATCGGAACCGTTGCGTACAAAAGTTATTCAGCCTTTGTATCCGGAAAACTATGGCACTTAACTTGCAGATTGTGCTACTATGAAAATACGTGTATTAACGATATCAATCCTGGGCCTGCTGGCATTGTCCAGCTGCCGGTCTTCTAAGAACCTGGCGGCCAAAACTGCTACATTATCTTCTGTGGCACCTGCCAAAACCAGGACACCCGCTAAAAGAGAATTTTTGAACGGGATAGAAGTTATGCCCGGTTCTGTAGTAACCAGCCATCATAAAACAGGCAATGCCCATAAAAGTTCAGCACCGGCAGTGAAAATGACGCCTGGAAAAATAAGCGCAGAAAATGGTACGATGATGACCGGTAATCTGGAAACGGCCAGCCTGCTCCAGATCAAATACGCAATTGCTACGGATGCCACCGTTGAAAAGCTGACGAATATCCCTTTACTGGAAGTGATTGATAAATGGTGGGGCACCAGGTATTGTATGGGTGGTGTTACCGATAACTGTATTGATTGTTCTGCATTTACCCAGATTGTGATGCGGGATGTTTACCAGCAAAACCTGCCACGCACTTCACAGGAACAATTCAATGCCTGCGAGAGAATAGAACTGGAGGACCTTCGCGAAGGCGATCTTGTTTTCTTCAATACCGGTGGAAAAGATATTTCACATGTAGGCGTTTATCTTCTCAACAATAAATTTGTTCATGCCGCCACCAGCGGGGGAGTAATGATCAGCGACCTGAATGATAAGTATTGGCAGCCGAAGTTTAGGGGAGCAGGGAGGGTGAGCAGGTAATTAAGAATCAGAAATGAATAATTAGTTAGCTATTTCAATTTAGTCCAGACTTTAAACTCCTAACTTCTGTATTTCTGAATTCTTTTCTTAACCGTATCCAACAACTGTCCTGCATCCGGTGTAAGGTTCCAGTAAAATACACCTGCGATCATTGTTGATGAGAATATAATTCCTCGGATGATCAATCCAAAGAAACCGGTAATATGTCGGAAAGCAAAAAAACACAAACCATAAGCAGCAAGCGCCAGTAGCAATGAATACAGGGTTTTTCGTGTAAAAGGCTGCATATTAAATTTCCTTCTCAGAAACTCGCAGCGGATAATGTTATAGACTGTAAAAGCAGTTAATTCAGCGAAGGCAGAACCAATGATGCCAAACTTTTTAATTAAGAAATAGGTAAGTGGCAGCCGGAAGATAAATAACACCACTCCGCTATAAAAATCAAAGCGCCAGAAAGTGGATGTGTTGATCACCATCTGGTTCAGCCCTGTGCCTGCATCAATGATACGAAGCATGCTGAGTACGAAAACAACGCCGATACCTGCCGTATAATCACCCTGTATATGAAACACATCCATGGCTGGAAGAAGATTTAGCCACAGGTTTCCAAAAATGAATAACGCCATCAGCAACAGATTAATACAGGAACGAGAATAGATCCGATCAATCTCTGTATAGTTTTTTTCTTTCCATGCCCTTGATAGAACACCAGCGGAAACAGATGTGATACTGCGCTGCGGAACCTGAATTAAGTTAGCCGCATATTGTGCAAAAGAAAAAATACCGGCAAAAGCGAGTCCTTTTACACTGGCAATAATGAGGCTGTCGATCGAAACAGCTATGGCAGAAATAACCGTACCGCCAAAAATCAGGATCTGCATGCTACCCATTTTCTTCAGGAATTTGCGGGTTACCCTGCTTACTGTAAATGTAATGTGAAGATTGCCCGATCTATACAGGTAAACAAGTAGTACAAGAAAAACAAGAAAATACAGAAAAGAAAACAAAATTACAAATGTGTTGAAGGAAATAAGTTTGAAAATATACAGTAGTACAAAAACAGTTGTAATTATACGAAGTGCTGTTTCTTTCAGAAAATTAGAGATAATTGATTTTTCAAGCGCCCAGCAAAAACCTTCCAATACCGAAAAAAAAAGTAAGCCCATGGTAAAAGGGAATAACCAGAAATAATAATCAACAGCCAGTTTTGAATTCGCTGAAAATTTACGGATGAATAGGGGAGAAAGGTACCATCCACAAACACATAAGATAATAAACCCTACCAGCGATATTACCATTGCCCAGGTTACCAGGTCGATCTTGTCATGCGTCAGGTTATCCTTGTAATATGGATAAAACTTATAGATCACCGGAATTACGCCCAATGAAGCAAAAGTGAACATCATGGCAGATGAATCAAAAAAAACACGTGTGAGTGCAAATTGTTCCGGTGTAAAAATATTTCCCGATTTAACAAAGAAAGGAGCAGAAGTTGTATAAAAATAAACATTCAATGCACCGATCATAAAACCGATATACACCAGTACACTTGAAATAATTGTCTTTTTCCGGATACTCCCCATGCAAGTTGGTTTCTTATATTATTCAGCAGGTGTATCTACCTGTTTCAATTTGATATAATAGGCTTTTTCAATAGCATCGAATGGAAAATTAGATGCTTCACCGGGCCTCAATTCTTTTATGTTCCATTTATTTGATTCGGCCCCCAGTATTAAGGCACCTGTATTTCCCTGAACAAATAGCGGCAAATTAAAACCATCCACACAATTGGTATAACGATAATACAATTTGGTCTTATCTGTATTTACAGAATATTCCAAAACAGGAATTTGCGTAGTTCGAAGGTATTGATCAAAGATCTTATTAACCGGGCTACCGAAATATTCACTTACCACTCCTTGTATATCTTCCGTGGTAACGGTTTTGTGATAGAATTTTTTATTCAAATAACGAAGCATTTCCCTGAACGTATCATCATTGTTCATCGCATGACGTATGCTGTGCAGCATATTACCCGATTTGGGATACATATCACCGCTGCCTTCTTTATTCACACCATAAGGGCCAATGATCGGGCGATCATTTCGGATCCCTTTTCGGCTACCGTAATTGTATTCATTACCTGCCTGCCTGCCAAATACATATTCTGTAAAGAGCGTTTCTGAATAATTAGTGAACCCTTCGTGTATCCACATATCCGCCAGGTCTTTACTGGTAATACTATTGGCAAACCATTCGTGGCCACTTTCATGTACAATAAAATCCCATTTCAGTCCCCAGCTGGTTCCACTCAGGTCACGGCCCAGATAACCATTTTGATATTTATTGCCATAAGCCACAGCGCTCTGGTGTTCCATGCCCAGGTGGGGTGCATCAACGAGTTTATAACTGTCTTCATAAAAAGGATAGGGACCCATCCAGTATTCGAAAGCATGAAGCATCGTCTTGGCCTGCGTAAATTGTTTTTTGGCTTTTTCAAGATTATAATCCAATACCCAATAACTCATATCCAGTTTTCCTTTTTCACCCATTACGGTGTCGGTAAAATTTACATACTTGCCAATGTATGGAACGAGGTTATAATTGTTGATCGGGTTCTTTACTTCCCAACGCCAGGTAGTTGTACCCGGACTAAAACTTTTTTTATTGATCAATCTTCCATTTGCCACCCCTACCAATGTATCAGGGATGGTGATGAGCATAACTGCACCACTATCCGGTTCATCGCTTTGATGGTCTTTGCAGGGATACCAAACACTGGCGCCAAGGCCCTGGCAGGCAACTGTCATCCATGGGCGCCCTTGTGCATCTTTTTGAAAGATCCATCCGCCATCCCAGGGGGCCCGTTTGGCTATTTTTGGAAAACCTTCATATGCCAAAGACAGTTGTTCCATCTTTCCTTTTTTCAGGTCAATAGGAATATTCAGATAATATACATTCCCTTCCCTTGTGTAGGTAAGTTTTGTATTTCCCAGATAGGCTTTGGTAAGTACCATCGGTTCCTGAAGATCTATCTGCATGCGTTTACCGGGAGATAGTACTTTGAAACGGATATCTACTTTTCCTTTAAGGCTTTTGGTTTCAAAATCGGGTGTAACACCAATGCTGTAATGGATCACATCCCACCAGGTTCTGTCGGCATTCAGTGTCCCACGCAGCGAATCCTGATGGGTAAAATTTTCTTTTACTTCTCCTAACTGTCCGGATGCAAAGCCGGAAATAAGCAGCCCCAGCAAAGCCAGTAATTTGAATTTTGTTGCCATTGTTTAAAATTATGCTATTCGGGTAGTATGAATGTGAATAATACGATAAAACACAAAGTAACAGGCAAACGGGTATTCTTTACTTTGTTTTTTTTAACAACGTGTGTGGTTCTCTTGTTAAGTGCCTGTTCTTGTGCAAAGCGAAGCAATAAACAGGTTTTTATCTGTAATGAATCTTCGCAGATTGCCACGCTGGATCCGGCTTCTGCCAAGAACCAGTCCAACATGTGGCCGGTACACCAGCTCTATAATACTTTGTTGGAGATTGATAGCAACCTGAATATCCTTCCTTAACCTATAAATGGGAGTTGAATGAAGACAGGTTGACCTACACTTTCCATTTACACAACAATATTTTTTTTATGATAATGTAGTCTCCAGGGTGGTAAGGCAAGGCTGCTGAAAGCAGATAATGTGGCTTACAGTCTTACGCGTATCATAGCGACAGCAGCAGCCATCATTGACGCCCGGATCTTTAATAACTACGTGGATGCCGTTCAACCTTTTCTGGCATTGAATGATTCTACTTTTCAATTAAAACGAGTAAGGCCTTTTCATCCGATACCTGGTATTGTAAGCGCACAGTATTGTAGCATTGTTTCCAAAGAAGTGGTGGAGAAATACGGAAAAAATTTCTGGTGGCACCGTTGTGGTACAGAGCCTTTTCAGTTTCGTTCCTGGGAGAGGGATGAACAAGGAAAATCTTTGCCCTACCTCGATTCAACGAGCGCCGAAGATAAACAGCGATTTCGCAGCGATTTGATTATGATTGGCTATTTTCGTTCCATTACCAGCAAGAGTGATAAAATGTCCTTTTGACTGAGAAAAAATATTTTCATGAAATATCTAATGACTGTTTTCTTCCTGATTACATTTTTGTTTTTCCATAATCAAAGCCAGGCGCAAACCGTAAGGGATAGTTTACCGGCACAACCCAGGCAATCGCCACATCGTTATAATTCGGTAAGATCTTTTATCCTGCCATCAACCTTTATCCTTTATGGTGTATTGGCACAGAATGTGCAACCGCTTCGCAACCTGAATGAATCGGCAAGAGACCATTTTGCGGTACCTGTTTCTAAACAAACCCCTATCGATGATTATCTCCAGTTCGTACCCGCTGTTTCCAGCCATGTGATCAGCCTGTTAGGGGTAAAAGCAAAACACAAACTGTTCGACCGTTTAATGATCGATGGAATGACGGCCGCTATCTCTATCAGCACAGTATATATAACCAAACGGATCAGCCACGAAACAAGACCAGACGGTTCGGATGATCTTTCTTTTCCTTCCAACCATGTGGCTACCGTATTTGCTTCTGCTGAATTACTGCGGCAGGAGTATGGAGATGTTTCACCATGGTATGGAATCGCTGGCTATGCAGTAGCCACGGCAACCGCTTATTTACGGATGTATAATAACCAGCACTGGTTGGGAGATGTAGTAGCCGGAGCGGGTATTGGTATTGTATCAGCAAAGATTGCCACACAATTATTTCCTATCGCAAAAAGAATCCTCTTTCATAATAAAACGCCTTTCTGGGGGGCGGTAGTGCCTTCTTATCAGAACGGCAACCTGGCTTTTCATTTTTTTAAGGAAATTAAATAAACCTCTGTCCAAACACTGCATACTTCATATCACTGCGATGAATAATGATTTTTTTCGCCGCAGTGATACCGAAGTTTTGCAGAGAGGGTTATCCTTTCTTTAATTTATCCTTGAACACTTTTTCAAATTTCTCCAGTTTAGGTGCAATCACAAAACGACAATAGCCCTGGTTCTGGTTATCATTATAATAATTCTGGTGATAGTTCTCAGCCGGGTAAAAATTCTTGAAGGGTTCGATCAGGGTAACGATTGGTTTATCCCAGGCACCGCTTTTATCCAGTTTCTCTTTGTAATGCTCCGCTTTTTGTTTTTGTTCTTCGCTGTTGTAATAGATTACACTGCGGTATTGAGGGCCCACATCATTACCCTGCCTGTCCATCGTGGTGGGATCATGCGTTTTCCAGAACACTTCGAGTAATTCATCAAAACTGATCTTTGCAGGATCAAAAACAATACGGGCCAGTTCCACATGTCCGGTAGTCTTATCACAAACCTGCTCATAAGTGGGGTTCTCCACATGGCCGCCGCCGTAACCACTGATCACTTTGTATACACCATTCAGGCGTTGGAAAAAAGCTTCGGTACACCAGAAACAACCTTCGCCAAAAGTAGCTGTATCTGTTTTTACCCCATTGGGTATGGTTTCATTATTCATCATTTGTAAATTCTTTTCAGTTCCAGGTTGTGCACAGGCTGTAAGAACAACAGCCATCAGTAATACAGAAAGATAGGTTCTGTTCATGAATTCATTTGTTTAAAATTACGCTTACTTATATAACAGAATGACGGGGAATAGGTTCAATCCTTACAAACTACGCATGCCCTTAACATTTCCTGTAGAAAAAACGGTTAATGCTTCGTTTGATCACCTATGTATTTTGCTATATCCAGCATAGTAGCGGTCCAGACTTCCTTTTCCTGTTCTTTCAGGTAATGAACCAGTTTACTATGGTCGGCCAGTGAAACATTGAGGTTATGCCCTCCGCCAACGCCATGAAATAAAAATACAAGCAGGGTATGGGTTTCTTTTGCTTTTTGTACCAGCCCGATCATGTATTCGGCAGACTGGCCATTGATAGCATAACCATTCACATCTGTCAGATCAACCTCATTACTATGTTTCATACCGCCCTGAACGCCTCTTGCCGCAATAAATTCTTTTTGCAGGAAAGGGTAATAGGCCGTGTCGCCAATTTTTTTATCACCGCAGGGAAAAGCAAATGTTCTTTCTGTTTTTCCATCGATAGCGTTCAACAAAGTATTGGTCAATTTTGTTTCTGCAACGATTCGGCCAATGGTATAGAGACTTAAATCGGTATCCTTTTTCACAAAGCTTCTGCCCGGTTTACTTCCATCACAGGGGTGAAACGAAGTATGGTTACCCAATTCATGTCCGTTGGCTGCCATTTTACGCCAATCGCTAATGCGGCGGTTTACGACAGAAGAAGAACCGATCAGGTAAAAACTTCCTTTTAATCCTAGCGAATCCAATGCCGGGGCCACATTGTCAATGTCAATATCCAATGCATCATCATAGGTTAATGCTACGGCACATGATTTGCCATTCCAGGTATTTTTGTTTTGCGCAAATACCGAAGCAAACAGGATGATGCATAAAAAAGTAAGTGTACATTTAATCATATACATATTCAATAAGCATTTAATTAATTATCCGACCGGAAAGGAGAAGCAGGTAAGCCTTCTTTATTATACAGATTTGCACCATCCGGGTTATCGGCCCATGCATACCTTACATACATCGGATCGGCAATGGCATCGTTCCAAACAATAACCGTATTGTTTTCAATAAATGCTTTTGCCCAAACAAATTTCTTATCTGCTCCGGCTATTGCAAAATATGTTAACTCGTCATTATCTTTTGCCATTAAACCACTGCCTGTATGGGAAAAACTAACCCGTATCTTATTTCCTTCTTTATTGGCTGATTGATAAATAGGGCCTGAAGAGACAAGCCCTTTCTCCGCATAAGCAAGTTTTCTTGCGGCCAATGCCAGGCGGTTACCCACTTCTTTTTTATTAAGGGGATGGATATCGTTCCATTCGCCAAGATCAATGGCTACGGCCATCGCCGTATTGGGTTCGGATAAAGCCAGGAGTTGACTTTCTCGTAAAACGGCCCACTGGCTTTCAGAAGGAACATATTGCATCTCCATAAACCCTGGTAATTGCACATACAAAAAAGGCAATAAAGGATTCTTCCATTTGTTTCGCCAGTCATTTATCAATGCAGGTAATAATTTCCGGTATTCAAAAGGCTTACCTGTATTGGATTCTCCCTGGTACCAAATCATTCCTTTGATGTTGTATGGAATAGCCGGGGCTACCATTGTGTTATACAAAGCGGTAGGCTGATTCTGCATAGCAGGCGGAGGCGGGCTAAAACGGGTGTTTTCTATAGGCATAAAAACATCGCCTACTTTGTATTGCCATTGGCCTTTCAAATCGATCTCTTCATTTCCCACGGTTATATAATAAGGCTTATCGGGTACAAAACCACCTTTGCCTGCTGTATTCACAATCCTTACTACCAATATATTTTCGCCTTCTTTTAAAACACCAGCCGGTATCTCATATCTTCTTGGCGGATATTGATACGTAATATTGCCAACCTGTTTCCCATTGATATATGCCTGGTCGGCATCTACCATCCTGCCTAAAAAAATCTTAGCGGGCATACCAGCCGCGCTGGCAGGAAGCTTGATTATTTTTCTATACCACACCACGCCATTCAATCCTTTAATTCCCTGGTCGGCCCAATAACCCGGTACGATAATATTTCTCCATCCTTTTGGTGTATAAGATGTATCAAACCATTTTACGGGTTCTGTTAGTCCTTTATCGGTTTCTTTTCTGGGTGCCGCTTTGTTTACAGGTACAGGTAACAAACTGTTCAAATGATTTACAAAAGCAGTATCCTTATACTGTGCCGCTATTTTCTGGTAATCCGGAAAAGCGGCAATGCCATCTTCACTGATCCATGCTTCAATAGGCGTGCCCCCAACGCTTGCATTAATGATGCCGATGGGAATATGATATTGTTGATAGATCTGCTTTGCAAAAAAATAAGTGGCAGCACCAAACTCCAATACATTCTTAGGATTGGCTTCCTGCCATTTTCCGGGTGGCAGATCCTCGTGTATTTGGGTAGCATCTGATGCAGTAGGCACAAAAAAATTTCTGATCTGGGGATAATTGGCAAGGGTAATTTCTTCGGGATATTTTTCTTTTACCCTTTCCATATTCAATACCATATTCGACTGGCCCGAGCAGAACCAGACATCCCCAAACAAAACATTTTCGATATGGATTTGATTACTCGCTTCAAAATCGATGGTATACGGCCCGCCAGCCCTTGTTTTCGGAAGGATAACCTGCCAACGTGCATGATCGTCAGCAACTGCAGGGTAAGACGTTCCGTTAAATTTAACGGTTACCTTTTCACCTATAGCGGCACGCCCCCAAACTGTTACAGGAACATCTCTTTGCAAAACCATCCCGTTGCTGATTAAAAAGGGAAGTTTGATCTGTGCATCAACTGTAAAAAACTGGAAACAGCAAACAACGATAAGTATCCTGGCAAGCGGCATAACAAAATTTTGCTAAATATCCCATATTTACCTGAAAATGTAATCGGTTGCATAAAATTATCCGCATACTTTTCACAAGCGCCTTACGGCACCGGGATGATTTTTGAACAAAACCGGACAGAAGCCCCACAACATTACCTTTGCAGCACCAAAGAAGAACAAGCCACATGCGTTTATACCCGGAAACTGCCCTTACACAACTGGAATTTGATAAGGTAAAAGCTTTGCTGAAAGAACATGGCAGGACCGAATATGCCAAAGAAAAAGCAGAAAACCTCCGTATCCACACCCGCAAGGAATACATACAACTGGAACTGAACCAGACAAATGAATACAAACTGATCTTACAGCAGGCACAGTATTTTCCTAATGATTTTACATATAATATCAGTCGCGATCTAAAACTTTTATCTATCCAGGGTTCCCTGTTAACGGGCGAGCAATGGATACCCATCAGACGGTTATCGGAGAATATGGGCAATATCTTCCGCTGGTTTGATGCAGAGAGAAGAGTATCGTTTCCGGCTTTATCCAAAGTGATTGAAGGAAGTTATTATGAAAAAGTAATTATTGAACTGATTGATGAGATTCTGGATGAGAGCGGCAATGTAAAAGACAATGCCTCTGCTGATCTGCAAAAGATCCGCATGAACCTTTTCCGTAAGCGGAATGAATTGCGGAGGATGTTTGAGAAAGTAATTGCCAAACTGGCCAAAGCGGGTTATAGCGCTGATATTGATGAGAGTTTTAGCAATGGCAGAAGGGTAGTTGCTGTTTTCTCAGAGCATAAGCGCCAGGTAAAAGGGATTCTGCATGGCGAAAGCGATAGCAGAAAGACCGCCTTCATCGAACCGGAAGAAACGATAGAACTGAATAATGATGTGTTTGCACTGGAATATGATGAGATCAAAGAAGTTCAAAAAATATTGCGCGATCTTACTTCACGGTTGTCCATCTATGCGCCGCTTTTACAACAATACCTTACGATTACCGGCGAATACGATTTTATCAATGCCAAAGCCAAACTGGCTATGGATATGAATGGGCAGTTGCCCGAGTTGGCAGATAAGGCGCATATTCATTTGATTGATGCGTATCATCCGCTTTTATATCTCTATAATAAAACCTCCGGAAAAAAAACCATACCGGTTTCGCTAACGCTGGATGATAAGAATCGTATACTCGTTATCAGTGGCCCCAATGCCGGCGGTAAAACCGTTACCATGAAGACCATCGGACTTAACCAGATGATGCTGCAAAGTGGTCTGCTGGTGCCTGTGCACCCGGATTCGCAGATGGGGATCTTTAAACAGCTCTTTATTCATATTGGCGATACACAAAACCTCGAATTTGAACTGAGTACCTACTCAAGCCATTTGCTGCACATGAAATATTTTATAGAGGTAGCCAATGGTAAAACGCTTTTTTTCATTGATGAATTAGGAAGCGGCAGCGATCCCAATCTTGGGGGAGCTTTTGCCGAAGTGATCATGGAAGAATTATCCCGCCGCCATGCTTTCGGTATTGTTACCACCCACTACCTTAACCTGAAAGTGATGGCCAACCACACACAGGGTATTATTAACGGAGCCATGCAGTTTGATGAGGTGAGGCTTTTACCTATGTACAAACTCATGGTAGGTAAACCGGGTAGTTCTTACACATTTGCCATCGCAGAAAGGATCGGCCTGCCCCAACACCTCATCAACAAAGCCCGTAAACTGGTAGACGATGATCATTTTAAGTTAGACCGTTTACTCAACAGTACCGAGCAGGACCTTCAGCTGGTAAATAAAGAGAAAAAAGAACTCCAGAAACTATTGAAGGAAAATGAAAAGCTGAAAAAAGAAATGGAGATCGTGCTTAACAGAGAAAAGCACCAACAGCAAATAGAACTTTTAAAAAATCAAAACCGTATTACAGAAGAAAGGCTCACTTATTTAAAAGATATGGAGCGTAAGCTCAAACAGATCGTACTCGACTGGAAAAAAGCAGAGAATAAGAATGATGTGGTAAAAAGCCTTCAAAACCTGCTTTTCAAACAAAAAGAAGCTATTGTGGTAAACAAACTGGCTAAAAAAGTTGATAAAACATACAAGGAACTCAACGAACACATTGTTGTTGGCTCATTGGTAAAACTGAAAAAAAATTACCAGGTAGGCGAGGTAAAGGAGATCCGTGGCAAAAGGGCTATCGTTCAGGTAGGTATTTTACCGATGAATGTGGATATTGCCGATCTGGTATCAGTTGAAAAGCTTGAAGACCCGCAAAAACATTGACATTTCCCCGCTTTCCCATTCTTTTTTTGGAAGTTAACTCCCCAGACTATTATTTTGCACCCGGAGAGTTGGCAGAGCGGTCGATTGCGGCAGTCTTGAAAACTGTTGACTGTAACAGGTCCTGGGGTTCGAATCCCTAACTCTCCGCACCCAAACAAATTGCTTATAAAGCCCGCTTTTTTCAAGCGGGTTTTTTATTGCCCGGAAGCATTGATTTTAAAGAGTTTCAGCAAGACTTTACGGAAAACAGAAAGAATCTATTTAAAAACCACACTGTCTATCTCAGCTTTTAGTGGTAGCTAATTAGGTAACCTACCCCAAATTCCCGAGGTAACCTATCGCCACTTATTCAAACCCTTATCCACATTACATCTCAGAGAAAAGTAACAGAGTAATGATATATATATACGTATATCCCAGCTTATACTATCCTCTTCCATTATATACCCACCCCACAGTCTCCACACAATTTCCTAACCTTAATTTTTTTGTCATGGAGACGAATTTCAGAGTACTTTTTTGGCTTTATAAGTCAAAAACCAACAGTAAGGGACTAGCATGCAAAATCCGATTGCAGAGATCAATCAATACCGGTTTTGATGTTACAGCCTTG
>CAZFKE010000037.1:0-3013 GCA_964519475.1 uncultured Sediminibacterium sp.
CATTGCAGCTGATCAAACAAAACCATGGCGTTACCATTGACCTGGATAATATTGCATTGGATGATGAGAAAACATTTCAACTTTATCAAAAAGGCGAAACCAATGCCACCTTCCAGTTTGAAAGTGTGGGTATGCAAAAATACCTGCGCGAACTGAAGCCCGATAAGTTTGATGAACTCATCGCCATGAACGCCTTGTACCGCCCCGGCCCGATTGCCTATATCCCAAAATTCATCGACCGTAAATGGGGCCGCGAAGCGGTAAGCTTTGATGTGCCGGATATGGAAGAATACCTTGGCGATACCTATGGCATTACCGTTTACCAGGAACAGGTAATGTTGCTAAGCCAAACCCTTGCCGGCTTTACCAAAGGCGATGCGGATGTACTCCGTAAAGCCATGGGTAAGAAACAGAAATCGGTACTGGATAAAATGAAAGCACAATTTATTAGCGGTGCTTCTGCCAAAGGCCATCCTGCTGATAAATTAGAAAAGATCTGGACCGACTGGGAAGCTTTTGCCCAATATGCATTCAACAAATCGCACTCTACCTGTTATGCCTTGGTGGCATACCAAACTGCTTATCTGAAAGCACACTATCCCGGTGAATATATGTCTGCAGTGCTTAACCACGCTGGCGCCATTGAAAAGATCACCTTCTTTATGGAAGAGTGCAAACGCATGGGCATTAAAGTACTCGGACCGGATATCAACGAATCGCTCAAAGGTTTTGCGGTAAACAAAAAAGGCGAGATCCGTTTTGGTTTGGGTGGATTAAAAGGTGTGGGTGATGCAGCGGTTGATAATATTATTGCGGAACGCGAGAAGAATGGATGGTACACAGATATGTTTGATTTTATTAAACGCGTATTGCAGAAAAACGTTAATAAAAAATCATTGGAAAGTCTTGCGTATTCTGGTGCATTTGATTGTTTTACTACTTACCATCGTGCACAGTATTTCCATATTCCCGATGGGGAGAGAATGACGGGGCTGGAACGTATCATCAATTACGGACAAGCCAATCAAACAGCCAGCATTAGTTCTGCGAACACTTTGTTTGGCGATCTCACTTCCGCCATGCAGGTACAGATGCCCAAAATGCCCAACTGCGAACCATGGACATTAACTGAGCTACTCGATCATGAAAAAGAGGTAACGGGTATGTTCATGAGCGGCCACCCGCTGGATCATTTTAAATTTGAATTGAAATATTACGGTATCACCAAGATCAACGATTTTAATGAGATCAAAGAAACCCTTCACCTGCAACCCAATCCCGGCAAAGGTTTACGCGTAGCCGGCCTGGTTATCGATGTACAACACCGCGTAACCAAAACCGGAAAAAACTTTGGCTCTTTTGTGATCGAAGATTTTACAGGTAAAACAGAATTCCTTTTGTGGAGTGAAGACTATATCAAATTCCAGAACTATCTCGAAAAAGGAACCAATATTTTACTCAATGGGTTTTTCCGCCCAAGATATAACCGCCCCAATGAATTTGATTTCAAGATCAATGTTATGTCGCTGCTCGAAACAGTGAAGCAAACCTTAACCAGAAGTATTGAAATCAATGTACATCCCGCTTCTGTAACGCCCGATTTTGTAAATTTTGTAGATAAAAACGTTCGTGATTTTCCCGGCAAATCCTCTTTGCGATTCAATATTTATGAACCGAAAGACAATTTAAAAGTAAGCCTGGTATCTTTTGAAAAAGGATTCCAGATGAATGAAGAAATGGCTGATTTCCTGATGGACAATCCCGATGTGGATGTACATGTGGGGCTGGTAGGATAACGTCATTGCTAGGAACGAAGCAATCCATGCTTCGAAATTCAGACGTACTATTTTGATAGTTTTCCCGTATAACCCTTTTAAACAAATTTCGTTGCCACATGATCCCGGCGAATAATATGCAACATCGCATCCGAAAAATCATTTCGTTTTTCTTGTATGTAAGTAATACGAATATTCGAAACGATTATAGTTAAGAGGTACGGTTAAATAAGTAAGCCCTATTAATCGGGTAACATATTATTATTTAATTGACTTTGTAGCCATAAATAGGTTTTGACGGATTATCACTTGTATAGAAATGTCCATTTTATGTCAAAATCTGCCCGCCTGTCAGGTTTACCCTGCTCCTACGTCATTAATAACAGTGGTGGAAAAGTCAAATCAGCACGAATCGGGGTTTGGATTTATATTTGACATCTTTCCCATAACAATCGAAGAAAAACTTATCACAATTTAAATTTTAGAAAAATGGCTTTAGAACTGACAGACGCAAACTTCCAGACCAATGTACTGGACAGCGATAAACTGACACTGGTTGATTTTTGGGCCGAATGGTGTGGGCCTTGCCGCGCTATCGGGCCGGTTATTGAAGAACTCGCAAAAGAATACGATGGTAAAGTAAACGTGGGCAAAGTAAATGTTGACCATAACCCGAACCTGAGTGTGAACTACGGTATTACTTCTATACCTGCTATCCTCTTTATCAAAGGCGGACAGATTGTTGACAAACAAATTGGCGCCGTACCCAAATCGGTATTGGATAAAAAAATCCAGGCGCATATTTAATGATGTGTGATTTGATTTGAAAAGAGCTTGTTTATCGGGCTCTTTTTTTGTGCCTAAAACCGTTACTGCAAGGAACGAAGCAGCCTAAGCACTGCGCTAAAATTGTTATTGTATTGTAAGGCAGGAATGGATTATGTAACGAACACCATGTAACCCTCTACTTTTCACAACACAGGTTGCTCCGATACTAGCAAAGGCGGTCATTGAGTATTATTTTTTCATTATCTTCCCAATTCGATTTTACCAATCCAAACCCCGCAAACATGAGCATAAAGACACGCCTGTTGTTGATGAATTTTCTCGAATTCTTTGTCTGGGGATCCTGGTTGATCTCCTTGGGCGGATATATGATCGTTACCCTGCATTTTACCGGTGGCGAAGTAGGTGCCGTAGGCGCCGCCCCAGAAGTAGTCCCCGGGACTGCCGTGCAG
>CAZFKE010000037.1:3023-13253 GCA_964519475.1 uncultured Sediminibacterium sp.
TGCCTGCATTAATGGGTATTATCGCTGATCGTTGGGTGAACGCCGAAAAAGTGCTGGGCAGTCTGCATATAATCGGCGCACTATTATTGATTTGGGCTTCCAGCGTTACAGATTACCGTACATTTTACCTGATTATGTTATTGAACTCTATGGCTTTTATGCCCACGATTGCCTTAAACAATACGGTATCCTATATCATTCTGGAAAAGAAAGGATTTGATATTGTAAAAGACTTTCCTCCCATTCGTGTTTGGGGAACGATTGGATTTATTGTAGCGATGTGGATGGTGGATTTTTTGGGTTGGACAAAAAGTCCTATGCAATTGTACGTAAGCGCCGGATCCGGATTATTACTTGGGCTGTACGCATTTACCATGCCGGCTTGTACAAGAGTTAAAATTGAAGGAGCCAGAAGTTTTATTTCTGCATTAGGATTAGATGCTTTTGTGTTGTTCAAAAAAAAGAAGATGATCATTTTCTTTCTGTTTGCTATGCTGCTTGGTGCTTCTTTACAGATCACCAATGCATTCGGTTCGCCATTTCTGGATGATTTTAAAAATCTCTATCCCGATTCATTCGGCGTAAAACATCCCAATCTGCTTATCTCTTTTTCTCAGATTTCAGAAACGCTGTTCATTCTTACCATTCCTTTTTTCTTAAAACGTTTTGGTATCAAGAATGTAATGCTTTTGAGCATTTTTGCGTGGGTATTCCGCTTTGGGCTGTTTGCTATTGGTAATCCAGGCCCGGGTTTATATTTACTCGTACTTTCCATGATCATATATGGTATGGCATTCGATTTTTTCAATATCTCAGGTTCCCTGTTTGTTGAGAAAGAAGCCGATATTAAGATCAGAGCCAGTGCACAGGGTCTATTTATGTTAATGACCAATGGTATCGGTGCATACCTAGGTGGAACCATCAGCGGCTGGGTAGTAGATTATTTTACGGTTGACGGTATCAAAAACTGGCCCAATATCTGGTTCAGCTTTGCAGGATATGCACTGATATTGGGTATGCTATTCCCACTGGTGTTCAGGTATAAACATGATAGGAATGCGATGGAAGCAGTAAAGCACTAGGTGTATTTAATTAGTAATTAATAATTAGTAGTTAGTAATTGATAGCGGATGATGGGACTGTACCATCATCCACTTTTTTTTGCTGTTTATGGTTAACTCACCAACAACGGCGATTGATGAATTATTTTACTCCAAATGGTAATTACTAACTACTAATTACCAATTACTAATTAATTTTGCTTCAAATTAGTGAGTATGAATTCCCCGGCTTCAGATCCATCCGTATTGGTAGCAAATACAGCAGACACTCAACTCAAACAAATAGGTGAAAAGATCTTAAGAAAAGAAAGGATCAGTTTTGAGGAAGGAGTTACCCTTTTTGAAAAAGGTTCGCTTTCCTGGCTGGGCGCCTTGGCCAACTGGGTGCGTGAACAGAAACATGGTAACAAAACCTATTTCAACCGTAATTTTCATATAGAGCCTACCAATGTTTGTGTATTCTCCTGCAAATTCTGCTCCTACTCACGTTTGTATGCACACAAGGAAGAAGGCTGGGAACTCAGTATTGAACAGATGATGCATATTGTAAAAAGCTATGATGGAAAACCGGTTACCGAAGTGCATATTGTTGGTGGTGTGCATCCAAAAATGCAATTGCCTTTCTTTCTCGAATTATTAAGAACCATTAAAGCACATAGGCCAGACCTGCATATCAAAGGCTTTACACCGGTAGAGCTGGATTATATGTTTCGCAAAGCAAAAGTTTCAGTGGAAGAAGGCATGAAACTGGCACACGAAGCCGGATTGGATTCTTTACCCGGTGGCGGCGCGGAAATCTTCCATCCCGAAATACGCAAACAGATCTGCGAAGATAAAGTGGATGCAGAAGGCTGGTTGCATATTCACAAAGCAGCACATGAATTGGGAATGCATAGCAATGCAACATTATTATACGGGCATATTGAAAAATTCTGGCACCGCATTGATCATATGGACAGGTTACGGAAATTACAGGATGAAACAGGTGGCTTCAATACCTTTATTCCGCTCAAATTCCGTAACAAGGATAATGATATGAGTTATGTGCACGAGTCGTCTGTGATTGAAGATATGCGGATGTATGCTGTTTCGCGGTTGTATATGGATAACTTCCCCCATATCAAAGCCTACTGGCCCATGCTAGGCAGGCAGCATGCGCAGCTTACGCTTTCTTTTGGCGTGAATGATATTGACGGAACAATTGACGACTCCACCAAAATATATGCCATGGCCGGCAGCGAGGAACAAAATCCTGCCATGAGTACCGCCGACCTGGTAAACCTGATCCGACAGGTAAAAAGGCAACCAATTGAAAGAGGGACACTTTATAATGAAATCAGGGATTATTCGGATATGGATAGCGAGCAACTGGCATTTGACCCGCAGTTTAATTAATTACAGCACACCTATTTTGTAACTATCAAATTGAAAAACAGGAAATTATACACGCCTGTTTTTTATTTTCAACATCCTCCCTTATCAGGCAGCATATATAAAATAGCGGGTATCTAATACAGTATAACCATACCCGCCATATGAAACTGCTGCTTCCTTTTTGCTTTGGAGCGACATTACTTATGCTAGCAGCCTGCCATCGAGAACTTTCCTGCGAAAATTGCCCCCCTCTCAATACTGTAACCGATACCTTACCTGCCGATTATGATTTTGCGAATGGTTATTGTGAAGATGGCCTGGGTTTGGGTATTAATCCACAACCTGATGATTCTGCCCGCTTTTCTTTTACGGATATCCTGCCCGATAGTCTTCAATTGGATATGCCTGTACCCGGAGACCAGAAAGGGGAAGGCTCATGCTCAGCTTGGGCTACTGTTTATGCAGCGGGTAGTTATTATTTTCACATAGCTGCTGGCCTGGCTTATTCGGATAGCAGCCTGCTAAGTCCCGCCTATACTTATAACCAGATAGTAAAAGGTACCTGCAGCTGTACTTCTATCCGTGACCATTTATATTTATTACAAACACAAGGAGCCTGTTCCCTAAAAGATATGGCATATAACGGAAATGAATGCCTTACACAACCCGATAGCCTGCAAAAGAAAAAAGCAGCACAGTTTAAGATTAAGCAATGGTACAGTGTTGACCTGAATAATCTTACCTTAATAAAACAACAGCTTCTGCATAAAATGCCGGTTATTTTTTCTGCACATGTTGATCAGGGTTATAAGAGACCGCCCGAACCTTACCTGTTAACCCGCAGAACCAGTAACTCGCCATTACCGCATGCAATGCTGGTAAGCGGTTATAATAACAGAAAAAAAGCTTTCAGGATAATGAATAGTTGGGGTACCAGGTGGGCAGATAAAGGTTTTGTATGGGTTGACTATGATTATTTTTTGTCAAATTTTTATGACCCTAAAGGCTATGTAATTGCTTACTGATGTACGGAGTGCCATACATAGCCTGCTCAACAGCCAGGTAACCTGAGAAGTTCCCAGTGAATACATTTTCAATGTTGTGTATCCCACAATTTGGGAAGCATCCATTTGGGTTAACATGGAAAGAGTTTTTACCTGGTATTTTCTTTCTTTTCAGCGGACAATAAGATCAATCGTAAAGTAGTACCGTTTAACGGGAAAGTAAACTGTATCTGTGATCAGTTTTGTGTTATTGTATCTGTTTCGATAACTTTTGTCATAAGATCACACACATTCTGTTCCCTTTGAAAAGCATGGGTAAGGAAAAGAGATGGAACCGGATTCTCAACGGGCAGCAGCTACCTGATACATCAAAGGCTGAAACTGATGAAAGTTGTACTGGTCTATCAGTGAGATTTCATAATCCGTATCACGGATCCTTCTTACCAATTGTAATCCGGCAAAACCGGCTCCGAGAATAACGACTTGCTTTTTACGCATGCGTCTCGTTATTAAAATTTTTGAATATTGCCTTCCACCATTCTAAGCGTTTCATCCAACATGTAAAATTCAACACCTGAAATAAATAATTAACACTCCGGCAAACTGATAGGAATGTGAATAGCCAAACCACCATCTGCCGTTTCTTTGTATTTGCTACTCATATCCAAAGCCGTGTCCCACATGGTTTTGATTACTTTATCTAAACTTACTATTGCATAGTCCGGTGAACTTTGTAATGCCAGTTGTGAAGCAGTGATCGCTTTGATCGCACCCATGGTATTTCTTTCAATACATGGAATTTGCACCAGGCCGCCAATCGGGTCGCAGGTTAATCCCAAATGATGTTCCATGGCTATTTCGGCAGCCATCAGTGCCTGTCTTTGCGTGCCACCCATACATTCTGTTAATGCTGCCGCTGCCATCGCGGATGAAACACCGATCTCTGCCTGGCATCCGCCCATGGCTGCTGAAATAGTGGCCCCTTTTTTAAAGATGCTTCCTATTTCGGATGCAACTAATAAAAAACGAATCACCTTCTCTTCTGAGTACCCATCACAAAATGCGATATAGTATTGCAATACCGCTGGTATGACTCCTGCAGCACCATTGGTGGGCGCGGTAACTACTCTTCCGAATGATGCATTTTCTTCATTCACAGCTAAGGCAAAACAGCTTACCCAATCGAGTGTATATTTAAAATCGTTACCGCCTTCTTTGATGCATTGGATCCAACCATCATAATCAGAATAGGTATGGCCCTTTAACAATTTTTTATTCAGGTCAAATGCCCTGCGTCTTACCCGTAAACCACCGGGCAATTGGCCCTGTGCATGGCATCCGCGAAAAGTACATTCTTTCATACTGTTCCAGATCTTCAGCACGCCTTCACGTGTAGCAGATTCATTTCTCCAGGCAGATTCATTTTCCATCACTACTTCGTGAATAGCCATTCCTTTCATACACCAATGTAGCAGATCATTTGCCGTATTGATCGGGAAAGGAAGATCAATGGCTGCTTTGCCACCATTACTCTCTCCTTCTTTCACGACAAATCCACCGCCGATGGAAAAGAAGGTTTCACTCCAGGCCTCCCCATTTTTCAGTGCTACCAAAAATGATAGTCCGTTGGGATGAAAAGCCAAGGTTTCATGATAAAGGAATTGAACTTTATCTGTTACCACAAAATCGATCCAGGCTTCACCACCCAGTAATAAGCGGCTTTCTGCATGAATGGTTTGGATCTTGGGTGTGATGGAATTGACATCGATCGTAACCGGATCTTCTCCGCATAAACCCAGCATTACGGCTACATCGGTTCCGTGCCCATGACCTGTTTTAGCTAATGATCCGTATAAAAGAACGCTGACAGTTGCGACTTCTCTGAGAGATGTTTTTTCCTTGATCGAATCAACACAACGTAAAGCTGCCCGCCAGGGCCCCAAGGTATGTGAACTGGAAGGCCCGACGCCTATTTTAAACATATCAAAAACGGAGATGGATTCGTGTGGCATACTTGCGGAATTCAACATTAAATTTAGACCTAAGAAAAGCTTTATCGGAATCTTTTATATATAAACACAGGTATGTTCTATGCGTACCTTCTTCTTCTTAGCAGCGAATACCGTTTCTTTTCGCCAGGCAAAGGAAGAACTGAAACTGTGCGGCAAGGCTAATTTAAGATAACAAAACTTACATTTGTTTGGATAGTTTTGCCGAACTTTACGCCGCAAAATGAATGAATATTTAATTTTAATAATGTAAAAACCGTATGCAAATTTCTTCGCTTCTCGACAGGTTTAATGAGCCCGAAACACTTAAAATGGCCAAACTGGGCCGTGAACTGGCAGCCAAAGGATTTAATGTAATTAATCTGAGTCTGGGCGAACCGGATTTTGATACGCCTCAACATATTAAAGATGCAGCCATTAAGGCCATCAATGATAACTGGAGCCATTATTCACCGGTAGCCGGTTATATGGACCTGCGCGAAGCGGTTTGTACTAAATTATTGCGCGATAACCATCTTACCTATAAGCCTGAAAACATTGTTACTTCTACCGGTGCTAAACAAAGCCTGGCCAATGCCATTCTGGCTTTGGTGGATGAAGGAGATGAAGTTGTGATTCCCACACCTTACTGGGTTACTTACTCAGAATTGGTAAAAATTGCGCGTGGTAAAGTCGTTGAGATCAGAACCACGGTTGAGAATGGTTTTAAATGTACTGCAGAAGAACTGGAAGCGGCTATTACCGATAAGACAAAAGTATTCATGTTCTCTTCACCCTGCAATCCTTCAGGTGCTGTGTACAGTAAAGAACAACTGGAAGCATTGGCAGTTGTGTTCAGAAAATACCCAAACATTATTATACTGGCAGATGAAATTTATGAGTACATCAATTTTATGGGTAAACACGAAAGTATTGCCCAGTTTGAAGATCTGAAAGATCGGGTGGTATTGATTAACGGATTAAGCAAAGGCTTTGCAATGACCGGCTGGCGTTTGGGGTATATTGCAGCTAATGTTACTATCGCAAAAGCCTGCGAAAAATTACAGGGGCAATTTACCAGTGGTGCTACTTCTGTTACCCAAAAAGCAGCAGTGGCTGCATTAACCGGTGATCTGCGACCTTCCCAGGAAATGACCGCCGAGTTTACCCGCAGGCGTACACGCACTTTGGAATTAATCAAAGAGATCCCCGGATTTAAATGTTTTGAACCGGAAGGTGCTTTCTATGTATTCCCGGATGTAAGTGCGTATTATGGAAAATCGGATGGCAAAGAAACCATTACCAATTCAGCCGACCTGAGCATGTATCTCTTAAACAACGCCCATGTTTCCTGTGTAATGGGAGAAGCTTTTGGAGAACCCAACTGTGTTCGTTTTTCTTTTGCGGCAAGCATGGAAAATATTGAAACTGCCTGGGCAAGAATCAAAGAAGCATTGGCAAAATTGAAATAATATAAGAACCAAAGTTCTTCGTAAAAAAAGTAAAGAGGTTGAAGTGGTAAGTGAAGTCATTCGCCATTTTAACCTCTTTGCTTTTGTAACCGGTTTAACCACTTACCAATATTTTTCATTCCATGAGTGAACAGGTGAAAGCTGACATGTTTCGTAACCGTCTTAGTAAAGTGTATAAGCACAGAAGTAAGCAGGCAAAACGTATGCGGATATCTTGTTACCGTGTGTACGATCATGACCTGCCTGAATTTCCTTTTTGTATTGAATTGTATGAAGACAAGGTTTACCTGGCTGAATACCTTCGCAGGCATGGCATGACGGATGAGGAACATGAGATTTGGCTGGATGCCTGTGTGGCAATCATTACAGAGATAACCGGTATTGAAGCAGATCAGATATATGTCAGGCAACGGAAAAGGATGTCTCATCGTGAGGGGCAATATGAGAAAATGGATACCAAACAGGCGTTCTTTACTGTGATAGAAAACGGGTTAACATTTCTTGTAAACCTAACCGATTATCTGGATACCGGCTTATTTCTTGATCACCGCATAACCCGACAGATGGTAAAAGAACTTTGTAAAGATAAGCGGGTATTGAATCTTTTCTGTTATACCGGTTCTTTCTCTGTTTATGCCGCCGCCGGTGGTGCTGCTTCGGTTACTTCTGTAGATCTTTCCAAAACTTACCTGAACTGGGCCGAAGATAATTTTGCGATTAATCTGCTAAAGGATAAGGAACGGTACCGTTTTGATCATGCCGATGTAAAACAATACCTCAAAACCCTTGCGCCGGAAAGCTATGACCTCGTGATCATCGATCCGCCTACCTTTAGTAACAGTAAGCGGATGAAGGATTTTTTAGATATCCAGCGTGACCATGTGGAGTTACTAAATGATGTGCTTGCCGCCACAACAACCGGCGGTATTATTTATTTCAGCACCAATTTTTCCAAATTTATTTTAGCGCAAGACCAGCTAAAAGCAAAAGAGATTAAAGATATTACCAAAACCACTACACCATTTGATTTTGAAGGAAAATTAAAACGCTGGTGTTATAAGATAGTGAAGTGAGTTGCGATTTGACTGTAGTAAATAAATGAATCCAAACTTATTCCTTGATTGAAAAACTGTCGATCAGATAATTCCTGTCTGCAAACAGGTTTTTGTAATGAAATCGGATTGTATATCCCACAGCCATGGTATCAGTGGCATAATCAATTCTTAACACATACATTTTCCCTTTAAAACCCCCTACCCATTCTTCATAGCTTGAATCTTTTGGATCTTTACGTGGAATGGGATCGCCAAGATAGTCGTGAACAATGCTTCTTGATTGCTGCAAAGGAAGCATCTTCCATTTTGATGGGATTGTCCAGGCGGCGGTTTTGGGTACTACCCAGCTAAAAATCCACCCATACAAAAGAAGTATGCTTGTGAGTAAGGATCCAAAGATCAGCAACCATTCTCTGTTTTTCTTCATTAAGGCTGGCTTATTCCATATTCGATAAAAAGGTATAAAATATGCAGATAAATAGAAAATAACTATTTAAGAATAGACTCGATCTTTTAATAAATATCATTTAAAGAACAAAAAAAGCATCTTAGAAAATGGGGGGGAAAAAATTTACAATTTCTCAAGCGCCTTTTTTGTGAATTCATTCTCTGTATTGCCTGTGTTCAATGTGCTGGCAGGCTCAAAAAGCATTACCCAAACTTCTTCCGTTGCATTCGGGCGGTGCTCTGTTCCTTTTGGAACAATAAGGAAATCACCTTCATTCAGTTCGATATGCTTATCGCGCAGTTCCATCAGGAAGGAGCCCTTCACTACATAAAATAATTCATCCTCATGATCATGGTGGTGCCAGGTAAAGGGGCCTTTAAATTTAACCAGTTTTACGTGCTGTCCGTTTAATTCACCAACAATTCTCGGGTTCCAGTGGTCGGTAACCGATTCCATTTTCTCCAATACATTTACTTTATGCATGGTTGTATTCTTTTGCTTCTATTAAAAATTGTTTATGTAGTTTCAATACCTGAGGTATCAATAAGTGCTGGTCGTCATTCAATACCACAAAATCGCATAAGCGCATTTTGATCTCTTCCTGGATTTGTTTCTGCATCCTTGCTTTTACTTCTTCATGGGTAATTCCATCCCTGTCCATTACCCTTTTTGTACGAAGAAACTGTGGGGCATATACACCAATCATATAGTCAAAACCAATGGCTGAACCTGCTTCAAAAAATAAAGCGGCTTCTTTTATGGTATAAGGAGCATCCTGTTGCAAAGCCCATTTTTCTGCAGCAGCGATAGTATATGGGTGAACCAATGCGTTCAATCGCTCTAACTGAAAACCATCGTTAAACACTATATCAGCGAGGTACTTGCGGTTAAGCTTGCCACCGGTATACGTTTCAGCACCAAAGGTTTCTATGAGTGATGTACGCAATCCTTCATCCGTTTCCATTACCTGCTTGGCAGCGTGATCGGCATCAAACACAGGTATACCCAGCACCGTAAAAATATGTGCCACCATGCTTTTTCCACTGCCAATGCCGCCTGTTAGGCCGATACGAAGTGCCATGATCGATGATTTGGGCTGATCAGGAAGGAAAGTTATCAATTCTCCCGATCTCTGCCAGTATTTCAATAAAAAACCGGGTGGAAGGATCCACCCGGTTGGTAAGTATGTTTATAAGCGATTATTGAGCTTTGTTCAGCGCTGCAGACCATTCCATGCTGATCGTAGATTTTTCGATCTTCAGGTAACTGCCCGGGCTCACTTCCAGCTGTAAAGTATTGTCTTCGTTGATCTTGTTGATGGTTCCATGGATGCCTGCAATGGTCACCACTTTGTCGCCCTTCTGCATATTGTCAACAAACTTCTTCTGCTCCTTGGCTTTCTTGGCCTGCGGACGAATCATGAATAACCAGAAAACGAGGATGATACCTCCCATCAGAACCAGCTGCACCATACCGCCACCGGATCCGGCAGCCTGCAGTAAAACAAAATAAAAATTAGTCATTATAGTTGTTTTTAATGATTGAACGAAACCTTTGACCTTTCCCGATCATGGATCAAGGGCCGTAAAGATAAGCGTATGCGCCTTTCGGCGGAGCTAATTTCTGGTAACAAAAAGGTAAAATCCTGCTACCTGTCTATTTCTTGAAACTTACCTTATGGATCTTGCCGGCTTCCAGCATTTCTTTATGGATATTGTCGAGGATCCCATTCACGAACTGTCCGCTTTGCGGGGTACTGTAATCCTTTGCCAGATCGATGTATTCGTTGATGGTGACTTTTGTAGGTATAGTAGGGAAGAAAAGTAGT
>CAZFKE010000038.1:0-5650 GCA_964519475.1 uncultured Sediminibacterium sp.
AAATTAATACTTGAATCCGTGATTACTTGTCCCGAATGTGGGCATCAGTCAAAAGAGATCATGCCTACCAATGCCTGTCAATATTTCTATACCTGTTCACATTGCAATGCCCGTCTAAAACCCAAAGAAGGCGATTGTTGTGTGTATTGCAGTTATGGCACAGTGGTTTGTCCGCCTATGCAGAATGGTGAAAATTGTTGCACATAATTTAGTTAACAGGCAACAAAGCTGCTTACCGGATATTGAACAATTACCCTTGTATCTGGAAAGGCCGTACGAAAATCCTTCCTGTTTTTAAACTAACATTGCCTTTTCTTCCAAATAAAACTTATTGCAATGAAATTATTGCTATTCACTTTGTTATCATTCTTATTGGATATGGTAATCAACAGTTCAAATGCACAAACTACTTCTCTACACACAAGTGTTAATGCACCGGCTACCAAATACAGTTACAGCGAAACCTTTGCCCCTTTTTTCTTTACCCAAAACGGAACAGAATACAGGGCAGCTACCGGAGAACCCGGCCCCAGATATTGGCAAAACCGTGCCGATTACCAGCTGGATGCTTCATTGAATGATGAAACCAATGAGATCATCGGTTCAGAGATCGTTACCTATACAAATAACAGCCCTTTAAAAATGGATTTTGTATGGATGCAACTCGATCAGAATCTTTTCAAAATGGATTCGCGCGGCAGCATGATAGTTCCAACAGGAGGAAGCCGCAATGCAGGCAGAGGGCAAATATTTGATGCCGGATATAAAATTAAATCTGTAAAAATAATCAGTCCTACAGTACCTCATACCGTAACGGATGTAAGATTCATGATTGAAGATACCCGTATGCAGGTATTTCTTCCGAAAGAATTGGCAGGTAATGGAGCGGCACTCAAATTAAAAATCGATTACTCTTTTATCTCACCTGATTATGGTTCAGATAGAATGGGCATCCTGAAAACAAAACAGGGTAAAATATTTACGGTTGCACAATGGTACCCGCGTATGTGTGTATTTGATGATGTAAGTGGATGGAATACCCTGCCCTATACCGGTCCCGGTGAATTCTATTTAGAGTATGGCGATTTTGATATCAGGATCACGGCCAGGGCAAATGATATTGTGGTATGTTCCGGGGAACTGGTTAACCCGCAGGAAGTATATACGGCAGAACAGCAAAAACGTTGGGCACTGGCTGCGCAGAGTGAAAAAACAGTGATGATCCGTTCGAGTGAAGAAGTAACAGATCCGGCTTCACGCCCTTCCGGTAAAGCTACCCTTACCTGGCATTTTAAATTGAAAAATGCACGCGATGCTTCATGGGCCGCGTCTTCGGCTTTTGTGATCGATGCCGCTAAAATGATTATGCCTAGCGGTAAAAAATCAATCGCTATTTCTGCATATCCGCCTGAAAGTGACACCTTATCCAACGGAAACGGATGGAGGCGCTCTACATCGTTTGTAAAAAAATCACTAGAATACAATTCCAATAAATGGTTTGAATATCCTTATCCAGCTGCCACTGCCGTAGCCGGAACACCCGGTGGTATGGAATATCCAGGTATTGTTTTCTGTAGTGCCCGAAGCAGCGGCCAGGGTTTATGGGGCGTACATGATCATGAATTTGGCCATACCTGGTTCCCGATGATCGTAGGTTCGAATGAGCGTTTATATGGCTGGATGGATGAAGGGTTTAATACATTCCTGAATACCTTGTCTACCGCCTATTTTAACAATGGTGAGTATAAACCTACAAGGCCTGCTGATATGCACATCATAGGTAATGCATTTACATTACCCGGACTGGAGCCGATCTTAAGCAATGGTCCGGATAACCTGAAGGAGAGAAACAACGGTACTTTATTATATAGCAAACCCGGTGCAGGACTTACCCTTTTACGCGAACAGATTCTTGGCCCCGAGCGTTTTGATTATGCCTTTCAAACTTATATCAAACGATGGGCATACAAACACCCCACACCGGATGATTTCTTCCGGACGATGGAGAATGTTGCCGGTGAAAGCCTGCAATGGTTCTGGAGAGGATGGTTTTCCAATACCTGGCGTTTAGATGTTGCGGTACGGGATGTAACATATGTAGGTTATGATTCTACCAAAGCTGCCCTTATTACACTCGATAACCTTGAAAAAATGGCGATGCCGGTTATATTAGAGATCAAACTAAAAAGTGGTAAAACAGATCGTATCCGATTACCGGTTGAAATATGGGAACGTAATGTGAGCTGGACATTCAGGTATCCATTTACTGAAGAAATAATTTCTGTTACATATGATCCGGATAAAGTATTGCCTGATTATAATGAGGATAATAATATTTGGATGAAGAAGCAATAGGGTGGCGATTTAGTTAAAAAAGTTACAGTAGTTATAGAAGTGCTCTCACTTTAACTACTGTAACTTTTTAATTTCCCCGCCTTCTCTAACTATTTCAACGCCTCATCTACCAATGCTTTCAGGCTTTTATAGCGTTCATTTCTTCCCTCGCTTTTCAGGTAAAAAGCCATTAAGAATCCTGCGTATTTTTTTTCATTATCTACCCAGGGGAAACTTCCAAACAATCCGGGACTGGTTACAGTTCTGCTTACATTATTTACCGTTGATGTTTCCATCACCCATTCTCCAAATCCATAGCCGAAATTACCGGCTTCAGCAGGGGAGTAAGCAACGGTTACCTCTTTAGAAACACGATTCACCTGCATTTCAGCCACACTATTTTCGCTAAGTACCCTTTTTCCGTTAAACATGCCTTTATTCAATATCATTATTAAAAAATTCAAGTAATCATCCGGCGTACTCAATGCACCACCGGCAGGTAAAGCAACTTTGCCCTTACCAAAATCCGTATGCTTCATTTCCAATGGTTGTGCGATTCTCTCGGCAAATAAAGTTTCAAAACTTTTCCTGCTGATTTTTTCAATTACGGCACCCGCAATCTGCAAACCGGTATTGCTATAACGGAATATTTTACCCGGTTCGCCTTCCATCGGATAAGAAGCTATTTCATTCATGGCTTCATCCATACTGTTGATGTTTCTCATCTCAGCCAGGCTTTCTTTCAGGCCAGGCGCTTTGATACCAGTCATATGAGACAAACATTGACTGATCGTAATATTCCCCCGGCCATGCTGTGAAAGAACCGGTAAAAACTTACCAACGGTATCGGTAAGTTTTAGTTTTCCTTCATCAACAAAAGTCATTACCAATGCCGCACTGTACCATTTGCTGCAGCTGGCCACCATTTGCCTTGTGGCGCTGGTAAAATCGTCAGTATGGGCTTCTTTGCCCTGGCGTTTGGCTAAGAACCTGCCTATTAATTTCTGTCGTTTACTCATTGCATTCTCTGCATGGGAGTAAACCAGCTTTCCATCTTTATAGATCACGAGAATGGTTCTGCCGCCCATTTTGGCAACATTATCTTCCAGCCATTGATCTACTTTTTCAAATCCGGGCTGACTGAACCCGGTAAGAAAAAAACAAACCAATACCGTTGCCAAAGACAAAGCCTTGATAACTGCTTTCATAAAATTGATTTTTATTGCATATACCTAAAATTATGCCATAGACAGGAATGGGTAATTAAAACAGGTAAAAGCAAATGCTGATCTTGGTATTATATAGGCAATTCATGAAAAAATCAGAATGAACTGGTTTACCCAACCCATTTAACTATGTCCTATCCATTTGAATTTGCCTGTAAATACGCTTCCAGTTTTTCAACATTCTGTTTAATACCCTCATCTGCTTTAAATGTCTTCACAACTTTTATAAGATCTTCTTGGGTATCAAAAAGCATTTGCCAGTTTAACAAGGTTTGGTTGCCTCGACTTTCAAACTCAACAGTAGCCAAAAATTTGGGATAAGACACATGTTCGTACACCAGTTTCTTTTCTTTGATCACTTCCCTGAAAAGACTTTTGTTATTGTAATGGGTTCCGTCGGGCCCATGCATGATCAGGTTCCATTCACCAGCCTCCTGAAGATCCATTTTAGTGATCGTATTGGTAAAACCATTGGGGCCCCACCAGTTTTTGATATGGTCAGGGTTTGTCCAGACTTCCCATACCAATGAAACGGGAGCGTTTAATAAGCGGGAAATCCTGATCTCCCTTTCTGCGGTATTACTTATTTCGTTTTGCATGCTTATTTTGTTTTTGAAGTTTCGTTAAATAAGATTCCAAACCATCCAGCTTGCTTTCCATAAATTGTTTGTATTGCGAAACCCAGTCTGTTACCTCATGGAGTTTATTCAGCCTGGCCTCGCAAAACCGTTCGCGACCCTGTTGGGTAATCACCACAAGTCCGCATTCCATCAATATTTTCATATGCTTATACACAGCTGTGCGGCTAACCGCAAACTGATCTGAAACCGCATTAACATTCAGGGGCTTTTTGGCAATCAGGCCAATGATCTCTCTACGGGTAGGATCCGCAATGGCCTGGAATACATCTCTTCGCATATATGTAACCTTTTGGTTTCACAAAAATATAGGTAACCTTTTTGTTTCACAAAATATTTTATACGAAAAATGTGAAGTCTTGCAAACGGATAAAAGTTAGGGGCTTCTTCAAAAGGCAAAAAAGCTTACGGAAGGGTCGCTTCAACGTTCTTTATTCCTTTAATGGCATTCATAATTACTTCACCTGCCAATACCGGATCTGGTTTTCATACATGGGAAAGCTATTATTTATTTTCTTCGAATAAATAACGCCAATTCCTTTGGCATACCAGATACTAACCATTTCGCTAGTGGTATTATAGGGATAGGTGGTTGCTGATTTTATTTTCGGCCGCATAGTTATCTTATACACATGGGTAAATGTTTTTCCATTCAGGGTTACCCTTGCATCGGCATTGTCACAGGTAAAATCATAACGCAGGAAAATCTGCTGGCCAAAACTTGCGGTACCGATGTATTCCTCGCTGGTCCAGGTATCGCCTGTTTTCAAATACTCACGCAAAAAAGGAAAATCCGTATATATCTGCGGGTTAAATTTTACCGATAAAGTGTATTTATCTGCCGGGATATACTCATAATACGTAGTATCCGTCTTTCGGTAGGCAAACCGAATCGTATCCCCATATTTCTGTCGCTCATTCATTCGTTGATAGCTGTTACCATTTGCACGCACCACGGAATCGGGTATATATCTTGTAAGCGTATCGCCGGTATTTAACAGATCATCATAAGTCCAGTAGCTATTCACCGTAAGCGGGAAATGATCCGGATTAGACACAATGACCGGATTCGTAACCGTTATTGAAAATCCGCAATTGTTGTTGATTCCGTTTAAGATAAATGCATCCATACCAGCATGCTGTGGCGTACCTGAAGGGATCAGGATTATGGTTTGTAAGCCGCCAGTGGTAAAACTGCCTGATGCAGAAAATTGATAGCCGTTCACTGTATTGGTAGAAACGGTATAGGCACCAGCAGAGATTACATTCACTGCGATGGTTACTTTCGAAAAGGTATCCAGCACAGCAGCTTTTGCAAAAAACAATTCCTTCTCTGGAAATTAACCGTCAGCCATTGGGCGAAGTGCTGGAGATATTGAGCAACAAGGGAGATTTTTATTTTTCCTATAATAGCAATACGATAAAAAAAGACAGTCTGGTAAGTTTGAAGGC
>CAZFKE010000038.1:5660-12784 GCA_964519475.1 uncultured Sediminibacterium sp.
AGTCCAGCTGAAAGAAGGATTGCTCTCACCACCGGGATTGGCGCAGGCATTGGGTGCACCAACGAATGCGAACAAAGCAGGAGGTCCGCCTACTGGCAATACGGTGATCTTAATATGACAAACACTGGAATCGAACGTTACAGCTAGATCATCGGTTTGTGCCACGATCGGTTTACCTGTAGCAGCAAGTTTTACAGTATTTAATCCAGTACGGGTAAAAGTACCCATGGCACTAAAAGAGTAGCCGTTGGCTGTATGGGTTTTGATAATATAGGTACCTGTGCTTTTTACATTTACAGAGACCTCAATATAATTTGAATCCGTAAGTTCTTTACCTGCAGTATAAGAGCCGGCAATATTTTTAGGAAAGCAATCACCGGAAAGCTCGCTTTGTAAGGAACCTTTTGCTGCAGGGGCATAACCCATCAGGTATTTATCCTGGCAGGATAGAAAACCAAGCATTAAAGAAAAATTAAGTATCAGCCTATACGATTTTTGCATTACGCAACCGATTATAGAATGGTAATTTACCCATATTCCCGTATAGATGATTGCCGCTTAACATTATGATACGTTCGCATCAGAATGCTTCGCCTAGGCTGAACATAAGCGAGCTGTATCCTTTACTGAATCCATAATCCATTCCAATATTGGTATTCGATCCTTTATTGAATTTAATCCGCAAACCGGCACCGCCGGCCGGATGCCAGGATTGAAAGAATGACCCCGATCCGCTTACCGTATTGATATTGGCAAAAACCACAAAACCCAATAAGCCATTGCGGGTAATATCTCTGCGGTATTCAGCCTCTGTATAAAAAAGACTTTCTCCACGATACCGGTTCTGATCAATACCCCGCCCGGAACGGTTCTCAGGATCCCAACCTAAACTGGGCAGATCCAGGTAGGGGGTACCTGTTTTAATCGATGTCCATACATAAGCCCAAAATGCCAGCACATTCTGCTGGTCAGGATCAGAAGGATTTAGAGACAGGTATTTTCTGACATCGATGTATAATGATTCCCAGTTTTCATTACTCCCCAGAAGCTGTGGGTTATTCCGGTATACCACATTGGCATAAGCACCGGGTAAGGGATTGATCGAATTATTCCGCGTATCATATAATACATTCAGGCTGAATCCTGACGCAAATGAATTGCTGCCGGTTCCATAGGCATACCCGGTATACCGCTTCAGATTGATAGAGGAATCATCACTTTTTATATTGAACCGGTAATCCAGCTGATAACCGATACCTGCATAAAAATAGGGAGTTACTCGTTTTAACAGGCTCTGATAAAAACGAAGATATTTATAGTCAACCAATATACGTTCTTCATCGGTACGGCTGGTTCCCAGGCCCCAGGTATATTGTGGATAATACAGAAACCGGGTATCTCCCTGTATGGTCCATGTATTATTGGGCAGCCATATACTTGTTCGTAAGGGCAGGCCAAACCTTCCATTGAAATTCCAGTAAGGAGTAAAGGAAGCGCTGGAAATATTTGTGGTTTTACGCGGCCCCAGGTAGGCCCCTGCAGTGGTGCTGGTGATCAGTGCCTTACCGCTTCCTCCGGGTACCACACTACTGAATGGAAGTAATGAAAAATATACTTTTCTTCCTTGAATCTCTCTCGCATTATTGATCCTGATGCGAAGTATTTTTTTCCCAATATCGATCAGGTCACGTTGCGCAGAGGTATCTTTTGTGGTTTTATTCTCAGGAATAATGGTAGCTGCATCCTGTGCAGATAATACAGTGCCGGTAAGTAGTAGTACGGCAGATAGACAGATGCATGATAAAAGACGGCTTCGTAAAGTCCGGTATCTTTGATAATGAATACTCATGAAATCGTCATAAGGTAATTAATATGCATCATTATACCTGCTTTCTGGAATTGAACAATAATTTTACCAAAACCGAATAGGGATAATAAGTTTTTTGCTGAACCCTTTTTACAGGAGAGTAAGCTGAAAAAAGCGCATCAATTATCTTGGTTTGTTTCCGCTCATTATTTTTCATTTTGTTTAGTTAAGGATTGTATGGTAAAGTTGGGGCCATTCTGAATAGAAACTGTTACATTCCCGCTATCATTCGTTACAGGATTCACATATGCCGATTCGGCTGCTTATACCAAACGGGTAATACGTCATCATTCTGAAAAAGCAAATTTTTACCCAACTCGTAAATCCGCAACCTGTCCACTCATCAAATCCCCTGTTTCCGATCTTCTTTGCCATTACCTTTGTCAAAATAAATTCAGCAATTGAAGCACCTGGCCACCCTCAATAAATATTTTTGGAAATACCGCAAGCGTTTCTTTATCGGCATATTCTTTGTCATGTCGTCCAATTATTTCGCAGTATTGGCACCACAGGTTACCGGCTATGTCATCAACCAACTGCAGCAAAGGCTTCCCGGGGCGCATCCGCCAGGCATCCGGCCGGTACATGATAAGCTGGTAGATATTTTTATTGATGCCATACAGTCATCCCATATAAGTTTTGCCTGGCTGATAGCCATCTCCAGTATTACCATACTTGTATTGGCATTGATCAGGGGCATACTGATGTTCTTTATGCGGCAGACCATTATTGTAATGAGCCGGCATATTGAATTTGACCAGAAGAACGAGATCTTCCAGCATTACCAGAAACTGGATACTCATTTTTACAAAACACACAGTACAGGCGATCTGATGAATCGGATGACGGAAGATGTAAGCCGCGTGCGGATGTTTACCGGCCCTGCCATCATGTATCTCATCAACCTGATCTCACTGATCGGCTTTTGTGTGGTAAATATGTTACGGAAAGATGTACACCTTACTTTGCTGGTGTTGGCGCCCTTACCCATACTGGCCATTACCATTTATCTTGTAAATAGTATCATTAATAAAAAAAGTGAACGCATACAGGCCTTGCTTTCGGACCTTACTACCAATGCGCAGGAGTCTTATTCCGGCATTCGGGTAATCAAATCTTTTGTGCAGGAAAAAGCTATGCTGGGCTTCTTTCAAAAAAACAGCGAAGCATATAAAAAGAACGCTGTAGGATTGGCTAAAGTGGAAGCCATCTATTTCCCCAGTATGGCATTGATGATTGGCCTGAGTACATTGGTTACAATCATGATCGGTGGCATGCAGGCCTTACAGGATACGAACAAGGTAGGACTGATTGTTGAGTTTGTGATCTATATCAATATGCTCACATTCCCGGTAAGTGCTATTGGCTGGACAGCCAGTATGATCCAACGTGCAGCCGCTTCACAAAAAAGATTAAATGAGTTTTTACAAACAGAACCTGTAATCCGTAACGTAAAGAATCCTGTTAAGGAAAAAGTATCCGGTGATATTGTATTTAGCGATATGAGCTTTACTTATCCGCATACCGGCATCAAGGCTTTGCGGCATATCGATCTCCGGATCCGTAAAGCTGATAAGGTGCTCATACTTGGCCGAACAGGCAGTGGTAAATCAACACTTGCACAATTATTATTGCGTTTTTATAATCCTACCAGAGGAACTATCAGCATAGGAGGAAGGGATGTGCGGGAGCTAGATCTCAAAACCTTGCGTGAACAGATCAGTTATGTGCAGCAGGATGTATTCCTTTTCAGCGATGCTGTAAGTAATAATATTCGTTTTGGATTGTCTGAAACAGCCACCCAGGAACTTGTTGAAAAAGCAGCTATTTCAGCAAATGTGCATAAAGAAATCTTAGGCTTTCAGCATGGATACGATACCATGATAGGCGAACGTGGGGTTACTTTAAGCGGAGGGCAAAAACAAAGGATCTCTATAGCCCGTGCCCTGATTAAAGAACCCGAGATCATTATCTTTGATGATTGCCTGAGTGCAGTAGATGCCAAAACGGAAAATGTGATCATCGGAAACCTCTATCGTTATCTGCATGATAAAACAGCTATCATTATTACACACCGTATCTTTTCTTCCTTTCAATTCAATAACATTATTGTACTCGAAAACGGTGAGCTGGCTGAGCAGGGCACCCATGAAGAACTTATGGCTAATAATGGATATTATGCAGAATTATACCGTTTACAGTTAACAGAGGAAACATCGGGAAAGACCGAAAGTACGGAAGTTGGAAAATAAAGGGATTTTGCTTCCGGACTCACCAGTTTTTCTGACTTTTCCGACTTTCTGCTAAAATTTTGGTAATTCTGAAACAATCCTATATTTGTGCCACTTAAAAGGATTTCCAAAATCAAAAACCAATTAACTGTGGCGTACGAGAACAATGACAAAAAAATGGAGAGTGTTTACAGCAAAAGGATCAGGGCTGGAAAAAGAAGGACTTATTTTTTTGATGTAAGGGCAACCCGTGGAAATGATTATTTTTTAACCATCACCGAAAGCCGCAAGCGTTTTGATGACAATGGTTATGACAGGCACAAAATATTCCTGTACAAAGAAGACTTTAACAAGTTTATTAAAGCACTGGGTGAAGCGATTGATTATGTGAAGACCGACCTGATGCCCGATTTCGATTTCGATGCATTTAACCATGAGTATCCGGAAGGAGAAGGCGAGAGCAATGGATCATCAGAAGCCGTTGAATCAGGCTATGTGGCTGCTTCAGCACCCACAGCAGAAGCAGAACCCGTAATACCCGCTCCTGCAGAAGTAGCCCCAACCCCCATCACCGATGCAGCTGCTGCCGCCAACAGCGCTTCAGAAGAAGTAGACAAATGGTAATGTAAATAAAGGATATCCATAAAAAGGCCGCTTCGTAAAAGCGGCCTTTTTTATAATTGATCTTTGGCGACAAGTGGGGTTTTCAACATCCATATCTCACAACCCGTATGACCCGTATTTCCCATCGGCCCATTGAGGGATACAAAACCAAATTTTTCATATATACTTACCGCTTTTTTCAACTCAGGCATGGTTTCGAGGTACATAGCAGTAAACCCTTTTTCAACAGCAATATCAATACACTTGTTAATCATCATTCTGCCTAAACCGATTCCTCGTGCAGCAGGGGAGAGATACATCTTTACCAATTCACAGGTTCCTTCCGGAAGTCCGTTACTGGGGAAAATGCCGGCACCGCCAATAACAATCCCTTCTTTCTCTGCAATAAAATAACTGCTTTGGGCCGTAGCTTGAAAAAGTTCAAACAAATGATCGGTAGCGTCATCATAATAAACTGTGCCCGGGTGATTGGCGCCAAATTCTTTCAGGCTTTGGCGGATAATACGGGCAATGGCTGCATTATCCCCTGGCTCAATCGGCCTTATCAAAATATCGTCATTAAACTTCAACATTCTGTATTCTTTTGAATGTCATTTCTACGGGTAATAAATAGGTAAATAAAAATCTTGCTGTCAGTAACAGATTTCTCGTGTTATTCTCGAGATCCTATTTCCCTTTTCGGAAGGTTTTAAACGTATTGATCAACCCGTTCGTGGACGAATCATGCGAACTTACCGGCTGCTCATCTGTTAATTCGGGCAGGATCTGGTTGGCTAATTGTTTACCTAACTCAACCCCCCATTGATCAAAACTAAAAATATTCCAAATCACTCCCTGTACAAAGATTTTATGTTCATACAAAGCAATCAGGCTTCCTAAAGTGTATGGGGTAATTTCTTTTACAAGAATGGAATTGGTGGGCTTATTCCCTTCAAATATTTTAAACGGTGCCAGTTTTTTGATCTCATCCTCTTTTTTATTTGCCTTCATCAATTCCACTTTCACATTGTTTTCTGATTTTCCATTCATCAATGCTTCTGTTTGTGCAAAGAAGTTGGAGAGGAGTTTTACATGGTGGTCACCCATCGCATTATGACTGATAGCCGGCGCAATAAAATCACAAGGAATCATCAGTGTTCCCTGGTGGATTAATTGATAAAATGCATGCTGACCATTGGTGCCGGGTTCTCCCCAAATAACGGGGCCGGTAGCATAATTTACGGGATTGCCGCTTCGATCGATACTTTTACCATTGCTTTCCATATTTCCCTGCTGGAAATATGCAGCAAAGCGGTGCATGTATTGATCATAAGGCAAAATGGCTTCGCTTTGTGCCCCAAAGAAATTGGTATACCAGATACCGAGCAGCGCCATCAATACCGGGATATTCTTATCAAACTTTTCTTTTTGAAAATGTTCATCTACCGCAAAAGCGCCTTTCAGCAATTGTTCAAAATTCTCATAGCCAATGGTAAGTGCAATAGACAAGCCGATAGCACTCCATAAAGAATAACGTCCGCCAACCCAATCCCAGAACTCGAACATATTGTCTATATCAATACCAAAAGCGGTTACTTCTTTTTCATTTGTGCTTAGTGCCACAAAATGTTTAGCTACATGCGCGGGGTCTTTGGCAGATTCGAGAAACCAATCACGTGCAGAAAGTGCATTGGTCATGGTTTCCTGTGTGGTAAAGGTTTTGGAAGCGACCAGGAAAAGAGTCTCTTCTACGGTTACTTTTTTCAGGGTTTCGGCAATATGCGTTCCGTCTACATTACTTACAAAAAAAGATTCGATACCAGATTTCCAATAGGGACGAAGCGCTTCGGTCACCATGAACGGCCCGAGATCACTGCCGCCGATACCTATGTTTACGATATATTTTATTTTCTTACCGGTATACCCTTTCCATTTACCGCTATGTATCTTTTCACAAAAATCTTTCATATGGTTCTGCACCTTGCGGATGCGCGGCATGATGTCTTTTCCTTCCACCAGGATAGCTGAATCGGAAAAATTGCGAAGGGCCGTATGTAAAACCGATCGGTTTTCAGTTTCATTGATCTTGATTCCTGCAAACATATCATGTATGGCATCTTTCAACTGGCAATCTTCCGCCAACTGCAACAAAAGCTGGAGTGTTTTTGGATTGATGATATTCTTTGAATAATCAAACAGGATATCGCCGAATGTGATGGAAAACTTCTTGAAACGCTCGGGATCTGCCGAAAAAAGATCACGCATATGCCTGCGGCTCATTTCCTCTTCATGATGCTTCTTTAGTAAAAACCAGGCCTGTGTATTCGTTGGGTTGATTCTGGGTAACATAGCTATTCTTCAGTTATAATAATTGTCAATAAATGAAATGATAACCTATAATGAGTTAATCACTTCAATGGTTT
>CAZFKE010000039.1:0-12360 GCA_964519475.1 uncultured Sediminibacterium sp.
TGTTTGGAATGTTTGCAGGTATTTATCATTGGTTCCCCAAAATGTATGGTAAATACCTGAACAATACATTAGGGTATATCCATTTCTGGATAACCATTGCGGGGGCTTATATGATTTTCTGGCCAATGCACTATGAAGGATTAGCGGGTATGCCACGTCGTTATTACGATTACAGCATTTGGGAAAGCTTCAAGCAATTTACAGACCTGAACCGATTCATCAGTACGGTTGCAATGATTGTATTTGCTGTACAGATTTTGTTCCTGTTCAATTTCTTGTATTCCATTTTTAAAGGGAGAAAGTTGACTTCATTAAACCCATGGGGTGCAAATACTTTAGAATGGACAACGCCGCTTCGCCCGGGTCACGGGAACTGGCCTGGTGAAATTCCGGAAGTACACCGTTGGGCATATGATTATGGCAAGGATGGACATGAGTTCATCTCTCAAACTACGCCGGTTGGAGCAGACGAGAGTCATCACTAGAATAGTTACGGGTAACGAGTAAACAGTACCCGGTTATCAATAGATTATTCAATGCTCCCGATACATCGGGAGCATTGTTTTTACATCGCAGATTACAAGAAAGATGCAGATATTTTATCTGTGTGTTTAAGCGGGATAAGAAAATGACAAGCGAGATCAACACATCAGGATCCAACACGTTTACCATCGCATCCAAGGTGAAAGATTATTTTCAGCTGATCAAGTTCACGTTGAGCTTTACGGTTGTGTTCTCCTGTGTGATCTGTTACCTGTTGGCGCCAAATGTGGTAGGTTATGACTGGTTAATGATCTTGCTGCTCTTTATAGCGGGAATGCTTATTACGGGAAGTGCCAATGCGATTAACCAGGCAGTAGAGAAAGATACGGATGCCCTGATGAAACGCACCAAGGGCAGGCCGGTAGCGGATGGCAGGATGCGTGCAGCTGAAGCTTACACGTTTGCCAGCATCAGCGGTATACTGGGAGTATGGATGATGGGCTGGTTCTTCAGAGGCGATGATAATAGTTTTAACTGGGATGCATCCCTTTTATCAGCGCTCAGCCTTTTTTTATACGCATTCATTTATACCCCGCTCAAGAAGATCAATTCAATAGCCGTATTGGTTGGCGCCTTTCCGGGTGCATTGCCTTGTTTGATAGGTTGGGTAGCAGCCACGAATATGATCAATCCTTTCGGGACGATGATTGTGGATGGCAAATCGTTTTCGAATGCCGGTGGATGGATTTTATTTGCGATACAGTTTCTCTGGCAGTTCCCGCATTTCTGGGCTATTGCCTGGGTGGCACATGGGGATTACAGCAAAGCCGGTTTTAAACTGTTGCCCGCAGATAAAGGCCCGACAAAATTCACGGCTATACAGGGAATCATGTATTCGGTGTTGATGATACCGGTAGGAATCTTGCCATATTATTTTGGAATGGCCGGACAAATGAGTATGTGGATATTGGTATTGGCAAATTTATTCATGGTTTTTCAAAGTATCCGTTTATATAAAGAAATGGATGTGAAAGCCGCAAGACGTGTAATGTTCAGCAGCTATATTTATCTGCCGATTGTTTTGTTGGCTTTACTGGCAGATAAGATTAGATAATTAGTAATTGGTAGTTAGTAATTAGTAATTATCTAATGTTGAGTATAAGAGAAGACGTACAAGTGAGTGACACAACGAAGCTCAGAAAGGGACTAAAAGCCCGGACCAAAAAATTACTAATTATTAATTACTAATTATTAATTAAAAATGATGACAACCGTGCAGACGAAAGAGCCTCAGAAAATTCACCCGCATAAGTTTACGCTGTGGGTGGGTATGGGCAGTATTGTAATGATGTTTGCGGCTTTAACCAGCGCATATATCGTAAAAAAGAACCAGAGCAGCTGGCTGGAGTTTGACCTGCCAAAAATATTCTGGTACAGTACCTTTGTATTGCTGGCGAGCAGTGTAACCATGCAATTATCCATTAAATCTTTTAAAGCAAGGGAAATGGGCCGTTACCGCACACTGATTACCGTAACAACAGTGCTGGGTTTGTTATTTATTGCGATGCAGGTTTTGGGTTTCAGAAGCCTGGAATTAAAGAATATTGCTTTAACAGGTGCCAAAAGCAATTCGGCAGCGTCTTTCCTGTTTGTAATTACTGGTTTGCATATGTTGCATGTTTTGGGCGGCGTAATTGCCTTACTGGTCATTTTTATCAGGGCCTATAGTGCAAAACGGAAGAATTACAGCGCTTTGCCGATAGAACTGGCGGGAACCTACTGGCATTTTGTAGATGCGATCTGGATCTATTTATTTATCTTTTATAACTGGATAGGTTAGTGGAAGAAAAAGTTGAGGTTTATTCAGCTTTTTTGAACAGTAGCCAATATTTTTGTAACGAAACTTTAGACTTAGCACATGTCAACATCAACAACCATTACACCCACCAAATTGTGGAGCGGCGGAAAAAGCCCCTTCAATGTAGAATACGGCAAATTGATGATGTGGTATTTTTTGATGAGTGATGCCTTCACATTTGGTGCATTCCTGATCTCTTATGGTACCATTCGTTTTTCAACCAATGGCTGGCCTGACCCCAATGAAGTGTTTAAAAGCTTCCCGTTTGCACCGGAGGGGGTACATGCACCGCTGGTGTTTGTAAGTATTATGACCTTTATCCTGATCATCAGTTCGGTAACCATGGTGCTGGCGGTACATGCGGGTCATAACATGGATAAGAAAGGCGTGGTGAAAAACCTGATCTGGACCATTATTGGCGGTTTGGCTTTCTTAAGTTGCCAGGCATGGGAGTGGAACCACCTGCATGCAGAAGGCGCCTGGTGGGGCAGCAATCCTTTCCTGAACCACGACGGAACGGCTTCTTCTACCAACTTTACCAATTACTTTTTTACGATTACCGGTTTCCACGGATTTCACGTGTTCTCGGGGGTGATCATCAATATCATCATGCTGATCATGACCTTGCTGGACAAGTTTGAACAACGCGGTCATTACCTGATGATTGAAAAAGCCGGTTTGTACTGGCACTTTGTAGACCTGGTTTGGGTATTTGTATTTACCTGCTTTTACCTGATTTAAACAAAATCATTACTCAATTCATTACTTAAGAAAGATATTTTATGGAACATACAGTAGCACACGAAGAGCATAGCGGTGGTGGGGTTAAAGAGATTATCAAGGTTACAATCATTCTCTCTGTTTTAACCATCATTGAACTGGCATTGGGTTTCTGGATGATGGGTATGCCGTTGGAAAGCGGGTTACGTCTTGCAGTAAAAGGAGCGATCATTATTTTGATGATGGCTAAAGCCTTTTATATTGTAGGGTATTTTATGCACCTGAAACATGAGATCAAGAACCTGATTATGACCATTGTGGTTCCGCTGGCTTTGTTTGTATGGTTTATTATTGCATTCCTGTATGACGGGAATTCATTCCGTCATTTAAGAAATACCTACGATCCGCATTTTAAAGAGCAAAGCACCATCAAGGTAGAAAAGAAAGAAGAAAGCAAGCATGAAGAGAAGAAGGAAGAAGTGAAGCCTGCAGTAGAAGAGAAGAAAGTGGTGGAATAAGCATCGTTTGTGAACTTTTTCAAATAATGATTGAACCATCGCTTTTATGGCGATGGTTTTTTTATAGTGATCTTTTATGAATAAAAAAGCGTTGATGGGCCTGTCGGTAGCGGTATTGCTGCCTGTGTTCTGTTACCTGGTATTAAAATATGCCAGCGAAAAAGCCGTGGATATGCCGCGAAAATATTTCTATGATACGGTAATGAACCGGGTGGATAAAGGAAAGATGATCTCGGATACCATCTGGCATCAAACAGCTAACATTCATTTACAAAACCAATTGGGCGATACGGTAAGCTTATATGATAAACCCGGAAAGATTATTGTAGCGGATTTCTTTTTTACAAGATGTGGTAGTATTTGCCCAAGGTTAACCACTAATATGGCTAAACTGCAACATTCGTTTATTCTCGGTGGTGATACAAGAAATAAGATCGATACGTCTATTGTACAATTCGTTTCCTTTTCCATAGACCCGGAAAGAGATAGTGTTCCTGTTTTAAAAAACTATGCAGACCGTTATCACGTAAATCACGATAATTGGTGGATGCTTACCGGTAGCAAAGATTCTATATACAAATTTGCTTTTGAGGAAATGAAGGTTGATAAGTACAGCCAGGAACCCATAAGCCCTGATTTTGTGCATACCAGCCGTTTTGTATTGATCGATAAGGGATATAGGGTGCGGGGTTATTATAATGGGTTGGATTCGGTTTCTATTTCCAAACTTGCACGTGATATTGGCCTGTTGATGCTGGAAAAAGACAAGGCACAAAAAAGTGAAGTATTTACTGAAATCCTTAACCTGAGCTGGTTATGGCTGATTATTGTTTGTGCCGTGATCTTTTTTGTGGTGTATATGCGGAGCCGGAGAAAACTAAATGGATAGATTTTTGTTAACTGCTTTATTTGTTTACCAGTGTACTTATAAACGATGAGACCTATAAATCAATAAATATTTTATGTTAGAGGCATCCATTAAAAAGAATGATAAAACAGCCGCCTGGCTGATCAGTATTTTTTCCGTTATAGTATTTAGTGTAGTCGTATTGCTCGGTCAATTCAAATTGAATGTTAACCTTGGGTTTAACGTGCATATTTTTGCCACAATCAATGCTGTGATCAATTCAATCGTTGCTGTTTTATTGGTTGCTGCATTGATTGTGGTAAAAAATGGAAAATACAAATTACATAAGCAGTTAATGATGACGGCGCTGATATTGTCTATTCTTTTTCTGCTGTCTTATATTGCACATCGTTTGTTTGCCGGGGAAGCAAGGTTTGGCGACAGCAACCTGGATGGTATCCTTTCAGCGGAAGAAAAAGCGAAGGCAGGTGCTATGCGCTATGGCTATTATTTTTTTTTAGGAACACATATTTTTCTTGCAGCGGTCATTCTCCCTTTTATTTTATTTACGGCATACCGTGGGTTAACAGCAGAGTTCCCATTGCATAAAAAGCTGGCAAAAATCACCTGGCCTTTGTGGTTGTATGTAGCGGTTACCGGGCCGGTTGTGTATTTGCTGATCAGCCCTTATTATAGGTGATTTTCTTCCCATTTTAAAATCAATAAGTGTTTCAAACCGCTAGATGGATAGTTCCGAAGCCGGATCCCAGAACTTCTTTTCAAAATCCACGATCATATCATCTACTACTTTTACCTTTTCTTTTTTCAGTAATTCTTCCATGCGAGTAGGGGTAGTAAAATGCATTTTACCGGATAGCATGCCATTGCGGTTTACAACGCGATGGGCGGGAATGTCTTTCATCAAATGCGCACCATTCATGGCCCATCCAACCATACGGGCACTCATTCTGGTTCCCAGGTATGCCGCAATAGCACCGTAAGAGGTAACGCGGCCCTTGGGTATTTGCCTGGCAACATCGTATACCTGTTCAAAAAATGAACTGTCTTTTTTACCGCTGGGTAAAACGGAGGTAAGTTTTGCGGAGGATTTTTTGGCTGCCACAAACAAGTATTTGGTAACGGCAATTTACGATATTCGTATCGATCTTATGAAGGAACCTAACCAGCGAGAATGGTTCTGCTCTTTTGTTTGTTTATGGTTGTGGGGACACAACCCTTGCGTCCAATAACTCAGACCTCCTTGGCTCCGGAACAGATTCGTACTGATAAGGGCAATGCCTGCAGCCATGGCCACAACAATGCCCCTTACTCAAATGGTAATGCTCTGTAAAAACCACATATCCCTGTTCATTATGGTAAAAATCAACGCCTTCAATCAATGTTTGGCTCATTGAGTAATTGTTTTAATATTTCATCTTTTTCCAACGGTAATTCTTTGTTGATGCGAAAACAGATATAATGTATAGTATTGCTTTTTGCTATATCCAATCCTTCGTAATGGGTTTTGATCATCAGTTCGGGTTTGATAGCTTCCTGTTTATATACCTGGTCTGTATTTTCTAACAATTCCAGTTCAAATAAGTTGATCACGGTCAAAGTAAACTGGTAAAGGTCCGGGCTATCTGTTTTTAAATGAACTAACCCGTTATCTCTTAATATTTTCTTATATAACCGGAGAAAACGCGGATGGGTAAGTCTTTTTTTAGCTCTTGAACCCCTAAGCTGAGGGTCGGGGAAAGTGATCCATATTTCAGAAATTGCATTAGTATTGAAATAATCTGTAATTTTGTCTATGTGCGAACGGATAAAAGCAACATTATCCAAACCCTGGTCTAAAGATGTTTTTGCTCCTCGCCAGATCCGGTTACCTTTTATATCGATTCCGATATAATTGATATCCGGGTTCATTTTACCCAGCCCTACGGCATATTCACCTTTGCCACAGGCTAGTTCTAATACGATACCCCCAGTATTGTTAAAAAAGCGGCTCCATTTGCCTTGCATATCCACCGGATATTCAAGTACATTCCGGAAATGTTTTATCGCTTCGAAACGAATTAATTTTTTTTGTCCCATGAGGCTGCAAAAATAGCACCCTTCGCATGGGCGTAAGCAGATTTTACAAAAAATAGTTCAAAAATGCATTAAACCTTTCGGTTATACTATCATCATACCTATTCCAAAACATGCCATTATGAAATCCTTGCTACAAATGCTTTACATTGATCCCGGAACCGGCAGTTTGCTTTTTCAAATGATTTTGTCGGGTTTGCTAACTATTTTGGTTTTCTTTAAAAGACTGACAATGTTCTTCCGGGCATTCTTTACCGGTAAAATGGCTCAGTTGCGTTTTTATAGGAGAGATAAACAATAACCAATGCAACAGGCTATATCTTACCGTGATAATGCCGGCTTTGTTATTGTAAAAGAAGATCTAGTTAAACGCTATGTGCATGTTTCATATGCCCCTGCCTACGATCATTTTATGGGTTCAGGACTTTACCAGCGCCTGCTGCATGAAGGGTTATTGATTCCTCATGAAGAAGTCTTACCCGGGGAAAATGAAGCGGCTGATTTTTACAAAGTATTGGAGCCGGAAAAAATCGGGTTTATTAATTTACCATATGAGTGGTCTGCAAGCCAATGGAAAGAAGTGGTTCTGGCTTTTTTGCAAATCAATATGATCTGCCTGGATTATGGCATGATATTGAAAGATGCCACCCCGTTTAATTTCACTTTTTACAAAGGACGCTGTATTTTTTTTGATACGCTTTCCTTTGCGTTTTATGAAGAAGGGAAGCCCTGGGTTGCGTACAGGCAGTTTTGTGAATCTATGCTGGGCCCGCTTTCACTTATCTATTTTAATGATCCTTTCTGGTCAAGAATGTTCCAGTCGAATATTAATGGCTGGCCCTTGCCTTTTGTTTCAGCAAATCTTCCGGTGCGTACATGGTTGAATCTGCCGGTTTTATTACATATTCATTGGCATGCCGGGTTTCAGAAAGAGAAAAGCAGCGCGGTAAAAAATACAGGCTTAACAAAAGAGAAACTATCGATATTATGGGGGATGATGAAAAAGTCTATCAATAAATGGAATTTTCAAAATAAGCAGAAGAGCTGGGTTAACTATTATGATATGGATATTCAATCCAATCAATACCTGCAAAGCAAGACCCAAATAATAACCCAATGGCTGGATACAGTACAACCGAATAAGGTAATTGATCTTGGCGCCAACAATGGTATGTTTTCTATCATTGCCTCCCACTATGCAACAGATGTGATAGCTTTGGAATCTGATCATGCCTGTATAGAAAAACTAAGACTTGACATTAAGCGGTTGGCGATTCAAAACATAGAAACCGTAATGGCCGATATAACCCAGCCCGCTCCGGGCCTGGGCTGGAAAAATGCAGAAAGAATACCACTGTTAAAACGATTGAAAGGCGATTTGGTGTTAGCGCTTGCCTTGATTCACCATTTATGTATTTCGTCAAATATCCCGATGAATTTTGTTGCAGAATTATTTTCGCAGGTAACTACAAAATACCTGTTAATCGAATTTGTACCACGTTCTGATGCTAAAGTAGAACAGATGCTGTCTAACAGGGAAGATATTTTCGGCAACTATACGGAAACAGTATTCGAGCATTGTTTTGGTGTTTATTTCAGGTTAAAAGAGCGTATGGAATGCAGTTCGTCAGATCGAAAACTTTATTTATGGGAGAAAAAATAAACCGGATGCTTGCAAAGCCGGTTTATCCGTATTTGTATGGGTTTGCGTTTCTTGTTTTTAAATCATCAGCCTATTTCGGGTCTTTCAAAATATTACCCGCACTTAATGCGCTTATCATTTATTTTTTTGTCACCTATATTTCATTACTTTTTTTCAGAAAGTTTACAGGTACGGCCGGTGCCGCAGTGCCTGTACTAATTGTATGGACTTCACTGTTTCATGTGGTAGGTGTCGCACAATTGTTTCATTATCCCTATAGTTATATCCCCCTGTCATTTTATGTATGGTTTTATGGTTTTGCGTTGCTGGTTTTATTGGCTACCTGCCGGGTTTCTGTGAAAATTTCTTTGGTTTTGTCTGAAACAGTTAACAGACTGATCAATGTTTTTTTAATGATTACCAGCTGTATATTTTTTTTTACAGGTATTAAAAAAATGCAGGAAACAAAAATAGAAACAAGAGCACATAGCCATGTTCTGCCAACATACCCGGATCTGATCCATCAAAAAGATATTGTATGGATATTGATGGATGAATATGGAGCGTCTGCCCCGCTTAAGGAGCAATTTGGTTTTACTAATCCTTTAGACAGTATTCTGGAAAAAGAACGGTTCAGCATATTGAAAACCATGCATAGCAGATATAACAACACTTTATTTTCGGTTAACAGTATTTTTAATCTTGATGACAGCATCATGCCTTCAAGTTTTTACGAAGGGGTAGACCTGCTTCGTCACAGTGAATTGGTGCCTTTAATAGAAAGCTCAGGGTATCAGTTTGTAAACCTTGGGTTTTTTGATATGGCAGAACATCCCATGATGGCAGACAGGAGCGGATATCCTTATACCTATCAGCAGCAATTATTTTCCGGTACATTGTTCAGTATGATCTATGGCCATTGGAAAAATACGATACCTAAATGCGACCAGTATAGCAGGCAGGTTTTACAGAAACTTACAGAGGCAGTTTCTGTGCGTTCACCACAACCGAGGTTTATATGGGCGCATCTGACCATTCCGCATGAACCTTTTTGCCGCAACCGTATGGGTAAAATACAGAAAGACACAGCTGTTGGCGCTATGGATTCGGTTTTTATTAAAAGAAAATATATCGACTACCTGTCATATGGCAATTCCATCCTTATTTCCTTAATAAAAAAACATCCTGGTCTCTCTGATAAGATCATTGTTATTTCAGGAGACCACGGCCCGAGATTTCCTTATCTTACCAAAAAGGAATATCAAAAATGGCCATTTGCCGCCATTCATTTTCCAACTTCCTATGATACGGTAGGGTTACAACAACTGCGTTATATATCGCAGTTACCTGCTTTTGTTTTACAGTATCTGGATAAAGGCCCAGGTAAATAACTATTCATTTTTTGGATAAATACGGGCATGCGGCCCACACTTTTTTACCCAGCCGTAAATCTTAGCAAGTTTTGGGTTGCTATTTTTTTTGTGTGGATTTACATTTGTATCGATAAATTGAAACAAATGAATGAACAAGCATATATCAATTATAACCGCATTGCTGAAGCAATTGATTATATCAAAAATCATTTTACTGAGCAGCCGAATCTTGATGAAATAGCTGAGAAAGTAAATGTAAGCCCTTATCATTTTCAACGCTTATTTACAGACTGGGCAGGCGTAAGTCCTAAAAAATTCCTGCAATACATTAGTGTAGAACATGCCAAGAAAATATTGAAAGATAAGAAAGCGAGCTTATCAGAGGTTGCTTATGAAACAGGGTTATCGGGTACCGGAAGATTACACGACCTGTTTATTCATGTGGAAGGGATGACCCCGGGCGAATTTAAAAATGGTGGTCAAGACCTGTTTATCAATTACAGTTATGCGGAAAGCCCTTTCGGTAATATACTGGTGGCATCTACATCCAAAGGGATTTGTTATATGGCTTTTGCAGATGATGAACATATAGCTTTTGCCGATTTGCAAAAGCACTTCCCCAATGCATCTTTTAAACAGATGGTTGATCTGATACAACAGAATGCGCTGCATATATTCACGCAGGACTGGACAAAGTTGAAAGAGATTAAACTGCATCTAAAAGGAACGGTCTTTCAATTAAAAGTCTGGGAAACTCTTTTAAAAATACCGAAGGGCAGATTAACCACTTACGGAGACATTGCCGCTTCTATCGCTAAACCGGCAGCATCCCGGGCAGTAGGCACAGCGATTGGTGATAATCCGGTGGCTTTTCTGATTCCATGTCATAGGGTAATTAAATCTACGGGCTCACTTGGCCAGTATCATTGGGGTAGTACAAGGAAAACAGCCATTATCGGCTGGGAAGCAGCGCAAACCCGCTAATGGAATGGCATTCGAATAAAATTACTGGTAACAAAAATCCGCGAACAGGGATAGGTGGAACTATTGTCTAAGCTCATATCACATACAAAAAAGGAAAACAATATCCGAACAGTTGCTGATTCAGCAAGCAAATGAAACCTTAGCCATTTATTGTTTACTCGAAACCGGAAAATGGTTTCACCTGGCGGATCTTTGGAATATCAGGCATAACCGTGAGACGGTTATCCTTATTATAACAGGAGTATGTCAATCAGGAATGACTACAACAAAGTATAAAAAGGATAAACATTCGTTCTCATTTATATATCCTGCTATTATGCATGGAACCGATACAAAATTAAATGTATAGATGACGGGACGCTAACACCATTTATTCAAAAAAGAAATGGATAACGAAACACTTTGAAAAAATGGCATACAGTTTACATACCAGTGATTCATCTTTTTCAGTAACCCTAAAGCGCTAGTGAATATATTTTGTGCGATTGCCAAAAAATAAATAAGTAAGTTTATACGGCAAGGGTCAGGAATATCATTGTATAAAATTTTAATTGTCCTTTATGATATCCAGAAGAAAGTTTATTGGTAACGCTGCTTTTGCAGGAGCAGGTGCTCTGTTGGTTAAATCCGCTTATGCAGCCAGTTTAAACAAAACGCCAGCTTCTTTTCATTGTTTCGATTTACATTCACATCTGGGATTATTTATGAATAAAGGTGGAAAGAATTATCCTGGCGATGAAATGGTACTGAAAACATTCAGGGCTATGAAGGAGGTACTGGCATCGGGGGCATTTGTAGGATTGGTGGCTGATGCACCTTTACTGGAAATGACGCCAACCGGCATTCGTGTTGCAAAAAAGTATCAGCCGGGAGAGGGAGCTATCGAATATCAAAAGCAAAAAAATCTTTTAGAAGGTTTTTTAAAAGAATTGAATATCCATCCGGCAACCAGGGCATCTGATTTTAATGATCATACGGCAGATAAAAGGCCGGCTATATTTATATCCTGTGAAGGAGGTGATTTCCTGGAAGATAAAACCGACCTGCTGGATCAGATGTATGCAGATGGGGTTCGTTCATTACAACTCGTACATTATGCACCCAGTCTTTTAGGTGATCTGCAAACACAACCGGTACAACACAATGGTTTATCAACCGCCGGTAAAGCGGTAGTGAAAAAACTAAATAAATTAAAAATGCTGGTAGATGTTGCACATGCTTCTTTTAAGACGGTGCAGGATGTGGTGGCTATAACAGATGCCCCCATTATGTTATCGCATAGTATTCTTGCCATGGATGGCGAACGGCCTATTTCTCAAAGAGCCATTACGATAGAGCATGCCAAAGCCGTTGCTTCCACAGGTGGTATGATTGGTGCCTGGCCTTCCGGCTTTAATAAAAATTTTGACGAATATGGGGATAATATTTTACGGTTGATAGATGCGGTTGGTATTGACCATGTAGGTATCGGTACGGATATGGATGGAAATTTTAAACCTGTTCTGGGTTCTTATAAAGAAATGCCATTATTGGCTGAATTGTTGCAAAAGAAAGGGCTTACAGATAAAGAGGTAGTAAAGTTGATGGATGGAAATGCAAAAAGGATGATCAGGAAAGTTTTGGGATAATGGGTGTTGCCGTGAATACCGGTAAAGTAGAACAGAAGGGCTGATAAACAAGGAGCGGAAAGACATCGTTCCACATTCATCTGCTCCTCGGTTTAGTTTAAAGCCGCCGGTTAACAAAATAAAAAGCCGCAACTGGATACCAGTTGCGGCTTTTAGAGGCTGTAGGGGGAGGGATCGAACCTCCACGAGGCAGTTAGTTGTAGCACAAAGTTC
>CAZFKE010000040.1:0-362 GCA_964519475.1 uncultured Sediminibacterium sp.
CGGTTGTTTTTGGTGGATCGCCATGAAAGAAAGGAAATCGGTAAAGCCCTCAAAAACGGCTACTTCATTCCCTCTGTGGTTGAACGTGGTTACGTCTTTGGGTGAACTGCTTGCCTTAAAATATGGGTTGCGGATTTCATATCCACCGGCATCATTTTTAAAGCCAATGCCATAGTATATTTTATCATTCAGATTGTAGCGGACTTCCCTACAAAACTGTTCCGCAATATCGTGCGGAATCTTTCTTTGTTCGAAATATTTCAGCAGAGCGAAGGAACTGATGCAAAAGTCCTGAAGGATGGTAATTTTATACTCCGATTCATGCTCGAAAGGAAGATGAATAATAGGCTTATGAAAGGAAA
>CAZFKE010000040.1:372-10339 GCA_964519475.1 uncultured Sediminibacterium sp.
CTTTCGAGTTTTCATCGTCGATTTCGATTTTAAGAAAAACCAGCAGTCATTTTTTGGAGAAATTCACCTACAGAACAGTTGTGGTAAAGAATACCGAAGTCAACTAAGTTGCCACCTTTCCCCAGCCCATGATCGTACCATCGGTTTATTTTTCTGTTGACCTTAAAAGATGGTGTGTGCTCATCTCTCAGGGGCGATAAATACCAATGATCCGCATTTCTGATTTTGGCTGGCTCATAGCCTAATTTGGACAGGTAATCCACCATATCCATTTCTTTGGCCTCCGCTATGGAAAGCCCTTGCTTACCGAAATTCATAACCGCACATTTATCTCGTTCACTATTCAGTTACATTCGGATACGAAGTTAAACAAGCGGTAGGGGTTCTACCTATCCTCACCATATTATGATGAGGATGTTTTAAGAGCTTACAGATAAATTTGTATCGTGAAGTTTGAACAATTTAAAAACATGATGTTATGCTAACAACAAATGATGTAGCCAAAGTGTATGATACCATATTGAGTATCCCTGGCATGAATGAGACAGTGAAGATTGATATGAAAATCTCACGTAAAAATGTACTGCTGCTAAACAGTGTGATTAAGCGGGGTTTGTCGGCAAAAGATGATGACAAATCATCCAACCTGCTGGAAAGCATACCACCGGAAACCTTACAGGAATTAGAAGCCATTGCAGACGACTATCTGACAAAGGCAGGTCTGACAGAACTTAGTACAAAACTGAAAGCGTTAAGCACAAAGTAACCTATTCACATTCTCTTGCAGGGGATGCAAATATCATTGTTTTCATCAATGCACATTTCCCTGCAAGCGTATGTACCGTTTTGTTCTGCTGCCTTTTCTAAAGGGAGGAGTAGCATTAATAGAATCAGTTAGCTAATCCCTTAAGTCTTTAAACCCTTTTTCTTTGACCTTTCTGGTTTCTAAGACAAGGTTTACGATTTCATCAGGTAATAAGGATTGCAACCTTTGGTTTTGCCATTCCCTTTCTTCTTCAATGGACTTACCGGTTAGTTTAAGGGCGTTTAGGCCATAGATTGCTCCACCCATGAATGATCCGCCATATGGGCGGTTGCGACTGTTTGCCCTATTGCGCGGGCGATTGATATATACCGGATCTGTAATTTCCATGGCGGCGGCGTGAGCGGCCAACGAAGCTTTCATAGCTTGGCCTACTTTAGCATTTCCATGTTCCCATTCTAGGTTTGACGACACTTTATTACAATAAATTCGTAAAAGCCGCAAAACCACTATTAGTTGTCAGAAAATAACTGAAGGTAACATACTTACAACTGAAAGTAGCCCGTTTTATTTACACTGTACCTATGCGGCATAATAGCTTTGTAGCATCAAAAGAATAAAAATAAAATGATGCTAAATTCAAAACCAATCGGCAATAAAATTGCCGAAACAGAAGAAAATGAAAATCTATCAACTAGCCAGTTTGTTTGGACGGGCATGGTCCCTATTGATGACACCGCATTGGCTGCCACCGACACAGGTGGTTCTGGTATTCCTATAATCTACCTTAATGGTCAATTTGCCACTCAAGGGTATTGGAAGAAAGTCATAGACGATATCGGTTCTGAATTTCGACATATTACTTATGACGAAAGAGCACGAGGCAATAAATCGAAGATCAAAATCAGTGCAAAAGTTTCGAGCAATCACGATCTAATCCTGAAAAAAGATTTCCGTGCTGTCGCCAACGCAGTCCGTGAAATTGCCAGTATTAATAAGCAGATGACAACAAAATAATTTATAATATTACTCAAAATGAAATTTAATTCAAAATCCATTGGCAATAAAATTGCAGAAGCAAGAAAGAAAATTAATCTTTCACAGGCAGAACTTGCAAAGCAAGTATTAGTCCACAGGCTGTAGGTAAATGGGAACGGGGTGAATCAATGCCCGACATCACGACTTTAATCCATCTTGCTGAAATTCTTGGAGTTGACCTTAATCATTTTTCAGACACTTTCAAATCCATAGAAGCAGAAATGAAACCTATTGAGCCAATAAAAAAACAATCAGATGAATTTCCATCTTCAACGAAAAGCAAAAAACCGAGTTGGGATATGTCAAAGTTGAACCTGGTGGACAGTGACTTTTCAGGGTTGAAAAATCTGCACGAAAAATTTAGCTCCGCCAATATGCAGAGATGTTTGTTTATCGGTTCAAATATGTCGGGGCTTCTTCTAAACAGCAATAATATTGTCGACTGTGACTTCACGGATTCCGACATCAGCAACAGCCAAATTCAGCGTTCTAACCTGAGCAACAATATATTTAAAAACTGTTCATTGAAAGAAACTGAATTTTCAAAAAGCAATGTCGGAGACAGTGACCTCTCTGATACCGATTTTACCAAAACGATATTCAAATCCGGCAACTTCGGAAAAAACATAATTGGAAATGCTAAATGGAATAACACCTCTTTTACTGAAATGGGGATTCAGGATATTATTTTTGAAGGCAGATTGGAGGATTGTCATTTTGAAAATTGTGCCTTTTACGGAGTTACATTCCAAAATGCAATGCTTGTAAACACGTTCTTTAAAAATAATAAAAAATTTAAAAGGGTGCAGTTTATTAACTGCAAAGTGGATAAAATGACCTTTGCCTTTTTGAAAAACAACCAGGCAAATTTGGCGGGCATTACAATAATAGACAGACAAGGTTAAAGCGAAGCACTACAGATAATAGCACCCTGGCGTTATGGTACCGCTTAATATTCTTGCCACTTATTTTGAATTTATATTTAAGATTGGTCTTGGGGATTATTTTATTGCTTTATATAAGGCTACTTAAATCAACAGAACCTGAGTTCTCGAACTTGATTTTTTTTTGGAATTGCTGTAACACCAGATAAATCTACATTTCCTTTGTTCCTAAATACAGTAGTATCTGGTAAAGAAATAAGACTACTTAAATCCACGTCTCCAAAATTTTAAAAAATCATGTTTTCAGGAATTTTTGAGAGACTACTTAAGTTAATAGACTACGCCTCAGCATTGATCTCATTAGAACGCAGCGTAGGGATTTAGGACATTAAATAGCTTCTATGAATGAAGTGGTACCCAAAAAACGGATGGTAATTTACCAAGCTTATACTATATTTTTTACAGATACTTTGCTTGCACCCGTGGTTTAACTAAACCGTGCGCAGGAATGAACTCGCTACCTAAGACCAAAGAACGATATATTAAGAAGTATCTTGGATAGAAGCAACTAGAAAATCTTTTAGCCATGTAATGGTATTTTATTGCTGTTCGATATCATTGCTTATAGTGATTATCCTCAGTTTTCCTATATTTTCTATTTGATAGACTTAGCCCACCTTATATTGATAGACCCTATCATTATGATAGATTTTTATCGAAAAAATGTCATCTGTAAAAAAGAGCATTTTCGTACATAAAACACTGTTAATCAGAGTTTTATGAGCCTCTATTATTTTCTTGCCGGCTTTGGTCCTTCATTTGCCTACCTCTTATCAGCAACTTAAATTAAATAGAAGTGAAAGTGGAATCTCCATATAAAAGAGCACAAAGGTTAGCTGAATTAACTAAAGTGATTATCGTCCAAGATAATATCACTAGGCTAAAAAGATATTTCGTTTTAGCGGAAAAGATTTATGTGGCGGGAAATACAGAAATAAAGAATGCAGTACTCAATGTATTCTTATTTTCTGTTTCAAGTTTTATTGAAATAAACAAGCCCCGCGCTATTAATCTGTTACCAGAAATTTTACGACAGCAATACTATAAACAGGTTATAACATTTGGGATTTAGGGTTCCATCTTTTAAAGTTGAATAACATATGAAAGAACGAAAGCCCAAATACACTGCTAAAGAAATAGTAATGATCATATTTCTATGGCTATTCGCCTTGTCGTTTGTTTACATGGTGTATCTAAAATTTAAAATACTCAAACAATAACTATTAACTAAAATAAAAAATCAACAAATTATGACCGTTTTACTCCTACTAGCTGGCCTTGTGTGCTTTGCCGTTTTTTTTAAATCCATTGACTTTTTTGAAAAAGTTTAACTCTTAAATTCTGAAATATGATGATGATATTCTTACTCGTGGTCGCAATACTGGTATTTATATACCTCCTGTACGTATTAATTAAACCTGAAAAATTTTAATAGCTAAATCAACTGATAATGAATACTGAACTGATTGGCATTATTGTCACCTTCCTCATAACGGTGCTATTAGCATTCCCATTGGGAAAATATATAGCCAAAGTTTTTAAGGGCGAAAAAACGTTTACCGATTTTTTAAATCCACTGGAACGTTTCATTTTCCGGTTCTGTGGAATTGACCCTAATAAAGAAATGAATTGGAAACAACACATGATAGCGTTGCTTTCCATTAACATGGTCTGGTTTGTCTATGCATTTTTTGTATTGATATTCCAGGGCAGTTTATTCCTTAATCCGGATGGTAATCCGAGCATGACACCAGATCTGGCATTTAATACTGATATTAGTTTTCTGGTTAATTGCAACCTCCAGCACTATTCAGGAGAAACCGGGATCACCTATTTAAGCCAGTTAATTGTAATCACTTTTCTGCAATTTGTAACAGCTGCTACAGGTATTGCTGCTGTAGTTGTCCTATTCCGTGCATTTGCAGGAAAAACGACAGATAAATTGGGAAACTTTTTTGTGTTTTTTACCAAGACACTTACCCGTATCCTAATTCCTATATGTATTGTTATTGCAGGCTTGCTGGCCTTCAATGGCACACCGGCAAGCTTTGAAGGAAAAGATAGCATCGTTACCTTACAAGGTGATTCCGTACAGGTTTCGAGAGGTCCGGCTGCTGGTATGATAGCCATTAAACATTTGGGCACTAACGGCGGCGGCTGGTTCGGAGCCAATTCTACCCATCCATTGGAAAATCCTAATTACTTCACCAATATGGTTGAAGTAATAGCACAGGTTCTGATTCCTATTGCGCTGATTTTTGCATTTGGTTTCTTTATTAAACGCAGGAAACTGGCCTATATCATTTTTGGTGTGATGACAGTAGGTATGCTTACCTTTTTGATTCCCAATCTGGTCTCAGAAACAAGTGGGAACCCTGCATTTACGCATATGGGTATTGCCGATAATGCGGCGATGGAAGGAAAAGAGGTCCGGTTAGGTGTAACAGCTTCTGCATATTGGCAGGTCGTTACAACTATCATCTCCACAGGCTCGGTTAACTCAATGCATGACAGCTCGATGCCGATGTCCGGCGCCATGCAATTATTAGGCATGATGACCAACTGTTTTTATGGAGGTGTAGGGGTGGGAATATTAAACTATTTTGTTTTCCTGATCATAGCGGTATTTATCTCCGGTTTAATGGTAGGACGAACCCCTGAATTTATGGGAAGAAAGATCGAAGCCAGGGAAATGAAGATCGCTTCGATGATCGCACTGCTTCATCCTTTTATTATCCTGGTTGGCACTGCTATTTCATCTTATGTTCTTGTTCATCATCCTGAAGCAAGCTGGGCAGTTAAACCATCCTCCTGGCTAAATAATCCAGGCAATCACGGCTTTTCTGAAATGCTCTATGAGTATACATCGTCGGCTGCTAACAACGGCTCCGGCTTTGAGGGACTAGGCGATAATAATGTATTCTGGAATATAAGTACAGGTTTTGTGTTAATACTTGGAAGGTTCCTGCCCATTATCGGACCCGTTGCTATTGCAGGTTTATTGGCTGCAAAGAAATATACGCCAGAAGCTGCAGGAACACTTAAGACCGATACTGTCACTTTTGGCATTATGACCTATGCGGTAATAATCATCATTGCGGCATTGGCATTCTTCCCTGCACTTACGTTAGGACCAATAGCCGAATTTTTTAACTTAAGATAACTATTAACACAGCCAAATAAATTTATAAGATGTCAAAAAATATAAGTAATAACAAACTGTTTGAAGCTTCGCTGGTTAGGGAAGCATTAAAACAATCGTTTGTAAAGCTTCACCCACGGATACTTTTTCGCAACCCCGTAATGTTTACGGTAGAGGTTGGAACAGCCATAATGCTGGCGGTTACGATTTACACAGCCATGTCTTCTGATGTAGCCCAGGGATCTGTAGGCTATAACTTAGCTGTATTCATCACGTTGTTGTTAACCTTGTTATTTGCAAACTTTGCAGAGGCAATTGCGGAAGCCAGAGGAAAGGCCCAGGCAGATAGTTTACGCAAAACGCGTGAAGAAACACCCGCCAAGCTAGTCTTAGTGGCCAGGGGAATGATAGATAGTGAAACGAAAATTGTTTCTTCCTCATCACTTAAAAAGGGAGATGTATTCCTTTGCGAAACAGGAGATATCATTCCGATGGACGGTGAGATCATAGAAGGTATCGCAACTATTGACGAATCTGCCATAACCGGCGAATCCGCTCCTGTCATCAGGGAATCCGGTGGAGATAAGTCTTCCGTTACCGGCGGCACGAAAGTGTTGAGTGACCGCATCAAAGTGAAGGTTAATACAAACCCCGGTGAGAGTTTTTTGGATAAGATGATCGCATTAGTGGAAGGCGCCAGCAGACAGAAAACACCCAATGAAATTGCCCTTACCATTCTTTTGGCAGGTTTTACCTTGGTATTTGTTCTGGTTTGTGTAACACTGAAACCCTTTGGTGACTATGCTAACACCCCGATTACTACTATTACCATAGCTTCCTTTGTTTAGTTGTTTGTATGTTTAATACCAACTACCATTGGCGGCTTGTTGAGCGCCATAGGCATCGCGGGTATGGACAGGGCTCTACGCGCCAATGTGATCACCAAAAGCGGTAAGGCAGTGGAGACAGCCGGCGACCTTGATACGCTGCTTTTGGATAAAACAGGAACGATAACTATAGGTAACAGGAAAGCTACTAACTTTTATTTCGCAGATGGAATTGAGGAAAGTCATTTTATCCGATGTGCTGTGCTCAGTTCAATGGCGGATGAAACGCCGGAAGGTAAATCCATTATCGAACTTGCCAACATTAACCCTTTAAGCTACCGGATTGACAATCCTACCTATATCAAATTCACGGCTGAAACCCGTAGTTCAGGTATTGACTTCGGCAATACTAAAATCCGGAAAGGTGCAACAGATGCCATACGAAAAATGGCGGAAAAAGCTGGTAATTCATTCCCTGCTGAAATTGCCGAAAACGTGAATACTATTTCCAGCAATGGCGGCACACCGCTGGTGGTAGCTGAAAATAATAAAATACTTGGAGTTATTGAATTACAGGACATCATTAAACCGGGTATCCAGGAGCGTTTTCAACGCCTGAGAAAAATGGGTGTAAAAACCGTAATGGTAACCGGCGATAACCCTTTAACGGCAAAATACATTGCAGAAAAAGCAGGTGTGGATGATTTTATTGCTGAGGCAAAGCCGGAAGATAAAATGAACTACATTAAAAATGAACAACAGTCTGGTAAACTGGTTGCCATGATGGGTGATGGCACAAATGATGCCCCTGCATTGGCCCAGGCAGATGTTGGTGTTGCCATGAACAGCGGCACACAGGCTGCCAAAGAGGCTGGCAATATGGTGGACCTGGATAATGATCCTACCAAGCTTATCGAGATCGTGGAAATCGGAAAGCAGCTTTTGATGACAAGGGGAACGCTGACTACCTTTTCCATTGCCAATGATATAGCCAAATACTTTGCCATTGTACCGGCATTATTTATCACATCTATTCCTTCTCTAAAGGCGTTAAATATCATGCAGCTACAAAGCCCAGAAAGCGCTATTCTGTCGGCGGTGATTTTCAATGCTTTGATCATACCTGCGTTGATCCCTCTCGCTCTCCGAGGGGTAGCATACAAGCCTATAGGTGCAAGTGCCTTGTTAAGAAGAAACCTATTGATCTATGGTTTAGGTGGTGTAGTCATTCCGTTCCTGGGTATCAAATTGATTGATATGATTCTTGGATTATTCATGTAAAACAAAATTAAAAAAAAAATGAAAAAATATATTCTGCCTTCTTTAAAACTGACACTGGTAATGATCATCCTGTGTTCTGCTATTTATCCTTTGCTGATTGCCGGTATCAGTAAAATGGCTCCAGGTAAAGGCAATGGAGAAAAATTGCAAGTAAACGGGAAAGTAGTAGGCTACGCCAACGTTGGGCAAAAATTTACAGAAGATAAATATTTCTGGGGACGTCCATCGGCAGTAGATTATAACGCTGCCGGATCTGGCGGGTCTAACAAAGGGCCTTCGAATCCAGACTATCTGAAAATTGTAGCGGAACGGATTGATTCCTTCCTTGTGCATAATCCTTCCGTAAAAAGAAGTGAAATACCCGCTGAGATGGTTACGGCTTCAGGTAGCGGCCTGGATCCTAATATCTCACCAAAGTCAGCAAAGATCCAAATCAAAAGGATTGCAGTTGCCCGCAATGTCAGTGAAGAAAAAATCACCGAACTGGTAGAAAAAAACACGGAAAAGCCGCTGGCAGGTTTGCTGGGTCCTGAAAAAATCAATGTTCTTAAATTAAATATTGCTCTGGATAACTTAAAATAAAAAAAATGAAAAAAGTAGTATTAGGTGCTATTCTTTTAACAGGTATAAATGCAACAGCCCAAGAAGTAAAACAAAGTCCTATATCCATAAGTGGATATTTGGAAACCTATTATTCATATGAGTTCAATAAACCCTTAAACAATTCAAAGCCCTCTTTTATTTACAGCCATAACAGAGCCAATGAAATAAACCTCAATCTGGGTTTTATAAAGGCCGGGTATACCACAGAAAAGCTTAGGGCTAACCTGTCACTCGCGACTGGTACTTACATGAATGCCAACTATGCAGTTGAACCGGGTGTACTCAAGAATATTTATGAGGCGAACATTGGTGTTAAGCTCTCTTCTAAAAGCAATCTCTGGTTAGATGCCGGTATTCTTCCTTCTCATATTGGTTGGGAAAGTGCATTAGGTAAAGATTGCCCAACGTTAACCAGGAGCCTATCTGCTGAAAACTCGCCTTATTTCGAAACAGGCGTCAAAGTAGGATTCACATTACCTAACGAAAAATGGTACCTCAGTGCATTGGTTCTAAACGGGTGGCAACGCATTCAACGCATCGATAGAAACACGACTCCTGCATTTGGCACGCAGATCACTTTTAAGCCATCTAAGGCAATTACACTAAACAGCAGCACTTTCGTTGGTAACGATAAACCGGATAGTGTAAAGCAGATGCGGTACTTCCACGATTTTTACGGGATATTTCAACTGGGTCGTAAGTTTTCAGCAACTGCCGGGTTTGATATTGGGTTTGAGCAAAAAGCAAAAGGATCTTCCTCAATGAATAGCTGGTATACGCCGGTAGTCATCATACGGTATACTCCTACGTCTAAATCAAGTATTGCTTTAAGAGGAGAATACTATAACGATGAAAAAGGTGTACTGATAGCAACCGGTTCGCCTAATGGTTTCAAGACTTGGGGTTATTCTGCCAATTTTGATTACAGCATAAGTGACAATGCAATGTGGCGAATTGAAGTAAGAAATCTGAATAATAAAGATAAACTTTTCGCAGATCAAAACGGCAAATTCGTCCGGGATAACCTGGCGATATCTACTTCACTTGCGATCAGTTTTTAACATCATAAAATAGTATTGGTTATTAAAGCTGAATCATTAAATATCAAAAAGCTTTCACTGGCTGGGTTCCTTATTTCGGTAGGCATTGTTTACGGAGATATAGGAACCTCGCCTTTGTATACTTTTAAAGCTATACTTAAAGATGCTCCTGTTAATAAAGAATTGATCCTGGGCAGCGTAAGCGCCATCTTCTGGACATTGTTCTTTCAGACAACGCTTAAATATGTTTTTATTACCCTGAAAGCCGACAATAAAGGAGAAGGTGGAATTTTTTCATTGTATACACTGATCAGGCGCTATAAAAAGTG
>CAZFKE010000041.1:0-7652 GCA_964519475.1 uncultured Sediminibacterium sp.
GAACCGGCGCTATCACCGTTGGTTCGTCCTCTGCAGCGCAGTCATTGAACCTTGGCACCGGCGCAGGCGCTTCTACGGTGAACATGGCCACTGGTGTAGGTGGTAATGCAGTAGCCATTGCAAATGGCGCTAACACAGCAGCCCAGACAATTAATATAGGTTCGGGTGCCAGTGCAGCAAACAATACGATCAACATTGGCTCTGGAACCAATACGGCAGGAGTAACTGCAGTAACCCTTGGCGCCAACACGAACCTTGCCAACACCACCCTTATCCAGGGAGGTAATGGAACCGGTGCCATTACCCTGACACCACAAACAACAGGAACGATCGTTATTGGTGCTGCTGCCGGAACCGGCGCTATCACCGTTGGTTCGTCCTCTGCAGCGCAGTCATTGAACCTTGGCACCGGCGCAGGCGCTTCTACGGTGAACATGGCCACTGGTGTAGGTGGTAATGCAGTAGCCATTGCAAATGGCGCTAACACAGCAGCCCAGACAATTAATATAGGTTCGGGTGCCAGTGCAGCAAACAATACGATCAACATTGGCTCTGGAACCAATACGGCAGGAGTAACTGCAGTAACCCTTGGCGCCAACACGAACCTTGCCAACACCACCCTTATCCAGGGAGGTAATGGAACCGGTGCCATTGCCCTGACACCGCAAACAACAGGTACGATCGTTATAGGTGCTGCTGCCGGAACCGGCGCTATCACCGTTGGTTCGTCATCCGCAGCTCAAACATTGAACCTTGGATCCGGTGCGGGGGCCTCTACGGTGAATATCGCTAACGGCGCAGCCGCTAATGCTATTACCATTGGGGGATCAACTTCTACAACCAAGATCGGTTCTGTAACCAATACGATAGGTATTGCAGGTGTTACAAACGGTAATGGGGTTCGCTTTGGCAATGGTAGATTCACGATAAATCACCCTGCAGCGCCCATATCTTCGTTGGGAGGAAGCCTGACTCCTACAGCATCCGATATTTTTGATTCAGGTATATTTCTATATACTCTCGGTGGTAACTTTACATTCCCTACTGCCGCAAGTTTGGTAGCTGCAATGCCGGGAACACCTGCAGTTGGCGATGTATTTACTTTTACGATAGTTACAACCGGAAGTTTCACAGCTACACTTATAGCGGGTACCGGTATAACAATACAGTCAGCAACTATTACAGCGAACAGGGCACAGCGGGTTATTTATTGTTATGTTTCCAATGTTACTCCAGGGTCTGAGGCAATTTCAGTTTATTAATTAATTGTAGCTTTTACTAAAACCATGATAACACACTACAACTGATTTTGTATAATTTTAATGCGGGGAAAGGGAAAAAAGTAAGGTTGGAATATTAACAACTAAAATCAATCGCTTGAAAACAAAGACGCTCATATTTATTGTAATGATCTTTATTTCCTTGAATGGGATTGCTCAAAAACAATCCGCTAAAGGAAACAATAATGTCCAGGCACCGGTAAAACTGGTTTCCGCTTTGGACACCATGCAATATACCCTTGGTGCTTTTGTTGCCCAATGGATCAACAACAATGGCTTTCTCATCAGCAACCCGGCACTGTTTCTGAAAGGAATGGACGACATGTTCCAAAACAAGCCAAGGTTAATAGCAGATTCTACCATTGGGCCACGCGTTGCTGCCTACCAGCAGGCTACCCAGAAAGGCAGGGCGATCAGGCAGGAACAACAGTTATTCGCCGCTTTAAAAGATAAACCTGGCATTGGCATATTACCAAATGGCGTGCATTATTTGATACTAAAAACAGGGAAAGGGGTACATCCGGACGAAAAGGATTCCGTGGTCATCAATTTTATAGCAAAATTAGCTGATGGAACTGTGGTGGAAGACACTTATCAGGCAAAAAAGCCACTTGTTACCATGCTTGCTAACCTGTTTCCCGGCTTAAGTGACCCGCTGCAAATGATGACAGAGGGATCTAAATGGCAATTATTTATTCCTGCTGTTTTAGCTTATGGAGAGAAATCAACTACACTTATCCCGCCTAATAGCGCTTTGGTAATAGAAGCAGAATTAGTAGCGGTCAGGACCCCCAAAAAATAACGTCAACCGGGGTTATTGCCTGTGTATTATATATAGCTTATCTATGGGTTATCTGTGAATCAAATTCCACCCATAGCGGACCTGGAGCAACCTCCACCCTGAATTTATAGCGGCAATAGGTAGTACAACGGGCGCTTATGGTACCTGCCCCGACCAATAATTTAATCCTGGCCAAGCCATTGTACAATCACCAGAATCAGTACCTTTGCGGCTCGAAAAAATAATTAAACACTTTATGGCTGACTTGAAATTTCAACGCAATTTTGGTATTGCCGCGCACATTGATGCCGGTAAAACCACTACCACCGAGCGTATTCTGCGTTACACCGGTATGATTCACAAGATTGGAGAGGTGCACGATGGTGCAGCTACCACCGACTGGATGGAGCAGGAAAAAGAAAGAGGTATCACCATTACTTCAGCAGCCGTAAGCTGCCAGTGGAACTTCCCAACTGTTTTGGGAAAAGCTACTCCCGATACTAAAAAATATTATTTCAATATCATCGATACGCCGGGTCACGTAGATTTTACCGTTGAGGTAGAGCGTTCTATGCGTGTACTGGATGGCCTGATCGCCCTGTTCTCTGCGGTTGATGGCGTAGAGCCGCAATCTGAAACGGTATGGCGCCAGGCGAACCGTTACAAGGTTCCGCGTATCGGGTTCGTTAATAAAATGGACCGTTCCGGTGCAGACTTCCTGATGGTGGTTAACCAGGTAAAAGAAATGCTCGGAGCTAAGGCTGTCCCGCTGCAATTGCCGATCGGTGCAGAAGATAACTTTACCGGTGTGGTGGATTTGATCAAGATGAAAGGGATCATCTGGCATATGGAAACAGAAGGAATGACTTTTGATGAGATACCCGTTCCTGCAGATATGGTGGAAGAAGCCAACGAATGGAGACAAAACTTAGTGGAGACCTCAGCATCGTTCCGATGATGTGTGGTTCTTCTTTCAAAAACAAAGGGGTACAGACCGCCCTTGATGCCGTTTGCCGTTACCTGCCTTCGCCAATTGATATAGAAGATACTGTTGGTACAGATCCTGATACTGGGAAAGAAATTACCCGTAAACCCGATCCGAAAGAACCGTTTGCAGCCTTGGCTTTCAAGATCATGACCGATCCTTTCGTAGGCCGCTTAGCCTTCTTCAGGTGCTATTCCGGCCACCTCGATGCCGGTAGCTATGTACTGAATGTGAGAAGTGGAAAGAAAGAGCGTATCAGCCGTATCATGAAGATGTTTGCCAACAAGCAGAACCCGATCGATTTCATCGAAGCCGGTGATATTGCTGCGGCAGTAGGTTTTAAAGAGATCAAGACCGGTGATACCCTTTGCGATGAAAACCATCCGATCACACTGGAAAACATGTTCATTCCAGAACCGGTGATTGCTATTGCAATTGAACCCAAAACCCAGGCCGACGTTGATAAAATGGGTATGGCAATTGCCAAATTAGTGGAGGAAGATCCAACCCTGCGTGTGAATACAGATGAAGATACCGGTCAGACGATCCTCCGTGGAATGGGTGAGTTGCACCTTGAGATCATCATCGACCGTATGCGTCGTGAGTTTAAAGTTGAAGTGAACCAGGGTGCGCCCCAGGTGGCTTATAAAGAATCCTTCGCAAATACGATTGAACACCGCGAAGTGCTGAAAAAGCAGTCGGGTGGTCGTGGTAAATTCGCCGATATTCAATTCTCTATCGGGCCTGCCGATCTGGAATGGCTGAAAGAGAATGAAGGCAAACATTTCCAGTTTGTGAACGATCTGTTTGGTGGTTCTATCCCCAAGGAATTTGTTCCTGCCATCAGCAAAGGTTTTGAAACATCCATGACAACCGGTGTATTGGCGGGGTATCCTGTAAACAATATGAAAGTGCGTGTATTTGATGGTAGCTACCACGATGTGGATTCTGATGCAATGAGTTTTGAATTGTGTGCCAAAGCCGGTTTCCGTGAAGCAGGCCGTAAAGCAAAACCAACCCTGCTCGAACCGATCATGCGTGTGGAAGTGTTGACCCCTGATCAGTATATGGGTGATGTTACCGGTGACCTTAACCGTCGCCGTGGTATGCTGGAAGGTATGGACAGCCGTGCCAACCTGCAGGTGATCAAAGCCAAAGTGCCTTTGAGTGAGATGTTCGGTTATGTAACCCAGCTCCGTTCATTGTCATCAGGCCGCGCCACTTCCACCATGGAATTCAGTCACTACGCACCAGCTCCAAACAATATCGCTGAGGAAGTGATCGCGAAGAGCAAGGGTAAAGTGAAAATAGAAGACTAATCAATTTTAAGTGATAAAATAAAGCCCCGTTCTGTAAAGAGCGGGGCTTTTTTAATAGCGAATAGGGAACAAGGAATTTTGAATGATACAGTATAAGCGACACTTTACTATTTCGCCTGCAATAGCCAGGGTGGTTTAGGGAGTAATAATGTGGTTACTGCACCCCGCAATGGCTTTTCAATATCGCTTTCAGATCAGCTTCTTTTTCTTTGTAATTTTTCTTTTGCGCCATCAGTAAATACGTGCATCCTTCTTTTCTGCCCAAACTTAATAAGGCTACTCCTTTAAAGAATTCACTTTTACCGTTTCCGGCATTGGTCATGGATAAAACCTTATCAAAATAAACGATTGATTTGGCGAATTCATGCTTGTTGAAATAAGACATAGCTGCGTTCTCATAAATGATATAGTTATTGGGATTGATCTTGGCGGCTTTCAGGAATAATTGTGCGGCTTTTTCAAGATCATCTTTCTCTGGGTTACCGCTGCCAAAAGCAGCTATGCCCTGCTGGTAATATTGATTTGCGAGCGTAAAATCAACAGGCGCCTGACCGGCAACGGTTGTTTTCTTGATATAGATTTTATTGGCAATTTCATTTCTTCTTGCAATAAGGTCACTGTCTCCGATTTGCCCTTTAAACCAAACTATACTGCTATCTGCCTGAGCAAGCAGCCTTTCGTCAGCAACATCCGAACCGATCATACCCATCAGGTAAAGGTTCCAGCCAAAGGGGTGGTGGCGGTATTTATCATATTCAGCAAATGCTTTTTTAATATGGATCGTATCTTTTTGTCTGGCAAGAATAGCGACCAATGTTTGAAAATAAGTTTTGGCCTTTGGTCTTGTATAAAAAGCTGTTGAAGCATTCCTGGCTGCGCTATCTAATTTATTCATGTGGAAATAGATCCCTGCTTTCAGGAATTCGCTATAACCGATTACAGGATTGGCTTTACGCCCTTTCTCCAGATAGGCTAATGCTTCGTTATACTTACCGGGTACATGCTGGTATAACTCTGCTTCATATAAATACCTGCCTTTAATGGCATCAATGGGTTGTGCCGTAGCGGAAAGATTGGGTATGGAAGGCAGATCGGCCATAATCATTTTCCAATCCAGTTTCAAAGGTTCATTCTCCATATCGGCAATCATCGTGCGCTGTACAAGGAATGATTTATATACCATGTATGTGAGATAGGCAGAAGGCAGCAGCAGTAATATTGAGATCAAACCCGCTAAGGGGGTAAGTGTAGGGTAAATGGTTCTAACTTCATCTTCCTCCCCGCGCGAATGCTGGTATGCCATCACATTGATGGCTGTAGTAAAGGCAAAGAACATTTGGCTGATGGGCCTTTCTGTTGGAAAGTTGAAAAGGGCATCAATACCATAACCTATAAAGGCCAAAAAAGAAAATACAGAAGCCAGTTTGGTTTCTTCATCGGCTTCGGATCGGTATGTTCGTATGGTAAAGACGAATAGGCAAATGAACAGACTCAGATATAGCAAGCCTCCGGGGATGCCTAACTCGGCAAACATTTCAAGATAATCGTTGTGCGAGTGGATAGGTACATAAAGGTCATTGGTGATGGTGCGTTGATATGGGATAGAAGCAATTTTCCAGTTACCCGTTCCGCAACCGATAAGCGGGTGGTGCTTTGTATAATCGATAGCATGCGCCCAAAGCCTCAGACGAACCTGGTTACTTTCATCATCTGTTTTGGTAACAGAAGTCAACCTTTCTGTAACAGAACCAAAATCTTTTCCCGAATTGGTATCCTGGATAGATTCTGCACTGTTCAATTGGACTTGTGAAATAATGAAAGCAATAATAACTGGAATGAGTACGTAACTGATACGGTAAAGAACCAGTTCAGATTTTTTATCTTTCAGGTATTCCAAAATACAAAATAGAATATATAAAAGTAGTATCAATAAAAGGCTCAGATAGGCTGCACGGGCATTTACAATAAAGATGGCCACCGATGCCAAAATGAAAATAACCATGTTGAGTATCCGTACCCATATTTTTGAATGATAAATGCCATAAAGGACAAAAGGTATTTTTACAATAAGGCCTGCGGCAAAAATGTTTTTATTGCCAGCAGTTCCTTTCAGGCTTTTGATCAGTACTGTTAGCTCCATAGTGCCGATCCCATTTATAAAATCTGAAATAGCCTGTAAAGACTCTATTAGTAAGATCAGCCCCAGAACCTGTGCTAAAAGCCTGAAAAGGTATACACGGCCGTTTAATATGATATTTATATTTAAAAAAGCAACAAAGGTGGCTATCATTCGTGCATAGCATATCAATGCCTCGGTTGGATTGATTGCTGTTATAATAGAAAGACCGGCCAGAACGAAAAAAGCAAGGTATAACCTGAAAAAACCGTTCTGAAATAAGGAAAGAGCAGTATTTGAATACGTATCTTTTCTGGCCAGGATAAATAGAATCACTATCATATCAAGCACCACCATATAGAACCATTGCGCGCCCATGGCATCATAACCGTTAAAATCAGGTAAGAAATGGATCACGAAATAAAGCATGCAAACCGCTACCGGGAGTACGGTTGGTAGTTGAAAAGACAATTTTGGCTTCTCGGGAAGAACTGAATTCTCATGTAGAATAGGGTGGGGTGCTTTTCTGATTGATTTTTTAGCCATAAATATATATCCGTCTTCAAAGTAAAAATATTGAATTGGTGGAATTAATAAGATAAAGGATTATAAATGAGGATCAGTTCTTTGCTTTAGATATGAAACCCATATCTACGATCAGCTTTTCGATAATGCTTGTTTTCATAAAATAGAATCTTCAGCATTGGTTAGGTTGGAAATCGACCTATGGATAAAAATAGCAGTCGGATTTACCAAAACGAGGCGTTTGGGGATATTTTTTCAGGTTTAGGGCAGAAATCCCCAAAAAATCTTTTAAAATACTTGTCTGTTCAGATGCAGCCACTTACCTTTGCAACCCCAATCAGAAAATTGGGTTTCGACTATGTCTCAACGAATCAGGATCAAATTACAATCATACGATCACAATCTGGTAGATAAATCTGCCGAAAAGATCGTAAAAACTGTACGCAGTACAGGTGCCGTAGTAACTGGGCCCATTCCTTTGCCTACTCACAAAAGGATCTTCACAGTTCTGCGTTCACCACACGTGAACAAAAAGAGCCGTGAGCAGTTCCAGTTGTGTACGCACAAACGTTTACTGGATATCTATACGTCTTCTTCAAGAACCGTAGATGCGCTGAGTAAATTAGACCTGCCATCAGGTGTTGAA
>CAZFKE010000041.1:7662-10257 GCA_964519475.1 uncultured Sediminibacterium sp.
TGAGATCAAAGCCTGATAAAAAATGGCACAAGCTTCAAGCCACAAGCGAAAAGCAATAGCTCTTATAAAATATTACCATCTGCCAATCTTTAACGAAAAAGCAGCTCTGGTTTGAAAACGATCCGGATCGAAAAGGAAAGATTTAATCATATGAATCCTTTCCCAATCATAACAATCTGAGATCATAACATATAAACAGGCCCTTCGAGGTTTGTTTACTTCCGGTACTTCCTCTTCCCAGATGTAAAATTTGGGAAAACAACGGAAAAGGTCGGCAGCAAACAGGGATTGAATTCCGATTTCATCATCGGAATGTCCTTATAACCAACGCGGGGCTATAAACCGCAAACGATGAAAGGTATTATTGGTAAAAAAATCGGGATGACTAGCATCTTCGCTGCAGATGGCAAGCAAACAGCTTGTACCATCATCGAAGCCGGCCCCAACACCGTAACCCAGGTGAAAACACTGGAGTCTGACGGTTACACTGCATTACAATTGGCATTCGGCGACAAGAAAGAGAAACACGCTACCAAATCTGAGCTGAACCACTACGCAAAGGCGCAAACTTCCGCCAAGAAATTCGTAAAAGAATTCCGTAATTATTCCATAGAAAAAGCATTAGGTGAAACCATCACTGTAGACATTTTTGCCGAAGGCGATGCTGTTGAAGTGGTAGGTACCACCAAGGGTAAGGGTTTCCAGGGTGTTGTAAAACGCCACGGATTCTCTGGTGTGGGTGAAGCTACACATGGTCAGCACGACCGTTCAAGAGCGCCGGGTTCGATCGGTGGTTCTTCTTATCCTTCACGTGTGTTCAAGGGAATGAGAATGGCTGGCCGTATGGGTGGAGACAGGGTGAAAATGAAAGGATTGAAAGTGGTAAAGATATTCCCTGAAAAGAATTATATCCTGATCAGCGGTTCCGTTCCGGGTAATAACGGCTCAATCGTTTTAATCCAGAAGTAATCACCAATTTAATTGAATGACCATGCAAGTAGATGTATTAAATATAAAAGGACAGAAGACCGGCAGATCGGTTGAATTACCTGCTGATATTTTCGGTATCGAACCGAATGATCACGTGATTTACCTCGCTGTTAAACAATATTTGGCACAAGGCCGCCAGGGAACGCACAAAGTGAAAACACGTGCGGAAGTTCAGGGTGCCAGCCGTAAGCTGCACAAACAAAAAGGAACCGGTGGTGCCCGTAAAGGTAATATCCGTAACCCTTTGTATAAAGGGGGTGGTACCATCTTCGGACCAAAACCTCACGCTTACGATTTTAAACTGAACCGTAAAGTGAAGGACCTGGCTAAGATCTCTGCTTTGTCTTACAAAGCAAAAGACAATGCCATTCTGGTTATTGAAGATGTAAATCTTGCTGCACCTAAGACCAAAGAAGTTGCTGCGATCATGAACAGCCTGAACATTTCTGATAAGAAAACGCTCATGTTGCTGCCTGATTACAATGACAACCTGTATCTGAGCACAAGAAATATTCCAAATATTACCAGCTCTCTGGTGAATGATATCAACACATACGAGATCATGAACGCAGATGTTTTGGTAATTACAGAAAACACCGCTAAGGTTTTCGCTGATAACGAAACAGCTGAAGCTTAATTTAAGTAACGTTTCAAACACATAACAATGAAACTGTCTGAAGTATTGATAAAGCCCATTTTAACTGAGAAAGCAAACGCTCAACAGGAAAAATTAAGAAGGTATGCTTTTAAAGTAGACCGCAGGGCCAACAAACTGGAAATCAAAAAAGCGGTAGAAGATTTCTACGGCGTGAGTGTGGTAGATGTGAACACATCAGTGGTTCCCGGAAAGAACAAAGCCCGTTACACCAAAGCCGGTTTTATACAAGGTATGAAGAGTGCTTACAAGAAAGCAATGGTAACGGTTGCTGATGGTGAAACGATTGATCTGTATTCAAATATTTAATTATAGCACACGGAGCTGAAAATTCCGTAAAAAAGTATTAACAATGGCACTTAAAAAGTACAAACCAATTACCGCAGGAACACGCTGGAGAATTGGCAATGCTTATGCTGAAATCACTACCAACGAACCCGAAAAGAGTTTGCTGGAACATCAGAAGAACACCGCCGGGCGTAACTTCCAGGGCCGTCGTGTTTCCCGCTACATGGGTGGTGGAAATAAGCATCATTACCGTATCATCGATTTTAAAAGAAATAAAAGAGATTCAGCAGGAACGGTTCTGTCTATCGAATACGATCCCAACCGTACCTCTTTTATCGCTTTGCTGCAATATGCTGATGGCGAAAAAAGATACATCATTGCCCCACAGGGTTTACAGGTTGGCGCCAGCGTAGTAGCCGGTGACGATGTAGCTCCTGAAATCGGAAATGCTTTGTTGATGAAGAATATGCCTTTGGGTACGATGATTCACAACATTGAATTACAACCGGGCCAGGGTGGTAAAATGGTAAGAAGTGCCGGAACCTCTGCACAGTTGGCCAACAAAGAAGAGAAATACGCAGTATTGAAAATGCCTTCAGGCGAATTGAGAAAAGTATTGATCAACTGTTATGCTACCGTAGGTGTGGTTTCTAACAGCGACC
>CAZFKE010000042.1:0-1868 GCA_964519475.1 uncultured Sediminibacterium sp.
GCTTTCCAGGATGGGTACTCCGGGGCCCTTGAGTCCGTCGAGATGCCATTTACCAAAATGGGCCGTATGGTATCCGGCGTTCTGCAGGGCCTGGGCCAGGGTCTTTTCCTGCCGCCTGATGGGGTAACCCACGCTGAACACGGCACTGCGGTCGTTGCTGCGGCCGGTGAGTACGCTGGCACGCGTGGGAGAACAGACAGGGGCGCCGGCATAGAATCGGTCCAGGCGCAAACCGTTGCCGGCCATCTCATCCAGGTTGGGTGTGGCCAGAACAGGGTGATGGTAGTAGCCGGTCTGTCCCCAGCCCTGGTCATCGCTCATGACCAGGATGATATTGGGTCGGGATCGTTTGTTCGGGCTGTTGGCTAATTCCGTTCCTGTTTTGTCCGGGATCCCAAAGGCACAGATAATGCCAGTAAAGCAGATGGCCAGTATTGTTTTCATAAAGTGTTTGTAAAGAGGAATGAATGGTCTGGGTGGCATTAAATATAAAACTTCTCCCATAGACCGGTCCTGTATTAAGCTAATTAATACAAGAAAGATACTTTTTTGTGGGTATACCAGGGCATGATCCTGTGACGCTTCGATCACAAGGATTTCTGTTGGTATTTTGTACCCTTGCATTAATTAATATTCAATAAGCGCAAGATTGAAATAGATTTATTTCTCTCATATTCCATCTGTTTTACTCTCTCCTCACCCCCTTTTTTGTGAAAACCGACAGTGAATTGGACGGATTATTTTGCTGTTATGTTTAATTACAAAAATGCGTTACCGGTATTTATTCTCATTTCTAATTAAAAATGTTCCTAGACGCGCAATAGGGAACATGTTATTATGCCGAATCTTTTACCATAGAACCCTATGGATCTAATTTTATTCTTCAAAAAAATGAATACATGAAAAAAACCTTTGTACTTGCATTAACTGTATGCACATTAAGTAATGTGCAAATATTTGCACAAAAAGTTGACGTTGCAGCCAAAAACATTAAATTTTATAGTCATGTTTGGGATGTGGCCATCAACGAAGGCAGGATAAATATCCTGGATACTGCTTACGCAGAAAACGCAGTATTACACACTGTACCAGAGACGAAGGGGAAGGCGAATTGTGTTGCTTATTATGCCAATTATGTGGCCGGGTTTTCCAATAGGAAATTTGTGGTCAAAGAAACTTTTGCACAAGGAAACAAATTGGTAAAGTATTGGCAATTCAAAGGCAAGCATACTGGAAGTTTCTTTGGAATTCCTGCAACCAATAAAGATGTTGATGTAATTGGCTGCACTATTGCAACCATTATAAATGGTAAAATTACCGAAGAGCAGGATTTCTTTGACAATCTTGCATTTTTACAACAACTTGGCTTAATCGCTAAATAACTATGAAGTTGTTATTGATTTTATATAAGCGGAAGGGGTTATCCCCTTTCGCTCTTTGAAAGCGTCAATAAATTTGGATCTGGAAGCAAACCCTGCATTATTGGCAATTGCTTCGAGAGTTAGATTTTTAGATTCTCCGGAATCAATCAATTTACATACATGGTCAATTCGTAAACGTTTTCTCCACTCACTAAACGTAATTTGTAATTCTTTATTAAAGTAGTTCGACAAAACCCTTTCCGGGATTTTTAAATCAAAGGACATTTGAGAGAGTGAGAACTCCTTTTGTATGTACGGAATGGTTTTCAAATAATCTGCTATGTTTTTTTCGAAATCATGAAGCGTAGCTATTTCCTTTGTTTTCCTGGGTAAGCTGGATTTTATCTCTTCAATAAGTGTATCCTTGCCTTGTTGAACGGTGTAGGATATATTTCCATAAAGAATTTTGGGGAATAGAAATAAAAATATATTGATTTAAATGATTTA
>CAZFKE010000042.1:1878-3648 GCA_964519475.1 uncultured Sediminibacterium sp.
AAAAATATATTCTGAAGAAAGAAGCCTCCTCCACAGATACCAAAATAATTTTTTTCTGTAAAAAAATCTTTCGCAGGAATGCCAAACACCGTATAGTGGAAATCATATAAAGTAGACATGTGCCCAATACTATTCACTGCAATAACAATTTGAATTGCACACAATAAGTACAACCATCTTTTGATAATGGAATGATTGGAGGGTAGTCTTCCAAATTTTCTCAATGTTTGTTTCCCGTGTATATAAAAGTAAATAAGAGAAGCTACGGAATAAATAAACAGGTGAACTGAACGGGATAATAGAATAAATTCAAATGAAACGAAATTAAAATGCAAAGAATAATTCTCTGTAACATTTACAATTTCATGTGCAATTTGTTTCTTCTGTTCAAAAGGCAGAGTTGTAAATGGCAAACAATTGATAATTGTCAAAAATGCGGGAATCAGATGAAGCCAATCCCATTTACCTAATTTGTTACTATCAGACAGCGTGGTCTTAACATAATAAAATAAAAGTGGGCCCAATAAGTAAGAAAGCGGTAGCCAATTGACAAAACAAACCCCCTCCCAGAAAATGTCCTTTGTAAAATGCAACCCATAATATACCAGTACCACCAGGTTGCAACACAAGAAAAATAGTGCAAGAAAGATATTGGATCTATTCAAAGCACTTAAATAGTATAGAAGAATAAAGGACGTAAAAATCCCAAATAAGGGGAAAAAGATTGCCATAAATGCTTGATTATAAATTCAATGGACATTAAGTTAGTTAAAATCGATCAAATTGTCATTTTAATACCAAATCTGTTCCCAAATGCCCTTTTGGAACATGTATGAATGTGCTAAATGCGAATCCTTGACCTGAATATTTGATTTTTATGTTTCAAAAGATATATACATATGAAAAAAGTAATCTCCTGTTTGACCTTGGTAATTAGCCTTGTTGCTTGTCAGTCAAAAACTGAAATTAAACCAGCTTTTGATGCAGTCAACGCCCAAAAAGAGATCAATGAAGCCAATAAAGCATTTGAAAACTATGTGAGCAAGGGGGATTCAGTTGGCTTAGCAACAAATGTTTATACAATTGATGCAAAATTTATGAGCCCTAATAATCCACGGGCAGAGGCAAGAGCCGCTATTATATCGGCAGTTTCAGGCATTTAAAAGGCTGGCATAACTGGAATAAAACTGACATCTAAAGAAATATGGCGAGATGAAAATTCGATTATGGAAGAAGGGGCCTTCGCATTAAATATCAAAGATGGCACTGTTATAGAAAAAGGCAAATATTTGGTGCTTTGGAAGAAGGAAGATGGTAAATGGAAGTTACATAGAGATATGTTCAATTCAGACTTGCCTGTACCTTCCGCTAAGTAACCAAATACTTTTATTATAAAGGCTACAACCATTTTTCACCCCTGTTTTCCTCAAAAACAAAAACCAGCGGAGACTTGCTCCAAATAAAGGGTTTATGAAGTAAAATTCATAAACCCTTTTTATGTAAGCCTATTCTAATAAATCGAGAAAATGCCTCCTGATTTTAGGAATCCTTATCCATTAGTCCACAGCATAATATTTTCTGTACAATTGACCCGTTATAAAAACAGCGTTATTGTCCTTATTCTTGCTTGCCCAGGCTTTAAATTTTGGATGATCATGTATCGCTTTATATTCTTTTTCGGACACCCAATGTCCAATAGTACAATTTCTATAGGTTTTGGTAGTGTCAGAGGCATCTAATTTAAAACAGCTATAATAATTTTTAGGAAAC
>CAZFKE010000042.1:3658-4839 GCA_964519475.1 uncultured Sediminibacterium sp.
CCGATTTCACCAATAATTGCATTGATTTCTTTTATGCTCGCCATATAGGTTTTCTCCATTTCTGCATTTTTTATGTCATAAAAATGTACAGAATTGATGGCTTTTTGAGCATAAGTTGTCACGTTTAATCCGATTGCACAAAGCATGGATAAGAAGATGATTTTTTTCATTGTGATTATATTTAAAAATTTATCACACTAAGTAACATTGATTTCCCCTTTTGCTTAGTTGCTTCCCTTGTCCAGCTTGTTCCCTTTTGTGATTCTGGAACATCTTTTATTAAAAACCGGTCGTTTTAGATCCGGTTGCTATATAAATTGAGCTCAAAAAAATTATGAAAAAATTATTTGTAAGCTTTATTGTGTCAGCTTCATTGATTGCTTGTACTGATTCGGTTAAGAAAAGCGAAAGCGCTGAAAAACAGTCAAATCCCATTAACCACATTTTTAAACCAACGTACACGGACAACTTTAAAATAGGCGATTCAAAGAATGTATTGTTGGCAGAACAATTTCACAAATTATTGTTTGAGAAAGACTTTAAACAAGCAGGAGAATTCATAGCCGATACGGCACAGTTAAATAATGATGATGGCACTGTTATAAAAGGAAAAGCAGCCATAGTAGATTTTATGGAAAAGAATTTTGCCGGTATCACGATCAAAAATTATCAAATAGCTGCAATATTACCTGTGGTTGGCGAAAACGGTCACCAGTGGGTAGATATTTGGGATGAAGCTGACCTTGTAACCCCGGATGGTAAAACACAAAAATACCAATGGGTTGATGCTTTCAGATTTGAAAACGGAAAAATTGTTCACTTTATTGGATTTGGAAAAGCTGTAAAAAGTTAAGCTTTCAGTAATCTGGTAAATTTAAATAAGGTTACAATACAAGAGAGGTACCTAATAACAGGTGCCTCTCTTGTATAAATCATTTTAATTGTACAGTTATTTTGTTGCCAAAGGCAAATCTGTGTTAGACATGTCTCTATGCAACTTCCATTTACCATCTTCTTTTTTCCAAAGAACCAGGTATTTCCCTTTATCTAACTGGTTATCTTCTTTTGATTTTACGGTAAACACTCCTTCTTCAGTGATGTAGTTCTCGTCACCCCACACTTCCAAAGTTGTTAATTCTACTTTACTCAAACCAGCATTCATAAAACTACCCCAAACTTTG
>CAZFKE010000042.1:4849-7021 GCA_964519475.1 uncultured Sediminibacterium sp.
TCTTTACTATATGCTGCTGCCATTCCGGCTGAATCACCTCTGGCAAAAGTTTCCATAATTACTTGATTAGCTGCTTCAATTTCTTTTTTAGCATTGGCTAAATTGAATGAAGGCTTTGTTTCTTCCTTGCATGCGAATAAGCTTGATACAATTAAAACTGATAAAAGCATTTTTGTCATCTTAATAGGATTTTATTGTTATTAAATGTGAATTCACTTTATGACCATACCCCATTTCTGCAATTAAGCTGCTATATTTTATTAAGTATATCCTCTCGTTACTATTTGATATTATATATGGCTCCTTCCGCTGTAAAGTTTGCAGATTCGGCATATTTGTTGCTAAATGGCAGCGTATTACTAAAAAACAAAACAGCTTTACCTTTCTTTCGATCTATACTATAAAAGGTATTTGCGATGCCTGACCAAAAGACGGTTCCAGGATTTCGAATGCCCTTTCTCCCATTTTGATCTATGGCCCAGCCGATTCCAAATTTGTTATTTTCTAAAAAGTGAGAATCAGGACTTGATAAAAACGAGTAAGCACTCGTTGGATCTTCCAGTAAGGTTTCTAAACTGCCCATGTTATTCTCAAACATTAAATCAATGGTTGATTTTTTGAGTATTTGATGATTATTCAGTGTGCCATCATTCAGAATACATTTGATAAATTGTGCATAGTCGTGAAAAGTACTAAACAAGCCACCACCTGCATCATAAGTTTGGGGTTTCAGATCTTTATATTGCCAAGCTGTATCCGCCTCAAATTTTTCACCTTTTAACTGTCCGAATGTGGTGATTTCGCCGATTAAGGAATCTGGAACAGTGAAAAACGTTCTATTCATTCCTAATGGTTGGCTAATATTCTCGTGAATATATGTTTCAAGATCTTTGCCAGATACTTTTTCTACCAATTTGCCTACCCAGTTAATATTGGTACCATATTGCCATTTATCACCCGCTTCAAATACTCTTGGCAAGTCAGGATAATGATAATCTGCAGGCATGTGTTTGCTAAATTGATCAAGTCCATTATGTAAAAATGTATATGCAAAACCTGCAGTATGCGTTAATAAATGTCTTAGTGTGATTGATTTGGTTGGCTTCACTAAGTTTCCATCCTTAGTAAGGATTGGAATGGCAGCCATTTCTGGCAATAAATTGTCTAAAGGCTGGTCTAATTGTAATTTGCCTTGTTCTACCAGTTGCATTGCTGCTACTGTAGCTATGGCTTTTGTCATTGAATAGATTCTGAAAATGTGATCGTCTTTGATGGGTGTTTTTTTGCTCCAAATTTTATTGCCATGATGATATTCATAAAAAATCCCATTTTTATTAATCCCGCCAACTATAAATGTTGGTAATGGATTGTGCTTGGCAATACTGTCCATTGTCTTGTCAAGACGAAGTTTTGAATTTGATTGAGCATTTCCCAAACAAGGAAAAGTCAGTAAAACAATGCTGAATGCTAAAATTTTCATACGCGTGTATTTTCTGAAATATTTGAGCATTTAAGATATTGCTCTGCACGCTATTTGGCTAGCTACCAAAGCTCCTCCTTGTTCCCCTATGCCACTTTGGAACATATTTAGGCCTAAATTCCTATTGAGAAGTGGATTGTAAATTGCTCCCAGGCCTTAGGCAGTATAAAACCTGAGTCGAAAGATTTGTGGCCTTCTTCCTATTTAGTAGTATTTACTAGTACCCTAAATCATGTTAACGAGGCTAGTTCAATGATCATCAAAATCTGGCAGGGGCGCCCTTCCTTAAATAAAAAATCACCTACATTTCAAGAACGTAAGTGATTGATTTTGAGTGGTTAACTCTGTGGGCCCACCAGGGCATGATCCTGGGACCCCCTGATTATGAGGGCCATTTTTGCCCTTTTCACAAGTTTACCCAACGTTACTTAAATTCGCTAAAACCCTTTACCAGTAAGTGTTTTAGCGAATTTTTAGCATCGCATCCTTACCGGTCGAAAACGGCCTTAAACTACTTTTGTTTGCAAATTGTTTGCACACTTTTCGGCATGTTTCCCTTCGGACGACCACCTAATTAGGGCCTTTTTGTTTGCAAATTTTAGCCATTTCCATCTCACACACGAATGCCCAAAAATCAGGGGGTCCCATGATTACAGTTAAATTATTCCATGATGCCAGGCGCAAAAAGGTGG
>CAZFKE010000042.1:7031-8026 GCA_964519475.1 uncultured Sediminibacterium sp.
AAGAGTTTAAGCGAATATTTATGAAACGCCTGCCGGCGGAACTGCTGGCGAAAAAGAACATTCTTTCGGAAGCGGAAGCGAAAGCAGTCCATCTATTAAAAGAAATCAAACCGTTCAATTTCCCGGTATTCGAGCGGCGATTCCTGCAGAAATCTTACGACGGTTCGTTTGTAGAAACCGTCTTCAACGAGGTCATTGACCGGTTTAATCGTGAAGACCGTGTAGGGACTGCTGAAAACTATAAACTGAGCCTACGGAAACTGCTAAAGTTTAAGCACCGGCTGCGATTTGAACACGTTGACGCAGCATTTCTGTACAAGTTTGAGGAATGGATGTTGGAGCAGGGAAATTCAATAACAACCGTTGGAATTTATACCCGGGCGCTTCGGGCGATCTTCAATGAGGCCATCGAACGAAACCTTATATCAAAAGAATACTATCCATTTTCCAAGCGGCGATATATAGTTCCTGCCGGTAGGAACGTCAAAAAAGCGTTGTCGCTTGTTGACATCGGTAAGGTTTACTATTACGAACCTAAGACTCCGCAGGAAGAAAAAGCAAAGGCTTATTGGTTTTTCAGCTATTTCGCAAACGGTATTAATATGGCGGATATCGCGCGTTTGAAATTCAAGCATATCTCCGGTGATTTTATACATTTCGAGAGAGCAAAGACGAGTCGCGCATTGCGAAGCAATCCAAAGATCATCAGTATTTCAATCAACGATGAAATGCGGCTGACCATGAAGAAATGGGGCAACTGGAATAAGGCAAAGGAGAACTATATATTTCCTATTCTTGAGGCCGGCTTGAGTTCGTCACAGGAACGTGAACGAATTAAAGATCTGATTTGGCATATTAATAAAGGACTGAAATGTATAGCTGAAGTATTGAAATTTGAAAAACCACTGACTACCTATACCGCCAGACATTCATTTTCCACTGTGTTAAAAAGATCCTGCGCAAGAATTGAATTAATTTCTGAATAGCTTCGGCAT
>CAZFKE010000042.1:8116-10119 GCA_964519475.1 uncultured Sediminibacterium sp.
CCCGAACACACTCGCCTTTGTCGTTTCTCTCCGAACATAGATCTCTCCTCCCATTGCTTCAATAAATTCTTTACAGATCGCTAGGCCTATTCCCGAACCTTGTTTGCTGGCTTTACCGGGAACCTGGAAATAACGGTCGAATATCTTTCCGATATACGCAGCTTCTATGCCGGGACCGTTATCGGATACTTCACAGGTGATCCGATTATCTTTCAAAAAGGCCGCTACTTCGATATGGCTTCCGTTAGGAGAATATCTTATGGCATTGGTAAGGAAATTGTTGAGCACCCAGCCTGTTTTATCAGGGTCAGCGATCATATCCGGTAAATCCTGTGCGATTGCCTGGTTGATGCTGATATTCTTTTCCCTGGCTGCAGCAAGCACAGCTTTTACCGACTGACGCACCAGTCCGTCAATTTTTACCGGCTGCAATTCAACCCCCAGTTTTCCGCTTTCGGCTTGTGTCAGGTTCAATAATTCGCTCAGGATGCGCAACATCCTGGCGTTGTCGCTTTTCAGCTGTTCCACCAATTCCCTTTGTTCCGGGGTCAACGGGCCTACTTTTGCGTTTTCCAGCAACTTGATGCTGAAGTCTGAAGCCGATAATGGCGTTTTGAGTTCATGTGAAATGGTTGCGATGAAGTTTGTTTTTGCCGCATCCAATTCTTTAAACGAAGTAATGTTCTTAAGCACGATCACTTTGCTTTCGCTCACATCTATCATTTCACGCACGTAATAGTTTTCCTTACCGGCAACAACGATCTTAAAAGGTGCTGTAGAATCATTCTGTAAAAGAAACGAAAACAAGTCGTTCCCGGCTTCGACATCTTTTACCGCTTGACCCACAATAGACGCAGCTGACATTCCCAGTAGCTGAAGCGCATGCTGGTTGGCAAACAATACACGGTTATTGGCATCTATTCCAATGCTGGCATCCTTCAGGCTATTGATCACTGCTTCGGCGCGTGCTTTTTCAAAAATGAGTTTATTGAGGTTACTGCTCTCAAACTCCTCCAGTCGCTCGCTCATCCGGTTAAAAGCATCGGCCAGTTCACCCATTTCATCTTTACTTTCTATATGCACCCGATGCCGGTAATTTTTTGAAGCGATCTGGCGAATACCTTCTGTCAGTTTCTTGATGGGTGTGGTAACGATGAATGGTAAATTAAAGGCAAACGTGAACCCCACCAGCAGTGTAATAGAGATGATGACCACCATGATCGCGGTACCGGTTTCAGCAGATTTTTCCGCCCGCAGGTTTTTACGCTCGATCGCCGCCATATTGAGGTCTGTGATCTCCAAGAGGTAGTAGCGTATCTTGTCAATTCCATCATGTCCATTGCGATATTGGTCAAAATAGAATCTCACCGAATCGGTTGCTGCTTTTTCTCCCGACTCCGTAATATTTAATCCCTGTAACCTTAAAAGGCTGTCAAATCTCATTTCATATCTGTGACCAAACAGAAAACTGTCCGCTGACCGTTGCATGTCCTTCGCGTACTTCAGCGATATATAATTGTCTTTTAAAAAATTTAGCTGCCTCCTTACGCATTTTGATGAGGTAATAGATACTCATCCCACCGGTCAGTGCCAGCAGGAGGAACAGGAATATGGTACCTGCACGGATCTTGTATTTGATGCTCATTGCCATCAGGAAAGGATGATTAAATCTACTTCATTCCTTGATAAGGCCTTCAGGAGGTGATTGAATACATTGGTTCTGAGGATCACCTGAAATAAATTCAAGTGGGGTTTGCCGATACATACCGTAGTAATCCCTTTTTCCAATACCTGTGACATGATAACATGAGCAACATCATTGGATCGTATCTGTATCACTTCGCCACCAGCCTCGGCTGCCGATTTGAAGTTGTTGATCAAATGCCGTTGCGCGGCCAGCGAGATACGGTCAGCCGCCTCTTTACGCGTCTGCACATAAAGCAGGAACCATTGGCTGTTATAGTAAGACGCCAGCCTCGCCGTTTTACGGATCACTTTCTGCG
>CAZFKE010000043.1:0-10061 GCA_964519475.1 uncultured Sediminibacterium sp.
GACTTGCATGTATTAAGCCTGCCGCTAGCGTTCATCCTGAGCCAAGATCAAACTCTCCATTGTAAATGTTGTTTGAACCTGACTATTATTCTCAATTAAATTGAAATTAACAATCGGTATGTTGTTGTCTTTTTTGATGCTGTAACCTTACCATAAAATTTTAAATTTTATGCTGCTGTTGCTTCCAAACTTTCAAAGATCTTTTGGCTTTTCTGAGCCACCCTTTTTGTTGGGGTTGCAAAGGTAAGAGCCTTTATTTTTGCAACCAAAATTATTTGAAGAAAAATCAAACTTTTTTGATCAAAATAAATCATGTAAGAACTACCGTTTTTTAACGGGCTGCAAAGATAAAGAGGTTTTTTTCCGAGCCAAATTTTATTTGAATTTTCTTCAAATTTCTTTTTCACAAAACCCTTATTTCTTCTTCAGAGAACTACCGTTTTTCTTGAACGGGCGGCGAAGATAAGACTGTTATTTTATCCACCAAATTTTTCTTCAAAAAAGAGGTAAATTTTTATCTGCCATTGATTTGCTGAACCTGCAAAGAACATCCTCTTTTTGTAAAAGCGGGTTGCAAAGATAACCCCGGATTTCTTTTATCCAAATCTTTTTCAAAATTAATTCATCAGAAAGCACATAAATGCAATGACAGTAAGCCTTTGGGCTGATAAAAAAAGATTACACTCTTTTCCTAACCCGGAAAGAAGCTTGTATATAGGCCTTATTTAAAAAGATGAACAGATAGATATCTGAGCCTGTTGGACACAAGAAGTGTTTTCCGGCGGTTGATTTATTCGCTTTTGCCCAGAAAAGGCTTTAACGTATCATTATACAAAACACGGTTGAGGAATAAGCCTTGGGGTGGCGTGGAGAAATCGGCTCTTGTGCAGTCTTTGGTTTCAATAATGGTTCTTAACGCTTCCAGGCTTATCTGTGCCCTGCCTGTTTTGAGCATGGTGCCAACCAGCCCGCGAACCATTCCCCTGAGAAAGCGGTTGGCCCTAACCTTATAAATCAATACCGGCCCTTGTTTGATCCATTCAGACAATTCTATATTGCAGAGAAAGGTCTTTACCTGCGTATTCCGTTTAGAAAAGCTGGTAAAGTCGTTGTACTCTGCAATTATTCGAGCCGCCTGCTGCAATGTATCCATATCAACCGGGTATGGGTACATCCAGCCCCGATCGTTCAAAAAAGGGTTTTTCTCTGTGTAAATAAAGTAGTTATACTCGCGGTAAAGGGTATCGAAACGGCAATGAGCCGTTGCCGGAACCGGATAAATGGCTTTGATACTAATGTCGTCCGGAACCAGGGCATTCAGGTTATAAAGGCTTTTATTTTGTATTTCCAGTTCCGTATCGAAATGAAAAAAGTTCTGATTAGCATGCACACCGGCGTCTGTACGGGATGATCCTGTGAGTTCAAAAGGCATTCTGAACAGCGTTTCCATAGCTTTTTGTACCTCTCCCTGGATGGTATGTGCATTATCCTGTACCTGAAAACCACTGTAAGCTGTGCCTTTATAGGAAAGTTCCAGGAAATACCTTGGCATAGTGCTTATTTAATAGCTTTTTTTAACCGATCCGGATATACCCATGCAATCATTGAACCTGATACATTGGCTTTTTCCCATTCCTTCCCTATTGTAAAGGCAGACTGTTTGGCCGCTTCGTCTTTGAGCGCCGGTATAAAAATCGCAATTGTATCTGCTTTCCCTTTAGAAATAACCACATATACCTGGTCGATTCCGGCTGTATGGGCTTTATCAAATATTTTCTGGATCGGGGGCTCTGTACTCTTTGCCGTTTTGCCAGCCGCCAGTTTCTCAGCATTGACTATGGTTTGGGGGAGGGCTAGGTTTTTCGCAACCGTATCTATGAGTTCCGGGGCCGGCTTTTTTTCGGGTTCTGCGGGTTTGTTTACTACAAATACCGGCTTCTCGAATTTTTGCTTTGGCATTTCGGTGCCTTTGGTAACGGCAAAATTTACCATATCGAATAAGCTCCAGCTATTATTAATGGATTGTTTGAGGGTAAAACCCCGGGGCTTATCATCCATGGTTAGCGTAAATGTATAAGCAGGCAGGGATTTATCCTGAAAATCAAAGACCAGCACCTGTTCACCGGCCATAACCTGCGGAATAACCAGGTAGCCGGTTTTTGAGGAAGGATATATATTCCCCTTCCATTGAACCGAAAATGCATTGTTATTCTCGGATTGGATATGGATAAAACTCACGGTTTGTGCTTTGATTGCACCAATCCACAAAAAACCAAACATGAGGAAAGAAGCCAGCACTATATTTTTTGATAAAGACATCCGATCAATTGTTTATACAAATCTACTTAATAAGCGCATCTATCAATAGCAGAATTAGTTTATCAGTTTAATTTTCCTTTCACAAAAATCATACGGGGGAGATGGCACGGGGATTTATCTTTAGGCTTCCTAAAAAAGCTTCATGAAGAAATTACTATTTGTTCTTGTCAATTGTATAATGCAGTTTGTAAATGCCCAGATGCTGCTGCCGGCAGGTGATGAGTGGAAGACAATCTACCGGGCCAAGCCTACCAAGATCAACGACCTGGTGCATACAAAGCTGGATGCAAAGTTCGATTACAGCAAATCTTACCTGAACGGGAAAGTATGGATTACCCTAAAACCGCATTTTTATCCAACAGATTCTTTACAGCTGGATGCAAAGGGTATGAATATTTATAAAGTAGAACTGGTAAAAGCTGGTAAGCATATCCCTTTACCCTATCGCTATGACAGCCTGTATCTGCATATTCAGTTGGATAAAACCTATCTTAAAGATGAGAAATACATAGTGTATATAGACTATACTGCTAAGCCGGATGAATTTCAGACGGAAGGAAGCGCTGCGATAACGGATGCCAAGGGTTTGTATTTTGTAAATCCAAAAGGGGAAGATAAAAACAAGCCTACACAGATCTGGACACAAGGTGAAACAGAAGCCACTTCTGTTTGGGTGCCTACGATTGATAAAACCAATCAGAAGACCACACAGGAGTTTACTTTAACCGTGCCGGACAAATATGTATCCCTCTCCAATGGTAAACTGACAGCACAAAAGAAAAATACAGATGGTACAAGAACCGATACCTGGGTGATGGATCTTCCGCATTGTCCTTACCTGTTCTTTATTGGCGTTGGTGATTTTGCTGTGGTGAAAGACAGCTACAAAGGCAAGGAGGTGAATTATTATGTGGAGAAAGCATACGAGAAAGTTGCACGGAAAATTTTCGGCAACACACCCGAGATGATGAAGTTCTACGCTGAAAAAGTTACGGGCATTGAATACCCCTGGGTAAAATACAGCCAGATCGTAGGGCGTGATTACGTAAGTGGCGCCATGGAAAATACCACAGCTACTCTTCATCAGGAAAGCGCGCAACAAAATGCAAGAGAACTGATTGATGGCAATGAATGGGAAAGTACAATAGCTCATGAACTGTTTCATCAATGGTTTGGCGACCTGGTAACGGCTGAAAGCTGGAGTAACCTTACAGTGAATGAAAGTTTTGCCAATTACAGCCAGGTATTATGGGCAGAATATAAATATGGCGCAGATGCAGGGGCTTTTGAAAATTATAAAGACTTCCAGACCTATCTTAACCGGGGTGGAAAGGATAAGGACCTGGTACGTTTTTATTATGCAGATAAAGAAGACATGTTTGATGCGGTTACCTATGAAAAAGGGGGGCGAATATTGCATATGCTGCGCACCTTTGTAGGTGATGACGCTTTTTTTGCATCACTGAACAAATATCTTACAACCCATAAATTCGGGAACGGCAGTGCGCACCAACTGCGCATGGCATTTGAAAAAGTTACAGGCAAAGACCTGAACTGGTTCTTTAACCAATGGTATTTTGGAAGCGGCAACCCTAAATTAGATATCAGTTATGGATATGATGCGGCGGCGCAAACAGCCAGGGTATTTATTAAACAAACCCAGCAGGGGGATAAAGTATTTAAGCTGCCCGTTGCCATTGATGTATACCAGGGCATACAAAAGAAACGATATAATGTATGGATAGAAAATAAGGCAGATACTTTTTCTTTTGCTGTTTCTTCTAAACCAGACCTGATTAATGTGGACGCTGATAAGATATTGCTTATAGAAAAAAAAGATGATAAAAAAATTGCTGAATACATTCATCAATATATGTATGCCGGAAAATTCTTAGACAGAAGAGAGGCCATCGAATTTGCATCTAAGCATACCAAAGATGCAGCAGCCTATGGCTTATTAGTAAAAGCATTGGATGATCCGTTTTATGAATTAAGGAGATTAGCCATTGCCGCACTTGGCAAAGCAACCCTTGATGCTGCCACTATAAACCGGTTGGAAGAGATAGCTAAAAAAGATACCTATTCGCTTGTAAAATCAGCGGCCATTGATGCCTTGGGCAAAGATAAGAATGATACATACAAAGACTTTTTTCTGAAGTCAACAAAGGATTCATCTTATTCTGTTGCCGGCGCTGCACTGGAAGCCCTTGCCCTACTGGATGGCAAGCTGGCATTTGCAACAGCCAATTTACTTTCCAAAGATGTAAATAAAGGGCGCTTATTATCTGCCATAACCAATGTAATCATTAAATATGGAGATGAAACCGCTTTTGATTTTATTGCTGACAATTTTGAACAGATCCCTTTATCACAGGCTAAATTTCCTGCGCTGACTTCATTTGTGCAATTTCTTGGTTCGGTTACCAATATGAGCAACTTTAAAAAAGGGGTAGATATCATTGTAAAGTTCAGGGATGATCTTCCTCAATCGATACGCGTTCAAACCGATCCCTTTATCAATGGCATTGCATTGAAAGGATTGGCAGATAAAAAAGAAGCAGACGGTGCGAAAGAGATGGCAGACTATGTGAAATTAAAGTTACCTGTGGATAAGAAATAATCCGTTGAATAAACAGGGTTTGATCGTAAGAATACCCTCACCTGTAACGGGTACACAACACTATCAAAAAAAGCCATCTGCTATACGCAGAATGGCTTTTTAGTTGATGTTGGGATGGCTCTTAACTATATTACCGGCTGCTAAGATGTGTTTTCACTATCACTGAAATTTACTGACCTAAATCGTCCACTTCTCTCTCTGCGATGCTATTCCCTTCTTCGCGAATCATGATACCCGTGTTTCGATCATAATATCTTTTGAAATCCATGATAGCTTTAAAGCAGTCTTCACTTCCCTACCCATTTGTTGCAGGCTTGTGTGTATGTTCATCTTTGTTCTAACGGTTATCTACTTCATGACTTCTGTTATAGCTGTAACTTCTGATTCGGCCGATATTGTCAAGGTTTCCGATTGTAATGAATCTGCCCATTGCAAGCTGGCTTTAACTGTTTTACCAGCTACCACCTGCACCGCCGCCGCCTGAACTACCACCGCCAAAGCCGCCAAAACCACCGCCACCACTATCTCCGCCTCCCCAACTTCCTCCACCGCGGCCACCGCCTAATAAAGAAGAGAGGATGACTGCATTGGCAATACTGCCGAGGCCACTACCTCCGCCGCCGCGCCCGCCGCGCGAAAGAAAAAGAATGACGATTACAACCAGCACCAGAAAAGTAAAGATGGACCCGGCACCGCTGCCGTTATTGCCTCTTTTCTTTTCCTTTTGAACTTTATATTCGCCAGCGGCTGCTTTTGTTAAGGCATTGATCGCATTATCTATTCCCCGGTAATAATTCTGCTTTTTAAACTCCGGAACCATTTCGTTGCGATAGATACTTGCTGCCGTAACATCGGGGATAGCTCCTTCGAGACCATAACCTACGGCTATCCACATTTTACGGTCGTCAATGGCTGCGATGATGAGAACACCATTATTGGTTTTTTTATTGCCAATACCCCATTCGCGAAATAATTTCAGGGCATACTCTTCAATAGCATAATCACCAAGGGTTTTGATAAGCACTACGGCAATCTGGTTAGACGTGCTGTCGTCAAGTGCTACCAGTTTGCGTTCGAGTGTTTCTACTTCCTGCGGGGAAAGTACACCCGCCGCATCTGTAACCAATCTTGGTGGATTGGGTTTGGGAAGAACATTCTGTGCAGAAACAACTGCAAAAGAAAATATAGTGAGTAATATGAAAAGTAACTTTTTCATCAAGGGGTTTGCATTCGTTCTTTGGTTACCACTTTTGTATGGGTTGAATATGCTTTATTGTTCAGCGTTCCGACCATTAGTTTCCAAAAACGATCTCATCGGATAATTCATTGGAATCCCCTTTTTCGTCGTAAGGAAAATGAGCAGCTAAGGCTTCACCTATTTGACGGATGATCTCAGTGATACCGATGGTGAAATTCTGGTTATTGAAATGCTCCAGCATTTTTTTTACAGCCGTATTCCAGAAATCATCTCCTACTTTCCTGTGTATGCCTTCATCGCCATAGACAGCCAGCTTCCTGTCTTTCATAGCCAGATAAACCAATACACCGTTCCGGGCTGCTGTCTGGTACATATTTAATGCTGCAAACAATTCCCGGGCACGTGCTACGGGATCATTGTCAGCACAATGGCTTTCAATATAAATCCTTACCTCGCCACTGGTTCTGTGCTCGGCCTGTTCAATGGCCTGCACAATTGATTTCTTTTCCTCTTCAGAAAAGAAATCAACCGGCTTGCGTTTAAATAATCCCAGCATGAATGGTTTTTAGAATTTTACTTCCGGTGCTTTTTCAGAACCGGCTTCCGCCTTGAAACCTTCTTTGGCTTTAAAGCCAAACATTCCGGAGAAAATATTCATCGGGAAAGAACGGACTTTTACATTGTATGCCTGAATGGCATCATTGAAGTCGTTACGTGACACTTTGATCCTGTTCTCGGTACCTTCCAGTTGTGCCTGTAAACCACGGAACGCTTCGTTTGCACGGAGGTTAGGGTATTGCTCAGACACTACGAGTAAACGGCCAAGAGCCTGTGATAATTGACCCTGGCTTGCCTGGAACTGTTGTAGTTTTTCAGGGGTCAGGTCTTTGGCATCTACTTTCATCTGGGTAGCACTTGCCCTTGCTTCGATCACTTTGGTTAAAGTGGTCTGTTCAAAGTTAGCTTCGCCTTTTACTGTATTTACCAGGTTAGGGATCAGGTCTGCACGGCGCTGGTAATCGCTCTGCACTTTATTCCAAGCGTTGTTTACGTTCTCATCCTGTTTAACCAGGCCGTTATAGCCGTTACAACCCGAAAAGCCTAAAAAAACCACAAGGGCTAAAATGACAATCAGGGTAATGTTTTTGGTACTCATACAAATTTTGATTTAGGTGTAATTTACTTGTTTGTCGTAAGAATGGTATAAATATTACAAAAGGAATGCCATCCGGGTGGGATGGCATTTTGGCGCTGTTAGTTTATTGGTTAATGGGTTTACAGGCTGATTAATAGCCAATCTGACCTGAACATAGCAATAATCCATTTATTCGCTGATGTGCAACCATACATCTGAATTCTATTCGTTAATGGCTGCAATACCGGGTAACACTTTCCCTTCGAAATATTCGAGGAGGGCACCACCGCCGGTGGATACATAGCTTACTTTATCTGTATACCCGAATTGGTTTACAGCTGCAACACTATCGCCACCGCCAACCAATGAAAAAGCACCCGACTGTGTAGCATTTGCAATTGCGGTTGCGATCATTTTGGTGCCGTGCTGAAATTTTTCCATTTCAAAAACGCCCATAGGACCATTCCAGAGAATGGTTTTGGATTGTCTGATGCAGTTAGTGAATTGTTCGATGGCATTCATGCCGATATCGAGCCCCATCCAGCCATCGGGAATATCATTGCTTGGGGCTGAGGAAATATTTGCATCAGCAGCAAATTTATCTGCAATCACAGAATCGGAAGGAAGATGTATACAAACGCCTTTGGCTTCTGCTTTTTTCAATAATTCGAGTGCCGTATCCAGTCGGTCCATTTCGCATAAAGAGTTTCCTATCTTACCGCCCTGTGCTTTCATGAATGTGTAAGCCATCCCACCCGCAATAATGATATGATCGGCACGCTCCAATAAATTTTCTATAATGAGGATCTTATCGCTCACTTTCGCACCACCGATAATGGCAGTGAAAGGCTTCTCCGTTTTATGCATTACTTTTTCTGCGCTGGATACTTCCCCGTCCATTACAGTGCCGAACATTTTTTTATCGCCGGGGAAAAATTGTGCGATCACGGCAGTAGAAGCGTGTGCACGGTGTGCGGTACCGAATGCATCGTTCACATATACATCGCCAAGTTTACTGAGTTTTTCTGCGAAAGCTTTATCGCCTTTTTCTTCTTCTTTATAAAAGCGCAGGTTCTCTAACAACAATACTTCTCCGGGTTGCAGGGCGGCTGCTTTTTCATAAGCCGATGTACCGATACAATCGTCTGCAAATTTTACTGTGGCACCATTTAGTAATTTGATAAGATGATTGACCAGGTGTTTAAGTGAATACTTATCGGTGGGGCCGTCTTTTGGGCGGCCTAAGTGGCTCATGAGAATTACACTGCCGCCATCATTCAATATTTTGGTGATGGTGGGAATGGTAGCGCGCATGCGCGTATCGTCGGTTATGTTAAAGGCAGCATCCAGTGGCACGTTGAAGTCTACACGGATGAGTGCTTTTTGGCCTTTGAAATTGTGGGTGGTAAACTTACTCATGAGAATAATTTGAAAATTTGAGGATTTGAAAATTTGAAAATGAGGACTGTAAAAAGAAATGTGGTAATTCAATCATGCTCCCGCATTTTCAAATTACCACATTTTCAAATTTTCAAATTGTTTATTTAGAGATCAATCCTGCGAAATATTTTACGGTTCGAACAAGCTGGCTTACATAGCTCATTTCGTTGTCGTACCAGCTTACGGTTTTTACCAGCTGTGAATCGCCTACGGTTATTACTTTGGTTTGTGTAGCATCGAATAGAGAACCAAAGTGCGTGCCGATGATATCTGTACTTACAATTTCATCTTCATTATATCCGAAACTTTCGTTGCTGGCCTCTTTCATGGCTGCATTGATTTCTTCTGCCGTTACTTTTTTACCCAGTACGGTTACCAGTTCGGTTAAAGAACCGGTGATGGTAGGTACACGCTGTGCAGACCCGTCCAGTTTTCCTTTTAACTCGGGTAATACCAGGCCGATGGCTTTGGCAGCACCCGTGCTGTTAGGAACGATATTGGCTGCAGCAGCCCTTGCACGGCGAAGATCGCCTTTGGGGTGTGGGGCATCGAGTGTATTCTGGTCGTTGGTATAAGCGTGGATGGTGGTCATGATACCGGTTGTGATACCATATTTATCATTCAGCACTTTTGCCATCGGGGCCAGACAGTTGGTGGTACATGATGCACAAGAGATGATGGTTTCAGAACCATCCAGGATAGCGTGGTTCACGTTAAACACAACGGTTTTCAGGTCGCCGGTTGCAGGGGCTGAAATAACCACTCTTTTGGCACCTGCAGTAATGTGTGCAGCGGCTTTGTCTTTATCGGCAAAGAAACCGGTTGATTCGATCACCACATCCACTCCATGTGCTCCCCATGGAATTTGTGCAGGATCTTTCTGTGCATATATCTTAACGGTTTCGCCGTTTACCACAATAGCATCTGCTGTTGACGTAACTGTGGCGCCTTCAAAACGGCCTTGTGCGCTGTCATATTTTAAAAGATGTGCCAATACTTGCGGACTGGTCAGATCATTGATTGCGACTACTTCAATACCATCCATATTGTAGATCTGGCGAAATACCAAACGGCCGATACGCCCGAAACCGTTGATGGCAACTTTAACTGTACTCATTGAATTCCTTGTTTAAATGATTAAGAAATCGAAAACGAGTGGCGAATTTACAAGGATTATGAGGAAAATAGTGATATTTTTTAGTTAACGGGTGTTAGGATTATGGTTAGTGAATAACCCGGTGCGAGACCCGGGTAGTGAACAGGCAATGGTGAATCATAGCCAGGGCTGGCTTATTCACGATTTATGGCCATGACTGACGAAAACCGTTCTCCATTCCTGAAAATGATTT
>CAZFKE010000044.1:0-2042 GCA_964519475.1 uncultured Sediminibacterium sp.
GATTTACCTGTTATCGACCATCTGATCGTTAGCTCCGATGGTTTTTATTCTTTTGCAAATGAAGGGCTTTTATAGCCCTGTTTTTATTCGGAAAGTATTCATGCATTGATCTTACCGCTGTCTGTTCAAAGCTCTACGCTGTTCAGAAATTGAACAGGTGATTTCCCAGCCATTAGTACATTCTACCTTTATATAGGTTCTCAGGTTGCTCTTTTCTGCAACCGGCAAGATGTACAATTGTCTGACAACAATTGAGGCATCTTGCCCTACGCAGCCGGAGTTGCTTCGGGGATAGTGGGAGAAATGGCAATGATATTGTTTCAGATAATGTGAAGTACGAGATGAAGAAAGAGGAAACAGCAAGGCATAGTTGCCGGATTACGGTAAGATACCAGCCAGCCGAATTAAAGCAATTGAACAAATTGTTGAAGGCTTCTACCTGCCGGAAAGTAAGCGAATACATACGCAAAACCTCCCTCTACAAACCGGTAACCGTTACCTACCGTAACAAGTCAGCAGATGATTTTCTGGCAGAAATGATCCTGCTTAAAAACGAGCTGAATGCCATCGGCAACAACCTCAATCAGGCCGTTCATAAACTGCATACCCTCGACCGCATATCAGAGATTAAAACATGGGCGATGCTTCATGAATCTGGCAAGAAAAGCCTGTTCAAAAAGGTGGAAGACATCAAGGAAAAAATGAACCAAATCTACCACTTATGGTTGCAAGGGTAACGATACCAAATAGCATATCCAGGGCGCTTAACTACAATGAAAAAAAAGTGCAGGAAGAAAAAGCAGAATGTATTTATGCACATAATTTCTTAAAGGAAGCAGATCAATTGAACTTCCATGAAAAGTCGCAAAGGTTCCAGCAACTGATCAGTTTAAACGATCGAGCAACTACTAACACCATCCATATCTCTTTAAATTTTGATCCATCCGAAAACCTGAATAAAGAAAAGCTTATCGGGATCGCTACCGTTTACATGCAGAAAATAGGCTTCGGCAATCAACAATTTTTGGTCTATCAACATAAGGATGCAGGTCACCCGCATATACATATTGTATCCACCAATATTCAGAAAACCGGTAAGCGAATATCTGTTCACAATATTGGTCGCAATCAATCAACCAAAGCAAGAAAGGAAATTGAAATACAGTATAACCTCGTCAAAGCGCAGCAGCAAAAAGAAGCCCTGAAAGACGCTATTCAACCGCTACAGGTTACAAGAGTAAATTACGGCAAGTCAGAAACCAAAGGTAGTATTACCAACGTGCTTAATGCAGTGATTGATAAATACAAATACACATCGCTCGCTGAACTAAATGCCATTTTAAAACTCTACAACATACAGGCTGATCGTGGAAGTACAGAAGGTATTATTTATAAAAAGCATGGATTGGTCTACAGAGTGCTAGATGAAAAGGGTAACAAGATTGGCGTTCCTATCAAAGCCAGTAGTATAAATAGTAACCCAACTTTAAAGACCCTGGAGAAAAAATTTAAACTGAACGAACCATTAAAGCAAACGCATAAAAAGCATCTGAAAACTTCCATTGACTGGATTATGGTAAAGCCGCCAAAAGGACTAAGTTCTTTTAAACTGGCGCTAGAAAAAGAGAGACTTGGATTGGTAATAAGGCAGAACGAAGCAGGCCAGGTGTTTGGCTTAACCTATATAGACCACACGACCAGATGCGTGTTTAACGGAAGCGATATCGGCAAGGAGTATAGTGCGAAAGCCATGCTGGAAAAATTAGGCGAAGCACAACAGTTCGGTATCCAGAAAAAGTTATTGAAAAACAGTCCGCTTATAAAAAATGAAAGGCAAGCCTTGCATCTCGACAAACACATCGGCTTAAAACAGCAGGCTTCTATGTTCGATATCATCATTACGCCAACTGAAGAATTTAGCCAGTTACCTTATGAGTTAAGAAAGAAGAAGAAACGAACCCCCCATTAGCTAACCACTCAAATATGATCGTATGCAAACCGGAGAGAATGAACAGGGACTTAGAAAGATCCTTGCCCTGACG
>CAZFKE010000044.1:2109-2607 GCA_964519475.1 uncultured Sediminibacterium sp.
CATTGTCGTATTGCTGTTGCATTTTTATTATTACTGTTATGTTGCTTTTAAAGGATGGCAGTTGCAGGCAGAAATAACGGACAGGTTACTGCAAAATATTTATAATACCGGATTATTCGGCAGTTTCCACAAATCAAAACTAATGGCCCTTTTGTTCCTGGTGATCTCTCTTTTTGGTGCAAGGGGAAGGAAGGACGAAAAGTTGGATTTCAAAACAGCCGGTGCCTATATCCTTGTGGGATTGTTGTTGTATTTTATCAGTGTGACTTTTTTTAACATCCGCTCAAGTCTTGAAACCGTTGCTTTATTGTATATAAGTGTAACAATAACCGGATTTGTACTTGTAATGACCGGCGGAACTCTTTTGTCACGGATCATTTCAATAAAAATGAATAACAGTGTCTTTAACTCGATTAATGAAACTTTTCCCCAGGAAGAAAGACTATTGACCAATGAATATTCTATCATTTTACCTTCTAAGTACAATCTGTATGGACG
>CAZFKE010000044.1:2617-5800 GCA_964519475.1 uncultured Sediminibacterium sp.
CCGTTCTTAGTTATATCCTCATTGGGTTACTCCTGTATTTTGTTTCATTCATTCTTTTGTCATTTACTCAATTATATATTGTTGTAACGGTCACGGGCTATTTATTAATACTGGCGGGTGGTTCCAAATTATCCCGCTTATTATTCCTGAATCTTAATAAGGATATTTTCAACGATCTGAATGAAACCTTCCCGCAGGAAGAGCGTTTCCTCTCTAATGAATATTCTATCAATTTACCTGCTAAGTACAATCTGAAAGGACGGCATAGGAAAAGCTGGATCAATATTACTAACCCGTTCCGCGGCTTGTTGTTAATGGGTTCACCCGGAAGCGGTAAATCCTATTTTATTATCCAACACATCATTAAGCAACATATTCAGAAAGGGTTCTGCATGTTTGTCTACGATTTCAAATTCGATGATCTGACGAAGATTGCTTATAACCAGTATCTGCTTAATAAATACCGTTATCCTGTAGCACCTGAATTTTTTTTGATCAATTTTGATGATTTAAGCCGTTCCCACCGCTGTAATCCATTGGATGTTTCTACTATGGTGGATATAACTGATGCAGCAGAATCTTCCCGCACTATAATGTTGGGGCTAAATCAGGAGTGGATAAAAAAAGGCGGTGATTTCTTTGTTGAATCGCCCATCAATTTTGTAACGGCACTGATCTGGTTTTTATGCAAGTATAAAAAAGGGAAATATTGTACGCTTGCCCATGTGATAGAGCTGGCTCAGGTGGATTATGAAAAACTATTTTCGGTACTTAGGGCAGAACCAGAAATAGAAGTGTTGGTTAATCCGTTTATTACGGCTTTCCTTAATAATGCCAACGAACAACTGGAGGGGCAGATTGCCAGTGCCAAGATCAGTTTATCCAAACTGTCTTCACCGCAACTTTATTATGTGTTGTCTGGAAATGATTTTACGTTGGACATCAATAACCCGGAGAAACCAAAGATCGTTTGCATGGGTAATAATCCGCAGAAAACACAAACCTATGGAGCAGTATTGTCCTTATACATCACGGCTATAACAAGGCTGATCAATAAAAAGAACCGAATAAAAAGCTCTCTCATCTTTGACGAGTTCCCAACAATCTATTTTAACGGGATGGATAACCTGATTGCAACCGCCCGCAGCAACAAAGTAGCTACTACTTTGGCGGTGCAGGATGCGAGTCAGTTGAAGCTGCATTACGGGAAAGACCAGGCAGAGGTTATTATGAATATCGTTGGCAATATTATTAGTGGTCAGGTCAGTGGTGATACTGCCAAACAGTTATCGGAAAGATTTGGCAAAATATTGCAGGACAGGGAAAGCATTGCCATAAACCGCATGGATACTTCCGTTACCAGATCAAAGCAGTTGGAAATGGCAATTCCTATCAGCAAAATATCCTCTCTTTCAAGCGGGGAGTTTGTCGGAATGGTAGCTGATGATCCAATGCATAAAATCGAATTGAAAGCATTTTATGCAGAAATCATCAATGATCATGTGGCATTGGCAAAAGAACAGACTACCTATAAGGAAATTCCCGAATTTGCACAAGTAAAGAATGCTGATATTTTATCCAACTATTTGCAGATAAAGAAAGACATTATTGATCTTGTACACTTAGAACTGGAAAGGATGATGGATACACCTGAATTGACAGACCTAATCATTAAAAAAGGATAAGTTCAAACATCAAACCCGGACTATGGGAGCGGCCAATGGGATTGGATTTTACAACCAAAAGGTCAACAGAATTCCGTCCGCTGAAACCGCTGCTGATACCAGATGAAAAACGTTATTCGTCAGCCCCTATCGCTACAATGCGGTGTTAGATGCCGTTTTTTTTGATCAATATTCAGCAATCTGAGAATATATCATAGTGAATTTTTGATATAGTGGTTTTTGCTTGCCGTTCGTTCCGGTAAGAGGTAATTCTTCTTTTATTGCCTTTAAAATATTCGGAATAAATTTCATCAAAACTGGTTCAGGTAAATTCTTATCTAAAAAAAAGAACAATTTTCTACCAGATTCTTCTACCAAGTCTCCATTTGCATCTAATTCCCATTCAAAGTCATAATTTTTAGTAGGATCAATTAAATTTAAGATTTCATCATGCAGTTTTCTTGAAATCTTTTTCCGAGGGCCTTCTTGTGAACTTTCATATGCCTTCAAATAGTCGGTAAGTGCATTAATTATTTCAGGCGTTTTCCTTATGAGTTTAATATAATAAGGATTGATGTCAGGCGAAAAAGAGCCGATTACATAACTGTTCGGGTCTTCTAAAATTCCATCTTTTACATTCCAAGGCATATAGATTATTTTAATTGCAGCTAACGGTCAGAGTTTTAAGCAGTTGGGAATGCACTTCCGTCCAGCCTGGCTACTGCCGCCGAATAAATGTACAAAAGCTAAATGACATATTCTACTGACGAGTCGCGTTGGATCGCCCTGAAACTGAAGCTGAGATTTGTACTGCCGATAAAAAGATATAATCGTATAGCCATTTGCTTGAAGGGGATAGGCGTAGCAATGATTTACTTTTTTCTGAAATAATCAATCATTTTTTTAAAGTCAAATCCGATTCCAGCAATATTCGGTTCTAAAATTACTGCGTCAACAATAGCAGTGCCGATTCCTCTTTTCATTGTCCTTGAAATTTTGAAATCGTCTAAGTCTTTTTGATTTTCTATGTCTATGAAGATTTTCTCAAATGTCGTGATTACTTCTGTTGTGGTTTTACAAAATTTTTTAAATGGAATAAGAATCATTTTGAAATCTCGGTCAGTGAACTCAATTTCTTTTTCAGGTAAGTATCTATCCCGAAAATATGCGGGGTGTGCATTGGTAATTAGGAGAGCTGGAAGTAATTCGTCGGTCTTTTCATTATTTATATGATGCCATGACATCACTTCATTTTCAAAGTGAAATCCAACAGGTGTTCCTCTTATAATAACAGCATTATTCTTGGAGGCTCTTTGCGCCATTTTTTCAAAGTTCTCTCGAAGTGCATCGCTTATTGGCTCATGCCAGCCATAGTCCAATAAATAAAGGTAATAACCTCTTTCTGCCGAAGTTGGTAAATCATTAAGAGATTCTACTAATAGTCCCATATTACAGGTGTTGATGAAGTTATGTGCCTAACACTTTAAATATACGAACTCTACCCAAATGAGATCCGTAA
>CAZFKE010000044.1:5848-6481 GCA_964519475.1 uncultured Sediminibacterium sp.
CGGATACTTTATCCAATAGATACATATCGTCCGTTTTGAAGCTTAAAAGGACTGTCGCATGTGGGAAAATGACCTTCGGCAGTTCATTATCCCGCTTTTTTTAGCTATACTAAACTCTTCTAATAAATTTTAACGAAGCTCCTAACCTACAATAAATTAGAAAGATCATTCGCGTCAGGCAATATGCCTTTCATTTCGTTAGGCACCTCTTTAGAAACTTTAAAAGTAGCCGCTCCCATCCCTTTACTGATATTTTTGAACGCATACTCTACCACCGTATTGTTTTTTTCCTTGCAAAGGATAATACCGATACTCGGATTTTCATCAGGCAGTTTTACCTTATCGTTCAGTACGTTGAGGTAGAAATTTAGTTGCCCGGCATATTCCGGTTTGAATTTTCCGCTTTTTAGTTCAAAAGCAACGAGACATTGCAGGTAGCGGTTATAAAAAAGCAGGTCTAAGAAGAACTCCTGGCCATCGACTTCCAATCGGTGCTGGTTACCGATAAAGGCAAATCCTTTACCAAGTGCCATTATGGTGTTTTTAATATTGGCAACTACCTGGCCTTCAAATACACGCTCACCATCCTGTTCATCCAGTTGCAGAAAATCAAATAAGTATTCATCTTTGAAA
>CAZFKE010000045.1:0-1124 GCA_964519475.1 uncultured Sediminibacterium sp.
CTGGGGCATCAGCCAAGTGTTTAGTTTTACCGAAGCCGACCCTGTTGTTCAATGTTGTAGTAGACATATGTGTGTAAAACCGGTTTTTGTACAAAAAATTTGGGGAGAACTTACAGGTTCCCGGCAGCAATTACTCACGACATTTATCTTTTAATGGCCACGATAGAAATGCCGGGTTGCTAATGAGCCCAAAAATAAGGATGGCAAAGGTAAGCAATAGGGGGCAACTTTAAAAACAAATTTTAGACCAAACAGCTGGTTGGGGATAAAGAAAATGCAGTCGTATGACTAAATGCCCGAATACCCCTTCACGACTGCCAAATAGATGCTTTTTACCCTTAATTTCCTTCAATACCCTTTCATATAAAATATATTAATATATTTATAGCAGCTACGTACCCCAGGTTCCTACTTACCAGGTTTTTTACCATATCCTTGCCCTGTCTGCCGCCTCACGGAACATTTTGTTTTTTTCGCCAACATTATATGCTTTATAAAAAGGGTCAAAATTAGACAGCGGGCCATTCACACGATATTCTTCGGGCGAATGCGGGTCGGTGGTAATGCGTGTGCGCATGGTTTCGGGCCGGTTCACCAACCGCCATACCTGCCCAAAACCAAGGAAGAAACGCTGATCGGGTGTAAGGCCGTCAATCCTTTCGGCAGATTGCGCCTGCCTGGTCATTTTAAACGCATCATAAGCAATAGCCAGGCCACCAATATCGGCAAGGTTCTCCCCCAGTGTCAGTTCGCCGTTCACATGAAGGCTATCAAGTACCACAAACTGGTTGTATTGGTTTACCACCCCTTTGGCTTTGGCCTTAAATTGTTCCCCATCTTTGGCTGTCCACCAATCTTTCAGATTGCCCTGGGCATCATACTGGCGGCCCTGGTCGTCAAAGCCATGCGTCATTTCATGGCCAATCACCATGCCAATACCACCATAATTGATGGCGTCATCCGCATTCATGTCAAAGAACGGGAACTGGAGGATGCCCGCCGGGAAAACGATCTCATTGAAAGTAGGGTTATAGTAGGCATTAACAGTAGGTACGGTCATGCCCCATTCTGTCTTGTCCACCGCCTTACCAATCTTATTGATGCTTTCGTTGTAATCATGCCTT
>CAZFKE010000045.1:1134-4398 GCA_964519475.1 uncultured Sediminibacterium sp.
ATGGCGAGCCCGGCGTACAGGTTCAGCGTTTTGCCAACGGCAATTTCATAGTTTAAGGCAAAAGCCAGCACCACCAGCATCGCCCCAACAAGCGTGAAGAAGAGGCCGATGATAAAACGGAGGTCGTTGAGTTTTTCCATTTATAAGGATAGCCGATCTTTTTAAGGAAAGCAGCAAGTTTTTCCTGCGCGCGCAACTTGGTTGTATCACTCATCCATTCGAGCTTGCCAATCCTGGCTTTAAAGGCTTTCTGCAAATTATTCACTAATTCATCCATCCTTTTTTTGGCTTCCGGAGGAAAATATTTTTGCACAAACAATTGTCCCAGCAAGTCTTTCAAACCATTATCGGTACGGTTCACCATTTTCTTCCAGTGCTCTTCCTGTTTTTTGGCCCCGGAGAATAATTTACCAAATTCAAAACGTTCATCGCGGAATGCCTTGCTTAACAAAGGGGCGTTACCGGCGATATAATCAAATTTTACTTTATCCTTCCATACCTGGATAGGTTGAGAAGCAAGTAAGCCGCTCAATGCCTGGTAATACTTCGGTTGCGATACATTTATGCTATCTGCTTTAATACCCATTTTCCCGAGTATTGCTGGCCAGCCAATATTGGGTGATATTTTTTCAAGATCGGTGACCGCCATCTTATTATAATTTTTGATCGGGTCTCTTTGTTCTACAGGTGTAAGGTGAGATTTTGCGATCTCAGTTTCAAGTTTCAATACTGATTCCGCACTTCTTTGGGCTGTTGCGGCGTCGGTTCCGGTTAAAGTGAAATATTTTGCTGCATGTTCCACTAATTTCTTCCGTTGGTGAACGGTGATAGAGTCTGTCTTTGTGTAGTAATCCTTTTCCGGCAAAGTGGTTCCGGTCTGGAAAAGGATAAAAATATTTTTACTGCTATTGCGTTCGTCCGGGCCTACATAATAACCTACTAGGTCGCCATCGCCTTCTTTTGTATGATCGGCCAGCAGGTTCATTAATTCCTTATAATCCTTTACTGCATCAATCTTGGCCAGCAGTGGCTTCAGCGGCTCATATCCTTTTTTCTCAATGGCGCTGGTGTCCATACCGCTGGCGAAGAAATCGCCTACCTTTTGCTCGGGGCTTCCCTTTTGATGGTCTGTTTTAGCTGCGAGTTGATCCAGGATGGTACGGAGCTTCTTCAGGTTATCGTCATATAAGGTATAGAAACTGCCCCAGCCGCTTTTGTCATCAGGAATCTTCGCGCCTTTTATCCAGTTCCCATTGGCATAGCGGAAGAAATTGTCTGCCGGGTTTACGGTGGTGTCCATACCGTTTTTGTCAAAATAAGTTTTCGTCTGATCAGCGGCATTCCTGCAGGATGCCAATATCAATAAAACACCTGCAAGCAAGCATATATTTTTTTTCATATGGCTGTTTTAGTAGGTGTAAATGTTATGATTTAGATCGGTATTTCAAAACCATACATAAAAAAAGCCGGCACGCTTGGCGTGCCGGCTATAGCTATTTGCGGAACAGTAAATTATTTTACCTCAACTTCAGCACCAGCTTCTTTCAGTTTAGCAACTAACTCATCAGCTTCCGCTTTAGAGACACCTTCTTTAATTGGTTTTGGAGCACCATCAACTAAGTCTTTTGCTTCTTTAAGTCCCAGGCCTGTTAATTCTTTAACGATTTTAACAACGCCTAATTTGCTTGGACCACCGCTTACGAGGATCACATCGAAAGATGTTTTCTCTTCTACAACAGCAGCTCCACCGCCATCGCCGCTTGCTACTACAACTGCAGCAGCAGCTGGTTCGATACCGTAATCAGCTTTCAGAACATCAGCTAATTCCTGCACTTCTTTTACTGTTAAGCCTACTAATGTTTCGGCTAATGTTTTAATGTCTGCCATGTGTTTAAATTTTTTCCGCCTTCAAAGTCTTCCGGACTCCGGCGGATGGTTTAAAAAAATTAGCCTTTATTAACCCTCAGGCCTGGGTTTTTATGCTGAACGATTTTACACGTTATACATTATTTATTTAGCCTTCAGCCGGAGTTTCAGCTCCTGCCGCCTGTTTTTCGTGGTGGTGCAACAGAGCAGCCAGTACACGTTTAGCAGGAGATTGCAGCAATCCGATCACTTCGCCGATCAGCTCATTCTTGGTCTTGATCTGTGTCAACGCTTTCAGGTTGTTATCACCTGTATAGACATCGCCATTGATGAATGCTGCCTTCAGAACAGGTTTTTCGCCATTGCTTCTTTTACGGAAAGAGCTAATGATCAGGGCCGGTTCTTTGGGGTTCTCAGAGAACATCAAAGCGGTCACATTGTTCAGAGATGCATAAATGCCTGCATACTTCTCAGCATCCAGGGATTCAAGCGCTTTACGGATCAACGTATTCTTAGCCACTTTCATCTCCACCTGCTTGTCAAAACAAGTGCGACGCAGGGTTGATACCTGTTCTACCGTTAAAGATTCGGTATCGGTAACGTAAAAGTTATTGTATTGAGTGAACTTGCCTTTCAGCAGTTCGATTACCTCATTTTTTTGATCTTTAGTCATAACTGATCTGTTTTATAAACCCGGGTCATTTCCCGTTATACGGGATCACCAGGAATTAGTTCATTAATGATTTGGTGTCTAATGCAATACCCGGGCTCATTGAGCTGGCCATGCTTACACCTTTCAGGTAGATACCTTTGGCAGAAGACGGTTTCAGCTTGATGATCGCGTTGATCAGTTCAGTGCTGTTCTCAGCGATTTTTTCAGGTGCAAAAGATACACGGCCAATTGAAGCGTGTACAATACCTGCCTTATCTACTTTGAAAGCAATCTTACCACCTTTTACTTCGTTTACAGCTGCTGCTACATCATTCGTAACAGTTCCTGTTTTAGGGTTGGGCATCAGGTTACGCGGGCCCAGCACTTTACCCAATTTACCAATCTTAGGCATTACAGCCGGTGTTGCAACGATAACGTCAACATCAACCCAGCCTGATTCGATCTTGGAAATGAATTCATCAAGACCAACATAATCAGCACCTGCTTCTTTAGCGGCTGCTTCTTTATCAGGTGTGCAAAGCACCAATACTCTCTTCGTTTTACCGGTACCATGTGGCAAGGATACCGTACCACGCACCTGCTGGTCTGCTTTCTTAGGATCAACACCCAAACGGATATGCAGGTCAACAGAGCTATCGAATTTTGTACAATTAATTTCTTTAACTAAGGCGGCAGCTTCTTTCAGGGAATAAGCCTTGTTTTTATCCACCTTAGTTACTGCTACT
>CAZFKE010000045.1:4408-6005 GCA_964519475.1 uncultured Sediminibacterium sp.
CTTTTTTTAGTAAGTGACATTTTCTACACGTTTATAAGGTGAATAATTAGTTTTCCCATGGAGCTTTACCATCAACAGTGATACCCATACTGCGTGCAGTACCGGCAATCATGCTCATAGCGCTGTTTAAAGTAAAAGCGTTCAGGTCAGACATTTTGTCCTTGGCAATGGCTTCCACCTGTTCCCAGGTTACTTTACCAACTTTCTGACGGTTGCTTTCCTTAGAACCTTTCTGGATCTTGGCGGCTTCCATTAACTGGACAGCGGCCGGAGCGGTTTTGATAACGAAGTCGAAAGACTTGTCTGAATATACGGTGATCAAAACAGGAACAACTTTTCCCATTTTGTCCTGGGTTCTGGCGTTGAATTGCTTACAGAACTCCATAATGTTAACACCCTTTGAACCAAGGGCTGGGCCTACGGGAGGCGCGGGATTGGCTTGACCACCTTTCACCTGCAGCTTCACAAAGCCTGAGATTTCTTTTGCCATTTTCTTTGATTTAATTGGTTATAGCGTCCCGTAAGCTTACGGGACTCCCAAAGTCAATCATTCTTTAAAAAAGAACTTTTGGGGCGGCAAAGGTAAGATAAACTTTGTTTTTTTTACAAATAAACTTTGTTTTTACACAAATAAAACTTGTTTTTACAGAAAAAGGCGTCGGAATTCATCCAACGCCTTTTTATAAGTTCATTATTGATAATCAGTCAATTAACTCAGCTTTTCCACCTGCATATAATTCAGTTCAACAGGGGTTGATCTCCCGAAGATTTTAACTGTTACTTTCAGTTTTTTCTTTTCGTCGTTCACTTCTTCAATTACACCATTAAAGTCGTTAAATGGTCCTTCAATGATCTTGATGGTTTCGCCAATGATGAATGGCTCACTGAGGCTGACACCCTGGTCGTTCATTTCATCAACCTTACCGAGCATTTTATTTACTTCGCTTTTGCGTAAAGAGATGATATTGCCTTTTGAGCCTTTGCCGTCTGTGAGGAAGTGCATCACATTGCTGATATTGCTGATATGTTGTACCATATCATCGTTCAGTTTACCGTCTAATACCTCCATCATTACATAGCCAGGGAAATAGTTTTTCTCGCGCATCACTTTCTTACCGTTTTGCACTTTGTATACCTTTTCCATTGGAAGAAAGATCTGTTTGATCACTTCCTGCCAACCGCTGCGTATGATATCCTTGTCTAAATACTCCTTTACCTTACGCTCTTTACCGCTCACCACACGCAACACATACCATTTGGTTTCCTGGTGCGGCGCAACTGTTGTATTTTCTACTGATGCTTCCATGCTTGATTACTTGAATAATGAGTAAACCAGTTTCAATAACTGGTTGCTTGAAAAATCCATTACCCATACCATCGCTGTAATGATAACAGTTGCAACCAGTACAATTACAGTGCTTTGCTGTAACTGGGCCCAGGTTGGCCAGGTCACTTTTTCCAGCAACTCCAGGTAACTTTCTTTGAAATAAGTTGCGATTTTATTCATTGTTGTTGTTTATTGGCTTACCGGTCAGGTAAGCATTTTCAGCACGGGCACTAGGATTCGAACCCAGATCGAAGGTTTTGGAGACCTCTA
>CAZFKE010000046.1:0-5823 GCA_964519475.1 uncultured Sediminibacterium sp.
CTCAAAATCTGGTTATCGCAAGGTAGTGCAGGTTCGATTCCTGTTCTGGGCACAGAATTAGATAATTGGCGATTCATCACTGAATCGCCAATTTCATTTTTGGTCAGAACCCTTACCAGTGACTCAATTGAAGCGAAGAGACTATTTACTTTTTTGGTTTGAACTGCCCCTAAATTTTTATTTGTAATAGCTACTAATGGATCTGACAGTGCAGGTTTTTTTGTTGATTAGTTGCGGCTATTACAGCTTACATTAGACATAAAGATCATTTCAGGTCATCCTCTTTCACGTTATTCCGCCTAACGCCAGTAAGCCAATGCAAACATCCGGGTTCATAACCAGGATATGTGACTGATTTATCTTGTATTATCCATCCTGTTTTGTCAAGAAAAAAGCAATTACAAAATGGTAATTGCTTTTATTTGTGACTATTATATTCTAATATTTTCTTTTACTGGTATTTATTTTTCGCCTTTAGCACCGACCCATTTCTTCTCAAGCAATTTCATATAATAGCCACCCACCACACTTCTTGCCTGAAATCCAACCTGTTTGCCATTAAGTGTTTCATGCCAGTCGCTTAACGGGACACGTGTTGGCGTTTCGGAAGCAAATTTGTAGATCGGGTTTATGAAGGCATCAAATTTTTCTTTTGTATCAGTGAGGGTTGCTGTCCACATGATCCAGTCACTTTTTGTATACGTTTTTCTGCTGTCAAGCGGCAATCCGTATGCATTTTGTTTTGTAAGGTAATAATCCGTTTCTTTTTCATACACTGATCTGGGGAATAATCCCAGTCCGATTATTTTATCCCAAACCAAATTATATTTCTGGCTCCAGGTATTATTTTTATCAAATGTAAGCGCATAGTGATCGCCTTCGTCGGCCATTGCCATCCATCGTTTTACCATATTTTCCGCTGTATCACGGTATCTTTTTGCAGTGGCATTCTCACCCAATCTTTCCGCCATCCAGCTATAACAACCAATACCCATAATTGCTTTCAGGGATAAGTTGGTATTGCGGGCAAGGTGTCCGGCAAAATCGTCTGTGCAGAGTTGATTAGCCGGGTCAAACCCATCCGCCACCAGAAAGTTTACCCATTGTGTAAGGCTTTTCCAGTGTTTTCGGGCGTAGTCGATCTTGTTTTCTGCTTTACAGATCGCTGCTGATAAAATGATCATGTTACCGGATTCTTCTACGGGCATATCCTCACCATAAGTTTGCCCGTTTGCCAATGGGTAAGTTCCCAGATCGTGTGCGGCAAAGGGTTTTGTCCATTTCCCTCTCTCACTGTAATAAAATATTCCATTCAGCAGCCCTTTCATTAATTCTGGATTATATGCGAGATATTAGGGTGCAGAGGGATAGGTTACATCCACTGTATTGATAGATCCATTACTAAAATTTTCTTTGGAAAGAAACAGGATCTCCCCTTCCGGACTTTTCACAAGTTTATGCGCGGCTATACTCTGTCGGTAAGCGAGTATACAAAGGTCAGCATAGGTCTTACCTCCTGCTTTTTCAAGTTCTGCGTATAAGCTGTTGTTGAATGTTTCGCATCTTTTTACCAACCCTGTATATTCTTTAGCAGCTTTGTTTAGTTCAGACTCTATCGTTACGCCTTCTTTCAATTTCCACCAGGGTTTCAGGTTGCTGTTAAAATACTGTATAGAATAATTATCATCGTACCCAATCATAAACATCTGCTCTTTAGCAGCAGTGCCTACTTTTCCAAGATTAGCTGCACTGTTTAACACCAGTGATTTACCGGCAATTTTTTTCTCACCACGCTCCTTTCCGGCAATAAACCATTCAAGGCCATCTTCCGGACGGGTAATGGATTGTTTTACGGATTGAGAAACAGTTGCTGCCACATACAAATATCCCCAGTCGATACGCAGGTCATCTCCCTTTTTACCCAGCACCGGTTGTTCAATGCTTCCTACTTTCAACACGGTTAATGCGCCGGAAGTATATTTCTCAGCCGACACTTCCTGTTCCGCTGTATTAACAGCCAGGTCTGATGAAGCACCCAGGTATACCGATACATCATGTGTGCCTCCATCGTTCGATTCTACACGATAGGTTATATAAGAAACCGGGCGTGATACCAATGAAAGATCCTGTATAATTAAGGGTGAAGTAAATATCAGTTTCGCATTTACCGGGCCACAGGTGAATATATATTCCGTTTGTGTTGCGGTAACTGAGACCGTCTTTTGCTGCGCAACAGTAATATCGGGAAATACTTTCGGGATTATTTCAGTGCAAAGGCCTGCATCCAGAAACGCAGCGCCGCCGGTATTTGTAACATGCATCGCTAATACATTCTTCCCTTTCTTCAGTTTTTGTTTCACCGCTTCTTTAATCGCTTCGTAACGATAATGTCTGCTAACACCTTTTGTATTCAGTATCTCCTCTCCGTTAAGGTATACTTCCGCATCATCATCATACCTGGTTCGCAGATTGAGGTTTGAAAAATCTATTTTGTCAAGAACAAATTCCCGTCTCACCCAGAGCTCTTTATCCTTACTATTCCAGGTTGTGCCGGTATTATTTTTACGGGAAGAAGTATACGGTGACATGCCCGACGGCCAGTTACTATCACTGAATGATTCTTTATACCAATCCTTCCCAGGGTCTGCAAACGTGTATCTGGCTGAATATACTTTCTCATCACTGGCAGGTAATACCACCTGGTAGTGTTTAGTTTCCCGGCCCATTACCCGGAAGAATTTCCCATCCACTTTGATTATTCCCTGTATAGAATGGTCTTCACCTGTCCAGTGTTTAGTTGGCGATCCGGTTAACTCATCTGTAAACGACCAGATACTGAAATAAGGGTCATGGGTGATCAATGGATAAGCAGGTGCTTTAGTTTGGGCAGGTACCATCTTTGCCATACAACAAAGAACTATCAGGATATTTTTCTTCATGAGCAATGATTTAATCTTCGAAGGATATGTAACACACAATTGGTAAGATACCATAACTTTCTTATTGAAGGCTTTTCAGGTACTGTACTTCTGTTTTACTGAATGGCGTTCCGTCTTTCCGATAAATATCATGAAACCACAAAGAAGGCTCCTTTCCACTGGGTATGGGTGTGTCCCAGGCATACATGGTATTGGTTTTGCCACTTACAAATCCCCAGTTAATAGCGCCCACATTTTCATGTTTAAGCAATGGAAGTATGATCTGGAAAAGACTGCCATTTCTTCTCGCCATATATTCTGTACAGATCAATGGCCGATTAAACTTTTTTAGTGAATCGATGGCTTTTGCATGTTCATCTGTATAATCATAATTATGATAGGTAATGATATCTGAATGCTGCAGCTGAAACCTGTTCAGTTCCTGAAATTCCATCCCATTATTCCATACACCGGCAGAAAGTGGCTGGGATGGATTTACTTCTCTTGCCCATTTAAATACAGACATAAGTAAAGGCATGCTTTTCAAAAACTGTGCGCTGTTTCCGGGTTCATTATATAAATCCCAAAGAAGTATCCGGTGGTCATTTTGAAAAGTGGTCAGTATATCTTTTACATAGGCTTCGAGTGAGCGAAGTGTATCAGGATAGCGATGAATCATGGTTCCCGGGTCACGCACCCAGCCTGAATTGTGAACTCCTGTCCTGGGCGCCGGTTGTTTCCCAACCCATGCCGTATCATTCCAGCAATCATCAAAGAAAACAAACAGGGTTTTAATACGATGCCTGTAAGAAATATCAAGATACGTGTTAAGGCGCTGTTTAAACCCTTCCTTATCGGCCGTCCATAAAAGATGGTGCAGGAAAACACGCATTACATTAAAACCCAGTCCTTCGGCCCATCCTAATTCACGATTGATGGTTGCTGTATCAAATGTCGCAGCCTGAAACATTTCCAGCTGGTTAATAGCCGAACTCGGTTGAAAATTACATCCTCTCAGCCAGGCCTGTTTTGCATACCAGTCTCTTGCTTTTTCTGCAGACCATTTACCCGACTGGCCGTATCCATTTGTAAAAATCAATACATAACAAACAATGGAAACAAACATTCTTTTTGTAATCATGGCTTTTTTTTTAATAAAATTGTTTCCCGGATCCGGATAATACACCGGGGGAAGTACTCAACATCCCCAACTTACCGAAAATCTTTTCACAATATCCGGATTTTATTTTTTATACCAAGCCGATAAAGTTCTGTTCTTCTTCCGGAGCCACAAAAAAAGAATCCCTCAAAACTGAGAGATTCTTTTGTGAAGACTTAGCCATGGATATCGGATTCTAACTACTAAAACAAAACAGTATCCCTAAGCAAAAGGTTTAATTACCTTTAAAAATGATAAAATTTAATACAATATTTTCCGAAAGGTCAGTACCGCTGAAATTGAATATGGTTATTGTGAAAGATCCGTTGGCAACTGAATCCACTTGAATTTGATAGCTACCCAAAGTAGCACCTGACGCAATGGCTACGAAAGGAATGTCTTTGGATTTTACTACTGAATTATTTACAGTAAAGGTGACAGAAGTTTGGGAAAACACTTTGCTAATATTCGTGGTAATCTGCCCTGAATAAGCGTTGATAGTAACGGCTGTTGTTTTTCTGGTCGATTGAGAAACGGTTGCTCCATTGGTTGTATAACCTATACCATTAGCTGTGGAAGCTGCTGAAGAGTTTACACCCGCCGTTCCGGTTACTGTACCAGTTACTGAGGCGTCTCCTGTTACAGAAAGGCCATTCAATGTGCCGACTGATGTAATGTTGGTCTGATTGGCAGTAAGCAATGTTCCACCCAAAGTAGTACCGGTAATACCACCCGAAGCAACAATGGAAGACGGTGTTATATTTCCCAAGGTAAGTGAGATGGCAGGAGTGGTATTTGGATTGCTAACACTTCCGGAGATACCGTTAGCTGTTGTAACAGATACGGATGTAACGGGTGAATTCCATTGCCCGTCACCCCGGAGGTAAGACGAACTGTTGGCAGTTCCGGAAGCATTGATATTACTGATTGTAACTGATTTTGCGGGTAATGCACCGCTGAACGTGCCACCTGTAATCGTTCCCGTAACGGTAAGATTAGATAAGACACCCAAAGAAGTAAGTGAAGAGTTAACAATATTTGAAGCCAGGGTTGTTCCCGTTAATGAAGTGCCCGCAGGAGTGGCAGACAAAACAGCCGTATTTACAAAAGAGGTAGTAGCAATCTGCGTATTGATGGTACCTGCTGATGCTGTTGGTGCGGTAGGTGTTCCGGTGAGAGCCGGGGAACTCAATGGTGCTTTCACACTTAACATGGCAGCCGTATCAGATATCTTAAGCCTGTTCGATAACATTGATGCTGTATCAGTGTATTGAACAGAATGCCCGGTTTTAGAATAGCCACTCAGCATATTTGTGGTATCGGAGATCTTCAAACGGTTAGATAACATCGATGCCGTATCTGAATATTTTGTGTATTGACCACTCCTTGCATAACCTGTCAACAATGAAGACGTGTCTGCATATTGAACAGAGCGACCCGTTTTAGAATAACCGCTCAACATGTTTGAAGTATCAGAAATCTTTAATCGATTGGATAACATCGATGCAGTGTCGGAATACTTTGTGTATTGACCACTCCTGGCATAACCTGTCAACAACGAAGACGTATCTGCATATTGAACAGAGCGGCCCGTTTTAGAATAACCATTCAACATGTTTGAAGTATCAGAAATCTTTAATCGATTGGATAACATCGATGCAGTGTCGGAATACTTTGTGTATTGACCACTCCTTGCATAACCTGTCAACAACGAAGACGTATCTGCATATTGAACAGAACGGCCCG
>CAZFKE010000047.1:0-1342 GCA_964519475.1 uncultured Sediminibacterium sp.
GAGATATTATCGATGGTGCCGTTCAGCGTGATGATGCTTTCTTGTTTTGCCATTTTGTTTGATTTTTTTGGTTAAGAATATCCTTCCTCGGCTTCCTGCAGTGAAGGGTTGGAAGGGTCGCATGCATGCAGGAACAAAACTAGACAGGCCCGGAACCCTTCGAGTTATACCAGTTAGATCTAACTGGTATAACTCCTTTATTCATGCGGGTTTCCGACGAAAAAAAAGGCCAAAAAGGCCTTATTTGATCTTGTGTTCTGTAAAACAGGGGTTTCTGGCAGCGTAAAAATGTGGATAAACCCAACTTATACCGAACTATCACCGGGAAGCGACCGGGCGGTGCTTACAATGGATGTTTCCGGGCTTCGTTCAGTAAGCGGATCACCACATCCTTGGCTCCGGAAATGGCGGCAGGGTCCAGTTCATAGTATTTTGTTTGCAGGCTGCTGGCCTTGAAACTGCCCTTGCCCGCGGTCTTTACCGATCTTGCCACCGCTTTGAACAGGTCCTCAATGGTCTCCGTATGCAGGATCCCGGTCTGTGAACACCAGCGCAGCATGACCGCCAGTTGCGACATGGTCAGACAGCTTTTGAACAAGGGTCCCCTGGCAGATGGCGCCACTGTGCTGTCGCTCGTATGCGAGAGTGAATGCTGTGTATAATTCTCCAGCAGCCCGATCTCCTCGCGCAGGTAACGGCTGATGCCTGACTGGCAGCAGGGTAGCGAAGGGTACAGTGCCAACCCCGGCATGGGTTGCAGCTGCTGGACCTGCAGCAGAGAACGGCGGCAATGTAGCAGGTATGCCGGTGTACCCTCATCCAGTTCATGGGGTTGCAGGTGCCGGCAGGCATAGTGCAGAAAGGCATCGCTGTTGTGATTGAGGCGTATGAGCAGGAACACCAATGCCGTACCCGCATCTTTGGTTACGGTCATGGCCAGTCTGCCTGTATGCTGCACCAGTTTTGTAAGGTAGTGCAGCGTATGTATGGACAGGTTCGGTTCCGGCTCTCCGTTCACCAGGTCCTGTAAGGGTTCGTTGAGTATGCGCAGCAGTTCGGGTTCTATTTTCCTGGTCCATTTTTTATTGATCTGCTGCATGGCATCCAGTGCCCAGTACCGGGCCGCTTCCATGGCGTGTATGGGAAGGAATTGGTCCTTGTTGACCAGTGCGGGAAAACGTTCCAGTACATTCAGGCTGTTGTAGAGCTGGTCGCGCAGCGCGCGGTAGGCGGTGCCGAGTTCCTGTTTGCCCTGTTCCTGCAGGGGCAGGTTCTCTACCGTATTGGCATACTCGTGCAGCTGGTTGCAGAGCAATACGGCCGTTGCATGGAAGGACTCCAC
>CAZFKE010000047.1:1352-3738 GCA_964519475.1 uncultured Sediminibacterium sp.
GCAGGTGGTGAAAGACCAGATCATGTATCGGCCGCAACGGATCGTGCATGGTTTCTGATATTGGTATCCGTAAAATAATACTTTCACCTGAGCTGTGGTAGCGTTAAAAGACCCGCTGTAAGACAGAGTAAATACGCTTCAGAAATTAGGGTATTTACCACAAGTTTTAATCCCTATTACCGTGCATCCCGCATAAAAAATAGGGTATAAATACGCTTGTGGGGGTGGGGGTATTTGTATATGGCGTGGTTTATTGATAGGGTAAGCTAGTTGCAAACGGTTCGGAGCTTATTGTTGTGAAGGATTTTCAGCACCAATGTTTGTTTACCCACAAGAATGATTATACGAAACTATGCTTGTAGAAGATTTGTCTGATCATTTAGTCATAGGGTCTGGGCTGCCTCAGTAGATTTTTGAGAACCTTAAAGGCTTTTCGAAGGTTGTGGCATCCGCGATCCACCAACTTGACTGTATGTAAACTTGATACATAATGTAGCTAAGCCAGCTCCGTCAAGATTAAAATAAAATAGATGATTAGAATTTCAAAAACTGAAGAAAAAAATTCTGTTACCCAACTTTTTCAAAGCCACTTGTTAGAAATATACCAACCGCTATCACTTAATTTTATCTTTGTTAATTAAAGCAACAACTTCAAAATCTTTTAAAAAGTCGGAATTCAAAGAATTATAGTCCGGTGTTATACAGTTAGATGCTGAGTATTGAACTGGCGGGTTTTCAAACCTGTCTTCACTTCTTTCAATTGAATTTTGTTTTTTAAGTAATACCAGTAACGTTGAACTCATCAACATTTTCTCATCTACCTGAAAACCAATTGAGAACTTAACAGTAGTTTGATATTTAAAATCATTATGATTATCGTGATAGTTCCCTAAATATGTAGCATAATCTTCCCAATGATAAAGTTTATAATCAAACGTGCCTACATAAATGAGGGATCCATTATCATATTTATAAAGAAAAATACAAGGTAGTAGCGGCTCTTTTTCAGAAGATGTTATTTCAATATTTGAAGTTAAGTACTTGTTTCCTCTTTCTGCAGTATATAAGCGCCATTCTGTTCCCGAATACGTTGGATATCTATCGAAAATAAACTGTTTTGATTGAGCAAACTTTTCAAATTGGATAGCCAGAGGGCCAACTGATACCTTACTTTTTCCTGAAAGTTTCAGTAATGAATCTTTTGGAATATTCGGTTGTTCGGATTTTGTATATGACTTGTTAGCAGCAGAATCGAGTTCACTGATACTTATATTTGAATTGCTATTGCTAGTACATGAAGAGAAAATAATAAGAACTGAAATAACAGCTATGGTATTTAACAATTTCATATTAATTTGTTTTGGTTGAAGGTAATGTTGAATGCTTTGCGAAAGTTGCGCCATCCATGATTCCACTGCTGTCTTGGTCACAAAAAATCCGATTAGCTGAAGCCAAATTCTATTGCCCAACTTTTGCAAAATCACTGTTGGGCGAAGTAATTAGCTTTTTGCTCTGATGCGATCAACGGTTCCTAGTGCTTTTCTGAAGCAAGGATGAATCTGAAACTCTTCAAAAATTGGAGAGTGAAGCTCTTCAAATGAATATATGACTTTGCTGCCACCAGCACCACCCAAAATAAAATCTCCTATAAAACCGATTTCGTATAGAATACTCAAGATCATATTTGATTCCAAATTATTAACAGCATTCATATACCAATCTGAGGTAATGCTAAGTTGCGTCGATATTTCTAGAAACATGTCATCAAACTCGCTGTGTTTAAGGTGATATTTCTGACGAAAGAATTTTGTTCGCCAAAATTTAAAAAGTTCAAACAAGTTCGGATATTGATTTGAATATTCTGTGGTCAAATCTTCGATTTTCCAGTTTGAATATTCTAGTTCCACTGATTTAAGTATATCAGAGCTCGGCGTATCAGAAACATTATTTTCAGTATAGAGACGGACCAACTGGATAAGCTCTCTCGGCCTCCCAAGAGTTCTCTCGTACAACCAGTTCGTTGTTAGTGAAGTACCTATTGTTTCCGGAAAAACCGAAAGAAAAGGATTTTCCGGTGTTAATGTTCCTTGCAATTCACAGTTATATGCAATCCGACTATTTAATAATTCAACAAGATTCTCCGCACTCCATTGAATTTTTTCGACATCACGATATTTGTCACTATGCTGAGTATGTGTTAGTAAGATTCGATAAACATCTTCCCTAAGACATATGAACAAATGAAGATTTGGGCTGATGTTCTTTATATAATTACTGCAGGTGAGTAGACCTAATAGTAGATTGTTTGCGATTAAAGAATTATTCCAGCCTAGATCTAAGTCATCAATGATCCAGGTAATTTTATATCCTGCAGAACAAATTTTTG
>CAZFKE010000047.1:3748-5199 GCA_964519475.1 uncultured Sediminibacterium sp.
TAGTATGTTTTCGATTTCAATACCCAAATCTCCAAGCTTCCCAGCTTTTATTTTTAATTTATTAAGTAAATCTCGAGCAGATTCTAACAAATTCTTTTCCTTAAAATCGTGAGCTTTTGCAAGCTCAATTGCAAAATCGAATTCGTTAGCATTATTGTTTTTGGGATTTTTTCCAATTTCAAGAAAAGCCTTTTTATATAAGTGATTTAGCCATACGTATTGAAAAAAAACTTCTTCGTTGAAATTCACGCGAATGTCTGTATCTGAAATTAGGTTACTAAAAATATTAAACGTAGGTGTGATTTCGACGATATAATTATCTTGCCAATTACTGAATTGTTCTACCAGTTTTTTTCGAATTGCACTTTTTCCAGCCCCTTTACGACCAATAACAAATGTTTTTGAACGATTATACAGTCTATTTAAAGAAGGTTGATTAATGAAATATTTTAAAAGATTGGGGTCTTTTTCCGCACTGTCACTACCCCAGTCAATGGATGATATTTTTAGCATAAAATGAATTTAATATTATTTCGCCCGACTCCGTTTATTTACGAAACAATTCCGAAACCCTTCGCACACAATCACTTAATATGATAGCTGCAGAAAATTTTGCCGGTCATCAGTGTATCAACAATTTACCCAGCAAACAGCATCCCCCTACCGGGAAAAACCCCGTATTTCAGAACCAGCGCAGTTCACGTGCTCCAAACAATTGATACTCAATAAAAGATTTTATAAATGGTTTTAGACTCGGCTGCAAGGGCTGAAGCCCGGAGAAACCTGTGTGCTGCTGTGTCCCCAGCCTGAAGGCTGGGGTTATTCATCTGATCATTTAGATGTACGTCTTTGAATAAGGTTTCTATTCAACATTCATCATTCCTTGTTCATCTGTTCAATTGTTCCTCTGTTCCCCACCCATTACCATTCCTACGCTGTATTCTCCTTTCATACCCAACCACATTTTTATGTGATTGCCCGCAGCTTTTGCTACCGGTAGGTTTGCGGCAATGAAAACATTTCTGTTACTGAAATGCATTCACAATACCATTTAACCACATAAACCGACTATGAAAAAACAATTTCTCACAGTAGCCGTTCTCTCTGCCGTTATAGCCGCCGCGGTCGTTGCGTGCACCGGCAGTTCCGGCAAGGATTCCCAGACCAACACTGCAGCTGCCGGTGGTAACACCGTTGATACCTCTGCCACCGCCAGGATCGCGCGTGGCGAGTACCTGGTAAATACCATTGGATGTGATGACTGTCATTCTCCCAAAAGAATGGGTGCGCACGGTCCTGAACTGATCCCTGAACTGCGTTTCTCCGGGTTCCAGAAAGACGGTAAACTGCCTCCGGCAGATACCAAGGTCGTTCAGAACGGATGGGCCCTGTTTGCGCCGGACCTGACCGCGGCTGTAGTACCATGGGGTATTTCCTATGCGGCCAATATC
>CAZFKE010000048.1:0-4582 GCA_964519475.1 uncultured Sediminibacterium sp.
TTTCAGCAACAACCCATTGAATCCGTCAGGCAGTGCTCGCGGGGAAAGGAGTGGATAGTTTCGGTGATCAACAGTAATCGTTTCCATACTAATAGCTTGCGGGTGAAACGCTGTTGGTCAGCATAGTGCAGGAACTACAGGAACAACCCAGGGTAACATCGCCACTATCACTGATAATGGTTTTTACCTGGCAGTTGCAGTCAACACCCTCACACCGGGTACTGCTCATGGTAACCTGCTTGTTCGCGAGATAGGATTTTTGTAACACCACATTACTACTCCCCTTATCAGACCGGTAAAAAACGAAAGCATAGCTTTTGTTTTTGGCATCGAGATAGGCAATGCTTTCCACCCGTTGCAGTTTTTCACCGTGAGAAGATTTGTCAAGCACTGTTTGCAAGGTCTTATGTAAATCTTTGTCTGTTTCAAAAAAGTCTGATCGGGTACGGTAAGGAGCTTGCATGGCCTGCTCCTTGTTGCAGGCCAGCAATACAACTACAACAAGCGAAATAATCAAGTGCGGGGTTTTCATGGCTAAAGAATTAAGTGTGAACAATAGCTCCGGCAATTCCGGATGACACTTGAAACTGTTCAATTCCAGTAGCCTTCAAAGACAGCGTTGTGTATTGGTTGGGAAATGATCCGGATCGGGTGCTTTTTTGTAAGGATCGGTAATACGCAGCATTTCAGTTTTTAAATTATTGGTTTTCAATAATTTACATTTTAAATAAATAATGTTAAATTGAGTAAGAAATCTCTTATCCATGGTGAAGCCCCTCTTATTATATGGCGGCACATTACTCGGCGCCATTACCCATGCAGGTGCGCAGACCGTGGAGAAATACAGCATTACTTTTGTTGCGGAAATACCGGTCATCATTGAATCAGGGTTCTACCTGAACAAACTCACCAAGGAACAATCATTTACGACCATATCCGGAAAAATCAGGTTAGCCCTGGCCCCGAGAGGCATTGCCATCTTCAGCGATCAATATTTTCGTATCGGCAAACCTTTGAAAACAGAAAAGCTTATCGGGATAGAATATCGTTACTTTTTGAATCATCCGTCGAATGAGCGTTGGGCACCACTTGTCTTTGCAAAAAAGAGTTCCATATTATTTCCTTATGGGGGATTATTGGCAGATACCATTTTAAAAGCCAATGAAAAATTAGTGTTGCAGTTCAGGTACAAGGAGGATGGTAAAATCATCCAGCAGCTCAGTTTTGCCCGCCCGGAATTATTGCCTATTGTGACAGATTTCAGGATACGAAACCAGTATGATTCTGTGGATAATAAAATCCGCACAAAAGGCATAGAAGCCATTAAAAAACAAAAACCGGGATTCCACCCTTTAAACAAGATCACAATCCCCGCAGGAAAGCATGTAGAACTCCTGGTCAAAAACCTCTCCTTCAACAAAGATTCCTGCATCCTGTTTAGGCTTCGTCAGGCAAATGAAAGCATCGCCACCGATTGGAAACGAACCGGTCACCTGTTAGCCTTACAGGAGATGAAGGCTGGTAAAGAGTATTGGCTTGATATCAGGTATGTAGACATGACAGCTTTCAATACCTATCAGCTTGCCGCCCTTCCCTTTTGGTACCAGCGCTCCTGGGCAATAGCCACGTTTGGCTTACTGGGATTGGCTACTTTAATAGGCGTTCCCTACAGCTTTTACAAATACAGGTTAGGTAAGGAAAGACAGAAGCAGGAACGGTTGCAGGAACAACTCAGAACCGTTCAAAGCCAACTCAATCCGCACTTTGTCTATAATGCGCTCAGTTCTATTGAAGGACTGGTTACCAATAAGGAGAATGATCGGGCCAATGAATACCTCGCTTCCTTTTCCGATATCATGCGCGACACCCTTAAAAACAGCAATGTCTTATTCATCAGTCTGGCGCAGGATATTGAAATGCTCGAAAAATACATTCGTATTGAGCAACTTCGTTTTGAATTCAAATACGTATTATCCATTGATCCGAATCTTGACCTGGAAGCCATAGAATTCCCACCCATGCTCTTGCAGCCTTCCGTGGAAAATGCGGTCAAGCATGGAGTATCTGGTATGAGCAGTGCCGGCATCATCACCCTTGCTTTTTCGAAAACAGGAAGCAATCTGGAGATCACCATAGAAGACAATGGCAGGGGAGATCAACCAAAAGACAACCGAAAGTCCGGCTATGGTGTCAAATTCACCAGGGAGCGGATAGAGAAGCTAAAGAAATTATACCGCTCAGAAAACATAAAATACGATTTGACCTATACAGATCAGGGAACAAAAGCTTATTTCTTTTTTGAAAACTGGTTGCAATCATGATACGAGCATTGATCATAGATGACGAGAAGAAGAACATCACCCACCTCAAGGGTCTGTTGACCAAGAATTTCAACCAGGTTGAGATCGTTGGTGAAGCTTTGAATGCAGCAGAAGGATTAACCCTGATTGCGGCAACCCATCCCGAGCTGATTTTTTTAGACATACAAATGCCCATCAAATCGGGTTTCGACTTGCTGGCGGAGATCGGCGACTATGATTTTGATGTCATTTTTGTAACAGGCTTTGACCAATACGGCATCCAGGCCGTAAAATGCTCCGCCCTGGACTACTTATTAAAACCAGTGAAACTCGAAGAGCTTGGCAAAGCACTGCTCAAAGCTGCTTCAAGAAAGCAGAAAAAACAGGTACAGGAGCAGATACAAAACCTGCTTGCCATGCACAACAATCCGCATAAAAAAGAGCACCGCATTGCGCTCCCTTTGCTTAAAGAAATGCGGCTGGTCAACCCCGATGAAGTAATCCGCTGTGAGGCCGCAGATAATTACACCCGGTTTTACCTCCAGTCTGGCGAAAAACTATTGGTATCCAAGGGGATTTATGAATACGATGAAATTTTAAAGGACTACGACTTCCTCCGCTGTCATCAATCGCATCTGGTGAACAGCCATTTTGTTCGCAGCTTGATAAAAGAGGACAACATTTTTGAACTCTTATTAAAAGATGGTTCCCGGATACCGGTTTCAAGATTGAAAAAAGATATGGTGAGAGAGAAACTAATCTTTAAAAATTAAATTTAGCGGACTTATATGCCGGAGAAAGTCAGCTTGTCTCAATCATTACACATTACTGCATTTTTTAGTTAGCTTCCGTGTATAGCTGATCTTTGTACTAATGAACTTATAGCCGTCCCTTTAAGGAGTAGCTACAAGTTGTAAGTTTAATGAAGCAGCCTGCTTTTCTAGCCACTTAACTTTTTGTTTCTGCTGCTTTTCTTCATACTGCTTAATACCATTTTCAACAAAATTCAACCCCTTGGTCATGATGCGGTAGATCCAGCAAGCCAGCTTTCGAGCCATTGCCTTAATCGCTATTGAAGGCCCTCGTCTGGCTGATATTCGTTTTCCAAATACACCTAAAGCATTGTTCTTACTCCGTAACAAGGGTTGACAGCATTCTTTCAGAATCTGACCAGCAGTGGTATTATTCTTCATCTTCTTATATTTTCGGCTTTTCCCCGACTGATATTTTGATGGTGCCAAACCCAGCCATGCCGTAAATTCTTTTTCAGAATGAAAGGCACTCCATTTATTACCTATATGTGCATAAAATTTCAGCAGGCTATAACTGGTTATACCAGGTAAGACAGTTAAATCCTTTCCATCAAATAGTTGCTGAATCATTAAGTCCAAATTCACAACCTGTGGCGCATTATGGTAGATACGTTTCCCTAAAGTTGGCAACAATGGGGTTTCTTTATCGGCTGTTAATTTTTGCAGGGAGGATTCTATTGCTTTATCACATTGGGCCATCTGGTTGGTATAAAAATGATATTCTTCATAGGCTTGTTTCAATGCAAATAACTGATCTGGCTTATAAAACCCTTCCAGACGTTTTAGTACTTCATCGTTCTGATTTTTTAATATCTGCCCGGCGCATAACATCACTAAGGCTTGCGGGTCTCTTTCTCCATTTAGAATAGCTTCGATGATACTCATTGCAGACAGCCCCTGCATGTTCGTAAATACACTTGATAGCCGGATATTCATCTGTATCAACGCTTTGTCCATCCTATGAACAGCTCTTACTTTTGCTTCTATTTGTGTTTCACGGATACGAACATAACTACGCAATTCTCTAACTTCAGAAGGCGTAATAAAACTATTTCGCAATAATCCGTGGCTATGTAATTCCTTTATCCACATACAATCTTTAACATCAGTCTTGCGGCCTGGCACATGTTTTACATGGCGTCCATTAACGACAAAAACTTCTATGCCCACCGCTGTCAGCATATCATACAAGGTTACCCAATAGACACCTGTGGCCTCCATTGCAACACTTTTAATGTTATGCTCTTGTAAATAAACAACTACATCATTACACCCGTTGGTAAATGTGTCAAAATTTTGCACCTCATTTTCTTCAATGCCCACATAAAATTTGCACGCACCAATATCTATGCCTTGCCTACGTCGCAGGTTCTATAATTGCGCGAGTGCGTCGCCGGCATGTTTGGCTAGCGCGGGTGCGCGGCGGAGCCGTTGGCCAGCATGCCACCGCACGCGTCCTCAGCGCCGTCC
>CAZFKE010000049.1:0-3619 GCA_964519475.1 uncultured Sediminibacterium sp.
TTTAACAGATACCTTTTCATACAAAATTATTAATGAGAACTGAGCAAGTACATGGTTTTAAAATTGTATCCTATTTAATACCAGTCATTGCTTTTAAATAACTTATTGCCTGAACTTCTTACTACTTATTCTACCGGAAATAAAAAAATATCTTTAATACCAGGTTCACCATTCGCCTTTAGAACTGTCAATCTCACTGTTTTTGCCAGAACAGGTTTAAATGAACGAATAAACCCAGGGCCGATCGTACTTCCTTCTAAAATGGTTTTCCATGTACTGCCATCTATGTATTCAAGCTTGTATCGCTGAATGCCCTTATCAAAATTCCCTCCCTCCTGAGCGCCTATTGCCCCTATGACCGTGGGATTTCTAAAAGTAACCTGCACCCATCCGCTGTCTTTTCCATTTGTCGCGCTTTTACTACCGTCTTCTGATGATGCTATTGCTGGCCGGTTTAAAGAGGGAATGGGAATGGGAACAGGCTCTCCTTTTATTTCCAATACAATTACGGTTGCAATACTGTCAGGAGCAGTGCTAGGTACTTTCACTGTATTATTTTGATTTGAATCATACTGTAGGCTTTTTGTCGGTTCGGCCAAAAAATAAGCCTTTTTTACCATATTTTTAAGAGGTACCTTCAGGTTTCCATCCTCAGGCCATTCAAACACATGCAGATACAGTTTATTTCCTTTTACAGTTGCTCTGCCCCAGCTTAAATACGGAAATGGGCTCGGTTTTGTCTTGTAAATCGCCTCTCCGTTTACTTTGAGCCAGGCACTTATATCTTTTAAACGATCAATAGATGGCTGAGGGATTATCCCCTCCTTTGTTGGACCAACATTTAATAACAGGTTACCTCCTTTGGATGTTACATCAATCAAGGTTCTAATCAAGGTTTTACTACTTTTCCAGTTATCATCGGTGCTTCTATAGCCCCAACTGTCATTCATGGTCATACACGACTCCCAATTCTTTCCAGAAATTCCTGTTGCCGGGATATATTGCTCAGGTGTCTCTATATCTCCGGGAACACCTCCGCCTAAACGGTTATTGGTAATCATAGCAGGCTGCAGATCCAATAACGGAGTTAATTTTGCGGCCTTCTCTTTAGTCATATCATTAGGTGTATCCCACCATAGTTCTGCAATGGGCCCATATTTGGTTAAGATCTCTCTAACCTGTGGCACAGCTACTTTATCCAGGTATTCGTCCATACTTCCTTTTTGAGCGGGATCCCAGATGCCACCGCGTAGCATCTACAATATTTAGATCGCTGGCCTCGGATTTGAACATGGCAAACCCATCGTGGTGCTTGGAAGTAAAAACAATATATTTCATCCCTGATTCTTTTGCTGTTCTTACCCATGCATCAGCATTGAACGATCCCGGATTAAACTCTTCGGCTAATTTTTGATATTCGGCCATGGATATTTCGGCACCATGCATGATCCATTCGCTATTCCCTTTAATTTTTTTCCCGTCATAATTACCCCCCCATATTGAAGAAATACCCCAATGAATAAACATCCCGAATTTCGCCTCTTTCCACCACTGCATTCTTTCCTCATCTGATAACTGTTTTTGTGCAAACGAGTTATGAAATCCGGAGATTATTATCAGTAATACAATTAATATTCTTTTTTTCATCATTATAGTTTTTTACTTTAAAACAAGTGTATAAATCAATCATTCGCTCTGAGCATAGAAAAGGCCTAATTCTGCGAGTTGAACCGGCTCCTTGGATCTTAGAACAGTGACACGGATCTTACTTAAATTTTTGGTATCAAATCTTAGCAGGCGCTTATATCCAATGGTGGTAAAGTCACTTATCATTTTCCATTCTTTTCCATCCCAATATTCAAACAAAACTTTTTCTGCCCGTTGTCCTGTAGCAATATTTTCCTGGAAAATCGCTCTGTTAATTTTAACCGGCTTTTTGAAATCAATAATCAATGGTTTATTTTCAACAAGTGTTATAAAAGAACTGAGTGCCTGATCTGTTAAAGCAGGCTGGGTATTGCCTTTCGCAAGGTTGATCTTGAAAGTGTCGTCTAGTATGTGTCGGAAGCCGGCTAAACTTGCAATATCCTTTTCTGAAAACAAGCCTTTTGGGTTTGGTGGCACATTAAGCAGTAGTAAACTATTTCGTCCTACAGACTTATAGTAAAGATCTACCAGATCTTTTGGGGATCTAACTTTATCATCTTCTTACGGATGGTAAAACCACCCTGGCCTTATAGATACATCAGTTTCAGCCGGTATCCATGATTTACCATAAGAGCTACCTGTATTGAGGTAAGCAGCGTCTGATTTTCCGGGAGCCATACCATCAATATTGATTGTAGACCAGCAGGTTTCTCCGGCATTTCCGGCTTCATTGCCTACCCATCGTACATCAGGGCCAACATCAGAAAATAAAACGGCACCTGGCTGTAACTCCCTTACCATACTCCAGTAAGCTTCAAAATCGTATTGCATGTCTGTTGAATTTTCACCTTTAGCACCAACGAGCCATAATTCGGAAACTTCTCCATAATTTGTGAGTAATTCACGGAGTTGATTTTTGTAATAAGTATTGTATTCGGGAGTTCCGTATGTAGACTCATGCCGGTCCCATGGGGAAAGATAAAATCCAAATTTCAAGCCATATTCCTTACAGGCATCAGCAACTTCTTTAACAACATCTCCTTTTCCGTTTTTCCATGGACTATTTTTTACTGAGTGTTCTGTATATTTAGAAGGCCACAGGCAAAAACCATCATGATGCTTTGCTGTAATGATCGCCATTTTGAAGCCGCCATCTTTTAAAGACTTTATCCACTGCCTTGTATCAAGTTGCACAGGATTAAAAATTTCAGGTCTTTCTGTCCCATCTCCCCATTCTTTTCCGGTAAAGGTATTAACAGTGAAATGGATAAAGGCCGTAGTTTCCATCTTCTGCCACATTAACTGGCGGTCTGATGGTTTTGGCAAGGTTTGGGCCGTTCCTGCTAATGCAAATAAAAAGCAGGCCATGGTGATAAAAATATTTTTTCTCATATCTTTTTTTTATAGAAATTCATTGCTTAATAAGGTCAGCATACAAGGCATACTCAGGGCATCAGTGATTTCGAAATACTATGTTTGCCGTATGGTGTTTGCGTCTTCCAATCTTCTATACTATGATAAACTGAATCGCATTTTAAGCTTATCTGACCTTTATCTCTGTAAATAAGGTTATAATCACTTATGTTATTTTTGATATCCTTTCCGTTATCTTTGATGATATTCAGATCATAGCTGGTCTGGTTATTATAGATTATATTGTTTAATACCTGGTTGTTAATTAATTTCGCTTCATTGCGTGGCATTCCGGCAAGATCAATTCCATGATGTCCTTTATTAAAAGCCACGATGTTATTTGTGATTTTACAATTCCAGCTCGCAGATATATAAATACCCCGATAATCATTATTGATTACAATGTTGTTTTCTACATTAGCTTCCTCTGAAACCTCAATCATTAAGGCCGAGTTTTTATTAGAAGTCTTGCTGTTATTACGAACCAGATTGTTTCGGACATTAATTGGCTTGGGGCCGTGGTTTTTATATTTATAACGCGGGTAACACTAGTAAAACC
>CAZFKE010000049.1:3833-4090 GCA_964519475.1 uncultured Sediminibacterium sp.
CAGTACAATGGGAGATAACAAAATCATAGCAGTTGGAAGCGCTGAATCCGGTAGCACCGTTATTTGATGCGTTAACATTGATTGCTTTGGACCAGGACCCCATACTTACACCTCCAAAATCACACCATTGCACATCACAATCTTCCAAAATGCTAAAATTACCTAAAGCAACTGCCGCTCCCTGTTCGTGAAAAGTGTTGGTGTTAGAATGCCTGAACTGTAATCCTTTGACAGTTACAGAATCGGATAAGATCTGT
>CAZFKE010000050.1:0-3866 GCA_964519475.1 uncultured Sediminibacterium sp.
GTACAATCAGTGCGCCAGCATTGGCTATCACTAATGGTATTAATTCAGGTAATATTACCTCAACGGGAACACTATCATCACAAAGAGTTGCAGTAACAGGGGGAGCTACCGTAGGAGCAGGATTAACGGTAACCGGATCTATCACCACTGCTTCACTTTCTGCAAATGGATCGATACTTACCGTAAGCCCCAATGCGGGTATTGGTTACGGAACAGGTTTAGGGGCAGGTGGCGTTTTTTCACAAACCACGTCCAGAACTACAGCAGTAACGGCCAATAAACTGACCGGTGAAATTTTATTGTTTAGCGGTGCCGTTACTAACGGAACATCCTCAAGTTTTGTAGTAAATAATACCGCCGTAACGGCAAATGATGTTGTTGTTATTTCATACAGATCACCAGGAAACAGCGCGCAAGGATTGATTACTTATGTAAGCGCTGTTGCTGCCGGATCGTTTACCATAACATTTGTAAACCCCACAGCAAGTACTATTACGTCTGCGGGTATTTTAAATTTTGCCGTCATCAGGGCATCATCGAATTAAATCGTCGGCATGGATGTTTTTTTTGAAAAACCTTACTTTACTGACAAACTTTTTAAGTTCATATATATCGGGCAATTTTGTTTTATGTATTATCATCATGAATATAGGTTATATGAAACTGAGACTATTCCTGTTCCGTGTTTTAATAATAGGTATTTTTTTTGCAAACCATACCTATGCACAAAAAACTGGCACAAAACCTACTGAGTCTGTTAGCCCCAAACTAAAATCATTCAGTGATTCTATCCAATATGTATTGGGTGCCTACGTTGGACAGTTCTTACTAAGCAATGGGTTTACCACAATTGATGCTCCTTATTTCCAGGCGGGTATGCAAGATGTGTACAATAACCGTAAAAGACAGATCGCCGATAGCCTGCAGGTTCCTATGATGAATGCCTACCGCGAAAATGTATTTAAGGAAAGAGGAAAAATACTGGAAGCCCGCCTGTTCAATTCATTGAAAGATAAAGAGGGCGTTGGTAAATTGCCCAGCGGTGTTCAATATACGATTATCAAACAGGGAAAGGGTCCGCGCCCGGCAGAAATGGATTCTATCATTATTCATTACAAAGGGATGCTGGCAGACGGAACGGTTTTTGAAGATTCTTATGCAAAAAATCTGCCCATTTTAGCATTACCCGCTACACTTATTCCCGGAATGAATGAATGCGTTCAGTTAATGCCTTCCGGTTCTATCTGGCAACTATATATTCCTTCCAGCCAGGCCTATGGTGAAAAGGGGAAAGGCAATGCCATACCACCCAATAGTGCCCTGCAAATAACCCTAGAATTATTGCAGGTTCGGCGCAAATAGGTAGGCAGGGTTCGGGAAACAAGATTCAGGAAACAAGTTCTTTCTCCCGAGGCTTGTTTCTTGAATCTTTCATTGTCATTCCCCTTGCTTAAATGATTTTGAAAGCATTCCAACCTTTTTCGAATTTCAGTATCTTTATAGGATATTTTAAAATCAGTTACAAATGAAAAAAACATTACTATCGCTTAGTCTTTTGGCCCTTATGGTAGGTGCATGGGCACAGCAGAAACCTGCCGCATCGCCTGTTAAAGCGAAAGTCGCTAATAATTATTCGGCCTTAGAAGATACCATCTCCTATAGCCTGGGTGTATATATGATGCAGCAGTTACTGGCCAAGACCGGTTTTTTCCCCAGTAACCAGGTCCTGTTTAAAAAAGCAGTGGATGAGATGCTGCAGAACAAAACTTCCATGATTAACCCGGCTTCTGCTGAACAACGCCTGCTGGCTTATCAAAAAAAATTCCAGCTGGAGAAAGGCAAAAAACTGGAAGAGCTGTTGTTTGCCAAGATCAAAACCACGGCTGGTTTTGCCTCCCTGCCCAATGGCATTAGCTATTCAGTTTCCAAAATGGGTACCGGAATACAGCCTACTCTGAAAGACACTGTTATCATGAACGTGATTATTACCCTGCCTGATGGCACAGAAATAGATAATACGAGTAAAACCAAACAATCCTATATGGCCGTCACAGGAGAAACGATTCCCGGTTTACGTGAAATGTTAACCAGGATGAAAGAAGGCACCATCTGCCGCGCCATCATTCCTGCCGCACTGGCTTATGGTGAAGTGGGTACAGTTACTATCCCACCCAATTCAGCCGTTATTTATGATATCGCTTTGGTAAGTGTAAAGCCAGCGAAGTAGTAACTAATTGATATTCAATTAAGTTACTGCCTGTCTCGTGTTCTGTTTTTTATGAAAAATTTGGATTGGGGGTGTGAAGTTTGGGGTTGTCTGATAATTTAAAACTACAAACTTCACACTCCAATCCCCCAACTTGCCTAGTTTTCCACACTATAATTTAATCCTCCCTATTCTTCCAAACAATCGGTAGAATCCCTACCTTTGCGGCTCGAAAAATTTTGAAGGCTAACTTCAAAAATCAAACTAAAAACAAGAACACATTATGGCTGACTTGAAATTTCAACGGAACTTTGGTATTGCTGCGCACATCGATGCAGGTAAGACCACTACCACTGAGCGTATCCTCCGTTATACAGGTATGATTCATAAGATCGGTGAGGTACACGATGGTGCAGCTACCACCGACTGGATGGAGCAGGAAAAAGAAAGAGGTATTACCATTACTTCAGCCGCCGTTAGCTGTCAGTGGAAGTTCCCTACCATTAAAGGGGTTGCTGATGCAAATACCAAAAGCTATTATTTTAATATCATAGATACCCCGGGCCACGTGGATTTTACCGTTGAGGTAGAGCGTTCTATGCGTGTACTGGATGGCCTGATCGCTTTATTCTCCGCAGTAGATGGTGTTGAGCCACAGTCTGAAACGGTTTGGCGCCAGGCTAACCGTTATAAAGTTCCCCGTATTGGTTTTGTAAACAAAATGGACCGTTCGGGTGCAGACTTCCTGATGGTGGTTCAACAGGTAAAAGACATGCTGGGAGCCAAAGCGGTGCCTTTGCAATTGCCCATTGGTGCGGAAGATGATTTTACCGGTGTGGTGGACCTGAGCAAAATGAAAGGGGTTATCTGGCACATGGAAACAGAAGGAATGACCTTTGATGAGATCGAAGTTCCTGCTGATATGCTGGAAGAAGCGCAACTCTGGAGACAAAATCTTGTAGAAGCAGTTGCTGAATACGACGATAATTTGATGGAAAAATTCTTTGATGATCCGGCAAGTATTTCAGAAGATGAAATGCATGAAGCGATCCGCAAAGCAACCATCGATCTAAGCATCGTGCCAATGATGTGCGGTTCGTCTTTCAAAAACAAAGGGGTACAAACGGCACTGGATGCGGTTTGCCGTTACCTGCCTTCTCCGGTTGATATTGAAGATACCGTAGGTACCGATCCCGATACAGGTGAAACCATTACCCGCAAAGCAGATGCGAAAGCGCCTTTTGCCGCATTGGCTTTCAAGATTATGACCGATCCTTTTGTAGGGCGTTTGGCCTTCTTCCGTTGTTATTCAGGTCACCTGGATGCAGGTTCTTATGTATTGAACGTAAGAAGTGGTAAGAAAGAACGTATCAGCCGTATCATGAAAATGTTCGCCAACAAGCAAAACCCCGTTGATTTTATTGAAGCCGGCGATATTGCAGCAGCTGTGGGTTTTAAAGAGATTAAAACAGGTGATACCTTATGTGATGAGAACCATCCGATCACCCTGGAGAATATGTTTATTCCTGAACCGGTTATTGCCATTGCCGTGGAGCCTAAAACACAGGCCGACGTTGATAAAATGGGTATGGCTATTGCCAAACTGGTAGAAGAAGATCCAACCCTTCGTGTAAACACAGATGAAGATACCGGTCAGACG
>CAZFKE010000051.1:0-3244 GCA_964519475.1 uncultured Sediminibacterium sp.
TGGCATTGATGTTATTCTATTTCAAGATGACATTCCCGGCAAAACCCAAGCAATAAAAGAATGGAAACACAGCAGTAATCACAGCTGCGTATAAGCAAAAGATGGCTATCTGAATAATCAGTTAGCCATCTTTCTATTTTGTAGTGTATTAATTAATACTCGTCTTCGTTGAACATGAAGTCTTCCTGGCTTGGATAATCAGGCCAGATGTCTTCAATGCTCTCATACACTTCTCCTTCGTCTTCCAATTCCTGCAGATTTTCTACCACTTCCAATGGCGCACCACTGCGGATAGAATAATCGATTAACTCATCCTTGGTAGCAGGCCAGGGAGCTTCTTCTAAATAACTTGCTAATTCTAATGTCCAAAACATAGTCTCGATTATTTTTGCAAAAGTAACCGTATAAATGATACCACCAAATGTGAGTTTTACCCATCTCTGCAGAAAAGGTTAATTTGCGTTATCTAAAAGCCCATTACATGCTGAAAGCCACGGCCATTACCAGAAAATTTGGAAACCTCCCCGTTTTAAAAGGCGTTGATATAACAATTGGGAAAGGCGAAATGGTTAGTATTGTAGGCTCTTCCGGGGCAGGGAAAAGTACTTTGCTCCATATTTTAGGCACCCTGGACAAGCCGGATAGCGGGAGTATACAGGTAGACAACCAGGATTTACTAAGTATGAATACAGAGGACCTGGCCAGGTTCCGAAATCTGAACATGGGTTTTATTTTTCAGTTTCATCACCTCTTACCAGAGTTTGATGCCCTGGAAAATGTTAGCATACCCGGCTGGATTGCTAATAAAAACAAGGCAGAAGTAAAGGAAAGAGCGCTAAAACTATTGGATTTATTAGGGCTGAAGGATCGGACTCACCACAAACCCAATGAACTCTCCGGAGGAGAGCAACAGCGTGTGGCCGTAGCCAGGGCCCTGATTAACGAGCCACTGATTGTATTTGCAGATGAGCCAACCGGCAATCTGGACAGTACTAATGCAAGGGAACTGCACCAGTTGTTTACCCGTATTAATCAGGAAATGGGTACCAGTTTTTTAATTGTTACGCACAATGAAGAATTGGCCGGCTTAAGCCACAGAACACTTCACATGAAAGACGGATTGATTCTTTAAACCCGCGGTTTCCAGGGAATTTCAGCTACCCCCATCTGGTGTCCAATGTATCTGGACAAAACAAAAAGATAATCGCTTAACCTGTTCAGGTATTTAATGACCAGGGGTTCAACAAAAATATCCTGCTCCTGCATATTTACGCAGCAGCGTTCTGCCCTGCGGCAAACACAACGGGCAACATGGGTCTGGGAAATGGCCAGATGACCGCCGGGCAATACAAAGAATTTCATAGCAGGAAGATTATCATTCATCTGGTCAATTTCTTTTTCCAGAAAAACAATATCGGATTCCTTTAAATCAGGAATTTTCATGAGAGGTTCTTTCTCGGGATCGCAGGCCAGCGAAGATCCAACGGTAAACAATCGATCCTGAATTTCTTTCAGCACCACTTTAATATGTTCATCGGGCGTAAGGTCGCTCACCACTCCTATCCAGGAATTGAGTTCATCCACCGTTCCGTAAGTATCTATTCTGATATGACTCTTGGGTACTTTGGTACCCCCTATCAATGAAGTCTTGCCTAAATCACCTGTTTTCGTATATATCTTGATAGCCATAGTTAGTACAATGAGCAAAGATTACAATATTAATGCCCAAATGTTCGGCAAGATACTATTTTGTGGTATCGCTTTCTACCAATCCATCTCTTAATCTAACTACTCTGTGGGCATAAGCTGCAATATCTTCTTCGTGGGTAACCAATACAACGGTATTACCCGCTTCCTGTAATTTTCCGAAGATATGCATAACCTCCACAGAAGTTTTGGAGTCAAGGTTTCCGGTAGGTTCATCTGCCAATAGTATGGAGGGATTGTTCACCAAAGCTCTGGCAATAGCCACCCTTTGAATTTGACCACCGCTGAGCTCATTCGATTTATGGTGCGATCTTTCTGCAAGACCTACTTTTTCCAAAGCCGCCATGGCTCTTTCGTGTCTTTCCTTTTTGGCAACACCGGCATAAATCAAGGGCAGTGCTACGTTTTCTGCAGCGGTTAAACGGGGCAATAAATTGAACTGCTGGAATACGAACCCAATCTCCGTATTTCTTACCTCAGCCAGATCATCATCTGCCATCTTACTTACGTCTTTTCCGTTCAATATATACTTTCCTCCTGTCGGCGAATCCAGACAGCCTAAGATATTCATCAGGGTACTCTTACCGCTACCGGAAGGTCCCATCAGTGCCACGTACTCGTTCTTGAAAATATCGAGGTTAATTCCTTTTAAAACAGGAATAGCCTGGTTACCCATGAAATAACTTTTTTCAATTCCTTCCAGGTGTATGATGACTTCGGTAGACATAAGTAAAACTATTTTTTAATAACCTTGGGTACAATAAAATAAGGAGCATGTTTGGCAGGTGCATTCTGCAAAGCTTCCTCCAGAGAGAGGCTGCCCTGAACCTTGTCTTCTCTTTGTTCTTCAGCAGCAGACATCATTCGAAGCGGTGTTACCCCTTCAGTATCCAGTTCGTTGAGCTTCTCAATAAATGCGACCATCTTCTGAAGGTCTTGCTGGTATTGCTCCATCTGTGATTCAGCAATATGCAATCTGCTCAGGTTAGCCAGGTGGGCAATGGTATTTGCACTAATCTCCATTTCTCAAAAATACGTTGAACCCAATGAAAGAGAGGTGCAAAGTTTTGAGTGGTCAAATTCCCCAAACAGCGGTTGATAAATCGTTTGTGCACCATAAAACAGGGTTAATCCGGTTTTTCTGAACAAAAACAAATATTCACTGGTTAATTATTGATGGCATTGTCATGAATCTGCCATTTTCCACAGATGTTAACAATAATTTTTAAAAAAAGCAATTATTTCTATATAAATTAGTAATCAAAATCCCCCCCGATTATGCTAGTATACGTACTATTAGCAGTTTACCTGGTTTGCTTGTATTTTGCATACAAAGGTGCTGCCGTATCAGAAGAGTAACCTCTTAGAAAAACCAACGCATTAATATCAAATTTTTCAGGCTGAAAGATTTGATATTTTTTTTGCCCCTATACGAAAGGAAGGTAAAAAATTACCTTATCTTCGGAAAATAGTTGCATAGCTAACTAATTTTGCTTTGACAACCCTTAGCAAGACCTGATCATAAATATTTTGAAAA
>CAZFKE010000051.1:3254-3562 GCA_964519475.1 uncultured Sediminibacterium sp.
AATTATTCAAATAAATATAATATTATAATCTATTATCGCACAGTGAGTTTTACAGAGAATAAATAAATATATATTTAAGATAACTTATTATTGGGAAATCAAAGCTAAAAAATGGTTTATATCTAGATCTGTTAATATATTTTTTGTAAATGAAACGTTCTTTGAAAAAAGTTGCGGTACTCGGAAGTGGTGTAATGGGATCCAGAATTGCCTGTCATTTTGCAGGAATTGGACTACCCGTATTGTTGCTGGATATGGTTCCTGCGGCAGCAGCAGAAAGTACAAAGCCGGCAGAAAGAAACAAGCTG